>JAEUIQ010000041.1 GCA_016794985.1 Planctomycetaceae bacterium | reverse complement strand
CACACGAAGCGGTCGAGAGACAGACTTATTTCGCAAACGAACTCCCACCGAGACCGCAACGGTTCAAACTCGCAAGCCCGGTTGATTCGCAACCAAGAACAACCCCCGCGCGACGATCGCCCCCCACGGGTTCATCCCGTGGGAGCGCAAGTTTGAAAGCTAGAACGAACCCCACGCGCACGAAGCGGTCGAGGGACAGACTTGTTTAGCAAACGAACTCCCACCGAGACCGCAACGGTTCACGCTCGCAATTCTGGTCGGTCCGTACCCAAGATGAAACTCGATCGGCCTACTTGCAGGCGTGTCTGAAGCAGCGTCGGTACTACGGCCTTCCAAACCCTTGGAGCAAGTTCTGTAACTGACCAGTCAGCGCCCCATTGGCGTGAAGCCAATGGTGGCGATCTTGTACCTGAGATCTAAAGCGATCGGCCTACTTGCAGGCGTGTCTGAAGCAGAGCCGGTCCTACGGCCTTCCAAACCCTTCGAGCAACTTCTGTAGCTAACCAGTCAGCGCCCCATTGGCGTCAAGCCAATGGTGGCGATCTTGTACCTGAGATCTAAAGCGATCGGCCTACTTGCAGGCGTGTCTGAAGCAGAGCCGGTCCTACGGCCTTCCAAAGCCTTCGAGCAACTTCTGTAGCTAACCAGTCAGCGCCCCATTGGCGTCAAGCCAATGGTGGCGGGCTCGGAAAAAGACATCGAGGAAAATAACCTAACCAAACTGTCGCACCTTCAGCGACAGACAAGCATCAACTTTCCGCAGCGATCAAAACCGTCTGACTCGTTACCGGTCTGCAATCACTTCAAGTTCAGCAACGGCAAATCAACTTCGTCAACCAATCAATCCTCGACATCGGCACTCAATCGCACCGACATTCAAATCAAACATTAAATCAAAGCTCAAGAATTGCCCCATCTTTCGGTTAGCGAACCCCATGCCAATCAAACCCAGCCTAGCGGCAGCTCCATGCCTATTCATCCAAATCAGGCTTACTCATGGTTCTTTCTTGAACATGTGATTTACAGCAAAATACGCGAAGATTGCTGTGCCAAGGTGTAATGATGAAACGACTGTCACGAAAAGTACATGTGCGCCATATTCGTACAAGATTCCGTAAACGACCTTTGGAGCGAACGCGACGCAAAACCATAGCAACATGAAGGCTAGTGCTGCGAACAAGGCACATACCTTCATGATACGTTGACTATTTAACAACATTGCCAATAGCAGCAAAAATCCAGTCCCTGCGTAAAGAACGGCATATAGCCACTTTGTAGGCAAATCGCCAGTTGGAATAAATAGTGCTAAGCAAACCAGTGTAAAACCAAAGAGAAATGCTACCGCTTTGTACACGACTGTTTTCATTACATATTCCAATCATTCTTTTCAATCGTCTTCGAGAAGGGCTGCATTGCTCGCATTTTTTCACCACCAGCGGCGTGCCGCGTCGCTGTGTATAAAGTTAAGATGGTATTGTTTGCATGGCTTACCACCGTTTGCAGGTCGTGCCTCAAAGTACGCCTTCACACATTCAGGCCCGAGCTCTTTTACCCAATCAAACGGGTAAACGTCCTCAGCCATGTGACTGCCCTCCTTTGAATTAGGAGATACCTTGTCGGCTGAACCTGCTGTCGGAATTTCTGTAATCAGAATGCCGGCAGAATCGTAAATGCACTGATTTCCATGTTTCCCATGCTTGGTTCGAATCTCATAGTGACCAGGGTGATGATAGCTACCATAAACTTCTGTCCAATAGAACGAATGAAGCGGATTCCACGCTGAGGCGGGGTCACTCCAGACATCGGGGTCAGGGTTGCAGATCGATTCTGTTGTCCAAGTCTTTTCTTTACGGGTGCTCCGCTCAATGCAACGATGTGCCCTAGTGCACACAATGCTACATGGGCACGCAGGCAGGTTATCGGCCCAGGATGTGTCTTTTTGTTCCGAGTACCATCCCAAAAACGCCTTAGCAAAGCCGTTACATTGATCAATGCAGCTCTGCCGAGGATGAATTGTGATTACAACACCTTTGCGCCGTAAAATAACCGTTTCCGATTTCGTCGCACAGTTTCGAATACATGCTGCTGCGGAACAGCCTTTCTCACTAGTGCCCGGAATATCTGTAGGTAACATTCCTCGCGTTGACTTCGGCGGTTCCTGCTCCTGAACAGTCTTCTCACGAGCTGTCGTCAGCATGCCAAATGGATCCACTCCATACACCCCAAAATACCCCCGATACAAACTCATCCCATCCACATACCCCAGTGGATCTCTGGAGATAAACCCACCGGTGTTTGGGTCGTACCAGCGGGCGCGGAAGTGGTAGAGGTTGAGGTCGGGGTCCCACTCGCGGCCCGTGTACGTGTAGCGGTTGGCGTAAGTGCTGGTCGGACGAACGGTGCCACTGGGGTCGTAGATGCCTAAGGTGCCATAAGCGGTGTAGGAGTAGCGTTCAACCAGCGTACCTGCCGCGTTGGTGAGGCCGATGATGGAGTATTGTTGGTTGCGATGATATTAAAGGGCGATGTCTCCGGTCGTCGGCAAGGTCGTCGCTGTGCCCGTGTGGCGAACGATGGGTTCGTCCACATAGTCGGCGTAGACGTAGCGGTAGGTCGGTGACGAAGTGACGGCTCCGCGAGCGTAATCAGCGATCACTTGTTGACCCGCGTGAACGTAAACCACGTTGCCACCGGAATGGCTCCGAGCGACTCGGCGGCCAAGTGCATCGTATTCAAACGTCACTTCCAAACTGCCTGCGGAACCATTGGTGTCGGCTCCGACCAGTTGATTGTCGACGTTCCAATCCAAGTTCAAAGCCGGGGCCGAAAGTGTGGATGGACGCGAGGTTTGGTTGCTCTTCACGTCATAAGCCAACGTCCCAGTACTGGCACCAGTAAATCCTGTGAACTCGTGAGCATTGCTGTGGGTGCGATTCCAAGTCTGGAGTCTGTCCTCGTCATCGTAACCGGTGGAAGTGTAGTGGTTCGCTCCGCGAACCAAAATTGGATAGCGGAGCGATCCACGACAATGACGAGCCGCTGGCCTGCAATTCGATCCTGGCACCAAAATTGGATCGCGGAGCGATCCACGACAATGACTAGCTGCAGGCCAGTAGTTTGACCCTGGCAACAGAATTGGATCGCGGAGCGATCCACGACAATGGGTCGTCACGATCGAGGTCGGCAGGTTGTCGTTGCGATAAGCGAAGCTGACCACCGCTCCGTTGGCATAGGTGCTGGTGCCCAAGCGACCACCGTCGTCATAAGTTCGAGTATCGACGGTGGTGCCTAGATACCTGACCGTGTGCAGTTGGCTGCGGGTGGTATAGGTTCGTTGGACAATCGAGCCATTCGGATACGTCAATTGCGTGAGGCGACTGCGAGTGTCGTAGGCTCGGGTGACGGTATAGTTTTGGCTGGCAAGGGTCAGCGATTCGTCTTTTAATCTTCCGTACGAATCGTAAGTCATCGTCACGGTGTTCGTGTAGCGACCACTGACGGCGGTCAACATGCGACCCAGGTTGTCAAAAGTAAAGGTATCGCTATCAGGAATGGTACCGGACGGACTATTGGCCGCCCAGCCGATACGGCAAAAGCTTGTGCGATAGTTTCGCGACATGATGGTGCCAGCCATGGTATGGTTGAAGGTCACGGTATCGCCCTTTTGGTCCTCGCGACGAATCATCCGCCCGGCAGGATCGTAGGTAAACTTCACTTTGCCGTAAGTCGCATCACCCGAGTTCCCGCCCGTGTGATCGGGATAGTTTTCTTCGGTCTTGGCACGCAGTTTACTGCCCCGGTGCATTGTCGGCGTAGCTGGTGGTTTTGCACCAAGAAACAAGCTTGAGCGTCCGTGATGCTGATCATCCTTCCGGCCAAGTCATTAGCATAAGCGGTGGCGTTGGTCAGACGATCGGTAACGCTCTCGGTCCGACCCAAGACATCGTAAATCGTGGTGGTGACTTTGTTCTTGGCATCGGTTTGGGTCTTGACGTTTCCGGCTTTATCATAGCTGGTGGATGGCTTTCGTTGTGTGTCCCCGATTGGCTTTCCAATTGGCTTTCTCCCGATTGGCCTTCCCGACGGGCCTTTTTGCACGCAGCACTTGAGCGAGGCCTTCTCCCCGGGTAGACTGCTGGGAAAAGTATCATCAGTCCGTTTTCCTGAGAATCAGCAGCGATTGTCGCAATCGAAGCGGGATCCCTGGAATCAATGTTCATGTCAGCATCACCCAAGAAGCGAGATCATGCAAAAGCACATCACCGACAGCAGCACTATTGTTCGCATCCGAACAGGCTTTCTTGCTGCAATCACCGCTGGGGTGTTGGTGTGCGCTGCTTCCGCCGAAGCGCAGGTTAGTCTGGCCTGGAGCCGACAGTTCGGGACGACAGCTCAAGATAATGGCACCAGCGTCGCGGTGGACTCGGCGGGCAACGTCTATGTCACTGGGTTCACCAACGGCAGCCTCGGTGGAATCAACGCGGGTTTCGCCGACGCCTTTCTTTCTCGGTACAATGCCAGCGGCACGCTGGAATGGACCCGTCAAATTGGCTCAAGCGCGCTCGACGTCGGCAATTCCGTGGCTGTAGATGCGGCGGGCAACGCCTACATCACCGGCTACACCAGCGGCAGCATCCTCGGGGGTACCAACGCGGGTAGCGACGACGCCTTCGTCACCCGCTACAACACCGACGGCACGGTAGCGTGGAGTCGGCAGATCGGGACGAGTACCGTTGACCGCAGCTTTGGCGTGGCAGTTGCGGCGGGCAACGTTTACATCAGCGGATTCACTCGCGGTAGCCTCCTCGGACAAACCAACTCGGGTAGCGACGACGCCTTCGTCACCCGCTACGACACGGACGGCAATCTGGCGTGGAGCCGGCAGATCGGCACGAGCACCGCAGACGACAGCCGCGGCGTCGCCGTGGACGCGGCTGGCAATGTCTACATCAGCGGGTCTACCCTCGGCAGCCTTGGAGTTACGAACCCGTCCCCGGGCAACGCCGACGCTTTCCTCACCCGCTTCGACGCCGACGGAACGCTTGCCTGGAGCCGTCAGATCGGGACGACCGCGAGCGACTTCAGCCACAACTTGGCGGTTGACGCGGCTGGCAACTCGTACATCACCGGTGCCACCCGCGGCAGCCTCGGCGGACCCAATGCAGGCCAAGACGACGCCTTCCTCGCCCGCTACAACGCTGATGGCTCGTTGGCGTGGACCCGACAGATAGGTTCAAATTCGTTCGACGCCGGTAACGGTGTGGCTGTCGATGCAGATGGCAACGCCTACATCACCGGATTCATCAGGAGCGACCTCGGACGCGAGGACGTCCTCCTCAGCCGTTACAACTTCGACGGCACGCTGGCTTGGACCCAGTCGATCAGCACAGGCGCTGCCATTGACGAACGTGGCATGGGCGTGGCCGTGGACGCAGCAAGGAATGTTTACATCACCGGGTGGACCGGCGGCAACATTCTCGGAGGCACCAGCGCGGGCGGCATCGATGGCTTCCTCATGAAGTATTCACAAGTCCCCGAGCCGTCGAGTCTGGTGATGCTCGCCACTGGCGCAGGCTTAATGGGATTGTGGCGCTCGCGCACAAGAAGCGGACGATAAACGTCGTGTCCGAAGCAAAACCGTGAATGCCCCTTCGCGTCGCAATGCAGACAAGGTTCCACCGCGTGTTCATCAAATTGTGAACCGGAGACTTGGGGTAGCCTTCGCGGCGGAGCAGGAACACCGGGGACACACAATTTTGGTCACGCAACATCCGGGCACGCAACATCCGGGCGGATACACAACTATCGCCGGGAACGAGTAACGCTTGGGAGCAACGTTTGGGAGAATAACGTTTGGTGCCAACCACTCCTCGAACGATCCGCGGTCGCTAGCTACCCGTCCGGGCACGAGAACGTTGAGTGTCACCGGCCACTCACCGCTTACCGGCCACTCACTGCTCACGGCCACTCACTGCTTGCCGGCCACTCACCGGCCCCTTCCCTCAAGAATAAGGGGCCCGCATTTAAGATGCTTCACCGCGTTGAAAAATGGGCCACGCATCCCATGTGCAATTGGCTCCGCGAGGCAACTGCCGAAGCGACTGAACTCATCGACCGTCATTGGTGACTCGTGAACTTCAAAATTTATTACTGCCCATTCTACAAGTTTCGCCTGATCATCTTGAAAGCAGCAGACGTCATCAAACGCCACGGGCCTTTCGTTCTTCGCTGCCACAACCCGTCGGCTATTCGGGAATAATTCTTTTGATCAACCAATTCATTCCCTGTCCGGAAGTAGCGCAAGCCAAAGCATTCTCGAAGTCTTGATGACGAATCAACTTCAATTACAAAAGAGTCTTCACTTTTTCACCGCCAAGACGTCGAATGCCCCATTCGACCAACGAACCGCACGTGACGCCCGACATGTAGCAAACTAGATCGCTCCATAGAAAACCGAACCCCAGCACCAACCCACCCAACGTGGTCTGCCGGATCGAGTCGATCCAAGGCGCATGATAGAGTTGGCTGATCTCGACCAAAAAGGCAATGACTAACGAACATGCCGCCCGCGCGAGGATCGACCGACCCGCCAACAACATGCTGACGAACAAAAACAGCATCAGTGCCCAGAGCGTGTCGCCCGCATACTCCGCCAAGAACGATGGCAATTGGTTGCGGTATCTTCTGGATGCCAAACCGGCAACAACAACGACGATTGCCGCGGTCATGTAGATAAATCGAGTACGAATCAAACGATGAGGCCCTTCTGTTTTGGCTCCAGTACAAATCCTAGCACATGATCCATTTGCACCCAACGCCGCGAGGATTTTTTTGCGACAAAATTGCCGACTTGCGAGAACCTCCCGACTCAACATACCACTCAAACCACGATCCCGCGCGATTACGGGGGGGAATGGCTCTGGCCGATTCAAGGCTCGTTTCGACTGTCCTAGGGCTGCACAGCGATTCGACACACCACGCAATCCATTGGTTGGTCACAACCGATTGATGGTGCGAAAATGCCTCGCGGTTAAACTCCATACCACTGAACAACTTGACGTATTAGGCACCTTCGATGGACCGCAACCGTCAAGCTAACGTCGAGTATTGGTATCGGCGAATCAAACCCGGAGTGGGTCTTTACTTTTTCAACGGCATGGCTGTTAAACAGGAGAACAGAAATGATCGCGGGTTTCATCCATAGAATCTTCGCCGCCGATTATGAATTTGAAATTCAAATTCCGCCAATTTCCCTGTTTCAATCATCTGCGGAAGGAGATTCGAATAAAGGGCGACACGAGCGGCGACGGTCTCTGGGCGATTCCGCAAACGAAGCAAACGGCTGGTGCTTTGTCACTTTTAATTTGCGATCGGAAGGTAAAAGCATCGGGAGTCAATTGCCGGAACGGCCCTGTGGGCAACGCTGTGAAGCATTCTTTCTGGAGAAAACAGGCCCGAATGGGCCGAAACAACCTTAGCCGGTCGGCGCAAGCCACCGGTTAGAGTGGAGCCTCGTCCAAAAAAGGCCTGAAGGGCCGACACAAGTGCTGAACGTG
>JAEUIQ010000040.1 GCA_016794985.1 Planctomycetaceae bacterium | reverse complement strand
CAACACGCCTCGGATCGGCCGCGTTTTGATGGCCCGAGGACGAGATGCGGCCGATGTGGCGCTGACCACCATTTTCGGCGAGAATCAATTGCAAAGCTTTGCGGTCTGGTCCGATGAAATCCATCCCAATCACGAGGCTTGCCGCGTATGAGTTCGCCAAACCCGTACGAACCTCCGAAGTCTGATCATGCGCGAAGTAAACCGAGTTCCCTAACGTCGCCGTGTCCGGTTTGCGCGGAGGTAACGAACCGTTGGCGCGTCTGTGTTTCCCTGTTCGGCTATCGAAGCAAGTCTTGTGGTGAAAAACTCTGGCTAGAGATTGGTCGCGATGCACGTGCGTGGTTGGCATTGGCGTTTGTGGTCTGCGGTTTTGGTTCAATGGTGTTTGACAGAACGTTTTTTTTCCGACTACCAATTTTCAATCCATAAATATCTTGTTCTGTATCTACATTGTGGCATCGATATTTCTGCCCTGGAAGTACGGCGTTTTAACCACTGAAGTGGACCCCAATTTTAGGACCACGGCCGCGGGTTTCTTAGATAGAAGTTTGCTTGCGATTTAACCGGCCGCTACGATACACCTCCGCGGGTGTCTGGTGGTCGAGCGAACTGTGCTTTCGAACCGATGTGTAGTATTCGAAGTAGCTCTTCAGCCCCTTATGTAGATCGGCTCCACTGACGTATTCCTTGAGGTAGACGTCTTCGTATTTGACTGTTCGCCAAAGCCTTTCGATCATTACGTTGTCGATCGCTCGCCCTTTGCCATCCATACTGACTGCTACCCCATGGTTTTTGAGCTTGTTGGTGAATTCACGGCTCGTAAATTGTGCGCCTTGATCGGTGTTCATGATCTCGGGTGCGGTTTTCCCCAAAGCTTCGTCCAATGCTTCGACGCAGAAGTCTGCATCCATGCTATTCGACACTCGCCACGCCAGCACATGTCGACTAAACCAATCCATGATGGCTACCAAGTACATTGAGCCGCGACCCAGCGGGATGTAGGTAATGTCGCTACACCAGACCTGGTTCGGACGCTCAATATTGAGACCTCGGAGCAGATAAGGATAGACCTGGTGGCCAGCCGCCTCTAGCGTCGTTCGACGCTTGGGCGAAATGCCTTCGATCCCCATTTTGCCCATTAGGCGCTGGATTCGCTTGCGATTGACTTCAATTCCTTGTCTTTCTAAGAAATACAAGAGCTGCCTCGAACCGCTTGCAGGATGTCGCATGTGCTCTTCGTCCAGGAGTCGCATGATCCGAAGATTCTCAGCGGTCTCTGGCTGTGGTTCATAATAGATCCCGCTCCGGTGGAATCCTAGCAAGCGGCACTGCTCGCGGACGCTGAGGTCCACGTGTTCGTAATCGATCCAGGCCCTGGCATCAGAGACCGTCTTGGGAAACTTTTTTTTTGAGCCACTCCAACTGCACTTTCAATCGACCAATCTGCTCATAGAGTTCCGCCGACTCCGGCTCATCGGTCGCCACCTTTGTCTCCCTCGATCGACCGTCCTGAAAGACGTCTTCAGCACCTTCGAGCAATTGCTTTTTCCATAGGTTAATCTGAGTCGGATGCAGTTTGTGCCGCTGAGCGATCTCAGCAATGGTTTTGGTCTCTCGCAGAGCTTCTAAGGCTACCTTAGCCTTAAAAGATGGAGTGAACGATCGTCGCTTCCTTGACATGATTCTTCCTTGGTAAACGAAACCCGCACGGCTCCCTAAGTCTACCGGAAAAATCGCAACTTTATATCTTAAGCCGTGGTCCTAAAATTGGGGTCCACTTCAAAATCCATCAGGTTCATCAGCCGTCGAACTCGCTTGATATTCACGTTGTACCCTTGTAGGTTCAGCCACAGAGTCATGCCTTTGCGCCCCACGTGCGGATGTTCCAGATGCTGCTCGTCGATCAAACGCATCAGTTGGAGGTTGTCCGGCGACTCCCTCGCAGGCTCCAGATAATAGGATGACCGAGCGAGGCCAAGCAGCTCGCATTGACGGCGAATGCTGAGCTTTAGATGGTCCGGTTCAACAAGGGATCGCAGCGATTCAAGCGAACTTGGCAACGTTTTTTTTGAGCCATTCAAGTTCCATCTTCAATCGACCAATCTCCTCAAACAGTTCTGCCTCGCGCTGCTGAAACTCTTGGTCGCGAGAGCCACTGTAACCCCGCTCGAAAATGGACGGTGCTTCATCAATGAGCTTCTTCTTCCAGGCTCCAATTTGAGTCTGGTGGACCTTGAACTGAACGGAAAGCTCTCGAGAGGTGTTTGGCTCCCGAATTGCAGCCAAGGCCACTTTTGCCTTCTCCTTGGCACCGATAACTCGACGTTGCTTTGCCATGAATCGCTCCTTGATTCCGGTAAGTGAACATCCAAGCTGGTACCCGAAAATGCGATCCGAAGTCTACCTTAGCCGGTGGTCTAGGATTTGGGGACTAGCTCACTCCATGCCAGTGTTCGATATTGCTGGTGCCGGTTTCACCATGAATCGATATTGCGTCAGGGGCTGGTGGGGTGTCGGTCTTTCGGCTGACGAATCGCAACGCGATGTTTGCTTCGTGGACGACCGAAGTTGGTCAAGGGCGAGGCAAACTATTTTTTGCAAATCGCATTCAGGTATGGTCTATGCAAGCAAATAGCGGTAAAGTTAGACCGGAGGAAAACATTGAAACGCCCGAGGGCGACGAGTTGGATTTTGCGGAACGTAAACAATGGTAGCACTTGGATTTATTGTGTTCACAGTATTGATTGTTATTTTGGAACTGTGGTTGGGTTGTGCTGTGATCGGATGGTCGGGAGATAACATGGTCGTCGAGCGAGAGAGGAATCCTGGTCCATATTGGTTTGCAATTTCGTTGCATTGTCTGACTGGGGTCGCGTTACCGCTTCTGTTTCATTTTTCAGCGTGAACCCGGTTTTTTGATAAATGAAAGGCACCTCTTAAATGGGCGACCATCTATCAAGCGATGAATTCGTGTTGCATACAATCACGCGTCAATGCGGTGCGCGAGATGCCTGATCGCAGCATCTTGCTTCATCGCTTCTTGACCCGGGGTTTTCTGCTGCTTTGGCCAGCCCTTTGCGTTTTGCTGCCATTTTGATTTTGGACGCTGTATTACGGAGAGATGCGTGGCTCAACTGTACTGATCGGAGCCGGCCAGTACTGTTTTCGGCTGCGTTGATGTTTATCTGCTCCAGGATAGACTTGTTTGCGTTTTTAAATGGCTACTTGGTCGACTTTTGGAGGTTCACGTTCGGGTTCGTATTCGAGTGTTAACTCGGTCGGTAAAGGCTTCGAGCAGAAGAGTTCATCGCGCAGGGGTCGCGCCCGTCCGCTTCTGTAGCTTAGTAGGCGAAACAAGACTCGATTTCGGCACTGCGGTCCCATTAATGATCGGGCAAGCAACCATTTGGGAAAAAGGCAAGGGAATATAATCGTCGACGCTAAACGTGAAGGAGGATTACTCACTTCCATTAACTAAAGCCTCAATACCGCCGAATGATCCGTTGGAAACTCGTGGGCGCACTTGATTCTCCAACGTGGTGGTCACTTAAGCTGCAACTCGATGTCGTCGTGATTTTTGATGATGGCCACTAGCTTGTGGAATAACGGGCCGAGGGCCGCTTCGCTTCGTTTCGAGTCGTTCCAAACCAAGACGAATCCACCTTCAGGTGTACCGAAACCACCGTAAAGCATGTCGTCGAGCGCATCGAGATTGCCCTGCCATTGCCTCGACAACCCCAAACTTGCGGTAAACTCGTTTGCGATGCTTTTTGGAGAAGTACAGTTTAGTCCATCAATGACCAAGATTTTTTTCATCGCCAACCTTTGACTACATTAGGATTGCCTGTCGAATATGGTCGTCAAGTAGCAGAGAATACTCAAACACACGGACGCGGCGTGGAGGATTGACGCCTCCAAGGATTCCGATGCGACTCAGGAGCAGGCTATTCCATTCGCCAAATTTCGACGCCATCGCTTTTGCAAAGTGCGAGCAAATTTTTCGTCAAACGGCATTGTTTCACTCCGGCTTGCCTCCAAACCTCGCTCCCGTCGGCAACCTTGTAGATTGAAAAATGTTCCTGTTTGTCGCGGATTGCAAAGTGCTCGTTGTCCAATGGGTAAAGGTGTTGGTCGAAACCACTCGGCGGAATTTGCTTTTGCCACAAGGGTTCCGATTTCCCGAACTCTTGACATTTAATATCTCGAATATTAGTCGAGATCCAATACCGACTATCCGGAGGGACCACCAGTCCGAAGGCTCGGTCTGCCGTCGTTTCTATCTCGATGCGCGTCTCCGGTTCATCGATTCGAAAAGCAAAAAGTTCGGGGGTGCGGTTGTTCTTCGTTGTATGCACCAAAACTTGATCGTCGTGTATGGCGAGGAACCTCACCAATGTTCCAGACAGAGTCGCGCGATGAGTTTCGGGCCATCCCTGCTGGTCCGTCGAACGAACGACCAATTGATTGACAGCCGTGCTTGTTTGTTCGGTCGTCACCAACCTCTGCTGTTTCGGAAAATACTGGAACAACCCGGTCGAGGCGATGGGACCTGCCACAGTTTTGCCATTGTCCGCGCCAATCGCATGGACGGTTCCCTCCGTATTCACGAAGAGGAATAAGCCATCATCAGAAAAGCGGATTGCTTGAACTTCCGCCGAAAAATGCATTGGCTCAGCAATTGGCCTTCGATCGGCCACGTTCCAAAGGTGAACTGAAGTCATGGTCGCCCTTGTCGCGAGATATCTCCCTGTTGGATGAATGGCTGGCTGGATGACGGTGTCTTCCCGAAGTTGGTGCGGTATCGAATCGCCAATCTGTTGGCCTGTGTTGGCATCCCATAACCGAAGCGACTTCCAGTCTGCGGTGTAACCAACTTCGTCGTTCACGAATCCGACTTCGCCATCCCCGGCGGTACGAATCGGTTCACCAATGGGCACATTCTTCTCGAGATCAAACAGTTGGACGGTCGAGCCGAAGAATGCTGCGATGACCTTCTTGTTGTCTGGGCTGAACTCCACCTTTCGCCCGCCGGAGAAGGGACGCGTGGCTTCGTTGGTCGTCGCCAGTTGCGCGATCCGTTGGAATTGGACCTGTGCATTGGCTGTCGAAGTAAGAGCGATAAACGCGATGGTCGAAAGTCGTATTCCGAAATGCGACATGACAGAGTCTCTCCTTGAAAGTAGGTAGCTGGCCAATCGCTCCATGGAATCCGCGACCGCAACATTATTATGGATACGACGGTTGGTAGGAAGCCGCTTTGGTTAGTCAATCATCGCAGAATGTAGGCTCAAGTACGAAGGTCGGGCTCCGACTTGGTGACTTTTATCTGTGATTTCCCAAGTCCTGTTGTAGTGATTTCGAAGAGTCAATCGTTAATGCCGCAGACACAATCCAATTATCAGCGTTTTGAGATATGTCTGTCACGTGGATGTATCTAGAGGCAACTCGACCCAAAATGAGGCTCACTTGTTGCTATATTGCTGTGGACATAAGACATCCACTTTGCGTGAAGGGTCATTGCCAATGCGTTCTCCGATTGCTCGTTGGTTCCGAATTCGTCTGGTGACGATCCTGGCGTTGTTGACAATCGTGGTTGTGGTTCTGGGAGTGTTCGGAAAGCGTTGGCTGCAATCGTACTTGGAAACTCAGGCCTTAGCGAAAATCAGCGAGTTCAATGGAAAGACGGTAAGTGACGAAGAAGGGCACATTTTGCGAGTCTACTTTAGCGGCTTGCAATTTGGCGATCAGCAACTGTCGGAGGTCGCGCCCATGCTTGCCAACTTGCCACAACTCAACGAGCTCGATTTAGTCCGAACCTCGGTAAGTGACAGTGGTTTGCAGGAGGTGGCTGAAATTCCTCAATTGCAGAGTCTTTACGTATTTGAAACGGCGGTGAGTGACAAGTCAATTGCAGAACTTGTAGCGAAGCTGCCGGGGCTCAAAGTGTTTCGGACCGCTCCAGATCCGATTGGGAGTCACTTGGCCGCCATGAATGTTTATCCTCGTGCGGTGGTCGCAATGGATGTCAGTCCGCATACGAAAGAAGTCGTGGTGGGTAATGGCCGTGGGCAACTTCACGTGTGGCGACATGGACTGGATCAGTTGGCAAAGACTCGCGAAGCGCATTCGGTCTGGACATTCAGCACTTCCTATAGCACGGATGGGGCCATGATAGCTACAGGTGGAGGTGACGACGTGATTCGTATATGGGACGCAAGGAGCCTTGAGCAGGTTGCCGAACTGAAGGGCCATGATAATGACGTGCACGGCGTCGCGTTTGTTCCGCAGCAATCCCTGCTCGTTTCATCGAGTGACGATCGGACCATTCGCGTTTGGAATTGGAAAGATGAAACTTTGCTGAAAATCTTGCCAGGGCATCGTGGTGCCATTCCAACTTTGGCGGTTGATCCACTCGGAAAATGGATTGCGTCAGGAAGTCGAGACGATACGATCAGATTGTGGGATATTGCCGCTGGAGAACTCGTCCATGTGCTAAGTGGCCACGAGGATGATGTGATGGCTGTCCGGTTTTCTTCGGACGGCAATTTGTTGTATTCTGCGAGTTACGATGGGAGCGTTCGGTCGTGGGACGTCAATAGCGGCAAGTTGCGGCAGCGGCATTCTTGTGGCTCCAGTCGCTTGTATTCGTTGGCCGTAAGCGATCAGGGTGTGATTGCGGTCGGCGGCGCGGATGTGGTGCACATTCTAGATGTGGCTAGTTTTCAAGAGACGTCTGCAATTCGTGAGGTGGGTCATGTGGCGGCTTTGAAGTTCAAAGGCAATCGTACGTTGTTGGCTTCGAATGCGGACGGCCAGGTATTCGCATTGGATCCGATCGCAGCACGCGTCACAATGCGAGTTGATACCGCCGAATTCGGCCAGAACTATCAGCAATCGTTCATAGATCGAAAGTAGAAGTGATTAACTTGACCTGTGGGACCACCACATTGCTTCGAGACAGATGGGAATCTGATCGTGGCCAAAAGATCGCTGAGGATGTCGGCTCGATTCGTGGTTGAAGTCGCTCAAGTCGGTTGTTATTATTCAGCGGTTCGGCTGTAGGGATGGGGCGAACGCTGGACCGATTCAGTTGAAAAGCTCGGCTTGATGTCGCGGCTCCAGCACATTGTCTTGGTTCGATGCCGAATCTGTGTGGCAGCGGGGCAATATGCCTTTTCAGGCGTTGAGCAGGTCGAGCATGGGCCGTTTCAATTGATAAACGAGTGATCGGGAGGGGTGCTCAATCCGAATGTTGTCGACCTTTATTTTATTCGCGATTTTTGGCGGCCAGTTAATTATCTCGGCCATGTTGTGGGGGTACTTGTTGCGACTTGGTCTGTTGTGGGCGGGAGTGCCAGACGTCACCACGTGGGGCGTTGTGATTGCAACTTCACTTTGGGTCATTTTGGGCGTTTTGATCAATGTATCATTTATCGTCGCGGCAAACGGCTCGAATGTAAATCCGGATGGTCTCGCGCTGATGCAACTCGTTGGTTCAATTGCACTTCCTAGCGCTGTGATTTGTGCGGTCTTTAGAACTCGGTTACTGCGGGCCGTTCAAGCGTGGTTGCCGACTCTATTGGCAGATTTCGTAACGCTTTTGTTTGTGTACTTGGTACTGAAGCCCGTTCTTTACGAAGCGTTTATCGTCCCGACAAATGGAATGGCGCCGACCTTGCTTGGACAACATTGGCAAGCGGTTTGCCCGACATGCGGCGCTCCGAATTATTGCACGCCCAGGGACGCACGATTTGGCAACCCGGGTCCACAACCAATGATTTGCGAGAACTTCCATGTCCACAGCGTTGCCGTAGTTGATACGACAGTTCACGATAGCGACCGTTTCATCGTGGCAAAGTTTCTTAATCCGCGCAGGTGGGATCTGGTGGTATTCCAAAGTCCAGAGGAACCTTCATTGGTGTTCGTGAGTCGGCTGATTGGGTTACCCGGCTAACGTATTCACATTAAGGACGGTTTGGTATGGATAAACGGCTTGCCCCAGACTCCGCCGGATTCGATTCGAGGAATTGAGTACTTGTCAGAACTACCTGGCTGGGCCGGTTCCGAACTGTCAGGATCGGAAACTCGTCCTGCGCTGCTAGGCGATGACGAGTACTTTGTGCTCGGGGATTTTTCCGCCCAATCGTCGGATTCACGAATTTGGAAACGCGGAGCCCCGGGTCACGAACCATTTGCGGTTCCTAGTTCGTACATGAAGGGTGTCGTTACTCATACTTACTGGTCAATTTCTCGAATGAAGCTCCACCGATAGAAGGCAGAAGCTCGATCCGCGCTTTGGCTTCAGTTCGGAAGTCCACCCGTCAACGGGGCAGAATCGGGGCGCCTTTGGTTTCAGTCGCAGCAGAATCGTGGCAAGTCTCGTTGTCATTCCCTTCGAGTTCGGGCGTTGTCAATCTTGGGTGGGGAATCGAAGTCGTGCGCTAGAGAATTGCGTCATGGGTTTGGCGTTCGCGGCTGCTTTGAACGCAATCTTTGGCCGCAGTGCAAACACGGTGCTTTGGAGATGGAAGGCGTTCGAAACACAATGCAGACCGACCAAAGAGTCTTGAGTAACTCCGTCCCCACGCGGAACCCAGGCATGTTGCCCAGCTAGAAGCGTTGGGCCGAACACCGGAGGAAGGCCGAACACCGTAGAAAGGCCGAAAAAGGAAGAAGGCCGAAAAAGGAAGTATGCGTAAGTCTAGATTCAGCAACGGTTTAAGGTAGTGGAGGATAACGGACTTGAACCGATGACCTCTTGCATGCCATGCAAGCGCTCTCCCAACTGAGCTAATCCCCCGTGGGTCTCCAGATTCTAGCGATACGCCCAGGGCTGTCAACCGCGTCCAACCTGGATTCAAACAGTGGGGCAATCGCGGTTCCAAGGGTCACAATCAGGCGAAATCCGAAAAACGAGGGCCAGTAACGCTTGGCCGCGTTCTCCTTTACATCTGTATCGGCCATCGAAGGGGTGCTTGTCGTCGGCCGGTCGTCGCTGCTGGGGAACTGCCCCGATATAACTTCCGTCTATCCCAGCCCAATGCTTGAGTGAAGGTGCCAGTCGTCGCGGAAATATTCCCTCGCTCACGTATCCCGTTGGGAACTCATCGCACGAAGACATCTGGCAAAAATCCCTCGCTTACTTATCGGGTTGGGATCACATCGCACGAAGGCATCTGGCAAAAATCCCTCGCTCACGCATCGCGTTGGGAACTCATCGCGAGAAGGCATCTGGCAAAAATCCCTCGCTTACGCATCGGGTTGGGAACTCATCGCGAGAAGACATCCGGAACTTTTTTCGAGACAATTCTTAGGCGCCAATGTCTTTCAGCGTCACGGCGGTGCCTCGTTCGACGGCTTCCCGCATCAGCAAGCAGGCCAGCAACGCGTCTCGAGCATGGGCCAAGGTCGCGACCGGTTGGCTGCGTTCTCGCACCGATTTTAAGAAAGATTCAACCGCTAGGACGTTGTTGTCCAGGTTTGCGGGGCCATCAAACGCTAATCGATCCGGCCGATTCTGATTCGGACGATACGACAGCGTCCCCGAGTTGAAGTCGATGCCACCTAAGGTTCCAATCAATCGAGTGTGCTCTTCGTTGAACTTCGTCGGCGGAACCCAAGAATGAATGATGTTGACGATCACGCCGTTCTCGTATTCCAGTACTCCAGAATAATAGTCATGAACATCTCGGTCGGATTGGTGCTCTCGAAACAAATCGTTCCGCCCGAACCCGACAGCGCGCTTCGGTAAACTCTGTGTCGCCCAATTCAAGACGTCCCAATTGTGGACGGCTTGCTCGACCATCCAGTCTCCTGAACGACGACGTTGGCCGAACCAACCGGTCAGGGGGCCCCATGAATTTGACCACAAGACTCGTCCTTCCAACAACTCGCCGATCTCACCCGCATGGACCAACTTCATTGGTTGAGTAAATCGCGGATCAGAGCGGCGTTGAAAGCCAACTTGAACAATTCGTCCGCTTCGCTCAGCGGCTTGCTGGACATCATTGCATTCGGCGACAGTCAATCCCAAGGGTTTCTCGGCATACAGATCTTTGCCTGCGTTCAAGACGTCGACGTAACAAGCGGCATGCAGGTCTACTGGGAGAGCACTAACTACCGCATCGACATCTAGGTGTTCTAGTAGCTTGTTCCAATCGGCAAAACCAGTTGGTTCTGGGCGGGCCGCATCCTTAACCACCTTCTTGGCTTGCGCAACCTTGTCCGGTTCGATGTCGCAGATCGCCACGATCTCGGTGCCTGGTTGTTGCGTCATTAGTCGTAACAACGCAGAGCCTCGGCTACCGACTCCGATAAAACCCAGCCGCACCGGGCGTGGGTCGGTGCCAGCGATTACCTCGGTGCCCAGCACCGCGACACCGGCAACACCGCCAACCGTTTGCAACAGTTGTCGTCGATTAACGGAAGAGATCGTGTCTTTCGGTTCCATGGTTTGACTTTCGAAATTCAAATGACGCGTGAATTAAAGACCGCCCAACTTCATTGTACCAGTTGGCTCAGCCCCCGACACCGAACTGAACGATGCGATTGGTCAGGGTCCCGATACCGGTAATCGAAATGGAAACGACGTCGTCGACTGCCAACGTGAACGACGCGGCGGGAACAATGCCGGTGCCGGTAAGCATGAGGACGCCGTTTGGAAAGGATTGATCGCGTCCCAGCCAACCAATCAATTCTTCAAAGCTTCGTGCCATTTGATCGACGCTGATTCGATCTGCAAATACGACTTGTTCACCGCGTGAAATTTGCAATGCGATTTCGATCTCGGCAACGGTCGGCATCGAGTCAGCCAGTGTGATGCATGGCCCCAGCCCGCAACATTGATCGTAGACTTTGGCTTGGGGCAAGTAGAGCGGATTGTCGCCCTCGATGTCGCGGCTGCTCATGTCGTTACCGATGGTAAAGCCTACGAGCTCCAGTCTCGAGTTCATAACCAGCGTCAGCTCTGGTTCAGGAACGTTCCATTTCGAATCGTACCGAATCCGGAGAGGCTCGTGGGGGCCTGCGACTCGATGGGGTGACGCTTTGAAGAATAGCTCCGGCCGCGGCGAGCGGTAAACGCGATCGTAACAATCGGCGGCAGTTTCCGACTCTTCCATTCGCGCGGATTTGCTACGTTTGTACGTGACACCCGCCGCCCAGACTTCTTGGCGATCAATCGGGGCCAAGATAGTCACATTCGCCAGCGGAATAGGGTTGGGCGACTTCAATGATCGAGCGAAGGCTGCGGGGTCATTGTGTTCGAGAACTTCACTTAGATCGGTGAGCCAACGTCCGTGGGTTTGGAGCGGGAACAAACTTTGATCTTCCCAAACAACGACGTATACTTGTTGCCGATCATCAATGGCTTTCGCTAATTTCATGTCACGATCTCTTGGGCGATTTCTTGAAGGTAAAAATGGTGTTTTCCGAGTTTGCCGCCATAATTTCCCGCGGTGACGCCCGGGGTTTGGTGGGCAATGGCTGCCTGGATGGCGACTTTCGTCGCGTTGGTCACGCTGGCGCGGTCCACTCCGTCGATGACCACTTCGTAAGCCGCCACGGCGCCCGGGAGAAGCTCCGAGGGCACTCGACCAATCAGTGTGGGACAATAGGCTTCGTTGGTCGAGGCAATCAATTTCGGGTATTGCGATCCCACTTTGCTGCCGCTCCGTGCGACACCGCCGGGAAAGGGCGTGATCACGCCGGGAACCGCAGCGATCCGTTGGACGGCATCACGAGCTGCGGCCAGAACGGATTCGGATCGGGCCCCTTGTAAGATCACATTCCCACCGGCGACTCCCGCAGCCACACCGACCGAATCTGCGACAACAAATTCTCCGTCCATTACCGGGATGCGCCAAAATCGTTGCGTTCCCAACCGTTTTGACTTTTGAAAGCCGTCGCCGAAGTAACGAAGTTGTGCGCCAAGCGGGGCGCGTCGTTCGGCTTCAGGGAGGCCATCGAAGACGGCGGTCGTCGGGCACGTCATTAAACACTGTCCGACTCGTTTGACCACCGCTTTGCCGAGTCCGTCGGTTGACATTCCAAAAAACAAAAGGCTGACCCCGGGACGATTGTCCGGCGTCTGCTGCGGGTCGAGCCACGTCTCTACACCTGCTTCGGCATCACAAGCGATCACACTGCAGGCGTAGCCGGTCGAGGCCTGAACGGCAGCGTCCAACCAAGTTCGGTCCTGAGCTGTAACGATCAGGCGAACATATCTCATGTCGAAGGCTTCGGCGAAAGTTGGCAGGATGGCGGTTGATTCGATTTGCATGGCTCAGCCACCTTCTGAATGTGGCGATTGGGCTGGGGTGGGGATTTCAGTTTGGGCGGAAGGTCGTGTATTGGTGTATGTTGGCAAGTAGCCGACCGCTTTATTGATGACGACCAGAACTGTCATCAGCGTTGTCCAGAGAATGAATAACGTTGTGTTGACCGAATCACCTGGCCAATAGGCCGAGCCACACGAGACCGCGAGCCGCCACATCGAATGATGAACGAGGGTTCCGGCCAGTAACCATGCTGTCCATGATGCGGGAGTGAGCCAGTATGAACTTGCCGTGTTGCGCGATCGATTCCAAATCCAAGCGGCCAACGTTCCAATTAGTCGCAGGACGCTAGTCACAGCCGCGACGCCTAAGACGGCCTGCCAGCCCAACGCGACTCCCACCCACGCGAGGCCCACGGTTAGGTGCGACTTGCGATCCAATGCTGATCCGATCACGACCCCGAGTCCTGCCCCACAGAGCCACTGGAGGAGGCTGTCGCCCACGGGCCAAGGCGTCAAGTGCAGAGGCCAAAAATACAGTGCTGGCCAAATCAAAGTTGGCAAACAAAGCCAAACCGAACAAACCAGAACTTGTCGCAAGGATAACTTCAACCGGTCGCAGTCGATCAAAAGCAAGACGAACAACAAGGAAAACAGCAGCGTGTGATAGAAGTAATAGGCGACGAGGTCCCACTTCGTGTACAACAAAATCCAGACCACGCCGGTGTAGACGTTCGGAGTTCGATTGGGCAAATTCCAGCCGCCCGATATCAACTGAACGGCAAACAGCCACAAAAAAATGGTTCCAATCGCTGCTTCAGCCAACGGATAACGAAGCGGAATCGGAGTGGCACAATGGCGACAACGGCCCCCGAGTTTCAGCCAGCCCCATAAAGGCACATTGTCACGACCCTCGATGGGTGTTTCGCAGACCGGGCAACGCGACCGACGGAACACGAGAGGTATGCGTTGTGGCAGGCGGTAGGCGACGACGTTCAAGAAACTGCCGATGGATGCTCCCAACGCAAAAAAAATGCCCGCCATGATGGCTTCGATGGATTTAATCCGGATCCAATCGGCCGAGGTCATGTCATCCAGTTTTTGAATCGTCGGGCGAGATTCCGAGAAAAAAGCGTCCCAAACGAGCATCGCCGCGGGAACAGCCACCAGATACCCGGCGGCAACAAAAACGAGCAGTCCGGCGATCCAGCGCACAGCTTTGGGCGAGTAATCGGCCATTATCAGCGTTATCCAGCGTGGTACGGGGGACTCGGACGATCTCGGCTGTCAGTGTCCCCGTTTTGAGCGACGATCGCAAGGTGATTGAAACTGGATGCCCGTTGGAATCAGCGGCCCGCGTCGTGTCGCGAGATAGGCACCGTGTCACAAGGACCTAGAAGCCAACCGGAAGTACTTGCTATTGAATTGCATCTGAATTAGCATAACTGGTACGGGTTCGCCAACCCGAAAAATCCTTTTGACTGGTAGTGCAACGCGGTGATCGCGATCAAACGCCAAAAACTCTGGTTCTATCTTTTGGCCGCCCAACTCCTGTTGGGCTGGAATGCGGTCTTTTTTGCGCATCCGTTTTTGCATCGCCATGGGCAGGTCTCGGTTGGCGGTGAGGACAACAATGGGGCGTGCTGTTGCTCCACGAGTCATTCTTGCCCGGCGGATGTTCCGGCTGATGCGGAGGGGATGGGGCCGGTTTGGAAGTCTGGCGGAGCATCGGACTGCGTCCAGAATTGTGCTTTGTGTAAGTTGATCAAGAGCACTCATTGGGACCAGTTGCGTGCGGCTGCGTTTCACGCCAAGTATCTGTCGTCTTGTGTTTTTCTTGATCTTGAAGCTCGGACGGTCTTTCTTAAGCGGCCGTCGCAGGCGCGCGGTCCTCCGGCCGCGGGTTGTTTGGCTTGATTCTGGGCTGAGGAATCCAATGCGGGACCGCGTGTGGCGTGGAGTTGCCGTGTTGGGGTAGCTGCCTGCAAGCAACTTATTCGCTCTGAATTGCGAAGGTCTGTGGATTTCATGAGGTCTAGTTTCGGCCTTGGGCTGTTCGCTGGTCAGTTGTGTGCCAGAGCGCTCTTGCGTACTTGATGAATTGTCTGGGAAGACGCGGGGATTAGGGAGATAAAGGTTATGAATAATGGACAGGCACGGCTCCGTCGTTCGCTGGGATTTACGTTGGTCGAATTGTTGGTGGTGATTGCGATTATCGCGGTTCTCATGGGCTTGTTGTTGCCAGCGGTCCAGATGGCGCGGGAGGCATCTCGCCGGGCGTCGTGTAGTAATAATTTGCGGCAATTGGGGCTGGCCGTCATCAATTACGAATCGGCTCGGCAAAAGCTTCCTGTCAACCAAATCGGACCAGGGGCGGCCAAGGTGGGCGGTGGGTTTGCGGCCGGGTACTACAGTTGGTTGGTACCACTGCTGCCCTATTTGGAGCAGCAGAATCTGTCCGATCGATTTGATCGGACGAGCAACAACGGTGATGGCAGTGGTTACACCATCAGTAGTACCCACCCGAATGCGGCGGCTGCGGCAACACCGTTGTCGTTGTTGTTATGTCCATCGGATACTCCCGGCGACAATACATGGATGGGGACCAGTAATCCGGCCAGCAGCAGTTACGCTGGCAACGCGGGGTGGCCCTCTTATGCCAGCGGATACACGGGCGAGCGAACCACTCCTGGGCGTCACAACGGTGCGATTCCTTTAGTCCGTCCAGCCAGTCCTGTGGGGTGGCATGGTGGATCGGAAGTACGGATTAAAGACTTCATCGATGGGACGTCCAACACCGCGATGATCTCTGAGCGTTTGATTCAGACCGCGACCACCAATGATGGTGTGCGGAATGGTGATCGCCGTTTACGCTCGATGCACATTCTCGAACGCAATGAGACTTTGCCGCAGATTGTGGCTCAGTTCACTGGGTCACATGTTCACGTTTTTGAGTCGGCGTTCGTGGGAAGGAGCTGGTCTTCCGGCTTTCCTTTGACAGCGCCAACTTACATGCACATCAATACTCCGAACACATTGACGGGGCACTATGGAACATCAAGGTCGCAGGGCAACTACTTGATTGTCCCGAGTAGCCGTCATCCTGGTGGTGTGAATATGACGTTGGTGGACGGATCAACGCGATTCGTTCCCGACGATGTCGACGCGGCGGTTTGGTGGGCTTTGGGCGGTCGCGATGATCGCCGCCCCGAAACCTTGTCGCAATAACCCCTTTATTTATCGAAAGAAATGAAAATATGAAAATCGCAAGATTAGGTGCGTTGGTCGTCGCTTTGATGGCCACATTGACTTTCAGCGGTGCAGTGTGCGCCCAGCATGGTCATGATGGAGATATTGTGCTTGGTTACGACAGCCTTGCGACTCCATCTGCCATCATCTTGGAAGGTGAGGCAGCGAACACTATTTCGCTCTATGAGGCAGACTTCCCGCAGTCGGGGCCTGGAGCGTTTGAAACCCCCGATCCTGGATTTACGACGGAGAACGCGCCGGACCCGGGAGATCAAGATTATCTGTTCGTTCCTGGTCATCACTTGTATTTGCGGGCGGTGAACGCCGGCACGCACATCCAAGGCGGCAGCGGTCTTGGCTTTGTTAACTTTCACAATGGATCCAATGGGTATTCCATCTCGGCTTCAGGCAGAATGCAGGTCCTGAAGGGGAGCGGAAGCATTGACGTTAACAATACCAACGGCTCCTTGGCGTTCAGTTCGCCTCTGTTCGTCGCAACGGCTGATGTGGACGGGGACATCCATAGTCACGTGGATTTCCTGCTGAATTCGGATTTCCACGCTCAAACGGGTGCGTACGGTATTCTGTTTCAGTTTATGACGCGAGATGCAGGGAACAATGACGTGGCCAGTTCGAATCCGTTTTGGATTGTATTCAACAATGGATTGGATCAAAACAGCTTTGAAAATGCCGTCAGCAGCTTTGGTAGTTTTCAAGCAGTTCCCGAGCCAGGCAGTGGCTTGCTGTGTGCGATTGCTTTGGGTGCGCTAGCGTTTCGGCGTCGTCGTAAGTAAGCGTTACCGCGTCCCGGGGCACAACTCACGGCACATTGGTTGTACTCGTCAAAGGTGTTTCCAAACGACAGAGCCTCTCGTCCAAAAGCGAGAGGCTCTGTTTTTTTACTTGAGGGCCGCTCAAGCCATCGAACCTACGGCGACTTGTTCGCCGACGTGCCATTTGGAAAAATCCTGATCGTCGCGAATCACTTCTCGATAGAGCGTGTCGCGTTCAACTGGATCGCGGCCCGCTTCTTGAATCAAATGTCGAATGCGTTCCACGCTGAGGAGTTCTGGCGTGGTCGCTCCTGCGTCGTGATAAATCAACTCGTGTCGCACCGTTCCATCGATGTCGTCCGCGCCGTAGGCTAAAGCCGCTTGCGCCGTTTCGATTCCCAGCATGATCCAATACGCTTTGATGTGGGGGATGTTGTCCAACATTAGGCGACTGACGGCCATGGTCCGAAGATCCATTAGGACCGAGGGCTTCTTGATGTGGCTCAAGCCAGTATTGTCGGGGTGAAATGCCAAGGGGATAAACGTTTGGAAGCCGCCGGTATCGTCCTGTAATTCACGCAGGCGAATCAAGTGATCGATGCGATGAAAGGCATTTTCGATGTGCCCGTAAAGCATGGTGCAGTTGCTACGGATTCCCAAACGATGAGCGGTGCGATGGATCTCGATCCAATTCCGTGAGTCCGCCTTGTGCTCGCAGATCTTGTCGCGAACTTCCGGGTGAAAAATCTCGGCCCCACCGCCAGGCAAGCTGCCCAAACCAGCTTCACGCAGATCTTGTAGCACCCACTCGGTCGACTGCTTGGTTAGGAATTCAAACCAGTTGATTTCTACCGCGGTCCAAGCTTTGAGGTGTAGGTCAGGATAAGCTCCATGCAAGGTCTTGAGGATGCCTTTGTACCAATCGTAATCCCGTTTGTGATGGAGTCCGCCAACCAAGTGCATTTCAGTACAACCATTGTCGACCGCTTCTTTGCCTCGGGCCAGAATCGCGTCCTCGTCCATGACATAGCCCTTGGGACTACGTAAATCGGACCGGAACGCACAAAACACGCAGCGGTAGACGCAGACGTTCGTCGCATTCAAATGGGTGTTAATGTTGTAGTAGCCACGATTGCCGTTGATTCGCTCGCGGACCAGATTAGCCAACTGTCCAACATCATTCAGCGGAATATCGTCTTGGTACAAGAGCAAGCCATCATCCAGGCTGAGACGCTGACCGGCCTCGACTTTATCACGAATCGACTTGAGACGTGGATCAACCGAATGCAACATGATTGGGACCTGTGAGAGGAAGAACGAAAAATCGTCCGGGGATACGCTTTCAGTCTAAGCCCGCACTGGTTTCCCGCAAAGGGAGCCAATCGGCAACGCCGAGCTGTGCCGTGGTTGGAACTTGAGCTGCCCAAGAACCAGGCAGCGTTTAGAAGCATTTTTGAATGTGTACGTTCGGCAATTGCGTCGGCCTGGCAGGCCATTCCTGGATGGGATGTCACTCTATCCGGTGCCTTGCGCCCACCGACTCGCGTTGTTTCCGCCCATTCGGGCCTAGGTTCACGGGAATAAGTGCTTCACAGCGTTGAGAACCAGGGCGATTTCCGTTGGACGAAATGCGGGCCGAACTCCGCACTGGCTCAAAAGGTCGATTTCCAGGTTGGCGAGCGATTGGCTAGTCCCTAAACTGTGCCCGAGGCCGAACGAGATCCGTGTCAGATGGCTGGAAGTAAGGCGATTGAAATTGAGTGCGACAAATTGTCAAGGCGAAGACTCGGCCAAAGTGGTTACCCAACCGGCCTTGGCGTGGAAGTGGATCATGCCGCTGTTGGCGGTGATGGCTGTTCCCATGGTTTTGGAACGCTTTGGGGTGGTCCCAATGAGCAAGTTGGAGTTTGTGGGAAACCAAAGACCGCCTGGCAGTGATTGGCCGTGGCTGGGAGTGGTGGCGACTCAAGCGATTTTGGGTTTGGGACTGTTGCTGTGGTTTTGGCGAGAGTACACGCGAAGTGTTCCATGGCGAATTTCCTGGTGGACGATTCCCTTGGGACTCATCGGATTGGCCGTCTGGGTTGGTATTTGTGAATTAGGTCTTGAGAAACCACTTTTTCAGTGGCTACCGGGCAATAGCGCCGAGAGCCTGGCTCGAACTAGCATCAACCCTGGTGAGTCGTTTCCCGATTCGTCGACTTATGTGTTGTTTCTACTGGCTCGGTTCTCAGTGCTGGTTATCGTGATACCGATCGCAGAGGAGTTATTGCTGCGTGGGTTTCTGCTTCGCACGATGCAACGTGACGAATGGTGGTCGATGCCTATGCGCGAATTGAATTGGGCGTCGATTGGAATTTCTGCGGTCTATGGGGCCCTTACTCACCCGAACGAGATTTTCGCGGCGATCGTGTGGTTTGCGGCGGTGACTTGGTGGGTGCGATGGACGAATCGCTTTTGGGACGGAGTAATGATTCATGCCGTTACCAACGCGGCCCTTGGAGTCTATGTGTTGTCGTACCAGCAATGGCATCTGTGGTAGAAACGCACGCGGTCAATTGTTTTCAAGCCAAAGGGAAAGTGAATGTTTCAAGTCTATAATCCGTCGGGTCGGTTTTCACCGCTGGCGTTGGTATTGATGCCGATTGCTGCAATAGCTGTCGTGGCCCTGTCGTATGTCTATCAACTTGGCTTGTATTGGATCCCGCTGATCTATGTCAATTTCTTACTCACATGGTGTATGGGAATGGCGATTGGCAAAGCGGGCGAGTTTGTCATTGTGGCGGGCCATGTAAGAAACGTCGCGGTGAGCATTTTCTTGTTGGCAATCTTGGTGGTCTTGGGGCTCGGAGCCAAGTTTGGGTTTCAATATATCCATGCCCGAATCGCATTCGCCGAACAGTTGTCACAATGGACGCAACAGGAGCTGGGGGTCGATGCTGACCGACAACTCGACCGCGACGAACTCGAGCGAATTCGCAAAGTCATTTTGGCCGATTACACTTTTCTTAGGCACATCGAAGATCGTGTTGCCAGCGGATGGCATATTGGCCGTGGGGCCAAAGCACCGGTTTCAGGACCAATTGTTTATCTGGTTTGGATTACGGAGTTGGGGATTATTGTTTATTTCGGTGGTACCGTTATCCTGGAAGCCGCGCGCCGGCCCTACAGCGAAAAACTGGGGCGTTGGGCAAATTCGGTGACTAACGAAATGTCGCTGCCAATCACAAATCCGGTTATGGTAGCCAAGATTTCAACCGCCAAGTCGGTTCAGGACCTGTTGACGCTGCCGATACCCGACACCGACGAAAGCGACAAGGTCGCTGTCTATCAAGTACACAGCGTGCCTAACGCGTCCGACGAAGACGCCTATCTGAGTGTGGACTTGCAGACCTATTCCAGGAACGCCAAGGGCGAAATCGAAGTCGCTCACGAATACTTGGTGAAACTAGCCATCATCACTGCCGCGGAACGAGCTCAATTGAAAGAGAATGCCGAATTGATGCAGGAAGCCCTGGAGGCCTACCGAGCCAGTTTGGCTAACCGACCCACGGAGCCTGAAGCCACGGATGAGGAACCGGAGCAAGCCTGAAAAGGAGAGCTTGTGTTAAGTCCGAGGCTTACAAAGAGAAAAACGCGGCGGTCCTGAATCGACGGAATGATTTCCGAGTGAGTGCGAGAATGGAATTCCTCCGAAAACTCAGGACGCGCACGCGATTGTCCGAATGGGTTTGTCCGAATGTGTTTGTCCGAGTGAACGACCGCCGGATGACGCTGCTGCGTTGGAAAAAGAAAACCAGGCCGGCCTCCGATCACGACGGGTGAGACGGGAAGAAACCGAAAGCCGACCTGAATTTTCGCTCGGTGCATCGACTCGTCCCTGTGCTGGGTGCTACCTAACAAACACCCGCGAGGCAACTGGTTCTTTGCACACGATCTTCGGTTGTCGCAACCGGTGTGCCAAACGGACTTGCCCGGGAAAAATATTCGGGAATTTTTTTGCAGGCTAAAAAAGTACGGGTTTTTAACGAGAAAACTCGGCCCATCTGCGAACGCGTTTCTCGGCTGTGATCGCTAGTAATTCTCTGGATCAACATCCATGGGAAACGGCGATGCTCCCTAAGTCTCAGCCTGACCCGTTGCTCTCAGAATGAGACACGAGCCACGACCGAGAGCGATGGACTCCAGTCTTCATGATTCACGGGCGCGGGTTGGTGATGAGGACTCGAGCCCGCTTCGCCACGTATTTGCGAGGACCCGTGTTTCGTGACGTCGAACGTTTTAGAACAATTCTGATCGGAATGTTGCCGGCCGATTCCGCAACGCTGGGAAGGAAATTTTTTGCTGGTGTCAGGCTTCCAGGCCTTCTCTTGCTCCTGTTAGTGGTGTTGACCAAAAAGGCGGCTTACGTACACCCGCTAAGGTTGTTTCGGCCTATTTCGGCCTCCGTTCGTCCCCAAAAAATGTTTCACTGCGTTGCCGACTCCCGGGGCAGTCCCGAAGGGCAACGCTGTGAAGCATTCTTTCTGGAGAAAACAGGCCCGAATGGGCCGAAACAACCTTAGCCGGTCGGCGCAAGCCACCGGTTAGAGTGGAGCCTCGTCCAAAAAAGGCCTGAAGGGCCGACACAAGTGCTGAACGTG
>JAEUIQ010000011.1 GCA_016794985.1 Planctomycetaceae bacterium | reverse complement strand
AGCTGCCACGCGACGAAACTTGCGGCTGACTATTGAACACTGGGCTGGTTGCAACTGCCGATTGGTTGGAAGACAATGCTGTCAGGGGTTTGCGGAGCGGTCATCCACGTAAACGGAGCAGGCTCGTAAGGCTTCAACATTCGGTCCCCAAAGATTGCCATAACCAGCCGGTGCAACCGAGTGCTCGAAATACAGTGTTCCGTACCGCGAACCAAACCCTCACAGTGGTTGACCATTCTCTTTTTTCGGTCATAGTGCTCCCAGGTTGCGGTGAATGCATACCTCGCGCAAAGTCGCAAAGCCGCAAAGGATAATGGTAGAATATCTTTGCGTGTTCGCGTCAAGAAACGAACGTCCGTTGATGAGGTCACGGAGATGAACGCTTACGTGGGAAAGGCATTTCTGATCGCAATTCTCCTGGCGGGTTTCGCGGGCGTTTACCTCAGAATGCCGTTGGGCGATCAGACGTTTGCGCTCGGTGTCTGGCTAGTTTTCTCCCTCATTTTCGGCGGCTGGGTTCTGTTGCTGCCTGTGCTGCGGTGCCCTGATTGCGGGCGTGCAACAGCGTATTTCGATAACTACTCTGAACGCCAGAACTCGCTAACTGGTGGGCATCGCCGCCACCTCAAATGCAAACATTGTCACTCGGTCATTGATCGGCTGGACCGCACAGTAGTACAGCGAATGACAGCAACAGACGGCAAGAACGTTGACCGCATTAACTCCCTGATCAGTCTGTGGCTGGTGCTTCTGGCCGCAGGGATTTCGTTAATTGTTGTCTCGACTGTAGTTGGTATCATCGTGGTCCTCATCACCCTCGAAGGCAGGGCCAATAACGATCACGCTCCTATTGTAAGGCTTAGCTGCGTTGGCCTCTTTGTCCTTGGACTCCTGTTGATGGTGATTGGCTGGGGAATGAAACGCCGAGCGCATCGGTTCGCGGAACAAAATCACATTCAGTCCCCGAAAAAAATTCGCATTCGCTTCTGATGCTGCAATGTTGAAAAGCTGCCGAACCAAGCGGTCCACCCAAGCCGCCGGTCGGCCGCGAATTTGAATCATCGTTTTTTGGCGGCGACTGGGTGATCGCCGTCCTTATCCGAACTGCGACTTTAGGAGCCGACTGATTGTTGACTCGCGACGAATGCCTCGCGTAACTTGAGAACGCCGTAAAGAAACCACCGGCAGTTCCACCAGACACATTGTGATATTGCGGCGCAGAACTTTTTTGGGCGTTGCCCGGAAGAACGACACGCGCGCAGATTGTCGCCTACGCCGAATTGATTGGCGACGAACAACTCAAGGCTGACGAATGGATTCATGCTGGGGGTATACTGTCCGAACGGTTGCATATTTCGCATGTTCAACATCGCGCCGCGTGAGTCTGGGGATGATCCTCCGCCGTGGATGCAAAACATCGAATCACCAATTAGGCTTTGACTTCGCGGAGCGACGATAGGAGCGGAGCCGAAGATCAAGGCCTTTGTTCAAGAAGCCCGAGGGCAGTTGCCTTAGATCTCGATCTCTAACCACTTTGGCTATGGGTTTTTGATTCTTGGCATTCGAGTTGCCCGTCTCTTGCGAACTCGGTTCAACGCTCCGTTTGCCAATTGTTAGTGTGTTTGTTCTTAGCTGATTGATTCCGATCGATCGAATGCGGCTCTTTAAGCCGTTGATTGTCGTTCGGGAATGGGTTGTCGGAAAGCTTGATCAGGATCACTAGTTTGCACTGATCAACACGAATCGTAAGTCGGGGCATGTTCACATGACTCGATTGGCAAGCCCGTTCAGTCGTTCGTCCAGTCTTAGGCCGAACGAGTAGACAATCCCGAAGAGAACTGCTGAGCAGTGGGGTAGAACCAAGAGCGGGAAACGACCTCGCCGCCAATACACTCAAAAGAGAAGAAAAAATTGAGGACGCAACCAAGCTCGGAGACGCGGAGGCGAGCGGGTTGGGATGGATGGCTCACGCGGAGGCGCGGGGGGCGCGGAGACACGGAGGCGAAAGGGTTGGGATGGATGGCTCACGCGGAGGCGCGGGGGGCGCGGAGGCGAAGCGGTTGGGATGTATGGATGGCTCACGCGGAGGCGAAAGGGTTGGGATGTATGGAGGATGGCTCACGCGGAGGCGCGGGGGGCGCGGAGGCGAAACGGTTGGGATGTATGGCTCACGCGGAGGCGCGGGGGGCGCGGAGGCGAAAGGGTTGGGATGTATGGATGGCTCACGCGGAGGCGCGGGGGGCGCGGAGGCGAGCGGGTTGGGATGTATGGATGGCTCACGCGGAGACGCGGGGGGGCGCGGAGACACGGAGGCGAAAGGGTTGGGATGAATGGATAGCTCACGCGGAGATGCGGAGGCGGGAAGGATGCTGGTAAAATGTCTTTGCGTCTTCGCGGCTTGGCGTGATCATTCGAATTGCTTTTTGCCAATTGTAGCCTGACATCAAAAGCTGCCACGCGACGAAACTTGCGGCTATATGTTGTAAATTTGGCTGGTTGCAACTGCCGATTGGTTGGAAGACAATGCTGGCAGGGGTCTGCCGAGCGGTCACTCAGGTGAACCGAGTATGCTCGCAAGGCTTCAACATTCGGTCCAAGAAAATGACATTACCGGTCGGTGCAGCTGAGTGCTCGAAATACCCAGTCCTGTACGCCAAAACCAAACCCTCGCACCAGCTGACCTTTCCCGATATTCCGCTTCTCGTGCCGGGTTGATTCTTGCCAGCTTGATACCTCTTAAGTTGTTTCGTGTTTACTCCCAAATCCCAGTTTGCTACTGTCCGCCCACAAAGGGCAAACAGGCAAAATTTTTTTAGGAGAGACACCTAGAATGAACCTATGGAAACCAATTGCTCCTTTTCTCTTGGTCATTTGCCTAGCAGGTTGCGGCGAGCACCGTGAGGAATTGACACACTTGCCAAACGGCCAATACCGCATTGAGACTTTCAGTAATGGCGTGCTAACAAAGACGCGGTTGTTCGACCGCAACGGCCAATTAGTTATCGAGGACAAACCAGACAACGCGGAATAAAAGCCATGCATCGGAGCGGAAATGGCGTCCCGATGTTTCTCTCAAATGAAGATCACTCGCGCCATTTTCGCCTGCTGATCGGATTGGACAGGTCGCTATGCCGACCGAAGAACAAAACCAGCGTGCACACGTTGTTGAGACATACATGTTCTTCGCCGCCTTCGGTCTTGGCTTTATCGCGTTCATTTTTCAGGTGATTATAAATGACAAGATAATCAGCTTACGCATCTTCGTGACAGGGTTTTGGTTCGTGCTCGCTGTCGGCAACTTCACCACCTTTTACACGGGGAGAATTCGATGGAAGAATGGCCCCACATTCACGCGGGAGAGTTCGCCGATATGGCTTTACACAGCGGCTCTGGTCTTTTGTATCTTTACCATGAGCATCGCGACGATGTTGTTGTGGGGGGCTTACACGACCGGGTGACAGCGCGGCCTAGCATCGCAGGCAACGGAGCGGAAGTATTCCGAATCTCCGCTTCACTCGGGATCGCTGTCGCGATTTCTGCCCGCTGATCATTAGCGATCTTTCGAGCACTCGTCCTCGAATGAATCGTGATGGCAGAACCGACTTTCAATCTTGAGCGACTCGACGTTTACCGACTATCGATCGCCCACTTGGCATTCTCGTACAAAATCGCAAAATCCCTTGGCGGTTCGCCTCGACACGCTTGGGATCAATGGCTGCATGCTGCCCAGTCGATTCCGCACGAATTCGGCGAAGTGCAAGAAAGTCGAAAGCTTTTCTGGCCTGTTGAATGAATTACCACTCGGCTTCGTCTGCAACTTCCGCGTTGTCCGAAACCAATCAACTCTGATTCGTTTCTCTGCCCCGGAAAGTCAAGCAACCTGGGGACAAGTGGCCAAGAGCGGTCGAAAATCAGAGAGACCCTATGGGTAGCGATCTTTGAATTGACGTCAGGACATGAACCAAGAGGCGATCACCTCAGAAGAGGTTCAGAAGAAATTCTTGCGGACCATCCAGCGACTTCGGCGAAGAGGCTGCCAGCCCTTGCGACGAATGTAGCTTGAAAATAGGCTGAACGGGAAAGGCGATTGCCTTGATGACCACCGATGTTTTCCGAAGTCTGGACCAGTTATGGATCGCAACCGCTACGACGCCTGTGTTCGCACTTTTTTCGAATGTGACTCGCGCGCTATTACGTCGATCTTCGAAGAGTTATTAGCTGCTGCATCGGCGCAATCCATGTTGCCGCCTGGTGCCGTGATGGCACAAAATTACGAAACGGCTCAAGTCAACCCCGAGATACATGTCTTGCCGGGCAATTTACGCGATGCACGCGACGCGATCTTTCCATACTTTTGGGGCACGGACGGGTGGGATAGTCCGCTTCACTTGGAGAATGTCAAAGGTCCTGCGAACTATGCCTCGTTGGTTGGTGCGCTTGCGTGTTTGCTCAAAAACCCGAATCTCTGTACCGACACGTACAGCATGCGTTCCAACGAACTTGAAGTCAAAGCGATCACTGCGTTAGCGAATTTGGTGTTCTACCATACGGACTCGCCGTGGGGCGTTTTTACGATCGGCGGGACCATTTCGAACTTGTACGGCGCCAAGATTGGAATCGAAAAGGTCGTGCCGGGTGCCATGCAGCAAGGATTGGGGGGTGCCCAGGTTGTAGGTTTGGTATCTGATGCTGGTCATTACTCGAATCAGACCCTGGCCGGATGGTTGGGATTGGGGACCGCAAATTTGCATGCCATTCCTACTGATTCTACCTTGGCCATGCGTTTGGATTTGTTGGCTGAGAAACTGGACGAACTGTATTTGGCGAACAAGAAAGTCGCGTTTGTAGTGGCCACGTTCGGAACCACCGATGGATCTGGTATTGATGACTTGGCTGGTATTCGCGCCATCTTGACGGAGAAGTCACAAAAGTATTCGGTGCCTTCGCCCCAATTGCATGTTGATGGCGCGGTGGGCTGGGCTTTGTGCTTTCTGAGTGATTATGACATGGAACGCAATCCACTGCACATGTCTGCGGAATTGTTATCGGTGGTGCGTCGGGTACAGCAACGCGCCCGTCAAATGCAATTCGTGGACAGCGTCACTTTGGACTTCCACAAAATGGGCCGCGCCCACTATCCCAGTTCGGCATTTATCGTCAATCGCAAAGAAGACCTCAAGTACTTGGCTCGTTCGGTAGCAGATACGCCGTACTTTGCGGAAGCCGACGCGCGTCGCGACCCGGCCTTGTTCACATTGGAATGTTCGCGACCGGCCATTGGCCCCTATTCGGTCATGGCTTCGTTGAATGGCATTGGATTGACGGGTTGGCAGATGTTGACGGCTCGAGCGTTAGAATTGGCACAATACCTGAAGCGACGACTGGAGTCACTCGACTACTGCAAGGTCTTGAATCTTGATACGACTGGGCCGAGCGTCTTGTGGTGGGTCCTGCCACGCGGGCGTAACGCCAAAGATATCTTCGAACGGTTAGTTGCTGGGAGTTTGTCCGCCGAGGACCGCCACCGTTTCTTCGCTGAAATTCGGCGACTCTATGGCAAGCGAACGTCCGCCATGTCGCCAGCCAAAGACGCCCGATTGAGTTACACAACGAACATCGGCTATCGTCCACATGGGTGTGAAATCCCAGCTTGGAAAGCGGTCTTTTTTAACCCGCGTACCGACGAAGCGATCATTGATCGATTGGTGGAAAACATCGAGGAATTGGTGTAATTTGCACTGGACCAACCAAAATGCAATGCAAACCGCGGGGCGACAATCGATGCTCTGCGTGATTACGTCGAATTATTCTGTTACACTAAGGTTGTTTCCGTTGGACTGTCAATTCCTTGGATTCCGAACGCTTTGGAAAGAGCCCTTATGCCTTCAGTGTTAGCGATCGCGGCGCATCCCGACGATATCGAGTTCTTGATGGCGGGGACCATGGCGCGGCTCCACGCACGAGGTTGGGATCTGCATTACTTCAATCTGTGCGATGGCTGCCTGGGATCGAGTTCGATGAACGAGGCCGCGACCAGAACCGTTCGATTGGGTGAAGCGCGAGCCGCCGCCTCATTGTTGGGTGCCACCCACTATCCTCCGATCGAACGAGACATGGAACTTTTGTACACCATCGAAAGAATGCGACAGGTCGCTGCGGTCGTCCGACAATCGCAACCCGATATCGTCCTGACGCATTCGCCGGTTGACTACATGGAAGATCATCAGAACGCCAGTCGCCTGGCAGTGTCGGCGACATTCTCACGCGGGATGCCAAACTTCAAGACGCTGCCGCCTTTTCCGCCGATCGATAAACCGGTGGCGGTGTATCATGCCCAACCACACGGACATCAAACTCCGCTGGGCGAATGGGTCCAAGCGGGACTCTGGGTCGACGTCTCGACCGTGTTCGCCAAGAAAGAAGCGGCGTTGGCCTGTCACGCAAGCCAACGCCAGTGGTTGGATTCCAGTCAGGGAATGGACAACTATCTCGGCACGTTGCGCGAACTGGCGAGAACCGCTGGCAAACTTTCCGGTCGTTTCGAATTAGCCGAAGGCTGGCGTCGGCATGTCCATTGGGGATTTTGTGAACCCGATTTTGATCCGTTGGGTAAAGAGTTCGGGGCGGAGTAGGCGGTCATGCGATGCCGCAGTTTCCGAGGCTAATCTAGGCTCGAATGGACCGTCGCGGAATGTAGCACGGAGTGGATTACCGATGTGAATTGAACCACGGAGTGGTCCACGACAATGAATTGGACCGCGGAGTGGTCTGCGACAATGAATCGGACCACGGAGTGGTCTGCGACAATGAATCGGACCACGGAGTGGTCTGCGACAATGAATTGGACCGCGGGTTGTCTGCGACAATGAATCGGACCACGGAGTGGTCCGCGACAATGCCTAACCAGCTGCTTTGAAGTCAAACATGTCCGGATACATGAGCATCAAGACCATTGTTCCGACAAAGATGATGACATAGAGAAATGTCGCCACGGCACCGATGATGACGCCGTTCCTCGCGGTCGATTCGTGGTTCTTCCCGCTGCCAGTGGACTTGATGAGTTTCAGTGCTTTATTGCCCGTCAGCATGGCAATTGGGCCCAGAATGATTCCAAAGATAAAGCAGCCAATGATTCCGAAGTAGAACGCGTTATTAGCTAACTTTTCGATTTCCTTTGACTTGCCGCTGTCTCCCTTCGGCTTTGCCGCCGCCACGGGAGCGTACTTCGGATAAGGATCAAAACTAGCCATCACGGGCCTTCTTTCCAATATGCTAGACGATCTTGGGCTACATTCATTTGCGAAGCAAGCTGCGTCGTATCAACTTGTTTGGAGCAGTGAGGAGGTCGCACCCGCCAGTTGCAGTTGAATCATTCTGCGCCGGAACTGATTCCATTTCAAGTGCGAATGATTCCTTGGACCACTTCGCCATGGACATCCGTCAGTCGATATTGGCGACCCTGATAGCGGAACGTCAAGCGGGTATGATCGATCCCACAGAGGTGGAGCAGCGTGGCTTGCATGTCGTGAACGTGAACGGGATTTTCGGTGATATTCCAAGCAAAGTCATCGGTCGCTCCGTACACGGTGCCTGGTTTCACGCCACCGCCGGCCAACCACCAGCTAAAGGCACGGCCAAAATGGTCGCGGCCATTGGGTTTCGCGGGATCACCTTGTCCAAACGGCGTCCGTCCAAATTCGGCGGCCCAGACCACCAGAGTGTCGTCCAGCAAGCCGCGTTGTTTCAAGTCTTTCACCAAGGCGGCTGAAGGGCCCTCTGTATCGAGGCACTGTTGTTCTAATTGGGTATAAAGATTGTTGTGCTGATCCCATCCAGAATGCATCAGTTGCACAAACCGCACGCCTCGCTCCAACAATCGTCGCGCAATCAAACAGTTATTCGCGTACGTTCCCTTGACCAACGCATCCGGACCATAGTTGGCCAATGTCTCACTGGACTCATCCCGGAAATCGACCAAGTCCGGAACACTGGTCTGCATCCGAAACGCCATTTCGTACTGAGCAATTCGAGTTTCAATTTCTGGATCACCATACTGCTGCAAATTCAATTCGTTGAGGGCGGCGACATCATCAAGTAAGGACCTTCGAGATTCGGCCGAGACGCCCGTCGGGTTGGCCAAGTACGGCACCAGGTCGCCAGTATTGCGAAACCGTACCCCTTGGTGCACGCTGGGCAAGAATCCGCTGCCCCAGTAGTAGTCGAAGAACAATTGTCCGCAAGTTTTGCCCCGATCGCTGGAGGTCATGACAACAAACGTCGGCAACTCTTCGGTCTCGCTGCCTAATCCGTAACTGAGCCACGCGCCCAAACTAGGCCGCCCTGGCACTTGCGAACCCGTCAAGAAAAAGGTCACTCCCGGAGCGTGGTTGACTGCCTCGGTATGCATTGAACGCACCAAGCACAGTTCGTCAGCGATTCCGCCGATGTTGGGCAAAATTTCACTGAGTTCGATCCCGGATTGTCCATACTTGCGAAACGGCTTTATGGCTGGCGTGGCGGGCCACTTTTGGTAGCCACTGGACATGGTCGAAAGCCGGGTCATACCGCGCACGGAATCCGGGATATCCTTCCCGGCCCAATTCGCCAATTCCGGTTTGGGATCGAACAAGTCCACGTGGGAAGGGCCTCCGCCCTGCCACAACACAACAACGCGTTTGGCCGTGGGAGCAAAGTGAGGCAAACCAGGCAACCCCTGATCCGCCACGCGACCGGATGTCTGGACGAGTGAGTCTTGGACGCTACCGGCATTCAACTTTGCGGCGGGCAACAGCGTGGCAAGCGCTGCCGTCCCGATGCCTGTTCCCGAGACATTCAAGAAATGTCGACGGCGAAGTCGGTCCCAATCGTTCGAGTCATTCACGATCATTTGGTGGCACCTATTGGTCGTTGATCCATTGGCAGTTGATCTATTGACGAGTCATGGCTTCGTCGAGGTTGAGTATCGCGAGGCAAACGTTGCCTAACGCGGCCATCGCGACGACATCGAAATTGGAATCGACTGCGGACTGGCCGACGGACAGCCACTCTTGTGCGGCTGTTGGGTTTGCTTGGTAAAACGCCAACTGTTTATCGTAAGCCAGTCTCAGTCGGTGCAATTCGGCGTCATGGGGTTCTCGGCACAGCACTCGGCGGAAGACGTTGCATAACAGTTCATCGAGGTTGGTTGCGGGTTCGCGCATCGTTCGCACCGCGAGCATCCGCGCGGCCTCGATCCAAGTTGGATCATTCAACATGGTCAGCGCGTGCAGCGGGGTGCTGGTGATCGACGTTCTCACTCGGCACGATTGGCGGTTGGCGGCGTCGAACATGTTGGCTGGCCCGACGGTGCGCCGCCAAAAGGTGTACAAGCTCCTGCGATACAAATCCGCACCACTGGACTTTGGATAAGTAAAGTCGCGTTCTTTCGTAATCGCCAGTGATTCCCAAACACCATCCGGCTGATAAGGATAAACGGGAACTCCGCCAATTCGATTGTCGAGCAAACCAGCCGCAGCCAAAGCCCAATCGCGAAGCACCAAAGATGGCATCCGCATCCGTCGAGCGCGCGTCCAATAGTCATTTCGGGGATCGCGTTCCCAGGCGTCGGGGGTGACAACGCTTGACTGTCGATAGGTTTGGCTGGTGACCATCAGTCGCACGAGCGATTTCGTGCTCCACTGCTGTTCGCGATATTCGACCGCCAACCAATCCAGTAAATCTTTGTGCAAGGGATATTCGCTTTGCACGCCCAAGTCTTCTGGAGTGGTGACCAAACCTTCTCCGAAGAATTGTTGCCACAATCGATTGACCTGAACCCGAGCGGTCAATGGATGTTCGGGCAAAAACAACCACTTGGCGAATCCCAATCGGTTACGAGGAAAGTCTGGCGGCAATGGCGGCAGGAACTTCGGTGTGTCGAACGATACGGCGTCCATCGGAGCGAGATACTGGCCGCGGTCCAAAACGTGAGTCACCCGCGGGTTGGCATCGCTCATGATCATGACGCGCGGAATTTGGTCGGCGCGATACTGGTTTAGCTCGTTTTGCCAACGATCTAGTTCAGCGTACGCTGGCAATTGCGACTTGAGTGTCGCCAAGACATGGCTATCAAAATACTGTCGCAACAGTTGATCCAACTTTTGTTGTTGTTCCGAGCTACGATCCGGTCGCGGGACGAGCAATAGTTGTTCCATTTCTTCGGGCCATTGGTCATTGCCTTTGGCCACTGGATGGGCCAGAAAACCATCGCGCCAGCCCACAAAAGCGGCGGCGGTGAGGGCGGCCACTTGGTCTCGCGCGGCTTGCAGCTTGTTCTCGTAGTCGGCGATTCGTGCCCGATTTTCGTCCGTCGGTAACTCGATAAACGGCGTGTCCACGCGAATGCGACTCGAAAAAAACCTGGGCACCCCCTGTTCGTCCACTCGATTGAACGCGTCCATCAATGAATAGTAGTCTTTCATCGTCAGCGGATCGTACTTGTGATCGTGACATTGGGCGCAGGCCATGGTTAGGCCTAGCCAGTTGGTGGATGTGGTGTCGATACGGTCGAAGAGCACCACAAAACGTTGCTCTTCGGGGATGGCTCCGCCTTCGCCATTCAAAAGATGGTTGCGATTGAAGGCGCTGGCGATTTTTTGGTCTTCGGTTGCATCCGGCAGCAGATCGCCGGCCAATTGCCAAATACTGAACTGGTCGAAGGGTAGATCTTGGTTCAAGGCTCGGACCACCCAATCCCGCCAAATCCATTGCCAAGTATCGCCGTCTTGTTGAAAGCCGTTGCTGTCGGCGTAACGAGCCGCATCCAGCCAAGGCAGAGCCATACGCTCGCCGTAGTGCGGGTTGGCTAACAAGCGATCGACCAATTTCTCGTAAGCTGTCGGATCAGGGTCCGCGACGAACTGCGACACCTCGGCTGGGGTTGGCGGCAAGCCAATCAAATCCGAATACAGACGTTTGATCAACATTTCCTTGTCGGCGGGCGGCGAAACGCGGAGTCCGTTTTTCGTAGCCAATGACCAAACGAATCGGTCGATCGGGTTTTGGTTCCATGCCGAATCGTCAACGATTGGTAACTCGGTACGAGCCGGTGGAATGAAGGCCCAATGTTGTTGGTAAGGTGCTCCCTGAGCGATCCAGCGACGCAGCAACTCTTTTTGTTCCGAACTCAAGCTTCGATTAGAACTTGGTGGCGGCATCTGAGTTTCTGGGTCCGTGTCCAAAATTCGCTCGATCAGCGGACTGGCTTCCGGATCATGGGGAACAATGGCTCCGAACGAGAATGCTGCCTCGGCGACATCTAATCGCAAGTCGGCCGCGCGATGATTGGCGTCTTGGCCGTGACAATAAAAACAGTTCTCGGAAAGAATCGGGCGAATTTCGCGATTGAAATCGATCGGTCGGTCGTCCTGAGCGGTAGCCGTCCGAGGGGGCAACACCGGCAGACCGACCACGAACAGCCAAACCAGAAACAAAAAGCACGCGGGGCGTAATTCACGGTGGTTCGTGCGATTCAGATAATTCGAGATCATCACATTTCAATGGTCGGCAGACAGGCGGGAGGCGGGCAGCCGTTACCTCGGCTGGACAACGGCTTATTATGCTCGATTGAACAAAGGGAAACAACGGCCAAGATTCCGACCGTAAGTGGGATAGTTTGTGCTGCGACCCTACCGTCCGGTAGTCAACCGCCTTTGGTTCTTTGAATTTGCGGCAGCAAGTTTTTGGAGACCAGTTAGCCATTTCTCCATAAATCGTGACACGATCCCGTGCGGATCGGCCCGGCAGATCGCCAAAAAGAGCGAACGTTGTCGTTTTTCCGGAACTTCCGAGTCCGAAAGTGGTTAGTTAGAATTACCTTGTAAGTTGGCGAGCGACGGAACCTGGGTTGGGAATGCCAGAAAATGAATAGAATCAAGATCTTGAAGCTATGTTTCTTTGGCATGGCCGCTGCTATTGCTGTGCCGACGGCCAGCTTGTACGCCCAACGGGAAGTTCGGGGCGATTTCCAGCGCGGAAATCGAAACGCCGGTGCTGGAGATTCGGAACAAGCCCAACCTCGCCCAGAAGGTGCGAATCGAGGGGAATCGCCTCGTCGCAGTGGTGCGAATCAAGATGGAGTAGCGGAACGCGGCGGCTCGCAAGATCGTCCGTCGAATCAAGGACGCTGGGGACGGCGTGGTGATTCCGAATCCTCGGGCCGAGGCGAAGGGGACTCCGGGCGTCCTGAAAGCGGTCGGGGAAGTAGCGAAAACAGCCGTGGACGCGGAGAAAGTGATGCGGGCCGTAATGAAAGTGAGCGAGGACGGCCGGAAAGTGAGCGAGGACGGTCGGAAAGTGGCCGAGGTCGAGACGCCGAGTCGCGCGGGGAAAGCAGCGAAGAGCGAAGGTCAGGTCGAGGTGAATCTCGAGGGGATCGCGGCGAAGCACGCGGTGATCGTGGGGGACGTGGCGAATCACGGGGCGAGGGCGAGCGGGCGTCGGAACGAGAAAGTTCGCGAAATCGATCGGAACGCGGCAACGAGACTCGGACGGTTTCAGGGACGCCACGCGAACAAGTGCTAAATCAATTGCGATCGCTGGATCAGAACTTGAACGGTAAGATCGAGCCGCAAGAAGGCAACTTGCTTTCGCGTTCGATCATGGAGGCCGTCGGGCTGGACCCCGGACAATCTGTCCATTTGGCTACATTGAATCCGCTCATCAGCACGATTGATCTCGAAAAAATGCCGTTGGATGCAGAAACCGGAATTCAACAGGAAGACGCCTCGTCCAGTTTGGAATTTCCGTCCGCTTCGAGTCGACCTTCGTCGGGCTCCGATTTTCAAGTGCATCCGATTTTGTCTGACCCCCAACCAATTCAGGAACGCTACTCGGCCTTGGTTTTGGAAGAGGTTCGGAGCCTCCTGTTCCGCTACGACGAGAACCACAACAACGTGTTGGATGCTGGCGAGATGGTGAATGTCCCCTGGGGCTCGCCCAGCCCGATCGAGTCGGATCTGGATCAAAATGGCCAATTGAACGAAATCGAACTGGCCGAGCGGCTAAGTAATCTGCCGGGCGCAACGTCAAGTGGTCGCCCATCGCGCAGCCGCGGTGGTCGTCGGGACGAAAGCCCCGAAGAGCAAGAGGCGCGAGCGCAGCGCGAAGCAGAACGTGAAAAGGCGGCGGCCGAGCGGCGCGAACGGGAACGCCAACGCCGCAATTCCACGGAAGATAAAGTGGCCGTCTATGTTCGCGAATTGATTTCGCGTTTTGATAAAGACAATGATGGAAACATGTCTTTGGAAGAAGCCAAAGAGATGCGGAACCCGCCACCCAAGAGTTCCGATACCGACGGGGATGGCAATCTGTCCCAGGCTGAACTTTACGCCTATTACGGTGCCGATCAGGAGTCCAGTAGCTCCTCGACAGCCAAGAAATCCGAGCGAGGCAGTTCCGAATCCGATGAAAATCGCGGGCCGTTGGAAGGCGCCATCAAGTGGGACGGCGAATTGCCACGCGAACAATCGGGCACGGGCCAAGAATGGCCAAGGGAGTTGGAAGGAAAAGACGCTAATCAGGACAACATGGTCTCTTTAGCCGAGTTTGCTCCGGAAATCGACGACGACCTGCGACGAGAATTCGCCCGTTGGGACAAAAATAGCGATGGGTTCGTTACTCTGAATGAAGTTGGTTCCGAGGGTCGATCCACTCGTGGTTCTGATTCACGTGGTTCTGATTCACGTGGTTCTGATTCTCGTGGTTCTGATTCCCGGGCATCTGATTCCGACGCCGGCGCGTCGTCTGGCTCCGGAAGTGCTAGCAGTCGCAGATCAGGGAGTCGAGGAAGTCGGACCAATTCCGGAAGAGACAACGGCTCGGAAAATCCGTCTAGCGCGGGTTCCGAATCCGGCTCGCGGTCTGCGTCCGGCTCGCGGTCTGGTTCGAGGCCTGGGTCCGGATCCCGGTCTGGACCCGGTTCCCGGTCCGGGTCAGATTCTGGCTCCGATTCAGAAAACTCGGCGGGCCCATCTTCTGATCGCCCTGCGCCCGCAGACGCGGTTCGTTACAACCTGTTTGGAAAATAAGTCCCCGCAAGTCTGTCGGGCCCAGAAAAACGCGTCAAGCGACTTTACCGATTATGCCGATTAATTCAGGGTCCGCTCCGGCAGGCACCTGCGTTGGCACGTCCAATTCGTCACCGATATTGCGAATTCGGCTGAAATGTTGCGGGCAGGCCATTTAGGTGCCTAGGCATGCTTGGGAGTGGTGCTGCGATTCGACCTCAGTCGCCGATCGACGGTGATTGGGCCATGGGTCGCCATATCCTTTTCAGGCGTTCTGCTCCATGGCACTGACATCGGCCGTTAACACGACGAATAAAGAGAATCCGAACCTGCGAAAGGCGGCGATCTTGCTGACTTGCTTGCCGCGGTCGGTCGCCGCCAAGTTGATGGCCAAGTTCACACCGGCTCAGGTCGAGACCGTGTCGATTGAAATTGCTTATTTGGGCCGGGTGTCCGTCGATGAACAAAACACGGTCATCAATGAGTTCGCCGATTCGAGTGGCGCTGCGTTTGGCGGAATGTCCGGCAATTTGGAACTTGCTCGGAATTTGATCAACGAAGCACTGGGCGATGGTGCCAAAGAGTCATTCGAAAACGTTCGACAAGTCGTGGAATCACTTCCTTTTAGCTTCCTGAAGAAGATCGATCCACAGAGTATTTTGACATTCATCGCCGATGAACATCCGCAAACGATTGCCTTGATATTGACCTACTTGCCGCCTGCCTATGGCGCCGAAATTTTGGCTGGGCTCCAACCGGATCGTCAATTGGCAGTCATTCGACGGATTGCGAACATGGGACAGACGAGTCCCGAAGTCATCCGTTCGGTTGAGAAGGGACTAGAGTTTCGCATGGCGAACTTGATGAGCCAATCCTTCGACAAGACGGGTGGAGTTGGCAGCATCGCCGAAATCCTAAATATCACGGATCGCACGACGGAACGCACCATCATGGACCAGTTGTCGCGTGAAAGCCCCGAGTTAGTGGAAGAGATTCGGCGTTTGATGTTTGTGTTTGAAGACATTGCCAAGTTGGGTGATAAGGACATCCAACAAATCCTGAAGAATGTCGATGGCGGAAAATGGGCCATGGCCCTCAAGGGTTGTAGCGAGGCCATGAAGCAAAAGATTTTGGGCAACATGTCTCAACGCGCCGCGCAGACGTTGCAGGAAGAAATCGAATTCCTCGGCGCCGTCAAGTTATCGGATGTCGAAAAAGTCCAACAGGAAATCGTCGATATCGTACGATCGTTAGAGGACTCCGGCGCGATTGCGCCACGTGGGAACGGCGAAAAAGAAGAAATGGTCGCGTAGTTTTGCCTCGCACGCGTGGCCAAGGCGGTGTAGCCATTATTGTCAGCCTACGCTCAGCACTTGTGTCGGTCTTCCCGACATAATCGGGACGAGACGTCCATCTGACCGGTGGCTGACGCCCTACCGGCTTGGGCGGCTTCGGCCCATTCGGGCCGGTGTGCTCGCTGGAAAAATGCGCCACCGCCTTCCCATCTTCGACAGGATGCCGACGGCGGCGAGTTGGAGTATACTGTGCCTCGATCTGATCCGGGACGATTGCTGTCCGATCGGAGCCGACGTTTCCAGCGAAAGCAAAGGCCAGAGGTAGCGAGTCGCGAATGGGTGCAGTTTCCAAGGTATCAACAACTTCGGCAACTCCCACTTTGGAAACAAAGCTGGACAATCGTGTTTGGGTCAACACTCCTGAGCAAATTCGATTTCAATACGAAACGATTGGCGGACTGAAGCGTGCCATCGCGTTACTGTTGGACTTCATCTTTATTTGGTTAATCATCGGCGCATTATGGCTCGTGATGTGGATTACCCTCGGCCTAATAATGTTGCTGATGGCGATTTCGATGGGACAGGCCAGTTCCGGGATCTTGGATGCGTTGTCCGGTTTTGGGTCTGGTTTCTTTAGCCTATTATTCTTTTCGATTTGGTGGTTTTACGGCGTCATTCAGGAATATCGTTATCGCGGGAGAACGTGGGGAAAAATGTGTCTGGGAATTCGCGTGCTGAGTTTAGACGGTCGTTCTCCGACTTTGGCTCAATGCGTGTGGCGCAACTTTTTGCGTTTGGCCGATGCCTTGCCATTGTTTCCCGCCATCTTTCTCTTCCCGGCAGACTTCGTGGATTGGGCTAGTGAAGCGGACATGCAAAACCGAACCGTCATTCAAGTTGGCTTTGCGGTCGGAAACTTTATGCCCACATTTTTGGTGGCGATCGCGGCGATGATGCTGACGTTACGAAATCAAAGAATCGGCGACCTTTTCGCTGGAACGATGGTTGTCAAATCACAAAACTATGGCGCTCCGATTGTGCCGGTGTTTCATGATGTGGATTTGCTGTATTTGGCCACTCAAATCCCACGGCGTTTCGTTCCCGGACGCGAATTGGTTGAAACGTTATCATTGTTCGTGTCTCGTCGGCAGAGATTTTCTCACGACCGTCGGCGCGAAATCGCGGGTCGCTTGGCGCCGTTGTTTATTTCGGAGTTTGGCCTGCCAGAAACGACGGATCCGGACTTGGTGTTGGGAGCACTCTATTTGCGGGCGGTTTGCGATCCGGGTCACTTGGAAAAGATGTTCGAAGATGCTTTACGACAACGGTCACTGTTGATGCGAGGGCCTCATGAATCCACGTGAATTGCTGGAGAAAAGACAACCGAATTGGTATGAGCTCGATCGTTTGTGCAACGTGGTGTCGTCGCGCGGTGGTCGACAGAAGATGTCTGGGGCCGAGATTCTCAGGTTTGCGACGTTGTATCGCGCGGCCTGTGCGGACCTTTCCTTGGCAGAGGCCAACAACTTCCCTTCATCGGTTGTCGAACGACTCCAGCAATTGGTGGCTCGTTCGCATGGGCTCTTGTATCAGGGGAAACGCGGCCACCTAGAAACGGCGTTTTGGGCTATTCCCCAAGCGGTTGCTACCGACCCCTACGTTCATGCTTCATTCGCGGTGTTTTGGATTTTGTTTATCGTCTTCTGCTTACTTGTCAAATCCGATGCCGTGGAGGGGTTGGGGGACGTGGTGGTGGGCAACGAACAACTTCAACATGCCGAATCCATGTTTGCAGGTGGTGTCGAACGGACGATGGGTGAAAACTTCGCGATGGCAGGGCATTACGTTTGGAACAATACTGGAATTGGCCTGATGTGCTTTGCTTTAGGGACCTTCGTTTTGCCAGGCTTGGGTGTTTTGGCAAGTAATGCAATCATGCTCGGCTCGACGTTTGGACACATGATGCGGGATCAAACGGGTGCGGCTTCGGACAACTTTCAAGAGTTTGTGATGTCGCATGGCCCCTTCGAATTGACTGCCGTGATTTTGGCGGCAGGTGCAGGATTCCGGATCGGCATGAGCTGGATTGATACTGGCGGATTGACTCGCGGTGGTTCCTTGATTCGTGGTGCCCGACGATCAATGCCCATTTTGATGTTGGCGGTGATGTTGTTTCTGGGAGCCGCCGCGATCGAAGGCCTACTGTCGGCATTAAATTTCGGCTCCGAGTTTAATCTGTGGTTCAAGGGATTCGTCAGTTGGTTGACCAGTTCCGCGCTGATGTTCTACATTGTGATCCTAGGGCTTTTGCAACCGCTCATCCAACAAAAGCTGAACTTGGAAAATGACTCGTTGGAGGTAGAAAATACGTGGACCTAGCGAATACGAATATCGAAATTCGCGAACGATCGTTATCACAACGAGTCGATTTGGCATTGCGCTTTGTTGCGACACGAGCATGGGGTGTAGGACTGTACGCCGCGATGGGCGTGATTCCGGCGCTGGCGTTCAACGCTCTGTTGGTTTGGTCCCTGGATCCTTTTCAAACGTGGAACGCCTTGGATTGGCAAGTCCCATGGGTCTTGATCATGTATTTGACTTGGGTGGAGAGTCCCTTGGTGATGGCTCCTTTGGTGGTGTTTTTGGGAGCCGCGTTGTTTCGACAGCCGATGACATGGCGCGCCGCGCTTGGTGATGTGGCTAAAAAGATGATTTCTCAGATCTACGTTCATGGGATCGTGCGCTGCCATTTGTTTTGGGTCGCATTGGTGTTGTTGGCTTATGCCAACCAATCGGAAGTGGCGTTTTATTCGTTGGTCGTGTTTGGTGTTTTGTTCGGTTCAGTCTTCTGGTTCTTGCGGCCGTACGTCGACCATATCATGTACTTGGAGCGTTTGCCGTTGTTGCTCAAGAAAGAACATCCGATGACCGTCGGTCAACGCAGTTCGATTCTGCATTCAGCGGATTCTGGGGAGACCATGTTGGAATCGTTCATCAATGTATTGTTGTCGGTGATTGTATTTTATACGACTTATAGCTTCTGCCTGTGGGCCTACTATTGGGTGACGTTCAATACGGTTTCGCAAGATTGGTTTGCCGTTTCGATTTTTGCGGTGGCTTGGTGGAACGCGATGGTTGTCGCGACGGTTTTGCGTTTTCTGGGGTACTTGGACGCTCGAATTCGCTCGGAGGGTTGGGAATTGGATTTGCGAGTTCGGCGTGAAGCAGAGCAGCAAGCGGCCCATGGCGTGGGCCAAACGCGTGGCGCGGGCAGTCCAACTCGTGCCGCGGACCGATCACTGGGGGATGTGGCATGATCCAGTTAGACCGAATCCGCGATGACGTGAAAGACTCAAACACCGCCGCCAAAATCGAACAGGTGCCCACTTGGCTTGACCCCGAGACGGGCCGTGTGCGTAGCATCACGGAGCGTTACCCAGGAGTGGAACTGGAATCAGGAACGTCCACAGCGGGGCGTGATGATGCTGCCATACTTGAGCAAACGAATTGGAACTGGGATTGGTTGCAATGGCCCTCGTGGCTGACGGATTTTTTTGGTTGGTTCGTTGGCTGGTTCCGCAGTCTTAATGGCTTCGGCTGGGGGCTCCTGTTGTTGGTTATCGCGGTCGTTTTTTTAGCGATCGTGTTCTATATTCTGGCCCGGACCGACTGGGGACGAAGCGTTCTGTCTCGTCATGATCAAAAACAACGGCGCCGCAAAGCGGTTTCAAAAGAAGAGTTACCTTTCGAGTTGGAAGCCGCAAGCTTGACCGTCGATGGCTTGTGGCAACAAGCGTTGCGAGCGAAACAGCAGGGAGATTTTCGACGGGCAATGATGTACTTGTATAGTTTTTTGTTGATCGAGTTGGACGCCCACCAATTGATTCGCTTGGCCCGTGGCAAGACGAACCGCGATTACAGTCGCGAATTGCGCGACGCGTGGGCCGTTTATCCGTGCTTTCAAGCGACGATGGAAGCGTTCGAGCGAGTGTTCTTCGGGCGTTACACTTTACCAGAGCAACAGGTCGACGATTTGTTTGGCCAAGTTGGTAGATTGGAGCTGAAGTGAAGCGGTTCCATTCGACCGTAATCTTGCTGGGGTTCGTTTTGATCGTGGGCCTAGCAGCGGTGTTCTACTGGTTTGGGGGAGCTCGACGCGGCACGCTAAGGGTCGCCAGCACCTATGGGTTGGCCAATGACAACGAAAGCATCCACGGCTTTGGAGCGTTGGCCCAGCTCCTGCGGCAACGCGGCCATCAAGTAGCTCGGACCAAAATGTTGACTCGGCAAATTGATCGCTACGATTTGCTAATTTGGACACATCTGGGCCCCAACCTACCCGACGACGCTGCGCTCGATTTGCTGGACGCTTGGATGGACGGTGGCAACACCGTTGTCTTTGTTGGATGCGACTACGATGCCAGCCAGGCTTATTGGCGCAGCGTTTATCAAGAAAGTCAGGGTCCAAACCGCGAAATTGCCCGTTGGGCCTATCGCAACGAACAGTTGAAGTCATTGCGTGAGCGAGAATTGACCCCATTTGACGAACTGCTCTCAAAGACTCGGAATCGGGGTTATCGCGGGAATGCGGCGAATCAATGGCTGATTGCCGCGGGAGACGGGCAACCGAAAACAGGATATTGGCAACCCGTTGATCCGAACGGACCTTGGCAGCAAGTGGGGCCTCCGCCTGCGAAAACATTTGATCTAGGATCAACAGGACCGGCACCGGTTACCGTCCGCAATTGGTTGAAGCCGAAAAGCAACGACGCGCGCGTCTTGGCTACGATCGAACACCGGGGCGAACAGATTCCAACGTTATGGCGTGAAACATGGAGCTCCCGAGCCGGGCGTGAAGGCCGTGACTTGTGGGTCATTTCGCACCCAATTTTTCTGTGCAACTTTGGCATCTTCCAACCAGAAAATGCGAAATTGCGTGACCACTTCCTCGAAGAGATTACCTACCAAAAACGGGTCTTGTTCCTGGAAACCGGCCCGCAGCCCGTGCTTTTGTCGAGTGTACCGGACGATCGAATTGATCAAAGCTGGGCCTGGATGACGAAAGGCCCGTTTCCTATTTTTGTCTTGCATGCGGTCATCTTGGCGGTCGTTTTTTGCTTCGCACGTTTTCCTGTATTTGGCCGAGCACGACGAATCGAATTCGAACCCAGAAATGATTTTGGTCAACACGTGGCCGAAGTCGGTCGGATGCTGCGATTGCGTCAACTAGAATCATTTGCTCGACAAAAACTCGAACATTACTACCAAGTCGTTCGTCGTCACGGTCGGCAGAATTCTTCCTGATTTCTCTAGAAAGCGGTCCTTAACCATGAGTTCACCATTGTCGACTCCCGACAGCTTCACGATCCGCTGCTCGCACTGTCAGGGGCTCTTTAGTGTGCAACGTGCTTTGGTGGGCACGAATGTTTCATGTCCCCATTGCAAGGCGGTTTTGATTGTGCCGGCACCCGCTCCCGCCGCCGCTCCGGCTACCAATCCTGCTCCTCGTTCAACGCCGCCCGTGAATTCACCCGCCGTCGGCTCCGCGGCGAATTCCAATCCGCGCCCCGACGAACTTCTCGGTAACGGAGCTTCGGCACCGACCAGCGGCACGGCTTCGACCGCCGCGGAACCTGGTGCAGGAACAAGTTCGAACTCGGGAGCGGGTTCGTCGATGATGCAGTTGATTCGCGAGGGCCATCAATCGAAAGGGAAAGAACTCTACGAACGAATGACTCGGGAGATTAGTAAAGTCTTTGTAGGCCAGGATGAATTGGTGCTCGGGACTTTGGTCGGGCTGTTCTCCTCCGGGCACGTGCTGATCGAAAGTGTTCCAGGGCTAGGCAAGACACTGTTCGTTCGCACATTGGGTCAGGTTCTGGGTTGCCAGTTTGGTCGAATCCAATTCACTCCAGACTTGATGCCGTCGGATGTGACAGGAACGCCGATCTTTAATATCAAAACGCAAGAGTTTCATTTCCACGCTGGTCCGGTGTTCACGCAACTTTTGTTGGCCGATGAAATCAATCGAGCTCCGGCCAAAACCCATGCGGCACTGCTGGAGACCATGCAGGAGTATCGTGTGACCGTGGATTCGCAAGTTCATCCGATGTCACGTCCGTTTTTTGTGCTGGCCACCCAGAATCCGATCGAGTCCGAAGGGACTTACAATTTGCCCGAAGCGCAGTTGGATCGATTCATGTTTCAGCTGCGGATGGACTATCCGTCCATGTCTGAAGAAACCGCGATCTTGAAGATGCACGGGGGACAAGCCAATCTCGATGATCAATTGCACGAACTGAATCGAGTGACCTCACCTGAAGAGATCCTGGAGTTCACGAAAGCGACGGAGAACGTTCGAGTCGAAGAAGTCGTGATTGATTACATCGCGCGAGTCGTGCGACAGACCCGGAATTGGCCTCGGATTCACTTGGGCGCCTCCCCCCGGGCGGGAATCACGTTGATGCGAGCCGCGCGGACCCTGGCGATGTTTGCCGGCCGCGATTTTGTCGTGCCAGACGACATCTCGCACTTGTATCGACCGGCACTGCGGCACCGCATCATCTTAACCCCGGAAGCGGAAGTTGAGGGTTTCAACTCCGATCAAGTGTTGACCGACGTGCTCCGCAGCGTCGATGTGCCGCGAATGAATTGAGGACCAAATGCGGGTCGCCAGTCCCCTGGCGGCTGCACGTACGAACTAACGACTTTGTTGTGGCGGGAATGTCGGTCGCCAGTCCCCTGGCGGCGGCACGAACGAATTGAGGCATTTGATGTGGACGTTGCCGAGTATTGACGAACTCTTGGGTAGCAGCGCGGCGTTCCCGTTGGTATTCGCTGCGGTGCTGACGATTCCCCTCTTGGTATTCGCGTGGTGGCGGCGGGTCTTTCCAACCGCCCAGATGTATTTCATCTTGTTGCTTCCAATGGCCCTGTCATGCGTTCATTTGATTTGGCCACAACTGCTGTACATGATCTTGCTGCTCGACGGTGTCTTGTTGCTGCTGATTGCGGGCGACTTCTGTACGGTAATTGGGAGACGACAATTGTCTGTCAAACGGACGATGGTTCGCGTTGCTTCGTTGGCCAAACCGCACCAAGTACAAACGGAAGTGGAGTATCGTGGGACATGGCCAGCGAAGGTGGTCGTCACCGAGGATTTTCCGGCCCAGTTTCGCCTGGAACCTCCGATGCAATCCCACTATTTTGCCGGGCGTTCACGAGCCACGTTCCATTGGGAAGTGCATCCTCAGCAACGCGGTGAATACCCGCTCGAGAACTTGTATGTTTCGGCAATCAGCCTTTTGGGTTTCTGGGTCGCCCATTATCGCTACAACTGCCCCGGCGTGATTCAAGTTTATCCCGACCTGCAGCAATTGACGCAGTACGCCATCTTGGCGAAAACGAATCGCCTAAGTTTATTGGGGTTTCGCCGCAGTCGCCGCGCAGGGCAAGAGAACGACTTTGAAAGACTGCGGGACTTCACGCGCGACGATCAATTCAAGTTTATCGATTGGCGGGCCACCGCGCGACGAAACAAATTGACCGTTCGTGATTTCCAAGTAACGCAGAGTCAACGCTTGCTATTTTTGTTGGATTGCGGGCGCATGATGACCAATCAAAGTCTGGGATTGACCATGTTGGATCATGCCTTGAACTCGATGTTGATGTTGTCTTATGTCGCACTTTCGCGTGGCGATTCCGTGGGTCTCTTGTGCTTCAGCAATAAAGTAGAATGCTACGTGCCGCCCCGTGGTGAATCTAGCCAGATCAATCGCATGCTGCACGCCAGCTACAATGTATTTCCTCGAATGGTTGAAACTCGCTTCGATGAGGCCTTCGAGTTCATGGAAACCAAAAACCCTCGCCGCTCACTGGTTATCTTGATGACGAATCTAATTGACGAAGTTAACGCGAATCAGGTGACGAAATATATCGGCAACTTGCATGGCAAACATTTACCCCTGGCGGTCTTTCTTCGCGACCATCATTTGTATGCACCTATTCCGGATCAGCCGCAACAAGAACCAAGCGATTTGTACAGCGCGGCCGCGGCCGCCGATATCCTGACCTGGCGGCATCAAGTCATGACTGGGTTAACCCATCGCGGTGCTTTGGTGATGGATGCGTTTCCGGAAAATTTATCGGCACCATTGGTCAATCAGTACTTGGAAATCAAAGCTCGGCAAATGTTATGATCGACTTGGGCGGATTCATGATTGGAAAATATCGGAGAAACCATGCCCTTTGCCTTCTGGAAGCGGTGGAAGCGACGTCGCTGGAGTGCTAAAACGCGTCCGCCAGAATTCGAACGTTGGTCCAATCAGCATGTGCGATGTTGGGGCCGACTGGCACCAGACCAACAACAAAGATTGCAAGAGATTGCCTGGATTATGTTCCACGAGCGTCACTTCGAAACCGTTCGCGGCTTCAGCGTCACGGACGAAATGAAGTGGGTCGTCGTGAGCAACGCCGCTTTAATGCTCCTGGGAGTGACCGATTACTACTTTGATGGCGTCCAAACAATCTTGATTCAACCGGAGCCGTTTATCCTACCCCAAAAGGACCGTTGGACGATTCATCATGTCGCCAGTTCGGGGGCAGCTTGGCAAGATGGTCCAATCGTATTGGCTTGGTCGGATTGTCAAACCGGCAGCCAATTGCGCCGACATGGTCGCAATGTCATCATTCACGAATTTGCGCACCATTTGGACGGTTTGGATGGTGAGATGGGTGGGGCAATCCATTGGGAATCGTCCAGTGAAGCGGAACGCTGGGATCAGCTTTTGGCGGAAGAACTGGAATCCTTGCAGCGGTCGCTTGAATTGGGGCATCGAACTTTGCTTGACCCGTACGCGGCTACCAATTCCGCTGAATTCTTTGCTGTGGCGTGCGAGTATTTTTTCGAGGAACCGTCCGCGATGCGGGAGCACCACCAAGAATTGTATGAAATGTTGGCCAAGTTTTATCACTTCGACCCGTTAACGCCATAAAACTCGGCGGCCTGCGACATGTAATTGTCCATCCAAGTAAGCTTGGATTGCCAACGGATAGATTTCACATTCCGCCGCAAAAACCCGTTGTTGGAGTTGCGCAGCGGAATCATCGGCCAAGACTGGAACAACTTTTTGAGCGACGATGCGTCCGTGATCAAAATGGTTGTCAACAAAGTGAACGGTGCATCCGGACACCTGGGCACCATAGTCCAAAACTGCTTGATGCACTCGAAGACCGTAGAACCCGTGCCCACAAAATGCCGGAATCAAAGACGGATGAATGTTAAGGACACGCAGGTCGAAATCATCGGGGACGGTCAAGAGCTTTAAAAAGCCACCGAGGACAACCAAGCTCACATCGGCTTGCCGACAGATCTCGAACGCCTGCGCCGAACCTCGCCTCAGCGAATCCTGGCTTGCTCCAAAGCGAATGACATGCGTGGGGATCTGTTCCGCCGCTGCAAACCGTAACCCACCTGCCTGATCCGAGCTCGAAATAACGGCGACGATTTCGAAGGGCGCAGGTCGCCCAAGCTCAAGTTCTCGCCGACGACAACGAATCAAGTTATCGAGGGTTGTCCCGCCCCCAGAAATGAAAACCGCAATTCTTCGGTTTCCTGTGTCAACCTTTGGCAGCGATTCGTGTAACATCAAGCCGGGACGATCTTTGAACGAAGAGCTAGGCCTGGAACCCCCAGCCACCAAAACTATTCCGCACCAAGGAATAAGCCGAGCCGCGTCACGCTAGGGATTCTAGATTTTCTGAAAGGCCCCGACCAATTCTGAGGCAAACTGTTGGCTGGCTTCCAGTACATGCTGGTACCCTTCCCGCCCCCAGGTTGGGCCCATCAGTTCGACTTCAACCCAACCACTATAACCGAGCCGGATTAGTTGTCGAAGGCGGTGGTCGGGCATCAAAATCCCTTGACCAAGTAAACAATCGTCACGCCGTTTCGCCGACCGCGGAATCGTCAAGGAGTCCGAAATCTGCACAAGTCCCAACTGACCAACTCGGTTCGGCAACTGATCCCAAATCTCACTCAGATAACCCACATGATAGGTGTTCAACACAAACCCAACCGATTCGTGCGGGAAACGATCGATGATCTCGAAGACCGATTCCCAATCGTGTAAAAAATTCCATGATTTGGAGACCGACTCCAGCATCGGCTGCAATAACAGGCGAATACCAAATTCTTGAGCAATCGGCAGAATTCGTTCGATCGCTTTGACCACACATCGACGGGCATTGGAATAGATATGTCGGTTGCGCGATCCCGTGTAAAGGATCACATTTTTGGCGCCCAATTCACGCGCGGAATGCAAAGCTTGGATCGAATCACGTACCCCTTCGTTCCAACTGCGCTCGCAACCCGTAAAGCCACCAATAAAACTCAAACTCGAAGCCTTCAGTTCGCTTTCATCCAGAATGGCACGTGTTTTCTCTTCGCCACAATCGTCGACCTTGAATCGCCACAGTCCCGCGCCTTGAAATTGGAATTGACGATAATAGAAAGCATCTTCTTCGAGTGTCCATTGTTTCGACGTCACTTGATTGATCGAAAGCTGGACCATGTTTTGTCTTTCTATCTGGAACTAGGGATAAGCGTCCGGTTCAGGGCCGAGTCACACCTGAAGTTGTTTGCAGCAGAGGCAAGACAACCAGTCGTGTTCGACATCTCCAAGTCTATAACATTCCGCGAGTCTCCGCCAACACCAAACCAAGGACATTTTTTTCTGTGCATTTCCACTATTGACACCGACAAATTCAGTAGTTAGCCAATCGCCCATTTCAGTGATTCATCTGTTCCGCCATGTTAAACTGGGTTAAACTCCATGATGTCTTTATATGGGCTAAAGATTGTAGGCGCCATTCGAAGGAAGAATTCTCATGAACGATTCAAACATGAATCAAGAACAATCCCTCTTGCTGTTGGATCAGGCAGGGTTTTCGATTGGCGAGTGGAACTGGGGGATCGAGACAGGATTTTGCACTCGAACCCAATCATGCCAATCCGAAAGCAAACAACCGCTTCGTGTCACGACCCAAGTCTTGAACGGCGGTTTGCGGACGGGGGTCCAGGTTGTTCGCTTGCAAACCCCGCGCGTCGAGACCGAAATCGTTCTGTCACGTGGCGGTGGCATTTCTTTTTTGGCGTTTGATGGAAGGTCGGTCGGATGGAAGTCGCCCGTGCCAGGCCCCGTCCACCCGAGTTTTGTTCCACTATATCGCCCCGACGGCCTAGGATGGTTGGCGGGCTTCGATGAAGTATTGGCCCGTTGTGGATTGCTCAACGTCGGCGGGCCGCAGTTCAACGAACGAAATCAGTTGATCCATCCGTTGCATGGTGATATCGCCTATTGGCCTTGCCAACACGCTCGGGCTAGCGTCGATCCGGTCAATCGGAGGCTGATCTTGTCAACATCGGTGGAAATTGTGTTGTTTCATTTTCACCGACTTGTTTTGGACACGCAGACCATGGTCGAACTCGATGAACCCAAGATTGAAGTTCGAGATACGATTCGAAACGCGGGAGGACGACCATGCGGTGTCATGTTGCTGCACCATTGGAACTTTGGACCACCCTTAGCTAGCACAGCAAGTCGCCTAAAAATCGCGGCTCGAGAGGTTGCACCCAGAAACTCCCATGCCGCGCGGGCTATTGGGCATTGGGACTTATTGGATCCTCCTCGTCGCGGGGCAGAAGAAACCGTGTATTTCTTGAACCCAATGGGCGACGCAAATCATCGAGGCACGGCGGTGGTGGTCGATAGTGATCGACAATTCGGTCTGCAAATGACTTGGGATCTGAAAACCATGCCCTATCTCACCATTTGGAAGAATCCGGTGGCAACGGAGGATGGCTACGCACTGGGTATCGAGCCAGGAACTTGTTACCCAAACGGTCGCCCCCACGAAGCAACGGCCGGCCGAGTCCATGAACTGCAACCGGGCCAGTCACTGCCGGTAACGGTCGCATTAACGGGGCTGACCCAATTGGCGGCCATTGAATCGGCCGAACGTTCGATACGGGAATGCCAAGCGGCAACCACGGCGATCATTCATGCCGATCCTCAGTCCAAATTTGGACCAATCACGTCTTGAGGCTCGATTGCTCACTCCCACAAACGCAAGCCGTTGCTGCTCCAGACGACGACGAGTGCCGCGCGAAACTCCAACCAAAGGCCCACTTCAAGTTGCCCAATTATTGTGTCCAAGCCAAGTACCCACTTATTGTGCGGCTGGGGCCTGGGTTTGTTGCGACAACAGGTAGGCCATCAAGTCGTAAAACTCTTCAGGAGGCAGCGCTTTGGCTACGTCGTTTGGCATCGGCGAGAGCGTTGATTCTTGTCGCTCCTCGACATCGGATTCAGGAATTCGCAACTCTTTGCCATTCGAGTCCGCGATGACCAGCACAGCACCTTCTTGGCGAAGTACGATCCCAGCGACCACACTTCCGTCATTCAACAACAGATTTGTACGTCGAAACGCTTGGTCGACATTGCGATTCGGATCGAGGGTATCTTCCAGCAATCGATCGAATCCACGAATGCCGACGCCATCCAACTGGGGGCCGATCTTCGCTCCTTGACCACCGATTTGATGACAATTGGCACAGCTTTTTTGGAAAATCGCGAGACCACGATTGATGTCGGTTTGAGCGGTCGCATACCCCGCTTGTCTTTGGGTGACCAAGGTTTGTAAGGCCTCGTCCGGCGTGGGAATGTTTTGTCGAATCAGAGCCAAGCGTTCGTTCTTACGTTCGAACACTCGGGCCTGGAGTTCTCCGGCGACGACCCCATCATTCAATAGCTCGGGGGCCGCTTTGCCTTCTTCGATCAATCGCAACAAAGCGTCGCCGCCGTGGTCGCTCCAGGACAGGCCGCGGGCTAAAAAGGTGGCATAGTTGAATGGCGCAGTTCGAAGGACTTTGATCAGGATTTCAGTGCCGGCAGGACTCTTGAGTCGCCCCAAGGTTTCCGCAGCGATTCTTTTCTGATCTAAGGCTGTCCCTTCGTGTTGCAACACTTCGGCGTAACGGTTCATGGCCAGTTCGCTATTCAAGACGGCCAACGCTTCCAGGGCAGTCATTTGGCAAGTCGGCATTTCAGATGTGGGGCTCGCCAATGCGTCCAATTGGGGCGCCAAACCGGAGAGCCGCAAGTCTCGAGCAAACTCGATTCCAATTCGACAAGTGTCGGCTTGGCGCGAATCGATCATGCCGCGGGCCAATTCGACAATCCAGGCTAATTCGGACTCGGGAATCTTTTGACCGCGTTCTTGTAGTCCTTGATGCAAGCCGCGCAGCACGTCGATTTGGCGACCTTGGTCCGCCGTTGTCTTGGTGCGAACCACCGGAAAGATCTCACTCAAGCGATCCTCTGGATAGTTGCGACTGACATGGTGATACAAATCGCGTTCGCGTGGGTGACGTTCTACCAGCGATTGCACCGCTTTCAGAGCAAAGGTTGCTGCGTCGGAATTGGCGATGCCCAAAGACAGGTCCAGCAGCCGCTCGGTAACATCCGCACCTTCGATTTTGGCCAACCAGCCTTGCATGTCGCCCAAATCCCTCAGATTGTTTCGTAACGCAATTCGAATTTGATGAATTCGGTGAGAGTCTTCTGGCTCGCAGCCGCGCCACGCATCAAGCAGCGGCCCGACATTCGCGGAATGCGGATGCCAACCCAGCACTTCAGCCGCCGCGCGGATGACGTTGGGATGTTGCCCTGCTTTCAGCCCTGCGAGGATCACCGCTCGTTGGTCGCCGAGTGTCGCGCGAGTTCCCAACGCACGAAGCAAATGCGTCCGCACAAGCGGACTGGGATCGTTGGCCAAAGCTTCGATTTCGCCGGTCGCCAAACGAACCAATCGCTCGACAACCCACAGTGCGTGAGCTCGTTGCTCCGGCGAGGCGGAGTTCGACTTCAAAACTTCTCGAGCCGGCTCAGCAGCGGACGGACCGATACGATCCACAAGTTCGTTGGTGGCCAACACTCGAACCGTGATGTTCGCATCGCCCAGCAGCGGAATCAGTGCGTTGGTCGACTGTTTCGCTAAGTTGGGCATGGGCCGCGGGGGCTGGGCCGATTTATCTGAGCCGGTGTAAACCAGTCTCCAAATTCGACCGTGATGGCGATCGCGGCGAGGATGATCCAGTCGCACTTCATAGTGACCAATAATGCAATTGTAAAAGTCCGCGATGTACAAAGAACCGTCCGGTGCGATGGTGATGTCGACGGGACGGAACCAGCGATCATCACACGACACTAGATCGGGTAATTCAACCGCGTTTGGCGAAGAGCCGTGCCACTCCAGACGGTCCCTATTGATCCGACCCGTGACCGGATTGCCGATAAACAAATTCCCCCGAAACTCGTCTGGGAAATGAGGTGCCTCATAGGCCACGATCCCCGCGATCCCCGTCGATCCATGAAAGTGCTCGATCATCTCTGGGCCGTAACCCAAACCATCGTGAGGTTTGCCAAAGCTATTGTAGTACGCTCCGCGCAGCAGCATGAACGCGGGCTTGGTATGACAGTCGGAGGAAAAAAGATTGCCCCACGAATCAAACGTCAAACCGTAAGGATTCACTTGTCCCCATGTCCATTGCTCGAACCGCGTCCCATCGGCTCGAAATCGATAGGTGTTGCCGGAATTCATCTTCACGGGTGGTTGATCTCCACCTTCAACATTTGAATCATTAGCGAAGCCATGGCAGGCATAGATCCAGCCATCGATCCAAGGCCGAAAGGAACTGGCCATGCCATGCGTGTCGCGGAAACCAAAACCTTGGAACAATGTTTCGCGGCGATCGGATTGTCCGTCGCCATCAGAATCCACGAGGCGAAGAATATGGGGAATGCTATAGGCGATAACCGAACCGTGAACGCTGGCCACACCAATCGGAATGTTTAGCCCATTCGCGAACGTTTGGATCTTGTCTGGCACGCCATCACCGTTGGTGTCCTCCATATAGCACAAGCGATCGCGACCGGTTCCCGAGGCGGGATACGGGTATTCTAAAGACGAGTTGATCCAAAGTCGGCCTTGCGAGTCGAACGCAATATTGGTTGGTTGACCAATGTCCGGTTCCGAGGCAATCAATTGCATTTCGAACCCCGGTGGCAAGTGGAAATGCTTGACTTGCTCCTCTGGCGGCAGGGCTTCGGTCGGCGCCACCAAGTTCGGATCTTCTTGCGCTTGGGTGAATGATTCTGGCGCAACCCAACCGATCAACGCGGAGCTGAACAAAAGCAACAACATAACGCGGACTATTTTCATGGCTCAAACCTTGGTTGCTGAAGACCTGAGGATGCTAGGTGGGTACGGAGGGAGGCAGGCGGGTCGTTGCGACCGACTGGCCATTGTCGTTGACGATCCAGCGCGAGTCTAGTCCGCCACGCCGACCGCGCCCGATACGGGATATCCCCACGAGCCATTTGGTCCGCATCATTTCCTGCGTTTCTTCGCGACCGTGAGCCATTGGCTTCAAAGAGTCAATAATCTCACGGCGGCGCGTGGCGGGTTGGCAAAGTCGCTTTCGCAATTTCGAATACCCCGACGCCACGGTGTTTGTATTCTGGTTACAATGGGGCTTTGTATAGTTGCGGTGCTCTATCGATGCGGTGCTTCGACCGCGGTATTGTGTGCGTTGCAGTCTGGCCCGGACGCGATCTCTCGGCGAGAAGTTTCGTAGTCGTGCAAAAAAGTAGGACGAAATATCCATGGTGAACCCGTACGATGCACCAATGAGCCATTCGATTCTCGACAGTCAAAGTAAAGAAAGCCGACGGCGAGTTCGGTTGTTAAGTGGCTTCATCGCGATTCTCGCGATCCTATCTACTCCAATCGTGCCATTTTTTGCCATGAGTTTCGCATTTTCGAAGCTGAAGAATCAGCAACCGGTGGAGGCCAGTCGCTTGGCGGAAGCCATGATGTGGGCGATGGCCACAATCGCCATCCCCATGCTCGTTGCAGTCATTGCGATTGGGATTTGGTTCTGGGCACGGAGGAGTTGAATCACTTCGCAACCGCGTCGAAATACTTGAACTGAACTAGTGGGATTGGAATCGCCGGTATTGTTTGATTTTGGCTCCGACTGCCAACGACTCGACCCAATTGAGAGACCTTGAGCCATAGGTTCCAAACGAAAGTTCAACAGCTTTCCAGCGTTAATAATTCCGAATGATCGCCTGATGCAAACGACGTTGCCGCTCGCTCGGGTTTCCTGGCGGAATGGTCAGCGTTTGTGGCATCTCGCGACTGGTCAATTGGTAGGTGATGGCACGGGGAAATGTTCGGTGGCTCCAGCAGCAGGCTGTTGAGGGGAAAGCGGAAGCAGGCCGCCTCAGTCCAAGGTCGTCGCCGCCCGCTGTCGTGACTTCGCGTCCGCAATTTCAAGCACCCCGGCCCCACCGAGATGATATTTCGGGTATGATATGACCATGTGCAGATTGTGGCGCGACAACGGTTGTGTTGCGTGCTATGATGTCTGGCCCGGTCCCCACCTCCCCAACCTTCCCGGCAAAGATCGCTCAATATGCCCCGTCATCACATACGCATGTGCCCCATCCTCAGTGTTCAAGCTTTACTGTTGGCGTTTCTGCTTGGCGCGACGTCCTTCAATTACGGTTCCGATGGCTCGCAATCGTTCGCTTTTGAAGAGAACGATTTGGTGGCGATTTACGGAAGTGGTTTGGCGGATCGGATGCAACACGATCCGTGGGTCGAAGCCGTCCTGCAAAGCCACTTGCAAGGCAAAAACGTGCGGTTCCGTACGATGAGTTTTTCCGGCGACATCGTCAATCGTCGACCGCGTGACGAAGGTTACACGAGCGAAGAAGAATACCTGCAGCACGTGGCACCAAGCGTGGTGTTTGCCATGTTTGGCTACAACGAATCCTTCGCCGGTGCGGAAGGTGCGGAAGCCTACCAAGCCGAACTAGTGGCGATGGTCAATCGCTATCGAGCGAAACGAAAGGAAGCGGGCGTCGATGTTCGCTTCGTTCTATTCAGCCCCATCGCTTATGAAAACACTGGGGACCCAAACCTTCCGGAAGGGACTCAACTTAACGCCAACCTAGCCGCTTACACCGAAGCAACTCGCCGAGCGGCCGAAATCGCGGACGCCACCTTTGTGGACCTTTATTCACCAACGTTCCAATTGTTTGCGTCCAGCCCAGAACGGTACACTCTCAATGGAATTCACTTGAACCCGGCCGGTTACCGTCAGTTGGCCGACATTATTTCATTGGCCCTTGTGGGGAAACCCGCCACCAACGATGAGAGATTGAACGAGATCTATCGAGCCGTGCAAGATAAAAATTGGCATTGGCACAATCGCTTCAACGCGACGGACGGCAATGATGTCTGGGGTAACCGCTCGACATTGACCTTCGTCGATGGGCAAAGCAATGCCGAAGTTTTGAAGCACGAATTGACGATGCTCGATGTGATGACCGCCAATCGCGATCTGGTCATTTGGGCCGCCGCGGAAGGCCGCAAAATCCAAGCCGATGACAGCAATGTACCTCCGCCCATCAAAGTCATTTCGAATGTCGGCGGCGGTAGCGCCAGCTCGAGCAGCGAGAAAGAAGGAACGGTCCAGTACCTGAGTCCGGAAGAAAGTGTCGCCAAGATCAAAGTCCCCGAGGGCTACCAACTGAATGTTTTCGCGTCGGAGCAGATGTTCCCGGACATGGCGAATCCCGTGCAAATGCAGGTCGATAGTAAAGGTCGACTTTGGGCGGCGTGTTGGAACACTTATCCGAAGTGGGAACCGCTCAAGGAGATGAACGATAAGCTCATGATTTTCGAGGACACCAACGGGGACGGTGTCGCGGACGAGCGCAAGATTTTCGCCTATGTCCATAACCCCTTGGGCTTCGAGTTTTGGGGTGGTGGGGTTATTGTCACCAGCGGTCCGGACTTGTTGTTCCTGAAGGACACCGACGGCGACGATGTGGCCGACGAGCGCACGATTCTGTTGCAAGGCTTGGGTACGTCGGATACCCATCACGCCGCCAACAATCTGGTCTACGGTCCGGATGGCGGGATCTATTGGCAAAGCGGCATTTTCTTGGTGCACAACCATGAATCACCGTGGAAGCAGAACTTGACCATTGGCGATTCCGGCATGTATCGCTTCGATCCACGGACTTTTGCGATTGTGCCAATCGCGGCCAATTCTCCGAATCCGCACGGGACCAGCTTTGATTACTGGGGTTATCTTTATGCCAATGATGGTACCGGAGGTCGCTCCTATCAGGTGCGCACGGAAGGCAATGGGTTCAAGATGCACGAACTGCTGAGAGTCGAGTTCCGACCTGTGGCAGCCAACGAGATCTTGTCTTCGGAGCACTTTCCGGCAGACATGCAACAAGATTTTTTGATTTGCAACACGATCGGATTCTTGGGCGTCAAGCAGTACAAGTTAGATCGAGATGGCGACGGTCAAGATCGTAAGCTGGGCGAAGTTTGGGGTACGCCCGGGATCGAACTACTCAACAGCGAGGACCGGAACTTCCGCCCGACCGATGCAGTGATCGGAGCTGACGGTGCCTTGTATGTTGCCGACTGGTGCAACGTCATCATTGGCCACATGCAGCACAACATCCGCGACCCGAATCGGGATCACCATCATGGTCGTATCGTTCGGCTAACCGTCAAAGACCGCCCTTTACAAAAGCCGGTCGCCATTGCCGATCAACCCATCGAAGCCTTGCTGGAGAACCTCAAGCATCCCACCAACGGCGTGCGACATCGCACTCGTGTCGAGTTGAGCGCACGGGACTCGAAGGCGGTGATTGCCGCTGCCCAAAAATGGATGGCCGGGTTTGATCCCAACGATGAACTCGAAGCCCACCATTTATTGGAAGCTTTATGGTTGCACCAACAACACAATGTCAAGAACGAAGCCTTGCTGAATCAATTGTTGAATTCTAGCGTGCCTCATGCGGTTGTGGCCGCCAAGACGGTCCAGCATTTCTGGTTCAACTTCGATGCGGCTCGCGCTAGTGGGTTCGCGGCTCCGGCTGAAATTGAAATCGTCAAGTATGAAGTTCCCAAACGTCTGAGCCCCTCCGAACAAGAACAGTTCGAGCGGGGATCGCTGATCTATCAACGCGAATCCCACTGCGCGACCTGCCACTTGGCGGACGGCAAGGGCAATGGTGTGATTTATCCTTCCTTGATCGGCAGCACCTGGGTCAATGGCAGTGAAGAACGAATCATTAAATTGACCCTCCATGGTTTGTGGGGTCCATTGACCGTTCACGGCAAGACCTACGATCCCTCGCGCGGCGTTCCCCCGATGACTGCGTTCAAGAACTTGTTGTCGGACCAAGAGTTGGCGGATGTCTTGACTTTCGTTCGCAACAACTGGGGCAATAGCGGCTCGAGTATCTCGGCCGAAACAGTGGCACGTGTCCGGGCTGAAACGGCGGACCGCACTGTGTTTTGGAAGCCTGAAGAGCTTTTGGCCCAACATCCATTAGAAGCCGAATTGGTCCTCGCCGAGTTAGGCCTCAACCCGGAAGGATTTTCTAACAAGGCTTTGGAAGATGAACTACTCGGTTTTTCTACTGCCGAGATTGCCAAGATGGTGCGAGAAACCGGTAACGTCGATCGCGGCAAAGAATTGTTCTACAAATCGGCAGCCGCATGCGCATCCTGTCATGATCCTGCCGGCGGTGCTCAGCGAATTGGTCCGGAACTAGCGACTCTGAAGTCCAAGATTTCACCAGAAGAACTGATCGACTCGGTGTTGCGACCTTCCAACCGTATCGACAAGGAATTTGCGCAAGTCACGGTCTTGACCGTAGACGGCACCATCCTTACCGGCATTCGGATTTCAGAAAACGATAAGGAACTGGTTCTGAAGAATTTGGCGGAACCCAAGCCAATCGTTATCTCGCGCGATGATATCGAAGAGGTCAACGAGTCCAGAACCTCGTTGATGCCTGCGAACTTGACGCAGACGTTGAAGAGCCGCGAAGAGTTCCTGGACCTGATGCGATACGTGTTGGAGATTCGCAAACACTAAGCAACAGTCCCGAAATAGCTTCCGTCTATCCCAACCCGTTGCGTGAGCAAAGGATCCAGTTGTGGCCCCCCATCGCTAGTGCACCTGGTTACGAGCTCACGTCAACAAGACTTCCGGAATTTATTTCGGGACAATTCTTAAACACCGAACGCTCGAGGTGGAATTGAACATGAATACGGATCTTCGACCGACAGGTCTAGCCGAGCTGGAAGAAATGTTCGGCGCGGCCAGTGACGCGGGTTTCGGGAGCGCCGTGTTTTTCAGCTCGGGTGATCGCGCAGCTGAGCGCTCGCTGGAAGCTGAGGGCCTCCAGGTCTACGAAAAGTTTTGCGGCAAGAAATGGACGAAGTTCGGAGTCGAGAATTGGCTGAGCAATTGGAAGTTGCTGCATGAACGTCCGATCCAAGATGGCGGTGATATCGTCGCCGAGATTGAGGCAATTCGTGATCCCGAGTCCGGATCCGCGGCACAAATGCTACTGGACGCCGGCCCTGACGTTGAGCGAGCGGCGACGACACTTCGAACGGTATTCAATGACCCCGACATTGCAAGATTGCAGATCTTTAAGATTGGAGATGGTGGTGCGATGTCCGGTGCGATTATTGCCGCCCAGTGGCCTGTGGGAGTGCGAGTCTTCTTGATCATTCTCTTGGATTGAAAGACCGACGCTTGAACCTCAATCCCGCATCTTCGGACACTCAAACACCGAAAGGTTCCCCAGAAACCGTCGCAGCACCCGCCACACCTTCGCCGGAAGACATGGCGACCGCCTATCACGAAGCGGGACATGCTGTCGTCGCGTTGGCTTTGGGCCGCGCCGTGGAAAAGCTGAGCATTGTTCGCAATTCGTTGCGGCTAGGAGCGGTCAATTTCGGGAATCGACGCTCGGGGCGACGGCAGGATTACTTCGAGACCGAAGCGATGATCTTGCTGGCCGGAATCGTCAGCGAAGCGAAAGTGACGGGCAAAATGAATTGGGAAGGCGCGAGGCAAGATCTGGGCCAACTGGAGCGGATGGTCTCTCAGCGGGTCGAAAAGGAAAAAGCCGCCGAAAGAATGCAACGTCGCTTGCTGGATAAGACCGAGCACCTGCTTTCGCAAACCGAGATCTGGTCGGCCGTCGAACGGATCGCCCACCATTTGTTGGAACATCGGGCCATCAGCGGGCGTGCGGCCCGGCACTTATTCGATGAGGCAATGAAGTGACTCGATCCGGCCAAGTCTTGTCGCTGCAAAGCGGGCGTTCGCGATTGTTTCCCGCAACCCGTGAATTCCCTAAATCGTGGACTTCGGCCATTATCAAGTCCGATCTGGGCTCGACGGCGAAATTGGGCCTGTGCGGCTTGGAGGGCGACGAGCAGGCGGACGGTCTACACCACGGTGGTCGCGACAAGGCGGTCTTGGCCTATGCGGCCTCACACTACGAGTTCTGGAACGCTCGGTATCCGGCCAAGCACTTTGCTGCGGGTGGCTTTGGAGAGAATCTGACCGTGAGCGGGTGGGATGAAGAGTCTTGTTGTGTCGGGGACCAATTCGAAATTGGCAGTTGCCTGTTCGAGGTCTCCCAACCTCGGCAACCATGCTGGAAATTGGACCGTAGGTGGGAAATCGAACGGTTGTCGCAGGTGGTTCAATTAGAGCGACGAACGGGTTGGTATCTTCGAGTCCTGCGAACGGGTACAATCAAAGTTGGTGACGCGGTAATCTTGCAGGATCGGCCTCATCCGAGTTTCACGATCGCACGAGCGTTGGATATCTTGTACGCCAACCCGCGCCACCCGTTGGACGATCAATTGCTTGCCGAGTTACCACAACTATCGGAAGCGTGGAGAACGCAACTCCGAACTCGTTGCGAATGATAGAGTTAAGGTTCTGAACCTACGAATCAGGGAGTTCTTTATGGTTAGGAAATTTTCTTTCTCACCTGTATCGCACATTTTGATTGGCGTCTGTAATGACCATCCATTAGACGAAAGTCGGCGACTGTTTTGCCGACAATCAAATGGCTTGCTTGGTGGCCTGAGCATGTTGGTCGCTGGGCTAATCATCGCTATAGCGTTTTCTGGAACGGCATCCCAGTTATCGGCCTCGTCGCCGCTTGAAGAGGCGTCGCTTGAAATCGAGGATTCCGAAGGCGACATGCCAGTCCATGATACCGACCCACCAAGTTCGGCAGCGAACAACAACGTCGCGGAAGAACCACAAGACGATCGCAAATTGTCCGTCAAATCCTCTGCTCCGTATATCCAAAATAGACCACGGCTTGATTTGGCCACCGCTCGCGCGGCGTCCGACGCGCCTTTGTGGATCAAGTACTTGCAGGCCATCGAGCAGATTCGCGACGTGTCGTGCGCTTTTGAAATTCACAATAAGGGACAGAGGGACTACACCGAGAACACGTCGGATGGTTATCACGTAGCCTACAAGTACAAATCTTATCTGTGGGATGTGACGTCTGGCCACTTCCTGACGAACCATCTAGTGTTTTCACACGACTTGTTGCCACCGCATGATTGGCAAGAGCACAAGACGTTTTTTTCCGAAGGTAAGTCGGGAACATTCTTTCTTGGCCAGTATAGCGGCAATCGCTATCCCGAGGCGCGGCATTGGTTGCAGCCACACCCCATGGCTTTTGTGTGTTCCGGAAAGCTCGGAACACCCGACTATTTCGATTCGAAGGCTTGGCAAATTTCAGAAGATGGTAAGCTGCTGATCCTTAAGTCCGTCGCAACGTCAGAGGGACCAACGACGCAAGTGACGATCGAATTGTCCGCAGAACACGGCTGGATGCCCCGCACGATCGAGGTCTTTGATGAATCCTCGATTCGCTTCAAGCACCGGTACGAAGTCGATCGTTTCGCGCAAGTGGATGGATTATGGTTCCCGGTCGAAATGCAACTGAAATCTTTTCGCGATAATGGTGCTGGTTGGGAACCGAAACCGATTGTTCGTCGAGTGGTGGTCCAGGCGGAATCATTGAAGCTGAACCAAGAACTCGACGCGGAAGCGTTGCATTTCGAATTTCCAGAAGGTTCGGTTTGGTCCGACCAAGAAACGGGCGAACGCGTTGAAGGCGAGCTAGGCATGCAACGCTACAAAGACTATCGCAACGAATGGAGACCGCGTCAGTGAAGCGAATCGGTCGTGGAGTGCACCAGGTCATCGCATGTGAATCGGTAACCGTTCGCGAACCGTAGAGCATGTAGCGAGTTGCCTCCAAAACACGAGCTGAATCAAGAAAATCGTTTTCAGTACACTTGAGCTTCTGAAATGTAGCACAACGACTTGCGGGATACGCTAGTCCTAAATTTGGTCATCATTCTCGTGAAAGGATTCAAAATTCCTGTGCCCGAATTCCTTTGCCAACCATTCCTTTGCCAATCCGTCTTTGCCGCGTGCAGGGAGCTTGGCAGGGGAATGGTTGGCAGAGGAATGTTGTGCAGGTTGCGCTTAATTCAGATTTCAAAATTCCTTAACCGTTCACGAACCGTACAGCATGCAGCGAGTCGCCTCATCGAATAAGCTGAATCGAGAAAATCGTTCTCGATACATTTGAGCTTCCGAAATGTCGCACAACGACTTGTGGAATTCACCAGAACCAAATTAGGTCGTCATACTTGTGAACGCGTACAAAATTCCTGTGCCCGAATTCCTTTGCCAACCATTCCTTTGCCAATCCGTCTTTGCCGCGTGCTAGGAGCTTGGCAGAGGAATGGTTGGCAGGGGAATGTTGTGCAGGTTAGGGTGAATTCAGATTTCAAAATTCCTTAACCGTTCACGAACCGTAGAGCATGCAGCGAGCCGTTTCATCAAACAAGCTGAATCGAGAGAATCGTTCTTCAACACAACTAAGCTTCGAACAGTAACAGAACGACTTGTGGAATGCACCAGAACTAAATTAGGTCATCATACTTGTGAACGCGTACAAAATTCCTGTGCCCGAATTCCTTTGCCAACCATTCCTTTGCCATCCCGTCTTTGACGCGTGCCGGGAGCTTGGCAGAGGAATGTTGTGCAGCTTACGCTGAATTCAGATTTCAAAATTCCGTAACCGTTCACGAACCGTAGAGCATGCAGCGAGCCGCCTCATCAAACAAGCTGAATCGCGCAAATCGCTCTCCAACACACTTGAGCTTCTGAAATGTCGCACAACGACTTGTGGAATGCACCAGTACTCAATTTGGTCGGCGATCCCGTGAAAGTTTACCAAAAAGGTCCCGCGGAGCGAACCGCGACATTAGCCCGCCGACCGCTTGGCTGGGAGACGATAGAGCGATTGAGTTTTCAAAACGGCGTAGTCATCTGGAAACGTATGAACGGCTTGGACGCGAAAACTGTTGACACGAGTGTCGATGTAAATGTAACTCAATGCTGCTAGGTTTACTCGGCTGCTGTTTTGAAACTGATGCAGCATCCCATCCACCACCGAGCTACTCGAAAAAGCTTGATGCAAATGCCCAAAGGCTTCAGGTGACAGGCGTTCCAGGTGATACTGATACTCGAATAGGACACCGCCTTCGCACTCCATGCGGTCTTGAAATCGATCGTGAATTCGTGTCGACAACAGACGTCGTCGTTGAGGCAATTCTTGGTGAGCGCTGGTGGCAACCTCGGTAAAGACCCGACCTTCGGTCTTGAACATGACCAAGTGCCCAGTGGACGTGACATCAATCTGTGCTTGGAACCGGTCGCGTTCAATTCGCCGGGTGGAATAGATTTGAAACAACTCGGGATGCACGGATCGACCGTACAATCCAAAGGTTAGCTCGGAAATTTTTGGACGTGTGGTCAACAGGCTCATGGATGTCATTCTCTTCTGGGCTCCACATCGAGCGATGGCAGGTTTCGGTATCGAATTGGTCATCCGCAGTCCCGCGGAAAACCAACAAACCTTTATGCATCGATCAACATCACGTGCATCGATCAACGTCAGTTGATGAGCAATAATTATCAGCTTCGATTCATACCCGCGAGATCAACTGCGGCGGAGCCCAAAGAAAAAAACAGCGATCCGCCAAGTTTTTCTTTGCGTCTTCTATCAGGCGAGGCACATTTTTCTTGAGAAAAGTTGCCGCGTTCAAAACTTTTGCTCAAGCTCTGTATTGTACACACCAAGTCATCAAAAATCGAGTCGCTAAAACTTCTAGATTCCTGCGGCGCGGCATCGTCTTGCTCAAATTGGCCGGCGATATTTTGATTCAGACAATAGAGAGGCGATCGGTTTTCCTGATTGGTGAGCGGCGAAGCACGAGCCGCCGATGTTCTCCTGGAATGACTGGCGGCTAGGGCTCGTCGCTCAGAAAATTGGCGCTGTCCAACGAGGCTCTGCCATTCGTACGGAAGGTGGCATGTGCGGTTGGATTGAAAACAGAATACCAGACAGAATCGAAGGCGATGTCGTGCAACGGATCCGCGGGGTAAGCCTTAACTTGCGACACGAACCTTGATCTGCTCCACTTGCGCATCCGTCACAGCGATCAGAACCATGCGATGTTTCTGCGCGAACTTGATGACGTCTTCTTGGTTGAGAACAATCGTTTTATGAGCTTCAAAGGCAATGACGCGGCCGCCGGCCGCATGGACATTTTGCAAGGTTTGCAAACCAATGGTCGGCACATCGAACCGCATGTCTTGCTGAGGCTTGGCAACCTTTACCAACGTGAATCCACCACGACGGCACAACTGTCCCGCGCGTTCGATACAGGCATCGGTACCCTCGACGGCTTCCACGGCCAACGCCACACCTCGATGAACGGCAACCGTCTGCCCGATGTCCAATCGCCCCATCTCCTTCGCCAACTGCCAACCATAGGCGATGTCGTTCCATTCGCTCTCTTTGAGGACACTGCCGGTTAATTGTCCTGGACCGATCAACAGTTGAGGAGCGAAGTCGGTCGCAGCAGCCATGTGAATTCCCGCATCTTGATAGAGTTTGACCACCGTCAACATTAGTTCATCATCATTCCGGCGAGCCCGGTTGGTGATAAAATGGTGATAGAAGTAGCGAAGAAAGTGCCAATCCGGTAAGTGATGTAGCCAGGCAAACCGTCGGAACATGACCGTCTTGAACAACTTGCCAGCCATCGTAACGTGAGCCACTCGATGGCGATTGAAGAAGCGAATCTTGCCACCAAACCTGGCGACACCAGACCACTGGACGGCCTTGCAATACTGCTCCAGTTTGGGGTCGGCGTGTCCATGCAACAACGCCCCGTAGACTTCAACCCCTGCCTCTTGCAATGTCTTGGCGACCGTGATTGGAAAATCGCCCCACCCAGCGATCAACCCGACTCGCGAGGGCGGGGAGTCAATCGCAGCAGTGTTGGGCGAGACTTCGTTCATCTATCACTCTTTCAAGCCACTCGGCGTGACGATTCAACGCTCGAGGAAGTAGCTGGAGCGGCGGGCCGAGTACTACTGTTTGCCGGAGCTTCTGGGACTTCGACTTGATGCAAAATTCGTTCGATGTGTTCAATTCGCCGCAGCATGTCTTTCCATTTCTGGTACCACTCGCTGATCTTCCCCAGAACCGCCCAATTCTTAAGTTGCTCTTTGATGGGTAGGGCTGGGCTACCCACGTAGACACTCTTCGCCGGGATATGATTCATGACACCGCATTGGGCCGCCAGAGTCGTTTGCGCACCAATGTCCACATGATCGCCGATTCCAACTTGGCCGGCCATCACCACATAATCGCCGGTGCGACAACTACCGGCGATGCCGACTTGGCTGCAGATCAAGTTGTGTTTTCCTAAGCGATTGTTGTGGGCGATCATCACCAAGTTATCGATCTTGGTTCCCGACCCGATGACCGTCGCGTTGTACGTTCCGCGGTCGATGGTGGAGTTCGCTCCAATCTCGACATCGTCGCCGATCACAACATTGCCCAATTGGGCCGACAATTCGTGCCGACCTTCGCGGGTGTTGTAGCCGAAACCATCCGCCCCCAGCACCGCACCGGCGTGGATTCGGCAGTCACAGCCCACTTCAGTCTTCGCATACAGGACGCAACGCGCAAATATTCGCGTGCGGTCACCAATGCGGCAGGCCGATTCGATGACCGATCCGGCACCGACATGGACATGATCCCCGAGCTCGACATGATCGCCAATCACAGCGAACGGTTCGATGACACAATCACGGCCAATTCGCGCGGTGACCGAAATCGAAGCATGTGGACTGATACCGCGAAACGTGTCGCGGACGGGCGGGTCAAAAAACTTGACCAATTTGGCGAAGGCCGCGTGTACATCGGACACGACGACGCAAGTCTTGTCGCAGGCTGGAAACTCTAGAGGACGAATGACTGCAACTGCAGGACAATCGGTTAACTTGCTGGCGTATCGCGGATCATCTGCCAAAGTGATGTCGCCCGCGCCGGCGTCTCGGATGGGTGCTGCTCCGGTAATGGCCAGATTTCCGTCCCCAATGACGGTTCCCGACACCACAGCGGCAATCTGATTGATCGTAAGGCTTTTCATCGACCATCCCTTGTCGAGCCAAAAAACGTCTGCACGGCAGGAGATTCCGGGATTTTCCCAGATTCCTGAAACCGACCATTGACGCATGTTACAAGGACCGGGTCCAAATCCCAAGACGAGTTTTTCCAAATTCGGTCTACCCGCTAGACTCGAGATTGAATTCTGGGATTATTACCAACCGTCCCCGCAACGCTTGCGGGCCGGTGCTGTTGGTAGTCGACGCCGTCTGTTCCAAGTTTTGAAACCTGCACAAACCCTGGGCAATCGGCACGACAAGCTACCGTTTTCCACTCGGAGAGGGAGCCCTGGTGAAGAAGTCTCGTAAGAACAACGACCGGCCCGGTGGGCATCAGCCCAACCCGGACTTTGATGAATCGGTACTGATGCGGCCGATGCCTAGCAGCATCGAGGCAGAAACGGCAGTTCTGGGCTCGATTTTTCTCTTGCCCGATGTCCTGGACAACGTCATTCAAATTCTGCGTCCGGACGATTTCTACGACGATGCGAACCGAATCCTGTACGAAGCGATCCTCGATTGCTCCAACGAAGGGAAAAAAGTCGATCCGACGATTATTCGCGAAAACCTCAAGTCCAAATCGAAATGGGACGTGATTGGGGGTGCCGGCTATTTTGCACGCGTGGTTACTTCGGTGAACAATGCCGCCCATGCCGAGTACTACGCGGATATCGTGTCGAACAAGGCGACATTGCGGAAGCTGATTGTGGCCAGTACCGACATCTTGAGTACTGCCTATTTGCCAGAGGTGGTGCCAAAAGATGCCCTCAGCCAAGCGGAGCAGCAGATCTTTAACATCCTTGACAATCGTAGCTCGAACTCGCTCAAGCCCATGCGGGAAATCATGACGTCGTTCATGGATCGTTTGGAAGCAAGGATCAAAGGCGAGCGATTAGAAGGCTTCGTCGAGTCGGGTTTCGCCAAGATGGACGAAATGACGGGTGGATTTCGCGAGAATGAATTGCTGATCTTGGCCGCGCGTCCCAGCATGGGTAAAACCGCGTTTGCCATGAACGTGGCGGCGAACGTGGCGATTCGCCAAAACGAGCCGACTTTGTTCATCAGTCTGGAAATGGGTGCCAATGAATTGATCGATCGGATGCTGTGCTCCGAAGCACGCGTCAACGGCCATCAATTGCGAAATGGTAGCTTGAACCAAGGGGAACGATCGAAGTTATCAAAAACCGCCTCCAAGATCGCCTCGGCTCCTTTTTTTGTGGATGATTCCCCGTCGCGAACTGTCTCGGAAATCGCCGCCGCTGGCCGTCGCGTCAAGCGACAATCGAATAACAAATTGGGGCTGATTGTCATCGACTACTTGCAATTGATCGAACCAGACAATCCGAATGACCCACGGCAAGAGCAAGTCGCCAAGATCGCGCGACGACTCAAAGGCATGGCTCGTGAATTGAAAGTGCCGATCCTGTGTTTGGCCCAGCTGAATCGACAGGCGGAAGACTCGCGCGACCATCGCCCGAAACTCAGCCATCTTCGCGAGTCCGGGGCGATCGAACAGGACGCCGACATCGTTATGTTCGTGCACCGCGAAGAGTACTATCACAAAGGAAACGCCGAGGCACTGGCCGAATTAAAGGGCAAAGCGGTCATCATTATCGAAAAGCAACGAAACGGCCCAACGGGCGACGTCGAACTCGTATGGCAGGCCGATTACACCCGCTTCGAAGATCGCGCTCCCCAGCGTTTCGACGAGTTCGACGAGTACCAACCCTCTGTGGCGGACGACCTGTGAAAGCCGTTAACCGTTCTTTAATTTTCAATCGATCGAACGTACACTGAAGGTCAACCGGGTCGTAAAGTGCGAACCCGGTCGAAAATGACTTGTATTTGGGCGTTTGATGATGGTTTCTTCAATTTGGGCCGAAAATCGGACCGAACCCGAGCCGAACGAGGCGGCAATTCTCAACCTCTCCTGCTACAAATTCGTTCCACTGGGCAATTTGGGCGAAATGCGGCAGGAATTGCGGCAGATTTGCGATCAGTTGCAAATCAAAGGCACCATCCTGCTCAGTCGCGAGGGCATCAATTTCTTCGTGGCGGGGCCTCCGGCGGCCATTGCCAAATTGGTAGCCCATCTACGAACTTATCCCGGTCTTGCGGACATTCAGCCCAAAGAGTCCTTTAGCAACGATCAGCCATTCTCCCGAATGCTGGTTCGGATCAAGCAAGAGATCATTGCGTTTGGCGTCGAAAGTATTGACCCCGCGCGTTACACATCGAAAAAAATTCCCGCCGCACAATTGAAGGAATGGCTGGACGCTGGTCGACCGTTGACGCTGTTGGACACACGGAACAATTACGAAGTCGAGATCGGCACATTTAATAACGCCTTGCCAATCAACATCGATCACTTTCGAGACTTTCCGGCCGCAGCGGCCAACTTGCCGCCGGAGACGAAAGACAAGCCAATGGTCATGTTTTGTACCGGTGGCATCCGCTGCGAAAAAGCTGGACCGCTGATGGAACAATTGGGTTTCCAAGAAGTCTACCAGTTGGATGGCGGCATCTTAAAGTATTTCGAGGAAGTTGGCGGAGCGCATTGGCAGGGCGAGTGCTTCGTGTTCGACAAGCGAGTGGCACTTGACCCTCATTTGTTGGAGACCGCGACGACTCAGTGTTACGCGTGCCAACATCCGCTCACACCGACGGACCAAGCCTCGCCACTCTATACTCCAAATGTGCAGTGCCCGTATTGTTGCAACTTGGTGGCGGAACGCGAAAAGCGACAGCGACAAGCTCGGCAGTTTGAGCTGAACGCCTTCGCTGCGAACTTACCCGGTAAAACTCCGTACGATAACTTGCGGCCCTTGAATGTCCCGCAACGATTTGCAGGATTGAGGGTTATTGATTTTCTAGACCAACTGCATCCGCATGTCGGTCGATCCAGTTGGGAACAATCAATCGCTGCGGGTCGCGTGTTGTTGGGCGGTCAACCCGTGAGTGTCGACTTGATTGTCCGTGAAGGGATGGGCCTGCGGCATCTACTGCCCAACACCGTGGAGCCAGAGGTCAATGCCAACATCAAGATCGTGTTCGATGATGCCAACATCGTTGTGGTCGAGAAGCCAGCTCCTTTACCAGTCCATGCTTGCGGTCGTTTCAATCGGAACACTCTCGAGTGGATGTTGCAGCAAGTCTATCGTCCGCAACGACTGAAGTTGGTTCATCGTTTGGATGCGGACACTAGCGGACTGATGGTCATTGCTCGGCATCGGCGAGCAGCGACCGCGCTGCATCAGTTGTTTCAAGCGAATCAAGTTCGGAAAACGTACTTGGCTCGGGTTTATGGTCACCCGCCTGAGGACACGTTCCAATCGGTGGCTCCGATCAGCGACGGTCCGGAAAACGACGGCTTGCGGGTTGTGGCAGACGCCGGATTGCCTTCGGAAACCCAATTCCGGGTTTTGCAAAGATTCGCTGATGGTTCGGCTATGGTTGAAGCTCGACCCATCACGGGCAGGACGAATCAAATCCGAATTCACTTGTGGGATTTGGGATTTCCGATTGTCGGCGATACGGCATACTTGCCAGATCGCAAACTGGGCCACAACGCCAGCAAGGTACCGGGTGCCTCGCCCCTTTGTCTTCATGCCTGGAAATTGGAACTGCCCAATCCGTTTGGCTCGTCGTCCGCCGATGCCGAGTATTCTTGGGAGACGGCTCCTCCGGCTTGGACCAACGCCAGCCTGTGGAATTTCGAGGATAGCGAGCCGAAGCGCTGGTCGGTCGATGCACCTTCGACAACGGAAGCGAGGGCGGCACGTTGAGTTCTGATCCACGACCCAACATGCCCCGCATTCGAGTTCACGAGTTAGACCAGTTTTTCCGAGATCTACGGGAGACTGTGTTAACTCTGGAAAACGCGTATGTACAGGGTACGTTGGCTGACCAATTGAAACGATTAGCGATCGAGTCTCGATTCGGCCATGGCTTGGCGCGAAGTTATCGCTTCTTGTTGAAGACATCGCGATTGCCTGATCCTGAAGGCTTGCGCCGTAAAACCGTTCACGCGCTCTTGGACCAAACCCGAGAGGAACTATTCAAGACCGACATTTGGTTTCACGCTGAGATCCAAACGCTGGATTCGCGTGAATCACAACGCCCGAACATTGTCCCTGTTCCGCCGCCCAGTGATCCGTCCAATGATCCGCCCATGGAATCGGAAGTGGCGATCGCTTTGCCAGTGCCACCGCTTCCAGCGATGCAGGATGGTGCAGCGAGCTACAGCAACTCGGAGGATAACCTCCACGAGGCACCGTCATTGAGCGCGCGCGACGGCGAAGAGTTGCCGAATGCCGAGATCGAACTGGAACCAATCGACACGATCCTTGCCGAAGACGACGGACCGGACGGACGTGAAGATGCGACCGAAGTCATTGAAGACTTGGTCCCCGTCAGTTCATTGCGTTATGTCGTAAGTCAAGATTTGCCGACTCCGGTTTCGTTGCGATTGGATCAAGTCTTGGCGGCCCGTAGTTGGGGAGTTGGTTTTTTCTTCAACGACATGGACGAAACTGATCGAGTCACAGATCTGCGGGCTCGGTTAGCGCTGGAACATCTGGCCCGCGACCTTCTCGACCTGTCGCGGATGTTGCCTCGACTGTTGCGTGGGAAACCAGGCCAGTATCCGCCGTTGGTACCCCCGCGTTTCAGTCGTGCTGCCGAGCAATTGATCGCCGACATTGTCAACGAACACGAGCCCAATGCCAGTCTTTCTCGGTTGTGCGAAGATTATTTGCAAAAGACCGACTTGCGTGTGCGTTATCCTGGATTGCAACGGCGACGAGGGGCTCGTGTACAAGTGACGTTGGGGCCGACACAAGCGCACCTCCAACAGAAACTGGACACGATTCGAAATCCGGAACATTTTGTGATTCTGTCACCTTGGGCTTTGGCAACGGCGATTCCGCATTTTGGTGGACAGGCCGCGAAGCACCAAGTTCCGATGGACCACGACTTGATACTCCGGTTTTGGCGGAGCTTGTCCGGTCAACCGGCGAGCCTGGAATCCTTGGCGTATACCATTCGCGGAATCCTGCATCACGCGATTCATGCGAAGATCGCCGACCCACGCGGTCCTTTGGCGTTGGTTCCCGAAGCCGTCCGCGAACTGATTCGGGTTTGGATCAAACACGAGGCGTTTCGCAGCACGCAAGCCATGCGAGAATGGGAGGAAACTCAAGGCGAGTTTTTTCGGCGAGCGGACGGCCGCTTGGGCACTCGTCCCTTGCTAAATCCCAAAGCACCTTCAGCTCTGAAGCGGTTTTTGGAAGCCAATCCGGTTGGGTCGCGCGTGTTGGGCCGAGTGCACGCGGTTGGGCCAAGGTCTGCGATTATCGATCTTGGGAACGCCGTCATGGGTAAAATCTCGCGCGAGGAGATTTCCTGGAGCACAACGCAAGCCAAACTCAAGCTATTCTTGAACGAGGGACAAGAATACGAATTTGTGGTGATCGGTGGTGGCCGAAGTACCGTAGATTTGGTCGATTTGAGCCGGAAACGACTGCAACCTGATCCGTGGGCCGCTGAAGAGTTGACCGTCTTGGTTCAACAAACGACCGTCATCGGGCGAATCCAAAGCCAGACTCCTTTTGGACTATTCGTCGAGTTGCGGCCGGATGTGGTTGGACTCCTGCATCGCTCGACAATTCCCGAAGGAGTGCACGAGTTGGTCTGGAAACAGTATCCCAAAGACTCGACAATCGAAGTGATGGTCTTGTCAATGGATCTCGACAATCGGCGAATTTCTTTGGCATTGGCTCCCAAAACATCAGGTTCCTGAGAAGGCGGAAGTAAAGTGGCGATATTGGAATTGAGCGAATTCTTAAGTCTGGCTGCCCACTACGACAAGATTCCGGTGGCAAGGACGTTGTTGAGCGATGGCCTAACGCCGGTACTGGCGCTGCGCCGGCTGGGGGATTGTGAACACGCTTGTTTGTTTGAGAGTGTCGTTGGCGGCGAAAAGGTTGGTCGATACTCATTCTTGGGTGTCGACCCGCACACGGTGATCAGGGTTGCTGGAAAGGTCGTTCGTGTGGAATCGGACGGCAAAACCGAGTCGTTCGAGTTACAGCAACCCATGGAATACCTGCGCGATCAAGTCACCAAATACTCGGTCGCTCCTCGCCCGGACTTGCCGCCGCTCACCGGCGGTGCGATTGGGTACTTTGGCTACGACGTCGTGCGTTACTTTGAGAGACTTCCGAACGCACCACCTGACGATCGGCAGTTGCCGGATTTGGCATTCGGCTTGTTCGACCAATTGGTCGTCTTCGATCACGTTTACAAAACTTTAAGTTTGATTGTCTTGGCAACTCCGCAGAAACATCCTTCGCGGGAAGCAGCGTACGAAGCGGCTCAACACCAATTGGATTCGCTGGAGGCGAGATTGACGGACCGGCAATTGGAACTGCCACCGCGGCGCGCCGAATTCAACCAGGCTCCCGACTTGAAGTTTGTATCGAACTTTACTCAGCCACAGTTCGAAGCCGCCGTGCGGAAGTGTGTGGAGTACATTGAAGCCGGTGACATATTCCAAGTGGTCATCAGCCAACGCTTCCAGACCGAGGTCTCTTGCGATCCGTTAGAATTGTATCGCACTCTACGAGTCTTGAACCCGAGTCCGTTCATGTTCTTCTTGAAGCTACCGGAAGTAACACTCATCGGGAGCAGTCCGGAAATCATGTGCCGAGTGGTGGACCAAGAGATCACGGTTCGACCTCTGGCAGGCACGCGACCACGCGGCAAGACGCCGGCCCAGGACTCCGAGTTCGAGCAGGAGTTGCGTGCCGATCCCAAGGAATGCGCCGAGCACGTCATGTTGGTGGATCTCGGACGAAATGATGTCGGCCGCGTCGCACGAGTCGGCTCGATTCGTTTGCCCGATATCATGATCGTCGAACGTTATAGCCACGTCATGCATTTGTCGTCGACCGTCGTGGGGCAGCTAAGAGAGGATTGCGACAGTTTCGATGCTTTGGGGGCCACCTTGCCGGCGGGGACAGTTTCCGGAGCTCCCAAAATTCGAGCGATGGAAATCATCGATAGTTTGGAACCACACAAACGAGGACCATACGCCGGGGCGGTCGGCTATCTGGACTATCGCGGCAATATGGACACTTGCATCACGTTGCGCACGATCGTGCTACAGAACGGTCGGGCTTACGTGCAAGCCGGAGCCGGAATCGTGGCGGATAGCAATGCCACCGCCGAATACGAAGAGACGGTGAACAAAGCTCGCGGTTTGATGCGTGCCATTAGTATTTCGGAAGCCCAATCGTCGCTGGCGACCAATTAAGATAGCGACACGCTCGTTAATGCATCGCGGATGCGACAACACACCCCATTATCCAAAACAAACTTCAGGCAACACTCATGGCTGCAAAATCTTCCTCGTCGCGTTCTTCGACGGACCGCAATCAACCGACCCGTGCTAAAGCCGGCGCCGGGCGACGCGCCTTCAAGCAAAAAGGCAGCCAACCCGATCGTGGTGGACGCGGCGGTAGCAAATCGAATGGTGGCAAAACGGGTGTTGATGGTCCTAGAGGCGCCAAGCGCAGTGGCCGACTCAAAAAGCGTACTCCGGTTCCCGCAGTCGACTCCTCGACCATCCGATTGCAGAAGTTTTTGGCAGCAGCCGGCGTTGGCTCTCGCCGCGATTGTGAATTGCTGATTGTCGAGGGACGAATCGAAGTCGACAATCAAGTGGTGACCGAATTGGGAACGCGAATTGATCCAGAAAAGAATGTTGTAACCTATGACGGACAACGCGTTCGCACGGAGCGGTTGCAGTACTTCATGTTGAACAAACCGCAAGGCGTCCTCAGTACCGCTCATGATCCTTCGGGACGCCCGCGAGTTGTCGATTTGATCAGTTCTCATCAACGCGTCTACAACGTCGGTCGACTGGACATGTCCAGCGAAGGGTTGATCTTGGTGACCAACGATGGGACCTTGGCCCAATACTTGACGCATCCAAGTTTTGGAGTCGAAAAAGTTTATCAAGTCATCGTCCGCGGCGTACCCAAAGTTGAAGACTTGGAAACACTAAAGCATGGCGTCCATTTGATGGAAGGTGTCGCCAAAGTCAAGGACGTCGAAATCCGGCGTCGCCACAAGGATTCTGCCGAGTTATTGATGGTCTTGGACGAAGGGAAGAACCGCGAGATTCGACGCATGTTGGCCAAGATTGGCCACAAAGTTTTGCGGCTGATTCGCGTTGCGATTGGCCCACTGGCATTGGGCGACCTGCCTGCGGGTAGCCATCGCCGCTTGACCTATGAAGAAGTCCAAGAACTCAAAGAATGGGCTGAACGAGTAGCCAAAGGGCAAGCGCCGCGCACCGTGTTGCGTCCCAAAGCCAAAAAAGCCTTGGCGGCGCGGACCGAAGCAAAACAGAAGCGGCGAGTTGGGCCGCCGCGCGAGGCCGAGTCGGGAATGGCCCAACAGGACGATCAGCTGGCGAAACGAGCGTCGCCCAGTCCGGGATCCGCATCGCCGGGAGATCGATCCAACATCAATCCAGTTGCGACCAAAATATCGAGCGGTCGTCCGATTCATTTGGAAGATGTTCAGCGCTCCAAAGAACTTCGCCGCGTCGAATTCGAGAACCGAAAAAGTAAAGGCAAACGGCCGCCCAGTGCAACTGGCAAGAGTAAAGATCGCGGTCGGAATACCACGGGCCCCGCTACGCACAAGGCATCGCGCCCCGCAGGATTTAAATCTCGCAAACCGTCCAACCGCAACCCGCGCGATTAGCGATTTGCGGATTTCATCCGTGGCGTCGGGCTTCATGTTCAACAACCGCATCGTGCAACAAAAGCTGGTCAGCGGCGCGGCCCACGTGACCTCGCCCGCCAACCTCGGGCGTTGTTTCCGATCAGCGAACGAAACTCTTCGCGCGCCTGCGACTTTGTGATCGTCCTTAGGGTTGACGGCTAGCCGACCCGCGGGCTCTTGTGACGAACATCGCCAACTTGATCACTTGCGACGACTTCCGCCAATGCCGCTCGGCGCTCGTCATCATTGTACGCTTCGACTTCAAAAGGATTGTCGCGATAGGCACGGAGCCCGCGTTGCCACACCCACCAACTTGCCAATCCATAAGCCGGGATAAAGAATGGTCCCCAACGTTCGTATTGGCGGACATGAATGCGCTCGTGGGGACCGACTCGTTCCAAAGTGGCTGAATCAACTCCTAAGATCACGTGCCCCAGGGCCATTGCGACCGGGCGGATAGGCAGCGAGCGCAGTCCCCAAGCCACTCCACCACCCCAAAACTCGAGGCACCCCGCTCGATATCGCATCCGACCTCCAGCCACCATTCCCAGCAAGCCAATCAAGATTCCGAGCAGCGAATTCGGACTCGCCCACACAACTTGACAAAACTTGAACATGGCACGTTGGATCAACGGGTCAACTCTCCAACCAAATTCTGCCCAACCATTTCTCGAATCTGTTGTTTGTCCAAACCAAGGCTATGCAAATAGAAGAGCTTCGTCAGCGCTGCCTCGACTGTCATATCGTACCCGCACAGCACGCCGACCTCGGCCATTGCTTGTCCCGTTTCATAGCTCGCGAAACTGACTTTCCCATGGCCGCATTGTGTTACCGCGACCACGACGACGCCGCGGTCGTACGCTTGCCGCAACAAGTCCAAAAGTGGACGGTTGTTACTGGGAATATTGCCCGATCCAAACGCTTCGAGGACCAAGCCCTCTAGAGGCTGGTTCAAGAAATGCTCGACGACAGGCGCCGTGATTCCCGGAAACAAACGCAGCGTGCCAATATTGGGAGTCGTCAAGCGTTGAACTTGCAATGCTTGATTGGATTCCAAACTTGGCAACAGCATCGATTCGTTAATTTCAATCGACGTGCCGGCAACTCCCAACAAGGGATAGTTTGGCGAGTCGAACGCATCAAAGCGATGGGCACTGACTTTGGTCGAGCGACACCCTCGGAACAACTTGCCATTAAAGTAGATGCAAACTTCGGGGACTCGATGGTAGCCCGCGATCAACATGGCGGTGATCAAATTCTCACGGGCATCGTTGCGAATTTCACAAAGCGGAATCTGCGACCCGGTCAGGATGACGGGCTTACGCAATCCCCGAAGCATCAACGGCAGGGCCGACGCCGTGAAGGCCATGGTATCCGTGCCATGAACCACGACGAAACCGTCAAAGTCGTGGTAGTGCTCTTGGATCGTCTCGGCAATCGGTAACCAGTCGCTCGGGGTCATATTGGAAGAATCCAACAGCGGACTGGTCTCGATCAATTCAAAGGTCGGCATTTCAGGGTGGTGAAACTCCGGAGTCCGCTCGATTTGCTGGCTGAGGAAACCGGGGCACGGCGAGTAGCCACGATCGCTTGGTCGCATCCCGATTGTCCCGCCAACATGCAACAGCAAGAGTTTTGGCTTCATCGTCCTAAAATTCACCTTGAAATAATTTCCAAAAACGGATACGACCATCGACAACGCCGAAGAAAACCTGTCCGGTTTCCGGTGTCGCCACGTCTAATTTAATCTGTTTAAGGAGTTTTCTCCATGTCCGAACAACAAGAAGCCCGTCGAGCCGCTCCCGCCATCAACGATTCGAAGCTGACTTGCAGCTACTCGAATTTTTGCCGAGTCACCGGCTCGCCCGAAGAGTTGATCATCGACTTTGGTCTAAATTCTCAGCCGATGAACGGCGACGCTCAAAACGTCGAGATTACCCAACGCGTCGTTTTGAACTTCTTCACAGCCAAGCGATTATTGCATGCCATGCACATGGCCGTTAGCCGCCACGAACAAGTCTTCGGTGAATTGGAAACCGATATTCAGAAGCGAGTAGTCCGTCAAAGCGAGGCCAAAGCATAAATCTTGTCTATTGACCAGCTCGCGCCAGCAAACGCCGCGTCAATCACTCGCGATGTTCGTTTATCGACATCGAGTTTGGATTTGCGCGGCGGATTGCGTGGTGGGCGTGGGCGTGAAACAACGTGTGTAAATCGCGGAAGTCTCTAAGACACTGTTCGAAATGATCGGAAACTTGAGCACGATGCTTTCGGTTGCCAAAATTGACATTTCCGAGGTCGCGAACGAGAACTTTTGGCAAAATGCGGCCAAACTTGGTCTCACTTCGGACAAGATCCTGGGTTTTGCCCAACAACTGGTTCTGGTCCTTCTGGTCATTGTCGCCGGTTGGATCGTCGCCGGCCTGTTGGCGAGGACCCTGCGAGTCGCGTTAGAAAAGGCGAAACTTGAAGTCACTCTGATTTCGTTTTTTTCGCAAGCCGCGCGTTGGTTCGTCCTGTTGCTGACGGGACTCGGTGTCCTCAGTCTCTTCGGCGTCGAGACGACTTCATTGGCCGCCGTCATCGGAGCCGGTAGCTTGGCCATTGGCTTGGCTTGGCAGGGGGCCTTAAGCAACTTTGCTTCCGGGGTGATGCTCCTGATTTTCCGGCCCTATCGCATCGGCGACATGATCAATGTTAACGGAAACTTGGGGCGTGTCCGCGAACTAGAACTGTTTACGACCACCTTGGATACCATGGACAATCGTCGGTTTATCGTGCCGAATTCTAGCATCTTCGGTGCGACGATTGAAAACCTCAGTCACCATCAGCAACGCCGGGTCGAAGTGGCTGTCGGGGTCAGCTATTCAGCCGACTTGGACCATACTCGAGTCGTTTTATACGAAGCGATTTCCAGTGTTCCCGGAGTGTTGAGTGACCCCGAGCCGGTCGTATACTTGTTGGAGTTGGGCGCGAGTACCGTGAATTGGTCCGTGAGAGCTTGGGTCCCAACCTCAGATTATTGGCCAATTCGAGACAAGTTGACGCGTGCCGTGAAGCTGCACTTGGATGCGGCTGGGATTCAAATCGCCTTCCCCCAACTGAAAGTTCATCTCGAACAGGTATAATGCCTGGGCCGCTGTCGGCCTCGTTTAACCGCAATAACGTTCAACGAAAAATGGCAGTGGGCGCAGTCCATGTCCCTTGGCTATCCAATCGCTGGTTTTTGTGGCTCGGCGGACGTCACACGGAGTGGGCCTGACGCGACTCGAATGGTACGAATTCAATGGTACTAACTGAATGGTGTTGGGTTGAACCGTTGGCCGCAGGCTTGCACGACGGCGCAGCTAAATCGGGCCGCAAAACCGCAAATCACTGGAGTGAAGTTTAGCAATGCAGTTTCGAATTGTAATTCATGGCGCTGCCGGTCGGATGGGCCAGCGTCTGGTAGCATGCGCTGCCGCAGATCCCGAAGTCCAGTTGATCGCCGCGATTGACGCGCCGAACTGTCCGAAACTGGGTCAAGACAGTGGCTTGGTCGCTGGAATTGGTCCCAACGATGTTCCAATCGTTGCCGATTGGAATGGTCGTTGTGATGCGGTTATTGACTTTAGTTCCCCCGCAGGCGCACGAGCTGCCTTGAAACTATGCTTAGACCTGCGTCTGCCACTCGTGTTAGCGACAACCGGGCTGAGTCCTGAGTTCCTGGAGGAACTGCAGACCGCCGCTCACGAGATCCCCATTCTGACCGCTCCCAACATGAGCACGTCGGTCAATTTGGCAATCCATCTCGCCCAAGTCGCGGCCCGCGTCATGAAACAAGCTGGAGTGGAAACCGACGTGGAGATCGTCGAACGGCATCATCGCATGAAACACGACTCACCCAGTGGTACCGCGCTGCGGTTTGGGGAAGTCATCGCCAAAGAACTCAAGCTAACAGAAGCGGTCCACGGTCGACATGGCATGGTTGGCCCACGTCCGATGAACGAAATCGGATATCATGCCGTCCGCACCGGTGACGATGCCGGACAGCATTTGGTCATCTTCGGGATGCTGGGAGAGACACTAGAGATTCGCATCGCCGCAACGAACCGCGACGGTTATGCCCGGGGCGCTTTTTCGGCCGCTAAGTTCCTGTGTTCGGTGGGACCCGGTTTGTATTCAATGGCGGATGTGCTGGGCTTCTAGGAGGTTCGGGGGCTCTTTGGTCGCGGGCCGGGCTTCGGTTCTGCCACAGAAAAAAGGCCGCTGGTCTTCCAGCGGCCTCCTGCGATGTTGTCTCATCCTGTTTGTTCGCGGCGGTCTACCGTTTTTGCAGCGCGTCGCGAATCTCACGGAGCAATTGGATGTCTTCGGGAGTCTTGGGAGCTTCAGCGGCAATCGGCTTTTCAAAGCGAGCCTTGGCTGAATTGATCATTTTGATCACGACAAAAACGGCGACCGCAATCAACAAAAAGTCGACGATCGATTGCAAAAACGGTCCATAGTTAAGAATGGCATAATCGCGCATCCCCATCACGGGAGCACCATCCACCATTTTCATCGTCCCATCTGGGTTCAATTCGGGAGCATCCATCGGCACCTTCCATGCCATCTCGTTAAAATTGACGCCCGCCTTGGAGGTCAATAAATTGAGAGGCGGCATGACAATATTGGCCACCATCGAGTTGACAATCTTCGTGAACGCGGTGCCAATCACCACCCCAACTGCCAAATCCATGACATTACCACGCATCGCAAATTCGCGAAATTCTTTGATCCAACTCATTGTTTTATCCTTAGAGTAGCAGCACCAGCAAATCGTCCAGTCTCACCCGAACATGCGCCGGATTCTAATGGACTCTGGCACGATTGCCTAGAGAAAGAACTCGGAATAGGCGTCGTTTGGAATCGCTTGGCATCCCTGAGGCGGCGAATCGCGCAATCGACATTTCGCTGGGGTTAGGCGTCAACGTTTTCCCAATGATTGACCACGTTGCTACGCCGATTGATCTTCTGCGGACGCCGCTAAGTTGTGTACTCGGAGTTGAACTTGACATAATCAACCGTCAAGTCGCTAGAGTAGTGCGTTGCACTTCCTGAGCCAACACCAACACACAAGTCGATTTCCAATTCGAACGAATCGCGAATACTTTGGCTCACCACCTTGGCATCAAACGACTCGGGACGGCCTTGGGCAAAGATCAAGTGGCCATTCAAGCGAAGCTGGGCCGCGGCAGGATCAAAGTCCACCCCAGCATAACCAGCCGCCGAGACGATTCGCCCCCAATTGGGATCGTTCCCGTGGACAGCGCACTTCACGAGGGCGCTGTTGGCGATCGCACGAGCGATTTGGTCGGCAGCTAGATTGTGCGACGCGCCATGGACTCGAATGTTCATCAAATGGGTGGCCCCCTCGCCGTCAGCTGGGATCAATTTCGCGCAGGTCAAGCAGGTTTGTTGTAAGGTCGCCAGGAACTTTTGAAAACCTTCATCGTCGGCCCTTAGTTGCGGATCTTGACGTGAAGATAACAACACCAAAGCATCGTTCGTACTCGTATGGCCTTCAACGCTGATTCGATTGAAGCTGTGGTTTGCTGCCATGGTCACCGCGGCCTGAGCCAGCGACTTTGAAAGCGGAAAATCAGTGGTCACCACGGCCAACATGGTCGCCATGTTGGGACCGATCATTCCAGCCCCTTTGGCCATGTTCGCGACCGAAAACGTTTGGCCGCGATGCTCAAAGGACCCGGTCGCTACCTTTCGTCGATTGTCCGTCGTGGTGATGCCGTCGGCCGCTCGCAAATAGGCCTCGTGCGTTGCGGACAACGTCGGAAACTTCGTCCATGCCGCTTCAATGAGCGGCATCGGCAATTGCCGTCCGATCACACCAGTCGACAACACCAGTACTTGTTCGGCTTGGCAACCGACATGTCGACCAGCAAGTTCGGCCAACCGCCGGTTATTGTTCTCGCCTTCTGTCCCGGTACACGCATTGGCATTCCCGGAATTGACAACAATGGCCCGGATTTGATCACTTGGCGTGTGAGAACGACACCAATCAATCGACGTCGCATGAACCAAGTTCTGTGTGTAAACGCCAGCCGCCACAGCCGGGCCAGTGGAAGCGATCAGACTCAAGTCGAGTTTGCCGGATTTCTTGATCCCGGCAACCATCGCCTCGTAAACAAACCCGTTCGGAAGGCGTTCGATCTTTTCTTCGCTCATTTCGCACCAACCCACCATTGAACCGCAACCAAACGTGCCTGAAACACAATTCGCGGTAAAAACCACTTGCCGGAAAAACTAATCGTGAGGCTGTTCCCGCTGAACGATTACGAACGGGTTGCCAGTCGAATCCAATCGACATCGACGGGGAATTCGTCAGCATTGTACGCGATTTCGGCCAGGATCGGGGTGCTCGTTCGGCGTTCGATTTCCTGACGGTTTGTTTTGACGCTCACGTCACGCTCTTGGAATTGCACGTTATTGAGGATCAAGCCCGCTACGTTCAATCCGTTTTCGAACGCCGCAGCGGTGATCAGCGATTGCAGGGTCTGGTTGATCACGCCCAACATGTTCGGGGCAACCAATAACAAGGGAAAACCGAATTCATAGGCCAAGTCCGCGACATATTCCGCGTCGCTCACGGGAGTCATGAGGCCACCGACCCCTTCAATCAGGACGATGTCGTATCCGGTCGACCACTTTTCGAGCCCCGTCCGCATCAGTTGCACGTCCAATTCTTTACCTTCGGCTCGGGCTGCCAAATGCGGTGCCAAAGGAGCTCGAAATCGTTGGGGACAGACATCGTGAACGGTCCCTGGTTGGCCAGCCGCGTGCCATAAAGTCAACGCATCCTCCGAGATGACTTGATCCCCATCGTCATAACAATCGCTGGCAACAGGCTTGTAAACCCCGACTTTCTTACCTGCGTCATGCAATTGTTTGGCAATCAGGGCGGTGACATAGGTCTTGCCGACTTCGGTATCGGTACCAACGACAAAAAGACCGACTTTGGGATACTTCGACATGCATGACTCAATCAAGACGCGGACTGTTTCCGGAGCAGAAAAAACGTAAAATCCTGGCTCCCGAATTTTGGGAAGGCAGCATCATAAACTTGGCCAGGGGCAAAGAGAACCGGACCACCATGACAATGGACGATCAGACTGACAACTTGGATACTTCCCGAGGCTTCTCGGACGGACGAAAACCGACGGGGCCCGTTCGAATCGCGGCAATCCAAAATCGATGCACCGAGGACGTTGCCGACAACATTGAAACCGCGGTCCTGTCGGTTCGTCAGGCCGCCGCCGCGGGCGCTCAGGTCATCTGTCTCCAAGAGATGTTCACGAGCCTGTATTTCTGTCAATCGGAAACACACGCCCACTTTGAGCTCGCTGAATCAATTCCCGGGCCAACCACGGAATATTTGTGTGAAGTGGCAGCTCAATTGGGCGTTGTGATCGTAGCGGGCTTGTTCGAACGCCGGGCGCCTGGTTTGTATCACAACACGGCCGTTGTGATTGATGCCGATGGCACCATTGCGGGAGTGTACCGGAAAATGCACATCCCGGACGATCCGTATTATTACGAGAAATTTTATTTCACCCCCGGCGATCTGGGCTTTCAAGCGTTCGACACGCGTTTTGGCAAAGTGGGCGTTTGCGTATGCTGGGACCAGTGGTTTCCGGAGGCGGCGCGATTGACGGCCTTGGCTGGTGCCGAGATCCTCGTTTATCCGACCGCGATTGGATGGTTGGCAGACGATAAACCGGTCTATGGCGCGGCCCAGCAAACCGCGTGGCAAACCATGATGCGGAGTCACGCCATCGCCAATGGCTTGTTTGTCGTAGCACCCAATCGAGTTGGTGTGGAGTCAAACATTGAGTTCTGGGGGAGTAGCTTTATCTGCGACCCGTACGGGAATTTTATCGCGATGGCTGGAGATCAACCGCAAGTGTTGCTGGCCGACTGTGACTTGAAACTGCTCGATGTGGCTCGTACTCACTGGCCCTTTCTCCGTGATCGAAGGATCGACGCGTACGAAGGACTCCTGCAAAGGTTTGGACGTTGAACCGGCAATGCGTTTCGAGTTGGATCGTCCTGTTGGGATGCATCTGGTGGCCGGACCTAATCTGGGCCGGTGACCATGCGGACCAACCCAGTAGGAATTCGCGTCCGAATATCATCGTGATTTTGGTCGATGATTTAGGTGTCATGGACTCCTCGGTTCCCTTCTTGGTCGATGCGACCGGACAACCGCAGAGATTTCCGCTTAACGATCTTTATCGGACGCCGAATTTGGAGCAATTGGCGTCCCGTGGGATCCGGTTCAGCCAGTTTCTAGCAATGAGTGTGTGCTCGCCAACACGATTGTCCCTGCTGACCGGTCAGAACGCGGCACGACATGGAACGACGAATTGGATCAACCCGACAGCCAACAACCGCGGAAAGCGCGGCCCATCCGACTGGAACTGGGAAGGCCTACGTTCAGGTTCGATTTCCTTGCCGCAATTGCTGCGATCAGCGGAATACCGCACGATCCACGTTGGTAAAGGGCATCTGGGACCGGTTGGTTCGGAAGGTGAAGACCCGGCCCGCGTTGGCTTTGACGTCAATATTGGAGGCTCAGCCATCGGACAGCCGGGCAGTTATTACGGGCTGAAGCAATTCGGGCAGGGCGGAACGCATCCTGTTCCACATTTGGACGCGTATCACAACCATGATGTGTTTTTGACTGAAGCATTGACTCGGGAGGCTTTACTGCAAATTGACCACGCGGTGGAAGCCAAGCAGCCATTTTTTCTCAGTCTATGTCATTACGCGGTCCACGCGCCCTTTCAAGCGGACGCGAGGTTTTCAGCCGACTATGAACAGTCCGGTAAGTCTCAACAGGCCCAGGCTTTCGCCACACTTGTCGCCGGAGTTGATCATTCACTCGGCACGCTGCTGCACCATTTGGAAGATCGTGGCATTGCGGAGCAAACACTGATCTTCTTCCTCGGTGACAACGGCTCCGATGCTCCTTTGGGTGAAACTCACGCGGTTGCCTGCGCAGCGCCATTGCGTGGCAAGAAAGGCACCCATTACGAAGGCGGGATGCGTGCCCCCTTAATGGTGGCGTGGGCCAAGCCGAATCCAGCTCAACTTTGCCAGCAACACTTGCCGATCCAAAGCAACTCGGTTCGAACGCAGCTAACAACTGTCTGCGATTTGTTCCCAACCATTCTGGACGTTGCAGGTATCGAGAAGCCGAGCGATCATCCCATCGACGGAGCATCCATTCGAAGTTTATTGGCCGGCGATAGTCAGGCAGTCGGAGCAACCGGATTCTTGGTGCATTTTCCCCATGAACATCGCAGTAGTTACTTCACAACTTACCGAACTGAAAGCTGGAAAGTCATTTATCATTACTTTCCGGGGCCGGAATCGAATGGGCAACGCTACGAACTATATGACATGAAGTCAGATCCTTACGAATCTCGCAACCTGGCCGCGGAACAAAGCGACACGCTGCGAACCATGATGCGAGAACTACTGGCACAACTCCAGTCGCTCGGGGCGCGATACCCGCAAAATGAGCTCGGTGAACCTTTACAGCCCATCATTCCCTGAGATCGGTCGTGCGTCTGCTGCTCGCGATTCGCTCGGGATGGCGAGAACCCGCCGGCATCATCGCAGTCGCTTTGTCGTTGGCGAGAATGTCTCGACTGAGTTTTTCTGCATCCCGTGGCAACCAAGCTGGTGGCGGTTAAACTCTGTCGTTGATTACAGTCTAGAACGGGTCCTGTAGCTTCAATTCCGAGTAGGTCAAATCATGTTGCCGTCGACGACTCCTGTTTATCGCCACGATTTCCCGACCCTGGAAGGCTACCTGCATCATCGGGCACCCTATTTGTTATTGGACTCGGTCGTCGAATTGTCGGAAGAGCATTGTGTCACCACGGCGGAAGTGTCGAATCTGGCAGGGTTGTTGGCCGGACATTTCCCAGGTGCACCCATTTTACCGGGTGCCTTGATGCAAGAAATGACGACCCAAACTGCTGGGGTTCTTATTGCCGGACGGCACAATCCGATGTCGGATTATCGGACCGACGACCCCACCCACAACGAGTATGCCCTGGGTGTTTTGGTCCGGGTCCAACGCGCGCGGTATCGCAGCTTTGTGCGCCCAGGGGACTCGTTGCGAATTACCGCCACGCTGAAAGGCAGGCTCGAAAACCTCTTTGAATTTGCGGGCGAGGTCCGGTGCCGAAATCATCTCATTCTTCGCAATGAGTTCCAACTTGCGAACATCCCCAGCAAATTACTCATTGGCTGATCGCCGTGGCTCTGACCAGCTGGCTTGGAACTTCGATCAAGACTTCTTCGGCAGCTGACTACATATTCGAATCGAATCTAGTATAATTGCCCCCTTCCTACAGGGGTTACATCTCGTCGTGACCAGCGCTGTTTGGAGTTTCCATCCCATTGTTCTGCAAGGTCCCGAATAATGTCGAGCCCGTACAGCAATCCGTATGCTTCGCCCACTTCCAGACCTACCTACCCTGGACAAATGCCTGGCCCACAAATCAAGCCAGCTCCAATTACTGTGTTTGGTGTGCTGCACTTGGTGTTTGGAGTCATCGGTCTCTGTGGAATTGGCTTTGGCGTTTTTGGTTTGATTATCATTGCCAACAATCCGGGTGCTCGAATGGATAATCCTATTTTGGATCATCCGATCGGCTACGCTTGGAACTTCGCGTCATTGGCAATGGGAACCATCACGACGTTCATTATGTTGGCAGCTGGTGTGCTCCTGTTGACGGACAAAGAACTGGGTCGAGTATTGACCATCATTTATGGTTGGCTTTCGATCGCTTTTGGCGCGATTGGCATGATCGTAATGGCTATTGTGTTGATTAGTATTTTTTCCGACGCCAACGGTGGACCAGAGCAAGCTGGAGCAATGATTGGCGGCATCGCGGGTTCCTGTGGCGGCATTATCGGTATGATCTATCCGGGGCTCGCGATCTATTTCATGACACGAGACAATGTCAAAAACTACTTCAAGCGACTGGGTTGATTGCAACCATTGTGCCACGTTTTTCCCTTGAACGTGGTTTTCAACGAAGGCTTGTTTGACCTCGAAACTAAGGATTCCCTCTGTGAAACAAAGTACGCGTCAGGCATTGGCAATGGTGTGCACGATCGTTTTCCTGACATGGTGCACGACCGTTACCACTCTCTTGGCTAGTCCGCAACAAGAGAGCCGCGGAGCAGCTCCAGCCGAAACTCCACCGACCAACGATGAATCATGGATCCAATTGTTCAACGGTCGTGACTTGACGGGATGGACGCCAAAGATTCGCTATTGCGAGTTGGGAGAAAACTTCGGCCAAACGTTCCAAGTCGTGGACGGAATTTTGACAGTGGTCTATGATCCCCAGCACTATCCCGAGTATGGCGAGAAATTCGGACATTTGTTTTATGAGAAGTCCTTTGCAAACTATCGACTGCGAGCCGAATACCGATTCGTTGGGCAACAATGCAAGGCAGGGCCCGGTTGGGCCACACGCAACAATGGACTCATGTTGCATTGCCAAGATCCGAAGACCATGTCCGTCGATCAAGACTTTCCTGCTTCGATCGAGGTCCAACTCCTCGGCGGGGATGGCCAAAACGATCGGACCACCGCTAACTTGTGCACACCAGGGACCAACGTGGTCTTGAACGGCAAACTGTTCTTGCCACATTGCACGTCTTCAAAATCAAAGACCTACCATGGTGAACAGTGGGTCACGGTTGAAGTGGAAGTCCGCGGTGGAAAAACGATCAAACATCTCATCGATGGGGAAGTGGTTTTGGAATACTCCGAGCCTCAATTGGACGACCGCGATCCCGGTGCGAAACAGTTGATTGAAAAGCGAAAGGGCGAAAAACTGCTTACGGAAGGCTTCATCGCAATTCAAGCAGAAAGTGCTCCCACCCAGTTTCGTAAGATCGAACTCTTGCCGCTTGAGGAATAAATACAAAAAGTCGAGCCCGCTTTGACGCGGACTCGACTTGACGAGTTTCGAATTGTAAGGATGACATGGGTCTTCGGACGGTCGGATCAAGGCGTCGGTTGTCGACACAACCGTGGGTTCCGGCAATGGATAGGACCGAATAGAAGGGTGGATAAGTTCCTACTATTTTGTCGACCAGCCAGAGGTTTATGTTTTGAGTCCAAGCGTCCGAATGCTCGCGGCATCCGAGTGTTTTCAAGTTGTTGAGCGGTGACCATTCCCTCGCCACCCCCTCTTCCCGGGAAATCCTCCGATGGAGCGGCTTCCAAGGCGGTGGCGAATATGGTGCGGGGGCTAGGCGGCTGCCTTCGCGGGCGGACCCTGGTCAGAGTCCAATTCCTCGCGCAGGATCAACAGGTCGCTAGGCGCCTCGATCCCTAATCGCACCTTGTCACCGGAGACTCGAACGATTGTCAAAACAATATCGTTCCCTAGTCTCACTCTTTGACTTTCCTTCCTGGAAAGCACCAGCATCGTTCCCTCCCTGATATGTTGTGACGTTTACCCAGCAAGGGCAACCGTCTTTAGTTCTTCAGCCAGTCGAGCAGCGCGTTTCAACTGCACGCGTCCCAATCGCTGTCCGGACGAACCATAGAACAAAATGGAATGCTGATCGAATTCCCAAATTGCCATCAGCCGCACATTTCGCGGGCCATGCAGGCAAAATTGAAGTCCGACTGGATGCTCGCGACGCACCAAGACTCGCTCGGTAGTCGGAAACATGTCCATTTCCAAATCATTCTGTTGGCACAAGGTCCGTAACACGAAATCGCGCACTTGTTCAACGCTGTTCAACTGAACGTTGGCATGCGTCATCGCGAAAATGGCTCCCTGATTTGTTCGCCAATATTACTGAAACACTCCATTCTGCCCAAATTGGCGTGCTTCACTAAGCCTACTTATCGGCGAATCCGCTGTGTTAAATTGGTGATTTTGGGAAAATTTGGCAGGTGCGAAGTATAGTCCAAAATCAGTCTTTTTCTAGAGCCATCGTTCGTTTCAGGAATCCATCGAACAACGGCGGAGTGAGTGCGATAGCGCCGTGTGACGGGCTATAAGCCGAACCCTTTTTGATCAGCGAACTTCGGTACGGACCTAGGCTCCGCATGTTGCGTCCCAGTACGGCAGCGACCTCGCCACTGCGGTGTGGCCCCGCTCCCAACTCCTCTATGGCCCGCAGGAAGCTTATTCCTGAGGCGTCAAACGATCGAACCGCGTCCGAAAAAACCACTGTCAAGCTGGGCGACCACAGCCTCGGCAGCGGCCTCGGCATCGGACAGCAAAATCGGAGATTTCGCCACAATTTGCCAGGGGTGCTGCCTCCACTCTTGCAAGAAATATGGAAAACATTTGGAATAAAAAATTGCTGGTAATCCGTTGACCACTTGATTATTCTTTCGTGGTTCGAGCGGAGCTTGGCCAAACCGCCCGATTTTTCGACTCACCTTGCCTGCATAACATCAGTTCCTCCTTGAGTGACAGAAAGTAATGCAATGTCATCCAGTTACAACCCATACCAAACGCCTGTCGCAACGCCTCCTCCTTTTCCGGCCTACGCAGGGCCGCCGGTCGCGGGGCTGGACGGTGGTCTCTGGCGTGAAGGCAATTTGTTGGTCATGGACAAACGCGCGACTCTTCCACCTCGATGTGTCAAAAGCAATGTGCCAACCAATCGAACGCTAAAACGTTCACTCTCCTGGCATCACCCCGCGGTTTTCATAACGATCCTGGCAGGGTTGTTGATCTACGTGATCATTGCGTTGATTGTCCGAAAAACAGCAACAATCCATATCGGCCTGAGCGACGATTGGTTTGCCAAGCGCCGCTTGACCATCGCTGTTAGTTGGATGATTGTCTTGGCGGGCATCGCCTTGTTTGTTGCCGGCATCTCGTTGGCAGATCGATCCAACAATTTGATTTTCTTAGTTCCGGTCTCTCTGCTGGTCTTCTTTGGCGGAGCAATTTACGGTTTGATTGGATCGCGAATGGTGGCTCCCACGAAAATCACGGACACGCATGTTTGGCTAAAAGGCGTCCATCCCGATTACTTGGCACAATTCCCAGACGTGCGAGGATAAATCGCAAACGGAAGGGGTGGTGTTTAACCGTCACGCGAGAATCTTTTCAATCACACGACCATGAACGTCGGTCAGCCGCCGATCGATGCCTCCGGTCCGAACAACGAGCCGTTCGTGGTCAATGCCCAGCAGATGCAGGACGGTTGCATGAAAATCGTGGCAGTCGGTTTTGTCTACGGCGGCTTGATAACCTAATTCGTCGCTTTCACCTACAGCGACACCCGGACGCACACCAGCCCCAACCATCCACGTCACAAAGGTTCCGCGATTGTGGTCGCGTCCCACGCCGCCTTGAGCGAACGGCGTGCGTCCAAACTCGGTGGTCCAAATGACCAGTGTGTCGTCCAATAAGCCGCGCGCCCGCAAGTCTTCGACCAAGGCGACGATCGGCTGATCGACACTCAAGGCCATTGGGGGTAGCTCGTTCGGAATGCTGCCGTGATTGTCCCAATTATTGACAGCTCCTTGCGGGCCGCTCCAAACCTGGACAAACCGAGTCCCGCGTTCGATCAGTCGCCGAGCCATCAAACATCGTTTGCCGAAATCGGCCGTAGCTTCCTGTTCCAAACCATATGCCTGGAGCGTCGCTGCCGATTCGCTCGATAGATCAAAAACCTGCGGCGCGGCCAATTGCATCTTCGCAGCCAATTCGCCCGCTGCAATTTGTGACTCAAGCTGCGAATCATTTTGCTGCTTCAACGCATGTTGACGATTCAACTCCAGCAACAATCTCTGCGTATCCGAGTCGGCCGCTCCCTGTGCAAATTCAAATCCTGGTGCTGGATGCAAATGCGGCACAACATCTGGTCGGTGCACGTCCAGGATCGTGCCTTGGTACTGGGCCGGTAAGAACCCCGAACTGAAGTTCCCTTTTTGGTTGTAGGGTAGTCCGCGCGGATCCGGCAACACGACGAACGCGGGCAGTTCCTCTCGGACGCTGCCAATCGCGTAACTAATCCACGAGCCCATGCTCGGAAATCCCGGCAGGATAAAGCCGGTGTTCATCATGTAGCTGGCTGGCCCATGCACGTTCGACTTCGAGGTCATCGCCATCAAGAAAGTCAATTGATCGACAATCCTTGCTTGATGGGGAAACACACTACTGACCCATCGCCCCGTTTCGCCATACTGCTGAAACTCAAATGGACTCTTCATCACAGCACCCGCGGGTGCAGTAAAGCCTTCGGGCTTTTCTGCGGGGCCCAACATCTGGCCATGGTGTTTCTCCAAAGCGGGCTTGTAGTCAAACGTATCCATGGGGCTCGCCCCACCGTTCATGAACAACTGGATCACTCGTTTGACACGAGCCGGGTGATGCAAGCCTTCCTGCCGGACCGACGCGTCTCCCCCAATGGGGAACGCCGATTGTTCGCCGCTCAACCAAGCCGCTAACGCCACACTGCCGAAGCCACCACCAGCGTTGGCCAGCCACTCGCGACGCGATAGTCCTTTCAACATGTTGTTAGTCCACATACAAGAACTCGTTGCTGTTGATCAATAACCGGCACACCGCGGCCATTCCATGCTCGGCGGCCAACGTTCGCAAGGCTGCCACTTCAGTTTCACTCGCCGTCCGCAGCCAAGCTTGCTGAACGGCTTGTTGAATGGTCTCGTCCAACAAACCCGAAGCTGCTTCACGACGTTCGCCTTCGTCCGTTGGCGGCTTTTGGATTCGCTCGGCCCAAACTTGGGCATGATGCAGCACCAACCGGTGATTGAGCAAAGTCAGCGTCTGCAACGGAGACGACGACTGGTGTCGTTGCGGTGACAGAAGTCCCAAGTCTGGAAAATCCAGCGCCTCGAATAAAGGGTCAGGAATGCCACGCCAAACGACTCGATAAATGCTGCGTCGATTCGCTTCGGGACCATTCAAATCGAAATCATCGTAATGCAACTTGGGAGTGACCTGTGGCCCCGGACTCTCTCGAAAATACTTTACACCGGGGCCGCCGCGCTTCGAATCCAATCGACCACTCAAGACCAACACGCTGTCGCGAAACGACTCGGCATCCAAACGCCGTTTGCTCCAACGACCCAACCAACGGTTGTCCGGGTCTTGTTCTTGCAGCCGCTCGGAAGTCGAACTACTTCGTTGGTACGCTTCGCTGGTACAAATCAAGCGATGCATACGCTTGATCGAGCCCGTATCGCGCAGCTCGCAGGCCAGCCAATCTAGCAATTCTGGATGCGAAGGGGTTTCACCCATCCGGCCAAAGTCGTTGATGTTGCCAGCGATCCCGCGACCAAAGTGGTAATACCAGATTCGATTCGCCATGCTACGCCACGTCAAGGGATTCTCCGGATGAACAATCCACTCGGCCAACGCCGCTCGACGCCATACTTCGTCGGCCTTCGGGTCGATTTCGAATCGTGATGCTGCATGAGTTAGCATGGAGAGCGCACCGGGGCTCTCAACCTCGCGCGGCTTGTCGAGATCACCACGCGTCAACACGTGAATTGCCCGAGGCTGAGCAACCAGCAAACGCCCACGTTCGTTTTCCACCTCTTTTCCAGCGGCGTAGAGTCGGCCCGGCTCGGGTAGCCATTTCAGTTGCTGCTCGGCGTATTTGCTGACAATTTCCTTGCGAAGTGCTTGTTCCTGAGCGGGACTTCGCTCGGGCGGTGGCAGCTTCTCAATCGCCAAACTCTCGTGGGTCAACGCGACCGCCTGGCGGGCATCGCCCTCGCAAACAGACAAAGCCAAGCGACCAATCACATGCGCACCGCCATGGGTTTGTTTCAAGCTAACCAGGATCTTGCCATTTGATTCCACCCTTAGCGGTTGCTCCAACACGAAAATGCCATGATGTGGCTGGCCTACCATCGGATGAATCGCCCAAGCCGACTGCGAATTGCCATCAATGGCATGTTCGATGGTCCAACCTTCTTGGTTAAAGTCGGCTGTGGCCGTCGCGATCGTCAATGTCGAGGGCGACGTGGCACTTGGCGAGAAATACTGCACGAGAATTTCATTGAGATGAAAATTCCCGTTGGGCGCTCGTCCCGGCCCGGTCGCCGGCAACGCTTCATGCGGCAACACATCCAACCGCAGAGCCGTGACGGTGGCAAGTTCCGTCGTTCCTGTAATGACAAAGACGTCTTGCTCGGGATTTGGCCCTCCTGACAAAATAGAACCATCGTCCAAGCGGGAAAGCTCGGCACCCCCGTTCGAGTGGTAAGTCTCGTAAGCCAAGGGCACCCAGCGTGGCGGTTTAGCGTCTTTCCACTGATGGTAAATCTCGTCGGCCTCGGCGGAAGACAGCCACTGAGGATCTCCCGATTTCAAATCCGCGATGACTTGTTGCCAACGTTGTCGCGCTCGGGCAACGTCTAAATCTGCTTCGTAACGAATCTCGCCCTTGAGCACGCCGGCGAAGACCGCTTGCAGAGCGAAGTAATCTTGTTGAGATATCGGATCGAACTTATGCGCATGACAACGCGCGCAATTGGCGGTCGTACTCAAGAAAGAACCGCAAACTTGAGTCACCAAATCATCGCGATCCAGGTACTCGAAAGACATGGGTGCTGTCGCAGCGGCGCTTTGATCGTAGGGACCGGCTCCCAAAAAACCCAGAGCCGCGGTGGCACGCGGATCCGTGGGGAAAAAATAGTCGGCTGCCAATTGAGCCCGAACAAAGTCCGCGTAAGGGAGATCGCGGTCCAAAGCATTGATGACATAATCGCGGTAAGGCCAAGCGTGGGGACGGAACACGTCATGTTCGAAACCATGCGAATCGGCATAGTGAACGGTATCAAGCCAATGCCTCGCCCAGCGTTCCGCGTATTGCGGCCGCGATAAGCACTCATCGACCAAATTCTCCCACGCCTCGGGTGACAAGTCTTGTTCAAACGCGGCGACCTCTTCCATCGTCGGATGCAGGCCCAACAGATCGATCCACAAACGACGAATCAACGTCCGACGTTCGGCGCGGGGCTGAGGTGTTAATTCGCGAGCATCAAGTTCTCGGTTGATCCAAGCATCGATGGGGTTGGAAGAACCTTCGCGAGAAGCGGAATTTGGTGTCGGCGGTTCGGCCCGAGCGAGCGGTTGCAACGACCACCACGAAACGCTTGAACCTGCGGTCTGAGGTTGGGTGACTCGGGGATCAGCGGCCCCCGTTCGGATCCAATGTTCCAGTTTCGCGATTTCTTCGTCGCTGATTTTTTCCGGCGGCATCTGCAGGTCCGAGTCCGTGTGACGCACGGCTCGAATCAGCAAGCTATTCTCCACATCGTTGGGCACGAGCGTTGGACCTCGATCACCACCGGTAGCCCAGCCACTTCGCCAATCCAACGCCAGTCCACCTTCCATAGTGCCGGACTGATGTGAATGACAGGCAAAACAATGCCGCTGCAAGATCGGCCGGATTTCGCTGTTGAAGTATTCGAAATCGTCGTCGGCCCACAGTGTTGCAGAAAACGACAATAGCAAGATCGCCAGCAGACACACCAACATGTCTTTGCATTCTGTTCGAAACAAAACACGCGGCCAATACGACAATTTGATCGCCACCAAAAATTTATTCTGTCTCAGCATATCGATCAGTTCAATGTCGTGGATCGCTCCGCGATCCAACGGTGCTCCAGTGTCGTGGATCGCTCCGCGATCCAATCGTGCTCCAGTGTCGTGGATCGCTCCGCGATCCAACGGTGCTCCAATGTCGTGGATCGCTCCGCGATCCAACGGTGCTCCAATGTCGCGGCTCGCTCCGCGATCCAATCGTGCTCCAGTGTCGTGGATCGCTCCGCGATCCAATGGCGCTCCAGTGTCGTGGATCGCTCCGCGATCCAATCGTGCTCCAATGTCGCGGCTCGCTCCGCGTTCAAAACTAAACTCCGTCTGGACTCGCCGTCTGCCGATTCCTGATTGTACCACAAAGAAACGCTCCCACTGGCAAGCCAGTCGGGGACAAGTGTGACTCGGCAGTCCCCTACCGGGTTGACAGTCATTTGCTTGACTATGCCCTGTCCGTGAGATATACCAGAACCCGTCTTTCGTCCAAGCTGATTGAATCGTTGGTAGTTTTACCTCTGGGTGTTTGCGAAAGCGAATTCCCATGCGATTTGATCTCGGCGGGGTTACCCCGTCGTTGACTCGATAGGCTGGCATTTCAGGCTGTGGTAGAGTGCGCCCTCGCGCACGATTCCACAGCGCAAACTGGTTTGGTTGGGCGAAAGACATTTTTCAACTTCAACTTTGGGCTAAGTCCGAGGATTGAATGGTACTGGAGTTCGAAACAAGCGAGGCACCAGCGGTTGGTCTTCGACAAATTGGCTGAACTGCTGCTGGATTCGGACTGGACGCATGAGGCGATCGTGCGACTGCTGACCGCCTGTTATCGACCCCCGCTGAGCTTGCGAAAAACTCGACCGCCAAAGCATGAGTTATTGGCAACCAGCATTCTCACCGCCTTTCCGTCGCCCCCTAGTCAAGCTCGATTGATCGAGCATTTGCGACTTTCACCCGGTGCCCGTCGAGGGTTTCGCTACGGCAAAGTTCAACAAGTGAAGTTGGATGCTCAAATGGCCGGTGGCCAAATGCGGCATACCCCAACACTTCAATCGGGCTGGGACTATCCAAGAATTTCGAATCTCAGGGAACTGGCCGAATGCCTCGGAATACTGGACCAGACCCTTAACTGGCTCGCGCGAGGCCCACGGGGGAATCACGCATGCGCGGCCCATTATCGAATCCAGGCCGTGGAGAAGCGAGCGGGCGGTTGCCGACTGATCGAAGCACCGAAAGCCACGTTGAAGCGAACGCAACGCGAGATCCTGCGGCATGTTCTTAATCGCTTGCCAGTCCATGTCGCGGCCCACGGTTTTGTTCCGCAACGATCGACGTTGAGCCATGCTCGATTGCATGTCGGCCAGAAGTGGATGTTGCGGATGGACCTTGAAGATTTTTTCCCCTCGATTGATGGTTCACGAGTGTTCGGCTTGTTTCGCAGTTTGGGTTACCCGTACGAGGTCGTGCAAGCGCTAACGAACCTGACGACGCACGTGTTGAGTATCGATGCCATTCGTGAATCGGTCCGACATCTCGCTCGAAATGCTAGGAATGAGCGGACGATTACCGACCTGGCTCGATTGTATTTTCGCCGACACTTACCGCAAGGCGCTCCGACCTCACCGATGTTGGCCAACTTGATTGCGTATCGGTTCGATTGCCGTTTGACTGGTTTGGCGAAGACCTGCCATGTGACCTATAGCCGATATGGCGACGATTTGTTGTTCTCGGGATCATCGACCTGTCATTCGAGTCTGTCGAAGATAGAGGATCATGTTGGGGCGATTGCGATCGAAGAAGGATTTCGGGTGCGACATCGGAAGACGGCCTTTATTCCCAATTCGCAGCGACAAGCGGCCGTCGGGATTGTACTTAACGAAAAGCCCAACGTTGCCCGGCATGAGTACGATCAATTGAAGGCCATTTTGCACAACTGCGTCCGTTACGGTCCCGAAAGCCAGAATCGCGTCGGGCACGATAACTTCGCGGCTCATTTGCTGGGCCGAATCCAATGGCTGCGAAGTCTGCATCCGCAGCGTGGCGAAAAGCTATTCGAGTGTTTCAAACGAATCCACTTCGGGTGAATATCGCGACCAGAGACATCCGGTCATTACGTATTCGCAATGGGTTGTGTTCCGCCCGAGAAATTATTTGTTTTTCAGCTAATCGAATAGCCCGCTCAACTTCACTTCGCTATCTACCAATTCCGTCGCATACTGATTTTTTCGAACTCCAAAAGTAGTGATCATGGTCAATTGAACCGACTTTCGCGTTCCCGACACGCGGCGAAAGACGTCAAGTTTCCGACGCAGTTCCTTCGCATAACGCTGGTCGATGACAAATTCATCGTCGGCGTATTTGATTTCACACAAATTGATGACGTCATCGCGACGATCGATCAGCAAGTCCACTTGGGCTCCAACGTCGATGTCTCCTTTCGCACGATGCTGCCAACAGGCATGCTGAGTTTCCACGGCCGCAATTCCCAAATTGGCTTTGATCGCTTGAATATGCCGATGGCAAATATTTTCGAAGGCGAATCCGGTCCAGGCCCGCCAAGCCGGTGTGCCTCGTTTGTTCAGCCAGGCTTCTTTGCCCACGTTGCGACGCGACTTCATCCACTTCAAATAGAAGAGAGAAAATTCGTCGATCAAACGATACATCGCGTCACGACGCTGTTTTCCCCATGGCTCGATGCGTTCGATGAATCCAGAAACCATGAGTTCGTCCAACGTCTTAGTCAGACGTCCACCGGACAAGTAGCTAAGCGACTCCAATAACTCGCTTCGTGTAACGCCACTTAAACGCTTGGCCAAAGCTTGAATAATGTCAACATGACGATCTGGGTTTTCAAACAAGGCAGCATAGAGCTTGGAGTACTCGTCAACCAGAATGCCCTGTGACGCGAAACAGATTTGGTCCAGGTTCTGTGCCGCTGAAAGCCCTGGCTGGACTTCGCGTAAATAATGCGGGACACCACCAAGGGCCATGTAAAGCTCGGTGATTTGACGGGGCTCGTAGCGAATCGAGCGACTGTTGAGGTACTCTGCGACTTCGCGAAGTGAAAAAGGCTGTAGATGCAAATGCCGCGTGACTCGCTGATAAAGTCCGCCACGGTCATGGATCACATGATCGATCATCCACGAAGCGGCTGACCCACAGATCACGACGATCAGATTGTGTTGACGACTGCCCCAAGAATTCCAAAAGTGCTCCAACGCCGACAAGAATCCCGATTTTCGAGAAGCCAGCCAAGGCAATTCGTCAAGAAACACGACTCGCCGAGCTTTTCCTTTTCTTGATTCCAGGAATTGAATCAACTGTTGAAACGCCGCATACCAATCAGTCGGAACCTCTGGTTTAACATCCAGCTTCATCGCTTGGCGAAGTTGATCGGAGAAATTTCGCAATTGCAAGGAGCGATTCGCGCCATGAATCCCCGTCATTTCAAAACAGATTTCGGAGCCGAAGAAATTTCGCACCAAGAACGTCTTGCCCACACGACGGCGTCCCACCAAAGCGATCAGTTCCGGCTCGCGACTATCAAGAGCCCGTTTCAGGACGTCTTGCTCCAGTTTTCGCCCAATCAAGTTCGTCATTTGAAGCACCAAAAGTCTGTTTTTAGGATACGGGCCGCGTTTGTATATCGGTTGGTTCCGACCCGCCAGCCAATAATTATAAGTGGCCATAAGTACCTATTTCGAACAACTTATGGCCACATATCGCAAATTATATGTGGCCATATCTACCTTTTCAACACCAGATATGGCCACTTATCCCAGATGTCGCCCGGCAGCCCCTGCCGACGAGTCTGGGTCGTTCTGCAATGTGCGTCGCCAGTCCTTTGGCGGCCTGGGTACGAAAAATAATCAATAGTTGGCAACGTCTCGCTGTAAGACTTTCGTCTGCACTCGGTATTACCAGCGGGAGCGAGACTTGGTGACGAATAGAAGCGTTACTTTGACAGGGAGGGAGAGTGTTCAGCTTCAACCCGGCAAAGGACTGCCTAGCTACATTGACTGCCGAAGCACATTGCACCCGCTAGTCGACCGGCTTTTTCCGAGGCGTACACTTCTGCTTGCGACAGTTATCAAAGGCATCCACCCGATAATCGCGACGGCCCAGCGAATGACGAATTGCACTACTCTGGCTTCTTCACCTCAACTAACTCGCACTCCTATAAAGGAAGCAACCAATGATCGTGACGAACACTGAAACCATTAGCGACTACACCATTCAAGAGACATTGGGGTTAGTCCAAGGGAACACCGTGCGAGCGAAACACGTCGGCCGCGACATCGCAGCCGGCTTCAAAAACTCGGTCGGTGGCGAACTCAAAGGCTACATCGAACTATTGACGGAATCTCGTCGCGAAGCCATGCCGCGTATGCTGGCCCAAGCCCAACAATTGGGCGCCAATGCCGTTGTCAACGTTCGCTTCTCGACCAGTTCCATCACGTCGGGTGCGTCCGAACTTTACGCCTACGGCACGGCCGTGGTGGTCAATCCCGCCTGATTGCCCTCCCACTTTCCAATTTCCATACTCAAGATAGAGAACTCATATTATTTTGGTACAATTCGTGCTCGTGAGCATTTCTCTTATTTTGTTTGTGACGGTGCTGTTCGGCCTCGGCTTCGCAGGTCGTTTCGTGGAACAAGCCCACTTCAAACGCTTGGTCGATCATGAACAAATGCGTGGCGATTTTCTAGTCACTCAATTGAAGACCTACCCGGGTGCGGTGCCCGGACAAAGATCACCGACCATGGTTTGCGCGGAGGTGGTGATCGCCAGTGATTACTTGAAGAATTTCTTTGCCTCGTGGCAAGACTTTTTCGGTGGAGAGATTTGTTCGTACAGTCGAATGACAGATCGAGCCAAGCGCGAAGCTTTGAAGCGTTTGATCGACGAAGCCCGGTCCTTGGGGTACAACGCCATTGGCAACTTCCGAATCGAAACAGCCGATATCGGCGATCGTCGCACGAAAGGGGCTGAGGCAATGTCCAGTTGGATCGGCTATGCCACCGCTTATCATTGCGACACCCGAGCCGTAACGGGATGAGTCCAAATCGCGACAACCGGAGCAACACGGGACCCAAGCGATCGACGGCTTCCGATTCAAAAGAGGATTCGACTCCGCAGCGAAATCCTTATGAAGTCCCGTTGTCCCCCACCGCCCTCCCAACGCCAACCTCCAATGCTCGCAATCACTCGATTTCAGCCGAGCCTTGGATGACGCAGCAGGTATTCTTCTCGCCCGAGGACCCCCACGCAAATTTGGATCATCCCGCGACTTTGGCACGACAAGCAGGAGCAGTTCCCGAAAGTGAATTGGCCGAACATTCCGTTTGGGACGAACATGCAACCTCAGAACAGCTTCGGGATGGGCTGAACCCCGATGCGGTGACTTGGTTTCGGTTCTATCAGAAACAAGTGGTTCGCCGACATGTTTTGACGCCTTGGTTGGTTACGTGCTTGATCATCTTCTTGGCTGGTCCATTGGCCATTCTAGGCGCACTATTTAACGAATACGGCGGTAGCGGTTTTGTTGTCCTGTTGATATTCGGACCAACCGTCGAGGAAGTCTTGAAAATCGCCTGGCCACTATGGGTGGTCGAGAAACGTCCGTGGTTGTTCTCGAATGGCCTCCAACTCCTGTTATGCGGCATTGGAGGCGGACTAGCCTTCGCGTTGATCGAGAATTTGATTTATCTCAACATTTATATTCCGGATGCGTCGCCGCAATTGATCGCCTAGCGCCGGACGGTCTGCGTAGCCTTGCATACGGGATGTTCGGCAATTGCGTCGGTAGGACTGATCCAAGTCCGCCGCCAGATACTCGTGCGATCCGGTTCGCCGCAACTATACGATGGCGGCCCCTTGATCGTCGCCGCCATCGTGCTCCACGGTTTGTACCACCTTCTCGCCAAATTAATGACGTTTGGCTAAACAGAACAACCATCCGCCATGGCGTCAGCCCTTCACGGATTGATTCACCGAAGCCTACTTCCCGACCTGCTTCGCTTCCAAAATCATGACGCCGTTGACGCCACCGATTTGTGTGAATCCCAAAATTACCGGGTGATCCATTGGCAATGTCACTTGGGTTCCAATTTCCGTTTGTAAAATATCCGAATCTGTTTTCATTTGTACCTCAAGACTTCCATCCCACACATAGCCACTTTCAGTCGCAGCAATTCGACCATTGACCAACAACTGTAAAATTCCCTTCGCTGATGAGCTTCGATTGTGAAACTTCGTGAGCTTGGTTTCCGACTTTCCGTTGGCCGCTTGCCCGACCTCAGAAGCACCGACGGCAACTCGAGTTACCACCGACCCGCCTACGACGGGCACTTCGAACGGAGCGACATACGAATGGGTAGCCAATTCTTCCAGCAATCGAAACACCTTTGGACTCGGATCCTTCAACTCAGGCAGGCTGTCACTCTTTTCCACAATAAACAACACACTAACTTCCAACATTTCGGACTTCGAGCCCTGAAGTGGGGGCACATCCAACACTTCTATCAACTTACCAATGGACTTGTGGTCGGCTGGGATCCCCAACACAATGAGCGAGTTGTTTCTTGGTTCGTAGCTCAATCGCAAATCCTCTGACGCGACAACCGAGGAAATCACACTCAAGATCGAGTCCCCATCCGTATGCTTCAGGGGATAAACAACAACCGTCCGTTCTTGGTCGGCATCAACGTCGCCATGCGCAATTTGCGCAAACCCCGAACGGGTTGCCCAACTCGATTGAATCAGTATTGCCGTCAAAACAGCAGCGAACAAGTAAACACGGGGCTTCATCATTGAACTCCTTCAAACTTGGAACAGGGGTAAATTGGTTGCTAATCCATTCTTTCGATCGTTCTGGATTCGAGCCACACAACTCAGTTCTGCGGATTCGGTAGACGACGAACGGTCGGAAAAACGTGAACATAGGAGAAGGACGGACGCGTCAAGACTTTTATTCCGTCCGTGCCCTCTGTAAAGGCGATTTGAACCTCTGGAATTGGTACTGCATCGATCATTTCTCGTGGCGTTGAATCAGCGCCTAGCAATTCTTCCGGCTGCGGAACAGTCCTTGCGGTGCTTTGGGTTTGTGGCAGATCACTTCCAAATTGACTGCCCCACCACAAGAACAAGCCGATCCCAGCCAAGGCCGTACCGAGGCCCAAGTAAGTCGCCCAACGCCTGCGCCATAGGCGACCACGGTGCGCCGAGTTGAACATATCAACTCTCTGTACATTCGAAGCATCCGTCGCTTCACCACCAAACAAACACCAAGCGGCCATTACGTCGGCGTCCAATTGCTCCAATTGACACAAGCGAGTTTGACAACCCAAGCAAGACGGCAAGTGCGCCGCGAATTCGGCCTGGTCCGCTGCGCCCAATTCATGATCATGAAACGCTTCCCAATTCTGACATACGTTACGGCTCATGGTTTGACTCCGTCGGATTAGGTTCGGCAAAGCGTGCTCTCAATCGCGACCGCGCGTTACTCAAGCTTACTTTGACGCTGCCCGTTGTTGTGTTCAATCTCTGAGCGATTTGCTCGTGTGATAATCCTTCCACGACGCACATCAAGAGGACTTGCCTTTGCATCGCTGGCAGAGTCTGCACGAAAGCCCAGACCTGCTCCAAGTGCTCGCGTTGCCCAACGATTTCTGGTGCCGTCGGCGAACGAGCATCGATGTGCTGATCGGGATCGTCCGTCGACGCATTCAGCGCCGAACCCAATTTCCTCCACCGCTCGCGGCAAACGTTGGTCACGATCTGACACAACCACGCCTGCATGTTCTGCACCGGAGCCAAGCTTGGATCGCGTCTCAAGGCGCGCACGATGGATTCTTGGACAGCATCCTCGGCCGCCATCTGATCCCCGGTCAGCCGCAATGCCAACCTTCGCAAATAGGGCAGGTGCCCGTCCATTTCGTCATTTGCCATTTCGGGTCGCAGTTAGGTAAGCCGCTGTCGCCATGCCGACGGAATGATAGATCTTAGCCAAGCTGAATGGTTAAGAGAATTTTTCTTACAAATCTCCCAACTGCTGCCGGAGGCGGCGGAGGATGCGGCTTTTGGCTTGCCTGACTGAGGCAGTACTTAAGTTCAACTCATTTGCGACTACCTGAGTTGTTTGGCCATCGACGACCGTTCGCCAAAACGCTGCCCAAGTCTGCGGTTGGAATTCGTTTCGAATCTGTTCCAGTCCGCGTGAGACCACACCGCTCCAAACACGTGAGAGTTCTTGGTCGGTTTGAATTTCTGTTTCCCAGGTGTTGTTGAACTCAGAATTGCCCTGATGAGAGACTTGCGATGGGGTGATCCCGCCCATCAATTCGGAATGGGAATTTTCCCGCGGGTCGATGTGTTCCAGCAAACGCTGGGCAGCAGAACTACCACCGCGAGCCTGATCGGGCCGTGTCGAGCGGTGCCAATCGATCAACTTTCGTTTGGTCACAACCGCCAACCAATTCCGAAACAGCCCGGAACGAACTTCGGTTCCATCACGGGAACTGCTACTCGACTGTCTGACTGATTCAAGCCCACTCAACTGCCGAAAATTGGGTAGTCGTCTCGATACAGCCATGAATACAGATTGAGTCACATCGGCGATATCAGCCGACTGCAACCCCGCTTGGCGGCACCAGTATCCGATCAATGGTCCATACATAGCGACCAGCTGCCGCCACGCCACCGGGTCGTGGGCGCGGACTCGATCCAATAAACTCATAGAGCTGCCCGAACTACCCTCGCTGCTAGACGCCTCGCGATTCATTAAATCGTTCATCTTTAAACTTAGTAGAGCCAATCTTAGTAGGCCATTTATCCCCGAAATGGCTCACGCGCAACCAACCCGCCCAATTCTCGCTTCTCTCCCTAAACCACTCGCAAACATCGAGTGAATGTTTTCCGAGATTGTTTTGGATCACGACAGGAGCGATTTCGCGAGAAGTGTATCGACTAACATAACCAGATCGCCCGCCAAAAGTTTCCCGAAAAACTTGTGTCACACCCCAATCGTTTAACTAATCGTACCATAATGGTCCTCGAACGTTTTCACGATTGGGATATCGAATCATGATCCAAGCCACAACATGCCCGACCGATTTGACTTTACAACAGTATGCGGAAGGCTGGTCCGACTTTGATTCAAACTCGGCAGTTGAACAGCATCTTAACCAATGCCCAGCCTGCGAAGAACGGCTGAACAAAATCGAAACCGCCCGAGCCTCGGATGGTTTGATTGAAGCCTTGCGACTGCGGGGACAATGGATTTCCGGACAAGTCCCAAACTCCATTTGCCATTCGGAATCCAACTCGGATTCAGTAGACTCGGGCTTTCGACAGGTCCTGGCGGAAATTCAAGAGTGGCCGCTGGACGCCCCTCGGCCCGAAACACCACTGGTGGATCTGCCGCGATCGTTGGGCCAGTACGAGCTATTGGAGCTGATCGGGCAGGGCGGGATGGCTCAGGTCTACAGGGCTCGACATTCCAAACTGCAACGCACGGTCGCGATCAAGTTACTGAACGTGCCCAAGTGGCAAGTCGATCGGTCGGTGGCTCGGTTGGAACGCGAAATCGCGGTCGTTGGTCAATTGCACCATCCCGCAATTGTCGCCGCCACGGATGCGGGACAACACGAAGACACGCCGTATTTGGTGACCGAGTTCATCGATGGACTGAACCTTAGCCAGTTGGCCCAACGTAGTGGATCGCTCCGCGATCTAACAAAAGATCGCGGAGCGATCCGCGACACTGCAACGGATCGCGGAGCGATCCGCAACACTTCGGATCGCGGAGCGATCCGCGACAATCACACCGCCAATGTTTGTGAAACCATCCGAGTGGCCGCATTGGGCTTGGCTCATGCGCACAGTCAGGGCGTCACACACCGCGACATCAAGCCGTCGAACTTGATGATTGATCGCCAAGGACAAGTCAAAATTTTGGACTTCGGGTTGGTGCATTTGGAAGGCTGGCAGGATGAAGCGTTGGAGCTAACCACCGTGGGGCAATTACTGGGCACGCTGGACTACATGGCACCCGAACAAGCAGATAAAGCTACCGCGGTCGATCATCGATCGGATGTGTATGCCTTGGGCGCGACCTTGTTCCGCTTGCTCTGTGGCCGCGCCCCCTACGCAGCTTCGTTGTACCAATCGCCGCTGGAAAAATTGCGTTTGTTGGCGATGACCGACCCGCCAAAAGTTGAAACCCTGCGCCCGGACTTGCCCAGCGAACTGGCAGAATTGATCAATCAAACTTTGAGTCGCGACCCGGCCAAACGTCCACCCAGTGCCGCTCATTTGGCCGAGGCTCTGTCACCGTATTGTGCAGGGCACGAACTTGCCGCCTGGGTCAAATGGGCCCTCGACAATCCGCTCACTCCACGGGCCAGTGAACCTCGTGGATCGACTTCGCTATACAGACGTCTTGAAGCAACTGCAACGCAACAGCCCGAACCAGTAACGAGTCCAAGCCGAGGGGGCCGACATGGGTGGCCGTGGTTATTGACCGCAGCCGCCGGAGCGGCCGCGTTGTGGCTGTCAATTGTCTTGATCTTGGACACGCAGAAAGGGCAGTTGGTAATCGAGTCGGAATCGGCTGATGTTCGCGTCACCTTGCGAAAAGACGGCCGGGACTCGGAAACTTTGCAACTGGAACCTGGCTTGAATCAAACCCGAGTCTTCGCGGGCACGTATCAAATCGAAATCGACGGCCCTGCCGACGCCTATCAACTGGACCGCGACACCATCATCGTCAAACGCGGTGAAGTGGTCTTGGCGAAGGTGAGTCGCAAACCAGCGGTTGACTTGCCAGCCGCATCTCAGAACGACTCTTCCTCCCATTCAACACAACTCCGGACACAACTAGCCGACACGGCGCTCTTCCGTGGCCAAACCTATCGGCAATGGGTAAGCGTCATCAAGAATGAACGTGATACCAAGTTGAGGCAAGACGCTTTTACCGCGCTTCTCAATTTTTCCGACGACGAATTGGTCGCAGAAACCAAACGACTCATGATTGACGAAACGATCATCGCGTTGCGGGATCGCGAGATCGGTCGACTTGGCTTTTGGCTCCAAGCGAGAGACTTCTTGAGTCTGAACGACGACGACTGGAGTCGCCTTGAGCAAGCGCTGACCGGTGCATCGCCATCGGATCAAGCTTGGTATCTCAGCCGCCTGGCCCAAAGGTGGAGTCATTCGAACTTGGATCAAGCCGGGAACCAGGAATGGATCCGATTCATGTCCTTGTTCGAAAACGTTGCCAAAACGGCAGTTGGCCAGTGGACTTCGGCCGAAAAACAACCGCTCGCAACCGCATTGTTGGCGAATTCAAGAATTCGACAATGGGAATCGAACGAGGAGATGCTCGTGGCCGTCCCAAATTGTCTGGCGTCACTGCGGCTTTCCGGTTCCGACTGGGTCCAATGTGCCATTGGATTTCCGATTGAGGAATCATCGCGTGTTCTTCGGTTGGCGGTTGACGCCTTGTTTGACGACTTGCCCGCCGTGGGCATGCCAACCCAAGAACATTTCACGTTTTTGCTCGTTTGGCAGGGATTCTTGGTACGCATGTCACAGGAACAACGAGGCGAAACGATGGAGAAACTTTTGCCTTGGGTAGAACAGTTCAATCGGGATCACTGGTTGACTCAATGGTCAGACGAAGTAAGCGTCGTCAACTCCTGGAGTCGTCGCAACCTTGGAAGAGAAGGCCGCATGATTGCGGCGATGTTGGGCGACAACAACAATGGAGTTTCCGCGATGGGGACCACGCAAAATTCTTCGCGCGGAAGTTTGAATGCATCCGAGGACGAGCCTTCTTTACGATGGAGGCATCTACCATTCGCAGTCACGCTCCCTGACGGTAGCGTTAAGAGTGTCGAGGTCGAGGCTGCACCCGTTTTTGGAATGATGCTGGCCAATACCGTTCGATTGCTCACGCAAAATTCCGCTCACGATCGTGCAACCGTAATCTTGAATCGAATGTTAGCAGAAACCGTCAGTGATCATGATTTTGTCACGGAGCAACTTCTCCCTTTGGTCACAGACAAATCGATTAGGGGCTATTCGCTAACAGACACCGGGTTGAGGATACGTCGAGTTCGAATCGGAACTCGTCTCCCCTTCGAACAACAGGAGACATTCACTGCGATTAATGCTGAACAAACGAAGGCAGCCACGATACATTCCTTCATTCGACAAACTCAAACGTCACTGCAATGATGGGATATCGGCAGAGGAATCTGTGAAGCCAAATTGCTGGAGTTCGCGCGGCATTCCGTTGCCAAACTTTTCGGGTTCTACAAAGAACGTAGGCAGAGGAATTCGGGCAGAGGAATACACAAACCTAAGTTGAACGAAAGCGCGCCATTCCTTTACCCCCATTCCTTTGCCCTACTTCCGCCGTGCTGGAGAGATTTGGGCACAGGAATTCGGGCAGAGGAATACACAAACCTAAATTGAACGATAGCGCGCCATTCCTTTGCCCCCATTCCTTTGCCCTACCTCCGCTGTGCTGGTACGAATTGGGCAGAGGAATTCGGGCAGAAGAATTCACAAAACTAATTTGAACGAAAGCGCGTCATTCCTTTGCCCCCATTCCTTTGCCCTACCTCCGCTGTGCTGGTACGAATTGGGCAGAGGAATTCGGGCAGAGGAATACACAAACCTAATTTGAACGATAGCGCGCCATTCCTTTGCCCCCATTCCTTGGCCCTACTTCCGCCACAACCCAACTTGCATGTTGTTTCGGGATCGTCTTCAATACTTGACAACCGTTTGAGCAGTCATTTGCAAGCTGGAGTTGTTGCCAATGCCCATTGAATTTACAAATGTCTTCCGAACCTTGACAAACTCCGAATTTGAATCGATTGACTATCGTGTCATGGGCTGTGCGTTTGCTTCTCAGAACGAGCTTGGTCGCCTGTGTGAAGAACGAGTCTACGAAAATGACTTGGCTGCACGCCTGAGAGCGAAGGGGATGGTTGACGTTTACACTCAACTTCCAGTCGTAGTGTCTTATAACAACTTCCGAAAAGTGTACCGAATTGATATCGTGGTGAACGGAATCTTATACGAACTTAAGGCCGTTTCAGAGCTTACAACAGCACATGAAGCACAAGGGATCAACTATTCAGCATTGCTTGGGCTCGATCGATTCAAATTAATCAATTTCGGTTCAGAATCGGTGGAGGGCCGCCTAAAGCGATGCCCATTTTTCAGTCTCGACCGTAAAAACGTCGCCATCGCTCGGGACTCGTGGAAGCCACTATCAAAATCATGCGATCTACTCATTCGAGACGTGGCAGCCTGTCTTCACGATTGGGGCGGATTTCTCGAAGCTTCGATCTACAATGAAGCACTCGTATTCCTAAATGGCGGCGAAGATATCTGCATTCGTCGACTGCCAGTTTCTAGCAATGGCGTACAACTTGGCCACCATTGCGTTAAAATAATCGAAGAAGACATCGCATTCGAGGTTACCTCACTTGCAGACGTCTCAGCGTACGAAAAGCAACTAAACCGACTGTTTCAACTCTTGCCGATCCGTGCATGGCATTTGATTAATATTTACCACTCAAAGATGACCATCGTAACCCTAACCAAATAGCCAGTGAATTTTGGTGACGAAACTGAGCAGGTAAGTCTCCGAAGGCTGAGTACGTATGTGGGCAGAGGAACATTCAATCCTAATTTGAATGAAACCGCGCGTCATTCCTTTGCCCACATTCCTTTGCACTATTTCCGCCGTGCTAGTACGAATTGGGCAGAGGAATTCGGGCAGAGGAATTCACAAAACTAATTTAGATGAAACCGCGCGACATTCCTTTGCCCCCATTCCTTTGCCCGATTTCCGGCGCGTTGGAAAGAATTGGGCAGAGGAATTCGGGCAGAGGAATATATAAACCTAATTTGAATGAAACCGCGCGACATTCCTTTGCCCCCATTCCTTTGCCCGATTTCCGGCGTGCTGGAAAGAATTGGGCAGAGGAATTCGGGCAGAGGAATTCACAAAACTAATTTAGATGAAACCGCGCGCCATTCCTTTGCCCTTGTTCCTTTGCCCGATTTCCGGCGCGTTGGAAAGAATTGGGCAGAGGAATTCACAAAACTAATTTAGATGAAACCGCGCGCCATTCCTTTGCCCCATTCCTTTGCCCGATTTCCGGCGCGCTGGAAAGAATTGGGCAGAGGAATTCGGGCAGAGGAATTCACAAAACTAATTTGAACGAAACCGCGCGACATTCCTTTGCCCCCATTCCTTTGCCCCCATTCCTTTGCACTATTTCCGGCGCCGCTGGAAAGAATTGGGCAGAGGAATTCGGGCAGAGGAATTTACAAAACTAATTTGAACGAAACCGCGCGCCATTCCTTTGCCCCCATTCCTTTGCCCCGTTCCTTTGCCCTATTCCTTTGCCCTATTTCCACCGTGCTGGAAAGAGAATCGTATGGACTTTCTTTGCACCGTCATTGTCAATTAGTTTTTACCGTAATTGATACTTATTTCGTTTGCGACGACGCACGGCAATGGGCAGCATCGGGACTTCGAACGTTGGCCGCCCCTCGTTGAGAAACGGTTCCCGGTTTACACTGAGTTCGCATAATTAAAGGGGCTCAGCGGTAATTATTGGAATCCAATCGTGCCAAACATTCAAGCATTTCGTGGGCTAAGATACGATTTGGGAGTGGTCGGGTCGTTGGCTGATGTGGTTGCTCCTCCGTACGATGTGATTAATTCGGCGCAGCAGGATTTGTTGTATGCTCGGCATCCGAAAAACGTCGTTCGGCTGATCTTGAACCGAGAAGAGCCGGGCGATGTGCCGAACGCGAAATATCAGCGGGCCGGGCATTTCTTGCGGTCCTGGCAAAACGATGGAACGCTAGCACTTGATAGCCAGCCGATGCTGTATGTGTACCACCAGTCGTTTACTTGGGGTGGCCAGACATTTACTCGGCGTGGGTTTTTGTGCCGAGTCCGCTTGGAGCCCTTTGGCACGGGGAAGATCTATCCTCATGAAGAGACCCACTCGAAAGCGAAACAGGATCGGTTCTTGTTGACCACCGCGACTCGAACGAATTTGTCGCCGGTATTCGGAATGTACCCGGATCCGGACAACTCGATCCAGATGACACTAGACATGGCCGTCGCGGCGACTCCGCCGGTCGAGGCGACCGATGATTTAGGCGTCGTCCATCGGCTTTATCTACTTCCGGGAGCCCAGGTGCAGGCAAAGATTGCTCAAATGATCGCCGACCGCGAGGTCTATATCGCGGACGGTCACCACCGTTACGAGACGGCTTGCAACTATAGCAGGGCTCGGCAGGAAGCTGGGGATCATCACCCCGATTGTGATTATGTGCTAATGATGTTGGTCGGCATGGACGATCCCGGCCTGATCGTTTTGCCGACACATCGGTTGTTTCGCGGGATCGCACCGATTGATCAAGGTGAGCTGGTCCGCCGGGTCGGGACTTATTTTGAGGTCACGACGTTTGGACACGGACCGGCGGCTGCCGCTGGGTTATGGGAACAAATCGAGGTGGGTGGGTCACAAGAGACGCTGGGGATATTTACGGCGAAAGACGATTGTTGGAGTCGCTTGGAATTGACTGCGGAAGGAATGGCAAGACTGGCCGAGATCGCCCCGGAACATTGTGAAGATTGGCGCGGGCTAGGAGTGTCGATCTTGCACCGGCTCTTGATGGACGATTGTTTGGAAGCAGCGGAACTGACGACTCCGAAGTACGTTCATTCGGTGGACGAGGTCGTGGACGGACTGGTCCGCGGGGACGAGATTGGTCGAGATGCCACGGGTCAGAGTGGCGATGGCCAACCATTTCAACTGGCCGCTTTGGTCATGCCGGCGCGCGTCCAAGATATCGAAAGCGTCAGCCAATACGGGGAGCGGATGCCAGCCAAGAGCACCTATTTTTACCCGAAACTGCTTTCAGGTTTGGTCTTTAACCCCTTGGGATAGCCCCCGCCTGTTCTTCTTTGTTGTGGGTTGGCGAGTCTCGAAAGTTTCGACGTTCTGAAAAATGCTGGCGTTTCCCGTGGAACTGCTAGCCACTTGGGGAATCGAACTGGAAGGGATCAGGTTCAATAACTTTGCAAACCGATTGGGTTCGCATACCAATTGGGTTCGCTTATTGCATATTCGACTGCGGCGCAGGAGTGGTCACAATGCTTCGCGGGACTTGGCTACTGAAGCCGGTGTCTGTCCCCGATTATCTCCCCCAAGTCTTTCCCGCGAGCCGGTGCCTGTCCCCATCATGACCGGGGCCGGGGTCCGGCGCGTCAAGGCATGGGTTCGGCACAAGAAGTTGCCTGTCCTCACCGGCCCCCCACCGCATCGTTCTCGGTGTCTGTCCCCGTAGCGGTTCCCGCGGTGCCTGTCCCCATCGGGAGCGCGGGTGCCTGTCCCCCGGCTGGGTTTTGAATCTGACCGGCGGAGCGGTCAGCGACATTCTTGCGGTGTCTGTCCCCGGAGCGGTTTCTTGAATCTGACCGGCGGAGCGGTCAGCGACATTCTTGCGGTGTTTGTCCCCTGAGCGGTTTCTTGAATCTGATCGGCGGAGCGGACAGCGACAGTCTCGCGGGGCCTGTCCCCGGAGCGGTTCTTCCCCAAACCGGTGTCTGTCCCTGCACTGGTTCCTGCACTGGTTTCTTGAATCTGACCGGCGGAGCGGTCAGCGACATTCTTGCAGTGTCTGTCCCCGGATCGGTTACCACAACGGTTTCACGTGGAACCCAGGTTACGCCAGGGGCCTAGATTAACATGACTGCCAGCGATATTCGCTGTGGCCGCACCGGATTCGTGTTTCGGATTTCGGGGCCCTCGACTAAAATTCAGAACCAGAACTCGGGCCACGGAACGGCTCGGAGCAAAAAACGGAACTTGAACACCAAGACATGGAGGTCGAGCGGTGGGTCGCGTCTTTTGTATCGCGAACCAGAAAGGCGGCGTGGGTAAAACCACCGTCGCTCTGAACTTGGCCGACGCCATTGCCAAGGCGGGCCAAGAAGTCCTGCTCGTGGATTTGGACCCCCAGTGCAACGCAACTGGCGGCTTGGGCCATCGCCCTCTACCAAGACACCCCCTGGTTTCCGACCAACCGCTCGCGGACGGACTGCTCGAATGTGCGACTCCCGGTCTGCGTCTCTTGCCAGGTAGTCGCTCGTTTTTTGATATCGATCAATTGGCCACCGCCGGAACGACCGCCTCCCAGCAACTGGTCTCCCACCTTACGAACTGCGGCAATGCCAACGACTACGTCATCCTTGACTGTCCCCCGTCACTTGGGCATTTGACCAGGGCCGCATTGGCAGCAAGTCACGAAGTCATCATGCCCATCCAATGCGAATACTTCGCAATGGAAGGCCTGACTCAAATGATCGAGGTCATCCGCGACGTCATGCGACAACCGGGCCGCAACCTGCAATTCGGTGGGATCGTCCTAACCATGTACGACCCGACCTTGGAACTAACCCGTGAAGTCGACGAAGACGTCCGTGAATTCTTCGGCGACATCGTTTTCGAAACCGTGATCCCTCGTGATGTTTCGGTACCGGAAGCCGTCAGTCATGGACAAAGTGTCCTCGACTACGCGCCCCGCTCCCGAGCCACTCGCGCTATGATTGAACTTTGTTTGGAGGTAATGAACCATGAATAACCTAAAGAAGCGACGTTTGGGCCGAGGACTTGAGGCACTCTTGGGTGCTAGCAGCGAACCGACCGCGACTCCCGAACGACCCACGGGTAGTCTGGCGGATTTGATGGCGTCGCGTTCCGAGCCGCCACTAAACAACTCCAGTGATGCAGCGATCACCGACGCTTTGCTGACCAGCCCGCGTCCTTCCCCAGCGACAACCGTTGCCAGCGACATGACGCTGTCTCAACCACATCCCAACGACGACCATTCGAGCAACCCCCGATCCTATCAGGTTGCTCGGGTTTCACTGAATGCTAGCACGTTGCCGACAATCGCACCTGCGGTTGGAGAATCGCACGAAACAACGCTGCTGCAACTGCCGGTCTTGGACATCGAGGAAAATCCCTTTCAGCCGCGACGCGTGTTCAGCGAATCTGAGATTGCCTCGCTTTCGGAGAGTCTCAAAGAGCATGACATGCTCCAGCCGATTCTAGTCCGGATCGTCCATGGCAAATACCAGTTGATCAGTGGTGAACGCCGACTGCGAGCTGCGATTCAAGCCGGCTGGAAGACGATCCCCGCCCGCGTTCGTGAGGCGGACGATCGCTTGGTCGCCGAGTTGGCCATTGTCGAAAACCTTCAACGAAAAGACCTAAACGCCATCGAAAAGGCACTGTCGTTTCGTCGTTATTTGAACGAACACCAAGCAACACAAGAAGAATTGGCGAGCCGACTAAAGATCGATCGCTCGACAATCGCAAATCTGATGCGATTACTGGAACTCCCGCAATCGATCCAGGACGATGTCAGCAACAACCGAGTCAGCGCTGGGCATGCCCGCGCCATCTTGCCCTTGGGCGAAGAGCGTGAGCAGTTGGACTTTTGTCGCAAAATTGTCGCCGAAGGCTGGAGCGTCCGCGAGACCGAACGACGCGTTGCGGAGTTTATCAATCATCAAGATGGCCCCAGTTTGAAGCCGAAGCGCAAGGTCGGAAACCCGCAAATTGATTCTTTGGAGTCCCAAGCGAAGCGAGCCTTGGGGACGGCCGTTCAAATCAAAGCCAATGGACGCGGCGCGGGTCGATTGATTATCCACTTCAAGAACGACGCAGAGTTTCAGCGCATTTTCGAGCAGCTTTGCCAAGAACGAGGTGTGTTCGCCAAAGTCGCTTGAAACCACGGCCATCCGAAGGAGATTCCACCCCAAACCCATTCGGAGCAATGGCCCAATCATGGTCACCGCTTCAATGGGTTTGCCAGTCAATGCTTTAGTGTGGCAGCAGGACCATTCCCTTGCGGCTCACGTCGTGCTACGCTGGCGTCAAGGCGCGACCGAACTAACTCGGTTGCGCACATTTGAATATCTTTCTGGATCGACAAAATCCTCTAACTCGACTGTTTCGCCAATTTCTCTCCAGATTTCTTAAATTGCGGTGTAGACTACTCGGCAACTTCGAGACTAGGCAAGTTAAACTTCCTATCCTTCGCAATCACTACAATCGTTACGCGCGAAACAAAACGCTCGTTCGACTTAGACTTTGCTATCTTCCTGGAACGCTTAATTAATCAAAGCTTCTCAAGTTGCCGAATTTAAGACGCAAGGACACAACATGCATTCGTGTGAAGTCAGGATAGCTTCTCATGTAATGGCGGCTGTTGGAAAGGTATCCCGAAAAAGACAACCTTGACGGCAATTGTTGTGAATTATGGAAATCGGTGTGACGAACGGTTCGTCGTGCCAGATGACCGCATCCACGGTTTAGTTTGTCAGTAGGAGACACACAATGAAGATGGTACGTTGTTTGCTGACGGTGGTAGCTATCGCTACGTTGTCGGCCAACGCTGCTTGGGCTGACTGCTGCGGAGCTGTGAATTACAACAGCTGCGGCCCGATTGCTGCCGATGCTGGTTGCGATTGCGGCGGAAGTCATACGGTGATGCGAACTCGCCGAAGAATTGTTTGGGAAACCCAACAAGTCGAAGGCGTGCGAAACGTCATGCGAACGGTTTACGAGAAGCAAATGGTGAACGTAAGCCGAGTTGTACGCGAAGTATCGTACACGCAGCAAGAGTACACCGTTCGTCGTCCGGTTCGTGAAACCACCTATAAGACAGTGAACTACACTGTCCGTCGTCCGGTCTGCGAGACCGAAATGGTAAATTACACGGTTCGTCGTCCTGTATGGGAAACGCACCAAAAGGAAGTAACCGTCAACGTTCGTCGTCGAGTTACTGAGAATCACAGCAAGACCATCATGGTCAGCGTTCGCAAGCCAGTTCAAGAGACCGTCATGCGAACCGTTCGCAAAGTTGTAACGGAACAAGTTCCTTACACTCGCGAAGTAACCGTTCGTGGCGGTCATTGGGAATCGCAACAAGTGACGATCCCAGGTCGTAGCTACAGCAAGCGAGTTCGTGGCGGTTTGAGCTTCGAATTCGATCCTTGCACCGGCTGCTGCCAATTGGTTCGCACATGCCCAACCACCGTTTGCTGCACGACTCCTGACCGAGTTGTCTGCAAGCGAGTTTGGGTTCCAACTTGCGAAACCAAGACGATCTCTGGCACCAAGTGCGTTCGCCGAGTCGTTTGCGAAGAAGTTCCAACCTGCGTTACACGTTGGGTTTGCGAACAAGTTCCCAAGACTGTTAACTACTGCACCACCAGCTGGGTTTGCGAACCACAAACTCGTACGGTTTGCTACAAGACTTGCAGCTGGGTTTGCGAAACTCGCCAACGTGAAGTGAAGAGAGTTCGCTTCGTTTGCGAGCAAATGAGCAAGCAAGTTCCAGTTTGCACGATCAATTGGGTTTGCGAAACTCGCACCCGATGCGTGCCTCACGTTACCTGCAAGACCGTATGCGAACAAAAAGAAGTTTGCGTACCAAAGCGAGTATGTGAGCAAGTCCCTTACACCCGCTGCATCCGCGTTCCACGCGTCGTGTGCGAGGAAGTACCTGTAAACGTATGCTGCCGTCCAGCTTTGGGCCGAGCATTCTTGTCAGGTCTGGGTTCTCGACTACGCGGCCTGTTCAATGGATGCGGAAACGGTTGCGGTGACGGATGCGACGCCGGTTGCGACAGTGGTTGTGATGCACCAGCAGCTTCTTGCTGCGGCGCCGCCAACTAAGTCGGCCTAACTTGCGATTCGTCCAGCAGTCGAATCTGGCTCTGAACGGAACCAAAAAATAAAGAAGCCACCCCTCTTTGTGACAGGGGTGGCTTTTTTCATTTACTTCCGGGAAACCGAACCTGAATCCAGAACCGAAACGAATGTCTGGTGTCCAAGCCCTAGTGCAATTCCGGGTGCCATTTAGAATAGAAGGCCCCACAGCCGTTCCCACGCAGGCACGCCGTCCCTTGCGGCGCCGGTGAAAGTCCGATTCATGATCAATACGCTCTATTTGCCCGAACTGCGCGAAATGTTGGCGGCCCAAGATCGGGAAGGGCTGAAGGTCTTCTGCGAAACTTTGCACCCATCGCAAACCGCTCCGTTTATGGAGGGATTGACGGCAGACGAGCAGTGGCAAGTCCTGCGTGAAACGGACCTAGATCATCGCACCGATGTGTTCTCGTATCTCGACTGGAATCGCCAAATTGAAATCTTGGCGACCCAGCCACCGGCTGAAGTTGCCGAGGTCGTGGCCCACCTCCCCGCCGACGACCGAGTGGACCTCTTGGACGAAGTCCCCAATGACGTGGTCGAACACTTGCTGTCGTTGCTGCCACCGGCGGAACGTCGTGACATCCTGCGCCTCCGGCAATATCCGACCGGAACCGCTGGTGCCATGATGACAACGGACGTGGTTCGACTGACTGAAACCACGTCGATTCGCGACGCTTTGAACGAACTATCAAACTCGGCTCATGCCTTGGAAATGGTCTATTATCTTTACATTTTGGACCAAGATGGCTATCTGCGTGGTGTCGTCTCCGCCCGCGAGATTTTGTCCGCGATGCGGCTGCCCAATCGACCGCTCAGCGAAATCATGAACACGGACGTCATCGCGGCGAGAGTCACGGACGATCAGGAAAAAGTCGCCGAATTGGTTGCCAAGTTGGACTTATTGGCTGTGCCGATTGTTGATCAAAGTGGTCGATTCCTGGGGATCGTCACGCACGACGATGTGATCGACGTGGTGTTGGATGAGGCGACCGCCGATGCTCACCAAATGGCGGCGGTCCAACCCTTGGAAGCACCTTACCTAAGGACTGGGCTGTTCGACTTGGCCAAGAAGCGCGGTATCTGGTTGGTCATTCTCTTCTTTTGTTCGCTTACGACGGCGTTCACCTTGCAACACTTGGAAAGTGAACTGTTGCCGTGGATGGTCGCGTTCGTGCCGTTGGTCATCAGTACCGGCGGGAACTCGGGAGGACAAGCGGCCACACTGATCATTACCGCCTTGGCGCGGGGTGAGTTGTCGCTACGCGATTGGACAACCGTCGTAGCGCGCGAACTGCGGACCGGACTTATGCTGGGCGGAACCCTGTTTGCAGTCGGATTGGTCACCATGTGGTTGTTTCCCCAAGTTGCCGCTTTGGGTTGGATGGCGGTCCTCGTCGTGCCCATTACCTTGAACATCATTGTGATGGCTGGAACTTTGACCGGAGCCATCTTGCCGCTAATTTGCAATCGCATGGGTTGGGACCCAGCCATCATGAGCAACCCACTGGTCGCGGGAATCATGGATGTGATGGGGATCATTATCTATGTCAAAGTCGCGACCATGATTATGCCAGCGGTGATCTGATCGACGATTGCTTGTCAGGAATTTGTGCTGAGTTTTCACTCAGCAAATGCCCCGGGAAAGTGAGAGAAGAGTCCCTGCATTCCGTGACTCGATCGCCGACCTCACGCAAACTGATGAATCACCATTGCCTCGCAATACTCAATCAAGGCCTAACCATACAATCGTCGATGGTACCGGCTGCTTATCGCCCGGCGCCCGACCAAAACGCAATCGTTCTGATTGCCAGGCCACATGGAATAGGATGACGACCATCCTTCGTTGAACGCTAGTTCGAGGGCGACGAAGACTAACGATTCGATAACGAATCAGCCCAACCACATTCGAGATGCCTGAAGGGTTACGTTCCAACGAATCTACCAACTGTATCGATCGCGAAACCGTGCTGAGATACGCAATCTTGGAATCATAGCGAGAATGAGACGATTAAGAAAAATACTCTGCCGATATCCTGAACGGTATGGGACAACAATGATTTCTGGCCAAAATGGTAACGCAGAATGGACTCGAACCCAAATTTGCGAATTCATGTCGAAGAAGATCTCGCGCGAGAAGAACGACTCAAGCAGCGTTTACAGGCTTGCTGCCCCGAAGCCAAGCTCTTGGCTGAGCAATTCGAAATTACTACGGGTTGGCAGTTGAACTATGGGGTCGTCTCACCTCCCGGCGACTTGCTGGTCGAGCACAACCCAACACCGATTTTTGGTCGCTTCGAAATCAGCGACATGTCCGCCAAGTGGCCCATAGGAAAGCCGACCGTCAGTCGAATCGAGTGCGAGAAACTTCTATCCAACATCAACCGATTGATGGCTCGCATCGAGGGATTGGAATTGACCCAGCATCAGTCAGGCGGAACCCTGATCGAAGCGAATGAAGATTCACCACTGATTCCCACGAATTTGTCGGATAAAGTTGCGAACTTGCTACGGTTCGCCAAGGACGAGCTGAACGCCATTGGAGCAGCGGTTTATTTGTTGGATGAAGCAACGACGCACTTGCGACTAAGATCGATGATCGCACCCATGGCGTTTGCGCCAGAAGTTGACTCGGTACGGGCCCTGGAAAATTCACTAGCCGATCTCGAGTCCTTGATCGGCAACAAAATCAATATCCAATCCCCGGAGATGGGAGAAACTTGGCGAATTCCCAAGCCGTTTCAATACGGTTGGTGTGTCGTGTTGGGAACCGTGAATTTACCCCTGGGAACGATCTGGCTGTTCTTTTCGCAAGCCCGAACACCTTCCGAAAAGGAACTCGGCTTCATTGACAGCTTGAACAATCAACTCTACAGCGAAATCAACTCGCGCGAGAAGCCACAAGCCAGTGATGCGGAATCGGCATTGCTACAACAAGAACTGTTGATGGCGGCTCGCAGTAATGACGCACGTTTGCCGAGTTTTTCCCCAGAGGTCGACGGCTGGAAAGTGGTCGGCTGGACGTACCGCCAAGGATACCTGGCCAGTACCTTTCACGATTGGGCGATTACGCCAACCGGGAACCTCTCGGTCGCATTGGGGCAAGTCGGCGGTCCCATGTTGACCGCAGCGATGACTCTAAACAACATGCGTTCTTTGGTCTCGGCTCATCGAGAATATCGGCACACAAGTTCCTCGATGGCCGCCAAGTTGAACGAACAAATCTGGTGTCAATCGCCTGGCGATGAAACGGCGTCCTTGATTTACGCTCTGATCGACCCCGAAAATCATCGCGTGGATCTGGTCAATGCCGGAGATGGTGGCGTCGTATTCGCGGGACCACGCGGAGTTCAATCGATCGATCAATTTCAATCGCCGTTGGGTATCGACTTAGACACGGCGTATGTACCCTGGGAACAAGTTCTCCAAGAATCAGAGACCATTGTCCTCTTCTCTCAAGGACTGCGGCATGCCTTGGGCGAATCATCGCGCTCGGCGAACGATGCGGATCTAGTCCGGGCCATTTTGCTAACCCACCCCGGGCAACCTCACTCCATATTGGCAGCGATCGAAGAACGCTTTTTCAATAGTGATTTCCAACACGTCGCCGGTGACCTGTCCGTGGTGGTTTTGGCCCGCAGTTCTCAAGCCGCCGATACCCATCAGGTTGCTGCGGAAGTTAGCCAGAGCATTTTGGCCGAGCTTCGCGCGAACGAAGGTGATCTACTCGAGGCTTTGGTCAAACGAATCGAACATCCTGACGATTGGGACGACGATGTGGCCGAGTCGATCGACGAAGAAATCGACGCGGCAGACTTCGACCAACATTGGTCGCACGACGAGTCCACGTTTGGCGTGATTGACCATGATGACGCCGACATCGACGCCTTGCCGATCGAACCGCAGGAAATCCGTGAAGTGCCGAGCAAGAACCATGCTCGCTCGGCCAAGCCCCCCGCGTCGAAAGCCAAGCGAGGACGCGATCAGGTCGCAAAGCGTCCGGCCACCAAGAGCCATTGCACCAAATCCAAGCACCGCTCCGCGAAATCCATTGCAAAAAGCCAAGGCTCGGCCTCGCAGCGGTCCAAGAGCGCGAACAAGCCAAAAACCAAGAGTGACGCGAAAACGATTGCCAAACCGAAGACTGTTGGAAAAGGTTCTCGAACTTCATCGAAAAAGCCAGTCGCAAGCCAACGCCCCGCCGCTGCGGTAGCCGCGCCATCCAAAGCTTCCAAGCGAGTAAGCCCTGGCAAAAACAAATCCAAGGCCAAAGTCAGCCAGACCACCGGCAACGGGCAGAACACTTCTCGGACAAAGAGAAGCGTCAAGGCTGGTCAGGCGAGTGGAAACTCCACGCAGCTCGATTCATCGCTGATGAAAGCACGGCAAGCGACCAAAAGAAACGTTGGGCCGTCTACAACGCCGAAGTCCGCCGGCCGTCAGAAAGACCGCAGTCGCGTTTCCACAACACGGCAAAAAAGAACGACTCGCGCAAAAACCAAACCGCCCCAGAGCAAACACGCTTCCAAGGCCAAACTAGGCAAGCCAAATTGATCAAACTTCGGAAGCCCAAAAATGGCCGATCTCACTCGGGCTGCTCCACAGGGTTCGAGTTGCCCAAAAGGCTTGCCGTAATCGCTTCGAACACGGCTTCTGATCGTTCATAAAGTCGGTTTTCGGCTTGCTGCACAATCAAGTACACGAAAGGTCGTTGTACGAAGATTTGAATTTTTGCGGTAATCAAGAAATCCAGGCAAAAGAAATGGGCCTGGACCGACTTTTCGGGTTTGAGTTCTCCCGTGGCCTTGATGGCTTCGTATTCAAAGTCTTGATAGTTGTCGGAAAAGCTCTGCAATGCTTCGCTGAATAGTTTCTTCGGATCGTTCGTCGCCGAAAAGATGGTGACCATCCAAAGACATCCTTCTGGGGATTCAACAGAGATCTCATGCGGCAACTCGGCTTGTTCCGGCGGTTGCAATTCCCAGTTGTCCGGATAAGCAAACTGAATTCGGTTATGACGATAACGCTTTACCATTGGCGACCCTGTGATTCATCCTCGTCCAACTGCAACACTCTTTTCGCCAGACATCCAATCGTCGCCGCATAGAGCATGGATGCCGGGACGACGAACACGGCGAAAATCGCTCCGCCCAACATCTCCGAATACGAGGTCGCAATCGCGAGGACGATGCCGACCATCAACAATCCCCCAACGATAATCGCAGCCAGCGCCCAATCGGCGTGCTGTTCCTTCAGAGACCGCATGACGTGCGGATGATAACCCGCAAACATCTCATTGGCAACAACGGCGGTCGTCACCAAGTACAGTCCGCCGATCAACATGGTGATCGCTCCCCCGCAACCGATCGTAAGGTAATGCATGGTGATGGTCGCCAGCGCCGCGCCGGGCACCCAACAGCACAAAGCCATCGCAAACTGACATGCTTGCGCGAAAACCGCTTGGACCGTCAGCCGACCCGCTTGGCCAACGGAAGTTGGACGGTTGGCAATTACCCCTAGCAACGCACACCAAACGGGCAAAACCAGGATCGAGGAGAACAGAACACTCAAATAGCCGACCAACTTCTGAAACGTTGTCCCATCGTCAATCGCCAACCGCCAACTAAGTTGCGCCCAATAGATCAATGGCAACAACAGCAGCCCAGCTCCGATCAGCCATGGGCTCGTGAACGGCATCATCAAGTCGCGCCACACATCCCAAGAAACATTCCCATTGACCGTCCCCACCGCGCGATCGGAACTTGTCGCTTGCTCTACCTTTGAGCCATGGCTCGTGCGATCCGCCTTTGAGCTTGTATTGGACTGCGGAGCCGACTCCACGACTGGAGGCACGCTGAACACTGGTGGTGCTTTCGCGTCGGTCGCGAGTTTCGGGTGCGCCGGTGACAAAGGAGCAATGGACTCCGTTTTCGGCGGATCGCTTCCCGATTCTAGCGGAGCTAAGTTGAGCGAATCCCAATCGATCGGTCCATCTTTCACATCAATCAAAGAATTTGCCGGGCGATCTTGCGAGGAAACTTCTGGACCGACGGGAAAAGCTGGTGGTCCTACGCGACCTGTGGTCGGCAATTCGTCCAACACGGCCTCCAACGGTTCTGGCTCAAGCAAGTCCTCCAATGGGATCGCCCCCACGGGCTCGGGCAGTTCCTGCAGATGAATCAACGCCTCGGGCTCGGTCGTTTCGTCCGACGGAGCCATTGCCTCGGGCTCTGGCAGTTCTTCTAGCGGAATCAATGCCTCGTCATCGACTTCGATCGGCGATGGTGGGTCGGCGAAGAGTTCCGATTTCACGTCATCTTGAAGGTAAAGCAAGTCAGGCAGCATTCCACCACGATCTTCGAGTGGCTGAAGCACCAATTCCTCGCTTGAATCATCCCCAGGATCCGCACGCCCGGTGGTTGGCCCCCACCCCCGAGTCTCAGGTATTTGGAAGTCGCCTTCAACATCACTGCGAACATCTTTGATCAGTTCATCGATTTCATCACCGGGATTTCCACGATCATCCCCCAAACGTCCGACGGCTTCCGCAGACACGTTTCTGGCGGTTGACGGATGCGTCGCAGGCGTCCATTGCGATTTGCCTTTCATTTGGACCGGCGTTCCGTCAGGATTCAAGGGTATCGGGGCGAAGCAAACCTCGCACTTGATGCCTGCTTGGGGCTTCAATTCAACGTATTGCAGTGTGTCGCAAACCCGGCACCGCACCGACACCATTTGCCCCGCTCGCGGAGGCTGGCTGTCGAAGCGGAGGCTTCCGGTGTCTGGATCCGAATCAATCCCGGTCAAATCCAAACTCTGGAACAGTTCTTGATCATCCAATAACTCAAGTGCCGAATTTTGATGATGATCGGACGACGTTCCATGAGCCGGGAACCACTGATTACAGCGTTGACATTGAAGACTATCGTCAATGGCGAACGGACGTTCTTGGTGTTGGTGCCCACAATGCGGGCAATTCCAGTTTTCGTCGTTCGCTGAGGTTGGCATAGTGTGTTCACACGCAATACGAGACAAGTCGATGACGCATACGCTAAGCGAAAAGAGCTTGTACCGGATGTCGATCTTCGACGCCCGAAAGTCGCAAATCCAGTCCCTGGAATGGAATCGTTAACCGGCGATGATCAATCCCCAAGGCGTACAAGATCGTCGCATGCAAATCATTAACGTGGACAGGATCGTTGACAATGTTGTAACCAAAATCGTCGGTCGTTCCGTACGACAAACCACCGCGAATGCCTCCGCCAGCCATGGCGACGGAAAAGCAGCGGGGATGGTGATCCCGCCCGTAATTGGCTTCCGTCAACGGTCCTTGGCAATATACAGTTCGTCCGAATTCGCCGCCCCAAACGACCAAGGTATCTTCCAATAGCCCCCGTTGTGCCAAGTCGTTGATCAGCGCGGCGGTGGGTTGGTCGACATCGCGACATTGCTTCGACATGTGGTCCGGCAGATTATCGTGTTGGTCCCATCCCATGTGAAACAATTGGATGAATCGCACGTCCCGCTCGGCCAATCTTCGTGCCAACAGACAGTGCCGGGCGTACGTGCCCGGCTTGTGCACTTCGGGTCCATAACTTTCGAGGACAGACGCGGGTTCATCACTGAAGTCGGTCAGGTCGGGAATTGCAGTCTGCATGCGAAACGCCAATTCGGCTTGCTCGATGCGGGCCGTGACCTCGGCATCATTCGTGCGGGCCACCGTGGCTTCGTTCAACGCCCGGACCTCATCCAACATCCGACGCCGAATTTCCGGCGGGCATCCGGCTGGATTCGCGAGATACAGCACCGGATCACTCCCAGAACGCAACTTCACGCCTTGGAATTGGCCTGGCAAGGGACCACTTCCCCATAAACGATCGTACAACGGCTGGCCAGCCGCTCGGCCTGTGCCGCGTGAAATCATCACCATGTAGGTAGGAAGATCCTCGTTCAACGAACCTAGTCCATACGCAACCCACGCTCCTATACTTGGACGACCCGACAGTTGCGATCCGGTTTGAAAATAAGTGATCGCCGGATCGTGATTGATCGCTTCTGTGTGAAGCGATTTCACAACGCACAACCGATCCGCCACTCCGGCCAAATGCGGCAGCAATTCGCTGAGCCAAAGACCAGACTGACCATGCTGGGCGAATTTGAATACCGAGGGCGCAATCGGGAAACTGGCCTGCCCCGAGGTCATCCCGGTCAAACGCTGACCCATCCGAATCGAATCAGGCAACTCGGTCTTGGCCAATCCCGTCAAGTTCGGTTTGTAATCAAACAATTCGTATTGCGAAGGCGCACCCGATTGAAACAAATAAATGACCCGTTTCGCTCGAACCTTCAGGGAATCGTCGGCCGGCTGCACACTCTTGGCGTGCAACGTCGTGCTGGTCACGCCTAGCGCGGAAGCCGCCATGCAACCCAGGCTCAGGCCGTTGGCCCGCAGAAACGAGCGACGATTTCCGGCCATCGCATCAGCGACGTTCGCACCGATTTCCGAATACAACTTCATCAATCTATTCCTTGGTCATAAATTCGTCTGTGTTCATGATCACGCTCGTCACCATAGTTAGCGCAGCCAGAGCCGGGCGATTCCAAGCGGCGTCGACTTCCGATTGGCCGATGCGGACTAATTGTTCCGCCTGTGATTCATTCGCGCGATAGTATTGCAGAAAACTCTGATAACTGGCCACCAATCGTTTCAATTCTTCAGCAGTGGGCTCGCGATAGAGAGTCGCCGAATAAGCCGCTCGGACAGCGTCAGCTGCCGACCGTTCATAGGTCGCGTCATTCGGTGCCATCGATTGGTCGTTCAGTGAACGATGGTCCTGCAGCAATCGGACCGACAATTGGCGAGCGGCTTCCAAGTAAGTCGGATCATTCCATAACGCCAATGCTTGAAGTGGCGTATTTGTCGTGGCTCGACGAGCGTAGCAAATCTCCCACGACGGCGCGTCAAATGTTGATAACGTTGGATGGGACACGGTGCGTTTTCGATAAGTATACAAACCGCGCCGATACAAATCCGGGCCGGTCGAGACACGATAGGGACCATCGTTGGCGCCACCGGCCAATTCCTCCCACAACCCTTCCGGTTGATAGGGAAAAACCGACGGCCCACCAATGGTCGGAGTGAATAGCTTGGCCACAAACAACGCTTGGTCCCGCAATTGTTCGCCCGACAAACGTTGGCGTGGACCACGCCATAACCATAAATTGCTCGGATCAACCTTGGCAGCACTCGAAAGTTGTTCGGATGCCTGCTGATAGGTTTGGCTGGTCAAGATTAATCGTTGAATATGTTGAACGCTCCAGCCGGACTCGCGAAACTCCATTGCCAACCAGTCCAACAGTTCGGGATGCGTGGGCGGAGCTCCCTGGACCCCAAAGTTGTCGACCGTCTCGACCAAACCACGACCGAAGAACTGGGCCCAAATTCGATTGACCGCCACGCGAGCCACCAAAGGATTGCGTGGATCGACCATCCACCGCGCCAGGCCGAGTCGGTTGGCTGGCTGATCCTCCATTTGCGGTGGCAACACCTTAGGTGTCGCCGGCCACAAATCGACCGACGTCTCTGGCAAATCGTATTGACCGCGCCGCAACATGTGAGTCGGCCTGTAATCGCTTCGTTCGCGCATGATCATGCAGGTTTGCTGATTTTGCAGCAATTGATCACGCCGGGCCGTGGCCGCTTGGAGCTGAACGCTCGATTCCGAAGGAGTGAGGCCACTCACGTATTCCGAAAATCGCTGGGACGCGTACTCGGTGCCCGATTGCTGCGACATCTCCGCTGCCGCGCTGGTCAAACTTTGCCGATGCCAATGGACCACAGACGTAGGACTCAACGCGGACTCAAACCATGCAAAATGAGCGACTTGTCCTTGTAGTTGTAACGACTTGCTGCGCTGTCCAACATAAACTTCAGCTTGATTCTGGATCGAACCCGTTAACGAATCAACTTCAGTATCGACCCCCATCGGTTTTCCATCGATGTAAAGTTTCAACCCAGCCGCTTGGCTGTTGCCGTCGTATGTGATCGTCAATTGTTGCCACGACTCTGCGTGCAGCGGTTGCTGCGAGACCACTGCCACCGCGTTGTTGGGCCATTGATGAATCAAGTGGATCTTGACTTTGCCATTTTCCAAGACGATTCCATCAAACCCGCGGTAACTTTCGTCTTCATTCATCTTGGAGAACAAAGCGCCGCGACTCGAACCGTGAACCCAGATCGACCATGAAAACGGTTTGTCACGGTCGATCGTTGTCCAGTGATCTCCTGACAACGCGTTGGAAGCGGCCCCGCTCAGAATCGTCGCTTTGCCCACAGGACTCCAGTTCGTGACATCGGCGTCTTCAAAACTTGATTGCAGGAACGCAAAGCTGGGAGTCGCAAGTTCGGCTGCGTCGGCGGCCAAACTGGATTTCCACTCCGAAAGAATCACCTCGGTCGAACGCTGTGACTTTTCCTCTTGCAAGCGACGTTGCCAATGGGCGATCTGTTCTTCAACCGCCGCCAATTCTTGGATCTGTTGAGGCGTGGGCACTTTTACTTGCGGGCCCGTGTTGCCGCGAGTTTCGATATAGACACCTTGCTCATCAATATTGTTGAAGAAGGCAAAAAACTGATAGTAGTCGCGACGTTCGATCGGATCGTACTTGTGATCATGGCAGCGAGCACAGCCCATCGTGAGCCCAAGGAAAGTCGTCGCCACGGTTTCGGTTCGTTCGGCGCAATTCTCGATTCGCCACTCTTCTTCGATCGAACCGCCTTCGGTTACTGAACGATTGTTGCGATTGAATCCTGTCGCGACCAATTGCTCGGTTGTCGGGTCGGGCAATAAATCCCCCGCCAACTGTTGAACAAGAAACTCATCAAAGCGTTGGTGACGATTGAACGAAGCAATGACCCAATCGCGCCAAGGCCATTGACTTCGATAAAAATCATTCTGATACCCATTGGTGTCCGCGTACCGAGCCAAATCCAACCAAGTCGCCGCCATGTGCTCGCCATAGTGTGGCGACTGAAGCAGCGACTCCATCATGCGGTTGTAGTTCTCTGTCGTGGGCGACTCTAGAAACGCTGTGGCAACTTCAGGCGTTGGTGGCAAACCAATCAAATCGAAGTGCAAACGACGGAGCAATTGATGCGGCTGGGCCCGAGGAGATAAAGTCAAACCACGCCGCTTCTGCTCGGCCATGACGAAGCGATCGATGGGATGCATCGATCCGTCAATCGCAGCAGGCACCGGTGGTCGTTGGATGGGCTCGAAGGCCCAATGACTTTCATACTTGGCCCCCGCAGCAATCCAGCGTTCGAATAGTTCTTTTTCCGCTTCACTTAATTGATGTCCGGTGTCGGGCGGAGGCATCACGACCGACGGATCTTTGGCGCGGATTCGCTCGATCAACGGACTCTGATCCGGTTGCCCAGCCACGATCGCCGCTACCTTGGCCGCCGCTTCTTGATCCAAACGCAAATCACCTTGGCGCTGCTCGGCGTCGGGTCCATGACAGGCGAAACAATAACGCGACAAGATTGGTTGAATGTCTTGCCGAAAGCTAACCGATTCTTGGGCGAACCCCTTCGGGGCCAACGTCATCAGCCCCAGCCAGAAAAAAATCCACTTGTAGTTCGCGACGCGACCGAGCATAAAACCCTCAATTCTCTGGGGGTCAGCAATACGAATGAGCCCAAGCGTATCTTAGCTGATTCACGTGTAAATTACGACGCGCCCGACTCGCGAAATCTGTCACAGCCCGCAAGCGGCGACGCCAACCCGAAGGTCAAGCAAGCCTATGGTCGCGACGCTTGACCAGAAACGGTCGTGTCCCTCGATCCGGCGCGACATGAGAAACTAATTCAATTGCCGGACCTGATCGCGCCACCATCAATCGGCAAACGGGTGGAAGAGGTTAGGTCCTTTCGGGCGCGCCTTGAGAATCGCTTGCGCCAACTTGAGATCCTCGCTGGTGGTGATCTTGATGTTTGAACCAGCACCGGTTACGACCGAAACGACATGCCCAGTCGCTTCAACCACCTGCGAGTCGTCAGTGATGGGAATGCCGTTCAAACAGCCGTCTTTGGCCGCCAACACGAACTTTTCATACGCCGAAATCAAAAGCGATTTCTCAAATGCCTGTGGCGTTTGAGCCAACCAAAGGTGACGACGGTCCAGCGTCTTCTTGACTTGCTGTTGCTCGGAGATTTCTTTCAAGGTCGCATGCACCGGTTGTGCCAAGATAGCAGCCCCCGATTTCTTGGCCGCCGCAAATACTTGATCGATATCTTTCTCGGTAGCGCACGGACGAGCGGCATCGTGAATCGCAATCCACTTGGAGCGACCGTCCACTTTGGCGAGTGCATTGGCGATCGAGTGGTGACGCTCGGTGCCACCCATGACCCAATCGATCCCCAAAACCGCCAAGTCCGATCCGAAACGATCCGCGAAGTACTCGCGATCGTCTGCCGCAATCACTACGATGACCTGGCGTACGTCGGCACGGTCGCGAAACAAATCGGCGGTTCGCAGCCAAACCGGGCGGCCGTCCAAGGCCACAAAAACCTTTTTCTGACTCGGGTTGTCCGCGCCACCGAATCGCCGACTTTGGCCAGCCGCAGGTAAGATCACAGAAAAATCGGACATCGCTACCGTTGCTCCACTATTTTGAGGGGTAGAGCGTGATGATCAATTGATGCAATTGGCGAACCGTTTTCTCCATCCCCTCGCGATTCGTAAGATAGACCATCAACTCGTTTAGAATGACCCGGCCTTGAGGCCAGCGCACGTGTGCGGCAAGCGCGCATTCTTCGAGAACCTGGTACAACCGAGCTCGCGTCAAACCCAATTCCTCGCTCTGTTCACGAATCGCTTTGGCCTTCGTCCCGGCGCCAACGCGATCTCGCACTAGATCGTACGCAAAATCTCCCATGTCCAAACGCAATTGGGTCAAGATCGGTGTAATGACCGAATGCTGGATCACTTTTGCTTGCGGTGCCGAAACCTGAGACATGATCTCAAAGATTGCGGTTTCGACGTCATGCACATAACGCGGTTCCAACCGCAAGATCAAGTGTCCACCTTCTGGCATGGCCGACATGCTCAGGTCGATCGTGTAGAAAACTTCCAAAATCGAACTGACCCGCTTTTCGCCATAGGTTCGCAGCTGACGCAACTCTTCCAGCGAATAGGCCAAATAATTGCCCAAAGGCGTGTTCCAAATGACCGAGGTGATCTCGATAAGGTTGCGAGCCAACCGTCCCAACGGCAAAGAATTCAGCCGATGACGAGCCACGGTCGTTTTCCATTTGGCCCATTGACCTTCGGTGACCGCCCGAGAATTAAACGTCTCCAAGGCCTCACTGAGCTTGGCCGCAGAATTCGGAACCATCGTCTCATTGCCACTGGATTCCGGTTCTGGCAATTGCGGATCGCCCGCGATGGCTCGTTCCAATAGCTCCAACAGCATTCGCAGCTTCTTGACACCAATCCCCCGTGTCAGGCAAAGTTCCTCGAAAGACTTGCTCAAAAGCTGATCAACCGTGGAATCGATCAAAGCCATTGGCAATCGGCGATCATCAGGCTTCGACCAATACAAGATTGGACGCTTGCGGCGATCGTCGAATTGGGACTCCAGAAGCTTCTCGCGAAGTCGGCCAAATTCGGTTTGCATCAGCAATACCTCCGTATTGACCAATGCCGGGTGTTTCATGTTCATCGGGATGCCTCTCGGACACAGACCACAAGGTCGAATCTAGCTAAAATTTAGGCCGAAATTTGAAAAATGCACCCAAAAATCAGCTTCAAAGGGTCACGACAATAAAAAAAGCGTGTCTTTTCTGTTTTTTGCCATTCGACCGTTTGAATTCGCAATTGTAGCGGCAGCGAAAAAGTTGACCACCACCACTTGTCAAGAAAAAAACAAATATTCAGAGCTACAAAAATCACAATTCGATCACGGTTTGGTCGTCCGGAACAAGCACGTTCAACCCGCCAGCCAATCGACGAATTTTTTCGGGGGCTGGAGCCCATTCTTGCAGTGGATTGAGATGGACCAAGACCGTCTGGAGGGCACCAGATTTTCGCGCGACCTCAAGGACTGGGGTCAGGCAACTATGGCCGGTCAACTTCGCATGTTCTTCGACCCCATCATCAAAGTAACATTCGTGAATCAAGAGATCGACTCCTTCGATTTCCCCCAGGTATTCGGCATCAGCCGACGCGGTCGTGTCCGTGATGTACGCGACCGACTTTCCATTGGGAAGCCAACAGCGGAATCCCACCGCTCCGCCGGGATGCTCGACGGGGAACCACCGCACCAGGGTCCCACAGCCGAGCATGAATTGACCGCCGGTTCGCGGGTTGGTCGGAGTCGCTTCGGAAACATCCTCCAAAGCGTGGGCCGCAAAAGGCGGACGGACCGGAAACAGTGTGGGGTGAAAGAAATGGTTTTCGATCGCCGTGATTTTCTCGTGCTTCGCAAATAGTTGCGCCCGAGTCTGTTTCTGATACAGCACGTCGAACAAAAATGACAGTCCAATCACATGGTCCAAATGAGCGTGCGACAACAAGATATTCAACTCGTTGGTCGCCATCCATTCACGGGTTCGATAAAATCCCGTACCGGCATCAAACACGATCCCCAACTGCGGGATCATGACGCACATCGTGTGCCGCTGGTCGTTAGGATGATACCCCGTGGTCCCCAGAAAATGGACGTTCATCCGACTACTTGTCGCCTCCCAACAATTTTTGCCGACCTCGATTCAACAGACGATTGACTGCGTCTTCAGCATCGTTGGCGGTGGGCAGTCTGGGAAGCCCCTGTGTCGGCGGTGCCAACGGATTCGAACCCGGGGATAAAGTCGGAGCAGTCGCTGGTCCGGCCGGTGGCAGCGAGCCGTTCGGCGCGGTTCCGTTGGGCAAGGTTCCGTTCGGGGCTGTGCCGTTCGGTAAGGTTCCATTCGGCGCCGCTCCGTTTCCGTTCGGCAACAAGCCAGGCAAAAGGTTGCCCGGATTGAACCCACCCGGATTCAAGTTCCCTGGGCTGAGAATACCTGGCGGCAAGTTCAACTTGTCTTGGAGCTTTTGCTCCAACTTCTGTTGTCCTTGTTGCAACAGGTTTTGCACGGGGTCACCGCCTCCCGAGGAGCCACCGGCACCCAGTCGTTTTTCAAGTTCACTGCCCAAGGCCTGCTGTAAACCATTCGCCAACGCGGTGTTGAGCGCTGTCTTCAATTGTCCGGCTTGAATTTGTGGCTGAGTTAACGTCCCTGAGATGGGCAGCACAATCGAATTCCCGAGTGCCGCGGCGATCTGTGGATTCTTTTGCATCAACTCGGCGGGCAAGTTCAATTGTGTCTGCAAGGCCATCGATTGATCAAGACCGACGCGACCTTGCGAAACCAATTCGAAGCCGCGAACGTTCAGACTCAACCGATCATGGACCACGACACCGTCCTGCAAGTTGACACTCATGGTTTGCGCGGGGATCTCCAACCAAGTCACGTTCGACTCGGCGGGTGCCGCCGAAGCGTTATTGCCTTCGGTGTTCGCGTTGCCAGTATTCGAGTTGCCGGCGAGCAGATTATTGAGATCGGGTCGTTGACCTTGTTGCAGGCTACCCAACACGTTCGTCGCCAAGTCGGTCAACGCTTGTGTTCGTTGCCCATCGCCACTGGGCACCAAGCCTGCGAATTGTCCCAACCCCAACGCTTGTAACCCGGCGGCGTCCAACGACTGTCCATCGGCGACCGCTCGCACGGTGGAGGCAATGTTGCCAATTTGGATTCCGAGGGGACCTGGACCCACTCGAGCGCCATTGATCGTTACCCGGGCCTTGGCCACCAACTTCGTCCAGTCCGACAGCGGGACTTCGACGCCGTCGCTGTCCAACGAAAACGACCCTTCGACACTGGTGACTTCGGCCAATAGTGGCGCGCTGTACTTCAGGAAGTTCCGACACAGCTGCGGCGTGAGTTTCACTTGATCGAAAATCACTCCCCGAGGTAGGCGAACCCACATCGGATCGTTGCGCATGTCGACTTCCGGAGCCAAATGGATTTGTCCACCTCCGGCCGGAAATCGCAGCGGCACCAACTTGGCAATTCCGTCAGCCAACTGAATCACGAGATCCGCCGGGCCGCTTTGGAGTCCCATCCAGCGAATGTTTTGCCAGCTACTGATCCATTTCCCTCGCAAGCCTTGCAATGTGGGCGGTCCTTGGACCTCAAAGATGTGATCTGTCAGACCCGAGACTTCCAAATCGCCAATCTCCGGCCCGGCGAATTGTCTTAGCCATTCCATCGCGACGGCTTCGACCCGACCCCGAAGGTCCAATTCAGGATTACCCTTCAAGTCCATGATTCGGCCCGTTGTGACGCCGCGAATCTTCTCCGCTTCAACGTAGACATTCGGCAATTCGACGCTGCTGAAATCAGGTGCGAGGGTGGCCTGCCCGTTCGCCACGACCTTGGGCTCTTTCAGCCACGCCACCCAAGCTCCGTTGGGTTGTTGTGAACCGATCCAACCTTTCGTGATTTCAGAAGCGACGTCGACGTTGATTGGTCCGAAGTCTTCCGACTTGAGAGTTATTTTCGCGACCAAATCGCCACCCATCCCTAACGGAGCCGCCGCGCCCGTAGCCGTCGCCGGGATCGCAAGTGGCGCGGTTGCCGATCCCGTCGGCGTTGATTCACCAACGGGCACTGGCTCGGTATACCCAACCAATTGAATCTGCTCGAAGACTGGAGGTGTCGCCATGGGCGGGAGTGGCTTCATGTTGAGCGGTGCGTGCCCCAGCTTCTTCGCGGCATCTTCCGCAGCGGCGACTTGCATCAAGCGATAAGTTTCCCAAATCCTCGCCAGATCACCATGCAGGACAATCTCGCCTTCCATTCGATTCTTGAGCGGAGAGAATTGCAATCGAGTCTTGGTCGCTTTCGCGGCGAGCGATGTGCCCGCCAATAGAAAGTCCTCGGTGTGAATCAAACCATTGTTGTAGTGATAACTCGCAGCACCGGCCATTTCCACTCGTGGTTCGCGCAAGATCACTCCGTTGCCGCGAAACTCAAAGCCGCGACTATTACCATTCAGTTGATTAATCAACGCAAATTGTTCGTTGAGCGCGACGGTGAACTTGGCTTGGCTGGCTCCGGCCATCGCGATATCCACACCGGTCATCAGGGGACGCAACATTGCCAACCATTGCTCCAACGGGCCAGCAACCTCGACGTCTGCCACAAAGACCGGTACTTGAGCCGGATTCACAGGTGGCTTCAAAGTCCCCGTGATGTATTGCACGATCCGATTCAACTGCGGCAAGTGTACTGGCTGTTTCAGTTCGACCAACAAACCCAGCGCATCAGGATTCATTCCTGCCGCTGCGGGAGCCGGCACCGCCGCACCCACAGCTGCCGGACGAACCGTGCGCAAGTCCACGCGTCCGGACTGGATTGTCACGTCGGCTTCGGGCGACAGCAAAGCCATCAGACCTAACGATTCCGTCTGCGGATTTCCCCAGAACATGGTCGTGTTGGCCTCCAATGACATGTTGGGCTCGCGGATTTCGAACAGATTCGGAATCACAACATGCGCATTGGTCAGGCCCACCGTGGAGGTAATCTGCATGCCGGAAGCAGGTGCCACCAAAGACGCCGGTTCCCCCGTGGCGGTCAACATTTTCCAAGTAGCCACACCACCCGCTCGACCAGCCAACTCCATCTGCGGAAGCTTAACGAATTGTTCCAACGCCGCGCGCAACTGATCAAAATTCATTTCGAACCTGATTTGCGTTCCCCCATCCGTCTGTGGAAGAGCGGACGCTTGCAGAAAGTCGCTGCGAAACTCCAACTGATCGAAGGTCACCGGGCGGTTGTAATCGCGCAGCGAACCATTGATCTGAATCGGCTGCTCCAGACGAACGACGCCACCGGGGCGTCGCCCAGCCAAGTTTTTCGCAATCACGTCCACAAACAAACGCTGCGAGCCGTCGCCTTCCTCGCGATTGAAAACCTGCCAAGTCAAATCCCCCTGCTCCAGCTGCAAACCTTCGTGCAGGTTCAAGGTTCGCGGTAGCTGATTTGCCAACATCGCAACGTTGACGGCCCCCGCAGAACTGACGGTTGTCGTTGGCAAGCGGCGAGTATTGATCGCGTGCAACACTTCGTCAAAAGCCAATTCTCCGTCCACTTCGCTGCGCAGGTAGTCTGCATTCAGTTTCAACTGCTGAAATCGAATCCGGTCGGGACTCCATTGCACTCCACCGACCGTCTCGACTTGCTGCAACCGCAATTGATCGCCTGACAAATACCCATCGTCGCTCATCAATAAACGACTCACCACCACTTTGGGGGTCGACACGTGAACGTAGTCGCCATACCAATTCGAGATCCCGACCACTTGCCCAGTAGCAAGACCGCTCATTTCAATGGTTGGCAAGAAGCGACGCAAAACGGAACGACCAACGCTGACAGCGGTCTCATCCAACTTGACCATAAAGGCCAAGCCACCTGTCGTTGTATGAACCTTGAACTTTTGTGGATCGCCACCGGTCAGTTGCCATTGGTCTCGCGCCGACGCCAAGCCTTCCTGGTCCGCAATCAATAAGGTGGCATCCACCTTTCCGGCGGCCAGGTTTTGGTCCGCATCTTTTAGATGAGTGTTTGCTTGGATCAGGATGTGCTTGGCATTCTTTTGCACCGAAACCTGCCCCTGCAATTGTTCCGCCAGCCAAGTCTGGGCGTCCGGTTTGCTATCCAAGACGACTTGGCAATTGTTGAAGTGAATCGTCAAATCCGGAGTGGCTCGCTCGGATGTGGGCTGCGACTCTTTCGGCAGGACCGCGGCAATCCAGTCTTCCCAATTGCTGCCGTCAGCCCGCCATTCGATTCGTACCGCGGCCTGGTCGACCGTCATTTCGGTCACGGCCGCCGTGCTAATGATCTGCCACAAGGTTTCTTTAGTTTTCAGCGAACCAACTTCGGCCAACAACTCACCTTGCGGGTTCTTGAGCCGCAACTCGCCAATCGAGATCGGCGAAAACCAACCCAAATCGCGACGGCCAATTTCTACGGTGCCCCAAGCCGTTGGAACCGCCTGGCCTAACAGCCAATCCCCAAGCGCCGTCTTGCTAATGATTGTCGGCGCCAAACCCACCAACACCCCCAACCCAAGTAGCCCAAAAGCCAACCAACGCATGGGACGCCATTGACGTGGCGGTGCCGGAGCCTTCTTGATCAGTTGCGGGCGAGCATTGGGACGGTCCGTTCCATTGGTTTCCCTATCGTCAGCGGAGTCGTGTCGAGCGGTCACGGGCATATTTCCTATAAGGGAGTCGAATTCCTTTCGATCAACCCGTTCTTTTACCAGGGTGCCAATATTCGCACAATTTCGAATTATTATGAGCAATTGCTAGCAAGATCCCGCAGGAAACGAGTAGGGCACGGATACATTGAACTGCAATGTATCGCGGGCGGCGGTCCCCGGACGGCCCAGGGCGAACATTGCGAATTACTTTTTGATCTCTCACCCCATCGAAAGAACCCGAATGACATTTCGAAATTGGAACATCATCGCTGGGCTGGCCCGTTGGTCAGTCTTCTCAAAGGTTAGAAGACGGTCGTGGCTATTGGCCGCGTTCCTGTCGCTTCCTGGTGCGGGAGCCGCCTTTGGCCAAGTGCAGCCCGATGCGCGGATGATGCGAAGTCCGGACGTGAGTGCCGAAAAGATCGTCTTCTCTTATGCCGACGATCTTTGGACGGTAGATCGAGCCGGTGGCGTGGCCAGCCCGTTGGCCAGCCCCCCCGGTCCCGAGTCCAACCCGCGATTTAGTCCCAACGGCCAATCGATTGCCTTCGAAGGAAACTACGAAGGCGGGCGAGATCTCTACGTGATTCCCACCAGTGGCGGTATCGCCGAACGTTGGACCCACCATCCTTCGAATGAGCGATTGTGTGATTGGAGTCCGGACGGCAGCGCGCTGTTGCATTCGAGCAATGGGTTCGCGGGTTTGGCTCGAATGAATCAGTTGTTCACCGCAACCAAGCAGCAACCTTTGCCGAAACTGCTTCCGGTTCCATACGGCGAAAACGCCAGCTTGAGTGGCGACGGTCAGTGGCTGGCCTACATTCCGTATGGCACGGACCAACGAACCTGGAAGCGTTATCGCGGCGGTATGGCGTCGGATATTTGGCTATTCCACCTGACAACGAAAACGTCGAAGCGAGTTACGGATTTTGAGGGCACCGACAGCTATCCAATGTGGCATGGCCAAACCTTGTACTATTTGTCGGATGCTGGTGAGACCAATCGCTTGAATATTTGGTCGTACAACACGGAGACGGGAGAACGGCAAGCCATCACCAAGTTCAGCGATTACGACTGCAAGTCTCCATCGATCGGTCCTGGCACCAACGGTGAGGGCGAGATCGTGTTCCAAAAAGGATCGCAATTGTTTTTGTTGAACTTGGCAAGTCGAGAGGCGAACGCGGTCAACATCACGATCCCCGGCGATCGCCCGACGCTGCGGCCGCAACAAGTCGATGCCGCAAAATTCATCGATAATGCCTCGGTCTCACCGACTGGGCAACGAATTGTGGTTCAAGCGCGGGGCGACGTTTGGACCTTGCCCGCCAAAAATGGTTCGCCGCGGAATCTGACCAATTCGAATGGCAGCTTTGAACGGGACCCGGCCTGGAGTCCGGACGGTCGCTGGATCGCGTATCTGAGCGATGCCACTGGCGAATACGAGTTGTATGTGATGCAATCCGATGGTCGCGGCGAGACTCGACAATTGACCAAAGGAGGTTCAGCATTTCGCTACAGCCCACAATGGTCCCCAGACTCGAAGTCCATTCTCTTCGGCGACAAGACAGGCTCGTTGTACATCCACCACCTGGAAACCAGCGACACCAAATTGGTAGTCAAGGACCCACAAGGCAATCCAATGACCGCGTCCTGGTCTGCCGATTCGGCGTGGTTGACCTACTCGCTGAATCCCGACCAACGCTCGGCCGGAAGCAGCATTTGGGTCTACAAAGTCGCGGATGGAACGGCCCAACGCCTAACGGCTGGCTTTTTCAATGACTCGAATCCAGTCTTCGACTCCAAAGGCGATTACATATTTTTCGGTAGCAATCGTGCCTTCAACAATCCGCAGTACGAAGACTTAGGAACCACGTTTATCTATGCGGGCACGGAAGTTCTCATGGCGTTGCCATTAAGGGCAGACGTGAAACATCCGTTCCTGCCCGAGGTAGATGAAGAAACATGGAAAGAAGAAAGTAAGCCCACCTCGGAGAAACCGACCGCCGAAAAACCGGCTGGGGACGACGCCACGCCGCCCGCCGAAAAACCGGCCGCAAGCGAATCGGAGAAGCCTGCCGAAAAGCAAGACGCAACCGCGTCGAACGAAGCGAAGGACGGCGCAACCGACAAAGCCAAAGACGAAGCCAAGCAAGAACCTGCGAAGCCGTTGGTGATTGAGGTCGAAGGTGCGGAGACACGAGCGTTCCAGTTACCAGTTCCGCAAGGAACGTTTGGCGCTTTGGCGGTCAACAGCGATGGGCACTTGATTTACACGCGAACCGGATCACGCGGCAGCAATAATCCAACGGCCATCAAGATTTTCGATCTCAAAGACAAAGAGAAGGCCGAAAAGGATGTGGTCGTTGGTGCCGGCCAATTCGAGCTGTCAGCCGATCGCAAGAAATTGCTCGTGTCGCGTGGGGATACCTTCTACATCGTTGACGCGAAGGCCGGGCAAAAACTCGAAAAGGAAGTTTCGACCGCTGGCATGACGGTCGTTATCGATCCGCGTGTCGAATGGAAGCAATTGTTTTGGGAAGCATGGCGTTTGGAGCGTGATTTCTTTTACGAGTCGACGCTGCACGGGGTTGATTGGTTGGCGATCGGCAAACAGTACGAAGCTTTGCTTGCCGACTGCGTGACTCGGCGAGATGTTGGATTTGTGATCAGCGAATTGATTTCGGAACTCAACGTTGGACACGCGTACTATCGCGAAGCCGAGCTGGAGTCCGGACCGAACAACAATGTCGGCACTTTGGGTTTGCGACTGGAGATCGAGGGCGATGCGTTTAAGATCGCGCAATTGTACATGGGCGCGGCCTGGGATGTGGATGCCAGAAACCCACTGTTCGAGGCTGGCGTGCGGGAAGGTCAATATTTGATCGCGATCAACCATCAACCGCTTCGAACAACTGAAAACCCCTATGCTCGCTTGATTGGGACGGTGGGAGGCACGGTCTTGTTGACGGTCAGCGATCAGCCCACTTCTGGCGAGAACGACAAGACGGTCGCGTACAAAGTTACCAGCAGCGACGAGGAATTGAGATTCCGTCATTGGATCGAGACCAAGCGGCGCTACGTCGAAGAAAAGTCCGGAGGCAAAGTCGGGTACATCTACGTGGTGAATACCGGTGTTCCGGGTCAAAATGATTTGGTCCGCCAATTTTATGGACAGATCGGCAAAGAAGCCTTGATCATCGACGATCGCTGGAACGGTGGTGGTCAGATTCCAACTCGATTCATTGAACTCCTCAATCGTCCAGTTACCAATTATTGGGCTCGTCGCGATGGAACGGATTGGACTTGGCCACCAGACAGTCACCAAGGTCCTAAGTGCATGCTGATCAATGGCTTGGCCGGTTCGGGTGGCGACATGTTCCCCGCCCTGTTCCGGCAGAATGGACTTGGCAAATTGATCGGCATGCGGACTTGGGGCGGCTTGGTCGGTATCTCGGGTTCGCCAAGTTTGATCGATGGTGCGTCCGTTACCGTTCCCTCGTTCGGTTACTATCGAGTGGATGGAAGCTGGGGAATCGAAGGCCATGGCGTCGATCCAGACATTGAGGTGATCGATGACCCTGCCTTGATGACCGACGGTGGTGACCCGCAACTTGATCGTGCCATCGATTTGATGCAAGAAGAAATTGCTACCAAAGGCTATCGAGCTCCAGAACGTCCGGCTGGTCCCAATCGAAGCGGTTTTGGTATCGATCCAAAAGATCGGTAGTCATCGCTCGCGCGAATGAAAGATGCACGCCCTCCCATTGGACGTGTGAAAAACGAGAAACGCAGGTGTACGTCGACAAGCACGAGTACACCTGCGTTTTTTTGCTCCATCCTTCGCTGCGTCGTACAATTTCAGTCGAATGCCATTCGTTTGTGGCACCGTAACGATCAATAGGCCAGGAGCCCCAAAAAGAGCAAAGCTCGTGGCACTTTCCTGTTAACTCCTCTGCCCACATTCCTTTGCCCACATTCCTCTGCCCACATTCCTCTGCCCCCCTTACTTGCCGCGCTGCGCGAATACGGCAAAGGAATGGGGGCAAAGGAATGCCGCGCGTCTTTATTAAAACTAGGTTCAATCATTCCCCTGCCATCCATTCCCCTGCCAACCATTCCCCCGCAAAATTTTCACAGCTTCCGAGCACTATTCACGCTCGACACGATCAATAGACAACCAGCCGCAAAACGATCTACATTCGTAGCATTGTCCTCTTGATTCCTCTGCCCACATTCCTCTGCCACCATTACTTGCCGCGCCGCGCGAATACGGCAAAGGAATGGGGGCAAAGGAATGCCGCGCGTCTTTATTCAAACTAGGTTCATCCATTCTCCTGCCATCCATTCCCCTGCCAAATTTTCACAGCTTCCGAGCACTATTCACGCTCGACACGATCAATAGACAACCAGCCGCAAAACGATCTACATTCGTAGCATTGTCCTCTTGATTCCTCTGCCCCCATTCCTCTGCCCCCATTCCTTTGCCCCCATTCCTTTGCCCCCATTCCTTTGCCCCCATTCCTTGCCGCGCCGCGCGAATAAGGCAAAGGAATGCCGCGTGTCTTTATTCAAACTAGGTTGAAACATTCCCCTGCCGTCCATTCCCCTGCCAACTCTTCGCAACTACCGAGCATTACTGGTTTCGCTCGATAGGATATTGTGTAATCGTCAGGGACCGGCGATGTTTTTGCAGATACTTCAAACGCTGGTATCCTGCGGTGATCAGATTTTCTCTTTCGGTGCGAAAACCAGCATCGAGTTCGTGTTTGTTGAGACTCGATTCAAGATCGATAGGGCACTTGAATTCGGGGTCGACAATAAACTGAGCAATGGCAGGCGAGCATTGCAAATGGGCCTCCGGCTGTTTGGTCAATTGTTCGACGCTGATCCACCCTAGCACATAACGGAGATACAATAGACTTTGGTCGATCCGTTTGACCTCTTCGCCGCAAACCTGACACAAATAACCTTCATCACAATGCGCCATAGGGTCCCTTGCCTCCACTTCATTTCAACATTCCCAACCGTTACTTCAGCTTGTGACAATCGGCATGTCACTCTCCGCATGTTCGTATGGCCTCGCCAAAGTTTCGCCTCGCCAATTTGCTCCGTCTCGCCCCCGATTCTACACGTGTGTTGTCGCTCGGGCGAGTCTGTGGGGCACGGGTGTTGTTGGGTGCCTTTGCATCAAATTGAATCGTCTCGGCAGGGTGGGTCTGTTTTCACTAGCAAACAAAGTACAATAGGCTCGGCTCGGATGGCCACCTGATCCTCGATCCTGCGAAAGTGTCTAATGTCGCGTCTTTCTATTTTGACTCTCGTTTGGGGCTTGAGTTGGTTGGTCATGGTTGGCAGTCCGTTGTCGACGCCGATAACTCTTGCTCAGAATTCCACGTCCGAATCGAAACTCCAATTGTTTAACGGTCGTGATCTGGCAGGTTTTTCGTACGACCCGGAATACTGGAACGTCCAAGATGGTTCGATCGTGGGAAGCATTCCCCCCGGGAAGTCGTTAGACCACAACACGTGGCTGGTCTACGAGGAGCGTACTTTCGCGGATTTTGAATTGCAATTTCAGTTTCAAATCTCTGGGTTGCCTGCGGCAAATTCGGGCGTGCAGTTTCGTTCCCAAGTCGAAAGCTTTAGGCAAGTCAACGGCTACCAAGCGGATCTGGACATGGGACAAACGTGGCTGGGTCGGATTTACGACGAACACGGGCGTGCTCTATTGGTGGAGCGAGGAACCCGAGTCTCGATTGATGCGACCGGCAAACGTCAAGTACAGACCTTGGCAGCACCACACTTGTACCACGTGTTGTTTCGCGAGCGAGAATGGAACGATTATCGGATTGTGGCGATTGGCCCAAGAATCTCGATCTGGATCAATGGGACCTTGTTTTGTGAACTGTGGGACGAAGAGGCTGGCCAGAGTGACACGAGTGGACATTTTGCGTGGCAACTGCACAGTGGTCCCGAGACCTTGCTGAAGTTTCGCAACTTGACAGTGGAGCAACTAACTGCCAATGACGATCGTCAAGGTCCATGGTTGATGGCGTTGGAGGCGGCGGAAGAGGAAGACATCGAGCCGGGAATCTCGCCAACATCCATCAAAGACGAAGTACTTGATCTAGGATTCGAAAACGGAAACTTGCAACATTGGACAGCAACAGGAAACGCATTTCAAAAACAACCCGTGTCTCAAGATGGTATCTCGCAGCGATGGCCGGATCAACAAAGCGGTAGAGTCGGCACGTACTTCATTGGTGGTTACGAGATTGTCCAAGATGCCGGAACCGGAACATTGACCTCGGAACCGTTCGTTGTATCAAGCCCGTTTGTTAGTTTCTTGATTGGCGGTGGTCGAGATCGTTCGACGCGCGCCGAGATTCAGACCCCGGCTGCGGATGGCACTTGGCAAACCATTCATTCGGCGTCCGGTGATGATCGCGAGGCCATGCGCCGAGCGGTGTTTGATCTTCAGCCATGGCTCGGCCAGACGGCCCGAATCCAACTAATCGACGAGAACACGGGCGGCTGGGGCCATTTAAACTTTGACGACGTTCGCCTGCACAATGTTCAACCCAAGTTTGCTGCGGCAGAGACTTCCTGGCGATCGACGGCGAATCCGATCTTGCAACATCTGGTCCCTAATCCGATTCACGAGCCCATTCACGAAGCAGCCGCCTTGGGAACATTGCAGCAGATGTTTGTTCCGCCGGGGTTCTCGATACATGCGATTGCGGCCGAACCACGCGTGCATCAACCAATGGCGTTTACTTTTGACGGGCAAGGACGACTATGGGTCGTCGAAGGTCATTGTTATCCCGAACGACGACGGGAAGGGGAAGGTACTGATCGAATCTTGGTGTTTTCCGATCAGGACGGCGACGGCGTATTTGAAACTTCGCAGGTTTTCTGCACTGGCTTGAATTTAGTTAGTGCACTCGAAGTTGGGCACGGTGGCGTGTGGGTGGGGGCGGCGCCCTACTTATTGTTCATTGCTGACAGCGACGGTGACTTGAAGCCCGACCAACCGCCGACGATTCTTCTGGATGGTTTTGGTTATGCCGACACGCATGAAACGCTAAACAATTTTTGTTGGGGCCCGGACGGTTGGTTGTATGGGAATCAAGGCGTCTTCAATCAATCGCGGATTGGTCCACCGGGATGCCAGGATGAAGATCGAGTTTATCTGGCCGCCGGCGTGTTTCGTTATCATCCTGTGCGACATGTGTTTGAAGTCTTTGCCCACGGTGGTAGCAATCAGTGGGGGTTGGATTTTAATCAACAAGGCCATTTGTTCATGACGCATTGTCGCTCATTCTGGGGCGGAGGTCCGACCACGCACGTGCTGCCGGGAGGACACTACTGGAATCAAGTCAACAGTGGTTATGCGGATTTCATTTCCGCCCAGAGTATCGACGTTCAGCCGGGGATGAAAAACTATCTGATGGCTTCCGCACGCTATGGTCATGGCGAGGGCGGAGCCGGCAAACCAGGGACGAATGCCGTCTACGGAGGTCATTCTCATGTCGGCACGATGTTGTACCTAGGCGACAATTGGCCAGCAGAATATCGAAATCAACTGTTTACCCACAACTTGCACGGCCATCAAATGAATCGCCAAGTCAACTTGCGAGAGCATGGCGGATACAACACGATTCATGCGGGCTCCGACATGCTGTTTTGCGCCGACCAACAGTACATCGGCGTGGATTTGAAGTATGGTCCTGACGGGGCAGTTTACATTAGCGATTGGTACGACCCGCGGCATTGCCACAACCCCAACGTCGAGCAATGGGATCGAGGCAATGGGCGCCTCTATCGCATGCAATACGATGCCACTTATCAACCAGTGAAAGTCGATCTCACTTCGGCAACTGAAGCGGACTTGATCAGCTACCAACGTCATCCGAACGAATGGTTCTCGCGAATGGGAGCCCAAGAACTATCGCATCGAGCGCGAACTCGCCGGCTTGCCCCGCAAACACTAAAGCAACTTGGTGATTGGTTAGTCAATGATCAGGATGCGCAGGTCCGGCTACGCTGCTTGTGGTGTTTGTATCAGATAGACGCCTTGAATGATCTCTTGCTGGAATCCGCTTTGCGCGACCGTGACGAATACTTGCGTGGTTGGGCGGTGCGACTGATCGCCGACAAGGCGTCCCAGAGTCAATCAAGCTCGTTCAAACTATGGCCTTCGATGTGGAGCTTGGCCCAAACCGATGAATCGCTGTTGGTGAAACGCGAGTTGGCTTCCGCGGCTCAACGAATTCCGACTCCAGAAGCGTGGAAACTAGTGGAAGCTTTGTCGCGACAACCGAGCAACGCCACCGATCCTAGCCTGGTTTCTTTGATTTGGTTTGCCATCGCCAAATTAATGCATGACGACGTGGCAGCGGGACTGCGATTACACGAGCGTTGCGAGATTCCACTGCTTCGGGACTACATCGTCTGGTATGCTGCGAAGACCTCGGATTTGGGTCGCAATTGGCTGATCCAAAGCTTGGCCAAAACATCGAACAAGGATACGTATCGACGCTTACGGCTGTTGCAACACGCCGTTCAGGGCTTGGGTTATGTATCGATGCCAGAAATTTGGAGCTTGGTCGCAGAACAACTTTATGATTCAAGCGACGGCCAGATTCGTGACTCGGCCGCTAAGATTGGGAGCGTGTTTCGTGACCCGAAGTTGTTCACGCGATATTGGTCACGTTTGGACACCGCAACCACACCGAGCGATCGGCTTGCCCTCCTGGATGTGCTGCAACAGGATGTACGTCCCGAACAGTTGCCGAAGTTGGTTGAGTTATTGGATGAAACGGAAGTGGTGCCCAAGGTTATTCCGCTGTTGCGTCGCTACGAAGACCCCGTAATTGCTCAAGCTCTATTGGGTCGCATCGGCAAGTGGGAACCGGCAACGGTCGCCTTGGCCATGGATGTGCTGACCACTCGTGCTGCGTGGGCGACCCTGCTGTTGGATGCCATTGAGGCGGGAACGCTCCCACAACAACTGGTGAATGCCTATCACGTTCGGCAAATGTTGAGCCTAGGCAATTCCGATTTGAATGCGCGTTTGCAGGCAACTTGGGGTCAAGTTGGCACAAGTTCCAGCGAAATCAAACAAAAGATTGGCCAACTCGTTCAGCTTTACGAGTCCGCTCCACTGTGGGCTTATGACGCAGAAGCAGGGCAGAAACTGTTCCAACAACACTGCGCCAATTGCCATCAAGAGACCGCTGCCGGTGCCAGCTTGGCGCCATCGTTGTTAGGTTCGGGCGCGAAAGGAGCCACGTATTTGGTGGAAAATATCGTCGATCCCAATGCCGTGGTGGGACGTGACTTTCAGGCGAGACTGATATTGACGGTTGAGGGTCGAGTTGTCACGGGCTTGGTAATGGAAGACACTCCCTCCGCGGTAACGGTACGTACGGCGACCGCCACAGAGACGATCGCCAAAGAGCAGATCGAAGAAATTCGTGTCTCTGACCAATCCTTCATGCCCGTCGGATTGCTCGATCCATTGGAAGAGCGTCAAAAGATCGAACTAATAAAGTACCTCATGGGATTGTAACCCGCCAAACGACCGTTCTAACCGTTCACGGCATTGACGACCAACTTGGAGGTTGGCGCATCCCGCAAGTCCGTCGGCTATCGTTCGGGAGCGGAGCTGGGATGGAAAGCGATTAGACAGATTCAGCATGTTTAACGGGCGACTGGCTGCATGCCCCCGACCTTTCGTGAACGGTTTACCCCCGTTCTTGCCTATTGATTCAACCCTGTTGCGTCTAGGGATTGTCGACCAGATTGCGGTTTGTGACGAAAGAGCTGGGCTTGGACGGCCACCTGTGTACCGAGGTCGGATGCGCTTATGATAGAGCCTGCGGTGCCTAGGATCGGATTGGGCAAATTCAGCCTCGGCGATTCATGTGACTTTTCTCGAAAGGTGCGTTGTGATGCGAAAATGGTTTGCGATGGTTTTCTTGGTGTTGGTTGGTTCAACGTGTTGGGCGCAAGATGCTGCCCCTGAGCCAACCGCACAACACAAGATTCTGGCGAAAGAGGTCGGTCAATGGGAAGGCGTCATGAAGGCCTACATGGACCCCAATGGTCCTCCGATGGAAATGTCCGTCGTGGAGACGAATGTTTTGTTGGATGGCGGCCTGTGGCTCTTGTCCGAGTTTGATGCCGGTCCATTCAAAGGTCGCGGTCAATTTGGTTTTGATCCTGACAAGAAGAAGTTTATTGGAACGTGGCTCGATAATCAAACGACCGCGTTGTCCTTGATGGAAGGGACATACGACGAGAAGACTGGTGAGTTGACCTACCTGTCGACTGTCAAGAACCCAGCGACCGGTGCGGACACGCCAACCAAACAAATCAGCAAGTTTGTCAATGACAACCAACGCGAGTTTGTCGCTTACATGCAAAATGCGGATGGGAAGACTTGGGACAAGTGGATGGAAATCAGCTACAAGCGGAAAAAATAGTTACGCGTTTTGCTGAGCATTTGGGTTGCAACACAGCCGCGTGACTTCCACGCGGCTGTTTTATTTAGGGCATCTCTACCGGCGGTCTATTTGTCGTCTGGACATCGATATCCAAGTAAAGTTGTGCGTATGTGGGTTCGCCCCACGCTATTCAATCAGCAAGACGTTCAGTTGTCTCGCAATCTCCCGAAAAGCTTCCGATAGTTGCGCATTGTTGTTGGCATGAATATGAGTCCCGCCCCCGGAGTTAGCCACTTGCCGCATGGCTTGTTGGTTGGCACCGGCACTGAACGTAATGGTATGAACCGTTACATTTTGCTGCCGGGCGGAATTCACAACGTTGGCAGGATGAACGCCGGTGTTGTGGTGACCGTCCGTCATGACAATCATCGCTCGCAAGGCGAATGGGCGAGCTTGCGGGTCACTGAAGGAGGTCAACCCGACCTGCATTCCCCGGCCAATGGCTGTGAATCCATCGGGAGAAAGCTGGCTCAATCGTTGATTGATGGATTGAAGGTTGGTCGTCATCGGAATCGCCTTTTCCGCATCTGTACTATAAACTGACATGGAACAACGCTCCTCTTGGGGAGTATTCTCTAATTCTTGGATGAATACACCGACCGCATTAACCAGACCCGGAAATCGATTCTGGGAACTCATGGATCCGGACACATCCAGAACCAAAGCGATGTCGATGTCCAAGCGAGCCGCGGTCGCCAATTGAATGGGCTGAAAGTCGGTTTGACCGAACATCGGACCAAAGAACAACGCAACCGGTCCACTGAGACTGTTCGCCGTCCGGCGTCCTGTCACCCGCATGGCCGTCGGTGGCGTCCCATTGAGCTGAAAGCTAAACTTCGAATTGTTTCCTCCAACGGTCGAGCCGATCTCGATGTCACTGGCACGAAGTTGAAGTGGCACCCCCGCGACCGTATTCTGTCCCGCAAAATTCATGGCGGCTTGGCGGGCGGCATTCACGTCTTGCGTTCGCCCTAGCGCTTCGACACCAGCCCGAGCGGCGGCATCGGTTGCCGTTCGCAATTCAGCGCGAACGACATGCATGTAGGCCACATCGATTCCAATCGCTGCGGCGATCAACAGAATGATGATCGCGGACACGATCAGCACCAGCATCCCGCCGCGCCGATTCGCACCAAACTTGATTGCAGGATTCCACGGCTTGATTTGTTGACGAAAAGGTTTGAACATTTGAGAGTTCCGTTGTTATTGTAGAGCCGCTTTCGGTTGCCGGCACAAGTTCAGCCCGCGACCTAACGCCGTTCGCGGGACAATCGACACTGCCCGGTGAATTGAACACCTTGGACGAACGTGGCAAACGTCAGGTTTTGATCGAGGGGCACCGATATGTTGACAGCCAGTTCATCGGAAGGGGTCTGCACATTACTGGGCTGGGTGCTGATAGTGAATTGTGTCACGCCCACAGACGCCAGCACTCGCTCCGCCGCAGCTCTTACGTCCGAGTTGGTTGAGCCGGGAACAATTGCAGACCGAGCCGCTTCATACGCCGCTGATTCTGCACCATGCCGAATCATGTTGGCGTAGCCTAACTCAAAGGCGGCAAACAACATCACGAAGAACACCGGCAGTACCAAGGCCAGTTCGACGGTTACCGCTCCGGTGCGAGGATTGGTCGGCCCATGGAGCCTTGTCTGGATTTTTCTCATCACATTGACCTTTGCGTTTACTCTCGAGCCATTGTCGCACGAACATTGATCGTCTGGCCTGAAAATGGACCAATCGGAAACTGGCTGTTCGAATCACCCGGCGCACTGACAATCAAAGTGATAGGCGTTCCAGCCGCTGCCGTTGCAGGATCCGGTTGGAACCTAAAGTTGACGTCTTGCACATTGCGTTGCTGGATGATTCGCCTTGCGGCCTCCAAGCCATCTCCGGCATTGCTGTTTCGCCGAACCGCGACCTTGATCCCTTCATACGCGGACTGAGCCAGAGTTTGCTTGAGGAAGGCAAAATTAGCTCCTTCAATAGCACCTGCCAAAATCAAAAGTACAATGGGCATGCAAACCGCAATCTCGACCGTGGCACTACCTTCACGCGTTTTCGATATTAACGATCGACTCTTTATTCCAGACGGCATGATCCTAGATGGCATACTAACCTCCACACTTTGTCGCGGCAGTGGCGGTTGCGTCCTCGCCCTTCAGTTCTTTGAGTTCCGCTTCCAATTCATTGATCCGCTCCTGCATTTGCATTTGTCGATCAACGACCGCGTTGTAAGCGTCCGCAGTGGACTGCCAAAAATCTCCGTCACGAAACGCGAGGGGCTGTGTGTCGTTGCGTTGAGCCAATCCTTCCATGGAGCGCCGCAGTCGGACGATTGGTCCTGAGAAATTGGAACTCAAGCGAACGGTGTCCACTAGAAAGCAGGGCAACAGCGCTACCAAGACCAAAAACGGCCAAAAATTATTGGCAGCCATTCTCATTATTTGATTGGCCATCGGAACACTGGGGTCGTTCGTCAGGACATGCAGCCCCACCGTCAATCCGACGGACAACAGCAGGAACAACGTCCAGTGCAAACAAATGCGCCGCAACAACTGCCCCTGGATCTTGACCTCCACTAAGCGAAGGCGACGTTGACATTTGTTCTGCATGGTCGAGTGACTCCCAAGAGGTAGCGGCAAGGAATAATCGCAAAAAGAAGTTTGTCCCATCTGAAACGTATCTCGCGAACCCAACCAAAGACGCGGCGACTTTTCAAGAAAAGAACCTTACGTGCATCGAACCGCGGTCGAAACAGAGTAGAATCCCTACAGCCGGCACGATTGAAACGAGGCCCGATCGACAACGGTTTTCGAATCAACCAAACTAGGGTACCGAATTGACGGGTCTCGATGACCGCTTACCACGAGGACGACACTGATGCCAGGTCTGTTTGGAATGTACGGATCCGATGGAATTGGGGAACGGTCGGCGGCGATCGGAGCCGCTGCCGACGCCCAGCGGGCAGCTTCGCAAGCCCGGGATGCTGAACAACGGGTCAAAGCACTCGAAGAGAGTTTGGCGAAGACGTTGTTGATTTGCGAATCGCTCTTGGAAATTCTTCGCGAGCGGTCCGGACTCACGGAGGATGACCTTTACCAAAAATTGCGTGAAATCGACTTGCGCGATGGCGTTCTTGACGAAAAAAATCAAACCAAACCGACCGAATGTCCCAGTTGCCAGCGGCGGTTGAGCAACCGCCATGCTCGCTGTTTGTATTGCGGGCACACCTTTGAGAAATCGACGTTTGCACTCTAGATGGTTGATGGGTACTCAGGATTGACCGGTCGCCGTCCGCACTTGCGAACGACCGAATCAGCCGTCCTGAGTCGCCGAGAAGTTGACGGAGTGTTCGGTAGTGGTCAGAATGACCTCGTGGAACTGGTGATTGTTTCGGATTGAACTATGACCTCGACTTGGCAACTCATTCTGACCGCGGCAACGTTGCTTTGGGCGACGACATATGTCGGCGTCTACCTATGTCGATCTTGGCCGTTTTCTAGTAATTCACGTCGCAGTTCTGACCGCGGTTTTGGCTGCGGTGGCTGCGGCGGTTGTTCCAAAGCCAGTCAAACACGCGACTTGATTCAGCTTTCTAGAAACTTGGATCGATGAAGCCACGGTGGATGAATCGCTGGACGCTGCTGGCCATTGTGGGAATCTTGCTTTGTGGTTGGATACTGTGGTCGTCCGCCATTACTCACAATTCCGTCGCTTCACAAACCGCTCATTACGTGGGTCGACAATCCTGCCAGTCCTGCCACCAACAACAACACGCTGATTTCTTGCAATCGCATCATCATCAAGCATTGGCCGTCGCATCCCCCGAAACCGTGTTGGCAAACTTCGACAACCAATCACTAGAACATGACGGACTAACGAGTCGTTTTCAGCGTCGCGGCGACAAGTACCTGGTGCTGACGGAAGGACCTGATGGAGCTCTGGCCGAATTCGAGATTCGATTTGTCCTGGCCTATCATCCGTTACAACAGTACATGGTCCAGGTCGTTCGCGATCAACCGCCCACACCGAATCGAAAGACCGACGCAACAAAATCGGCCGCCGTGGATTTCGTCCATGAGGCAAGTCGTGATGGATTGCCTGCGCTTCAAGTTTTGCGACTGTGCTGGGACGTGGAACAGAAGCGATGGTTTTATCTTCGGCCGGAAGATGTACCCGAGAAACTGCATCCGCAAGATCCACTGCATTGGACGGGAGTGACTCAGCGTTGGAACACCAGTTGTGCGGCCTGTCACAGCACTCACTTGGAGAAAAAGTTTGATATTCATCGCGCTTCCTTTGCGACGACTTTCTCTGATGTGGATGTCTCTTGCGAAGCCTGCCATGGCCCCGGCAGCCAACACGTGGCCCTCGTTCAAACGCCTTGGTATGCTCGAGACTTGTCGCAGGGTTCTGGCCTGGTCAAGCTCAAGTTGGCAACGGCTGCCCAGCAAGTCGAACTGTGCGCCAGCTGCCATAGTCGGCGAAGATTGCTGAGCGAAGATTTCCACGAAACGGGCCTGATGGCCGATCACCTGCTCTACGAACCGATGTCGCCTGAGACGTACTTTGTCGACGGCCAAATCAAAGACGAAGTGTTTGAGGTCGGCTCTTACTTGCAAAGCAAAATGTTTAGCAAAGGGATACGGTGTACCGATTGCCACGACCCGCACACCGCCAAAACGTATTATCCTGACAACCGTTTGTGTACATCCTGTCATCAACATCCGAGCGGAGTTTATGATTCGCCGCAACATCATGGCCATCCCGGACAAGGCCCCGGAACCCGATGCGTGGATTGCCACATGCCCACGCGACATTATATGGACATTGATCCACGCCGAGATCACAGTATCCGTATTCCGCGACCCGACTTAAGCGTCAAACTTGGCACTCCCAATGCTTGTACAGGTTGCCATCTGGATGCGAAACGCTTGCCGCCGGAACTCGCGGCGCAGGTCAACCGCTATCAGGATTGGCAACGAATGGGCGAGTCTGGTCAACCGGAGATCTTGCAAGAAATCCATCGCGTCAATCGCTGGGCAGCGGAACAGGTCCTGGCCTGGCGCAGCAAGCTGGGCAAGCCAGAACTGCCTGCTATTTTCGGCGAGACATTGCACGAAGTCCGAAAGCATCCACCACACTACCATGCTGCCCAACCGGAACACTTGAAACAACTCCTGCAATGGGCGACGAAAGAAGCGAACTCGCCAATGTATCGAGTCACGGCTTTGGCCGAAGTAGCTCACTGGACCGATGACCAGACGCTCGAAACCGCCATGAGCTTGTGCAACGACGCGGATCCCTACGTGGTTTTTCAGGCGATGCGACGCATCGACACTGAAATCCAAATCTGGCTCGAGTATTTGTCTTATGGTGTTCCCGCGTTGCAATGTGAAAGTGAAATCCGTCGGCTCGCAGAACCCTTGATCGCCAACTTGAACCATTCCACGCGGTTGATTCGTACTCAGGCGGCGACCATGTTGCTAGGGATTCCACCGCAATGGAGACACGCCTGGCTTGGCAATCCGGCACCGCGATTTCAGACCGCACTCGACCAAGCCTTGGTGGTTCATTTGCTCAATGAAGAAATGGCAGCCGTCGCCGATATTTACCAAGCCTTAGGGCAATTGGAGCGGGCCGAGGAATACTACCGCGTGGCGTTGCAACACCAGCCCAATCTGTATGGTATCCGAACCAACTTGGCCAACTTGCTGGAGCAAAAGCCGCCCCAACCGACGACTGAGACGATGGAGCTGATTGCGAAACTGCGGCAACAAGATCAGCAGTTATTGCAAATCGAGTTGGATCGCGCTGGCCACTTGCCAACCGCTGGACAGCTGCACTACCGGTACGCGATGGCGAAATACTTGGAAGGCGATTTGCCGCTGGTGGAAAAGCACTTGACCGCCGCCTTGGAGCGTCAGCCCCACGAACCAGCCTTCCTGTTGGCCATGGCCACGTATTGGAAGGCTCGGCAAATGTGGCGTAACGCCGTCCCGCACGTCGAGCAACTTCTGCAACTGAACCCGCGACATCCGGGCTATCGAGGGCTCTGGCAAGAAATCCAGACGAACCTCAAATAGTCTTCCTACTGATTGGCGGCCGTGCGTTCGCGTTTTTCTTGCATCAGGTACGCCATCAGGTCTACGACTTGTTGAGCGTTGAAGTTGTCCAGTAGTCCGCTGGGCATGATTGAGACGGGCGCTTTGCGAATTTCGGCGATGTCGATCTTAGATAACTCGGTCCGAGTCGCTTGCGAATCGACGACCGCGATTTTTCCATCGGCCAATGGGGTCACAATACCCGTCAGTACTCGCCCATCCTCCAACTCGATCATCTCCGCGCGATAACGATCGGAAATCACCAATGAAGGATGAATCAGCGACTCGACGATCTCGCGTTGCGAGAATCGCTGAACCAATCCATTCAAGTCGGGACCAACTCCTGCCTGCCCTTGGGCGTTGTAGACATGACAATTCGCGCAGTTGGCCTGTTGATACACCAACTGCCCACGATGCGAATCGCCGACCAACAGGTTCATTTGCTTTTGGATTTCATCAAGTGTCCAACGGCTCGATTCCGTTGCCTTGGGAAGGTCGGCCGGCAATTCGCTGGGGAAGTTGGCCGCGTACCACGATTGCCAAGCAGCGATGGACTTTCCGGGACGGTTATTTTCAGGAAGTTGCGTCCACTTCTCCAGTACTTCGATGGCTCGGGGCGCGATCCCGGGATTTCGTAGTCCCAACAGGATAACATGCCGCAAATGCTCTGGGTTCTTGGACGTCTTATTCATCCTCAAGAAGCATTGAAATACTTCGTCAGCGGTGAAGCTACTAAGTTGCGGCAATGATTGAAGGAAGTGAGTCCAAAACAGCTCCACATTTGGAGCCTGACCATTCGCAGCAGCTGCCCCTTCCATGGTCGGAGCCTGCGCCATCGCCATCGACACGTATTGTCGGCGGTTCGGATCGTTTTTCCACGTCTCGATCAACTGTTCCGCAACTTGCCCGCGCACCTCGCACTTGGAATCGGCAATCGCTTCTCCCAAAATCGCCGTCAAACCAAGCTTGAGATCCTTGCTGGATGGATCTTGTTGGTCCATCAATTGTTGTTCCAGCGTTATGATTTTAGCCAACGTATTCGCATCCAAAGGTTTTGGCAAACTGGAAAGCGTCATCAAGCATCCGTTGGGGAGTTCGACACCGCGTTCCAACATACTGATCGCCAATTCGCTGGGAATTGTTTTGGCAATATCGCGACTTGCTTGCATCACGTAATGCTGGTAACTGCCACCGCCGGGCCACGACTTCGCGTCCTCGAGAAATTCTAACAAGGCCATTCGGGTCTCGATCGAAAGTCGATCCCCAATCGTGTGGATGTGCATGGCCAAATGCCAGCGATCAAGTTTCGGAATCTCTTCATTGTGCAAATACTCAACGTATCGATTCTGAATCTCGGTGGCTTTGAGATAGGCCAAAATGTAAACCAACTCCCGATTGACCCGCGAATCTTCTGCTGGAAACAACTTGGCGATCTTCTCGACGAAGGCCGGTATTTGGACCGGATCGACATTGCCACGACTCAGAGCCAATTGTGTCACCCGCAAAAGTGGCAACATCGCTTCGGCGGCGGGAGCCGGTTCCAATCGTTGATCGACGCCCACCAAACAATCGTAAGCAAACTTCAAGGAGGGTTGAGCCGTCAATCCGGCAATAGCGGTTCGAGTAAACAAATCATCATCCGCCGCTTCGGTTGTCCAAACTTGCCACAATTCAGGGTCCTGATTTTCCAACAATCGACGCGCGATGGTGGCCACCGTGGGATCAGAGGATGTCAATCGCTTCTTGATCAACTCAACATCCACTGGCAAAGCGGAAGCCAACAAAGCCTCGCCTGCCGAGCGCTGGACCAAGATTTCCGGATCATCCATCAGCTTTAACAAAGTCTCGTGAGCTTGCGGATCTTTCATCGTGCCCAGTATCGAAGCGACTTTACGGCGGACCGCCGTTGATTCCGCCGTGGCCAATTCACTCAACCATGCCACGGAGGGAACCGGACCAAACCACTGCATCACGTCGAGCGCGCGAGTCCGATAGGTGTCCACATTCTTTTTGTTGTTGACAATCGTGCGCAAGGTCTCGTCCCACCCGCTCAACTGCTGTTTTAGCATCGCGATTTTCTGCCGAGTCGCTGCAGAGTAAAACATCGGCGCGCGAATGATTTCTTCCCATGGATTCGCGTAGGTCGTCAATGCGGCCGGGACTTCGCCGGTCCAACGAACTCGATAGATCCCGCCGGCACTTTGGCGTCCACCCAGCGCAATGTATAACGCTCCGTCTTGCGGTCCGACCGCTATGTCGGTGGCATTCAGTGGCCTACCTTCCATGAAGGTCTCCATTTCCGTCGTGTAACTGCTACCCGAGGGAATCGTTCGTATGGCCATGATGCGACCGGTTGCCCAATCGGCGGTGAAAAATGCATTGTGATACTCCCGCGGGAATTGCACGTGGTCGTAAACAACCGCACCGCTGGGAGAACCGCGTCCCGTTCGCGCAATGGGTGCCACGATGTCGGGATAATGGGCAGGAAATTTGGCCCATCCGCTCCGCCAACCGAAGTCGGCACCGGCGAAAACGTGATACACTTGGGTCGGTCGATACCAGGAAGTTCCTTCGTCCGACTCCATGTCGCTGTCGTGCATGAAGATGTCGCCTTGTTGATTGAAGGCGAACGAATACGCATTGCGAATACCGCCAGCGACAATTTCGCGATGCTTGCCATCGAGACTCAAACGCACCAGTGTCCCGCCAGGAGACTTGACGCCAGCCGCATGCCCCGATGGATCTTCGTATCTTGGCAGTAGGTCACCTTCGTAATGGCGACGCAGCGGCGAGGTGTCCGAGAACGGCCCATCTAACTGGGTGTGATTCCCCAACAGCATGTAGATCATTCGGTCCGTACCCAACTGCAAGGCATGGGGACCGTGCTCACCCGCTTGCCCGGTTATGCTACAGATCTTGCTGACGTTCTCAAACTTGCCGTCATTGTTGTCATCGCGAAGCAAATACAAGCCCAATCCTTCGGGGCCCACGCCGGTGACATACACCGAGCCATTGAGAGGCAGAATACCTTGAATCGCTTGAACTTGATCACAGATGGTGGTGACACGATTCGCATCGTTCAACGGCAACGACAAATCCACTCGGATCAAACCGCCCGCTTCACGCGAAGCTAAAATCCTTCCAAACTCGTCGAACTCGATTTTGATCAACGAGCCGATTTGCGATGATGCGACGGCTTCTACGGCAAACTGCTCGGGCACTCTCAACTCGATTTCGTCGCCATTGCGAACCGCTGGATTTTCTGGTTTGACCGATTCGTCAGGGGCAACCGTCGGATTCGTCGGCGTGGGCACTGATTCATCAGTGAAGTGAATCGGAGCGACTTCTCCAGCAGCTGCCGCGCCGCTTTCTGCTCCGCTAGCCAGTTGCACGGCTTGGAGCGCGGTGGCATTCATGGATTCTGTGGACGCCACAACACTGGCCGAAGGCGTCGCTGACGATGAAGCAGCGGGCGTCACTTGCGATGGAGCGGTTGGCGGAGTTTTGGTGATTGGCACCTGCGACAGCGGACCGGAAGCAACGGGGCCCTGGGCGGCAATCTGGGGCGCCGATGGCAATTTTGAAGGAGGCAGTTGGGTCGCCGGCCTGGCGGAGCGCGCCGCCCCTGGCTCCAGCTTATTTGGTTCCGTCCCATTTGCGGACGCCATCGCTGGATCGACAAGTAATGAACTCGAGGCATCAGCCGCCAAAGCAAATGGAACAGGCAAGGCTTGATTGGCAGTGCGACTACTGGGCACAACCGCCGCCTCTTGCCATGCTCGATCGTTGTACAAGTAAGAACGCCATAACGGCAAAGCTTTCTGAGCCACCACCCATGTCGAATCCGTCTCGACGGTTTGCCGAGTCAATGCCGTATGGTAACGGACACGGACGCCAACCCCTGGGTCTTCCAGATCCGTTCTGCGGGCTTGCAGGGCAATCACGTTGTCCCCTTGTCGCAAAGCTTGAGTCAAGTCCAAGTACTTGCCGTTGTCAGCTGACGTTCCAGATCCAAGGTGTCGACCGTTGCAATAAATGTCGTACGCACTGTTCGCGTACACTTGCACGGTTCCCGAAATCGGACCATCGATCTTGATGACCTTGCGAATCAAAACCTGAGCACTCCATTGCCCCTGAGCGTCTCGCATCCAGATTTTGACCGGAGTCGTCTCGGCTGCGGGAATCTCGGTCACCGCCACGACATTCGGTGCGGAAGTCGGCGCCGCCGCCGAGCGAACCGCACTGGACTTTGGCACGACCGGCACTCGCCCAGTCTCTTGAGCCGCCACCAAATCGGAGAATACCCCGAAAACCAACACCGTTAGACAGTACTTTAGTGCCACACAACCTGTGCTTTGCTGGTTACTCATTTGTCGTGCTTCCCTGCAGTCAAACCAATTCCCTGGACGCCAATTGGGTTGGCGGCCTTTGAACGCGGAGCATAGCGAAGAAGAACTTTCCAGACGAGTTCAATTTTTTTCGCGCAAGCCAAACAAACATAAAGCCCCCAAAACCAACGCTGCGAAGCATTTTTCCGGGCGAAACTAGGCCCGAGTGGGCCGAAACAACCCTTGCCGGCGTGCGCAAGCCTCCGGTTAGATTGGTATCACGATCAGAAAAGACCTGAAAGGCCGACACAAGTGCGAAGGCTGAACACACTAAACATTTAACAGCCTTTCCCGATCTACCCAGGCCTTCCAATGCCCGCAGATTCACAACAGCCGTAAAATCCGGCACAACTCCCCAGACTGACCGAGAGATACAGCGTTAACCTGCTGAATTATAGAGATCGAGTCCGCCTCTGGCGTAGGCTTGTATACCCGAGGTGGTCCGCCGATGTCACATGAAACCGCAAACCAACCTGACTTGTCTCTTGAGCATCCCTTGGTACGTGTGATTTACGTCAGCGGGGCGACAGTTCCATTTTCCGAAGATGATTTTTCGGAACTCATGAGTGGAGCGCGCGAGAAGAATGCCCGTTTGGGAATCTCGGGGATCTTGTTGTTCCGCGAAGGGTCATTTCTCCAAGTCTTGGAAGGCCCCTCGGTCGCGGTTGATTGGTTGTTCGAAACGATTCAACGCGATCCACGTCATTCACGCTTGCTGGTCGTTCAACGAAGCGAGATCCAACAGCGAGAATTTGCCGACCAACCCATGGCGTTTTTATCGATCTCGCCCGAGACTTGCGTGGCGGCTCCATTCTCTGACCCTTCGCTACAGCGTTTGTTTCGCGACTTTTGTGCGGAAAAATGGCGTCGTGCCTTCGACTGCCATCGCAAAGAAAACGCTGGGATCCCGATCTGCAACCCGTACCTGAATGCGATGTGGGGTAACGGAGAGTCTGCGGTTCAAGACGACCAAACCAATATCCAAGTGGAAATCAGCCACAGCCCAACGGCCCAAAACAACGGTGGCATTCGCTGAACAAAGTTCGGTGGATGAGGCTCGATGGGTGTCACCACACTCAACCGTACCCACCCGTTCCGAGCTCTTCGCCAATCGGTCTCGGTGGACGTTTCAGCTTGCCTCGCTTCGACACGATGATGCGGAGTATCAGAAAGCACCGTTGGCACATGTTCAATTTGCTTGACCTCAGACGACGGGGCTCCTAGCTCCACAGAACCCGTCGCCTGCGGCGCCATGCGGTACTGGGGCTCGGCCGCATGACTGGCCCAACCGATCAACGTCAGAACCACCAAGACCCAGAAGGCAAGGTGCACTCCCCAAGCCGTGGGCTGTTCGAACGGTCGTTTCCCATGCGTCTTGCCAGATTGTCGAAACAAGTTTTGCTCCGGTCGATGCCGTCGTTGCCACTGCCCAGCGCGACTTGAACTGAGCTGAGAATCTGGAGTTTCATTTGAATTGCCAGGCTTCCCATGGCGCGGAATTTGTGGCGAAAAAGCCACAACCTCGACCGGCAGGTGCGTTCGACACGCAGCAACAACCCTACAATCGATACGTCCGAACACGGCAACCACGTGAATCGTGACGATGGTTGGGAAACTGCGGAAATGTGCTTCGCGTTGACCTACTGTTCAGGGTCGAATTTCCGACAGACCATCCGATTTCGTGTGACTGCCATGCAATCCAGCGTTTGTATTGATGAAATCCTCGAGAACTCGAACGTCAGCGCCATGCCGCAGACCGCAGTTCGTTTATTGGAAATTTCGCAACAAGAAGACATTGGACCGACCGAGTTTGCCGCTCCGATCCTAATGGATCCTGGTTTGACGGCCCAAGTTCTCCAGTACGTCAATTCGGCCTACTTCGGTTTCCAGCAAAAAATCACCAGTGTTCCGTTGGCGGTCAATTTGGTGGGCTACAAGACGATCAAGAATTTCGTGTTATGGAAGGCACTGCAAAACGTCATTCAACCGCCACCCTCCGACGAATTTTCTTTGAATTTGCTGTGGCAAGACTCGCTGCGACGCGCGATCTTCGCACGCAACTTTGCCGAAAAGTGCCAACATGAAGCACCCGAAGAAGTTTTTGCGGGCGCTTTGATGCAAGACTTGGCGATTCCGTTGTTGATGACTCGACGTCCAAAAGAGTACGAAAAGCTCCTGAAGTCTGCTCGCATCGAACGCCGACGTTTGCACGAATTAGAAGAAGACCAATTCGGATGGAATCATGCCGAGATTGGCGCGCTGTTGTGCGAGCGTTGGAACTTTCCTCCCGAGTTGGTCAGCATGATTCGCCAGCACTTGGTTCCCACCAGTTCATTCACCGAAACTAATTCGGAGCGAATTGTAACGGTCGCCGCTTTGTTGCCAACCGAGACCGCTCCCATGTGGCCTGAGCAAGCACGGTTGGAAAAATGTGTGCGCATGTTGATCCCGCACGTGAAGGCTCAAGAATTATATTATCGAACCGACCACGACTTTTTGCAGTTGGCCCCCTCGATCAATCTAAACGCGAATTGTCGCTCGCTGATGCAATGGTCGCAACCCAAGCCAGTCTAAGTAGCCAACTCTGAAGCAGAGTCGGTCGTACGGCACCCGAGCGGTCGTGGCATTTCTGTTGGTGATGAGTCCTGGCTTATTAAATCAAGCTCTGCGGAATCTTACGTGCTGGTCTCGATGACACAGACAGCCGCGGCGTTAGGTTGTGGCGTTAGGTTGTGGTCGGGACATTTCGTCGCTTGATTGTCATTTCGTCCCCAATGGAACGGGCGTGCGACAAGCTTGTTTCGCTAAACCACTCGACCGAGACCGCAACGATCCATGACCGCTGATCCGGATAACGCAAAGAAAATAGCCGAGGCGGGACTCGAACCCGCACGTCCTTAACGGACACAGGATTTTAAATCCTGAGCGTCTGCCATTCCGCCACTCGGCCTTGTTTTGGACCGCCCCAATATTCTTGATGTTGTGAAGCAATTATCAATGCTTATGCTCAGCACTTGTGTCGGCCCTTCAGGCCTTTTCTGGAGGAGATGCCACTGTAACCGGTGGCTTACGCACACCGGCTAGGGTTGTTTCGGCCCGTTCGGGCCTGTTTTCTCCAGGAAAATCGCTTCACAGCGTCGTCAATATCCCCCGCACCGCTCGAAGCGTCAACCCGGAGGGCATCGCGAAAATATCAGAGAATCAGCTCTTCCCGCTACACCGCTGAGTCAACCCGAGCTTCCCTGTATGCGAGCTTCCCTGAATGCAAGCCTCACTGAATGCGACCTTCCCTGTATGCGAGCCTCCCTGAACAAGAGCCTCCATTACCGATTGATGGGAGGCGTTGGGAAGTAATAAGGTTCGTTGCCCGGCTTCCATTTGATGTTGCAGCCCAAACTCGGGAACTGCTGGTCATCGATCGAACGGCCCTGCAACAATGCTTCAATCGCCGCCGCCAGATCCTGGCCTGTGATCGGAATCTCTAAACCCGGGCGGCTCGAATCAAATTGGCCTCGATAGACCAAGCGATGCGCGGCGTCGAACAAAAAGAAATCTGGCGTGCAAGCGGCCTGATAGGCTTGAGCCACCGCTTGGGTTTCGTCCAACAGGTAAGGAAACACATACCCGCGCAGTTTCACTTCTTCGCGCATCGCATCGGCATTGTCTTGCGGATACTTCTCGATGTCATTGCTGTTGATTCCGACAACCCCCAGGCCTTGGCCCTGATACTTCGAAGTCAATTCGGCCAACGGTCCCGCCAAATGCTTGACGAACGGGCAATGATTGCACAAGAAAATAACCAGCAAACCCGGTCGATCGCGAAAGTCCGCCAACTGCACTGTTTTGCCTGAGACCACATCAGGCAAGGCAAAATCAGGGGCGGGAGCACCGAGCGGCAACATTGTACTAGCGGTCTTCACCATGAATCGAACTCATCGGAAAGGAAGGTTGAAGTTGAGCATGGCGTATTGTATCGCCGATCTGCAAACCGCAACACCGATCCAGCGAGGAGGATTCAAGGGACCAAATCTTGGGGCGGCGCGCCAGTGGCCATTCAGCCAGTGATCGAGGGGAAACAAACTCGTGCCCAATGCGGCAACGCTGTGAAGCATTCTTTCTGGAGAAAACAGGCCCGAATGGGCCAGTGGCCATTCAGCCAGTGATCGAGGGGAAACAAACTCGTGCCCAATGCGGCAACGCAGTGAAGCATTCTTTCTGGAGAAAACAGGCCCGAATGGGCCGAAACAACCTTAGCCGGTCGGCGCAAGCCACCGGTTAGAGTGGAGCCTCGTCCAAAAAACGCCTGAAGGGCCAACACAAGTGCTGAACGTGAGCATAAAAAAATGCGTCACAGCTTTGCCAATGCGGGGGGCGGCATGGTTGGGAAAGTCCCGAAGTAACCTACATCTATCCCTACCCGATTCATGAGCGTTCGATTCGTCGATCATTTATTGGCGACAGTATAGTGATAAATTCCGCCCAGACTCGGATCGCACAACCCCACCGTATTCATTGGTCCAAGGATCGACGCCATTTCGCCTAGCCAGCCATTGCGCGGCGGCTTGGGCCGTTGCAGCAAACTGCGGCCGCGAACCACTCGCTCCAACCAGTCCACTTGATCGGCCATCAAAAAATCTGGACCACGCCAAGGCACCTGCGGCAGGCCTGCGCTCGTCAATTGAGTTCCATCAGATCGGCCATGACTCGAGACACGATGCCGATCACGCCATTCTTCGAATTGGATCGCGGCGGCAAAATACAACATCGTCGCGGCTTCCCACTTCTCGGGATGTCCTAGGCTCGAATAGGCCGCCGCTACCAATTGATCCACCAACCAGAATTCTTGCTTGAGTCGATCCGCATAAACTCGCACAAATGATTCGTCCAAGACACGCTGCCAATTCAATGCCCTCACGATCTTTTGCACAGCACACAACGAATGGGCGATCCCCGTGCTATGCAACGGATCGACGAATCCAACCGTGTTCGGCAAGGCCACCCAACCCAAACCAGAAATTGGTTCGTGGAATCGCTGCTGACGTCGAATCAATCCCAACCCACCCGGCGGGTCCACCATTCTCGCTGAACCGTAGAGGGCGTGCAAATGCGGATAGCGGGCGAGTTGGGTCTCCCAAAACTCCCAACGCCCCTCGACGCTCGCCAATCGCTGGTCCGCTTCCAATTGATCGGCGGGCAACACCCAACCCAAACTGACGATCTGATTATCGAACCCCAAATGCCACATCCAACCTTCGGAAGTCACGTGATGCACGGCCGCTCGCTGTGGGGGAAACGAAAACTTTTCGACCGGCAAGTGCCAGGCTTTCCAAAGGTCGTCCCACTCGACCGGCAAATAGAAGTGACCAAACAGACTCCCTGAATGGGTAGCAAACCCGAAACTCGATTTCCGAACGTTTTGTTCCGCGAGCGTCGTTGAATTCATGTCCGCCAGCAGTTTCGATACCACGGCAGCCGGCCCGGATCCATCCACCAAGAAGCCCGCGTACACCGTGTCGAGTTCGCCTTCCGAGTGATTGGACGCCAATTCCACTCTCCAGCAGTTGTCGCAGCGCTGCAACCCAACGACCCGAGTCGCCTCGCGAAGTTCGACGCCGCGTGCCACCGCGCTCCGCGCCAGATACTGGTCGACACTGGCTCGATGCCAATGACTATCCGCCACCGCTTCCGTGGGACTGGCCGGCACCAACAACATAGGCACCGCAGCATCCTGCCGCGCTGCATCCGCAAAAAAATAGGTAAAACCTTGTTTGCAACCGACAACAACATTCGGCAAATGCCGTGCACTGGACCAACGCGCCAAACGCGTCAGTTCGGGCAGTTGAAAGTCTTGTCCCAAGTCCAACAATATTTGATCCGCGATGGGCGTCGAGGACTCGCCGATCGCGAACCGCGGATGGCGATGAGCCTCGACCAATAAACATCGATAACCCATCCGTTGCAGGACAAGTGCCAACACACACGATGCGAAACCGGACCCAACGATCAGAAAGTCATAGCGATCGTTCATCGTTGCGACCCCAGTTGAAAACTGGAATTTATTCCCATTGATAGTCCACAACCACCGGAGCATGATCGGAGAACACTGGCAATCGCGGAATCTGAAACGCGGTTGCCTTCTTCGCCAGTTCAGGCGACGCCCATTGGTAGTCCAAACGCCACCCCACATCGCGCTGTCGCGATCCCGCCCTTTGACTCCACCACGAGTAAACCGCAGCGCCTGGGCCAGCCAAAGATCGAATCACGTCCACAAAGCCCAATTTCTCGAAGTCGGTCAGCCATTGACGCTCTTCGGGTAGAAAGCCGCTGGTCGTTTGATTCGTCTTCCAATTCTTTAAGTCGATAGGATGATGCGCAATATTGAAATCACCACAAACCAATAGCTGCGGGCGCTGGGGCAATAATTCTTCGATGTAGCTGCGAAACTTCGTAAGAAAGTGAAACTTGGCTGCTTGACGATGTTCACCCGAACTGCCCGAAGGAAAATAGGCGTTGATCAATGTCCAATCCGAGAAATCAATCCGTTGGACTCGTCCCTCTTCATCCACTTGCAGATCGTTAATTCCGGTTTTCACGCTCTGAACGGCAAGTTTGGTCATCACGCCAACCCCGCTGTAACCACTCTTTTGGGCCGGCAGCCAAAAAGCTTGGGGCTCGTTGGCCCAACCAGGAATCTGTTCGCCAACCGCGCGGACTTCTTGCAAACAAACGACATCCGCTCGCAACTCGGTCAAGAAGTCGCGCAAGCCTTTCTTGTCGGCCGCGCGAATTCCATTGCAGTTTAACGTCACCAATCGCATTCTTGGAACTTTTCACGCAGCGTACTGGCGGCTGCCTCGGGTGAATGAGTATTGATCCAGCAATTCGAGCCCCATTCGAAGCCCGCCACGTTCCCGATTCTAGCAAATAATTCGATGTAGCAATGCCCAGGCAATTCTTTGCCCCGCAAGGGAGGATTATGGAACAAGACGTTGTATGCCGGACGGTCCAGGAGTTGCTCGATGGCCATGGTCCAAGTCCGAACCAACCGCGCCAATTCCATGGTCGCGGAATCCGTTTGTCGCCACTGTGGCCCCCAATCCCGACGCGGCACGATCCAAGTTTGAAACCCAAAACGACTGGCGTAAGGGCAAACAACCGTCCAATCTTCGCCCTGCGCGACCAAACGCTCCCCTTGAGCGATCTCGAAATCCGCAACTCGCTTCAACATCAAACTCTGCGCAACTTGATCCACTCTTCCCAGTCGCTTTTTACGAGCGGCCGCGGCTGCCGGTACGTAATCAAGTCCAAACAATTGCGAATGGATATGGGCCAACGACGCGCCTGCCTCGGGGCGACAATTCTTGAACAACAAGGCGTAACGCAGATGTTTGTTCTGCTGAAAGGCCGCCAGCCGCTGGCGATAGACAAAGAAACTCGCGAACAGTTCGGCGTCGTTCAACTGCGAATAACTCTCGACATGTCGAGCCGACTCCAACACCAATTCTTGACAGCTGTGTTGGCTATGTGCCGAGCGATACGGTGCGACGTTGGTTGCGATGGACCGCAGCCCCAAATCATCATCGGCTGCGGGTGAATTAGAAAAAGCCGGATATCGGTTGGGAATCGCCCGGACCAACCACTGACCTACCGAAGCAGGCCGCAGAGTATGCGTCGCAGAATCCCAATCCCATTCGGCGATCGGACTTGGCGTTTCCGCTTCGTGGCCACGGCAAAAAGGACAACGATCAAGCGGTACAATCTCGGCCCGCGGCCTATACTCGTTCGGGCGCTCGGTCCGCACTTCCGCCACGGCCACCCACAGGTCGTTGATCGGATCGTAACGCAGATCGGCCATCACGTACTCAGGCGAAAAAAATCGTTTTCAACGTCCCAATAATTTCTCGAACCACCACCCGACTAACCGCGACCCGACTCGATCACGAGATCGAATAGCTGCCGACTAATGTCGGAGGTTAGTTGGCCTTCATGCAAGCGCCAACCCCAATTCCCTTTCGCTTCGCCTGGTACATTCATCCTGGCCTCGCTGCCCAAACCCAAGATATCCTGGACCGGAACCACCGCCGAATTAGCAACCGAGTGCAAGACCGCCGCAATCAACTGCCAATGCAAGGGCCGATGGGCCACGTTCGGATGTTGATCCAGAAACATTCTTAAATAAGGCGTGACCACATCGACTTGTTTCGGATCCGCTACATAGCCGCGATACCACCCCAACAAGGTGTCGTTGTCGTGTGTCCCGGTGTAGCCCACACTGTGGATCGGGAACTTGGTCGGTCGATGAAAATCATCTGCTTCGGTTCCGAATCCAAATTGCAAGACACGCATTCCCGGCAATTGAGTCGACTCCAGCAAGGCATTGACCTCAGGGGTAATCAAGCCAAGATCTTCCGCAATCAAGGGCAAGTCGCCAAGTTGCTCGCGCAGCGCGTCGAACAACGCTTGACCAGGGCCTTTAACCCAACGCCCGACGATGGCCGTCTTTTGCTCGGCAGGTATCTCCCAGTACGCTTCAAAACCACGGAAATGATCGATCCGCAACAAATCAAAAATCAGAAACGAATGTCGCAGTCGTTGAATCCACCAACGATACCCGTCCGCTCGCATGGCGTTCCAATCGTAGAGTGGATTCCCCCAGCGTTGTCCATCCTCGCTGAAACAATCCGGCGGAACACCCGCCACGACCCGTGGCTGGCCCGCCTCATCCAAGTCGAACAAACGTCGATTGGCCCAGACATCCGCGCTTTGATGGGCGACGAAAATCGGCATGTCGCCATAAATCTGCACGCCACGTTGGTTGGCATACTTCTTAAGCGAGGACCATTGCTGGTCAAAGACGAATTGCAAGAACTTAACGTATTGAATTTCTTCCTGAAGTGTCTGGTCCCAAGCCGCCAGCGCCACCGGATCGCGGGCTTTGACGTCCGCGGGCCACTGCGTCCAATCGGAAAAACCGAAATGTTTGGTCAACGCTTCAAAGCGGGCAAAATCATCTAGCCAATAAGCATGCGTTCGGCAAAACGCGACAAACGCCTCACTGGGCAAGCCGCTCAATTGTTGTCGGAACCCGCTCCAAGCCTTTCTCAGCAAGTCGGACTTCCGCGGTATCAACGCGTTATAGTCCACGGCGTGTGGGTTGCCGTTGGTCTCGCGAAGTGGCAGCAAGTCGTCCGCGGATATCAACGCCGAATGCAACAAGAAGTCCGGACTGATCAGCAAGGGATTCCCCGCAAATGCCGAGTAGGCACTGTAAGGGGAATTCTCGCACGCGGGCGGTCCCAACGGCAAAGTTTGCCATAACCTTTGTCCGGATTTCACCAAGAAATCCACAAAGTCGTAGGCCGCCGGTCCTAAGTCGCCAATTCCATATCGACTGGGCAGACTAGTCACATGGCACAAGAGTCCGCACGCGCGTGGTAACTGCATCACTCGCCTTTCATCGGGCGAACGCCCCAAATCTCGTCGGCATATTGTTGGATCGTTCGATCACTGGAAAACCATCCACTGTTGGCCGAATTGAGAATACTCATTCGGTTCCAGCGAGATTGGTCAACGTAGGTAGCCGCGGCGATGGCTTGGGCATCAATATAACTTCGCAAGTCGGCGATCGTAAGCCACTGATCGTGTGGATTTCGCAGACCGGCTGCCAACAGATCAAAGATGCCCGGCTCGCGTTGACTAAAGTGACCACCTTCCAACAACTCCATGACGCGACGGATTTCTTCATCGGCCGCGATGATGAAGTTCGGGTCGTAGGTGTAGCGAGTCTCCATGACACCCTTGGCGTCCAAGCCAAACAAGAAGAAGTTTTCGGCACCGGCCTTTTCGCGAATCTCGATGTTGGCTCCGTCCAACGTCCCAATGGTCAACGCTCCGTTCATCATGAACTTCATATTGCCCGTTCCCGAGGCTTCTTTGCCTGCCGTCGAGATTTGTTCGGACAACTCGGTGCCGGGACACAATACTTCCATCGCCGAAACCCGATAGTTTGGCAAGAACACCAATCGCAGCAGGTCTTTGGTGGCTGGATCCGAATTGATCACGTCCCCAACGTTGTTGATCAACTTGACAATCAACTTGGCGACATGGTAGCCCGGAGCAGCTTTGCCACCAATCACGACACAGCGATTCACCATCCCGGCGATGTCACCTCGGCGAATGCGATCGTACAAGTGAATCACATGCAACACGTTTAGCAATTGTCGCTTGTACTCGTGGATTCGCTTGACTTGCACGTCAAACATGGCCTCTGTCGGGAAAACGACGCCGGTATTCTCTTTGATGTATTGAGCAAAGCGGATCTTGTTTTGAAGTTTGACGTCTCGCCACTTCGTTCGGAAACCAGCATCGTCGGCCAACGGTGCCAACTTACGCAAGTGCAACATGTCGCTTTCCCAAGAATCTCCAATCGCTTCGTTGATCAACGCGCGGAGTTTCGGGTTGCAATGCGATAACCAGCGCCGAGGTGTCACACCGTTGGTTTTGTTGTTGAACTTGTTGGGCCACAATTGATAAAAATCTCGGAACAGGCCGGACTTTAGCAATTCCGTGTGAAGGTGGGCCACTCCGTTCACGGAAAAGCTGCCCACAATGCTCAAATAAGCCATCCGAATGTGCGGATGGTCGCCACCTTCCACCAGGGAAAGTCGCTGCAAAAGTTCCGGTTGATTCGGGAATCGCTTGTTGACTTCACTGAGAAAGCGTTCGTTGATCTCGAAGATGATTTCGAGCAAGCGGGGCAGCAAGCGTGCGAACAGGGCCACCGACCAACGTTCCAGCGCTTCGGGCAGCAAGGTGTGATTGGTGTAGGCCATGCAATTGGTCGTGATCCGCCACGCCACATCCCACTCCAGTCCATACTGGTCAATCAACAGTCGCATCAACTCCGGAACCGCACAGGCCGGATGGGTATCGTTCAGTTGGAAACAATTTAAACGACCAAATTCCGAAAAATCCGTGCCGTGTTGTTTGACCCAGTCGTCCAAGACGTCTTGCAGACTGGCGGACACGAGGAAGTATTGTTGTTGCAGACGCAACTCTTTCCCGTTTTCACTGGAGTCGTTCGGGTACAAGACCATCGAGATCTGCTCGGCTCGATTCTTTTTGACCACCGCGTCCGTATAGTTTCCTTGATTGAACTCGGCCAAATTGAAGGCGTCGGTCGCCGTCGCCTTCCATAAACGCAAAGTGTTTACGGTATCGTTCTTGTAGCCCGGAATCGGCATGTCGAACGGTACGGCCAAAACATCTTGGGTGCCGACCCACCGGGAATGGAAGCGGCCTTTGTCGTCGATGAAACGGTTCGTGTGACCGTAAAATCGCACGGTGCGTGTATCTTCGGCTCGTTCGATTTCCCAAGGGTTCCCTTCGAGCAACCAATGGTCCGGCGCCTCGACCTGTCGCCCCTGTTCGATCCTCTGATGGAACATGCCGTACTCGTAGCGAATCCCATAACCGGTCACCGGCAGTCGCAACGTCGCACAACTATCCAGAAAGCAAGCCGCCAATCGCCCGAGACCACCGTTACCCAACCCGGCGTCCAATTCCTGCTCTTGCAAATCCTCCAAGTGCAAACTGAACTTCTCGAGCGACTCTTGCACTTCTTGATCCAACTCCATGTTCAAAATCGCATTGCCAAGCGACCGCCCCAACAGAAACTCGAGCGAGAAATAGTGGACTCGGCGTTCTTTCGATTGCTGCAAGCGTTGCCGCGACATTCGCCACTGGCAAGTCAAGCGATCGCGAATCGCATGGGCCATGGCAAAATAAAGATAGCTATTGGTTGCGTCGGTCAGTTGATGCCCCAGCGTGAAACACAGATGCCGCTGGAATTCGACCGGTAATGGCCCCAATAAATCGTAGGACGACTCGGAAACGACGGAACGGGGATTCAACATGTTCTGACTCGCCAATCGAGAAGTAACCTTTGCCCACAACAGCCCGGCATTCTTGCGAAAACGACGCCCTCTGTCGACAGCGCTTGGCAATCTCTACCGGTCGTGGAAATTTACCCGGTTGGGGACAATAGGCATCCCGAAATCGCCCGGTTTCGCCCGAATACCCAGCCATGCCTGCGAAAATCCGGCAAAGTTTAACAGTCACCGTGGGCGCGACGCGAAAATCAGCGGATTCCTCGAACCAGAACCGGAGCCAACGGCTGATTGCGACTCCCAGCTTGGCGGGCTAGGCTTAAACGATCGGCTGCCGGGTTGGCCGGGAGTGCTGCTCCACGCTCGATAAACGGCGCACTATGAATATTCTCTTCTTGCATGGCTGGCACAGTGTGGTGGGGGGTGTCAAACCGACGTTTCTGAGGGACGCGGGGCATGAAGTCATCAACCCAGCTTTGGACGACGATGATTTCGCGGCGGCTTTGAGGGTCGCCCAGTTTGCTTACGACACACATTGTCCTGACGTCATCGTCGGTTCGTCACGAGGCGGGGCGATTGCGATGAATTTGGATTCACGGAACACACCGTTGGTATTGCTTTGCCCCGCGTGGAAGAATTGGGGGACAGTCACCCAAGTGAAGCCCGCCACCGTGATCCTGCATTCGCAGGAAGACGACGTGATTCCGTTTGCGCACTCGGAAGAACTCATTGCCAACAGTCGTCTACCGCGCGAAGCCTTGATCCAGATCGGTCGCGATCACCGGCTGGCGGATCCCGAACCGTTGTCCGTCATGTTATGGGCGTGCGAACTCTTGAACTCAGGACAACAGGTTCCCACAATCGATGAGGGCCATCAACCCGAGCTAACCGACAGCGCTGACATTTACAAACCTTCCTCCGACACCGAAGCCAGTTATCTCTGCGATGCGTGTGGGGAAGAGATCGTCATTCCGTTGGATTTGACGGCGGGATCGTCCCAAACCTATGTCGAAGATTGCCCCGTCTGCTGCCGCGCCAACGTCATTAAAGTCCAACTAGCCCCCAACGGCACCCTCCAAGCCTGGGCCGAACCAGAACAGGATCACGACTAAACGCAAACAACGAGGTGTATAATCTCGAGGCGTTCGCAGCAACAAGCAATGACAATAGTTACGGCCGGATCAATTGGCAGACTCGCCGCTGTGCAGCTGCCATCATCTTTAGAAATTCCGTTTTGTAGTTCTTTGAAGTCGGAACGCGATCGATCGCCAGGACAAACTCAGAATAAGTGAGTCCAATGAACCAATCTGAAAAGTCGCCAATTACTCAAGTCTTAGGACGTTTCGCTCCAGAAGTCCAAACCAATGAGCATCTCGCTGGGAAATAGTTCTTACCCGAATCTTATCATCCGCCCACTGCCAACTGGTGGATTTTGGGCGTTGTTTTCTTGCCGCAGTTTTTGGATGTCCAAAACGTTCATTGGTGTCGTGGGTTACACAATTCCAATGGAGTGGGGATGACAGGAATCGAACCTGCACTCCGTAAAGGAACTAGATCCTAAATCTAGCGCGTCTGCCAGTTTCGCCACATCCCCAAAATCGACGTGTCTCAGGCCTAGCATAACGCCATCAATGATTTTGCTCAAGGCGCTGAATTCCACAACTTCGGGCCCCTCCGGGACATCCCCGGCGTCTGAGTCGTTTCATTCCGCCCATGATTGCCAAGCTACAAAAGATGCTCTTACGTCAATTCGTCGGCTTTCCAGGCCTCCTAATCGCGGGTCTGTCATTCGCCCCGATCGCGCCAACGGCAAGGGATGTTGCCGCCCATTCCGGCCGGTTAAATGACCCGCCCAGTACTCGAAAGCCGTCAACAATGACTCTGGTGAACGCCAACAGCCGGACATCGTCCCAGAAGGGCTTTTGAAACGCTTCGGCCGGATTTCGTGCCAGAAGGTTTTTCAGACGGCCTCGATGCCCGCCCCGCTGCAAAGCACCTTTGCAGGGACCTGTGGCAACCTTCCTAGCGGCGGCCCGAGTATTCGTCTGATAGACATTCCTTTGGCGTCCATGGCGTTGCTAATTCCACTGAATTGGTTCGCGGAGCGAACCACGACAATGCTAATACCACTGAATTGGTTCGCGGAGCGAACCACGACTCTGCTAATACCACTGAATTGGTTCGCGGAACGAACCACGACAATGCTAATACCACTGAATTGGTTCGCGGAGCGAACCACGACACTGCCGAGTCGATCAACAGATCGTTTTTGGGTATATTCCCGGGTCGGGTCGATTCGGGGTGTGATACTGGATAGAAAAAATGCGAAGAATGTCGAAATGGATCTCCATCGCCTTGGCTTGGACATTGGTTGCCGGACCTGTCATTTTCGCCCAGTCGAATCGTTTTGCGACGTCCGACAATCACAGCGGCTACGTACATTGGATCGAGCTGTACGACGCCAAGAACAACAAAATCACGCCGGAATCGCAGCGGCCCTACTCGCCTGCTGCGACCTGCGGCCGCTGCCACGACGTCGAAACCATCTCGCATGGTTTTCACTTTCAAGCCGGTATGGCGGATATCGAAGGCGGACGCGTGGGCCAACCGCTGGTATGGAGCGATCCCAAGACCGGAACCCAATTACCTCTTTCGTATCGTGGTTGGGATGGCACCCATGATCCCGACAAGTTGGGAATCACGCGTTGGCAAATGGCGTTACAGTTCGGCGGATTCTGGCCGGGCGGTGGACCTGGCAGGGACGAACACTTATCTCAAGGCCCCCAGCCTGAACCCGGAACGGCATTGGCGGAAGTCGCGAAGAATCGGTCGGCCATTACCGGACCACTGCTGATCGATTGCATGTTGTGCCATCATCGGCAAGGAAGCGGGTACAGCCCCTTCGCGTGGACCGAACAAATCAAGCAAGAGAATTTTGCTTTTGCCCCCATGGCCGCGATGGGGTTGGGCAATGTCGAAGGCGCGATCAAACGACTAAAGGACGATTTCGATCCCGCGGCGGAAGGATCAGCCGCCCAACTGCCGCAAGTGAAATATGAAGCCAGTCGGTTCCGCTCGGATGGGAAAGTGCTATTCAATTTGACTCGCAAACCAGAGAACAACGCCTGCTATTATTGTCACACACAAACGACCGCTGCGGCGGTTCAAGGCCAACGCTGGCTACACGATGAAGACGTCCACTTGCGCGCGGGCATGTCGTGCGTCGATTGTCATCGCAACGGCTTGGACCATGCAACGGTTCGCGGATATCCGGGCGAAAAACACCCGTCCAGTGCCGCGGCAACGCTCTCCTGTCAGGGCTGTCATCTGGGACAAGATGTGGGTGAAGGAGCCGCTGCCCAAGAGCCCAGTCTGTTGACACGAGCAGGGAAACTTGGAGCCCCTCGCCCGGCGCATCGCGGCATCCCACCGTTGCACTTCGAACGAATGACTTGCACCGCTTGTCATTCTGGGCCATTGCCGGACGCATCGGAAACGCAGTTGCTGTCGGCCATTCATCATTTGGGCGAGCACGTGAAACGCCACGGAGCGGAATCGCCGCCTGTCGGAGCAAGTGTCCAGTTGAAGACCACGTGGGCGCCGGACGGTGCCGCGAAATACGCTCCGCATCGGTGGCTGTGGCCATCCTTTTGGGGCGTCGAAAAAGCGGATGGCACCATCAAACCTCTACACCCGGACTTGGCCGCGAAGTGGTTGCGAGGCCCGTTGAAAGTTCGGCAAGAGTTTGACGAGATCGCCGAGGTGAAATTGACGGCTGCTCAGCGCAAGGAAGTGTTAGGCGAGGAGCGTGGCAAGGTTCCCGAAGCCCAACATACCGAAGCAGAAAAACAAAAATTGCTGGACTTCACCGAAACGCTGCGGATCAAACAAATCGACCAGCGATTGCGGGACGGCTTGGCGGCGATTCAAGCGGAGAACAAAAGCGACAAAGCCGTGTTCGTCAGCGGGGGTCAAGTTTACCGAGTCGGTGACGAGGGACAGTTGACGATTGCACCAGCCGAGGGTCTTCAATCCAGCGCCGCGGCTTATCTATGGCCGGTGGCACATAATGTTCGTCCGGCCACACAATCATTGGGCGCAAAAAGCTGTACCGAATGCCATAGCGATGAAGCCAAGTTTTTTCCGCAACCGTTGGTCGGCATGGGTGTCGTACCCGGACAGACGACCGCCTCGATTGCTTTGCCACCCGCGATGGATGGGGATAAGGTTCGCCAACAGGCTTGGAATCAATTGATGCAAGGCCGTGGCGCGTTCAAGATTTTCGCGGTGATGGCCATCGTCGCCGTGACGTTGTTGTGGTCGGGCGCGGTCATCACCTGGGGGATGGAACGGCGAACTCCGACCTCCCCGAAGCGTTCGTGGCTGATGCGGTGGTTGTATATGGTGTTCCTGTTGTCGTTGTTGGTGTTGGCAGGCACTTCCTTTGGGTCTTTGGCCCAAGGTCACGAAATGCATGCCTGGCCGCTTCTGATTCACGTTTCGGTGGCAGGAGCTTTCTTGGGCTTGTTGGTGATCGTGGCCTATGGCTATTTGCCGGGCAGTCGTGACGTAGCCGAGTCGACCTTCACCCGATGGACCGCCGTAGCGATGGTCGGATCGTGTCTGGCGACGGTTGTCATGATCGTGCCAGGAATGTTCCCGTGGCTGGGGACGCCCGAAATGTTGCAAAGCATCGACTGGCATCGGAATGCTGGGATGGTCGCCGTGGTGACGGCGTCGCTTCATGGACTTTCGCTGGGCCTGAGGAAGACCCCTCGCAAGGAAGTTTAGTTGCGACCTCGCGAGGGAAACCGACACCGGGAAAACCGGAGAACAAAACCAACTTTGAGGATGGACCGGTCGCGGGGCTGCCGCGACCTTGAATCATGGGATGATGCGGGATAAATTACATGACGACGAACGCGAATGGTTCTTTCGGTGTCTTGACCTTGGCCAGCAGTTCGCCACGCCGAGCGGAGCTGATGCGTGAGCATGGCTACGATTTTGTGGTGCGGGCTCCGTCGCCGGAAGCCGAATGCGGTATGTGTTCGCAGGAGAGCCCGCCGGAATTGGTGCAACGATTGGCCATGCAAAAAGCGGCTGATGTGGCACCCAAGGTTCCGCAGGGGATCGTGATTGCGGCGGACACGGTCGCCCACTGCCATGGACAAATATTGGGCAAGCCGAGAAATCGCGAACATGCGGCGGAGATGTTGCGGTTGATGTCGGGCCGAGTTCACCAAGTCTACACGGGCGTGGTCGTCTGGCAGCGACCCAGCGACATCCGTTTGCAAGATGTGGTCAGAACCGATCTGCGGATGGATGTATTGAGCGAGTCCGCGTTGACTGCGTATTTGGATTCCGAAGCTTGGGAAGGCAAAGCCGGTGCCTTCGGTTATCAAGACGGTTTGGATTGGGTCCACATCGTCGAGGGTGAAGAGACCAATGTCGTGGGCTTGCCCATGCCTCGCTTGCGAGAAATGTTGAGCTACTTGAAATCATGAAAGACAAAATGATTGCCACGCAATACGACGGAAAAGTCTTGACCGAGATCGCTGGTTTTTCGATCAGCCAATTGGTCGCCGAGCATGGGTCGCCGGTTTACCTGTACGACGCGGAGACGATTCGCCAACGGTGTCGCGATTTGCAGATGTTCGAAACGGTTCGGTTCGCGCAGAAGGCTTGCTCGAACCTGTCCATCCTGGCGCTCTTGAAAGAACAAGGGATTGTCGTGGACGCGGTGAGTGCGGGCGAAGTACTGCGCGCGTTGGCGGTCGGTTATTCGGCGACTAGCGACCCTCCGGAAATCGTCTACACAAGTGACATCTTTGATCGTGATGCTTTACAAGTCGTCGCAGAGCACCACATCCACTGCAATCTCGGTTCGCCGGACATGATTCCGCAGCTGGCGGAAGTTCAACCAGGTGCCGAAATTACATTGCGAATCAATCCGGGCTTTGGCCACGGCCACAGCCAAAAGACGAACACGGGCGGGCCACAATCGAAGCATGGAATCTGGCACGAGCAACTGCCTAGCTGTTTGGCCCAAGCCAAAGCTTGCGGCCTAAAAGTCGTGGGTCTGCACATGCACATTGGATCAGGTACCGACTTGGAGCACTTGGCCCAAGTTTGCGAGGCGATGGAACGCTGCGCTCGCTTGGTTGGTCCGACGCTCAAGACGATTAGTGCCGGAGGTGGTTTGCCAACGGTCTATCGCGCCGGGCAACAAGGTATGGACTTGGCTCAATACCATCGCCTGTGGGATGAAGTTCGCAATCGCTTGGCAGCCGACTTCGGTCATCCGATCGGTTTGGAGTTGGAACCCGGTCGCTACTTGGTGGCGGAGAGCGGATATTTGTTGACTGAAATCCGAGCGGTCAAAAAGATGGGCGACAACTTGTTTTACTTGGTGGATGCTGGGTTTAACAATTTGGCTCGGCCGATTCTTTACGGTGCTTACCACCCCATGGCCATCTGCCCGGTGGGCCAGCGGACATCGAACACCAACCATGACGTGGTCGTGGGTGGCCCGTTGTGCGAGTCGGGCGATATCTTCACGCAAGAGGATGGCGGCGTGGTGTCCCGACGATCTCTGCCCGCGGCTCAGGTGGGCGACCTCCTGGTGATTGGCTGCACGGGCGCCTATGGTGCGGTCATGGCCAGCAACTACAACAGCAAACCTTTAGCAGCCGAGATCATGCTGGACCGAGGCGAATTGCGAATCATTCGTCACAAGCAAACGCTGGAAGATCTGATCGCGAACGAAAGATCAGCACTTGAAACAGTGACGCGTTAGTCATCTGATGGCAAGGCCAGGGAATCCGCATGGTGTGGCGCCCCCGCATACGGTAACGATTGACAGCGACCATCAAGGTCGAAGGATGTTGAAGGGCAGCAGCTATGGCCGAGGATTCTGAAAATACAGAACTTCCGGAACCTGTCGTCGCCAATGCCCCATCAACAAACGATATAGCGAGTGAATCGGAACAGATCGAGAACCGCCGTCGGCGGTCGTTCTGGCGCGTCGTGAGCGGAACGTTCATCTGCCAGATTGCCATCATCAACCTATTTACACTGCTGTCGTTTATACAGAGCGTTCCATCATCTTTTGGGATTTTTGATTCGTTTCTCCTAGCGCTGCGATGGGGAACACTATTGGCGGTTCCTTCAACCGTAGCGTTCGTGGCCGTTTGGGGCGTTTGCTCCGGTCCCTACCGGATACTTATCGCGAGTTGCTTCGGGTCTGTTGCGGTAGGTTCGATCGTTCCGACCTTATCTTACATCCCACTACATACTCTTTTTTTCGCCATGATCGTGGCCCTCTTATTTGTCATTTATTGCGCGCTGCTTTTTTTCACCGCGTGGCTGACTCGCGTTCGACTGTTGGAGGCAGACACCGGTGCTCGCTCACTGAAAACGAAACCAACTTTTTCGTTGAGGTACTTGGGCGGATGGTCAATCATTTTTGCAATTCTTCTCGCCGTTGTTCGGCAGATCGCTGCAGTGGGCGACGAGGAGGACCAGATGGCAAATGGTCTTAGCGTTCTGTTGATTTTTTCGATATTGTTTGCAGCCAGTTTTTTCTTGGCAAGTTTGACTAAGTTCAGCGTTCTGGGAACAAACCGATGGTGGCTTTGTTTGCCGGGCCTTTTCTTGCCGATATTTGCAATTACGTTTCTCGAATTCCTCGCACTCAACTATGTTCCGATGGGCGAGGCTCCGTACTTCTTGATGCTTAGCTTCAACGCAGTCCAACTTGGGTGGATCGCATCGATGTGTGGTTTGGTCCGCTGGGTAGGTTATCGTTTGGTAGTGAGATGATGACTGCAAGTGGCGAAGCTTTGGATTGCGGCAGCCGATTGCCGCTTTCCCCGCACCAGCAACGCTGTGAAGCATTCTTTCTGGAGAAAACAGGCCCGAATGGGCCGACACAACCTTAGCCGGTCGGCGCAAGCCACCGGTTAGAGTGCCCCCTCATCCAAAAAAAGGCCCGAATGGGCCGACACAAGTGCTGAACGTGAGCACAAAAAAATGCGTTACAGCGTTGCCGCAGCAGCCTGCTGCTACGGCGACTAAAACCGACGTCATTCTCAAACGCCCGCGAATCAACATCACTAATCGACGTCACGAATTGACTTAAACAGCTTCTAATCCCCCGCCGCGTTCGGCACTGGCAAACGAAGCACAGCCCCGGCAGCAACTTCCAAAGATTCCAAGTGTCCTGTGATCTGGCCTGCTGATTCGTGTTCGTAAATGACATGGGCGTGCAGTGAACTGCCCGGATGAGTCAACTTGCCAGTTGCTCCCTGGGCGAATATCCCAACGACACGCGCTGAAAGATCTTGAAGCTCGGCTTCGAACGGTGCGTGATCGGCGGGTATCGGCTTGTTCTGCCGCTTGGCATGCACGGGCCAGGCGCCGTTGATGACGTGAACGCGCAGTTCCGTTAGTTGGCCGCTGATGGTGAACGGAAAGGCCTGTTTGGTGTCCAGTCCCACCGCGGTCGCTTGCTGCTGAATCCATTGCTCCAGCTTCGCACCAGACATGGACTCGGGGAATTTGTGGTCGGTCCATTCGGAAACTTCCGCGCCCACCAACAATGTCGCTTGACGTCCATCAATGTCGTTGTTCAATGAACGAGGCAAGCCGTTGGCGGTTACGCCCGTTGCGAATACCTGACCTTCGACAATCGTGACTTCGCCTTGCAATTTCTCCAACGCACCAACCGCGAAGAAGTGCGGACGAGCCGACAGGCTTCCCAAGGCGACTCGGCCTTGATGTTGTTGCATGCCAATGGTTTCGCGCATCGACCCCTATTGCTCGATCTTCCACTCGGATTTCGGTTTGCTCATTTCGGAGAACTCCATGTCCGGAAATGCCGGAGCCGAATAGTTCGCGGGGATTTCTCCCGTCAGTGACGACAGAAAATCGACGATTGCTTCGATTTCTGTCGGCGACAATTGCCGATCCAATTGCAAGTTGGCCATGATCCGCACCGCTTCTGATAACGTGGCCACCGAGCCATCGTGAAAGTAAGGAGCGGTTTTCTCGATATTGCGCAACATGGCGACTCGAAAGCGGAACTTGTCTACTTCATTTTTCGTAGTCTCAAACAATCCAACGTCTTGTTGCCGCGATTGGGTCTCTGTCCAATACTCACGATGAATTCCAAACCGTTCGAAACCATCCCCTCCAAGCAGTTTACCGGAATGGCAGTTGGCACATCCAATCTCGATAAACAGTTGCAAACCTTTTTGTTGCCGTTTCGAGAGCGAGCGAACTTCACCCAGTAGAAACTTATCGAAAGGTGCGGGCGTGCGGAGGGTCGCCTCGTAAGCTTCTACCGCAGTCGCGTAATTACCGGGACGGATCGGGTTGGGATCGGCGGGAAACGCCGTTTGAAACAAAGGCCCATAACCATGTTCCTGCAGGACGTTATTGACATCCTCGGCTTTTGCAAAACCCATCGAACCTGTGAGTGACTTCTCCGCTTGATGGGCTCCGGAGTTGCGGTCGCCCGTCCATCGCAGCGAAGGTTGGAGCATCGCGTTAAAAACCGTCTGCGAGTTCCGCTTGGTCGGCTGGCCCTTGGCATCTATGGATTGTGGCACGGCGTCCGCACCTCCTGCGGCAGCCGAATGACAAGAAACGCAGGCCACTTGTTTGTTGGCTGAAATCCGAGCGTCCCAAAAAAGCTTGTGCCCCAAGGTCACAAGGGGTTGATTCAATTCGTGGGGCTCGACCCGATCAACCACTCCGAAATGCGTCTGTGCGGTGAGCAGCAGTTCATCTTGAATCGCGGTTTTGGCGACATCTTGCGGCAGCAGCGCGATCAAAACGCAAGTGAGTGCTGAATAAACAGACATCAAAAAACCTTTCCACGGCGGACGCTGAGGGTACTCCCGAACTGAATGTATCCTGCCGTCGTCGGCAATAGAACCGCCCCAGTCGTCGGGTAACGCTGTGAAGTATTCATATGGTTGCTTGGGCTTCGTCATTGTGATTGTGTCGCCGGTTCAGGCCTATTGTGGAGGCGTTGTCAACGTAACCAGTGGCTGGCGCACATCGGCTTGGGCTGTTGCCGCCCGTTTGGCCCTGTGCTGGACGGATAAAGCGCTGCGCAACCGTCCGCGTTGGAGAGCCCAATCCCGTCTCCTTTCCGCGACCTGCTAGCAAGAGTCGCCCTACCAGATGTCAAAATGAAACGATTATGAGGATTTTTTCTCTTGGGCGACCGATCCGCCAGCCGAGGTGTACAGAGACGGAGCAGTGGGCTCGCGTTACCGAACCGAAATCGTTCAAGGACGAACGAATGTTACTCAATCGATTTTCATCTCGTTGGACAAAGATGGCAGCGGCCGCTGCTGCATGTTGCTTGATCAGCGGCTGGACGACCAGCGCCTCGGCACAGTTTGGGTTGGCCCATGATCCACAGTTGAAGACCAATTTCGAATTCCAGCCCCAAACATCGTTCGAGCCGAAGTTGCAGACCAACTTCGAACCAACGCTACCGACCACGTTTGGCTTTCAGGCGACTCGTTCGGCGACCAACACCCGCATGAAAGATCGGTTGCAACAGCTCCAACCTCGACTGCCCGAGGAACATAAGTTCATCGCCGAGTTGATCCAGTTGGTGGAACAAGGCAACTTGCCGGAACCCGTGGTCAACGAAGCATTTTTCTACTCGATCCAGCGTTACGGTGGCCCCATGCCGTTTCCTTATTTCGAGCGAATTCTTCGCATTCAGGCAGAACGACTAAAAGCTCAAGTTCCGGCCTTTGATCGGACCGTGTATTCGAAGGAACGCTTCACCCCGCAACTTCACAACCGATAAATCAAATGGCGTCAATCGCCAATCCCGTACTTCTCTAACAGGCGGTACAGTGAGCGACGATTGATGCCCAGTGCTTTCGCAGTACGACTCTTATTGCGACCGTGCTGATTGTAGATTTGTTCCACATGCATCTTGTTGAGCGTCTCTAAATCCACTTGAGTCGCGCCGACACTGATGACACTCGGCTTTACTTGCCCGCAGACTTCAGCCGGCAAGTTCTCCAGCAAGACCTCGTCATCATCGGCCAGAATCTTAGCGCGCTCGATGGCGTTTTGTAATTGTCGAACGTTGCCCGGCCAACTGTATTGCTGAAGATCTTGGACAACACTTGGACTGATTTTCCAATCGGGCCCGACAAAGTGCTTGATCAACAAATCGATGTCACCCTCACGTTGTCTCAACGGCGGCAAGGGGATCGACAAGACATTGATCCGGTAATACAAGTCCTCGCGAAAACGACCGGCACGAACTTCTTCCGCTAAATCTCGATTGGTCGCCGCAATCAAACGCACCTTAACATGGCGTTCCTTGACCGAACCAATCCGGCGCATGGAACCATCTTCCAACACTCGCAACAACTTGGCCTGTAACGGACCTGCCAGTTCACCAAACTCGTCGATAAACAAGGTTCCGCCATCAGCCAACTCGAACAAGCCCGGCTTCGAAGCAACCGCACCCGTAAACGAGCCCTTCTCGTGGCCGAACAACTCACTCTCCAATAGAGTCTCGGGCAGGGCGGCACAATTGACAACGACCAGCGGTTGATTGGCCAAACCACTGCGGCGATGAATCGCTCGGGCAACCAGTTCTTTACCAGTCCCAGATTCACCTTGAATCAGCACCGGCTTGTCGGTAACCGCCGTTTTGTCGATCAATCGAAAAACGTCCTGCATCGCTTTCGACTGGCCGATGATTTCCGAAGGTGGAGCAATCTGTTGCAGCACTTGCCGCAAGTTGCGATTCTCTTTTTCCAACCGCCCAGACTTGTAAGCCTTTTGAATCGTGATATCTAGTTCGTTCAGCTTGGCGGGCTTCGTCAGAAAATCCCGCGCCCCACGCTTCATGGACTCGACCGCGTTTTCGATCGTGCCGCCTCCGGTCAACATTATGACTTGAACGTCATGATCCTCTTCCCGCAATCGCGTCAACAAGTCGATTCCCGACATACCGGGCATGTGAATATCGACGACCGCGACGTCGAATTGCTGATTCTTGGCGATTTCCAACGCCTCCACCCCATCGCGGGCTGCCAAGACTTGATACCCCAGTCGCCGGAAGTAGACCTCCGCAGCGTCACGAAAATCCTCTTCGTCGTCAACGACGAGTAATTTGACAAGGGTTCGATCAATCAATGACATAGGCGTGCTGCGCGGTGTTTGCGGATAGAACTCTCGAGCGGGATGGTCAACGGTCGCCATGTCTTTCCATCTCTCAGTATCGAACCGCAGCTCAATTCTCGAACGAAGATTCTCGAACGAATGCTTTCGAAATCATTAGGGTCGCGAACATGGCCGTACATCCGCTACATCGCGGCGGCAAGTCATACCAAAGTGCAAACCGTATGCCGCGCTAACGCTCCGTGAGATATACGGTGAGAATTCTCGGCGACCCGCCCCTGCCGATGCGTCCGACGGCGGACGTCGGGTAGGAATAAGCTCCGATTTGTCACATTTTTATGCTGAAGATCATGCCCCAACGCCCGACGAGAGCCCTTTCGAAAAATGTGTCTTCGAATCGTGCCTAGCCCGACCGTTGCCCGCAGAATATTGCAAATGTGCACATTCGCACACTCAAAGCGAGCGAATTGACACACAGCCCCCGTTGGCTCGTCCTGTCGGCAAACGAGCGTCAAACCGAAATTGGCAGGACAATTCGGAAGGTGCCCTTTGTTCCCGGCACCAAGTCAATCTCCCCGCCGTGAGCTTGGATTGCCCGTCGGGTGATCGCCAGCCCGAGCCCTGTCCCTTTGGTCTTCGTCGTAAAAAATGGTTCGAAAACGCGTTGGGGAGGCACGACACCAATACCTGGGCCACTGTCGGATACCTCGATCACCACGGACCCGACCTTGGTTGAGATACCATCCCCTCCCGGCGGACTGTTCATGGGTGCTGGAGAAACACCAGCCGAAGTTGTCTCCATGGTGCTGACTGTGCACACGACTTCACCACCCTCGCCACAGGCGTCAATCGCGTTTTGGAACAAGTTGGTCAGCACTTGTTCCATGCGAACCGGATCCCATTGGCCGACCGTCTCCGTTGCATCGGTCACTTGCAATCGCAACCGCGAATTCAGGGGTTTCCATTTGTGCTCCAATTGGTGCCAACAACGCATCACGAGCTTGGGCAGGCAGATCGATTGGCGATCCAACTTAATCGGTGCCGCGTAGTTTCGCACTTCTTCGTACAAGGTGTGCAGATGGTCCAGTGCCGCCTGTACACGCTGAACCAATCGAATCGCATCTGGGCGATCTTCGATTTCCAAAGAAAGAGTCTCTAAACAAGCATGACTTCGCTGTAAAGCATTGCGACTTTCGTGCGCGAGTCCCGTGACCATTTGTCCGATCGCCGCCAATCGCTCCGATTGCTGCATTTGTTGTTTGGCCGAGAGTTCCATGAGCTTTGCAAAGCTCAACTGGTACGCCGCATTGACGATGGCCAGTTCCAAGTCCAACAGTTTGTTGACACTTCCTTGCGTCTCCACTAGCTTCTGCGAATCATGGGACATTCTCGCAACAATGGCGGAGTTGATTCGCATTCTTAATCGCCCCAAGGCCGCGGTGGCGTAGGACTGATCCAGGCCAATCACCACGTGGCGTCGCCCGACATTCCATCGCGCCCGAACGTAGGCCAAGTCGTAACGGCCCGAAAAGAATTGCTCCAACCATAGCAGCAGGGTTGCCTTCAGTCGAACCACTTGCTGTTCGTCTTGCAAGACTTGACGGGTCGCGGCGTGTCGCAAGATTTCGGCATAAAAATCTTCGACCATCGCGGGGAACTCGGACTGCAAGTGGCTGCGCAGACCAACGACATGCTGGGCATCCGAGTCGGTCCACTCCAAGAAGGACTTCAGTTGACTAAAAAACGTCTCTAATTCGAGATCCGTTTTTTCCACGACCAATTCGCTTGGATTGACATCCACCGGTGACAACATCAGGATCTTTTGCGGTTTGTAGTTTCGAATGGAATCAGGCATTCCCGAGCTTGTGGCAGTGGCCCGCGTCGCTGAGGAAGCTCTTGCCAAACCTGCCATGATTTGGACGGCTCGGAACCGCCGAGAGCGCAGTCCCTGGGAGATCAATCACAAGGAGACCGCCGGGCTTGGCGTTGGTGGGCCCATTGCTGGACGCACGCGTCGAGCCGCAGTACTGCATTGTAGCCGTGCGAACTTCCGTACGTCAAAGTGGCCCAAACTGGGTTCTTTGTCATTTTGGGCGCGTTGTCGCAGTCCCTGTCGATCGCCCGAAAAGCACGGTAGACTGAAGCACTCGCAAGAAGCCGCACCCGGTCCGGGAAACATGGGCCAACGAAAACTCGAGACGAGGATGGCGACAAACCTCAGGACCGGACAAGCAAAAATTCACGTCCATTTTGAAAATAGAAAACTGAGTTATGGAAGAATTGGTCAGGACCTTACCTCACTTGAATGCCGCTTTGAACGGTTTGGCGACGGTCCTTTTGGTTTTGGCGTTATGGGCCATCAAATCTCGCCGCGAATTACTTCACAAGAGGCTGATGTTTGCTGCCTTGGGAGTCTCGGGAGTTTTTTTGGTCAGTTACCTTACCCGTCTATCATTGGAAGGCAACAAGCTTTTTCCACGGCAGGATTACCCGGAGATCGCTTTTTGGGGGTATCTTGTACTTTTGGGAAGCCATGTCTTGTTGGCGATGACCGTTCCGTTCCTGGCCGGATGGGCAGTTTGGTTGGGACTGTCGAATCAACGAGCCGCACACCGCCGCTTGGTCCGCTGGGCTTATCCTATCTGGCTCTACGTTTCATTGACGGGTGTTTTGGTGTATTTTATGTTGTACTGGTGGTTTGTACCGCTGGCCAAATGACTTTCTTAGAGGCCGTCAGTAGACAGTACCGATGAAGCAAAGCAGCCTTTACCGACGTTTTTTTTGTTTCGGCGTGACCGCTGGTGTGCTCCTGTTGATTGCCGATGTCGCCATGGCCTGTCCGAACTGCAAAGACACCTTGGCCGAGCAAGGTGGTCGCCTACAGTATGCCTACGCGTTCAGCATCGCACTCATGATCGGTGCTCCGTTTGGAATCCTCGGTGCCTGGGGGCTCGCAATTTATCGCATGGTTCGTTCCAACCTGCCCAAGTGACTTGATGCTGAAACTGACCATCGATTCGCGTTGCTGAACGGTCCGGGCTGGCCTTAACTTTTTCGAAGCCAACGTCGAATTTCGGTCCATGGCTGTGTATTGATCACATGCGCGGCTGTTAAGCCACCACGCTGAGCTTGTTGGACTCCGAATCGCAAGTTGTCTAGCTGAACGGTCGAGTGCGCATCGGTACTGATGACGATCGGCACACCGGCCAAACGAGCTTGACGAACATGCAAATCATCAAGATCCAATCGTTTCGGACTCGCATTCAATTCTAAAATCTTACGATGTTTGGCCGCATGTTCGATAACGGCTGGGATGTCCACTTCGTAGGCTTCTCGTCGGTTGATCAATCGCCCGGTTGGATGCGAGATCGCGCTCACACTTGGATGTTCGATGGCGCCAAGAATCCTGCGTGTGATTTCATCGCGAGTCTGTTTGATGCCGAAGTGAATACTGGCCATCACCCAATCGGCCTGGGCCAAGACTTCGTCGGGCAAGTCCAGGCGTCCATCTTCCAGGATGTCGCACTCGATACTTTTCAGAACGGTAAATTGTCCGGCAAGTTGTTGATTGAGCTTGTCAATCTGTTCCCACTGTCGAAGGACTCGTTCTGCGTTTAGTCCATTGGCCACAGCGACTCGCTGCGAATGATCGGTAATCGCAATGTAATCGAGCCCACGCTCGCGAGCGGCGGCCACCATTTCTTCGAGTGAATTCTCTCCATCCGACGCGGTCGTGTGCATGTGCAAGTCGCCCCGGATATCCTTTGTTTCGACAAGTTTCGGCAGCTGCCCCGCGTCTGCCCAAGCGAACTCGTCCCGCATTTCCCGCAAGCGTGGGTCGATCCAAGGCAAGTCTACCGCCGCATAAACGTCCGGTTCTTCGCAGCCGGCGACCCAACCTTCTAGTTGCGGATCATTCGCAAGTTCCGCCGGCGAACCAATCACAAACACGCCCCATTCATTGATCTTCAATTGCTTGGTTTTGGCGCGGTGTCTCAACTCGACATTATGGTTCTGAGAACCAGTGAAATACTGGAGCGCGGCGCCAAAAGACTTCGACGGCACGACCCGTAAATCGACCTGAAAACCCGTGTCCAGTCGAATGCTCATTTTCGTTTCGCCGCGCACCAAAACCGTCCCGAGGTTCTCGAACTTGGCAAAGTGATCCATTAAACCCGCAGCATCGGTGGTCACGGCCAAGATATCGATATCGCCAACGGTTTCTTTTCCCCGCCGGTAACTGCCCGCAAATTCGAATCGTTCGAGCCCGCGAAACGCGGAGAAATGTTCCCTCAACGCGCGCACCATCTTGTCCGCTTCACTGATTCGCATGCGTTGATTGGCTTGAGCCGCAATGCGAATCCCTTCGAGAATCGATTGCTCCGTCTTGACGCCGAACCCCTTTAGACTGCGAACTTTCTGTTGCTCGCAAGCCACCTTCAGTTGCTCCAGATCCTTGACCCCTAACTCCTTGAACAGCGTCGCCGCTTTTTTTGGACCAAGATTTGGTACTCGCAGTAGATCCAACACCGAGGGCGGGATTTCTTGTTCGAGGTCATCAATTTGTTTCAGCGAACCTGTCTCGACCAATTCCCGACACTTTTCCGCGACGCTTGTTCCAATTCCCGGCCAAGTCGTCAGGTCTTGGTTTTGAGCAAAAACACTCGCGACCGACGCAGCAGCGGCCCGGATCGTTTCCGCTCCGTTGCGATACGCCTTGAGTCGGAACGGACTAGCCCCTTGGAACTCCAGGAGCGCCGCCAAGTGCTCTAATCTCTCGGCGATTTTTGAATTTTCCATCGATTGTGGCAACTTGTGCAGAATGTCAAAACGAATTGTTATCGCTCGGGAACAATTCTCAACCGAGCAGCTTTTCCGGAGAACTAAACACGTCGTGCAGTTGGTCCAACGACTGTTCGGTCCATTGGGCGAAGTCCGCATACCAACGCGAGTCTTGCACCGCCGAAGTTGGCTTGGCTTGCGTCAAGGTCTCGATTCCCAAGGTCGCCATTCTTCGCACAAGACTAGGCAACAATGTTCGACGAACCCTCGAACTAATCTTCAACGGCTTCCGCCAATCTCCCTGCCTCAGCGCGGCCTCGGCTCCGCTTACTTCCTTTACCCAATCCAGGGGAATTGGTAACCAATTGGTCTTTTCCCAGTGCTGCCAATCCATGATCACGTCGAGAACGCCAACCCCGATTCCCAAACACAAAAAGTAATCGCGGTGCAGCGGTTCGTAAAGGTCGGCAATCTTCGCCGCTGACAACATGAACGTGCCCGTTTGGCGATAAGCCAACCGCAACAGGTCGTTGTTGTTCACCAACCGTTCGCGAAACAGGTTTGATTCGATCGCCGTCAAAGCCTCATGAAAGAACGACCGTGGCACCTCAAACCGGTTGGCCGTTTCCGCAATCGCTGCCGCAGCATCCGAATGCGATTTCCCCATCAACGCTTGATTCAACGAATAGGTCCATTGCTCGTGTTTTACACGTCGTTGGTCGAGATCGTTCAGCGCGAATATCTCGTCCCGAGCGACCAATAAGAACGCACGCATGTCTCGGATTGCCACCTGCTGCGAATCGTTCCATGCAGACAAGCTCCACTTCAATTTATGGAACCACCCATCCGCTATTCGCTTGGTAATTTCCCGACTCACATCCATGGCCATGTTCCCGAGCCATCCGTCACCGCCCAAGTTTGTTTCCGATGATGATAGTTGCATGGTGCTGTTCGTGGGACTCCATTCTCGGCACTAAAAAAAGTTCGGCTTCAACTACCGAACAGGAATGCGTATTGCGGTTCCGACCGGCAGTAACGCAGGATCCGTCAGCAAGTCGCGGTTCAATTCCAATAGCTTGGGCACTAGACTGACATCGTTCTGATATTGACGACTGATGGACTCGAGCGATTGATCAGGCTGGATCACATGCCAAATGTAATCACCAGATCGAGGACGAGGTCGCCCAACACCACGCGGTGTCTCTAACGATTGAGATGGCGTCGATCGCGATTGACCACTTTCACGAACTGGGAGTTGGCCCGAGCCAAGGTTAGCTTGCGACAACGGAGCACCAGATGGCCCATCATTCGTACCCACCTGAACGAACAACGGATCAGCGGACGGTCCAGCGATCGGCGGCGTGGTGGAAAGAGATGCGGGCTGCGCATCGCGCGAGGCGGAAAAAGTTGACGGCGCGGACTCGCGGTTCTCCCCGCGCAACGGCAGACCCACACCAGCACTCGGCACTTTCGGTTTCATTCCTGGCATCGGTCCATCCCAATTGGTGTCGTTAGCAGGGGAAAACTCGGAGGTCGACTGCCGAGCGTTCGTCGATGGTTTCGAACGATGGATCGGACGAAGCACGTGCCTGTCCCCTGGCAACGGCTGCGGAGTCGCAGGTTGATCTTCCAAAACGCGATAACGGTCGCCCACGATGGGCCGGAGACTGGTACCAGAAAGGTTCGACTCTTGATTTGCCACTGGCTGGTTGTTCGACTCGTTGGATACCAGAGGCCCACGATTCGCGGTCGGATCTTGTGTGTTCGGCATGCTGAAGGTCGGCACCCTACGACGCGAGGGACTGGAGCCATCCTCAGTGATTACCGACTCGTTCGTCGAACGCGGAGGCCCCTGGGCTTCTCTGGATTGATCCGGATCAGAGGCCGCTGAAACCGGACGTAAAGGCACTCCAGTCAGACCATGACTCGGGCCAATTTTGTTGGGCGTGTCAGGCGAACGGGAAGCCACGGCTCGTCCGAGATCGATGCTTGGTTCCGACATCCGCTCCGAGTCCAATGCCGCGAGACCTTCAGTCGCTTCAGGCGTTTGTTCCGGCTCATCCAACAACCCCGGAATCATAGGTTGGACATCCGCATCGGTCAGTCGCGGCGCCAGAGAATCGGAGTGCGGTTGCTTCAAGGAAATTGGATTGGAGCGCGAGTCTTCCGGCAAGTCCGCCGGGTCCGACTTTGCCGAAAACACCGACGAAGGCGGAGTCAGACGATCGTCGTGAAATTGCGACATTCCCCAGGCCACGACCAAGATCGCGCCTAACGTCAACAGCGATAGATAGTATCGTTGATCCACTCGTGCACCGTTACTGACATTGTCTCTCCAACCCTGATCGCGACCAGCGTCAAATCATTCGTATCGTGGTTCCACGGTCCGAGACAAGTGGTAATTTGGACGTTTTCAATTAGGTCAACCGAGTTGAGTAGCTACAACAGCGATCGTATCGATCCTAACGTAAAGGCGAGCCACGCGGACCAAGCCAAAAATTCCTGTGCGAATTGACGGCGGGGCGAATCGCAATCAACCCCAAAGCACCGACGAAATCGCCTAGCCTATCGACTTGCCAAAATGCCGAGTTCAGGTAGTCTGTTACAGCGCGGTCACGTGTTTTCCCTGAAAATCTCCGACATGAACTTTGGCTCGAATCTGAAATTAATGGAAGCGTTGTTTGATACGCTCGGGGATGTTGTGTTTTGCATCAAGGATCGAGCCGGGCGTTACGTCGCGGTCAACCAAGCACTGGCCATCCGCGTGCAAGCACCCAACAAGCAGGCCATGATTGGCAAATTCGCCAAAGATTTCTTCTCTCCCGCATCCGCTTTGGCGTACGATCAACAAGATCGGGAGGTCTTTGAAACAGGCCAACCGGTGGTCGATCAACTGGAGCAAATTACCAATCCGGACGGGACCATGGGTTGGTATCTTACGAACAAGTTTCCGTGGCGAGATGATCAAGCCGAAGTTATTGGTGTGGTTGGTGTGTCGCAAGACTTGCATACCCCAAATGACAGTGAACTCTCGATCGATAATTTGAACCAAGTGGTCAACGCGATCAAATGCAATCTATCGCAACCGTTGCGAGTCGAAGAATTAGCAAAATTGATCGAGTTATCGGTCGAACAATTGGACCGTCGAATGAAAAAAGTCTTTCGACTCTCGACCAAAAAGTACATCATCAAATGTCGTTTAGAAAAGAGCGCCGAGTTATTGCGTTCGACTCAGCGAAGTCTCGCGCAAATTGCTTTCGATTGTGGCTTTTCTGATCAAAGCGCCCTGACTCGCCAATTCAAAGAGACTTTTCTTTTGACCCCTGCCGTTTATCGCCAAACCCAGCGTTAGCCGTTGGCCGACTAGTTCAGAGTTGGTTGATGTTATGATCAACCCATATCGAAGCCGACGAGAACTGATTACAAATTTCGCAACGCTTTCGGTAGCGGGAAGGTCACTTCCTCCTTCCGAATGGTGCGAACTTCAACGGTGGCCTGATACAACGCTCGGAGCCGATCGATTATGGCTTCAACCAAGTGTTCGGGTGCGCTGGCACCTGCCGAAATCAAAACTTTTTCGATGCCCTCAAACCAGGCTTCATTCAAATCTTCGGGGCCGTCGATCAAATACGATGGGATCTTGTATTCCCCGGCGATCTCGGCCAAACGCTGACTATTGCTGCTGTTCCGGCTGCCAACCACCAAACACAAATCAGCCTCCGGGGCGAGCACGCGAATCGCTTCTTGGCGGTTCTGAGTCGCGTAACAGATATCGTCTTTGGGGGGAGCTACAATCTGTGGAAATCGTTGCCTCAAGCAGCGAATAATTCGATTGGCATCATCCACGCTCAATGTCGTCTGGGTCAGATACGCCAGACGATCGTCGGTTGTGAATGGCAAAGCTTCCACTTCGGCTTCGGTTTCTACCAAAGTAATCGACTCGGGTGCTTCACCCATGGTACCGATCACTTCATCATGCCCTTCATGCCCGATCAGGATAATGTTGTAGCCTTCCCGCGCAAACTTGATGGCCTCCAAATGTACTTTGGTAACCAAGGGGCACGTCGCATCCAATGCGGTCAATTTGCGCTGTTTAGCCAATTGTCGAATCTGAGGCGAGACTCCATGTGCCGAAAACATTAGGGTGGCGCCCACCGGGACTTCGTTCAGATCATCGATAAAGACCACCCCGCGATCACGAAACGACTCGACCACATAGCGATTGTGTACAATCTCGTGGTAGACATAGATTGGCGTTGCGAAGTGCTGTAGAGCGACTTCTAGGCTTTCAATGGCCATATTGACCCCGGCACAAAACCCGCGTGGAGACGCCAAGATAATCTTCATAGTCGATCGCGATTTCGTCGTCAGTTTAGGAATTGGTCAAGAAGTGACAGACGTCGCCATCTTGCATCACATAACTCTTGCCTTCTACCCGCATCCGCCCAGCTTCCTTGATGGCCTTTTCCGATTTTAGCTCTAACAAATCGCTTACGGAATAGACTTCCGCTCGAATAAAGCCGCGTTCGAAGTCGCTATGAATCACCCCAGCCGCTTGGGGTGCTGTCGCACCGACCGGAACGGTCCAGGCACGAACTTCTTTTTCGCCCGCAGTGAAGTAGCTTTGCAGTCCCAATGTTTTGTAGGCAGCGCGAGCCAACACCGCCAACGCCGGCTCTTCCAGTCCAACCGCCGACAACATCTCAACTCGGTCGGCAGGATCTAATTCTGCGATCTCGGATTCGAGCTTCGCACAAACCGCAACCACCGGCGAGTTCGCTGCTCTCGCATGCTCACGAACCTTTTCCACGAACGGATGCTGCCCAGTCAAATCATGCTCGGAAACATTGGCCACATACAAAATTGGCTTCAACGTCAACAGCCCGAAACTGCCGACTGCCTTGAGTTCATTTTCCGAAAGTTCACATTCGCGGAGCGGCCGTTCTTGCGTTTCGATGAACTGTTGGCATTTTTCCAAAACTGCCAGTCGCTCTTTGGCCTCTTTGTCGCCGGCGCGAGCCGCTTTTTGCGCTTTGGGAATGGCGGCTGCGATCGACTCGGCGTCGGCGAACATCAATTCCGTCTCAATGACGAAGATGTCGCCTAATGGGTCGACCCGACCTTCCACGTGAATCACATCCTCGTCTTCAAAGCAACGCACGACTTGCATGATGGCGTCCACTTGGCGAATATGACTCAGGAATTTGTTGCCCAAGCCTTGCCCTTCACTGGCACCTTTAACTATGCCGGCGATATCAACCAACTTCATCACCGCCGGAATGATTTTCTGCGGCACAATGTATTGTGTAATCTGTTGCAACCGCGGATCGGGAATCACGACGATCCCTTCGTTGGGTTCAATGGTGCAAAAAGGATAATTCGCGCTCTCCGCTGCTTTAGAAAGCGTCAACGCGTTAAACAGGGTACTCTTGCCAACATTTGGCAGACCAACAATTCCAGCTTCCATAATCCGGGAGTTCTTTCAATTCGAATGGATGTAGTTATCGCGATCTGGGAAGTCACCGCCACGCGAATGGTTTTCCAGTCAATCGCTCGGCAGCTTCGATGTATTTTAGGCGCGTCTGTTGCACGATTTCCGTCGGCAATTTTGGAGGCGGCGAGTTCTTGTCCCAGGAAGTCGTTTCCAAGTAATCCCTGACAAACTGTTTATCATAGGATGGCGGATTAGAACCCACACGATACTGATCAGCCGGCCAAAACCGCGACGAGTCCGGCGTCAATACTTCGTCGATCAAGATCAATTGGCCATCGTGCCAGCCCCACTCCAGTTTGGTGTCGGCAATGATAATGCCGCGAGTGGCGGCGAAATCGCGCCCCTGTTCGTAGATTTCGATACTCCTTCGCGCCAACTCCTGAGCGACTTCCGTTCCCAAAGCGGAGGCCATGGCCGCAAACGAAACATTTTGATCGTGGCCGGTCTCCGCCTTCGTCGCCGGGGTGAACAGCGGTCGTTCGAGTCGCGCCGCGCATGACAATCCCGGTGGCATCGCAATGCCACAGACTTCTCCCGTAGCCAAGTAGTCTTTCCAACCCGAGCCTACCAAATAACCTCGGACCACACATTCGAACGGCACGACTTCGCACTTCTTAACCACCACCGCCCTCCCCGCCAGTGCGACTCGGTTCAACCCCGCTGGAAGGTCCATTCGTTCAATATCGGTTTCCAACAAATGATTGGGCGTGGGCAGCCGCGAGAACCAAAAATTTGACAGTTGAGTTAGAACGCGACCCTTATCGGGAATCGCCGGCTCCAAGATCCAGTCGAACGCACTGATCCGATCACTGGCAACCAATAAGAGTCGGTCGCCCAAATCGTAGACATCGCGGACTTTGCCACTTCGCGTCGGTTCCACTCGGTTGCGTCCTTTCTTATCGTTCAGCGAATCTCATACTAAAGACCCAGACCTTTCACGGTTGGGCGGAATTATACGCGATCTTGTATTTCTCCCAAGGCGGTCGAAAAACCGAAAAAAGGCTCGTTTTGGACGCAAGGTCGTCACAACTTCTAGTTACACTGGAGGGTCTTGGGAAACGCCTCCAGCCCGTACACTCCAACCCATTGGTGATCCATGAAGATTCCCGGCATTTCGTCCCTCATGGCTGTGGTTCTATGTTCTGTAGCCACGTTGTTCGGCCAAGATGCCGTTCCTTCGTCACCGCCGGCAACCGAGGCTCCTACCGCTCCGCAAGGCACAACAGCAACCCCGGAACGTCAAGCCGAACCTCCCAAATTTGATCGCCAATCCGTGTTGCGCCCCTTGGATGAGTTGGCAGTACCATGGCTCAAAGATTTTTCATGGCGATCGGTCGGCCCGACGGCGATGGGCGGGCGAATCGTCGATATCGCGGTCAATCCCCTTCATGAGTACCATTTCCTGGTCGCCAGTGCCGCCGGAGGCGTCTGGGAAACCAAGAACAATGGCACGACCTGGCAGAACATTTTTAACAGCGAAGGTTCCAGCTCCATTGGAGATATCACTTTCGATCCGCAAGTTCCAACCACAATTTGGGTTGCGACTGGAGAAGCAAATAACCAGCGCAGCTCGATTCAAGGCGATGGCATCTACAAGTCGATCGACGGTGGCAAAACCTGGCAACACAAGGGATTGAAGGACTCGCACCACATCGGGCGAGTCGTTGTGGACCCCTCCGATTCCAATGTGATTTACGTTGCGGTGGCGGGACATCTTTACACCGAGAACGAAGAGCGGGGGTTGTTCAAATCGAGCGATGGTGGAGAGACCTGGAACAAGGTCTTGTACATCGGCCCAAGCGTGGGCGTCATCGACGTGGTCGTGAATCCGCTGAATCCTCAAGTTGTCGTAGCCGCGTCGTATGAGCGCCTACGTCGTGCCTGGCACTTGGACGAATCCGGACCGGGCTCGGCCATTCATCGCTCCGAAGATGGTGGTCAATCATGGACGCGCGTCGAAAGTGGATTGCCCAATGGTGAAATCGGCCGTATCGGCTTGGCTTACTATCACGGCGATCCTCAAATCATGTACGCGACGGTCGCGAACATGAATCGGCGGATTCCTCCGAACCCAGAACGCGGCGAACAAGCACAAGGAACCAACCCAGCGGCCGAAGCAACGGAGGACAAAGCGGACGTCGCGGAAGCAACTCCGAGTGACAATTCGATTTTGACCAGGTTTGGTTTTAGACTCCGCCGTCAAGATGATCATTGGGTTGCAGACGCCGTTGGCAACAACTCCGCTGCCGCACAAGCAGGCATCCGAAATGGCGATCGCATGGTGGCTATTGCTGGGACGATTGGCTGGGAAGAAGAGTCACTCCGTTCCTATTTGCAACAAATTCAAAGCGGCGATCGCATTCAATGGGTCTTTCGTCGGGATGACCGTGAATTCACGGTCTCGCTCACGGCACCCCGCTCGGCCCAAGCGCAAGAAGTCGGCGGTGAGATTTACCGAAGCGCGGATGCCGGAGTGACTTGGACCAAGGTTAACAATCAACCTGTTGGCGGGAATCCACCGTATTATTACGGTCAAATCGCGGTTGATCCGCAAAACGCCGAGCGAGTCTATGTGCTGAGTGTCCCAATGTACGTTTCTGATGACGGCGGTAAAACGTTCAATCAAAATGGAGCACGCAGCGTTCACGTCGATCACCACGCCTTGTGGATCAATCCGAAGAACTCGAACAACGTGCTGCTGGGAAACGATGGCGGTATTCACGCCAGTTACGATCGCTGTGAAACTTGGGATCACATCGCCAATTTGCCGTTGACCCAATTTTACGCCATTACGGCGGACAACCAACGACCTTATCATGTTTACGGAGGGCTGCAAGACAATGGAACTTGGGGGGGCCCGTCAGAGGGGCAAGGTGGGGTTTCAGCCGATCAGTGGTACAGTGTCGGCGGCGGCGATGGATTCTATATTCAAATCGATCCACGCGACCACAATGTGTTGTACGCCGAGTCGCAATTCGGTGCGTTGTTCCGTTTGAATCGAGCGACCGGCCAACGCAAGTCCATTCGACCTCCACAGTCGGAACCAAGTCCCGGTCCCACCGACCGTTACAACTGGAACTCGCCGATTTTGCTTTCCCGGCACAACCCAAACACAATCTACTTCGGCGGCAACAAGTTATTCATGTCGTTCAACCAAGGTGACGATTGGAGCACGATCAGTCCGGATCTGACCACTGCCGATCCTGAAAAGTTGACCGGCAACGTCCCCCACTGCACAATCACGACCATTGCCGAGTCGCCGTTGGATCCCAACTGGTTGATGGTCGGGACCGATGATGGCAAGGTGCAGATCACGAACGATCGAGGGCGAACTTGGTCTGATTTGACATCCGCATTTCCTTTTCAACCAACGTCTTGGTGGTGTAGCCGAGTCGAGTTTTCTCATGCGGATAAGGCGACGGCATTCGCTTCGTTTACCGGCTATCGCGAAGATGATTTTCGCCCGTTCGTTTTCCAAACGACAGATGGCGGACAGACTTGGAAGTCGATCAGTGGCAATTTGCCGAACGAATGTATCAATGTCGTGAAGCAGGACCCACGCCGAGCCAAGACGCTGTATGTGGGCACGGACAAAAGCTGTTTTGTTTCGACCAACGAAGGCAAGTCCTGGAACCGCATCCCTGGATTTGGCACATTGCCCGTTCATGACTTGCTGGTACATCCTCGAGAACGAGACCTAATCATCGGAACTCATGGACGCGGGATCTGGATCTTGGACGATGTGACTCCGCTGCAAGAAACCTCCGAGACCTACGACAAGCAGCCCGGGCACTTGTTTTCCATTCGAGATTGGGAGCAGTTCCAACTGCCACAAGGTGGATCGTATTCCGGTGACCGACATCGAAATAGCGTGAACTCGACGCCCGGTGCGGTGATTTGGTATCAACTCAACCCGGCGGCTCAAGGGCAAGAAATTGAACTTTTGATCGAGGACATGGACGGAAATGAAGTTGCGAAGTTGCCGGTTCGGAAAGAAATCGGTTGGCACCGGGCAACATTCCCTGCCTCCGGTGGTCCGGGTGGAGAGGGACGTGGTCGCGGACGCCGTGGACCACCGGGCGGACGCGCCGTGGGCCCTGGCTTGTACCGCGCCGTGCTCTTGATTGGCGACAACTACTACGAACAGGTCTTTCAAATCCGCTCGGTTCAACCTTAGAGAACCTCGCAACTTGCGGATGGAAGGGTCACTTCGGTGCAACGCGCGGCTCGTTGCTCCACAATCTCACCAATTGTAGGCCAATCTCGTAAGCGTCCGCCATTTCATCGAGACACGCGAATTCCAATGGGCTGTGGATATTGTGTTGTCCTGATGAGAGATTTGGTGTTGGCAAACCATTCGCCGTGAATTGCGAACCATCTGTTCCACCGCGAATTTTTTCCAACTTGGGTGTGATGTTCAAAAGCTCATGGGCCCGCAGTGCCAACTGCATGGCTCTGGGCTCGAGGCGCAATCCTTCTTCCATGTTTCGATATTGAGGGTGAACGCTAACCTTCACTTGTAATCCGGGAAAGGCCTCCTCGGTTCGTGCGGCCGCGTTTCTCAAACAAGTTTCTTGCGTCAACAGTTTTTCCGTGGCGAAATCGCGCAAGATCAACCGAAGTCGAACCGAGGCCACACCACCGGTGATTTCATAAGGATGCAAAAAGCCGTCGTCGCCCTCGGTGCATTCAGGCGACCAATCCGGCGGCAGCTGTGCCAGGAAGTGCCCCACCCCACGAACGGCATTGATCATGCGATTCTTGGCAATGGCCGGATGGATATTGACGCCTTGAAAATCGACGACTGCTGCGTTCGCAGAGAACGTCGCATGATTAACGATCCCCCGCCCACCCCCATCGAAAGTGTAGGCCACTGTCCCATTCAATCCGGCGACATCGATCGAAGCGACGCCACGTCCGATCTCTTCATCGCACGTAAATAGGAACAGCACGTTGGGACGCGGAAAGCTGGGATTGCTGGTCAAGTGCCGCGCGATCTCCATGATGATGGCAACGCCCGCCTTGTCGTCTCCACCCAATAGAGTTTCACCATTCGTCGTGATCAGGGTCTTCCCCTTCAGTTTGTTCAATTCAGGAGTTTTCTCGGTGGTAATCCTTAACCCATTGGGCAGTTCAATGTCGCCTCCTTCGTAGAAAACAACCTGCGGGCGAACATCCCGTCCGGAGGCGTCGGGGGCAGTGTCGATGTGAGAATTAAAGACCAAGGTCGCTGCCTCGGCTTCGGGCAGGCCATTGCTGGGCAAGTAGGCCCGAACCACGCCGAACGGGTCTTGAGTGGCGTTCACCAACTCCATCGCCTGGAGCTGACTCAGCAAGATTCGCCCCAATTCCAATTGGCCTGGCGTGCTGGGGACCGCCGCGCTGTTCGGATCGGCCGTCGTTTCAACTTGCACATACTGCAGAAATCTCGCCAAGAGACTGCGGTGTTGGGCTTGAACGTTGGGATCTGGAGAGGCAATAGTCACTCGTTACTCCTCGGAGGAATTCTTGGGAATCGGACAAGGATCTGTGGATTGCGATGCGGGAAAGTGTAACAATAAGGCAATAGAATCCAACATCGCAATGGGCTGGTCGTCATCGGCCATTACCGATTTGACTGCCAGGTCGGCAGGCACGAATTTTGCATTCTTCGGGCGATGCGGGAACTGGGTGGCCGCGGGCGGTGTCGCGTAATAGAATTGTTACAAAGTTTCCGGCAAAGTTTGGAATTTGGGGACAGAGTATATTGTCGCACTGAATCAGTGTGATTCGGTAGGGTTTGTTGTTTGGTTTGTAGTGGAGTCAAGAAAGATGCAATCGAGAAATCTGATGGCTTTCGGTAGGATGATTCACTTGCGCCGCGGGGTGGCTCCGTTTGGAACCGCCGTGTGGCTGGTTGGGTTCGCTATCTTGGGCGGATTGACTTTGGCGCCCTGGACTGCGAACCAAGAAGTTGTCGAACAAGTCGTTCAAGAACAGGATGATCCCCCACCGCGTGGTGCGGTTGAGGGCGGAAGCGAAGAGGAAGTAGAAGCCGAAGAAGATCTGCCGCGTGGCATTCGGGGGATCGGGCGTTTGCGCGGCCCCAGACAGTTTCAATTCAACCAACAATTCGGCAACGGTGCTGGTGGGGTGTCTTTTTCGCGAAGTTCAAGCAATGGCGTCACAACGACGGTCATGAAAGAAGGTGACCAGGAAGTCAAACTGGAAGAAACTCCGGATGGGATCTTTATTGAAATCGGAAGATCCTACACTCGAAACGACGTAGATCAATTGAAATCCAGTCACCCCGAGTTGGCCAAGGCTTTGGAAGCTTTTCCAACAATCGCCGACGGCAATGAAGTCGAGTTGTCGGTTCGTGCCGTCAAGAAATACGAGGCTGTCAATGAAGACGACCTCAAGGAAGAACACCCTGAAGCCTATGAGCAGTACCAGCGATTGGTCCAAATGGGGCAAGGCGGCTTTGAATCTGGGATCGACGACCTGTTTGGGGCGGAAGATTTTGGACTGCAGGGCATTCAAGAACTCGAAGCACACCATGAGCGAATGCGCCGCGAAATGCAAAAGATGCTCGAACGCATTCGGTGAAGCTGGCTTCCTGCACATGGCTGCGCGATGATGGAAGCAATTTGGTTTCAATCAATGGGTAGCCGAACCTTGTCTCCTGTTAGTCTCTGACAGATTGCAATTCGTAACGGAACTTGCGGCAAACCCGCCACAAGTTCCGCTTTTATTTTTGGCAATTTCCCATGCCCAATCATCGCTTGACTCAGGCGTTCCCAAACGAGTCGTTTCAACTCGTGTTGCAGTTTGACGAAGTTGATTACCGTCTTTTTGCGATGTCCATCCTATCTCGCGACAAAGGCTGGACATCACTGGCCTATCCCTCCAACCTTAAACGATTCACTTGGGATACAACCGAAATCGTTTGGAGCACCGGTGAAAGAATTGACAGTGATTTTTTGTTCGAGCACTCGACTCCACTCGATCATGAATGTCTAGACCACCAAGTTCTTAGACTAAGCTACAAGAACCAAGCCCCGACGACCGAGCATAAAAAGCATCATGTTTTTGGCGTCTATTTAGCGCCGCTGAGCACCCAATGGTTGCGTCTCTCCGAATCCATCGGGGGCGGAGTGGCCGAAACAGGTCATGACCAAGCTTTGACGCTTTCCGAACTCTTTCAATGTCATCATTGGCAAGAACACTTCCAGCGCGCCGGTTGTTCTTGGGCTTGCAAATTGGTTGAAAATCTTGCGACCCAGCCTGAGCAGTTGCTTCAGACGCTAGTTCGCGAAGCTCGCGAACGAAACGGCATGCCCGAGGATTGATTCGAATCTCTCTCACCCATTCCCGCACGCTCCCCAAAGTTCCGGGTAGCCTTATTTCAAACTCACACCATCCATCTTATTGAGTTCCGCTTGTGTCATCGCGCGTCGTTTATCCTCATCTTGGACCCGCTGCGGAACCATGACAGGAGAAATGACCCATTCACGCAATGCGAATCCGCAACCAATCATCGCCAAAAAGATAGCGCCAATACTTCCGACCACAGCCGTCGCTTCAAAGTCAGAGGCTGATGAACCAAGTCGGCCCAAAACATAAGGCCAATTCGCGTGTTGGGCCACGCCACTCCAGCTATTGTTGTAATAGCTTCGATCCCAAAACAGAAACGCATCAATGGTGGTCGTGATGATGGCCATCATCATATACATCACGACGACCAACAAAGCCCCAACCAGTTGCCGACCGTACTTGATCCACCTTCCGCAGAACAGCATGAACAAATACACCATCGTCAAGTAAATCGTTCCAAACAAAAAGTTAATCGCCAGCGGCATGTACTGACTGTATTGAATGCCACTGACCTCAAACAGTCCAACTTGGGCGTCCATTCGCAACAGCAGCAGAATACCCAGGTTCCAACAACCGATCCCGGACAAAGCATACAGATAGCCGCGACCTGGTCCCGGTACATACAGCCCCCACAGCAGTCGCCCCAACAGACTCGTCGGCAAACCTCGCCGAACTCGATACGACATCCCGGTTTGCTCGCTGACCATCATCGCCCCAACCAGGCATAAATAATGCGTGATGCACGTTGAATATCCGAACACAAAGATCTCCGCGCGAAAGCTATTGTTCTGCGGTGCCGAGACGTACATAAAGGCCGAAAAAGCGGCGATCGCAAGTAACAACTGCAAAGATATGGCAACTCGAATCCGGGAGCTTCGATCTTCACTGGGGAAAGAAATCAGACTCGTGGCACATTCGAATGCGACATATCCCGTGCCAATGAACAAGGACAAGACCATGAGTGTGCCAAAAATCATGTCGCTGGAGCCAGCGGCTCGATAGAACTCCGTATTGAATCCACACCAACCGAAGTAACACGCTACGACTCCCGCCATCAGCGCCAAGTTCAGTAAAATCGCCAGCCAATTGAATCGGGCAAATCCCGCCAACATCAATCCCAAACAACACAGCGACATACTGCTAACCGCTGGGACCAGCAGCAACATGGCGATTTGCGTCAAGTCGATACCGCGCAGCAGATAGGAAAAGGCCACGCACGGCACCACCGCCGACATGTAGATCACCATTTGCAGCGCCGCACTACCAAGTTTGCCGAGCACGATCCGCCGGGCGCTGAGCGTGGTGATCGACAGCAACTGGATCGTTTCGTCATCGAATTCTCGGGCCAAAGACCGAAAAGAGGCCAACGGCAGTACGATCGCCAACGGGAATCCCAGTATGACCATGTATCCCGCCATCAACATCCCGCCCGACTCTTGAGTCTCGTCGTTGAACAGCGCGATGCTGATGCCCATAAAGGACCAAGCGACCACCGCCAACAACAACATCATGAATGTCCACTGGAAGTGCCAACTCTTCATCGCTTGGCGAGCTTCCTTCACCAGAATCGGACTGCAACGATCCGCAAACCAAGTCGACAATCGATCGACCCAATGTTGATCTGTCTGCAACATTCGATGGGAGGCGATTTCGCTCATTGGACATTTCCTCTGGTGACGTTCATGAATACTTCTTCCAACGAACGGCGTTTCACGCTAAAGCTACAGACCGGCAGACCCGCATCCACCATCCGGCGCAACAATTGCTGACGCGCTTCGGCCAAATCCTCAAACAAAAACTCGACAATCCCATTCTTGTTTTGAATCGCTTGAGCCACGCTCTGCTCTTGCAACCACGTGGCCGCGACATTCGGATCGCCGGTCACTTCGACTGCGACGGAAACCAGATTGGCATGATGATCTTCTACCAATCCTGTCGACTTGCGCAGGATTTCATCAACCGTGCCGGACGCCAATAATTCTCCCCGTTCAATGATCGCCACTCGGTCACACATTTCGGCCAATTCGGACAAGATGTGGCTACTGATCAATAGCGATTTCCCTTGTTTCGCCAAGTCGACGATCATTTCTTTGAGCTCGATCCGGGCCCGGGGGTCCAAGCCAGCCGCAGGCTCGTCCAAGATCAAGACGGTTGGATCATGAATCAAGGCTCGGCCCAAACACAGCCTTTGCTTCATGCCTTTACTCAGGCCGTTCATGGGCTTGTCGGTCATGTGATGCATGTGCGTGAAGTCCAGCACATGTTCGATGGCTTCGATTCGCTGGCGTCCTTTGAGCCCATACGATCGAGCAAAAAAATCGAGATACTCGATGCAAGTGACGGCGGGGTAGGCTCCGTAAGCATCCGGCACAAATCCCAATCGAAATCGAACTTGATCCGGATCATTGATCACTGAAAAACCGTCAACATAGGCGTCCCCCTCATCGGGCTCGTCCAACGTCGACAGAATGCGCATCGTGGTGGTCTTGCCGGCACCATTGGGTCCGATGAAACCCACCACTTCTCCTGGCATCACCGAAAACGAAAGCTGATTGACAGCTCGGGTTGGCCCGAAGTAGCGGGTCAGCCGATTGATTTGAATAGCAGGTTGCTTGAGCGTCGGTGCGATTGTTTGACTCATGACTATTCGTCTCCTGCAGCTTCCATTGATTCTTGCCCAAGCTCGTCCATCGGCTCCTCTTCACCCGAGTCCTCCTCAGAAGTTGGCCCGGGGTCCGGCAAACGCGTGGTGGCCCGAAACCGACCAATCGTTAAATGCAGCTCTTCATCCTGGAAGGTGTTCTCGCGCAAGTTTCGCGCCAACGGCTGTTCCTGGGAAATCGCCAAAAACATCCCTGCGGGGACTTGGTCTGAATCAAACATCATCCTGGCAGCCAGAGACAGTCGGTCGAATTGAGTGTACGAAGTATTACGCAATAACTCGGGAATTGCCGCTTGGGCATCCCTTTCTTGATTTCTGAATTTATCAAGCCAGGAACTCTTGGCCCGCGAGTCGTTCTGCAGCACCACAGTTGCTCCCGTACCGATACTCTCGGCCATCATTGGCCCCACCGGCGTTTGAATGACAAGCCGAGCAATTTCAAAGCCCAATTCATTGGTTGCTTGCCACTTCGTTCCATCCTCGGAAACTGACAGCAGCACTTGCCCTGGGGCCGCTTGAGCATCAAACGTAGTGACTTGCAACTTGGTCCGAGCCTGAACCTTGGTGCCACTTATGATCTGTTGATCGTCTTGCCAAAGAAATCGCTGTTGGCCGTAACGATATCGACGGGGATCAACCGAGTTGTCATAATACGCCGTGGAACGCGGAACTTGTAAACTGCCCGGAGCGATACCGGAATAGACCATTTGCGTTGTTTGCGTTAGGGCCGTTTGATGGGACGTATCGAGCCACGTCACGCTGAGCCTCGAAGTGCGGAAGGCGAAACCATCTTGGATCATCGCGTAGCCCACAATTCCCAATGTGATAACGCCGGCAATCAAAGGAACCGCACCCAACAGAAGGTGAGTTCGTCCAATCCGTGTGAGGATCACAAAGGCCACCGGACCCAACAGCACGGAGAACAGCGTGATCATGACCAAGAACAACAACCAGGGTGGCTTCCCCAGTCTCTTGTAGTCAAAATCCAAGTAGCCGTTGAATTGGTGGTTGCTGTCGCCAATTCCGTCGTAGCAGGTCGGCTCTTGATCCCCAAAAACCAACAATTGCAATTTGACCCAATCCGCCTTCGTTAGCGTCGTACCGTCGGACGGCACGGCCACGATTCGTCCTAGCCCGAACACTGCAGAAAGACAGGGAGCGTTGGCGGCAACGGCCTCTTCCGCAACTTTAGCTGCCGGCCCATCGAAGGTTCTCGTTTGCTTGGCAAGGGCTTGCGAGCGAACCCACAAGTTGATCGGATTGTCGTACGTTGTAGCTTGCCACGGTTGTTGGGTGTTTTGTGCTGTAATGTCGGATTCCCATTGACTCGCGTTCTGGTTGTATTGCCGAAGCATTCGAGTGGCCGAATCTTCTTCCAGCATCGTCCAACTCGTTGGCCCTACCTGCTCGGTTGATTTCGCAGCCGACATGAGATTTGGAACGATAGAGCCCAGGGCTCGGTAATCCGCTTGGCAATCGAGCATCACCAAGCGACCTCCGGCCACAACCCACTGACGAATAACTTCCAATTTCTCGGGCCTTTGATTCGCCAGTAACGTCAAATCCTGGACCGACATCAGGCAGATATCCACTCGACTTAGACCCAACCACGTTTCTGGAATCGCAGAAAAATCACCTCCCACCACAAAACGGCCGCTCAAAGCCGCCGTTAATTGAGGGTCAGTGACGGTCGGCAAGACCATATTCGCGCCCAGCAACCGCTTGGCGTCGTTACCACATGCATCCGTGAGTTGTTTGATGTTTGGGAGGGCGGTAGGTACCACGGCAGCGATCGAAGGGCCAGTTTGAACAATGGGTTTATTGTCCCAATCGGGATGCGAATAGACGTCCAAGTGCACTCCCGTATCGACGACCATTTTTGAGGTGAAATAAGCAACGCCCAGACTCTCCGTAACGGAGTTGCCAATCGTTCCGTAACTTCTACCAGTCAACCAATCTGGTAAATAAGTCGTCGCTATCAGACCTCGGCGCGGTACCATACTCGTCGAACCGTCCCTGGTTATCACCGCGTAATTGCTGTGGCCTGTTCCAAAGGCCACATTCATCTCCACCAACGCACTCACTTGGCCAGCACTAAACTCGACTGGGGAGACCACCTCGCGCGAACCGTTATAGCTGTAATCCGAAACATTGATGCCTACGTACAGAGTCTCAGTCGCATTCACAGCGGGTCCGAATCGCGTGATGTTAAACCGCAATGGAGTATAGCCGCCGGTCTTGAGTTGCCCGTAATAGTCACTCATGCGGACTTGATAATGGGCCCCAGGTACCGCTTGGGCAAAACTCTCCTGCGGCTCGCTGAACGACGACAGCCACAGGCCAACCGTCAGCCAGTAGGCCCAAGCCCAGACCAATCGAACAGATTCGCTGCCGCGCAAAGCCCCAGGAATCCGTCCCAACAACATGACTGCCAATTTCGACTTCATGATCTAGCCACCTTCGTCTTTTACTGACGGTAGAAAAGAAATGCCATGCGATCCAGAACAAATGCAAATCCGAAACTCAACATCCCTACCAAACCAAACAGCATGATGGCAGTCGTCGCACCCAGTGCCCACGCATAACCCCAAAAAGCACACAAAAAGATCGTCCAAAAGACAGACGCAATCAAAGCCAAGCCGAAGATCTGCTTCAGCGAAAATCGAATCTTCATCCAACCCTACCTTTAACTACAAATCCCCAGGCACTACGGAATGTTTCTTCCGATCCCAGCATTTCCCGCTGGCCCCCTTCAAAGCAATACACCAACCGAATCGAATCCATGCCCAATCGCCCAGGGCCTTGCTCAATGCTCTGCCAAACGCGATCGTTTCTGTTCGATCAATGCCAGTAAATCTTGGTGCGGCTGTGCGAACTTTGCTAAACCTTCACTCATGAGCGTTGCTTCCAAATGCACCGGATCGACCCAACGATCGATCTGAGCCAGGATCTCTGGGGCAGGCAAGCGGTCCACGCACCGAGTAAACACGACCCCAGAATCCGCCGCCAGTCGATTCGTCGCCGGTGGATTCGTTTGAATGTCGCTGCCGGCCAAAGCGGCGACATATTTCCAAGGGAGATCCGTGGCTTTCTTGGTGCCTGTGCTGGCGAACACAATTTCCTGCGCCAACGGCAACCGTTTGTCTTGCCAAAACGCTTGATTCAACGCCCAAATCCGTTGGCAATTGACGATGCCAACCCAGCCTTGAGCCGCGCCCAACTGTGGCACGTGTTTTTCCGTGTACACGTCAACTCTTGAAACGAAAATACTGTAGACCGACTTCAATCGCGGAAAATTCTTAGCGCGCCGGGCCCCTCGCCACACAGCATCCCGAGCCAATTCGTATTGTCGCTGCGAGAAAATCAATGTGACGTTGAGAGGAATTCCGGCGGCGGCCAACTCTTCAACACTCGCTAAACCAGCGGGTGTCGCCGGGACCTTGATCATGCGGTTCTCGTGTCCGGCAGACCACTTCTGGCCCAGCTGGATGTAGGCGTCAATCTGGTCTTTCAACGACATCGAACGACCGGCGTCCTCGATCAAAGGATCCAATTCGAAACTAACATAGCCGTCGTTCCCTTGGGATCGAACCCACACATCGTGAAATACCTGCTGGGCTTCGCGAACCAAACGGTCGGTCATTTCCCAAGCAATGGATTCGTTATCCCAGCCCGACGCAATCAACTGGCCCATGGCGTCGTCAAACCGCCCCGACTTTAGCAAATCCGCGACGATGATGGGATTGGAAGTCGCCCCAGTTGCTCCGTCGGATTTGGCTTGAGCAACCAAAATCGGATCGATGCTGTCCAGCCACAACTTGGTGCCAGATTCGATCAATGAAGTCAAAGAATTTGACATGCGGGCCCTTTCGATTAGTTTGCGTCCGCTCCAAAATTCGAATCCGAACCGATTGGCCGTTCGCGCCGTCATTGTACGGTGCGCTTCCGGCTGGTTCCACCCTGCCTGTAAAGACGCCGGTCCACCGCAAGGTCGCCCCTCGGTGTTTAGCCGTTAGCCGTAGCTTAGGAATAGTCCCGAAACAACTTCCGGCTTTCCAAACCCGATGCGTGAGCAAGGGACCGAGTCGTCGTAGAGAATCCCTCGCTGACGTGTCGGGTTGGGATCTCATCTGAAGAAAACATCCAAAAGTTGTTTCGGGACAATCCCTTTCGCGGAACCATAAATCGAGATTTCAGTCCGAATTCCGGGCTGGACTAGCCGCGTCCAAGGATATTTGCCAGAATCAAAGCTCGCGAAAAAACGCAACTCCAACTCGGTTGTCTTGCTGAATTCACTCGAATTGGTCGAGGCAAATTCGTACGACAGTTTCGCCCGCTAAATCACCACGCCTCGTCTTGATGGAGACCCCAGTGTCAGGAAACCAAGAATCAACTCGGTTGGCAGCCCAACGATTGGCCGCGGATCCCCGAATCGCTCAGGCGAAGGCGCTTCTAACGCAAGCCGTTCGCGATCACCAACTTGGCTTGGACCAAGTCCGACCACCTCGACCCGAGCTGGTGGCCGGCTACGCGGAAAAGGTCGCCAAGTTTGAGGGGCTCCGTGGTGGAACGCTGTATTTTCCGTATCTTTCGGCGGGCTTTGGCAACGGGCCCTATGTCGAATTGGCGGATGGCAGCGTGAAGCTGGATATGATTACGGGAATTGGCGTGCATGGCATGGGGCACTCCAATCCAGATTTGGTGGACGTTGGCATCGATGCGGTCCTGTGCGACACCGTGATGCAAGGCAACCTGCAACAAAATGAACCCTCCGTCGAAATGACCGAACTGTTGGTCAAACTGGCCACCGAAACCGGCAGTGATTTGCAACATTGCGTTTTGACAACCAGTGGCGCGATGGCCAACGAGAATGCACTCAAGATCGCCTTCCAAAAGAACTCTCCGGCCCACCGAGTGTTCGCCTTCGAAAACTGCTTCTGCGGTCGCTCGATTGCCCTGAGCAACATGACGGATCGTCCGAATTATCGCGTCGGCCTGCCAGTCACGACGACGGTGGACTACCTGCCTTTTTACGACCATCGTGATCCGGCCGGTAGCCTGCAGCGAACCATGGCGATCTTGGAGAAACAAGTCGCCCGTTACCCGAATCAACATGCGATTTTGTGGATGGAGTTGATCGCGGGCGAGGGCGGTTACTACGCCGGTTCACGCGAGTTCTTCCAAACGTTGGCGCGGCGGGCTCGTGAGCTGAAGATTGCGGTGGTTTGTGATGAAGTCCAAACCTTCTCGCGAACCAATCGACCCTACGCTTTCCAATACTTCGAACTCGATTCGTTGGTCGACATCGTTACCATCGGCAAGATCACCCAGGTCTGTGCGACCCTGTTCACCAGCAATTACAAGCCGAAGCCGGGCCTCGTGAGCCAAACGTTCACCGGAAACAGTGCCTCGATCTTGGCCGGGTTGAAAATTGTGCGCAGCTTGATCGAGGGCGGACATTTCACGCAAGATGCCCACAGCAGCAAGACCATGCGATTGCACGACTTGTTCGTCGGCGGCATCAAAGCGATAGAGGCCAAGTATCCTGGTAGTTTGCAAGGGCCTTATGGACTGGGCGGCATGGTTGGTTTCACTCCGTTTGACGGATCGGCGGCTGTCGCGAAAGAGTTGACCATGAAACTCTATGAAGCGGGACTTATGGGCTTCATTGCCGGTGACGCCCCGTCCCGAGTGCGTTTCTTGATGCCTTTATTGGTGACCGAACCAAGGCATATTACAGAAGCTTGTCGCCTCCTCGAACAAGTCGTCGCCGGCATGGTCGCCGCTCGCCAAGGATAACTCGATGTTGCGTGTGCGACCGGCTGTCGATGCTGATTTGGACCCACTGTATGCCTTGATTTTGCGGTCAGACGATGGTTTGACTTCACTCAAAATCACCCGCGATCAGCTACACGATCGTTTAGAAAACTCGACCTTTGCTTTTCGGCGTCAGTCCCAAAAGATGACTGGTTTGCCTTACGTTTTCGTGATGGAAGACTTGACGACGGGGGCCGTCGTGGGCACCAGTTCGATCTACTCGAAAGTCGGAGGCTACGAACCGTTTTACGCCTATCAAATCGAGAAGTCGATCCACGAATCAAAAGAGCTAGGCGTTTATCGCGAAATCGATGTTTTGCATCTACACAAGGAACACGATGGACCCACAGAAATCGGTAGCCTATTTCTGTTGCCTGAATACTGGGGCAAGGGCAATGGCAAACTCTTGTCGCTGTCGCGTTTTTTATACATGGCCGAATTTCCTGAACGATTTGATGCAATCACCATCGCGGAAATGCGCGGAGTGATTGATCGTCAAGGTCGATCGCCGTTTTGGGATGCCTTGGGTAGCCACTTTTTCCAAATCGAGTTTCCTCGAGCAGTGATGCTGCTGACCGTCTCCAAAAACTTCGTCGCCGATCTGATGCCGACCCATCCGATCTATCTGCCGCTGTTGCCTCAAGACGCGCGCGACGTTGTGGGGCAAGTCCACCAAGACACTCGCCCCGCCTTGGCAATGCTGCAAAAACAGGGCTTCTCCTACCAAGGCTTTGTCGACATCTTTGATGGTGGCCCTGTCATGCATGCGACGACCGCCGAGATCGCAACCATTGCCAATAGTCGTCGGTACACGGTCGCCGGGATTGGCCCTGTTCAATCATCAACCGTTCAAGTGGTCTCTCGGGCCGGCAGTCAGTTTTCGGCGGTGATTGGCCCGCTAGATTTGCATGAGACGGAAGCAACTCTAAGCCCCGAAATGGCCAACGCCTTGAACTTGCGCCTCGGCGATGTGGTCCGAGTCGCCCGCGCTTGATACAGAGGAGGTTGAATGTCTGCTTGGGATCAATTTTCCGCGACGGCTCAGAATTCCGGTCGGACGATCGAGGGCTCGAACTGGATCGCGGGGCAATGGCAATTCGGAACCGGTATTGGAACCGACAAAGTCGCATCGGGTTTTCATCAGACCTGGGAATCCACTTCGCCATGTCTGCGTCAAATCGTATGGCGAGGAACGGCCGCTAGCGCGAATCAAGTCGATGTCGCCGTCGAAGCGGCTCGGGCCGCTTGGCCAATGTGGCAGCGAACCTCGCTCGAAGAGCGCATCGCCTGTGTGAAAACTTTTCAAGCAATCGTGCAACAACATGCCGGGGAGCTGGCGCTACTGATCTCGCGAGAAACAGGCAAAGCCCTGTGGGAAGGCAAAGCGGAAGCGGCCACCGTAGCCGGCAAAGTTGATCTGTCCATTTCTGCTTTGCAAACTCGCCGCGATACTCATGGCGACCTCCATGGAACGGAACGAGTGGTGACTCGGTTCAAGTCGCATGGGGTCTTGGCGGTTCTAGGCCCATTCAATTTTCCAGCCCACTTGCCCAATGGACACATTGTTCCCGCCATCTTGGCTGGAAATACCGTGGTGTTCAAACCCAGTGAGTTGACACCGGCTGTCGGACAATGGATGGTCGCCGCATGGGAAAAGGCGGGAATTCCTTCCGGAGTTATCAATCTTGTGCATGGTGGTCGTGAGACGGGAGCCGCGCTGATCCAACATCCGCAACTCGACGGATTGTTGTTCACGGGTAGCAGCAATGCCGGGAAGTATTTTCATCAACAGTTTGCGGCCCAGCCCCAAAAAATTTTGGCCTTGGAAATGGGCGGCAATAATCCGTTGGTCGTCTCGCAAGTTTCGGACTTGGATGCCACCGTTTACCAGATTCTACTTTCAGCGTACATCACCTCGGGCCAACGATGCACCTGCGCGAGACGCTTGATCGTGGTCGAAGATCACCAGACTACCGAGTTACTGGCGCGACTGGCCCGACGTGCGGCGGCCCTTTCCGTCGGTTGGTACGACCAGCAACCTGAACCATTTATGGGCAGCTTGATCTCGCCTCAAGCCGGTCGATTGGTCTTTGATTTTTGGCAACAATTGTTGGCAGCAGGCGGGACGACGATTCTGGCACCGCACATGCTCGACAATCAACCGGCGCTGGTCACACCTGGTTTGATCGAGATGACGAACGCGACGGGCGCCCCAGATGAAGAATGTTTCGGGCCCGTCTTGCAAGTGTATCGGGTCCCCAGCTTGGCCGCTGCCATCGACTTGGCCAACCGGACCAAGTATGGTTTAAGCGCAGGATTGTTGACGCAACGGTTAAGCGATTGGGACGAATTTATCGCAACGATCCGCGCAGGGGTCGTCAACCTGAATCGCCAGACCACCGGCGCCAGCGGCAAGCTGGCTTTCGGCGGCTGTGGACTCAGCGGAAATCATCGCCCCAGCGGCTACTATGCCGCCGATTATTGTTCCTTTCCTGTAGCTTCGATGGAAAGCGATTTGTTGCAGGTGCCGGATTCGAAGATGCCTGGGATGAATTGGTAATCGCAGGCAAATGTTTTGCCGCGAAGGGAACAATGTCGCGAAACGCGTTACTTCGTTGGCGTTTCTAATTTACACTAAGACTGGGCGTGCACAGGAAGTTGATCGAAGCTTCAAGTCAGCTTGTGAAATCGCACCAATACATGGATACCAAGACACGTTTACGAACCAAAGGAGAAATGACATGCAAAATGGCTGGAAAATTGGGCTCTTTATCTTCGTCGCGTTGATTGTGGCGAACGGAATGAATTCGGCGTTGGCTCAAGATTGGGCCAAAGAACGATTGGAAAAATCGCCTCGACACGGCGAATGGGTCGTGCTGGAGCACGATTCGCGAAAGGTCGATGCGTTTGTGGTCTACCCGGAAGTCGCTGACAAAGCCACCGCAGTCATTGTCATTCACGAGATTTTCGGATTGACGGATTGGGTTCGCGGGGTTGCCGATCAATTGGCCGAGGCCGGTTACATCGCGATCGCTCCCGACTTGCTGTCCGGCGCCGGACCTGACGGTGGAAACACCAGCTCGTTTGAAAATGTGGATGCCGCACGGAAGGCCATCGGCAGCTTACCTCCGGACCAAATCACCAAAGACTTGAATGCGGCGGTCGCTTACGTTCGCACCTTGCCAGCCTGCAATGGGAAAGTTGTCGTCACGGGCTTCTGCTGGGGCGGCAGTCAAACGTTTCGCTTCGCAACCAACAATGATTCCATCAAGGCCGCCTTGCCGTTTTATGGCTCAGGACCAACCTCTGCGGCCGACATTGCCAAGATCAATTGCCCAGTGATCGGGTTCTATGGTGGCAACGATGCCCGAGTCAATGCGTCCATCCCCGAATCGGAACGGTTGATGAAAGAAGCCAATAAACAATACGAGGCCGTTTTGTATGACGGTGCTGGGCACGGCTTCATGAGGGCCGGCGAAGCACCGGACGCCAACGAGGCCAATCGCACTGGTCGCGAAAAGGCCTGGCTGCGGATGAAGGAAGTATTGGAGAAGGTCAGTCGTGACTGAAAGCTCGCGCCATTCACCTCCTTCAAGCTCGAACCCGACAAACCCACTCAGCGATGCGGTTACGATTGTCTCGGCGCAGAGTGATCGGAACGTAGAAGGCACTGCGGTGCATTATTCTTCGGATAATGCGCCCGCGCCTTTCGAGATGCGGGCGACGCCTCAATCTTGGTTGAGTGCGGCTTGGAAAGCGGAGTTCTGTTTGTGGTTCACGGCCCTTTCGTGGGGCGCGAACCTCTTGGTCGTCAAGTCGGCGCTGGCCCAACTCAATCCGTGGGTGTTTAATGCTTCGCGGCTGACGTTGGCGACGATCGTTTTGGGTGTGCTGGCGTGGCTGGAGTCTCGTTATCGCCCGCGGTCGGCCACTCCCTTGAAGTGGCATTGGTTCTTTTTGTTTGCGTTTTTGAATGGCTTCTTGTACCAGGTCGTGTTCTTCTTGGGCATCTCGCGGACAACGGCTGGCAACACAGCTTTGTTGTTGTCTTCGATGCCCATGTGGACCGCGATTTTTTCTTTCTTGTTCGTTTTCGAGCGACTGCCAGTTACCGCATGGCTGGGATTAGGAGTAACCTTTGTCGGCACGCTGTTCGTGTTGTTGCAGAATCCGACGATTGATTTTTCTGCGGGTTATTTGCTCGGCAATACGTTCATTTTATGCGGGGCCATGACTTGGGCGGGGGCGACAGTGGTCAGCCGACCGCTATTGCAAACGATCAGCCCCCTTAGACTGGCGTTTCTGAGCAGCTTGATCACGATGCCTTTGCATTATACGATCTGTGCACCGTTTCTGCCGGAGTCGATGCAGCAGTTGTTGGTACCGGCGAACGCGCTGGCCATTTTGTACTCGGGTTTGATTTCGACCGGAATCGCGTATGCGACTTGGCACTATGGCGTCAGGCAACTAGGCGGTTCACGAGCCGGTGTGTATCAAAACGTGGTGACACTAGTGGCGGTCGTCGGCGGCTGGATTTTCTTGAGCGAACCGATGCTCGTCGCCCAATACATCGGCGGAGCAGCCATCATTCTCGGCGTTGTGTTGATGCGGTTGAAACGAACCTAGTCGTTTTCCCGAAGCACACTGTTTCTCTGCCCCGAGGTCGTGGACCGTTCACACTCCGACAAAAGTCTTCCAAACTCCGGAGGGCCGTCGCTAAGCTCGCTCGGCGGAGCCAGGATTCATCACGACCGGAACCACGCTGGCGTTTAGGGCAAAGCTTTGAAGCATCCCTTCCAGGAACCACAGGCGAGAATGGGCCGAAACAACCCTAGCCGGTAGGCGCGAGCCACCGATTTGATTCGTATCACGATCAGAAAAGGCCGGCAAGGCCGACAAAAGTAATGGTTGGTGAAAGAAAACAACAACCGAGATCATTGCGTTCTGTCTGTGTGCTTGGTCTGAGGTCGTCATTTTCCGCACGCCCGATCTTGAATCCGAAACCCCGTTGCCAAACATTCATTACCAAAACCGACCGCCACAAATTCCTTCGCCATCCATTCCCTTGCCAGCCATTCCTCAGACATCACATTCCTTTGCCCGAATTCCTTTGCCCAATTTCGCGCGCAATTCCTTCAGATCCAACAGAACCCGACCACCGAAGTCGATTCGGAATCTCCAGCAGATTCAAAGAGGACCGCAGATTTTCGAAAACAGAGTCGTGTTTGTGAAAAAGAACTACTTGCTTGCCAATCTTGGCTTGCTGAACCAACGGTAAAGGATCGTTGGTAAAAGAAAGCAGAAACCCTGCTGGTTCCAATCCATAAACCAGCTTCGCCACGAACGATTTTCTGTCGTGAACTAGAATCCTGAATCCAAACATCTTTTGCCGAACATCTTTGCCAAAATCCCGCCGCCACTAATAATTCCCTTACCATCCATTCCCCTGCCATTCATTCCCTTGCCAACCATTCCTCAGACATCACATTCCTTTGCCCGAATTCCTTTGCCCAATTTCGCGTACGCAATTCCTTCAGATCCAACAGAACCCGACCACCGAAGTCGATTCGGAATCTCCAGCAGATTCAAAGAGAACCGCAGATTTTCGAAAACAGAGTCGTGCTTGTGAAAGAGAACTACTTGCTTGCCAATCTTGGCTTGCTGAACCAACGGTAAAAGATCGTTGGTAAAAGAAATCAGAAACCCAGCTTGTTCCAATCCATAAACCAGCTTCGCCCCGAACGATATTCTGTCGTGAACTAGAATCCTGAATCCAAACATCTTTTGCCGAACATCTTTTGCCAAAATCCCGCCACCACTAATAATTCCCTTGCCATCCATTCCCCTGCCAACACCAAGACCCAGACACGATTGGCGGACAAGGCCCGAGCTCCAACACCTCGTCCCAACCCTTCGCACCAAACTCTCCAATTCCAACCAAACACGACCACCAAAGTCAAATTGAAATCTCCAGCAGATTTAAGGAAGCCAGTAGGTTTTTAGAACGGGAGTCGAGTGTATAGTCGAGGTTTATTTGCTTGGCAAACTTGGCATGCCGAACCATGCGCAACGTCGAGGTCCTCACCGTCGATCGCATCGAGACGCGTCCCGATCAGTTGGTTGATGCGTCCGACCGAGCTTGATGGCGGCTAGTGCGGGGCTTGGCGGTTGAATGAAGCCATTGAGGGCTCGACGGAGTTGAACTCGGATGGTGACGGATCTAGACTTGGCAGTCTGGGGAAATGCTGTGAGCAGGATCGATGTTCATGGGTGGGCAGACGTGGAACACAAGTGTGGGGGCGCGTTTTCGATGAATCGCGGCGGCAACTTCGGCGCGAAGGCGACCGGCCTGCGTGGCCAGCCGTGATTCAATTCGCTTGAGATCAAATTCGTGAGCCGCCACTTCGGGGACGACCGTCACACACAGCCGCGACGAGTCGGGGGCTGCTTCCACGCAGACGACTCGCAAAGAATGCAAATCGGCGTCGTGGCATTCGCCCGATAGTACCAAATCCAAAGTAGTCGCGACCTGACGACAAAGCTGCTTGGCTTTACGACGATCAACATCTCTTGGACGACTAGGCCGTCGGCCCTGTCTTTGACTTATCAGAAACTTGCGGTCTTCGTCGTCAAACTCTCCGTTGGCTGCACTTGATCGTGCGGGCCCACGTTTCCTGTATTTCATGCATCGTCTCGAAAAGGACAAGGTCTCACCCGGCACGCGGCCGACGAAAATCATTCGAATGGGCGTTCATCAAATAACGCCGTACCACGATCCCGCCCAACGAAGTTCGGCTCGCGAGTCCAACTCACATGGCGCCGTGCCCAAACGAAATGCCGTACAGTGATTGACGGTTGTAGGGTTATTCCATTCGCCTTAACAGGCACATGGCACGAGTATCGAAAAGATCAGCGGACGGCGCACGGAGGGTGCCTGCTACTTTCGTTACCCGGAATGTGCCTGCGGTTTTCGAGGGGGCGTTGCATTTATTCAGAGCGTCGAAGCTCCAAGATGGTTCGGACGAATCACGCGATCAGCTCACAATTTCGACTTGCTTCTGGTAGAATAACGGGCAACTTGGGGCGACATTTGGCAAATTTCATAACGCGGAACGAGACCTTTTGTCCCGTTTCGCATTATCCCACCGGTACTGCCATGCACCTCCCGCCTGCCTTGCTTGCCGTCGGCTTGACTGTGTTTTTGCTCGTTGCGAAAACCGGTTCGGGTCACGAAGCTTCGGATGATGACTCGCTTTATCTGACCCAGGTCAAGCCGCTCTTGTCGCGGTGTTATGCTTGCCATGGCGCACTAAAACAAGAAGCCGACTTGCGATTGGACACGGTTCGCTCGCTCGTGCAAGGTGGAAATTCAGGAACCGCGATTGTCCCCGGAGATCCTGAACAAAGCCTACTGGTCCGCCGAGTCGCCGCGGCCGATCTTTCGGAACGAATGCCGCCGGAACACGAAGGCGAAGCATTCTCGACCGAACAAGTCGAAGTCCTGAAACAATGGATTGCCGCCGGAGCGGTTGGGCCGGTTGCTGAAGAACCGGAGCCCGATCCCAGCCAGCATTGGGCGTTTCAACCGATCACACGTCCTCCAGTGCCGGTCGTGGCCAACCAAGCATGGGTTCGCAATCCGATTGATGCCTTTGTCGCTCAGAAACATGCTGATTTGGGGCTGAAGCCGGCGGAATCGGCAGCACCTTCGATACTACTTCGGCGTTTGCATGTGGACCTGATTGGCTTGCCACCGGATCCCAAGACCGCTTGGCAGCTCCAGCACGTCTCACCCAACGAATGGTACGCGGCGACCGTTGATCAGCTGTTGGCGGATCCACGTCACGGGCAGCGTTGGGCTCGACATTGGATGGATATCTGGCGCTACAGCGATTGGTGGGGATTGGGCGAAGAACTTCGCAACAGCCAGAAGCATTTGTTTCATTGGCGCGATTGGCTGGTCGAGAACCTCAATCAAGATCGCTCTTACGCCGAGATGCTGCGTCTGATGTTGGCAGCCGATGAACTAACGCCCTTGGATCAAGCCGATTTGCGAGCGACCGGGTATTTGGCTCGCAATTATTACCTGTTCAATCGTCACCCTTGGATGGAAGAAACGGTCGAACACTTCGGCAAGGCCATGCTAGGCCTGACCACCAATTGCGCCAAATGTCACGACCATAAATACGACCCCATCACTCAGACGGACTATTATCGACTACGTGCTTTTTTTGAGCCGTATCACGTTCGCAACGACATGGTTCCGGGCGAGCCAAATTTGTCCGTCAACGCCATCCCAAGAGCCTTCGACGGATGGCTTGATGCGCCGACACATCGCCTGATTCGAGGTGATGAGAAACAACCCGACAAGTCATTAGCACTTGCTCCCGGTTTGCCCGACTTTTTGACCTGGGCTGAGTTGGAGATTCAGCCGGTGGCACTTCCGGCTGCCGCGTTTCATGTGGACCGGCAACCTTGGGTCATGCAAAATCATCTCGAGGCTGCTCAGCAAGTGTTGACGCAGACAGACACGGAACTCGCGAAGGCCGAGCAAGCGGCGGTCGAGGCCCAGAAGCATTTATCCACTATGGTTTCGGCATCACCAGATATGGGAGTACCCCAAGGAGACTCGGAAACCGATCTGCCGTCTGCTGACGCAGCAACGACGCTGATCGATGATAACTTTGCGGAGCTCAACCCGGAACGTTGGCAAGTGCTGGGTGGACAATGGCAACATGAACCGAATGCCTTGAGGCAAAATCAAGATGGACCTCAACATTCCGTGTTGCGTTGGCGAGGTGACGCACCGGCGGATTTTGATGTGACCATGCGTGTGAAAATTCGCGGTGGAAGTCAGTGGCGGAGCGTTGGCATCTCGTTCGACGAATCACAAGTCGATCCCTTGAGCGAAGCAAGCTCGAATGATTCGGCGCACAGCGTGTACATCAGTGCGTACGCGGGCGGCCCAAAAGTTCAGGCGTCCTATCGACAAGGGTCTCAATGGCAATATCCAGGTGAAGCGGCGATTTCCCAACCAATCGAATTGGAGCGAAGTTACGAACTCCGAATCCAAGTTCGAGGAACTTTGGTCAATGTGTTTCTGGACCAGGAACTCGTATTGGTCTGGCGATCGCCGTTGGCGAGACGTACTGGCTTCCTTCAATTCACGACCTTTGACGCCTTGGCAACATTGGAACACGTGCGGTTGACGACTTTGCCCACTCATGTCGCTTTGCGCGAAGCCCCAAACATCTCCCCCGATCGGAACACGGTCGCCGGTGCGAAGTGGTTGGCCGACCGAGCCGATCTAGAATGGCGAATCGCGCAAGCGAAACAACGGTGGGCTGCAGCCCAAGTCGAGAGTGTTCGCCAGCGCGGGCTCGCGGCCCAACAAATGGATTCTGCGACGGAGGAGACTCGCCAGCGGTTGACTCAGGCGGCAGGCAAGGCCGAGAGATTCGCCGAACTGGAAGCCGCTCGCTTGGCGATATTGGAATTGGAACTTCGTCAACGAAGCACAAATTCTCAGAGTGCTGAAATCAAACAACAACAGCAGCAAGCGTTGGAACGTGTACAAGCGGCAGAACAAGGACTAAACGAGCCCGCAACGAGCTTTACTCCGTTGGTGGGCAGTCAATGGTCGGCGACTCGGTTCTTATTCTCTGGTAAAGATGATCCGACTGTCACGTTTCCGGCAACCAGCACGGGGCGACGAACGGCGTTAGCGAATTGGCTGGTTGATGCTCGGAATCCCCTAACAGCCCGCGTGGCGATCAATCATTTGTGGAACCGCCACTTCGGACAACCGCTGGTACCATCGGTATTTGACTTTGGGCGTAATGGCTCTCCACCGACTCACCCAGAGCTATTGGACTGGTTAGCCTGCGAACTAATCGAGAGCGGCTGGAGCATGAAGCACATCCATCGCTTGATCGTCCAGTCGGCCACGTATCAGATGTCTTCGCAAGCCAGCAATGAATGGACCCAGCACAATCATTCGCTTGACCCTGACAATCAGTTTTATTGGCGAAGACCTGTGGGCCGTATGGAATCGCAGGTGGTACGAGATTCACTGTTGGACTTGGCTGGACAGTTGGATGCTTCCCCAGGCGGCCCCCCCATTCCAGCAGACCAGCAGGCGAACTCGCGGCGACGCAGTCTGTACTTTTTCCACTCAAATAATGACCGAAATGTGTTTTTGACTTCCTTCGATGAAGCTTCTGTCATGGAGTGCTACCGACGTGAACAGAGTGTCGTGCCGCAGCAGGCCTTGGCTCTGGCCAACAGTGATTTGACCAACCAGTTATTATCGCCTATTGCCTCGCGAATCGTTACCTTGTCGCAGGAAATAGAAGATGGCTCATTAGACGTAGAGTTACTGGAAGACGGTGACCTGATCCAGCGTGCATTCGTAGTGGTCCTGGGGCGGGCGTGTTCGATGGATGAATTGAAAAGCTGTCGAGAAGCCATGACGCAATGGCGGGAACTGGACGCCGATTCAACTGATCAGAAGAGCGTCACCCAAAACGCCACGGCAAATCTGGTTTGGGTCTTGCTGAATCACAACGACTTTGTTTCGATCCGATAGGAACCTCTTCATGAGTAACGGACCTTTCAATCCTAATCGACGCCAGGCACTGTCTGGATTTGCGGCAGTTGCTGCGGCCGCGATGCTGCATGGAGATGGGTGGACGCGTGCGGCCTCGCCGACGGACGATTGGCGACCGCCGAATGGTCAGCCTCATTTTCCAGCCAAGGCAAAGCGAGTGATTTGGCTGTTCATGAATGGTGGCGTCAGCCATATGGAAAGCTTTGATCCAAAGCCGATGCTGAACAAGTACGCGGGCAAAACGATTGCCGAAACGCCCTTTGCGGACGTTCAAGATCCAGCCAAGTTGGCGCTCGAACGATTGGCGGTACCGGATGCTAACGGTAACCAGCGAAACGAATTGTATCCCTTGCAAGTGGGGTACAAACAACACGGCCAAAGTGGGATCGAGGTCAGCGATTGGTTTCCGCATATCGCCAACCATATCGACGACATTGCCGTGATTCGCTCGATGTGGACCACCGACAGTAACCACGGTGCTCAAACCCAATTTCACTCGGGCCGACACATGAATGACGGAAGCTATCCCAATTTAGGGGCTTGGGTCAATTATGGCTTGGCATCGCTAAATGATAACCTGCCGCAGTATATCTCGTTTGGGAACCGCGAGTATTGGAATCGGCGGGATGGACATTACTTGGGGCCAGCTCACGATGCAGTTCCCTTGCGAGTTGACCCGAGCCAACCCTTGGACTTCGCGAACCGACCCGAGTCCATTTCGGCAGACTCGCGACGCATTGGCGTGGAGTTGCTGCGGGAACTCCATCAGCAGCAAGCGAAGTCTCTGCCCGATGATTCGACGTTGGCGGCGAGAATCTCGGCCTATGAATTGGCGTTTCGCATGCAAAGATCGATTCCCGAAGTGTTTGACTTTTCAACCGAGACCGCGGAGACTCGACAGTTGTATGGCCTGGACCTTCCCCACTGCCAAGCGTTCGGACATCAGATGCTGGCCGCTCGTCGCTTGGCCGAACGGGGCGTTCGCTTCATTCAAGTTCAGCATGGAGCCGGAGGTGCGGGCAGTTGGGATGCTCATGGCGGCTTGAAAGGCAATCACGCGAGCAACGCGTTGGCGGTGGACCAACCGATCGGAGCATTATTGGCCGATCTAAAGCGATCGGGATTACTGGATGATACGCTGGTGGTCTTCGCCACCGAGTTTGGACGAACTCCTGGTTCGCAAGGATCTGATGGTCGCGATCATCATATTTTTGGTTTTAGTGTTTGGATGGCAGGTGGAGGGATTCGTGGTGGAATGACCCATGGCTCGACCGATGAAATCGGCTTTCATGCGGTCGAGGATCGCCATTATGTCACGGATGTTCACGCCACCATTTTACAGCAGTTGGGTTTGGATTCGCGGCGTCTAGAAATCCCGGGGAGGAAACGCTTGGAAATCGATCACGGCCAAGTGATCAAGCAGATACTAAAGTCGTAGACCCGTCGACGGTCACACTTTAAGTAGGCCCCGAAATCCGCGGACAGAATAGTAGGATTCAGCTCCGTTATGATAAATAAACGTGCGGCCAAATCGATAATCGCCGAACAATGCCCCACCGAGCTGACGAACCGACGGCGGCGTCCAGAGCCAACTTGAGGTCTTCTGATCGAAAGGCCCCAGTTCCTGTAACTGGAGATATTGCGATTCGTCGAGCAGTTCGACGCCCATCTCTGCCGCAAGTTCGGTAGCGCTGGTCTTGGGCTTGTGTTCTTTGCGTGACTCCCAAGCCGCGCGATCGTAACAAATGCTGCGGCGACCTTGGGGTGTTTCGGGCGCACAATCAACGAACCAAAACTCGCCCGAGGAACGGTTCAATGCAATCACATCAGGTTCGCCACCAGTCGCTTCCATCTGCCCGAGCGAACGAATGGATTCGGGCTGGGCGATGAGCTTCTTTTCGATTGGACCCCACTTCAACTTGGGATGCCGATGACCATTTTCGTTGAATCTCAGTTCGAGAATTCGGAGCAGACTGACTGAGTCTGAGGCAAGCAACTGATCCGACTTGGATTGTTTCGCCAATGGAGTTCTCCCAACAAGCAGTCGTCGACAACGCAAACGACTGAGGGTAACCCAACCAACGGACTTCGAAAAGACAGAACGACCAAAAACAAAAAAGCTCCAGCCCTGGGACGGATAGCCGCGTCAGTTAACCCGATCCCAAGACTGGAGCTGGAGTGGTCCAATTTTATGCGAGCTTCGCATCTACTAGGCACTGCTCACGATAGATTCAGCTACGCAATCAGCGTGCCATCGAGCACTAAAGTTGCCGGTTCTTCCGTTACATCCAATATTGAACTCGTTATGGCGTCCGAATTCACATAACGCGTCTCACTGGCAAAACAGACCAACGAACCAATGCCTTGCAATTAAGCAATCTAAAATCCGTCGTGCCGATAAAAATGGCAGCGATGCCTGTCCCCACCGATGGCTCCCAATTCTGTGGCAGAGGTGCCTGTCCCCCGGCCGAGTGCTCCAGTGGCTGCAGTGTCCGTGGCAGCGGTGCCTGCCCCCATTCGGAAAATCCGAAAAGCCGGCGATTGCGGGGCCTGTCCCCCACCGAGTGCCTGTCCCAATCGAGTGCCTGTCCCCACCGGGTCCGCCGCCGGGTGCCTGTCCCCAATTCCGTGGCCGAGGTGCCTGTCCCCACCGATGGCTCCCAATTCCGTGGCAGAGGTGCCTGTCCCCCGGCCGAGTGCCTGTCCCAATCGAGTGCCTGTCCCCAATTCTGTGGCCGAGGTGCCTGTCCCCACCGAGTGCCTGTCACCCGGCCGAGTGCTGTGGGGACAGTCCCCTTGCATTTGGGCGAATGGGCGATGATCTTTGACGGTCATGGACCGTATTGAAAGCCCACAAAATCCTAGAATCAAAACGGCGGCAAAACTCCGCTCCTCGCGAGGTCGGCACCAGTCCGAACGCTACTTGATCGACGGAGTGCGCGAATCTCTCCGCGCGATCGCGTCTGGTGCCCCTGTTGAAACCCTGATTGTATGCCGCGAGTTGTTGACGGAGGAATCGGCCCGCGAATTGCAAGACGCCGCGGCCAGAAAAAAAATCGAGGTTTGGGACACTAGCCCGATGGCGTTTGCCAAGATCGCATACGGAGAACGAGACGAAGGTGTCGTCGCGATCGCTCGAACTCAGAAAAACAACCTAGACGAATGGCCCCAACCGGCGACCGGATCCATCTATCTCATCTTGGAAGGAATCGAAAAACCAGGGAATCTTGGCGCAATCTTTCGTACCGCCGACGCGGTCGGAGTCGCGGGTATTTTACTGGCGTCCACTTATGTCTCACCAGAGAACTCGAATGCGATTCGGGCCAGTCTGGGGACCGTGTTTTCCGTTCCATATGTCATGACCGAAACGCCAGCAGCCATTCAATGGCTGCAAAAGCATGACTTACGTCCTTTCGCCGCCCGCGTTCAAGCTTCCCACGAATATTGGGACGTTTCCTACTTTTCGCAGCAAGAGAGAGCGCCAGTCGTCATTGCGTTGGGTAGTGAAGCAACTGGACTCACCGCAGATTGGCAAGTCCCGTCGATCCCCGGTATTCGAATTCCCCAAGCCGGTATTGCAGATAGTTTGAATCTGAGTGTGGCCGCGGGAATTCTTTTGTACGAAGTAGCAAGGCAACGTCGAATTCAAATGCCGACGATTTCTCACGACTAAATTCCATGAACTACCTTGCTCACGCCCATCGGTTTCTTGAACGCCCCTGGTTCGCCCTCGGGACTTTAGTCCCCGATTTCATGAACATGGTCGATCGACGCGCTCGAGCCCGACGTCGTCAGGCCGCTGGCTTGGTTTCCTCCGCAGACAAGTTTGTCGGAGAAATCGCAGCAGGAGTCGTGCAACATCACGACGACGACCATCGTTTCCACAATTCCTCGATGTTCATTAAGTTGCAAGATCAATTGTCGCAACATCTACGGACGACCTACCCAGACCCGCGCGGTTTACGATCTTGGTTCGTGGCCCATATTAGCATCGAGATGTTGCTGGACCGTTCCATCATGGAACAACAACCCGCGTTACTGGATCGACTGTATCAGATATTCGCCGAGGTCGATCGACACGAATTTCGCCATGCGGTCGAGTCAATCACGGGGCGCGAACTGCCAAAGTTCGAGCCCATGCATTCGTTTTTTCTGAACGAGCGTTTTCTCTACGACTACAAAACGGACGCCGGCTTGTTTTATCGAATCAACCGCATTCTAGTCCGCGTCGGATTAGAGCCTTTTCACCCCGAACAGATCGCATGGCTTCCCGTGGCCGCCCGCCTTGTCACCGCCGCGCGCGAGCAACTCTTGGACCCGGTCCATGGGCGCCAAGAATGAACTCACGGTTGTAAAGAGTACAACATCACGTTCGCCGCAATTCTTGCCGCGTCCTCAACGGAATAGCCATAACAAGACGAACTTGTTCCACTTTCCAAGGCGCAGCTGATGTCGTACGGCGAAAAGATGACGCGATAACGGTCGCCAACCTTAAGCGCTTCAAGCTTCGGATCTGTTGGCACATACCCTGCTGCCTGTCCGCCCGGCGCATCGGGCAGTCGCATTTGCACTTGTTGGATGTCGTAACCACCATATCGATCCGAAAAAACGTGGTCGGATTTATCCAGGGCATCCCAGGTCGCTTCCGGAATTAGCTTTTGCATTTCTTCGCGGAACGACTCCGCGAATGACTTGTCTCCGCAAATCGCATCGCCAAAGACAAACCCACCGCGTTGAATATGGATACTCAAGGCCTCTCGCTCTTTGTCAGACAGCGAAAACTTGCCACGACCATGAACAAAGACAATTGGAAAATCCAAGAGACTCTCCAAGTTTGCATCGACAAATTCAGCTTGCGTCGTGAACTGTACGCCACGATCCGTATTGACTCGACGTAGCAGGTTAGACAACGCCATGGGAGCATCATCGAAGCCACTTTGATGGCGGAGTTTCGGCACCAAAATTCTTCGCCCCACGACGTTCTTGACCAACTGTTCGTTGTCCAGCTTTGGCCGATCCAGTTTATCTTTCAGTTCGTTTCCGGTGGCAAACGCCAAGATATTGGTTCCCAATTGAACCGAATAGGTAATTTTTTGTCGAACCGCGTCGCCGTACTCCTGCTGTTTAGGACGGTTGAGTTCCCAAAAACCTGAAATCGGACCGGCACAATAGATGACGCTCGTCCGGCAACACGATTGAATCCCCAACAAAGGAAAATCCTGGTCCGGTTTAAGTGGAAAGTGACTATTCCAAACGGGATGCTCGGGCTTCAATACTTCCAGTTTCGTATCCGGGTAAATCACGGAAAGCAATTCACGCACGTCTTGATCAAATAGCCTCGCTGACGGACAGTCAAAACCGTTTTGGGCTTCAATCAGCAAAAAGCCGCCGTTATCAACGTACTTCTTGAGATTAGCGATCTGCTCGAACGTCAACTTGAGTCGTCGATCCCCGGTAATATGCAGTACCGGCGCTTCCATCAAGTCATCAGCGGTGGCATGACTTGCCTCGATTGTCTGCCAGTTCAATTTTCTGGTCCAGGCTTTCTCGACGTAGCGAGTTAGAAAGTGAACTCCTTGAGGATGGGGATCCCAAGAGTTTTCTTCACCATGTTGATACTTGCCAATCAAAATTGGACGCAGCCCTTTGGACAAGAAGAGCAACGCCATCGAGGTCGTTACTAAGGGATCCGTTTCCCCATAAGAAGCTTGATTCGTCCAACTACCCTTTAGATTTTGCTTCTCCAATAAACTCTTCGTGCCCTCGCGATACCAATCGTGAGAACCTATAAAACGGCGTCCGGTGATTCGGCCGGTTCGCTCCAAAGAATACAAGTAATAATACAAGGCGCCACTGTGTCCATCATTTCTCGGGATGGTGGGATTATTGGCAACCGAGAAGTTGCGACCCAGCCATTTCAGGCCTCCATTCACCAACTTATTCTCCGGCGGAGTTTGACAACAAGTCACCTGATTTCCTTGGACGATCGACGCTCCCGGATGCAAGTTCTCGGCAATCAAAAATGCCGAACAGACCCCGGCACAAGTCATACTACCAGTTTGATTGCCGGCGTTAGCGCGATATTCAAAGCAGCCAGTTCCTTCAACAAAGACACCTTCCCAGTACTTTTGCGCTCTTTGCCAGACTTGACGATCGATATCCACTCCAGCAATTTGCGCTTCATGCAAAGCCAAAACCGCAAACTGGGAATTACTAGAATCAGGCGCACCAACGTTCGCATGACCATAACCGAATCCGCCTCCGCCTTCCTGCTTAGAAATCAAAAAATCCACATGCAGCCGAATCTGTGGTCGATAGCGAATCGGATCCGCCTCCGCTAGAACCATTACGATCAATGACGAAGCGTAAGTCGAAAGCGGTTGCTCCGTGGATAGTCTACGAATTGGCTCTCGCAATTCCGGTGAATTCGGGTCAACACCGGCGTTCAATAAGGCCAGAACAACCAGTGCCGGGTTACCGCCGCGATAGGCAGTATTCTCACGCCAGTAACCGCGATCGACTCGCTCATTTAGCAAGAAGCGGACGCCCCTTTGGATACTCTGACGAACTTGCTCGCCATCCAAATCGTCTGGCAAACGAGCGCACCCCGCGGCCCCGTGAGATAAGTCTGTCCAGCTAAGCCATGCCCAAACCATCAGGCAGATAGCGTAGCAGCAATTATGCCTCATTTCGTTATCCTCTTTTCGCAATAGCGCGCCACCGGACAGGATGCCTCTGCCGCGACAACATCCAAAAGATATCGCCCAATGTCCCCAAAATCAATTTTATTTTCACCTAAACCCTAAAGGATTTGTCGAATCGGATGAGCATCCAGCACCCCTGTCAGTTTTTCATCCAAACCACCGTGAAAATAGGTCAATCGCTTATGATCCAAGCCCATCAAATGGAGAATGGTTGCATGGAGATCGCGCAGATGAAATGGATCGACCGTGGCGACTTCGCCGATTTCGTCGGTTTCTCCGACCGCAATCCCTGGCTTTACTCCTGCGCCCGCAAGCCAGTAGGTAAATCCCTTAGGATTGTGATCGCGTCCGCCAGGTTTACCGCCCGTATTAAAAGTTTCTGAAACCGGCATCCGTCCAAACTCACCACCCCAAACGATCAAGGTCGATTCCAACAACCCACGCTGCTCCAAATCCGTCAGCAACGCCGCGATCGGCTGGTCCACTTCCGGACAGTGTAGCTTCAAGTTTTCCTCGATCCCGTGATGGCCGTCCCAAGTATTCTGCCCACCCGCATTTCCGCCGCCGGAATAAATCTGAATAAAGCGTACCCCGCGCTCCACCATACGTCTGGCAACAAGACATTGCCTTCCAAAGGTACTGGGGCCCAAGGCTAACGGATGCCAATCCGGCTTGGGTTCGTTAACTCCATAAAGTTTCAAAGTGGCTTCCGACTCTTGCGACAAGTCCAATGCCTCCGGTGCAGCCGCTTGGAGGTGATACGCCAGTTCGTAACTGGCGATCCGAGCTTCCAATTCGCTATATCCTGGATGTTGCTTCAAGTGCTCTTGGTTCAAGCCGTTGATCAAGTTGATCTCGCGTCGGGTTTCCTCGCGAGTTGCACCGTCAGTCGCGACCAAGTTCCTAATCGCTGGGTCTTCCGATCGAAATACGGTCCCTTGAAATGCTGCCGGCATGTAGCCACTGGCCCAGTTCAAAGAACCGCTCGTTGGACCGCCGCGTGGATCCAACATCACAACATAGCCAGGCAAGTTCTGATTCTCGGTGCCTAAACCGTAGGTGATCCAAGATCCCAACGATGGATGCCCCTGCAAGATTCGCCCGCTATGGATTTGCAACAATGCGCTGCCGTGTGCGAAAGAGTCGCTGGTAAGCGATCTTACGACCGCCAACTTATCCATGTGTTTCGCGAGATTCGGCAAGGCATCCGAGCACCACAAGCCCGATTGTCCGTGCCGTTGAAACGTCCTGCGGCTGGCTTGCAGTGTTGCGTTCGTGATGGCTCCGCGCCGGAACTCATTCGCAATCGTCTTACCGTCATTTTTTTGAAGTTCCGGCTTGTAATCGAACAAGTCCACTTGTGAAGGACCGCCAAACATGAACAAGAATATGCAGGCCTTGGCTTTGGTCGGCAACATTGGGGATCGAGTTGCCATCGGATTCAACAGCAACTTCGAGCGATCGTCTTTCGGAGCGGCAGAGCGCAGCTCATTCGGCCAAGCTGCATTCGCGTCCAGCATCGAAGCCAACGCGAGTGAACCAAACCCAGCACCCAAAGTTGAGACAAACTGTCGCCGCGTTGTCAGGTAGGTTCGATGATCGTGCAAGTTCATGCGTTTAACTCCAAACACCGCGGTGATGATCAATCGATGTAAATCGTCTCGTTACTGTTAAGCACTGCCCGCGTTAGCACGATCCATCGTTGAGTCTCGTCCCGCGAATCTTCATCAGTGGTCAAGAATTGAAGGGCCATCTGCAACTCGACCTCGGAAGGAGGCCGTTGCCAAACCAATTGCCATAACGCCTGAATTCGTGCGTCCCGTTCCGAACATTGCGACGCAATTCGACTAAAAACTCGTTCGGCTTGTTGACGCACAAACTCGTCATTCAGAAGCACCAGGGCCTGCGGGGATACCGTGGTAACCGAACGTTGCCCCACCGGAGAATGACTATTGGCAAAATCAAACGCCTCTAGAAGGGGATGTTTGAGTGAGCGTTTAACAAACAAGAATACGCTACGACTATTTTGCTCTTCCGGCGGGCTCGTGCCCCAGAAAGACAATGATATTGGGTTCGCAGTTTCTCGAACTTCGCTCGGGAGATCACTGAAGACACTGGGGCCACCACGCTTTTCATGCAGCACCCCGGCATAAACCAATTGTGAATCTCGAATGCTCTCGGCGTCCAGTCGTCTCAAATTTTGTCGCCAAAACAAGCGATTGTCTTCGTCGATGGCGATGTTGACTTGAGATTCAGGCGATAACAATGAAGAACTTCGGCGGTAGGCAACCGAGTACATAATCGATCGGTGCAACGACTTAATCGACCAATCGTTGACGATCAGCTCACCAGCCAAAAAATCCAGAAGTTCAAGATTTGTGGGCGGCAATCCTGTGTAACCGAAGTCGTCAGGAGTTTCTACAATACCTTTTCCGAAATGGTTCAACCAGATGCGATTCGCCAATACACGCGCCGTCAGTGCGCGGGCCTCTCCGGTCAACCAGCGTGCAAAGTCCAAGCGATTGATGGCTCGCCTCGTGTCCTGCTCAACAACTGTACCCAGGGTTGGACCATTCCAGCCTAACTTCACAAACACTTCTGGAAGGCCAGCGTGGACCGGTTGCAGCGGGCTATTAAAATCGCCTCGCGCTAGAACGTGAGTGACCGGACGTTCGCCTGAACGAGCCTGAATGGATAAGGCTTGCTCGAAAGGCGGTTTTTGGGATTTCAAGGCAGCCAATTTCGTTGTCAAATCCTCAGCTAACGGCGAGGGTGCGTTTTCCATTTGGCTTTGCAACGAATCAATTTGTTGTTGCCATTCTTGACGCCATTGCGCTAATTCCGAATCCGCACACAACCAGGTCTCGATTCGCCCAGTCCCTCGACCACCTCCACCTCGAATCGTGAGTCCATAGGGATCGATATCGCGAAACATATCCAAAAGTGAGTAGTAGTCCGCCTGGCTTACGGGATCAAACTTGTGATCATGACACCGAGCGCAACCAATGGTTAGGCCCATGATCGCCGCACTGGTTGTCACAAGCACATCATCCAAATCGTCGTATTCAGAAACTAGACTATTGTCCGGTTCGTCGTCCCAGATATGCAGCCGATGGTATCCCGTCGCGATGATCGCCTCACGCCAAGATCTTGCGTGCTCGGTCGGAGTCAACCCCTCCGCCGCGATCAATAAATCACCCGCCAACTGTTCTTGCAGGAACCGGTCGTAAGGCTTGTCTGCACTGAACGACTCCAGCACGTAATCGCGATAACGCCAGGCGTGTGGCTTTGGTCCGTCCCGTTCGTAGCCATTCGATTCCGCGAATCTGACCCAGTCCAACCAAAATCGCCCCCAGCGTTCGCCATAATGGTGCGATGCCAGCAATCGTTCGATCAATTCGGACCAAGCGGCATCGCTGGGATCCGCCGCGAATCGTTCGACAACTTCGGGTTCTGGTGGCAGACCCCAAAGATCAAAATAGGCTCTGCGAACAAGGACGCGCGGATCTGCTTTCGCCAACGGCTGAAGTCCGCGCGCTGCGTGGACTTGGTTAAGAATCTCATCGATTGCTCGCCCAGCCGCCAGCGGGTCTGATTTCCGATGGACCTGGTGGTCGCCGTGAGATAAAGCTTGAAAAGCCCAGTGCGCGAGATCTTGCTCCGTAATCTGGAACTGCCGCGAACGTCTGGCCGGACCACCCGGTGCGGTGTTCCTCGCCCGCGGGTCCGCAGCCCCATCCCGGATCCATTGCTCGAGATCATGGATTTGCTCTTTCGTTAAGCTCTTCCGATCGCTGTCGGGAGGCGGCATTTGCAGGTCGGTTACTTCACCCCGCACGACCTTGATCAGAAGACTTTGGTCCGGTGAACCCAGACTGATCACGTCGCGAGAAATCCAACCTTCTCGAGACTCCAACGAGAGCCCAGCTTCGGCTTGCTCGTCGCTATGACACGGAAGACAATGATTTACGAATAGCGGTCGGATGCGAGCCTCGAAAAAGTCATCGTCCGCGCGACTTTGCGTCGTTGGATTGGCTCCCAGCCAACTGAGCACCAGCATTGCAATCGCCATCACAATTCGTTTGTGGGTTCGTTGTACTGGCAATGGAGCCTCGCTCAAGTTATCGATGACTGATTTTGAAGCCCTTCGGTCATTGAAACGACAACGGTAATTTGAAAACAGCCGATCCGTTTTCCGTTGCCATCACTTCCAAGCTCAGTTCAGGTGCAACAACTTGTCGATCGACCGCTAGAATGACTTCGCATTCGCCAATGGGTCGCTCAATGATGATCGTGTTGCCTGTCACAGGAGTTGGCTTGCCTTGGATCCACAGTTGCAGCCCTTTGGCATCCGACACACGTAACTCCATTCGCCCAGCTTCATTTACTTGAATCAATGTTTTAAGAAATGTGGTCGGCGGCACGTTTGCATGTATTTTATATGTTGGCAATTCTTGCATCAGCAGTCCTCCGGAGACTAACGGATACAAGGGCTGCCAGGGCAAACTCGCTTGACCATCTGTGACACTGTCGAAGCTCGTTCGATTGAGCAAATGATGCGTTGGTTGATCCCAGCCCAAGACTTGCCACGCTCGGGCAAAACGATCTGAGCGAATGGAAAATCGATCCGTCCGACCCAGGTTGGACAAAAAGCTCGTCAAATCGATCAGCTCTTTCGCGGTTAACGAATCGCACAAGCCCGCTGGCATCAAGCTGCTTCCATCGGCAATTTCTTCAATTTCGGTTTCCGCGATCGACTTGAAACTTCCATCCGCCAGTCGGAGACGATAAACACCGCCCGAGTGGCTTTGCACAATCCCCGTCACAATCAATCCGTCAACAGTAAGGATTTTCTTCGAGTGATAGCCCTCCTTAACTTTTGACGAAGGATTTAACAACGAATCCAACAAGTAGTCGACCGGGGCGCTGGCTCCGATCGAAATCATGTCCGGCCCAACTGTCGAACCAACACCGCCTATCGCATGACAATTCATGCATTGCAAGTCATTTCGGCGATAAACCAATTCACCAGCGACCGGATCACCCTCGGCAGCAATTCGCTGCAAGAACTTCACTTGTTCTTCAGCTGAGAACTTCCACCCTGCTTCGGACAATTGCCCAACTTTGCGAAGGATTGTCGCCAACGACTCCTGGGGGGCTGGCGATGCCCGCTGCAAGCGTATGACTTCCCGCGCAACATCGGGAGTCAATTGAATACCCGCACTGGCCAAGTGGGTTGCCAAGGCCTCCTGCCCTCCTTTTTGTTCGAAGATGTTGGTAAGCAATTGGGAGAGATGACCCGTTTCAGAACTCATTAACTCTGCCGCAATCAACGGCACAGCACTTTCCACGTCCCACCGAGCAATTTGGCCAACCCACAATCTTCGCCGAGCCGTCCCAGGACTCCAAGTTTCAGCTTGTTTCAAGAATTGTTCTGCGCCTTGACGTCGTGATTCCGGGTCGATTCCAACCAGCATCTCCGCCCACGCTCGTACCGCAGCTTCAGAGACCGGCGCCTGCGATTCCCCGACCTGAGTCGCCAACTGCCACAGGAAACTGTCCGTTGCGGGATCCTTCCACTTCGCCGCCGTTCGCAAGAGCTGAGTGGTCGTATCGAGGGGAAGAGCATCGCCGTCTCGAATCAATTTCTCAATTTGTTCCGCAAGCAACTTGGGCCGAGCACTAGGAACCGCTTTGCCTTCCGTACCCACAATCAACACCCACGGCAACTGATTGGCCTCCGGCTGTCGCTCGATCCATTGCAACAACTGATCCAATTGTTCGGAATTCGCAGTCAAGGCAATTTGGCGAATCACTGAGTTTGCTGCGTCCCCCTTCAAACTCTCGGCGTTCAACAACTTCAGAAGCGGTTGTACCACGTCAGTCGAGTCCACTGTCTTCAAGGCAAACGTCAGTGAATCCGGGTTCCCACCGAAATCAAATTGGCCATTCTCCGCGAGTGGAACCCAAGTCGGCCCAAGATCCCGCAGCGTCTTCCAAAGTGCAAAATCCAAGCTCGCATCAACCGGCCTTTCTAAGGCACGGAGGGCAATAGTTGCGGAGCCTGATTCAGGAACTCGCCGAAGTCCCACGACCGCCTCCAACCGCACCTGCGGGTGCTCGTCTTGAATCGCTTTGGCCAAGACTTGAACCAATTCCGCACGGTCTGCTCGATGCAAGAAGTCACTCGCGACCCGAACGGCCGCCGCGCGAATTCGCCCATCCTGAGACGACAATAACTCGCGATGTAGCTCTCGATCCAAATGATCCAAATGTAGACCAGCCCATAATAGCTCCAGTAAATACTGCTGTTCCATCGCGTATCGTTCGTCAACTGGCGACGGCATTGCCTGTTGTGTCGTGCGGATGGCCTTCGAAATCGCCTCCAAGACATCTGACTTCGGATGGCGCCGCAAGAATCGCTTGGCCCATGTTCTCGTGCTTTGTTCCGGAGCTCGAAGTTGCTCCAAGAGTTCGGTCGGATTCATTGTCGTCAAATCTGGACGTTTCACCAACTCACGGGCCGGAAACGATAGACGCCACACTCGGCCGCGTTGCTTGTCGCGCCGCGGGTCGCGAAAATCAACTTCGCCATGCTGAATGATTGGGTTGTACCAATCGGCTATGTATAGTGCACCATCAGCACCCATTTTTGCGTCAATTGGCCGAAACGCCTGATGAGTGCTGCGAATAACTTCCTCCAGTTGACGGGATCGATAACTCGAGCCTTGAGGTTCCACTTCAAAACGACAAACTCGATTGGCCCGAAAGTCATTGGCAATCATGTTGCCTTGCCATTCCGTGGGGAAATGCCGACCACTGATCATCTCTAATCCGCAATGTTTCGGACTTCCTGGATTCATTCCACCGACAATTCGGGTGGCACCCGGCGAAGTGACGAAGACCGAGTTCGGGAAGACATAATTGATTCCTTCGCCATAAGCCCCGTCGGTTGCAAAACTCTGTCCCCACCGATCAAAGATCGTTCCCCAGGGATTAACAAACCCCAAGCAATGCACCTCCAACTCGACGGAATCCGGACGAAAACGCCAGATGCCACCACCGTTCATATGCCGTACGCCCCAAGGCGTTTCAACATGACTGTGGATATAGATCGATTGGTTCATGAACATTGATCCGTCGGGCGCCCAATTCAACGTATGCAGCAAGTGATGCGTATCCTCGGTCCCAAACCCACTCAACACGATTCTTCGCTGATCTGCCTTTCCATCCCCATCGCTATCCCATAAGTACAACAGCTCTGTACTGTTCGCGACGTAGCAGCCTCCGTTCTCGTCAGGCAGGATTCCGGTTGGGACTAATAGATCGTCCGCAAACACGATCACGTGCTCAGCAACCCCGTCTTGATCCTTATCCTCCAAGATAAACACTTTGTCCGTCGCGGATTGGCCTGGTTCTATTTGTGGATAAACTTCGCTCCCCGCCACCCAAAGACGACCGCGTGCGTCAAAATTCATATGAATTGGCTTGGCTATTTGACCATCGCCAGCAAACAATTTCGCTTCCATTCCCTCGGGTAAAGCAAATGATGCCAACGAGACCGCGGGGTCAGGGTCTGGAATGTTCTGCAGATCTCGCTGCCCAAACAGCGACGAAGCGCTCATGATGCCTATCAAGATTGCCTTGGAAAACCAACCAAGTCTATTCCGGAGCAAATAGAAACCCAGGCACGGGCAAGAACGAGTCGTCGGTCGAATCATTAACGGTTTCCTCTGTTGACGTAATCCAATCGGGCACATGGCTAACCAATAGACTTAGCAATAGACTCGTACAAGTAAAACGATATCATTTGGTTCAGGCCACGAGTCGTCACCAACTTGTCTGCAACCCGACCCTAAACACCGGTGATCACTTAAGGGGGAGGTTGCTTGCCTCGCGCCGAACATCTTGTTCGGCACGATTCACTAACTCGTCGAACTGTGGGATTTCGACCGCATTGTTTCCCTGCTCATGTTTACGAAACAAAAACAGGTAGGTTTCGTTTTGCGGCCGATAGCGATGAAAATACCATTCGTTTTTCCTGCGAATCATCCCTAACAGGTTTTCCGCCTGGTTGAGTTGATCCCAGTGTTTATCCGCGATTTTTTGCCCCAACATCTCTTCAGCCAAAATCCGACTGACTTCTGCCGTACCGGCAGGTGTCATGTGCACGCCATTGTAGGTCCGCGATTCACTTGGCCTCGCCGTCGCTAACACACGTTGGTGCAAGTCAATCAACTCCAAGTTTTGTTGTGCGGCAATTTCGCGAATGGCTCGGCAATAGATCGCGAGGTTCTCATTGGCTATTTGCATCGATGGCATCGGCGAGCCCAAATCTTCGAATGGTGGTGGAGTCACCAAAAGTGGTCGAGCACCTGACTCCTTGACCATCAACAACAATCGTTCCAAACCGCGGACAAAGCTCTCCAATCCTTCAGCCCCCGCAAAAGACTCGTTAGCACCATACGCAACCACTACAACCGTCGGTTGGGTAAATTGGAGGTCTGCCCGCAATCGTTCAAATCCGTCGCTTGCCTGTCCAAAGACTGCTCGGGCTGTTCCCCATACGTCATCACCGCTCCATCCCAAATTGCGAATTTGAAACTGCTGTGAATTCAGGGAATGGTACAATGCAGCCTCCAGCCGTCCATCGGTCTGCAGACGCTCGACCATCGTTCCGCCAACCAGCGTTAGTCGATCATGAGCTTGCAGTTTCGCCGACGGCGGCACTTTGGGCGGTTCATCTTGCCGAGCGTCTAGAACTCGTAAATCAAGACCCAAGTTACTGAGCAATGACTCTTTGCGATGCTCCACTTCCGCGGCGTAGTTCATTTCACCCAACGCAAGGATCCAAGCTACGCCAAGGGTCAACATGCTGCCCAATACCACATCATGACCCACATGACATCGAAACCATTGCCGCCTTATCCGGAAGACAGATTTTATTTGCATTACATTCGCTCTCCCAAGATTTTCGGAATCCACCAACCACTCGGCATCAGCCGCGCATTTCGTGAAACCACGATTATACGTGGAACGCGATGTTTTTGTAGGGTGTTTTACACCTGGTTGACAAAACCCGAGTATTGCAACGACCCCGCAAGCCGTAATCTGATATCATGATCCTTCCTGGACTTTATCTTGCTGAGCAGGAGTGGCTATACTAATCGAATCCGTTTCCGATCCACATTCTACATCAACTCTATGCCGATATCCTTTGACTCGTCCCGAATACTCGAATGGCGAGGACCACGAAAGCCAGTCGATCCAAACCTTCCGCCAGCTTTCGTTACCGAGCTAGAACCGGACGAAAATGGCGTTCTAAAAGAAGCTTCGACAGTATTTTTGGTCGGCAAAGAATGCCCCTTCCGCTGTTTGATGTGCGATCTTTGGCAGTACACAACCGAAACTTCAACTCGACCAGGTTCTTTGGTAAAGCAGCTAACACAAATCTTACCGAACATCCAACATCGCCAGATCATCAAGCTCTACAACGCGAGCAATTTTTTCGATCTACAGGCCGTTCCGAAAGAAGATCTTATGGGTTTGGCAGCATTAGTTCAGGACTTTGAGACCGTGGTGGTCGAAAATCATCCTCGACTATTGTCTAGCCGAATTCCCGATTTTGCTGGTCGCTTGCATGGCCAATTGCAAGTGGCGATGGGACTGGAGACAGCCGACGAGAACATTCTGAACAGTCTCAATAAACAAATGACATTGGCTGATTACGAGAACGCCTGTGCCTTTTTATTGGAACACAAACTTTCTATTCGCACGTTTTTGCTCTTGCCACCGCCGGGCGTTTCCGCCAACGACACCCTCAAACACACGATAGCCAGCGTTCAACATGCCATCAGATGCGGGAGTGATGTGACTAGCATGATTCCACTTCGCCCTGGCAATGGAATCATGGATTGGATGTCAAGCAACGGGTTGGTTCATTTGCCGGACCTAGAACTTGCTATGCAGACGTTTGCAGCTGCCTTGCAGTTGCCACGCGGTCGCAGACAACGAGTATTTCTGGATCTGTGGAATCTAGAAGCATTAGCCAACAACAGAACGGACCTTCCGTCGGCGATTCAGGAATTACAACGTTGGAATAGGGAACAAGGTCCAACGAGTTCGTTCTACTACAAATGATCGTCGCGGATCACTTTGCCGTCCGATTCGAGTTCAATATCACGGAGCACGCCACACTCCGATTCCCATTGAACATCTCAGACCGCTCCGCGGTTTGATACTATTTCAGTCAGCCACAAAAGATTAATCGTCGCAGTGGATCCCTAACCATCGGCGTCCACCGCTTGCTCCAATAATTGCGTGGGATCGACCGCGTCACGCAAGGCGGTGGCGGCAGCCGCGACGGCCAGCATTCGGCCGTGGAAGACCAACCATGCTGCCGTTGCTCCCAAGCTGATCGTCAATTCCAAATGCGACGTCAATGCGGGAGCCCAATCCGAATGCGACGACCGTAATTGCGGCCAATCGAACGACTCCAGCTCCCATGGACCAACCTGCGACAATCCCAACTTCTCTAGTTCGAACACGTCCACTTCGTAACTTCGCAGTTCCGGCAATCGACCCTGTTGCAGATCCAGTTGGTATCGTGCACGCTGGCCGATGTACCACTCGGCGTTCCAATCAAAGTTCGAACGAATTTCAAGCCACTGAATGGGCTTCATTGCCCGCTCGGGCACACTGAATTCCAATGGTTCGAATGTTTCTCTCGGCTCAAGCACCAACTCCGCCACTCTTTCCTCTTCGCTAATCGCGAGCACGCCATCGCGATCGGCCGATTCAACTTGAGCTGACTCCTTCAATTCGGGCCGATGAAGCTCCGTTTTGTCGCGAGTATTCTCCGCTCGCTCTTCCGGAGTCAGCGCATGGAGTGGCGGGCCAGTTTCCGCAGGAATTCCAAAATTCGGTGGCAGGATCTTCGGACGAACGACTTCCACTCGATACGTTACCGCCGTGATCAACGAACCGTCAGAGATCTCGATCACGAATTCCGTCGTTCCTTCGAAGTGAACTTCGGGCCAATAGATAAACGAGCCATCCGACCACACAACCAACGCGCCCGACTCCGGAGCTTGAGCCAAT
>JAEUIQ010000002.1 GCA_016794985.1 Planctomycetaceae bacterium | reverse complement strand
AGAAAACAGGCCCGAATGGGCCGAAACAACCTTAGCCGGTCGGCGCAAGCCACCGGTTAGAGTGGAGCCTCGTCCAAAAAAGGCCTGAAGGGCCGACACAAGTGCTGAACGTGAGCATAAAAAAATGCGTCACAGCGTTGGCCGAAGGGTAGCCGGGTGACTTTGGGTGCCGCCAGCGGAACTCCAAAAGTTGGCGGATTTTGCAGCTCGCGGTACATCGCACGCACCCCATGCCGTCTTTTGTTGGCTGTGTTGCTAATTGGTATGATTGCGCCGCGTTTGGATACTAGCCAGCGATCCAAGAACCGATTTGGTAGGTTAAAAAAGCTCCGACGTAGGCTAAAGTCGTCATGTAAAGGAACGACAGCAACGGCCACCAAATCGAGCGAGTTTCTTGGTAAATGACCGCCAGTGTCGAGGCGCACTGGGAACACAAGGCGAAGAATACCATGATGCTCAAAGCGACCGGAATCGTAAAAATTCTCTGCTCCGTTCCTGGCCATTTCGCTTGACGCAAAGCCGCTTCCAAGTCGTCTTGATTGTCCTCGGGTTCAACGACCTGATAGAGAATCCCCAAAGTCGTGACAATGACTTCCCGAGCCGGGAATGATGCCAATGCAGCACAACCTATGCGCCAATCCCATCCTAAAGGCCGAACCACAGGCTCGATCCATTTCCCGGCTTGCCCCAAGTAGCTATGTTCTTGTCGAATCGATTGAACCTCGAGTTCGAGTCGCTGCAAGCGCTCGGCAATCTTACCGGTTTGTACGTCATCGGCCTCTGCGGGAAGTACTTCCAATTCGGCCTGTAATTGTTCTGCCTCCGCGAGTTGTTGCGAGACCAATTGATCGTGACGTGGGAAGTAATTGGCGGCCCAGATCAGAATCGTCAACGCCAAGATGATCGTGCCAGCTCGCACGACGAATTCACCGGATCGTTCGCAAGTTCGGCGAAGTACGTCGGAAACGTGCGGAAACTGAAGCTCGGGCAGTTCCAATAAGAACTCTGGGGACGGCTCACGCCAGATGAACTTCTTCCAAATAACCACAATACCAATGGCCACCACTACTCCGATCAAATACATCGCCAAAAGCACCAAAGCCCTCAGCCATGTTTCCGATGTCACGATCGCGCTGATCATGATCGAGTAAACTGGAAGTCGCGCACTACAACTCATCAACGGCGCAATCATGATCGTCAGGATTCGATCCCGCGGTCGTTCGATAATACGCGTGGCCATGATACCTGGGATCGCGCAAGCGAACGAGCTGAGTAGCGGAACAAAACTCTTACCGCTCAACCCAATGGGGCTGAAGACGCGGTCCATTAAGAAGGCCGCCCGAGCCATGTAGCCGGTCGACTCCAGGAGCCCAATAAACAAGAATAGCACGAAGATTTGCGGCAGAAACACGAGGAAATTTCCCACCCCACCAATGATTCCGTCGACCAACAAGTCACGAAACATTCCGTCGGGCAGCCAAGTTGAGACGGCGTTATCGGCCGCACCAAGGCCCGCATCGACGAGATCACCCGCTGGTCCGGCCACATAAAAGACGGCATAGAACAAGCCGAACATAATCAACAGGAAAAACAAACTACCTGAAATCCCATGCGTTAGCCAAGAATCAACTCGATCCTTCCAGTTCGCCAGCGAGGGTTGCTTTGATGGCAAAGATGTTGGCGGTGCAACCAGAGCGGAAGCCTGAGACAATGCGGGCATCCAATGTCGATCAATCGCCGCGTAGCGAACTTCCGCGGCGCTGGCTTCGGTGGGTTCATTATTCGAATTCGGGATCGCATGCGAGCCCGATTGATTGGGTATGGACTGGGCGGGACGCCATTTTCCGGCCGCAACTTGTTCACGCAGATTGCCGAGTTCGCGAAGAAGCGCCTCAATCCCTTGCTTTCTCGGGGGATCGAGTTCGATGATGGGTACGCCAATTCGGTCCCGCAGAAGTTCCACGTCGATGGCATCACCGGAACCGGCCAAAATATCCAGTTTGGTCAAAGCGATTAATGTCGGACGACGCAATTCCAACACTTGCGACACCAAAAATAGATTTCGCCGGAGATTACTCGCATCGACAACGCTTACAACAATGTCGAAAGATTCGCCGGGATACCGACCATGCAGGATGTCGGACGTAATTTTCTCGTCGGGAGACCGCGGAACCAAGCTGTACGCGCCCGGCAAATCAATGACGTTCCACGAATCGCCTTGAACTGTGAATTCCCCGGATTTCTTGGCGACGGTCACCCCAGGGTAATTCGCCACCAATTGACGCTGGCCAGTCAAAAGATTGAAGAGTGTGGATTTGCCAGTGTTGGGATTTCCCACCAAAACAACAGATGAACCGCTACTCGTAACGCTTTCGGGCACGGACTTGGAATCCATCAGCTAGTTCAATTCAATGGTCGAACCACGACGCAAGCCCCACACGTCCGAATGCACATCTTGCATCGATCCAATTTCACGATGCAAGTATCTCCGGGACAAACCATCTCAATGGTTCGCCCTGCCTGAAACCCGAGTTCTTGAAGCCGGGCCACCCCAGTCGGGTGTCCGGTCACTTCGACGATTTCGCCGGTTTTTCCGGCTGGTAGCTGGGCTAAGTTCAAAAACGACATCGTGCTCGCCAACTTCAGGCAGATTTGGGCATCCAGGGATATCGGGGCAAACAGCTTTGCCTCCAACCCCTCCATGGCCAGATTGTAATGAGAATCGATCTCAATAAGCAAGTGGCTTGAACAAAAAAGATGATTTGTCGCCCCGAAACTCCTTGCCGTAGCGTTTCGGCTGGATTTTCCGCACCCCCTGAGTCCGCCCCGAAACGGGGCAATTTCAAGCAGCGGCCAAACGGAAATGTTTCAGGACGAAAACCGAGGGGATCGCACGGCGGTGAGCTCAACCAAGATGCGACATTCCACAGGCTCTGTCGGAACGGAGGCAACCACAAGCGAGGCTTTGCCGAACAGTCGCTCACTGTCACCGTTTCTGACCATAAATTAGTTTGCGAAAACCGGACTGGTTCATCTGTGGGGGCGTTTGTTGGGTAGAAGGAAGGAACTCTATTGACCAAGTGCGGCAGTGGACTGCCGAGCTACACTTCACCCGTCAGTGGACTGCCGAGCTACACTTCACCCGTCAGCGGACTGCCGAGCCACAATTGGCTGTTTCAGGCTATAATCTGCGGTATGAATACTTCAGGAAATCAGAGCGACGAACCGCCGACAAACGCACCGCGCGAGGAAACGATTCAGTCGCCGCATGATCGTCTGCTGAATCAGACACTTCAACAAATCGATGCGGCTCGTCCACTGCTGGCGAAGCACTTGCCGGCGGACATTTCCAAACACTTGCAGCTTCAGACGTTGGCTCATGTCGACACCAGTTTTATTGACCAAAATCTTCGTCGGCGTTTTGCCGATCGCTTGTTCTCGGTCCAGGTTTCTGACGAAGTGGTGCAAAACTTGGGACTAAAGACCAACAGCGTGTATATCTTCGTGTTGGTCGATCACAAGAGCACCGACGCCCCGGAGACCTTGATCCAAATGCTCGGATACATCGTCAGGATCTGGGAGAACGCTTCGGCCAGCCGCCAACCATTGGTGCCGATCCTGCCTTGGGTCATCTACAACGGGGTGGGCCCGTGGCGATCCAGTCGTAGTTTAGCGGAAATGATTCCGGTACCCGAAAGTTGGCGGCGGTACGTTCCAGCCTTGGAGTTGGCCATTTTGGACGTCAGCCGCATGGCGGACGACGAAATGGTCGGACATCCGAATTTGCAAGTTACTTTAACGCTGTTAAAATATGGTCGAGGGAAAAACCTCGAAGTCATCCTGCGTTCCTTGTTCGAGTGGCTGTC
>JAEUIQ010000108.1 GCA_016794985.1 Planctomycetaceae bacterium | reverse complement strand
GGCTACAAGTTCTTGGAAAGTACGTTCGAATCGATGCACGCCAATCCGCAACACCGGGCGCTCCAGCAGGAAGCTCGGTTGCTTCTGGAGGCCTTGGTGCCCGTAACCGGGGAGATTCGCGGCCGAATGTTGCCGGTCGAGTCTCTCCGCGAGGCGTGCGGCATGAAGAACCGACCCCTGGAATTCAACGCTTTATTGAAGGTGCTGGATAGTGAATTGCGATTGATCACACCGGTTGGGGTGCTCAGTGGTGACGAGAGCACAAAGACAGACGGGAATCCAACGACACACTATCAGTTGACGCATGACTTCTTGGTGGGTTCCTTGCGAGACTGGTTGACGCAAAAGAAACGCTCGACGCGGCGTGGCCGGGCCGAGCTTTGTCTGGAAGATCGTGCCGAATCATGGACGTTGAAGCCGGAAAGCCGACAACTCCCAAGTGCGATCGAGTATCTCAACATCCAAGTTTGGACCAAGTCGTCCCGCTGGACCCTCGAACAGGCAAAGATGATGGGTTCGGCCACTCGGCATTATGGCATTCGGCTGTTGTTGACTCTACTGGTGTCGACAAGTTTGGGTTGGGGCATGTATGCCTACTTGGATGCACTGGGTTCCGAACAATCGGTGGCCAATTTGATGCAGGCCGAAACCGCCGAAGTCCCAACGCTAGTTGGTAAAATGTCGCGCACCGCGGGAGTGCAAACGCGAATTGAAGCACAATTAAACAACCGACAGCTATTATCGCCGCGACAAGAGCTTCATTTGGAGCTGGCTCGCTGGAAGTTTACTCAGGACAACCCAGCAACCCTACTAGAACGGTTGCCGGACATGCAGCCAAACGAGATCCAAGTCCTCACCAAAGTCACTGAGGGTATGGCGACGATCTTGATCGCCGAAGCTCGCCAGCTCCTCGAAAAGGATGGTCTTTCGGCAAGACAGCGCGTTGCGGTTTCGGCAGCTTTGGCCCAGTGGGATCCTTCGGCAGATCGTTGGAGCCAATGGGGACCGCAAGTCTCCAATGACTTGGTGGAGCTGAATACTTACGAACTGGCTCCCTGGGCAATGCTCTTGAAGCCAGTTGCGGAATTCATGTATCCGACGTTGACTCAATTGATTCGTGACTCTACCGAAACACCCGAGAATCCACTTGTAGTCTATACGGTTCTGTTGGATTCAGCCGGTGAAGGTAGAAGCCATTTGCGCTCGGCTCTGAACAATTCGCCCCCTCGCAGTGACTTGGACGAAGAGGCATATATTCGTAATTCCATTCATCAAGCGAGACTGGCGGTCGCGCTAATTCGCTTGGGCGAATCGGATGAAAGCGTGTGGCGGTTTTTGCGTTCGGATGAAAACTTGACACGCCGCAGTTTTATGATTGAATATTTTCCCCAATATAAGATTGAGCCCGAAATACTGGTTCGGCAGGTAGAAAAGGCCGCTGAACCGCAAATCATCGCGGCCTTGTTGATGTGTTTGGGATCCTATCCGAAAAATGCTTCCATTCCCCAAAGGCTGTTTACTTTTGTGGAACGGTCGTGCCTCGTCAGTCGCGACGCCTTTGTTCGCAGTTGTGCGGAATGGTTCTTGCGAAAATCGGAGCGGCCTATTCCGGTCGGCAGTCTGATTGCGGGAGCGAATTGGCGTCCATTGGTGATCGATGAGGTTCATTTCAACGAAGTGTTAGTCGAGCCTCCGGCAGGAAGGTTCAAAATGAGCTTCAACCGCGAAGTCGAACTGAAACACAAGTATTGGATGTCGACCATCGAGATTCCCATTGGCGTTTTCAAGAAGTTTGATCCTGAATACAAGATCGAAGTTCTTGACCCGGGTCTTGCTTTCAAATTGTCTCCGCCAACCGACCAAAACCCTTGTGGCGCGGGCAACGATGAAGCTGCCCGGTTTTGTAACTGGTTTTCCAAACACTGTGGAATCGAGGAAACTGAACACTGTTACGAACTTGACGAGCAGGGCAAGTACATGCAGTTGGTCGAAAATTGGGAACAGAAACGTGGTTTTCGTTTTCCAACCGAAGCGGAATGGGAGTTCGCCTGTCAGGCCGAGAATCCCGACTCGTGGAATTTTGGGAGATCCGTTGATAATCTCGTACTCAACGCCTATGTTTGGAATAGTTCAAATGTTCGAATGGATGGCAACGATTATTGTTCGCGTATTGGTGGCCTGCTCAAGCCGAATCGACTTGGAATTTTCGACATGCATGGAAATGTCAGCGAATACGCGATCTTTGATGATCCCGAGAAAGACGCCCCAGCTTTGGGTCAGAAAGGTGGAACACTCAACGCTCTGGGTGCAGAACTTCGAGTCGCTTATGCACAGCCGCTCCTCAATAGGAGACTAGGGCGAAATTTACTGATGGGATTTCGAATCGTTCGAATTGAACCATAGTCGAGCGACTTGATTTGATGAAAGAACTGTGCCATCATGAGGCTGGAAACCGTTTGCGTTCGGCTGTTTTCCGTACTTTCTGGAGTTCAGGCATCGGGGTGACCTTGATGTTCGGTAAAAGTATGTGGCGGCTTTCTCGGTTGTCCGTGAATTCGTGGGGTGCGATCACGTTGATTTACGTTCTAAATTAGGTAGGCATGGGAGATTAAAAATGGCGGACGAGTCTTGTACTTGGGAATGGACAGCGAATGGATGGGTCCAGATTTCTGGCCCTTCTTGGTGTAGTCCTCCACCGTTACCTCGCGAGTTGCCAGGCCATCAATTAGTCGAGCTCTGCGATCCAGCGCCCGCGCCCGGTCCTTCAGGATCGAATAAACCTGCGGCTAAGAATCCTTGACATCTGTCTTGTTTGCGAGATTGTTCATCTGCCGGTCCGCAAAATGTTCCAGCAACAATCGGTGCCAAAACAGGAACCCTCCGCCAACCGGTTTTAAGAAGTTCAGCTCGCACGCGTAACCCAGGAACCGTTCTAGCGGCGATGGAACGCGACGAGTCGCTTTTAGGATAGCTCGCATCGTGTAGTGCTTCAGGAAATCAAAGCCGCCGAACAGGCTGCCCGCGGTTGCAACCACGGCCCAACCGATCCCCAGCGAAAAGAGCACCAATTGAAACTGGGTTCGCTGCGTACCGGTCAAGTCTTGTAATTCCATCAAGCCCAACACGGCCGCTGTCAGGACTGCTCCGGAACTACAGCCGATCAACACCGCGTTTCGCCGCGAGTTCACGATGCCCTGATTGGGATGGCGACGCGTCTTGAGCATGGCTCGCTTGATCCCGCCAATAATGGCTCCGCTAATCCCGCCAATCACGCCCAGACAAACCAACATGTAGGTGAACCCCTGAGTTTGTTCCGAATTGGAAAAGACAAATCGGATCTGAGGTTCTTCTGTCCAAACGGCTCGGAAAAGTAGCCACAGTAATGCTCCCGCAATCACCCCCCACGGAGCTGACAGCGCGGCTCGTCGCCATGAAAACGTTACGGCTTCCGCCGGATGGATTTCTTGCATGGTTCGATGATGTGATCCCGCATTCGATAAGAGTAGGCTGGCGATCGCCCCCGACAGCACCAGCTGCATCCACTGTGTTTGCAGGGCTGTCGGGGCCACTGCCCAGGGCACCAACATCAACAACAACCACATGGCCATATAAATCACGGTTTTGATCGTGATTTGTGCGGCATGCTTGCCAAGATTCCAATCGCCGCGAGCCGCTTGATTCGGAAGGAAGCGATCCACGGCACATGCCGTCAGGAACCAAGGGAAACACAAAGCCGTGGGCCACCACCACAAGCCGTGTTGAATTGCGATCGCTGTATCCGCACTGAT
>JAEUIQ010000048.1 GCA_016794985.1 Planctomycetaceae bacterium | reverse complement strand
GGCTGTTGCAATAAAGAACACGTTCATTAATCCGACCCTCCCCGTCGACGATCCTTCGGGGCTCGGGGTTAGCCGTTTGGTTGGGTCGTTTTTGCCAGCGATCTTGTTGGGTGCCGCTGCTGCCAAACTACTACAATCCCCAAAACGATAGATTCCTCAACTTGATTACCAGCCGCAACCGTTGCATGATCAAGGACTCGGAACTCTTTCAGCGAATCCTGGGAATCGATGTCAATGAATGCGCATTTTGGTAATAGTCTGGTTTGGCTTCTTGTTTTGGTCTTTTCGGCCGTTGCTAATGGTCAGGAAGCGAAACATCCGCGACTGCGCGATTTGGGAATCCGCGTAGGCGATCTTGATTGTGGGCCGCTCAATGCCATCACGGATGTTGCAGGTGTTCGAGTCGGGCACACCACGATTGTCGAAGGGGAAGGAATACGAACTGGAGTGACGGCGATCCTGCCGCATTCCGGCAACCTGTTTCAACAAAAAGTCCGAGCCGGTGTTTGTGTGGCCAATGCCTTTGGAAAAGCCGCCGGGCTGTTGCAAGTCCAGGAATTAGGCACGATAGAAACCCCCATTGTACTAACCAACACATTGAATGTTGGTACCGCGATGGAAGCGGTCGTCAATTGGACGCTGCAACAACCGGGCAACGAAACCGTTCGATCCGTCAACGCGGTCGTGGGCGAAACCAACGACGGATATCTCAACGACATTCGCGGCCAACATGTCACGGAACAACATGTCCTGGCCGCGATCCAAAATGCCCAAGAAGGCGTGGTCGCGGAAGGCTCGGTTGGGGCAGGCACCGGGACGATGGCGTTGGGCTTCAAGGGGGGCATTGGTACGGCATCTCGCCGGCTGGGCGACAAACTCGGTGGATACACAGTGGGAGCGCTGGTGCAAACCAACTTCGGCGGCAACTTGATGATTGCGGGAGTTCCCGTCGGCCAGCGACTCAAAGAGCTTCCTGCGAAAGAGCTATCGTCGATTCCAAACAACCCGACCCAAGAGCATGGGTCGATCATGATCATCCTGGCAACGGACGCACCGTTGTCGGACCGCAACTTGAAGCGCATGGCATTTCGTGCCGTCGGTGGATTGGCGCGAACGGGTGCCAACCTGAGCAATGGCTCCGGGGACTTTGTGATTGCCTTTTCGACCGCCAATCTGGTTGCCGATGCGCCCAAGGACTCGGTCACACAGCTGACCGAGCTGCCCAACGAGCGAATGAGCCCCCTGTTTCAAGCGGCGATGGAGTCGGTTGAAGAGGCCATCCTAAACTCCTTGCTAAAAGCGACCACGGTCCAAGGCAACAACGGCCACATCGGCCGCGCCATTTCCATCGAACACTTGCGGGAGGTTATCACCAAGGTGCAACCAGAGCTAATCGAGAAATAGTCCCAACCATTGACGCAGGAACCGGGCTGAACCACGCCAAAAGTCGCTCCACTTTTGAATGGTCGAAGCCAACGTTATTCACGGACCAGCGAATTTTGGAGGCACACGAGAGGTTACTGGAAAAGTCCGCTAACGCAGGGAAAAAGGGCGAGGATCAATACTTCACACCAAGCGTCTTGATCCAATCGATCGACCCGGTGATGAAACCCGCGCCAAGTAAGTAGCGTAAATTCACGGTCGATAATCCAAATTGTGGAACGAGCGGCTTTTTGGTTTCCACTTACGAATGGCAGACCCGGTAAATACAATTGCCCCGGCACCTGGCCTTCTTATTGCTTGAAATTTGGCTCGCCACCAGTTATCCTTACGCGAAGTTCTTCCGACTCATTGATGGGCACGATGGAAATGACGGATTTTGGCGAGCGGGATATTTGCTCCAAATGGATTACGCCATCGACCTTGGCGCGAGGTTGGGAGCAGGGTTCCGTGCGCGAGGAAGCGCGGCTGTCCGATGGCCGCGTCATCGTGCGCGGCAAAGTCGCTCGTCGCATTCTAAACCCCAAGTCGCTCCATGGACCCCGACGAGCGGACTACGTGCTCTACGTCTACCCCCGAGTCGCGCTGGCCGTGGCCCAAGCCGAACGCGATATCTTTCCGCTGGGGCATGGCCTGCGGCAAGCCTTGGTCACTGCCGAAATGCGGGATGCCCCCTTTGCCATCTCCTCCAACGACACCGGCTTCCTACTCCACGATCGCACCGGCCTCACCACCCCTACCGAACGTGAACTAGCGCTGGACCAATTCCCTACCTGCGACGAACTGCTGGCCATCGACAAACAATGGAAAGGCATTCAGACCTCCGCCCAAGAAACCAGCCTGACCCAACCGTACGACTCGGACGGCGCAGACAAACAACCTCACAATTACCAAGAAGTCGCCATCAACCGAACCCTCAATGAAATCGCCAAAGGGCAACATCATCTAGAACAGTGTTGCCTATCAAGAAGCCCGCGAATGGGTCCAAGATCAAGTAAAGCATCAAGTTCGGCAAAAATTCATCGGCGACGTGCGGGAGCAAATCAACCGCCGAGAAATTGCCATTGAACAACGACTTTCACAGTTGCCCGAGCATCGACGAGAAATTGCACGGAGGCAACTTCAACGAATTCTGCAGAAGTTCTATGGCGAGTCGGAAGAACGCATCGACACGCTTGTGAACTTGACCCTGGAAGCCATGGAAAAGGACGAGTACTGGATTGTGTGCGAGCACATTCAAAAAGCTCGTTTTGCTGATGTTGATATCCTAGCCGCCGCACTTGAAGACTTCGGTCTCGTAGATCTCGCGGTGATCGCCCAACAGACGAAAAGGCGGTTGGAGTTTCTCGATCACCTTGACGCTCTTGATCAAAATCCCGCGACGCTCGAAAAGGAAATGCATAAAGCTCTCGACACGAACCTATGGGTTTTTGGGCCGCAATATTCTATGATGGCGTCAAACAAGACGTTGGCAAGAACAATTGAGGAATACACGGGCAAGAAGTTTTCTGGCAAGCGAGCTGACAAGCGACCGGACCTATTTCTCGCGCAGGACGCTCAGAATATGTACCTGCTAATTGAATTCAAGCGACCGACGGATGAGGTCGGGCGCGACGCCGAAGCGCAAGCGAAGAAATATCGCGACGACTTGACGCCTAACTTTGGAAAGATTGTGATTTTGATAATCGGTGGGACGGTAGACTCCAAGATGGCGTCTCAATATGCTGATTCAGGAGTGAATTTTTTGAGTTACAAGGCAGTTATTAGTCGAGCGAGACAAAGCCTAGAATGGCTCCTTAAAGAATTAGCTTAGTAGGTCGTTCGAATTCTTGACCGACCACACAGCGAGCCATTCGACGAACACGGTGCCAAAAGCCTCGCTGCGTTAAGACGAGCCACCAAAGAAGAACTTTCTAATCCAGCTTCAATCATCTTTGAAATCACGCGCCGAAGGACCAAACCAATCGTCACGCAAAACGGGAAGAAAGCAACCCAAAAACGCAAGCATTACTATTTGATCATTCACTCCGCTCTCGACACAAAACAGCGTTGATGTGCCGTGATCGTGAGTGTCGATAAGAAACGAAGTGTTACAAAAGTCCACGGCTATCGCCCAGCCGTCGGAGTGCATGTTATGCCCGACCACCGTCAAGCCTGAAACACTGTCGATATGCCTTAGCGTCGGTTTGTAACTGAAATTTGGATAGAGGTTGAAGTAGCCTTGATAAATCTTTCCGCCAAACGCGAATTCGTCACGATCCGTCTCGAAAAACGAGCTCATTGTCCCGGCGCCCTTGAATTGTCGTTACATCCGCTCCGCGCATGATGTCTGGTCGAATTTAGGTTGATTCGCAAGTCAAATTGTAGGTGTCCATTGGTGTCTGGTCAACCAACAAACGGGTCCGAACCATACCGAATGGTCGTTGCGTCGCTTCGTGCCAAACGCGGCTAACGCTGCTACAAATAAGAAGATAACAGCCAGTGAATGCCCACCGACGGGTGTTAGCCCCGTTTTTCACCGAGGAAAGGGGCTAACGCCGAGCGTCTGCCCCTAAAACTAGACGTTGCCAAAAGCACTGCGACTGAGCCACCTATCGTCAATTGCGTGGTCCACGTTCGCGTCAAAACCTACTCATTCAATTCGTGGATTTGCGGCAGCATTTCGCGCGGCGTCATTCGAAGCAATCGCGTCCCTCGAAACAAATAAAGCAAAGACACACGGCCTTGGTTTGGTGCATTGATACAACGAATCGCGAAGTTTTTGCATCGCGGCCACGCTCAGTCGCACGTGTTGTAGGCGACTATCGTTCGACATGACGAGCAAAGTCCGAAGCAGAAATCCACATCTTGATAATCCCCCCAAAAGTCTGTATTTCCATCGATCGGAATCGAAGGAATCACCGTGATCATTTCCAAGTTTCCGTCAGTCGCCGAGCACGCGGGATTTTTGCAGGAGACCCTTCCATTGTGCGACCAAGATCGTCCTCCGAACAAGACAGCGTGCACTCCCCCCATTCGTTCCCAGAGCCGAAGATCTGCCGAGCCAAATTCCGGTCTCGTTGGATGTTGTGCAAATAGACGGAGACGAACTTCCTCATAGGTCAAAGCAACAATGTCAGCATTCGATCGTGGCAAAATGGGCACGATGTCGACACTGTTGCTCGGAGCGCCATCCAACTCAATAATGCGGATCTCATCATCCGAAACGACTTCGTATTGAAGCTCCGCACCGCCGCTTCCGTAAGCGAGCGGATAATAAAGCGGGAGGTATCGGATGCCGCCATGGCGGTAGTGAAATGGGGACTTGAGATCGGCCAGATCAATGGCCAAGAAATGGTGCAAAGAAACGTCCGAGCCGACTGGTGTCGTTCCCTTGTGACGCGGTGGCCCTCCAAAAACGTGACGACCCGCACTTTGAATAACAAGGCGATAGTTCAGGAGGTCGCGGTCGGCACCGAACAGCGGCATTGCCGAGTTGGTAGACTCCAAAGGACTTACCGGGTTCTGGCAGTTGGAGATGGAGGCTGAGAGAATACTGAAAGCGTGGTTTTTGGTAGTTCCCGCGGATGGCGAAGCCGAACTGCGGATGAAGAGTCGGTGGACACTCTCGGGACCTACTGCCCCTGTCCAACCGCCATTGTCGAGTGTCCAACTTCCGAGATTCCACTTTGAAAGAGCTCGTTTCGAGACCGCCAGCCGTGAACGTGTTCATCCGTAGGCAGGGGTTGATGGCCGTCGTTTGCGGAGAGTCTCATCCGAGGCATCGCGGCCGAGTTGCTTCCGGCACACAGACAGAACCTCCGCACCGTGGTATACTGGCGCGACATGTGAACCTTAACTGAACAGTTGATGAAATGATGATTCGAGTAGGCTACGAGATCGCCTTTGAGTTGCCGTTGCCCGCGCCCGTCCTACTGATGTTGTACCTGCACCCCTCGCGGGCGGCGACAACGCGAACTCCGGATCGGCTAGAGGTTTCTCCCAACGTCCCGCTCCGAGAATACAACGATTCTTATGGGAACCGCTGCGGAAGGATGGTTGCTCCGGCTGGGCGGCTGGTGATCAAGAATGAGGCGGTCGTCGAGGACTGCGGTCTGCCGGACCTACAAGTTCCAACCGCCGAACAGTTCCAAGTGGACCAGTTGCCCGATGAAGTGCTGCTGTTTCTGTTGTCCAGTCGCTACTGTGAAGTCGATAGCGAACTGAAGGATATCGCCTGGAGTTTGTTTAAAGACACCCCTCCGGGCTGGCCCAGGGTGCAAGCGATCTGCGATTTTGTCCACCGGCATATCCGTTTTGACTATTTGCAGGCCCGAGCGAATCGCACCGCGCTGGATGCGTATCGCGAGCAGGTGGGCGTTTGTCGAGACTTCATGCACTTGGCAATTGCCTTCTGTCGCAGTTGCAATATTCCGGCTCGGTATTGCACGGGGTATCTGGGCGATATCGGAGTGCCGCCCGTGGCGGCCGTTATGGATTTTAGTGCTTGGTTCGAAGTCTATTTGGGCGGACAGTGGTATGCGTTTGATGCGCGAAACAACACGCCTCGGATCGGCCGCGTTTTGATGGCCCGAGGACGAGATGCGGCCGAT
>JAEUIQ010000001.1 GCA_016794985.1 Planctomycetaceae bacterium | reverse complement strand
CGTGAATCCTCAACTTCTTTTGATCCAATCGCGTTTACCAAAATTGGCGCGGATCTTTCTGACGCCGTGCAGACCTCTCATCCTTTGACGGTTTTCAATCTGCGGTCCTTCTTGAATCGGTGGGAAGTCCATCCTACGCCAACACCTTCTACCGCGCCTGGCTTCAGAAATTCCTCTGCCCGAATTCCTTTGCCCACTTCTGACTTCCCGGAGCATCGCGAGTGGCCGCGGTTCCGCTTGCGCGTACGTTTGCGGTTAACGGTTGACCCAATTCCGTTCTCCGAAGTTAGGTTGTGGGCAGCTTCCAAGTGCCGCTACCGTCAAAATGCCATCGTCTTTAAGTATCTTGGGACGGCTCACGGCGTGTGCCAGCCACTTTGGGAACGGCATTTCGGTTAAGCAGACCTTCAACGTGAACTTTACTTGATTCGGCCCGCTGGTTCTTTCTGGCTGTTCGACCTGGACGTCGCGGCGTAGATCTGTTAAGTCTGACGCATGGGCTGCGACCGATGGGGATATAGCTGGTGTACTCGGTCAATCCGCCGAATCCTTTGGCCGGCCTGAGCTTGGGAGTTGCCAATGTTTGTCGATAACTCGGTTTGGGATTGGATCTTGGTGGGGTTGTCGGCTTACATCGCGGTTTCTGCTTTGGTATTCATGATGCGAGAATATCAAAAGAAGATGGTCATCCAATTGAAAACGAGCCTGCTCAAGCGACAAATGTCGGACCGAGGACGACAGCTCAATGAAGGCGACGTCGAGTAGTGAAGTTGTCGAGGTTGTGTGGGTGCGAGCAATTTCCGCTCGGCCTAACCCCTTGATCCGGCTTGCCCTAAAATGATCATGGCACCTTTCTTGTTTTTTGACGGTCATTCCTTGTGACCAAACGACTGCTGTGAGGTCTTGGGAGGATTTTTGTGTCGGACGACGAGATTATGTTCTTCATCGCGTCGATCGCGTTGTCGTTGTTCTGTTTGCCGCTAGTCTTGGGGTGGCTCAAACATCGGTTCTATTTCCGCAATAATCCCGCTGCGGCGTTGCCGTTGTTGGCGATTGCGGCAGCCATGGCTTGGACGACCTACGTTCTGCGGTACCAAGCGGATCCGAGTGTGGTTGGGGTTTATCAGTTGTTTTATTGGCTGATGGGTTTGGCGGTCGTATTGGGTCCCGGGTTTTGGGCGACTTACCTGTACGGGATTCGCACGTCGATTGATGTTCATCAACGTCGGAACTTGGCCGCCGGTGTGGTGGTCGGTGCTTTCGCCTTGGCGACAGGTTTGATCTTTGGTGGTTCGAATTGGGGCGAAGCCGATCCCACAAGTGATGGCGAAGGCGGTTGGTGGATCCCGTTTGGATTTTTCCTAGCGGGTTGGACGGCGCTGTTGGTCGTGATTGGTTTCTATTTGCGCGGCGAGCGTTCTTCGTTGCGACAGCGAATCGTGCAGGATCGCAACATGGGCGACGCGCGAGCAGCAGCAAGTTATTTATTGGGCAATGCGTTGGTCATTACGCATGCCGTCGCGGGAGACTTCTGGGGTTGGATCGACGGCTTGCTCGGGGTAGCTGCTGTCGCCTTGTTGGCGATCACCCATGAGCTCTGCCGTCGAGCGGTTCCGGTGCTAATCACCACGGCTGAATCTCATCAGCCAAGTTTATCCAGTTCGCGATATTTGGAGTCGCTGTTGTATCTGATGATTGGCTTGGGTTTCTGGTTATTGACCTACTTTTTAGCCGCCTAAAGTTTCTGTGTTTCCGTCGGAGGTACTGTTGGAGGAGGCCCTGCCCGGTCTGTCCAAAAAAAATGGCCGGCCCTCGCTGGCCGACCATTCTCATGTGTGGCGCCGAATCGTTGGGCCGTGACTCGTCTCAGCCCTCGGACCGCTAACGACTAGTCTTCCCAGTCTTCATCTTCTTCCTCTTCGTCGTCGTCTTCGTCGTCCCAGTCATCGTCGTCGTCCCAGTCTTCGTCGTCGTCTTCTTCCTCGGACTCTTCATCGTCGTCATCGTCTTCGTCGTCGTCGACCTCTTCCCACTCTTCTTCGCCTTCTTCGTCGTCTTCATAATCTTCGTCTTCGACGTCCTCCTCGTCGAATTCTTCATCAAATTCTTCGACATCGTCGTCGTCTTCTAGTTCTTCGTCGTCCCCGAACTCATCGTCGTCGTCCTCGTCGTCCTCGTCGTCTTCTAGCTCATCATCGTCGTCGTCATCATCGACGGCGTAGATCGTCCACTCGTGCTCCGGTGCTTCAGCCGCCCAGAGGTTGTCGGCAGATCGCTGTGTTTGGCCGGTCGTTCTAAATCTCACGCTCACGGTTGGATTCCTCCAAAGGTCGCTGGGATACTCGGTCGGGGAATAAATTGCTTTTGGGCAAATTGCTTTTGGGCTATGTGCGGGAATATAGCGATCTTCGAACCGCTTGCAACTGACCTACTGCGGTAGGTTGTCGCGTCCTGGTCGCCGGGCCAACTAGCTTGCCTCCGACGAATCGGATGGGCTGTTGGGGCCTGGGGACGTCGATGGAGTATCCTTATCGGACGACTTTCTTCGTCGAAGTTGACCCGCGGCTGGCAACTCTTCCAGACTACCCAAACCGAACATCTTAAGGAAGCGGCGGGTAGTCGCATAGAGGAATGGGTGCCCAAGATCGTTGCTCCGCCCAGCGATTTTTACGAGATCCTTTTCCAAAAGTTGCCGAAGCACTTCGCCGCTGTGGACTCCACGTATCGCGTCGATCTCCGCCCGGACCATCGGCTGCCGGTAGGCGATCACGGCCAAGGTTTCCAAGGCCGGGCCACTCAACCGTTCGGGCAAGCCGACGTGTTGTAGCCGGCGAATCCACTTGGCGAACTGTGGCCGCGTCAGCATTTGATACCCGCCAGCTACCGTGCGAATCTGAAACGCGCGGCCTTTTCGGTCGTAGGTTTCGTTTAGTTGGTTCACGATGGTTCGGACTCGGGTAGCGTCTTCCAGACCGGCGAATTCGGCCAACTTGCGGGCTCCGAGAGGTTCCTTCGCGATCCACAGCACCGCTTCGACTCGCTGGCGTTCGCTCAATTTATTCGAACTTCTGGCTGGTGTTTTCGCTAAGCCTTCGATTTGATAAACGCTCACCCCGCCGCGCTCTTTGGTCGTTGGCCGCCAGAGACTCAAGGATTGTTTCCTGATCCATGGTTGTTCGCATTGGCGTAGGCTCCACACGATGGCCGATTCCTGTGCTGAAGGGATGTTGAACCGTGGTTCTTGTTTGGCTGCTTGTCTTGTCGGACCTTGGTTGCTGAACGACAATATTCGGAGTCTGACGGACTTGGTAGAATTCGGCTACTGCAATTTCGCAGCTTTTTGGTTCGGGGACCAGACTCGTGTTGTCGCGTTTATTGTTGATTGCCTTGGTCTTTTGTGCCACCGGGATTCTGGGTTTGGTCGGCTTTGTTGTTTGGTCGAGCTACGGAATGATTGCTGGGACGGAGATATCACCTCACACCCTCCAAATACGCAGATTCAGCTATTGGCAACCCTGGGGCGTTTCCAAGGGTCTTGCGAAGCGGGAAACGATCGATGACGCGTTTTCGGTTGCTCTTGGTTTGACTGGGACAGCCCCGACACTGACGGCGGATCGCTGGGATTTGGTCAGCGACAATTCGTCGAGTCCGTGGAATCGCGACTTGGAGGCTCGCTTTTTGGCCGAACCGCTGGAGCGTCGCTCTGCTTCGGGCGAATACTATTGGGTGGAATGGTCGACTGCCAACGTTGAATTGGCGAAGCTTTTTTGGCCGCTGGTTTGTCGCGTCGCGGTCGAGAGATTTTATTTGGTGATCCCTGAGTTGTTTGCATTTGCGGAATCGGCTTCTGATCTCCCTCCCGAAGAGTTTGAGTCTCGACTTTATGAGATCGTTCGACGGCAGTTGTTGGAGCTACGGGCCGACGCTGCCGCGACTTCCGGGGCCGACGCCGAAGTCCAACGCTTGGACCAGGCATTACTCGACTTCGCTCAGACCACTGCGGATGAGTCGGCGCCGTGATTTATCTCGACAACAACTCCACGACGCGTTTGGCCCCTGAAGTCTGGACCGCGATGTCCGAAGCTTGGTCGAACGGTTTGGTCAACCCTGCCAGCCAGCATCGCGGTGGCCAACGGGCACGGCGGGCCTTGGAAGACGCTCGCGAGGCTATCTTGCGCCATTTGGGAGCGCGGACGGCCGGTATGCGGCCGGACCGATTGATCTTTACCAGTGGCGGAACCGAAGCCAACAACCTCGCCCTAACTGGCCTGGTCCAACCAAATCAACAGGTTCTAATTTCTGCCATCGAGCATCCAAGTATCTTCGCGACAGCTCGACACCTCTCCTCGATGAACATTGATGTTCGGCAGATTCCTGTCGATCATGACGGGGTCGTGTGTCTGGACCGTTTGGGCGAACTATTGCGCGAGCGCCCGACGTGTCTGGTCGCGGTGATGGCTGCGAACAATGAGACTGGGGTCATACAACCGGTGTCGGATGTAGCGCGTTTGGCTCACGATGCGGGCGCTTTAGTGCACTGCGACGCTGTGCAGTGGGTCAACAAATTGCCGACCTTGTTTTCTACCTGGGATGTGGACTGTCTGTCATTAAGTTGTCACAAGTTTCACGGCCCAGTTGGGATTGGCGCTTTGTGCTTGAAACATGGTGTGACACCGCGACCTTTGTTTTTCGGTGGGTTTCAGGAGGACGGTCTTCGCCCAGGAACGGTGGCTTTGCCTTTGGTTTTGGGATTTGCCGCCGCCGTTCGGTTGTTCGAGCCAGGCATCGCTGACAGTCTGCAATCTTTACGGGATCATCTCGAACTGTCGCTCGCGCAGCGCTTGCCGATCGTGGTCAATGGTTCTGCGGCGCTACGACTGCCTCACACGTCCAACGTCGCCTTCTTAGGGCGTGATCGCCAGGCTTTGTTGTTGGCTGCTGATCGCCACGACCTGTGTCTTTCTACGGGCTCTGCCTGTTCCAGCGGTTCCAGCGAACGTTCGCCCGTTTTGCTAGCTATGGGCCTTCCGGCCAATGTCCTGGATAGTAGCTTGCGACTAAGTATCGCTCGAGACACAACTTTGGCCGAAGTTGATCAAGCAATCGATATTTTGACGGCGATTTGCTCGTCCTAGACCCGGTTTCCCGCTGGTCGTTGAGGCCCTCGCGGGAGGCGGTTTTCTCCTGGCGACCGCTCCCCAGTGAACAGCAAAATTGGTAGAATCCGGTGTGGTTTTTCCGGCGATCTTACCGGACCGACTTTGGCTTCGCACCTTTGACGAGCGGCGGGATGACCCCCTTTACTTTAGTAACCGAATCGACGACGTCTCCAGCGGGCTCTCCGATGTCCGTTTCGGTGTCGAACGGTACGTTGTTTAGCATCGCTCGACCGCTGCCGAACGGTCCGACGGGCCAAGACCGGTCTTCAGCCCTGGTGGGTGGCGACCAGTTTGTTGGCGATGCTGCGAACCATCTTGTTCGCTGGGTTTGGGATCGCATCACCGACCGATGTTGTTCCAAGCAAGTCTTGGTCGATCGTTGCCGCTCGCTCTGGCCTTTAGTTCTGTCTGGTCCAAGTGGCGTTGGTAAATCGCTGGTGGCCGATTGTGTTTCGGCCCAACTTCAAACCTTGTTTTCTGGCGACGTTATTTCTACTTCGGCTGACGATTTGGTTCGCGGGTTTCTCGCTGCCGGAGATGTGAACGCCGTTGAGGATTGGGTCTCTCGCCACGAAAACGCGGCTGTTTTGGTTATCGACCCGATCGCGCGCTTGGCTGACTTCCCGACGGTTCAGTTGTTGCTATGTGAAATCATCGATCAACGCAATCAAGTTGGGCTGCCGACCGTTTTTGTCACTGTGGAAGCGATCGGGCATTGCCGCTTGTTGGACCGGCTTGCGTCGCGCTTGGCTCAGGGGCTCACGTGCCCCTTGGCGACGCCTGGTCAAGAAGCGATGTCGGCGCTCGTGCGGTTGGCTTTTGCTCGTCTCGATATTCCAATTTCCGAAGAGCAAATTTTGTGGTTGTGGAAGTCTGGATTGCGATCCGTCCCCACCTTGCAGCAAGTGGCCAGTCGTTGGTTGTTGGAATGCGGTCGTGTTCCTTTTGTCGGCGCTTTGGCCCCGGAGAGTATCAAGTTGTTGCTGGGTTGTTCCCGCCTCACCCCTGTTACGCCGGAAGCCGTTCTCCGTTTGACTGCTAAGTTTTTCCAATTGTCTGTCAAGGACCTGCGTGGCGCTTCTCGTGCGATGAACTGTAGTCGAGCTCGAGCTTTAGCGATGTGGATTTGTCGACAACATCTCAAGATTAGTTATCAGCGGATTGGCGAACTGTTCGGCAATCGCGATCACTCGACCGTTCTCAGCAGTTGCAAAAAGATCGAAGCTAGTTTGCCTACCGACGCGTTTCTCCAGAACGCCTTGCAGCAGTTGTTGTACCGCTTGGCGCTGCAGTAAGCTGGGGTTGCCTTATGTTGGACTGTGGAATACCTGTTGATACTGTGTCGTTGTTTTTGTCGCTACATCGCAAGTGGCTTTTTCTCGCGGTTAGTTTGGCAACAACGGGACTAGTTTTCTACTATTTTCTATATTCCATCGCCTGGTTATTAACAGGTTTTCCCTGTTGCTATTCGGGTGTTTTACCGTACTTTTTCTGTGGTTGGGTCGCTTTTTCTTGGGTTGTTAACAGAAACGGTCGTCCCATCACTACTACTGATTTGAATTAGATTTTAAAAGGATAAAGCTTCGCCATGAAGATGAGCATTCAACGCGAGTCGTTCTCGCACTTGTTTCATTTAGCTGCCGTCGTAGCTCCACAACGCAGTCCCAAAAACATAATTCAAAACGTGCTGATCGAAGCCATTGGCAAAGAGGCCATTATTAGTGCGACCGACATGGAGTTATCGATACGTTTGCGGACGGATGCGGTGACCATTCATAAACCCGGCGCAATCGTAGTCCCGGTTCAAAGGTTCGCCGCCGTTCTTAAGGAGGTGGTGGACGACTCGATCCTGATAGAAGTCGTTAACAATATAGCCGTAATAACCGGCGCGAGCAGCAGATTTGAGCTACCACTCAAGAGCCCGGATGAGTTCCCGAGTATAGAGTTGTTTGACGACAAAAACTATTTGGAGATATCGAGTCGGATCTTCAAAGAGATGATCCGACGAACGGCATTTGCGGCAGACGCGGAAAGCACGAGATATGCTTTGAGCGGAGTCCTGCTAGAACTTCAAAATGAGCACTTGCTAACCGCGGTGGCGACCGATGGACGGCGATTGGCCAAAATGGATGGCTCGGTCAAGGTGGTAGGTGAAATCAACACGCAACAAACGACGATTGTGCCGACCAAAACGATGCAATTGATAGAAAGAATGTTGCCGGAAGATGATTCACCACTGATGGTCGGCGGTGACAGCAACCAGTTGCGAGTCAAATCGTCGAATGGGGTTATTCACTCGCGTTTGGTCGAAGGCCGTTATCCTCGTTGGAAGGACGCGATACCCAAGCAGAGGGAATCGTTGAAATTGGCGATGATGGCGGGAACTCTTCACGCGGCGTTGCGGCAGGCAGCCATCGTCGCGGACGATGATACGCGTGGGGTAGACATGAAATTCAGCAACGGCGTGTTGGTGGTCAATAGCCAGGCAGCAGAGGTAGGCCATGCTCGAATCGAAGTACCGATCAACTACGATGGGCCGGTCGTCGAGACGGCGTTGGACTTAAGGTACTTAACCGAGATGTTGAGGACATTGCCACCGGAGCTCTTGGTTGACATGGACATCGAGGGGCCTCAGACGGCGGCGTACCTCAAAACGTCAGACAGTTTTGGGTATGTACTGATGCCGTTGACCAGGAAGAACCACTAAAAAGTCGAGGCGAGAATTTCCCAGTACGGAACAGCCAACCCAGCTGATTTTTCAGGAGGGAGAGTCATGCGAAACTTTGATGAACCGGAAAGCAACGAAGCGTGGAGCGATGTCGAACAGCACGTGCAGCGATACCGACGAGTCGGAGCCAACCCCAAGACGGCTAGATCGATAGTGAATAAGCTGTTGGTCAAGCGAGGCTACAATCAAAAGCAGGCCAATGGAGCTCTGGTCGAGTTGTGGTCCAGTATCGTTCCAAGGCAATGGCAAGGGGACAGCTCAGTGAAAGGTTGCCGCCGAGGAACATTAGAGGTCAAAGTAACTGATCCAATAGTGTTGCAACAGTTGGAGTTCAGCAAGCAACAATTATTGCAGTCGATAAGATCCAAACACCCGGAACAACGCATCACCAACATCCGATTTAGTTTGAACTGAGATAGAGACGGTCGGTCCATTCAACCCAAAACAAACCGAGAAGAATAGCCAATGAGCGACGATCCAAGCTTTCAACGCAACGATGGGGCCGAAAACTACGGCCAAGGCGACTTGAACTATCTGAACGACCGCGAACACGTGCGGGAACGTCCAGGCATGTACATTGGCGACATCAGCAGTCGAGGATTGCACCACTTAGTTTATGAAGTGGTCGATAACTCCATCGACGAAGCGATGGCGGGTTACGCCACCTTGGTGCAGGTAAAAATAAACCAAGATAACTCCATCACTGTCTTAGATGATGGTCGGGGGATACCCACCGACACTCACGTGGAACTGAGCCAAATGGAAGGCAGGCCAGTATCGACGTTGGAAGGCGTGATGACCTTTCTCAAGTTCGGTGGGAAGTTCACCAAAAGTGCGTACAAAGTCTCGGGTGGTCTCCACGGCGTGGGCGTGACGGTCGTCAACTTTCTATCCGAATGGTGCCAAGTCGAAGTCTATCGAGGCGGTCACGTTTATCGACAAGAGTACGAACGCGGGATACCAGCAGGCCCAGTAACCAAAGGTGAAGAAACCAAGCGGCGCGGCACCAAAACAATCTTCAAACCGGACGGTCAGATATTCAATACGACCAAATACGAATACTCGATCCTGAACAAACGCTTGCAAGAATTGGCTTTTCTCAACAGCGGCGTAAAGATCACGATAGAGGATGAACGCACCGGTGATAAGGAAGAATACTGCTACCCCAGAGGAATCATAGAATACATCGAATACCTAAATAGAGCGACCGATGCGTTGCACGCCGACGTGATATCAATCAAGGGTGAAACCGATGATCTAGGCTACGATATCGCGCTACAGTACAGCAGCGAACACACGGAGAACGTGCATTCCTACGTCAATAATATCAACACGCATGAAGGAGGAACCCACATCTCGGGCTTCCGCAGTGCGTTGACCCGGTGCTTGAATAACTACGCGAAGTCTGCGGGAGGAATTCCCAAGGACGTAGCACTGACAGGAGAAGATTTCCGCGAAGGTCTAACAGCCGTGTTGTCGCTGCGCGTGGCGCACCCGCAATTCGAGGGGCAAACGAAAACCAAGTTGGGAAACTCGGAGGTTGAAAGCATCATCGGATCAGTGGTCCACGAAAGGTTGACCAAGTATTTGGAAGAAAATCCCAAAAGTGCGAAGGAGATTCTCCGCAAAGCGGTGCAGGCGGCGCTGGCGCGTGAAGCGGCCCGGCGGGCTCGGGAACAGGTCCGCCGCAAGAGCATCTTGGGAGGGGGCGGACTGCCAGGCAAGTTACGGGACTGCTTAAGCAACGATATGGAACAGTGCGAGATCTACCTGGTGGAAGGTGACTCGGCAGGCGGGAGCGCCGAAGGCGGACGACTAAAGGAATTTCAAGCAATCCTGCCGCTACGCGGAAAAATTATCAACGCCTATAAAGCTCGTGAAGACAAAGTTTTGGCCAACGAAGAGGTCCAAAGCATGATCAGCGCGATCCGGATCGGCGTCGGAGCGGAACAAGACGTCAGCAAGCGGCGATACAACAAGGTCATCATCATGACCGATGCCGACGTCGACGGTTCGCACATAAGAACGTTGTTGCTGTGTTTCTTCTATCGGCAAATGTATCAACTCATAGCGCAAGGGCACGTTTACGTCGCGCAACCACCGCTATTCCGCGTGACTCAGAAGAAGGACGTGTATTACGTTCAAACTGAAGAAGAAATGAAGCAGCAACTCCTCAAACGGGGCATGGAATCATGTCGGTTTGATCCCAGAACAGGTAGGGTCTTCGAAGGCGAAGAAGTCGAGAAACTTTGCCGCATCTTGGCCAGCATGGAAGAAGCGCTGATCACGATGGAGCGACGCGGTATTGGGCTGACCATTCACAGCGAACGTCTGGATCCGGTGAGCAACCGCCTGCCCATGTTCCATTTGATCCTGGGGATGGAAGATCGCTGGTTCGCGACGCGAGCTGAAATGGAAGCGTTCATCAACAGCTACGAGACCAAACACAACATCAAGGTCACGCAGGCCGAAGATAGCGACCAAACCAAAGACAACGACGGGGAGGAAGCGCGAGGTGGCAAAGCCGGTCACGCGTTATCGATAACAGAAATCCACGAGATCCGAACCATCAACAGCGGGTTAAAAGATTTGGCCGAGTATGGTTTTAGCATCACGGATCTGATGCCGATCGAGCGCACCGGTAGCCAAGAATCTCGTTTCGTCCTGTACCGCGGTGATAGCGAAACGGGCGTCGAAGATTTGCGGCAACTTCTATCCACGATCCGAGCGGCCGGCGAAAAGGGTTTGACAGTAACCCGGTTTAAAGGCTTGGGAGAAATGAACGCGGAAGAATTACGTGAAACGACCTTGGATCCTAAGAATCGAACTTTAATGCAAGTGACGATGCAGGACGCGGCAGCAGCCGACGACATGTTTCGGATTCTTATGGGCGAAAAGGTGGAGCCACGACGCGAGTTCATCGAGAAGCACGCGCTGGAAGTAAGGAATCTGGACATCTAAAAAAAAAAGACGGTGTGAAGCCTTTGCCTCACACCGTCGTACTTAACACTGGTCGAGCTAGGATAAGGTCCGAGCACTGTTCCAACTTAGAACGTGATGATCGCGTCCACACCAAAGATCGGGGTTTCCATGTCGGCACCCACCAAATCCGCACCCCAGTTGTATCGAACTTCTGGTCGGATGATCAGGTTATCGCCGGGAGTAATGTTGAAACCACCCGTGACCGAGTAGGTCGACAAGCTGGTACCGGTGCGGTCGCTCTTCCACCATTCGACGCGTGTACCGGCTCGCAAGCGCTCGCTCAACGTGTACAGCAGGTATTGGTTCAGACCCACTTCATTGTTGTTGCCGCCGGCGGTATCCGTCGAGAGCAAGTCGGACTGAACGACGTAGTTCAAATTCTCAGTGACGGCTTTGTCAAACACCATCGAGTGCGAGTAACCGTTGCCGCGCCAGCCGAAGTTACCAGCGGTCGCGATGTACGTGAACTTGAGATCGTCGTTCAACTGGCGGCTGAAGCCACCCAAGTAGTTGCTACCACCGTTCAACTGATTGAAGCCAGTATCCCATCCCAACGTCCAACCACCATGCAGGGTGGTGGTGTCATTCACGTCATAGCTGGCAATCGCACCGGTATGAGTAAACGGCTCACTGTTGAACATGGTGTAGGCATGGCTGTAAAAGAAGTTATCTGGAGCAGTAACCACCTCGTAGCCAACAAGTGTAAAGAAGTGGCCAAACTTGATGCTCAAGCTTTCTTTGGCTAGTTCACCATAAGCTTGAGGAATCGCCCAACCATAAGCGCCGTAATCCATACCGTTTTGGAAATCCCAAGTGCCGGCTGGGTTGCCGAACGCTTGAGTCTTGACAGCGTCGGTGCCGTACATCAAGTCGGCTCGGAAGCCCCAATCCCAAGTAGGGTTGCGAGCAGCTTCTTTCTGGAGATAGACCCAGAGTTGTTGCAAGTTGACTTTGTCAGGGCGATTGTTAAACAAACCAGTGCTTTGGGAATGGTACCCAGTTTGTACCCAGCCCCCCACGGTGAGATTCTCCCCCAACGCCGGTCGGACCATCGGTGTTAGGAAGCTATCAGCGTAAGCGACCGGTTCTTCCTGGCGAATGATTGGTTGCGGTGCTGGTTTGCTGACGATGGGAGTCGCGGAAATCGTGTTCCCAGTCGGGCTAGTCGCCGGTCGTACGATTGGCACCGTCGTTGCCGAACTATCAGACAAACTGTGGATGGCTGGTCCGGTGGAATTGATTGGTGGTGACTTGAGATCCTGAGACCACAAGGAACCGCTTGCGCCACCAGCAATGGCCAAGCAAATCGGAAGCGTCTTGCGTAACATGGGAACACCTTAAAGTTTGGCGTGATAGGTTTGATTGCGGCCAACAGTTCGGTAAGCCTTTGACGCGACAGCCCGATTCGTCGTTAAAGACGATATCTCAGGACCTAGCATAACGAACAAAATAATCGATCGACTCGATGAGATGCATTTCCTTATATCTTTACTCACGACAAGTACATTTTATCTAGACACCTCAAATTACCGACACCGCTAGCAAACCCAACGCCATTCAACGCGAGCTTGAAGAATAAACCAGCCGGCTAGGATTCTCTGAACGACCTAAATTGCGCATTCGCAAAAGTGAGGGCTTTAATTTAAAGCGATTGTAATGGTCCTGACGACAGATACTGGAGCAGGGTCGCTCGGCGTCCCTGAACATCGAGTATTCGCTTCCGCCACAAAACTGCCGGCCATCAGAAACCATGGAAGACGACGCCCCCTCGCCATTGAGTCAATACCGCCGTCGCGCCACCGAGCGAGTGCGGCGCAGAATTTACGTCGCTATGATCATCGCCCTCGCGGTCTTCGCGGGCGGGATTTTGTACTGGCCACTGCACGCCAAGCGATTCCGGACTTATGCCGAAATAACGTTGCAGATGCAGGAGGTTCGGACGACCGGCGCGGCCTTGAGCAGCTCTTTGTCGGATCGAGAATCGCGACTGCAAAACATCATTCGTGAGTGCTTGAGCGAGGAAGTATTGGCCGACAAGATTCGGCAAGCAACGCTCTTCAATGGGGGTGGAGTCGCCCAGAGCCAAATCGCTGACGTTCGTCGTCATCTCGCCGTCGGACTGACGAGGGACGACCGAGCGGATTCGCCAATTCGTTGGATCCAGGTGATCTGGACCGGCAACTCTAGCCCAGGTATCCAAAAATTCGTGGATGCCATTTCACAAGAAATCGCCAGCCGGGCAGCGCGAGATATTCGCACGGATTCTATCCAGTTGGAACTGGAAGAACGGATTGACCAAATCGCGCGTGACAACGCCCAACAAGAAGATCAAATGCGGGCGGTGGTCGGACAAGTGCGACAGCAGATCGAACGCCAACAATTGACATTGCTCGCTTTGCAGCAACAAATCGCGAGCCTTGATTCGAACGAGGGTCACTCAGGCTCGGGTCACTCCGACTCGGAGCAAAGTGCCGCGGCGGTCGCGACAACAGAATCCAATCAAACGATGTTGGATCAAGTCGAAGTCATCAAGCAACAAATACTCAACAGCGATGCTCATCTGCTGACGTTGTTGCGCCAGCAAGTGATCAACCATTTTGAAGTCGACCACACGGATGGCTTGGTGCAACATATAGATCGATTAATCGGCGATCGACAACAAATGCTGGCGCAGTTGAGCAGCACCTTGTCCGAACGCGAGCAAACGAGCGGAGGCGAATCGATAGCTGCGACGAATGGTCGTTCGCTTGTGCGAACGAATCCGTTTGTGATGGCGTCAGCGACGATTAATCGAACGGCGTCCACAGCGGTTCCAACGACGGAATTACAAGCGACGGCCGGCGATTTACAGCTGGAAACCATAGCAGGCCAAATCCAAGAGTTGCAGGCGATGTTGGCGACGGCGGTACGACAAAAACTACCGGTGATTGATCTCTCCAGTCGTCTGCAGAATCAAGCGCCATCCTATCGAGTACTGCAAGTTCAACCGGCCCAATTGAGTTTGCCGCTCGACGCAACCCCGACTCAGCAATGGGTTTTGGGACTCAGTTTGATCGCGGTAATGGTTGGAACAGCATTCAGCCTCCAAAACACTCCGGAGTCGTTGGCCCGAACGTTATTCAAGCCTAACCAGTTGGCGCGATTTTTGGGCATTGATCATTTGGGAACGATTCGGACGAGTAAACCGAAGCCGAACTTCATCGACAATCTGGCCAAGATCGCGGGCCGTCGCGTATTTCAGGCGGCCGAGGTAGCTGTCGCTCTCGCAGTGGGCGGCGTGCTGATGGCGATCATTTGGGAACCAACGCTGCCAGGCATCCTGATGCAACACCCGTTGGAAGGATTGTGTCAGGCGTTTTGGATATTGATGGGTCGTTAACTCCGGCCAAGTTGGTGTCGACGAAGGATTCGGAGAGTGAAGGTAATGATTCAGAGCCACTTTCAACTACGAGAACGACCGTTCCCGGCCATCCCGGTCGCGGATCATTGTTGCTTTTACGGATCGTTTCAAGAGAACTATCAGGCTGTCGAACGCACGTTGGGCCAACAGTTAGGTCCCACATTGATCGTAGGAAGTCCCGGAACCGGCAAAACGATGCTGCTGAGGGCGCTGGCCCGGCAGATACGACGAATGGGCGGCGTCGGCATTTTGCTAGATGGTGACTTCACGGATCGGCACCAGTTTTATCAGTCGTTGTTGTACGAGCTCGGCTTGAAGCAGGAACTGACAGGCAGCGAGGATCCGCGATTGTTCTTGACTTCGGCGGTGAAGACCCGAGCGGAGTTTTCGCGTGGTATTTGGCTACTAATCGACGAAGCGCACAACTTGAGTCCAGAGCTACTGGAGCAGATTCGTTTGTTGTCCAATTTGGTTCGCGAGGGACATAGCGCGATTCAAGTAGCACTGGCTGGGACCCATGCTTTGGAAGAGCAGCTGATGACACCACCACTGGAATCGCTGCAACAGCGGGTGGCGTGTCGAATTTACCTGACCGGCATGAGTCTCGAAGAGGTGGGTCTTTACATCGACTTCCACTGGCGCAGGGCCGGGGGTCAGCAGTCGCCGTTCGAGCAAAGCGCGGTTCAAGCCATCCACACCGCGACGATGGGCATCCCGCGTTTGGTCAACCAACTTTGCGACCAAGCCGTAAACTTGGCCGCGAATCAGCACCAACAAGTGATAAACGAAGACGCGATTCAAGTCGCCTGGGCGATGTGGCAGCGATTACCCATACCGCAATTGCCGAAAAAATTGCCGGCCGCCGGCGCCGAGGCAACGTTGGAAGTCGTCCAGTTCGGTTCGTTGGACGATGAAGTCGCGATTGGGAACAGCCATACAATTTTGGCACTCGATCCAGCACAACGGGAAGCACCACGTCAGGAAGTAAACCAAGCAACACCGGCAGCCGAAAGCCCCGCAGCGCTGACGAGCGAACGGTCGCTCGCTCCCGAGACAGCGATCGGAACGCGCACCGATCGAACAATCGCGGAACCCGACACGACACCGCAACCTCGGGAAGTAGAACCACCGAAAGCGCTCATTCGGTTTGCCTTCGAAGCAGATATTCAAAAACCGGTTTCGCGATCGGCACCAAATCCAATGGCATCGGAGTTGCCCCGCGAAGCGGAATCGACCTCTGCCGCGGCACAGAATGTTCCTTGGCGCCGTTTGGCGGAAAAGATCGACACAATCGAACAGGCGATCCATATCTTGCAAGAGCCTTGGCATGCGATCGATGAAATGTTGATCGAAGCTGATTTGCAAGCGTTGGTGACGCCCGTGGAAATCGTGAACCAAGAGACGGATGAGCTGAGCCCAAAGGTCGCAATCGACCCCAGGGTCGTGTTCCAAGATCACTTGTATTTAGAGTCACTGTGGTTGGAAGATACCGTTTGGACTCAGTTCATTCGCACCCCAGATTCTCTCGATGAGGTAGCCCCCGTGTCTTTGCCGTTGCCCAGTGTTTCCAACCAGCACCTGCCTTCCAATCCGACGCTGGGTCAGGAGGCGACAGCCACCCCCAACGAGGATCCCGCGACGGAAATTCGGATTGACGAATCCGCCCATCGCCGAGTAAACCCACCACAAAGCTTGTCACGTTGGGAGACCGTGCGGCCGATTGATTCGCCAACGGTCGCGTGGACTGGAGCGGAACCGGAGCTGGGCCCCGAAGTACGCACGACAAGCGAGCCATTTCGGGATGATGCCAACATCATCCATCGGCAGCCGACCGACGAGCGAGCGAAGGCGTCCCGCGAAACGCATGCCCCACAATCACTGCCGCCACCGGTCTTGGCTCGTCGCAAAGATCTACGCGCGCTGTTGCATGCCTTGCGTGGTTATTAGGCGTCAGCGATATGTCGAGGAAAACGGGAGTCCCCAACATGCACCGGATCGAAGATATCTTGCGGCAACTGAACACCGTCTCCGCCAAGATCCAACCGGAACTAGCCAGCCACTTGGAGCAAATCCAACAGCGTTTGGATCGAGCCCACCAAGCGATGGAGCAACGTCCATACCACGCGAACGCGACTCAGCCCGTCGTGGCGCAAGTTGCCTTGGCAGCGGCAGGAACGACAACCATCGGGGGCCCGCGCACGACCAGACCGACTGGCGTTCCGCGGTCTGGCGAGTCATTCGTTACGATCCCATCGTTCGGAGCGACCACGGACGTCAGCCGAGCGCCACGCGACGAGGTCGCGATCTCGTTGTGGGTTGATTCACCAGATGAACCCAGCGTTAGCGAGACGAACACGAGGACCAGCTCAGCGGCCGTAGCGGAAGGCGTGACGCAGGCTCACGAGCCAACGACGCCACATTTTGTGTTGCGGCAAAACCAACCGACCGCAGCTCGGTCGAAGCCGATCCCGTCAGTCGAGACGCCGACCCGCTCGATAGGAGCCAACGACGATACGGCGGCGGACGTCTCGATCGTCCCGCTAAAGACGCAAGTTCCCGAACCAGACATCTCCGTCGGTCTGCCGTTGTTCGAAAGTTTGTGGTTCCGACAAGCGGCTCCCAACGCCTACACGACGCGATTGGTGGATCGACTGTTGCAGAAAGTTCCCCACACCGTCCCGGCAGTGATGCACTTTTGCCAAGACCAGCGTAGCGAGGCGTCGAGCTCGCTCGTATGCACACAAATGGCCTGGGAATTGTCCCGCCGAGGTTTGGGCCAAGTCTTGCTGATTGACGCCGACTATGGACACCGAGACATCAGCCGACAATTGGGAAATGTTTACTTGACCGGGCTTAGCGAAGCAATCAACTTGGACCACCCGCTGGAGGTCTTGGTTAGGCCAACCGGGGTCGAGAACCTTTCGTGGCTGCCAAGCGGAGCGGGAGATATCAGTTTTCGTCGGGTCGCAGGTGGACGCTGGGCCGAAATATCGCTACAGTTGCGGCGACGATACCAATGGGTTTGCGTGCACGCCGGTGCCGCCCAGGATCGCGTCACAGCCACTTGGGGTCGCTTCTGCGATTACACTTATTTGATAACCAACATGGAAGATGACTTAGGCCCCACGACCCAGCAAGTTGTCGACCTGTTGCGAGCTACCGAGTGTCGCGTCTCCGGATTGATCACGATCGATTGAGCATGCCTTCAACGACTCCAGAACAAGAACTTCTAGACTCGTTCTTCTTTGGGCGTCTCAATTATGAGAAGCAACTGCCAACGGCTTATGGACACCGGCACTTTCGGCTCAGGCCGATAACGGCACTGCTGGAGTTGGCGGGTAATCCGCACCGCGCGATGGCGATCGTGCATGTGACTGGAACCAAGGGCAAAGGTTCGGTCAGCACGATGGTGCATCACATCCTGAGCCAAGGCGGTTATCGCAGCGGTTTGTATACCTCGCCCCATCTCCATCATCTCCGAGAACGGTTTGTGGTCGATGGACGTGAAGCGGAAGTCCCAGACTTGGTGGACGCAGTGCGGTCCTTGATGCCCTTGGTAGCGCAGGTGGATGAACGGTCCGCAGCAGAACCGGATTTTGGAAGTTTGACTTTTTTTGACCTCTGCACCGCGACCGCGTTTCTGTATTTTTATCGACAGGCCGTCCAAGTGGCGGTGATCGAAGTCGGGATGGGCGGACGCTTGGACTCGACGAACGTTGTGGACCCACTGGTGTCGATCATAACCAATGTCAGTTTGGACCACACGCAACAGCTGGGAAACACGGTCGCCGAAATTGCTCGAGAGAAGGCTGGTATCATCAAGCCAGGGCGACCGATTATTAGTGGCGTCCGGCAGTCGGATGCGGGCGCGATCGTCGAAGAGATTGCGCGGCGTCAGCGGGCCCCGTTGGCCCAGTTCGGTAAGCACTTGAGTTGGACCGCGGAAGATCCGGTCGCGGGCCCGTGTGTCGTTCGTTTTGAAGATCCGGAAACGCATCAAGTGATCGAGTCGCCGACATTACACACGCCTTTGCTTGGCGCGCACCAACGCGATAACTTGGCCTTGGCCTTTGCCGCGACGGTCTATCTAAGAACCACCGGGTGGGAAGTTAGTAGCCAAGCGATCCAAGCGGGGTTGATAAAGACACGACCGCCAGGTCGATTGCAATTGATCCGGAAGACACCGCGAATCATTTTGGACGTGGCCCATAATCCGGCCAGTTTTGAAGCTTTGGTCCGAACCCTGCAAGACTTGGATAGAACCGCAGTCGAAGGCACACCGTCAGCTCAACAACCTGGCCGACAACGAATATTGGTATTCGCCGTGTCGCGCGACAAGGATTCGACCGAAATGCTGCGTCTCGCCTCCAAGTACTTTGATCGCTTTTTGTTGACTCGGTTTCACAATAACCCGCGCGCGGTGGAGCTAGACCGACTAACCGAGATCATGGCGTCGGTTACGGATCCGTTACGGCCACAGCAGGTGGAGACTTACGAACGTCCGGACGAAGCGTTTCAGCGAGCCGTAAAGGTGGCCGACCCTACAGACACAATCGTAGTGGCAGGGTCGTTGTTCCTTTTAGCCGAAATTGGAAGTTGGACCGAAGAAATACGTGATGTAGAATAACGGTCGCCAGTGTTGAGGATCGCTCCGCGCGTCACTTGGGGACAGTCCCGAAAGAACGACCTTGTCATCCCAACCCGAAGCGTCTGCGAGGGATAGGTTCGTCGAGCAAGATCTCTCGCTGACGCTTCGGGTTGCGAAGTCGAGTCGAGAACGCATCCGGCAGCTGTTTGGTGACAATCCTTTGCAACGGATCGTGGACCGCTCCGCGATCCCATTCCCGTTGGCGCAACGAACCACCACGATCGATCCCAAGTGAATCCTAACCGGCACCTATCCACGTAATTTCTTCGAGAACTTGCATGCTTATCACCACCCGTTATGCCTTGATGATTCTGGCCCTTGGTCACGCTTTCATTGACTCAGTTTTGACCTTTAGCCAAGCCGCCGGTCCACAAGAAACAGCCGCAGCAACCGAGGCGCAGGAAACGGATTTGAAGTACCCGCTCGATGTTGCCGTCGATGCCCAAGGGGTTCTGTACGTAGCGGATCGGAACCTGCCCGGGATCTGGCAAATCAAAGAGGGTCAAGTCAGCATTTTCTATCAAGCCAGCAATAAGTTTCGCACGACTCTCAACGCCATTCGTTGTTTGACCGTCGACAACGAAGGCCGCGTGATCGCCGGTTGCAGTACGACGACGGAAGTCTATCGATTCGAAAACGGTCAACCAGTGCCATTAACTGGCGGACAAATCAGCGTACCGATGAATGTAAGTATCGGAGCGAACGGTGAAGTTTTGGTTTGCGATTTAAAACTGCGTCAAGTCGTACGGATCGAGAACGACCAAAAGCTGACCGTGCTGGCGACGATTCAAGCTCCCAAGGCAGTACAACCGGACGGTGCTGAAAAACTGTTGGTACTGACCGGGGTCGACAAACCCCTGCTCAAGATTTCGTCGACAGGCGATCCAGCGAAGACCACCGCGATCGCTGGCGAGAATGTCCAAGTATTCGGTGGGGACTATTCACCAGCGGAGGTGTTCGTCGCCGATCGACCGTTCGACTTTCCAGCCGATGTCGTGAAGTTGGCTAGTGGCGATTGGGTTGTCAGCGACAGTTACGGCAAGTGTTTGTGGCGTGTCACTGCCAGCGGTGAAGTCAACAAGTGGGTGACTGACGACCGATTCCAGTTACCGGTCGGTTTGGCAACCGATGGTCAACGAGTCTTCGTCGCGGATCCACGAGCTAATGCGATATTTGCGGTTCAAGCTGACGGCACGGTAACGGTCGTTCATCAAAGCCAAAACAAGCCAGCAGGGACCGCGCCATGAAGCTGACAGCCCTATCGCTTCGCTTGCCATTGGCGCATGCGTTTACGATCTCGCGCGAAACAATGGACTGGCAGACGAGCATTGTGGTCGAGTTGGAGCATGATGGGATCGTGGGTTACGGGGAAGTAACCGAGAACCAATTCTATGGCCACCCGCGCGAAGCGATTCTATCGTCGATCGCGCGAGCCCGATCATTTATCGAAGCCTACGTCGCGGGTAATCCACTAGAATTGTGGGACCAACTGTTGGAGTTGTTGGAAGGGGACACCTTCGCCGCGTCCGCGATTGATATGGCAGCACATGATTGGCGTGGCAAGAAGTTAGGTCAACCCACATGGAAGGTGTGGGGACTGGAGTGGGAGAAAACTCCGCCGTCCAGCTACACGATCGGGATTGACACCATCCCCAAGATGATCGCCAAACTCGAAGAGCAGCCGAATTGGCCGATCTACAAGATCAAACTGGGAACCCCTCACGACTTGGAAATTGTGCAACAACTGCGGTCGAAAACGGAGGCCAGATTTCGAGTAGACGCCAACTGCGCCTGGTCAGCCGAACAAACCGTCGAGAATTCGATCGCCTTGAAAGGTCTGGGTGTGGAATTCATCGAACAGCCGTTACCACAGTCAGCCTCGCACGAGGACAAGCAGTGGGTTTATCGCAACTCTCGTCTACCGATCTTGGCAGACGAAGACTGTCAGGTGCCGCGCGATGTCGGTCGCTGCGCAGAAACTTATCACGGGATCAATGTAAAAATCTGCAAATGTGGTGGACTGACGCCGGCGCTGCGGATGCTGCGCGAGGCACGCACACTCGGTTTGCGAACGATGGTCGGCTGCATGGTCGAGAGCTCGATCGGTATCAGCGGAGCGGCGCAGCTTCTGCCGCTGCTGGACTATGCCGATTTGGATGGTGCGGTTCTTCTGGCGCACGAACCGGCAACAGGAGTCATCGTTGAGTCCGGCCACGTCTTGCAGACGGATCGTCCGGGAAACGGATCACGACTCCTTTCGGAGCGACTTGACGCTTACTTGTTGCCATGAACCGATTAGCCTGCTGGATATTATCAACGTGCTGGTTGACCGTCGCCGGCGGAACCATCACCAGCGAGCGGGAGGTCTTGGCTCAAGAGACCGCGACGGCGACACCGCGCGATTATGCGACTCGATTAGAGAATGTCTTTGCCAAAGTCGAAGAACGCTTCTATCGCGATCCTTTCGAGTCACCGAATTATCTCGGTGCCAAGCAAGAAGCACGAACCGCGGTGGTAGGTTGCCGAGATCCACAGCAATTCAGTGTGATCATTAACCAATACTTGCGGGCCCTAGACGCGTCGCATACTTACTACCTGACATCTGAAGATTGGGAGTACTACCACATTGCGGCCATCTTCGAATCACTGCCTAGTATTCAAGAATTGTTTCAACGGCAGCCGCTCGAGTATCCTTCGATCGGGATCATTGCGCAAAAGTGTGGGCAACAATGGGTGGTAGCCGATGTTCTCCCAGGCGGTCCAGCGGCCGCAAGCGGCGTCCAAATCGGAGACATGTTGTTGAAAGTGAATGACCAACCTTACACACCTGTCGCAGGATGGTGGAGCTTGGTCGATCAACCCGCGACGTTGACAATCCAACGCGGTGGTCAGCAACAAAGCCTCCACGTTACAGCCAGAAAGGTTCACCCCGGCGATGAGATGTACGCCGCGTTGACCGCCAGCATGACGATCGTGGAGCGCAGCGGCACGAAAATCGGCTATGCCCATTTCTATTCGTACGCGGGCCGACGATACCAAGAAGCGCTCGAACAGGCCATACAAAGCGGCGAACTGCGAAAAGCGGATGTTTTGGTTTTGGACTTGAGATACGGACTGGGTGGTGCAGACGCCAACTATCTGAGCCTATTCAATCGCGATGTCCCGGAACTTCTCTCAATCGGTCGCGACGGCGAGACCAGTTCTTCCACCCTGCCCTGGCGCAAGCCGGTAGTGATGCTGATCAATGAGACCAGTCGGAGCGGTAAAGAAGTGCTGGCTTATGGAGCGAAGCGACACGGACTGGCGACGCTCGTCGGTACGCGGACGGCTGGAGCCGTCTTGGCGGGGTCCCCGTTGGTCGTTGATGGAGAGGACTTGCTTTGGTTGGCGGTGCGCGACATAAAGGTCGATGGCCAGCGCTTGGAAAAGATTGGCGTGGATCCGCACCTCGAAGTACCAATGGATCCAAGCACATGCCAGGGGGTTGATGTGCAGCGCGAAGCCGCGCTGGAAGAGGCCGTAAGATTGGCCCAACCCAAGGTAGTTCCGCCTCGACCCTCACCATAGAAAGCAGTCGCTTGGCCGCAAAAAAGGCTGGCAAATTTTCGGTTGCCAAACAAAAGACGTCCGAGATACACTCGCGAACCCGCTCGGACCACTCGCACGAAACGGCGGAAGATTACGTCGAAGCGATCGCAGAAATTAGCCGCGAGAAGGCCTCTTGCCGGGTCAGCGACTTGGCCAAGTATTTTGGTGTTAGTCATGTGACGGTTCATCGAATCATCACGCGACTACAAGGAGAGGGCTTAGTAGACACCGAGCCGTATCGCCCGATCGTCTTGACTCGCCGCGGTTCCGAAGTGGCTGAACGATCTCGCCAGCGACATGAGATCGTCTATCAGTTTTTATTGGCACTCGGTTTATCGACGGACGTCGCGATCCGGGACGCCGAGGGAATCGAGCATCACGTTAGTCCGCAGACACTGCAAAAGATGGAAATGTGGATCAGCAGATTGCAGGCGAGCCCTGGTCGCTCGTAGTTTTTTGAACACAATAGCAATCCGAACTGTTCAACCGTGTGCCGATCCTCAAAGTGAAATGATCTCCAGAGAAAGAAAGAGCTGCTCGATACATGTCTTTGGTTTTGCCCCCGACACGAGAGAACATGACACGCGCGGCCGACCGGCTGCGAGGCGGGGGTTTAGTAGCGTTTGCCACGGAGACCGTTTACGGATTGGGAGCCAACGCGTTGGATCCACAGGCGGTCGCGGGAATTTTTGAGCTAAAAGGCCGTCCACTTTTCGACCCACTGATTGTGCATGTCGCGGGTATCGAGCCAGCTCGACAGTTAAGTCGAGCTTGGTCAGAGCTGGCAGAAAAGTTGGCCAAAAAATTTTGGCCTGGCCCGCTGACTCTTGTCCTGCCACGGCAGGAGATTGTCCCAGACTTGGTGACAGCCGGGCTGCCCAATGTGGCGCTGCGTTGGCCGTCTCACCCAGTGGCCCAGCAATTGCTAACAATGGCTGGCTGTCCAATCGCAGCCCCCAGCGCGAATCGATTCGCCAGCATCAGTCCCACATCAGCGGCGGATGTCGCGATGGAGTTACGAGATCCGGATCTATGGATCCTGGACGGTGGCTCTTGCCAACATGGCTTGGAGTCGACGGTGATCTCATTGGTAAACGAACGTCCGGTGGTGTTGCGTTTGGGCAGTGTGGCGGTAGAAGAATTGGAAGCCGAATTGGGCCCCATCGCCGTCGCCAATCGTTCCGTCAACGAGTCCGAGCTGCAGTCAGGCTTGGCCTCGCCGGGTCACTTGAGTCGTCACTATTCACCGCGGACCCCGTTATGCTGGAGTACAGAGTTCGGCAGCGGAGAAGAAGTACACGCTGGAGAGCGCGTGGGCTTGCTCTGTTTCGGCTCGGTGGAAATACCAAACGCCCACCAATTCGCCGCGATCGAAAACCTCTCGCCGCATGGCGACCCACGCGAGGCGGCGACCCGATTGTACGCAGCTTTGCGCCAATTGGATCACGCGAAATTGGATAGAATCGTCGCCTGGCCGCTACCGTCCGTCGGACTTGGTCGCGCGATTAACGATCGTCTTCAGCGCGCCAGCCACTAACGATTTAATCCACACAGCCGAAAAGGACGCCGGATGAGCTCTCGACTTACGCAGGCTGCAAGTTTGACTCGCGTCATCATCAAGCACGGCGGGAAGAGACTGCTGCTGGCAAGCCTGGCTTCGGTGTGTTTGCTGCTGTGTGGCAGGCCAAGCGTCGCGCAATCGTTGACCGACAAGTTGAGTGCCGAAGATCCGGCCAACTTGGCCGCGGAAGCGCGAGCGAGCGGCAACATCGTTCGCGGCGCCATTTTGTTTCATCAAGGCAATATCAACTGCGCCAAGTGCCATCGACCAACGGCGGCTTCAGAACGACTGGGGCCGGATCTGAGCCGAATCGAGCCAACAGCCACGGACGCGTATTTGATCGAATCCATTCTGCAACCCTCCAAGTCAATCAAAGCCGGTTTTGAGTCTTCCATGCTGTTGACCAAGGAGGGGCAAGTTTACAGTGGGATCATCTTGCGCGAAGACGCAGAACAAATCACCATTCGTGATGTAAAAAACTTGGACCAACCATTCACCGTCCAACGCGCGAACGTTGACGAACTCAAGCCCGCCACCGTGTCGAGCATGCCAGCGAATCTGGCAGATGAACTAAAAGATCGGCAACAATTTTTAGACCTCTTACGCTACGTCATGGATCTCAAAGAACGAGGTCCCGAAGAGACAGCGCAACCAACCGCATCGGTTGTCCGCGAATTGGCTCCCGAGCTGCACGGATTGGTGGAGATCCAGCGTAGGAATTGCATAGCCTGCCACGGTGCCGACGACTCGGCGGTAAACCTAACCCCCAAGAAGGCACCCGATCTGAATTGGTCGGGACGGAATCTGAATCCAGAATGGATGGAGCGATTCATTCGCGACCCACACCTCGTCAAGCCGGGAACCACGATGCCGACCATGGTCTCAGCAAATCACGAAGATCGTTCCCAAATTGCAACGGCCATTACCCATTTCTTGGTCGGCAAAAGCGGCAACCAATTCACAGCGCAAGCGATTGATGCAAATGCCGCCGCCAGCGGCAAGGAGTTGTTCCATACGGTTGGCTGCGTGGCCTGTCATGTCCCGCGCAATCAAGACGGCAGCGAACGTCCCCTGGCCGACTCTCAAGCGCTTGGTGATCTTTCCACCAAGTACAACGTCACGGCCTTGGTCGAGTTCTTAGAGGATCCAGTGCGAGTACGGGCGTCCGGACACATGCCCAACATGCGACTCACACATCGTGAAGCGATCGACATAGCTAACTTCTTGCTGCAATCAACGCCCACAGTCGTCGCAACTTGGGAACTTGATCCTGATTTGGCCGAGGCGGGCCGGTCGCTCTTCGTGCAAAACAACTGCCACCAATGTCACAAAGATGTGGTTGAAGCGATCGAGCCAGCTCGAAAGTACATAACCCTGGATCAGGCGAATCCCACGCACGGCTGCTTGTCGCAGACAGCAGGCGACTGGCCCGACTTCTCCTTGTCCGACTTGGAACGTACGAACATTCGCGCAGCGCTTGCAAGTTTATCCACCGAGCTTACGCCGGCGCAGCGGATCGACGTAAGCTTGCAGAGCTTCAACTGCTTGGCCTGCCACGAACGGGATCAATTGGGTGGCGTCAGTTCGCTGCGCAACCCTCACTTTCAAACGACCAATTTGAACCTCGGAGAGCAAGGTCGAATTCCGCCGCGATTGACGGGCGTCGGCGCCAAGCTGAAGCCACAATGGCTGCGAGAGGTCTTGGTGACAGGGCGGACGATTCGACCATACATGAAGACTCGTATGCCCCAATATGGAGTCGAGAACATCGAACATTTGATCGACTTGTTTCAAACGGTCGACCAATTGCCGGAGACGAAATTTGCGGAGTTCCACGAACCCGAAGTGGTGCGCAAGAAAGGGTTGGAGTTGGCCGGCACCAACGGACTGAACTGTGTTTCATGTCATACCTACCAATACAAGCTGTCCGACACCATGCCCGCGGTCGATTTGACCGAGATGGCCGACAGGCTTGAGAAGGATTGGTTCTACCAATACATGTTGGCTCCGCAGAAATTCAGTCCCAACACCGTCATGCCATCGTTTTGGCCTCGGGGCGTGGCGGTACGCAAAGACCTGGAGGGCTCGGCGGAAGAGCAAATCGAAGCTTTATGGCAATATCTGTTGGATGGGCGCCAAGCTCCGATGCCACAGGGAGTGGTCCGCGAGCCATTGCGGATCGTTGTCGCGGAAGAAGCTCAAATGCTGCGGCGCAGTTATCCGGGGATCGGCAAACGAGGGATCGGAGTAGGTTATCCCGGCGGAGTGAATCTGGCCTTTGATGCGGAGCAACTGCGCCTACATGCCTTGTGGACCGGTGGCTTTGCGGATCCCGGTGGCGTGTGGACGGGTCAAGGAGCAGGGAACGTGCATCCGCTTGGTCGACCGATCGAGTTCAGCAAAGGCCCGGATCTGGATGATCAACAACGGCCTTGGATTGTGGACGAAGGACGCCCACCTCAACATCAGTTCCAAGGCTACTTGTTAGATGATGCGCAACGGCCCACCTTTCGTTACGTCTTTGATTCGGTCGAAGTACAAGACTACTTTCAGGAAGCGATCGACGAATCCAATCAACAAACCCATCTGCGCCGCACTCTGATACTTCATTCACCCAACGGACGAAAGCAACTGCGGTTCCGCATCGCGTCCGCTGATCGCATCGTGAAACACGACCAAGACTATGCCGTGGGTGATCGCTTGAAAGTCCGACTTCTTACCGAGCAGCAACCGGTGATCGTCACCAGTGAGAGCAACGGCCAATCCTTGGAGCTTCACTTTGACCTGCCCGCAGGCGATGGCGCGGCCCATGGTCTCGCCGAGAAGCAGGCAACCAAGCTTGTAATCGAGTATCGCTGGGAGGCCAAACAATGACCACATATCTGAAGCTGATTTATTGGACCATGCTGTGGTTGACTCCCCAACAAGAACCGTTGGGCGAGTACTGGGGCACTGCCGAAGCTGAAGCCAAATACTACAAGTTAGTCGATATTCCGCTGCCGAAGGAGTTGTCAATCGAAGCCGGTAGCTTTGAAGTCATGCCGGATCAAAAGCAATTGGCCATTGCGACGCGGCGCGGGGATATCTTTCTAGTCGACGGTGCCTTTGATGCTCATCCGGAACCAACGTTCAAAACCTACGCCAGCGGCTTGGATGAAGTTTTTGGGATGGCTTATCGCGACGGTTCGTTTTACTTGACCCAACAAACCGAAGTCACTCGGGTCACCGACACTAATCACGATGGCCGCGCGGATCGCTTCGATACCCTGAGCGATCGCTGGGGCTTTCGCAATTACCACGAGTTTTCGTTTGGCTCGAAACCAGATCTTGAAGGCAACATTTGGGTCGCGTTGTGTTTGTCGGAATCGTACAACTCGAAAGTGCCGTTTCGCGGTTGGTGTTTGAAAATCACACCCGACGGACGGACCATCCCCGTTTGCAGCGGCATTCGCAGTCCGTGCGGTATCGGACCCAACGAACATGGCGTGATGTTTTATGCCGAAAGCCAAGGCCCTTGGAACGGTTCTTGTTCGCTCAAAGTGCTGGAACCCGGCGGCTTCATGGGCCACCCGATCAGTTACAACTGGTACGAGTTGGCACCAGAAATGGGCCCGGCTCCCAGCGAACCGAATACGCCATCGAGATTAGAGATCGAACGGAAGCGAGTCAAAGAGTTGGTGCCCTATGCGGTCGTGTTTCCTTATATTCGGATGGGCCGTTCGATCTCCGGGTTTATGGTCGATCAAACGGGAGGCAAATTTGGTCCATTTGAAAACCAAATTTTTATCGGCGACTTCAGCCTGGGTGTCGTGATGAGGGCGACCACCGAAAAGGTAAATGGCGTGTGGCAAGGAGCTTGTTACCCGTTTCGCGAGGGTTTCGATACCGGCCTGTTGGCGGTTCAATTTACACCTAATGGTAGCCTGATCGCGGGTGGCACCAATCGTGGTTGGCCGGTACGCGGTCCGAAAGCTTATGCGGTCCAGCGTTTGGATTGGACGGGCTTGGTGCCGTTCGAGATCAAAGAGATCCAGGCTCGACCGACTGGCTTCGAGTTGACGTTTACCAAGCCTGTGGATCGCGCGGTGGCGTCCCATCCCGAGGTTTATCAGCTCAAGACGTTCACGCATATTTATCATGAAGGTTATGGCAGTCCGGAAGTCGATCAAACGGTACCAATCGCAACCAAGGCGATCGTTAGTAACGATGGCTTAAAAGTCGAGTTGCAAGTATCCGGGTTGATGCAGGGACACGTCCACGATTTCTATTTGCCCGAGATGCAATCCGCAGAAGGCGAAAAGCTCTTGCACACCAGCGCCTACTACACACTTAACGAAATCCCCGATCCATCTCGTTAGGAATGAAATGACCTTGGTGACGGTGCGTTGTCGAGATAAGACACATGCTCCCAACGGACGCTCGCAAGCGTTGGGAACCAAATGAGGAGTATTTTTTGACAAGTCGGTTTTGGTTGTGTAACAAGTTCTCGTTGGGATAGCGAGTTTGGAGTTGGAGCTTCTGAGCAGGCAGATTCAGTTACTCAATGAGGCCGTAGCAATACCAGTGGCCACGGCGGCGGGCTTCGCGAGTGTCGAAGAGTACGTCAATCCATTTATCAAACAGGCTGCTGATTTAGAAGCAAGCCGCGCGGGGCTTGATGACGCGCGGAGCGGAAGAGTTTCGCCGCTGGAAGAATTCGACCGGGCATTCCGAGCGAAAATGGCATTTGCGAAACGGATCGGGTCTTAGTGCGTGAAATTTTTGTTTCCGCGGCCGCCCAAGCCGATATTCGTAACAATGTAAATTGGTGGAGCGCCAATCGTTCGAAGGATGAGGCGGAACGATGGTACAATGCTGTAAGGGATAGGATTGACTCGCTTGAGCAACAGCCGTCCCGTAGCCCTATTGCCCGAGAGTCGGACTGCTAGGGTGTCGAAATTCGTCACTGGTTGTTTGGAGTCACGACAAAACCCACTCACCGAGTGCTTTTCGAAATCAAAGAAACAACCGTTACCGTATTCCGTATTCTCGCGACCTCGCAGGACACCTCGAACTTGACGGTTTGAGGAGATTGTTTTACAACCCAAGCATCGGGAAATAACATGCTCAACCGACCAGCGTTCGGATTCGTTCTGTTTTTCTTGCTCGTCCAATCGACACAAGCCCAGGAACTGCCAACCGCACCGCAGCGGCCATTGTTTGTGACCAACGATTGGCTGCTGGACTCTTCGAGATTTCGCGCGGAAGTGTATTGCTCGGAGGATAAGCAGTCGCTGGTTCTTGATAACGGTCTAGTTCGGCGCGTTATTCGTATCGCGCCGAATGCGGCGACGATCGCGTTGGATGATCTTCGAACAGGCAGTTCGCTCTTACGCAGCGTGCGTCCGGAAGCGATTATCAAGATCGATGGGCAGGAACACAAAATTGGTGGGCTTGTTGGGCAAACGAATCATGCTTTCTTGGATGCCACAACCATCGCCTCACTTCAGGACGACCCTCAAGCCTTCGCTTTTGAGAAGTGGGAATTGGTTCCGGTCGAAAAGCCACTCGAGTGGAAGCGAGTACGCCGAGCCGAGGAGCGGCCATGGCCGCCACAAGGCAAAGGGCTGCGACTGTGGTTTTGCGGACGTGCTGAACCTCTGTCCGATATTCGTGTAGTCATCCAATACGAAATCTACGACGGCATTCCCGTAATTGCCAAGACGCTGGAGATCCATCAGGGCGGAACGCAGCCGATCTCGATTGATGGAGTCACTGTGGAGCAACTAGCGTGCGCGGAGCCCGAATCTTCAGTGGAACCACGCGATCCCAACTCGTGGCGTTCGCCCCCGTTGGAAGTAATTAGCGATTACATGTTCCGCGGCATGGACGCAGTGACGGCCAATAAGATCGCATTGTGGGAGAATGATCCGAGCTATACGACTCAGGTCAGTTACACCTTGCAGACGCCGTGTTTGCTGTCGTGCCGCTTGCCGATTGGGCCAGGTGTCGAACTGGCTCAGGGGCAATCGTTTCGCGCGTTCAAAGTCTTTCTGATTCTGCAGGACTCGACGGATCGCGAGCGGCAAGGTCTGACCATGCGGCGAGTCTATCGGACGCTCGCTCCCTGGACAACGGAAAATCCGTTGATGATGCATGTGAGAAATTCCGATCGCGAGTCTTTTCGTCGAGCGGTCGATCAATGTGCGGAAGTTGGCTTCGAGATGATCATCTACACGTTCGGCAGCGGCTTCAATATGGAGAGCCAAGACCAAGCTTACATTGCTCGGATCAAAGAGGATGTCGAGTACGCTCATCAAAAGGGAATCCAAGTTGGCGGATATTCACTGTTTAGCAGTCGGCGCATTGATGATGAAAACGACGTGATCAACCCGGCAACAGGCAAGCCCGGCGGGGCAATTTTTGGCAATGCACCGTGCTTGTGCAGTCGTTGGGGCGAAGATTATTTGCAGACGATCAAAACGTTCATGGAAAAAACGGGGCTCGACCTGTTGGAGCATGATGGACCATATCCCGGCGATGTGTGCGCTTCCACCAGTCATCCGGGGCATCGGGGTGTCGCCGATTCGCAGTGGCAACAATACCAAGCCAGCAAAAAGCTGTATGCCTGGTGTCGCGCGCAGGGCATCTATGTGAACCAACCGGATTACTATTTCTTGGTCGGAGGCAATAAGACAGCCATGGGTTACCGCGAGACGAATTGGTCACTGCCGCGCGGGCAACAGTTGATTCACGCTCGACAGAACATCTACGATGGCACGTGGACCAAGCTGCCAACGATGGGTTGGATGTTTGTTCCCTTGACCGAGTATCACGGTGGTGGTGCCGCCGCGACGATGGAGCCGTTGTCAGAACATCTGGACGATTACGAACGGCAGTTGCAGAACAACTTGGGAGCGGGTGTGCAGGCCTGCTATCGTGGCCCACGGCTGTACGATACACCGGCGACACAGGAATTGGTGACTCGTTATGTGAACTGGTTCAAGCAGTATCGAGACATTTTGGAGTCGGACATCATCCACGGACGTCGGGCGGATGGTCGTGATATCGATTACCTAATTCATGTCAATCCAGCCTTGGAGACTCCGGGAATGGTGGTGATCTACAACCCATTACCCGAACCCGTGACGCGAACCATTCAATTGCCGCTTTACTACACAGGACTAAGTGGCGAGGTTCAAATCCAGCAAGAAACCGCTGCGCCGCAAACGGTCGCACTGGACGGTCAAGGCCGAGCGGTCGTCGAAGTCGCGATACCCGCCCAGGGCATGACATGGTTGGTCCTGAAGAGGCTGACAAAATAGTCACCGATCGGAGTAACGGCATAACATTTCGTCTCCAACGGGACGTTTCAGGCTTTCGGGCGTACCTGCTACCGACATCTCGTCCCCAACCGGGACGGACAAAGTGTCAGTCATTAGCTATTGGAGTAAAAAAGGAAGGCAAAGGAATTCGGGCAAAGGAATTTTCTTAACCAGTGGTTGATAAAAATCCACCGACGAGGCCCCAGCAGATTTTGGGAGGACCCCTGATTGGAAATCCCGACAATTGATCCACACCGTCTTAGAAGCCAAGGTTGATAAAGGCTGCGTTGGTTCCTTCGCTCCGGGCTTGGACAATGTCGTTGCGTCCGTCCGCGTTGAGATCGCCAATCGCGAGCCCATAAACGGCACCGTTCCCGTCACCCAAGGGTACTTCCAAATATTTCGTACCGGTGCCGTCGTTTAGAAATACACGACTGCCGCCCGCTGCATAGCCAACTATCAAGTCAAGTCGTTCGTCTTGATTCATTTCTCCAATGGCGATCGCGTAGGGAACACGCGATTTGTCTCCAACCGGGATTGCTGCGAGGAAATTGCCTTGGCCATCGTTCAAGCAAGCCAATAACCCTAAGTTTTCGTCCCCCATGACCAAATCCAAGGAACCGTCGTGATTTAGGTCGCCAGTCGCGCAAGTCCGACTCGCCGACGGTGCGGGCCCAAATGTCGCCGAGCGAGAGAAGGTCAGGTGGCCATCGTTATACCACACGCGACTGACACCACCGTCGCGATGGGGAACGACGACATCCATCATGCCGTCTCGGTTGAAGTCGCCTGCCACGATGGTTGTCGCCGACTCGGACGGGATCGTCCGCCAAGAATCTCGGCCAAAGCCGCCATGCCCATCGTTCAAAATGATGTAGCTTTGACTCTTGCGGTTCGCCACCAACAGATCGGGATACCCGTCCCGGTTCATGTCGGCCACTGCCACGTTGCGCGTGTTCCAATTCGATTCGCCCCAAGCCCCTGCCAACTCAAAACTCCCGCGGCCATCGTTACGGAAAACGACCTTTTCGTCTGGTTTGTCGTTGCTAACGATGATATCCAGATCTCCATCCAACTCCACGTCGGCCAAAGCGGTGGCATAAGTTCGGTCCGCCCGGTTGGCCAAAGCCGTTCCCGTCGGGAAGTTGCCGCTGCGATCATTGAGAAACACTTTATTGTGAAGCGGCCAATGCCGACCTTTGGCCAAGACGATGTCCAAATGCCCATCACCATTCAGGTCTCCGATGCTGGCGTTGGCCGAAGTCTCGGCGGTGACTTCCAAATCCACTTGTCGAAACGAGAGTGGGACAGGGCCCGAGCCGGCACTTGAATGGCCCACCGCCGGTGACGTTTCGACGCCAGATTGTTCGTCGGTTGAGGTTTGGATGCAGTACAACTTCGTCCAACTGCGCAGGAACAATTGGTCATCCACTGCGACCGGGGAAGCGTCCACCACATCGTTCAGTTCATTCACGGCGACAACGTCCAAGTTCTCGTTGTCCCTGACGACCACGGTCGCACCTTCGCGGCTAGTGAAGTAAAAATGCCCATTGGCCAGAATCGGCGAAGCATACAGCGAGCGCAAGCCCGACAAGCGCCTTTTTTCCAACAGCAGCTCGCCCGTGTTCGCGTCCAGGCAGCTCAGCACGTTGGTATTCCCGGCCGTGAATAACAAGCGTGAACCACTTAGGATTGGTGAAGGAACATACGGCGTCCCTTCAGTGACTTTCCACTTCAGTGTGTCGCTATCGGTGACATTCCCGCGAGCGTTCAAAGGAATCATGACCGCCAGCGAACCACGATATCCACTCATGCAAATGACCGAGTCGCGATACCTTAGCGGCGATGGGATGGCATTGACGGTTTGCCCGCCACATTCCCATAACAGCGTACCATCGCTCGCCGCATAGCTTTTTACTGAACCCGTTCCGTTCACCACCACTTGTTGTTGCCCATCGAAAGTCGTGATCAACGGCGTGTTCCAGGAGGTCACTTCGGTGGGTCGATCTTTCCTCCAGCGCACCGCACCGGTCAGCTTGTCGAGCGCCACGATAAACGAACCCTCTTCTTGGTCCCAATTCACAATGACGAATTCCTCGGTCAAAGCGGGAGTTACAGCTTCACCCCAACCGTTGCGCGTCCGCATGTCGCCCAGATCCGTTTTCCAGATCTGTTCGCCGGTCAACGAATAGCAAAAGACACCCCGCGATCCGAACGACAGATACAAACGCTCGCCATCACTGACGGGTGACCCAGCCGCATAAGTATTCGTCTCGTGTTTGCCTTCGTGCGGTACTTCTTCAACGGCCACTTGCTGCCAACGCGTCTTGCCGGAGCGTCGATCAAAGCTCGAGACAATAAACTGATAGAACAACTCATCGGGAATCGTCTTGGCGCGTTCGTCATTGACGATGGAGCTGGGACTCTTCCGATCGGTCTTGACCGCGGAGAGGACAAACACTTGATCGCCGACCACCAGCGGAGTCGCGGAGCCCTCGCCGGGTAACTCGGCAACCCAGGCGATGTTCGAGTCCTGCCCCCAACGGATCGGCGGCTTGGCATTGGCTCCGGCACGACCATCGGCCGTTGGTCCACGCCAATGCCTCCAGTTCTCGGGCGAATCTTCAACCTTCGTGTCGATGGCGTTTGTCGTGTCGAAGAGTTCCGGGAAGCGGTCGCGAATCAGCGTTTGCTCGGCTTCGGTCAATTCGGACAGCGATACCGGAACGTCCGCAGGACGACTCCCCTTTTGGTTGATTCGATTCATCAAGCTCCAGTTTCGCGAGGGTTCGTCGGCGGTGGGATCGGATGGTTCTTGGGCCGGCAGATCGTAACGCGTGAAGTCGATCACCATTTCCGGACTTTCGGCTTTCCAATCGCGCAGCAACGCCAGTCGAAAGTCGCGGTTCATAAACCAGCGAATTTCCAGGTTCTCCTGAGAAGCTCGAATTCCGCAGCCCCGATGTACAAAGCGATAGTCCAGTCGGTCGTTGTTGGGAAACTGGGCCCGCCACAAGAGCCCAAACTCACCTTGAGTAATCAGTTGTGCGTCGGGCCATCGCTTCCGAGTTTCCGTCAGCCACACATGCAACCCTTCCATGCCATTGCGACCACCATAGCCGTAAATCTTGCGAGCTTCGACCAACCCCATCTCCCACCCGCAAGTGACCCAACCAAAGCCATTGCGTGAAAAACCATCGTCAAAATGCGCGGCGGTGGTGGCCAGCATGGACTGCGTGCCACGTTCGGTTCCCATATCCAGCACCGTTTCGATCGGGCCGACACCCTGACGACTCCGCCACGGTTCCCCATCCACTCGGCGCTGACCTGGGATCCGCGCGGCCAGAAAATCCACCGTCCAACCGTCCAAGTTCACGCAGTCGATGAAGTCAGCTTGGCCGCGCGCCGGTTTGCAGAAATGCTCGCGCGAAGGATAGTAGGGGTAACAGATCGAGCCTTCACCGTCCCCGTTGTCGACAGCGAATTGGCTCCAGATATTTCCTTGGCAAACATGAATTCCTTCTACTTCCGCCAAGTAGCGCAAATTCTCTGCCGCTAAAAAACCCGCGACGACACTCTTGGGGCGGTAGCCACTGCCTACGATTTCCGAGACGCGCTGCAGACCGTCATGCAGGTCGCGATTGACTTGTTCGCGTGAATTGTACATGTTTGAGAAATAGGCACCGGGAATAAACGTGATTTCATCGCCGTGCTGTTTTTGATACGAAACAATCAGTTCGCGGAGGTCGCGATACTGAGGACGATCGTCATGCAAAGCCAACCAACTGAAAGCCCAAGTGATTCGTGCTCCGGGCCAAGCGGCTTCGATCGTTTCCCGAAAAGTTCGGGCTTCCGCCACCGTGTGGACGATCGATTCGTCGGGTCCATGAGCGATGTCGCGAGTCACTTCGATCTGATGGACTCGGACGATCGTATTCAGGGTCAAGAACCGCCCGCCCATGAGCTGCCCCGTTGGCACTACCACGTCTCGCGGTGCGGGATTCTGTCGGTGTCCTTCATCGCCGATGGCGAACCGACTCGGGCAAACAACCGCGCAGCTCATCACGATCATCGAGAGACCAAATAGTAATAACTTCATCTGAAAACCTTGGATGCGAGTGTTTATTCCAGGCGATAGTGGTTGGGCCAATACTGACGAAGAGCGGTTGATCGCTTTTCGAGTCAACGTTTCGCCAACCGTTCGCCAAGCGTTTTGATGGTTCGGTCGATTTCCGGTTAGCTGAGGGTGTGGAGTCCTCTGGAACGGCGAGTACGCCTATCGGCCAACTGTTGAACATTCCCCCTACCAAAATACACTAAATCAGCACTCCGCAAGCGAGCGGAATGCTGATTTAGGTGATTTCGGGTCAGTCAGAAGTATGGAGTCTGGCGACCGAGCTTGGGCGAAAAAAACTAGAAGACAAAGATCGCGTCGATCCCAAAGATGGTGTTGCTGGTGTCTGGACCGCCATTGATTCCCAACGGAGCAGGGTCAAACACCCAGCGGACTTCGGGACGAATCGAAAGATTGCTTGACGGTTTGACATTAACGCCGAGAGTTTGAGTAAAAATGTCAGACGAATCGTCAAAGACATCGGTGACGTGAAAGTATTCCGAGCGACTGCCCAAAGCGAGTCGTTCGCTGACATCGTAGAAGAAGTAGCTGGTGTTGGAGACCATCTCACCCGTTCCACCGTTTGACTTCGCGATATAAAGGTTGGTTTCGTTGACGAACGACAGTCGGTCGGTCAGCGCATTGGACAAAATCAAGCTGTGTATTTGACCTACGTCCCTGCCACCAAATCCGCCAAGGTTCTCATACAAGCGGCCAAGGACCGTTGTGTAAGTGAAGTTCGTGCGGTCGTTCCAACGATGTGAAATGCCGCCAATGTACGCATCGCCGCCGTCCTCAAACGCGGTGCTCAAGCCCATGACGTACCCGTTGAGTAGGGTTGTGTCGCTGTTCACACGGTATTCTGTTAAAGCTCCCGAGTGGTTGAATGGCAGATTCGCGAAACTTAGTTGCCGACTGTTGAAGAAGTTCTTGTTGGCTTGGACAGCCTCGAAACCAGTAATCTTGAGGAAGTGGCCGACTTTGACTGAAAAGTCACCGTAGGCGGCTTCGCCATAGGCTTGAGGCAACGCATGACCGTAGGGGAATCCATTGTCGAACGAGTTGTCCCAACCATTTGTGCCTAGCCCTGCGGCTTGAAAGAACTGAGCGTTGCTGCCGTAGACATAATCAATGCGTCCACCCAAGCCCAGCCCTTGACGACCGTCGGCGATTTTCTCGGCATAAAACCACTGCTGCTCTAAATGAACTCGATTAGGCATTAAATACAATGATGAACCAAGACCATCCGTGTGGTAACCGATACTGGTGAATCCACCGAAGTTCAGGCCAAATGGTGACTGAGGCATTAGATGCCACTGTTGGGGTCGGTACCTGGACATCGATTGGTAATTAAAAAGACTATCGCTGGCGCTGCTGCCAAAGTAGACGTCGCTACTTGGGCCTCGAGCGTACCCCGGTTCTGAAGATGGACCGTCGTTGAAAGTGGGCTCGGCAGACGAATGGGCAGCGGTTCGAATCGAACCGTTGACGGGTTCGTGGGCATCCTTTGCCGCGTGTCGAGCCAACGATGATGTCGTCGCTTGACGCTGTAGCGTTGTCATTTCGATGCCAGAATCTTGGGGAGCCGAAGCCAATAGCGAGTGGTTAACCAAACAAGCTAATCCCCAAGCCAATCCGGTTCTTGTCATTCGCATGGAATCTCTCCTCCATAAGCCAAAGTGCTAGGTAACACTCAATATTTTGAACGCCACGTTTCTCGCGCTCTTCAAGCCAGGAGTTCATTCGGGAAGACCCGGCACGGTATGTTGGCATTCTCCGATAGAAGCGATCGACATATCTGTTAACACTAGGAGAGCTGAAATTTCCCGCAGAATGTGCTAGGACTGAACAATCCGCTCAGGTTTGCCCGCTTGTAACGATCTGGCGGAGTTTGACGCGTCGGGCGTCAGGGAGTAGCTCCGATGACGCACGCGCGACTATATTACAACCGGAGGCTTCGCGGCAATCGGTAGATCTGGAGTTGGGATATGGGTCGGTCGGTTCAGACGGAAGTCTCGCGACGAAAAGGATGGCCATCCAACGGGACGCCAAGGTGTTGGAAGGGCGTTGGATGCACGCGGCTCAGGCTTAAGATTTTGCCGAGGGCAATCGGCATTATTTTAGGCGTCTGCAGCTGCTGGCCGGTGTTTGCCAGCGCCCAACCCCCGGGTGATGACTCGTTCTTCGAGCAGAAGATTGCTCCGTTACTCGCCCAACGTTGTTTGGAATGTCATAACGCCACGACTCAAGAAGGTGGCCTCGATCTATCGCGCCGCGAAGGGCTTGCCGCAATGGATATTGCTAAGCCTCTTCTAGAAAACGCGACCGCCAACTTGATGTGGCAGCGAGTCGCCGCTGACGAGATGCCGCCAAAACATCCACTTGCACCAGACGAGAAAAACCTGTTGAAGTTGTGGCTAGACCAAGGCGCTCCGTGGGCTGGTGGACCGATCGATCGATTTCGTTACTCGTCGGGGTCAAGAGCCGGTTATGATTGGTGGAGTTGGCAATTGCTGCACGATACGGTGACACTTCCACCGCAGGGAGCCTCCGGCCCGCATCCGGTCGATCGATTCATCGATGCCAAGCTTCACGAGCTGGGGTTACAAGCTGCGGGTCGCGCGGATCCCCGTACCCAGCTACGCCGACTCTACAATGATCTGATCGGATTACCCCCCAGTTATTCCGAGGTCACGGCTTTCGTGGCCGACCCGAGCGATAAAGCCTGGGAAGCCGCTGTCGATCGCTTGTTGAGCGCACCGGAGTTTGGCGAACGGTGGGCTCAGCATTGGCTCGACGTGGCCCGGTTCGGCGAATCGGATGGCTTCGAATACAACCAACCGCGCGAAGATGCGTGGCACTTTCGTGACTGGGTGATTCAAGCCTTTAACGATGATCTGCCCTACGATCAATTCGTGCGGCTGCAATTGGCTGGGGATCCAGTGAAAACAGGGTCAAAAGAGTCACTGGCCGCACAGGGCTTTTTGGTCGCGGGAATCCACAATCCGGTGATTGGCCAAAGCCCCGCCATGCGGGCCAACGCGCGTCATGCAGAATTGGAAGAAATTGCTGCCACGACTTCACAAGCGTTTTTGGGCCTAACCATTCACTGCGCCCGCTGCCACGATCACAAGTACGATCCGATCTCGACCACTGATTATTATCGCTTTATCGCCGCACTAGATGGTGTCCAGCGTGGCATTCGGACAACGCAACCGTGGGAGCCGGAGTCGGCGGCGAGCAATGAACAACGGCGACAAGCATTGCAAGGAACCTTGCAAACGCTGCAAAGCCAACGAGGTGCCATTCACAGTACCAGCGGGAATGCGCTCGTGAGTCGCAGGGCTTATCGGATCAACGAAGCGAATCAGCGTTATGTCCTGCGGATCGCGGCAGCGCCGACCGTCTGGGCCAACCCGGCTCAGGCAACCGGTCCTGAAGACGGGATTCTGGTTCGTCTGTTGAGAGACGACGCCAGTGTGGCGCAATTCTTCGTCGTGAGGCCCGGAAGTTGGAGCGAGGCCCAAGGGCGGCCCCAATTTCGGCCATACGAATTCGAATACGTGGGCGACGGACGCGGCGATTTGCATGTTCGCATGGAGGCGGCCACCCATGAAGATCGTTTTGGTGGCGCGGTTGAATCGCTTTCGATTGCCGAACTCGCCGGAGAAGTGGTGTTCGAAGATTCATTCGAGAATTTGACGGACCGGAATCATCGCGGTTTACAAGCTGACACATCCGCCATCGTTTATTTTGGATTGAGTTCGGAGCGGTGGGTCCACAGTGGGGTGAACGCGATCCACGCCGTCGAAGTGGCCCCCGGAAATGATGCTGTGCAATTCTACGGCGGAGTCGCTGATGTCGTCGTGGAGCCAGTGACGGAGCAGGAACAAGTATTGCAAAGCGAGTTGACAGAGCTGACTCGGCTTGCGGTCGGAGTGCCGGTCTACACGGTCGTTTCCGGCACACCAGGAGCGATGCACGTGATGCGACGCGGCGATCCGATGCAACCGCTCGATCCAGTGACAGCGGGTGGCCCGCGTGGAATCATGGGCCCCAATGCCGATTGGAACTTAACGGCAGATGCCTCCGACCTGGAGCGTCGCGCGGCTCTAGCGCTGTGGATGACCGATCGCCACAATGGTCCCTTTCATCGTGCGATCGTCAATCGTGTATGGCATTGGCTATTCGGTCGGGGCTTGGTCGCCACACCAAGTGACTTGGGTTTTCAAGGTGGCCTGCCAACCCATCCGGAACTTTTGGAATGGTTGGCGATGGACTTCCGTGATACGGGTATGTCGATCAAGAAATTGATTCGGCAGATGGTGCTCAGTGAAGCGTATCGACGCAGTTCGTTGGTTGAGCCAGACCTACAGGCTCAAGGCGATGCCATTGATCAAGATGCCATCTATCTATGGCGACGGCAGCCGACCCGGCTCCAAGCCGAAGGATTGCGGGATTCGATGTTGTCCATCTCGGGAGCCTTATCGCGCAACCCATTCGGGCCAGGATTTCGCGACGTCGTGATCGAAACGGTCGGAGCCGCGCATTACTATCGAGCCGACGAGAAGGCCGGGCGCGAGTTTGATCGTCGCTCGATTTATCGCTGGCGTCCACGCGGTGATCGCAGTTCGTTGCTCGAAGCATTTGATTGTCCGGATCCCTCGGCGGCCACTCCCGAACGGGCCATCACGACGACACCGACCCAGTCGCTTAGTCTATGGAATCACGCCTTGGTTTTGCGACTGTCGCGACATTTGGCAGAAAGGATACAACAAGAAACTGGGATGGATCCTGGATTGCAAGTCCAACAGGCTTGGCAGGCGGTGTTGTTGCGCGAACCAACCGCGGAAGAGGAAGAGATCGCAACCCAGTTGGTTCGCCAGCACGGCCTAGCCAGTCTGTGCCGTGTCCTGTTCAATGCCGGTGAAGCCGTCGTGATCGACTAGTGCAAGCCATGACCTCAGAAGCAATGGAAGTACTTCATATGATCGACCGTGATTTCGTTAACCATGCACCAACCACTCGTCGCGACCTGTTGCGGTTTGCGATTGGTGGGCTGACGTCGACGGCTCTGTGGACCTTATTGCAACGCGATGTTTCGGGAGGGGAACGACATACTCCAGCCCCCCAAAGAACCCCGAAGGCTCGGCGAGTGATTCACTTCTGCCTTCCCGGTGGATACAGCCAGGTCGATACCTTCGATTACAAACCCGAATTAGAGCGATTGCATGGTGGGGCGATTCCGGGTGACGATAAGCCAGAAACCTTCTTTGGCAGCGCAGGGCTGCTATGCCGACCACATTGGAAGTTTCAACGACGCGGCGAAAGTGGCTTGTGGGTATCGGAACTGTTTCCACATCTCGCGCAAGTGGCGGATCACTTGACGATGATTCATTCGATGGTCGCCGATACAGCGAATCACACACCGGCGACGTTTCAGCAACTATCCGGTTTTCAAACCAATGGTTTTCCAACGCTGGGCAGTTGGCTGTCGTACGGTTTGGGAAACGAATCCGATGATTTGCCGACCTTTGTGGTCTTGCCAGACAGCAGGAGCTTGCCCAGCGGCGGGGCAGCGAATTGGGGGGCCGGGTTCTTGCCTGCCCAACATCAGGGCGTTCGATTGCGGAGCGGCACAGCACCGATTCCCGACCTGTTCCCGGCTGAGGCCATGGACCCCTACGCCGAAAAGGCCTCGCGCGAACTCCTCTTGCAACTGGAACGAAAGCATCTCGTCGGTCGGGAGGCAAACGCGGTCTTGTCGGCGCGAATGGCCGCGTTTGAGCTAGCCGCACGAATGCAAGTGTCCATTCCGGAAGCCACGGACCTCAGCCAAGAAACCCAAGCCACGCTGGACAGTTATGGAGTAGAGAATGAACAAACTTCAGACATGGCTCGGCGCTGTTTGATAGCTCGACGTTTGATGGAAAGAGGCGTGCGGTTTGTGCAGTTGTTTGCGGGAGGCTGTTTTGGTGGCGAGCCGCGACATGGTTGGGATAGCCACGAGGACTGTCGCACCGACCACCAACGCGAGGCCGAACGTATTGATCGGCCCGTGGCAGCCTTGATTCAAGATCTGCATCAAAGAGGCCTGCTGCACGACACGCTGGTCTTGTTTACCACCGAGTTCGGACGGACACCGTTTGCCAACGCGCCCGCCGGACAGGCGGGTCTGGGTCGCGATCACAACCCCGAAGGTTTCACCGTCTGGATGGCCGGTGGTGGGGCGCGTCCCGGCCTTGCGTATGGAGCAACCGACGAGATCGGTTGGAAGGCGGTAGAGAACCCCGTGACCTGGCCGGACTTTCACGCCACGGTTTTGCATCTGCTGGGCATCGATCATACGAAGCTCACTTACTATCACAACGGCATCGAACGCCGACTCACCAACGTGCATGGCCATGTGGTAGATGCGATCTGCAAATAAGTGGGTGCTGTGGCGATGTCAGCCGGCCTTGCTGGCAAAGGGATGGACATTGCGGAACGGCAATCGCCCCAATTGGTGGAACGGCACGAGCCGTCCGGTGCCACAATACGGTTGGGCTCGAATCCTTGATGCATGTGACAGTCTAGTCACATACCGTTTTGCGGCGGCTGTTGCTCCAAGTTGGGCAAATAGAAGTAGATCGTCTTGGGAAGTGGTGTCCAGGCGCCGACACGAACGCCCGCCCTTCGCAAGCCGTTGCCAACCCAGTTGTTGCAAGTATTGAGGACGTGATAACGACCGTTCGCATGATAAAACGCATCGTTAACGCCGTAGCGGGCCCCAGCGATGGGGTTGCTCACGGGCTTCAGTAAGCTTTCATTCAAGTCCGCGACGGTCATGGTAGCGGGGTCGATATCGGCCAAAGTGGCCCGTACGTACCTCGCCAGTTCGGCGTATTGATCGCGTGAGATTCGAACCTTGACCGCATTAGGTTCCCAGTGGCGCGAGTCCGTCTGTGTCACATGCAGGGCGGTATCGTTGGACCACAGGGCATTCAGAGCAATCGACATTTTTAAATCACGCCAGCGAGCCGTTTCCACAAAGAAGCGTCGATCGCCCCATCCGAACAACACAAATTTGGCCGCACCGACCTCGCCAGCAAAATGCGATGCTGGAAAGCAGACTCGCCAATCGACAACATCGTTGACGATCGGTAGCACCAAATCCGCGTGGAACTCGTTGGAGATAACGTAAATCTCCACACCATCATCTGGTGGATGGTAGTCGTTGTTGACCGGGAACAAACCCAACAACACAATCAAAAAGTATATTGTCAGCAACAGGCCAAGAAGCTTGCCGACTCTTTTCAACCAACCCAAAACCCGTCGCAGAATCTTCGGCCTCGGTTGTTGGTTCGACTCGGCATTCATAACGCAGCCCTGCCCTACTTCTACGGTCATTATTGACAAACTCACCAACTCATTGGACTGCCGATTGTACGCCACGAAGGGAACCGCGGCCACCTCGCCTACGCGGGGCCCGCAACAATGCCAGACCGAACGAAGCCCCGGAAGATTTTGATTGGTCGTGGAGTGATCGAACAACACGGCCCAAGGCGACTCGACCAAGGGATTGGATTCAAAACGTGGCCCGTTTCTTTGTAGTTTTCGCTGTATTATATTTGCAGTATGGAAGCCATCATTGAACTTGTCGTCGCGCTGATCGTACGGCCGGTGATTGCGGTGTTGCAGTTGGCCGTGGCATTGGTGGCGTTCGTTTGTGAATGGATCCTCCGTTTGGTGGCGTATGTGTTTATACGTTGGACCCAGGGAAGTACCGCAGCGGGCGACGACTTTCGTGAGCGCCGACCGGTGTTTCGAAGGCCGGGCGAATCGGACCTGGCACTGGGGACCGAACACGGACCGCCAAGGCCGGTCCATCGAATCTCGCCCATTTATGGTTGGATCGTGTTGTTGTTTGTGGGCGTGACCATTGGTTCTGTCATCGTCCATTACCAAATTCAACAAGCCCGGCTGCGGCACACGAAAGAACAGATTCGCACGTTGGCCAAAGAGGTTGCGACGACCATTCGCGAGCGAAAACCTGGTTCCGAGAAACTGGTCACTGGCCCACGGAGTGAGCTGGATGCATGGCAACGGCCATTGGAGCTGTTTGTTGATCGCTGGCCCGTCGGAACATTGGTTGTGGTGCGTTCGGCCGGACCCGATGGTCAGACGGGAACGGGAGATGATTTGTTGGCAGTTGATGGAGTGGCTCCACCCGGCATCCCCGGTTTCCTCAAGAAAGCGATCAAAGAACGACTGGGAAAGATCCTGGGGAACATGGAGTTGGATCAGCTTCCCATCGAGTGGGTCTTTGAGGGTTGAGTCAACTCGAGATACGCGACTGCAAGCGTCAAGACGTCGGTCGCCTATTACTTTCCGCGAGTCGCCATCATGGGTTGCGCAAGTAGCCAATAGAAAAGAAGTCCGACAAAGTAGGCGGCCAACAAATCATAGCGAATCAAGCCGAAGAACAGCGCCCAGTGAACCATTACAAACAATGCCACAAACACGCAGGCAATCAAATGTCCGACGACGCGGATCCAATAAACACTACAATGGTTAGGCACCGATAAGACAATCGTGAGCCCTAATCCCATGACTGCCCCGAGCGCAAGTGGCCACCACTGCCGATTCACCAAGGATGAGATGATCGTCAAGAGACCTGCACCAAGCCAAACCGTCACGAGCAAGTTCACGGCCCTTTTTTCACTGTTAGTCAGTAAGAATCTCCCAAATGGGTGGACTCGGAGCCATAGGTTAAAAACCGGAGTCAAGATCCAATGAATGAGAAGTAAAACCGGAAAGAAAAGAAACGATGTCTGCCGCCATAATGACAATTGACGACGTTGGTGCTGCTCGGCCCACCGAGCGATCTGCGTGATCATCAGATGATTCCACCGATAGGCAGAGTTCTCCATATGGAGGGCACGGATCATGGCCCTGCGAGCAGGATGAAGGTGCGGCGCCAATCGCAACGCCTCCGCCAAAGATTTCTGCGCCGCTCGGAAATCTCCTTGGTGCAACATCGCTGTGCCGAGGCTAACATGCGCTGGAACTGAGTTCGGATTCAGTCGCAGTGCTTCGGTGGCTACGGGAGCAATCTCGTCGAGGCGAGCAGTCGACTCCAGGGCCGCGAGGCGCGCCGCCCAACAGCGTTCGTCGTCAGGTTTCAGCCTTAAACCAATCATGGCCGATTCCAAAGCTTGGTCCCAATTCTGTTTACTCAAGTGGCAGAGAGCTCGGTAACCGAAGTATTCTCCATCATCAGGATTCAAAGCAATGGCCGTTTCAATCGACTCCAACGCTTCGTCGATTCGGCCGCCTGCGTAATGGACATGCGCAAGGGCAAAGTGCATGAACGGTTCATCAGGTGATAAATGTACGCCCAATTGTGCTTCAGACAGGGCCTCAGCAGAGCGCCGCGGATCTTTTACGACGCAAATCGACAAGTAAGCGTGTGCGAAGGCAAAGTCTGGCTCCAAGGCCAACACTTCAAGCAAAACGGCTTCGGCCAGAGCCAGCCGATTTGTGGATACCAAAAGGACGGCGCGCGAAAAGAGTGCGACCGCTTCTGGCACGTCGTCATCGGACCCCGGTTGCGACGGCGCAGCGAAACCATCGTCATTGTAGTTGGGGTCAGACATCGGGTCACTTCTTCGCACCAAAATCGTTAGCGTTTTGCGGGTACCAAGATCAAGGCTTGGCCGGCAAAGCCATAGATCATGATGCCAATCGCGTACACAAAAAAGAAGTCAGGAAAAAGCGAGCCAAAGAGCATGGGAACGGTGATCGCCAAGAAAAGTAAAGTAAACAGTCCAGCGACCACAATGCCGACGAGACGAGCCCACTTCGCGTCGCATTGAAACGGGACGACGATCGCGATCGACAACCAAACGCCGGACAAAAACGCCACCAACAGCGGGAACCACTCCCCGTACATTACGGAACTAGACGCGCCTATCAGCATCGCCACGCCCAACGCCGCGGCTATCAAATTCGACGCCCATTTTTCTGAGTTGGAAAGCAAAAACTTGCCAAACGAATGAAATCTCAACAGCATGTTGAACAGCGGCACCATCAGCCAGGACATCGTCGCAAAAAACAAGTAGCCCAACAGGATTGGTTCGATCCAAGGTGCAAATTCAGGATGTTCCTTGGCGTAGGCATTGAGGAGGCGCATCCCAACCCAAAGGCCAATCATCAAGATCCATACATTGCGAGTGCCCAAGCGACTGATGCGAATCAGCAGCAAATGCATCCAGCGATAAACAAAATTAGAACTGTTCAGCGCTTGGATCATGCCACCGCGCGCCAGTTCATTGCTAGGATCCAATCGTAACGCTTCGGCGAAGGACTTTTGCGCCTCTTTGTAGTGGCCTTGTTGTAGCATCGCCCAGCCGTGACTGGAGTGAGCCCAAGTCGAATCGGGATTCTGGCGCAACGACTCTTCGGCTTGAAGTTTTGCGTCGACTACTCGGCCCAAGCGCTCCAAGGCCAGTGTGCGAATCGTGGTGCAGAGTTCGTTATCGGGGTCGAATTGCAACCCTTCGTTGGCGGCCTCCAAAGCATCGGGCCATTTTTCTTGTTGGCCATATAGTTGACCGCGGAGCCCATGAAAGTCTGCGTTGGCGGGAAACAAGGCGATCGCTTCGTGAATCGCGTCCAGCGCCTTCACGATCTCGTTCCGCTTCTGCCAGACGACGGCCAACACATAATGCGTGACGGCGTCGTCGGGGGCCAAATGTACTCCTCGTTCGGCCTCCGCGGTCGCCTCTTTCAAACGGTCGCGATCCTGGCCAACACACAGTGCCAACCACGTATGGGCGCGGGCGTGGTCCGGATCCAGCGCCAGGGCTTGACGGAGCAAGTCTTGAGCCATCGCGTGACGGTTCTGCTCCATCAACAGACGCGCTCGGTCGACGAGCACTTGAACATCAGTCGTCATCACGGGTCACTTTTTGATTTTGAGATAAGTTAGGATGTCGTCGTACGCCCCACCCTGATTAGCATACACGGCATGATTACGTGCGGTCGCAAACCACTCTTTGGTCGTGGGCCGAACGGTCTTGGCAGCGGCCAGCAAGTCGTTGGTGTTTATCGGTGCCAGATTACCAGTCTTGATCGCATGTTGCAATTTCGTTTCCACCGCCATGTCGACCACGGCTTTCAGGTCGGCTCCGGAAAACTCGGCCGTGCGGCTAGCGACTTTGTGAACATCAACACGGTCATTAGGTTTGCCCGCCAAGTGAAGCTCCAGCACTTGCGCGCGGGCCGCTTCGTCCGGCGGTGGTACAAAAATGACTCGGTCAAATCGGCCCGGTCGGCGAAAGGCCGCGTCGACTTGCCAAGGAGCATTGGTGGCACCCAAAATCAGCAGGCCTTCGTTGTTCGCTTCGGCCCCATCCATTTCGGCCAAGAACTGATTGACCAGCGTTCGTCCAGCGCTTTGCCGCAAATCGCTACGGCTGGCCCCGAGCGCGTCGACCTCATCAAAGAACAACACGCAAGGACGATTTCGGCGAGCGTTCTCGAAGACGCCGTGCAAATTGCGTTCGCTGTTGCCCAGCCACATGTCTAAAACATCGTTAATCCCGATCGAGATAAATCCCGAATTGACTTCGCCGGCGGTCGCCCGAGCGATGAAGGTCTTGCCGCAACCCGGTGGACCGTACAGCAAAATGCCGCCTCCAACCTTTTTGCCATATGCGGCGAACATCTCCGCATGCGTGATGGGATAGATGATCTTGATGCGAATCTGCTCTTTGACCGATTCCATGCCACCCACATCGGCAAACTTCATCTTGGGACGTTCGCATTGAATGTCTGAGGCAGGCGCGTCGGCGTCGACACCTTGCCGAACTTTGCCATCGACGACCTCCATCTCTTCGGAGTCAGGATCGTCTTCCCATCGATCGCGAATTCCCAAGAGACTGGCAAAGTTCGGATCCTCCAACGACTCGTCATGCGCGATGGCTCGCTTGTATTCGTCCACCGCGCGACGAACATCACCGCTGCGGTACAACAATTTGGCGTGCAAGACCAAGGCCGGTGGATACAGATTTTGCGGATTGCAGATCGATTCTACGATCGCCAGAGCATGGGAGTTTTTCCCGTCGCGGTAGAATACCTCAGCCAGGAGCAATTGCAGCGCGTTGTCGCGAGGTCGCGCTGCCAAGGATTGCTTGAGGAACTGCTCGGCTTCGGCAAATCGCGTCAAACTCAACAGCGTTTCGACGTAATGCCGCAACAAGGGCACATTGTCGGGGGCCAAGCGTACGGCTTCGCGCAACGCGGCTAGCGTCTTTTCCATGTCGCTCATGGGAGTCTGCTCCTGTTTCTATGGATAATGGGACCGAGGACGAGAGTTGGCGGATTCAAGTCAGCAAGTCGGTGACTGGGATTTTAGCCACGGTTTGGCCCAAGATAACGAACGGCAAGACATCGCCAATACTTAGAATTTGGCATCGAGCATATCGACTTTCGCTTCCGGCCACTTGTGGGTCGGACATGACTTCAATTTGGCGATCCGTCAAATTGATTAGCCAATAATAGGGAATCCCCGCCAACGCATACAATTCGGACTTGTAGCGATCTGTTACCAGCGTTGTATCGGAGACTTCAACCACCAGTGCGACCTCGTTGTACAGTGGATGTCGCTGCGAGTAATCCTCCATTTGTCCGCGAACAATGGCGACGTCTGGTTCCGGTTCGCTATTTTGAAGTGTGACAGGCTCCTGATTCTGAACGTGCCAGCCGTCGGGGCATCGTTGCGAGAGAACTAGGTCGCACTTGCGGGTTACTAAGCGATGGCGTGGATTCTTGGACCTCTTCTCAACCACCACTCCATCAAGTAACTCGACCTCATCGTGCTCCGTAGAGGCTCCCGCTGCGACCAATTCGTGATATCGCATCACCGACATCCGCACCGGTTGAAAGGGAAAACTCTGGGGAAGATTTGCAGTCGTCATCACTAGCTCCAGGTCGTTAAAGCCGATACCCAACCGTGTCGTTTAATTGCAGCGAAGAGTCATGGCTTCGTCCCTTTAGTATATCTGCCGAACCGGCTACGGCAAACAGAGCCTGGCAAACCTTAAAGTTGACTATTCTGTGCTTACTCAAAAGATCGGCCACTTGAAGGTGGACGTCATGGGGATGTGTTTGCCTGTCGCTTGCGATTCACGCGCGGCCGTCATGATCTCGACCACGTGCAATGCGTGTTCGGGGGTGACCAATGGCTCTTTCCCTGTGGCCAGACATTCGCATACCAACGAGGCTCCATTCTCCCACACGTAATCGTGAGGTTCACCCGCGTGGCGCTTCCACTCCGGTTGATCTTGCGTGCTCAGGTCCACCCCGTGTGGGCCCCAGTCGTAGCCGGCCAACTTCATCACGCCTTTACGACCGGTGACCGTTAGCGTGTGGTGATCTTGGCCCGCGTAGGCATGATCGTTGGGGTTGAAGAAGTTGAAGCTGCTTTCGACGTGCGAGATCACACCACTGGCGTGCGACATAACCACGACCGCGTTGTCTTCTTCGCCAACGGTGATTTCGCCTTTGCCTTGAATGTTGCGCTGTGGGGTGATGATGCTGGTCATGGCAGTGACGGACTTGGCCGGTCCGAACAGACCCGTCATGAAGCTCAATTGATAGACTCCCAAGTCCGGCAGACTGCCACCGTTTTTCTCGTAAAAGAACGAAGACCAATCCGGACCCAAATGCCCGTAGCTGGCATGTGCCGTGGCGACCGAACCCAGGAGACCTTTGGCCAGCGTTTTGGCCATGAACTCGAATTGAGGGCTTTGCACCACGGTTGGCGCCCCCCACAACCGCTGCCCTCGTTCAACGGCCATCTTCAACAGTTCTTGTCCGGCTGCCAACGAGTTGGCAATCGGTTTTTCACTCCAAACGTGTTTGCCGGCTTGAATCGCTTTCCGATTCAAATGCTCGTGCTCCTGCATGTCGGTCAAGTTGACCAACAAATCGAACGGCGCTCCAGCGAGCATCTCCTCGATGTTGGGATAAACATTGGCGACGCCAAATTCGGCGGCCCGATTCTTGGCTCGTTCGACAACGATGTCGCAAGCGCTGACAATTTCCGCGTGGGGAGATTTTTTCAAGTTCGGGAAGTACATTCGCGACACACTACCGCAGCCGATAATCCCCACGCGAACTTTCTTGGCCAAAACATCACCCCCCAACGCCGTGGCCACCGAAACGGCACTTCCCAGCGCAATTGCTGAGTGAAACTGACGACGATCGAGATAACTTGGCGATTTCATAAGTATTCCTCGTGTAAGTGTTCCTTGTGTGATTGTTTGGTGATGGAGTTGCGGCGGGACGTAAGCTTGGGTGCGTCGCGCAAGTTGATCGCAATCGACGGTTGGCCAAGTTGTTCTCCGAAGTTACTCCGCCAAACGCTCGAGTTTTCTGACGCGACTTGCTCGACACCACCCTACGCCCCACGTTGCGACGCGTTGTGGTGTGGTGAGCTGTCGCCTCCACACCTGTGTCGGCCGTTCAGGCCTTTTCTGATCGTTATACCAATCTAACCGGTGGCTCGCGCACACCGGCGAGGGCTGTATCGGCCCTTTCGGGCCTGACCTCACCAGGAAAAATGCTTCACAGCTTTGCCGGACGTTACGCCCGACGTCCTATCAACGTTCAAGGTTCAACTCGATTTGGGCCGAGAACATCGCCTCGGGGTCGCCGCGGTCGTGCAAGGTGCGAGACAGGTTGGCAATCGTGCGCGATGCTTGTCCCTTAAAGACAACGCGCTCGCCCATGGTGATCGTGACCTCGTTCTCCAAGTCCAGCATATCGTCGCGCAACAGGATGGCCAACGTGTTGCGGTCGCTGGATTCGATTTCAATGGTTTGACCGCTGCGCCGAGCGATTACTTTCTCTCGTTCTTTGCCAGGTTGAGGGCCGACCGCCAGCCAATAAAAACGCGAATGGAGAACATCATCTTGCAACCAGACAACTCGGTCCGGAATGAGATTCCGCGAGTATTGGCCCATCCATTTCACACCTTCGGCATCGTCGCGATCCATCCAGTGCCCTTTCCCGGCGTGGATCTTCGCCCAGTGGATATAACCCTTGGGATCGGCTGCCTGAAGGGTGGCCAGTTGGGCGGACCATTGTTCCGCAATTTTATTGCGATCGTAGGCCGAATCCAGTTCGCCCATGTGCAAAGTGAAGGGCAAGTTCCGCAGACCGAGCGCTTGAGTCTCGTTCGGATGGCCGGCCATCATCGCGGCGGCGGCCAATTGGTCTGCCATTCGCGGCGCCAATTGATACACGCCATCGCCTCCAGCGGAATAACCGGTGATGTAGACGCGGTTGGGGTCGATTCCTTCCAAGACGATCATGTTCTCGATCAAACGTGTGAACAAAACGTCGATATGATCCTGATGCCAGAGGTTCCAAGTGTCGGTCGGGGCGCGCGGTGCGACGTAGATCCCCTCCTCCAATTCATACAGCCGCTTTTGGTTCTGCCATTGTTGATCGTTGACGCGCTTCGGAGCGCCGCCCCCGCCGTGCATGGAGATATAAAGGCTGTGACCCGCGGCGGGACGTTCTCCAAACACCCGCACGTCGTAGGGCATTTTCAATTCGCCATGAGTCAAGACCTTCGCTTCGTGCTCCGCAGCACGTTCCAAGCGAAGCCGCCGTTGGTGATCCGCAACCAACATCTGCTTGGCTTGTTCGGCTTGCGTTTTCGTGAGTGGAGTATCCGCAAACGGTTGCTGCGATAATTCGCCGCGGGTCGTGACGTCGGACTCGCACCAAGCTTGAAGCGCTTCGAGCGTGGGGTCGACGGTCGCAGTGCGAACCGTAACCAGTTGGCCGTCTTGTTCGGCGACAAAATCTTGACGCGTCGTGTTCTGGTCGAGCGTGACTTCTAGTTGATACTTCCCGGGTTTTAGGGCGGCCGTAAGATGGTTATTGCTATCGGCCGATTCATCGAGCGTTTGGCCGCGAAAAACAACTTCGCCGGCTTCGTCTTTGATCAACAAGTTGGCACGACAACGCTGCGGTTGGCCCGGCGCCAAGGCTTTGAAGCGAACGTCGATCGTGCCCGCCGGTCGCAGCGGAGTTTTAGCGTATCGTTCGGTGACCTCAACGGCATGGACATGATTTTCGCCACGTTGCCACACCAACGGAAACTTCAAGTCGGTGCGACGATAACTGACCGCGAAAATGCCGTGCTGTCGATCGCCGACCGTGGCCTGGGCCGCGCGATCGACAAACCAGGCTTGATTCAATTGATCGCCGGTGGGTTCGGCCGCTCCAGTGAAATGCCAACCATTATCCCACACTTCAATCCAAGAATGATTGCCGCTATTGTCGGACCAACGTGGCGTGCCGACAAACCGCGCCGGAATTCCACACGCTCGGCAGACATCGATCAGCAAGATCGACAACCCCGTGCACGAAGCTGTCTTGTTGTCGAGAGTTTCTTGCGGTCCTTGATCCGGTCGTCGTCGTTGCGTCGAGTAGTGAACGCCGGTCTGTTGAAACACCTCGTGATTCAGGCGCGCCGTCGCCAGGCTGATCGAGTCCAAGTCTTTGACGATCGGCCAAAACTGGTCTCGCAATTGGCGCCGAACATTATCGCGAGACTCGTTGACGTTGGCGTAGGGCAGAATCTCGTTCAAAAAGATCTCATCGGGTACACTCGCACCCCACTTCGCCGCACTGCGTGCCTCGAACGCAATGGCCACATGTTCCAAGAGGAAGGCGGCCGACAATGTCTGCAAATCACGCGGAGGCATGTGCTGAACTAAGAATCGCATCGCGCTTTGTTGATCGGCGGGACATTCTCGCAGCGCTTGCTCGATCTGATGGCGGTTGTCTCCAGCCAAATTCAATGGCTCTGCCAATTCATCGTTGGTGGCCACCGCGAGTGCCAAAGGAGCTAAACCGCTCGCCAGCGGTAGGACGGCAACATCCAGCGATGCAAACCACAAACCAGCCAATACCAAAGTTGTTCGAGGCAAAATCAAGTTCGACCTTTCCAAGTAATACGATCAAGACCGAGTAGAGATCTCGCGAGCAAACGGCCAGAAAGCTCGTCGGACGGCTCGCTCCGTGGACTCGCTCCGTAGATTCGACATCGCGCCCGCGTCGCCGTGCGAATCATCGTAGGTATCGTAGCCGGAAACTCCAGCCGCGACCACCAACCGACTGATCGACCTCGCCCACAGCGATCAACGCATCCAGTATACTTGGTTGGTGCGTCCTGGGGTCTCTGGGGGTCATCTCGATGGGGGATTGCCCGAGCTCCAAGAAGCCGTCGCGAGGCTAGTCGGACGTCTATAGAGTATCGTCAAGCCATTTCACGGGTCCCTTTCCTCCACACAAAGGAAATCATTCGATGCAACGTCGTCAGTTCATCACCCGCGGGTCTGCTGCCGTCTCCGTGGCCGGACTTGGCACCTGGCACGCGACCACAACTCAGACCGCGGCCAGTTCGAGGGATTGGAACGCAGAAGATCTGGCGGAGGTTGCGCGGGAAGCCGGACGAGGAAAGCGCGTCGGATTGATCGGATGTGGTTGGTACGGAAAGTGCGATTTGTTGCGACTGATCCAAGTTGCAGACGTCAACGTCGTTTCGATGTGCGACGTCGATCGACGCATGTTGGGAAGCGCGATCGACGTTGTCGCGCAGCGACAGTTATCGCGACAAAAGCCGGTAGGGTTTCACGATTATCGCGAGATGTTGGCGGCTAAAGATTTGGATCTGGTCTTGATTGCGACACCGGATCATTGGCATGCGCTGCCCATGATCGCGGCTTGCGAAGCGGGAGCGGACGTGTATGTGCAAAAGCCCGTGGGTGTCGATGTGCTGGAAGGCGAGGCGATGGTGCATGTCGCGCGGACAACCGAGCGGGTGGTTCAAGTTGGAACCCAACGTCGGAGCACGCCCCATCTGATTGATGCCAAACAGAAGATCATTGATCAAGGCAAGTTGGGTCCCATTGGACACGCGGAGGTCTATTGCTACTACCATATGCGGTCACGAGATACCGCCGCCCCTAGCGCGGTTCCGGATCATTTGGATTTTGACTTTTGGACTGGCCCAGCACCACTGTTGCCTTATCGCGGCATCATGCATCCGCGATCTTGGCGAGCCTTTATGGAGTATGGCAACGGCATCATGGGCGACATGTGCGTTCACATGCTCGATACGGTTCGTTGGATATTGGACTTGGGTTGGCCAAAGCAAGTCCACAGCATTGGTGGCGTGCATGTCGAGAAAGGCAAAACGGCCAACATCACGGACTCGCAAACCGCGACCTTCAGTTTTGACGATCTTTCCGTCGTGTGGCAACATCGAAGTTGGGGCGCTCCACCGGATCCTAGGTACCCATGGGGAGCAACTATCTATGGTGAGAAAGGCACTTTGAAGTTAAGCGTCAATCGCTGGGACTTTGAACCCTTTGGCAATGGACCCGCCGAATCGGGCCAAGTTGAGATGGAACTTCAGAAGTATCCAGAAGACGAACACGAACCAGATCTCGAGCGACACGTGGCGCCCGCCATCCGTCGCCACATGCAGGACTTCCTGGCCGCGACGGTCCACCGCACGCGACCGGTCGCAGATATCATGCAGGGACATATCTCGAGTAGCGCCTGCGTGTTGGGCAATTTGTCTCTCGAGCTAGGCCGGAGCTTGACATACGACCCGGCGACTCGAACGATTCCAGGTGATGAAGCAGCAACGGCGCGGTTGGCTCGAAATTACCGAGCGCCTTGGATCCATCCTCAAGCGGTGCTGACTGGCGAATGACTACCGGAGCGGCAGGCTCAATCCTCAAACGAAATCCTCTGGCCCCAGCGATTTCGCTGGTTCGCTGCTGGTGGGCGCGTCTTCGACCACCGACTCGTTCGACCTGGGCAGCGGTGTTTCTGCTAACGGGTTACTTGATCCAACAAACACGTTGGCTGGACCTGACGGGGTGGTTCGTCGCTTTGATGGGAGCGATGATTGCCCTCAGCACCACTCGTTGGGCTCGACACCGTAGTTGGCGAGTTCTCGGGTTCGTGTGCGTCTTGATCGCCCTGGGTGGTTTCTGGAGTCAACTGCGCGAACCAGGCCAACATCCGACATTTCGGCAACTCCTTCCGCGGGACTCGCAAGAGATTCGCGTCATTCGGGTTCGCGGCACGGTCACATCGATTACGCCATCACCGCACCAGAAACCACGAGACCTGTTTGAGTCGTTTCGTTTCACGATACCGAAGCTCAAGTTTTCGGTACAAACAGAAGCCTATGAAACGTCACAAGGCTGGGAACCTTTGCGCGGACGCTTGGACTGCACCTTAGAGAGCCCGCAGATGCTGGACGAAGCGGGGGTCGCCTATGAAGCGGCCCAAGAAGTCGCCGATGGGGAGACCCCAGCCGTCGTTGACATTGGTCAGCAAGTGCAGCTGCTGGGAAGAATTTCGCTGCCGCCGCCAAGCAAGAACCCGCGCCAACTGGACTATCGTCGCTACCTGTGGCTAAACGGTTTTGACGGGCAATTGACGATGAATCACCCGGGACAGATCGAGATCACGAGAAAAGAGTGGCATTGGTCGGCGGCAGGTGATCGCTTGCGCCAATATTTCAAAACGGTATTGCGGCGCCACGTGGCAGACGAACAGTATCCGTTGGCTGCCGCCATTCTGTTGGGCGATCGTTCCATGTTGGATGTTGATTTGCGGCAACAATACGCGGCTACGGGAACGGTTCATGTGTTGGCAATCTCGGGGCTGCATCTCGGGATCTTGGCTGGAGCCATCTTGTGGTGGAGTCGATGGAGCTTCGTTCCGCAACGACCCGTTTTGATTGGGACCATTTTGATGGTTTTGTTCTACGCGTGGTTGGTCGAGTTTCGGCCACCGATTGTCCGAGCTGCGGTCCTGACAACCATCATGTGCGTCGCGACCTTGATTGGGCGTCGGGCGTTGTCATTCAACTCTTTGGCAGTGGCTTTGGTCGTGGTCTTCGCAATCCAGCCGCATCAGATCGCGGAAGCTGGAACACAATTATCTTTTTTGGCAGTGGCAGGAATCGTTGTTTTTGCGCAGCATCGCGCGCGAGTCGTTCCGTCACCGCTCCAAGAGTTGCGCGAGTCTCGATACACGACGATCGAGCGTGTTGGCTGGGGCGTGGTTCGGGCCGTACGTGAAGTTTACTTGTGTGGCTTGGCGGTCTTCGTGGCTGGCTTGCCCTTGGTAATGCACTATTTCAACCTGTTGGCATGGATCGGTCTCCTAATCAATCCACTGGTCATTCTGCCAATGACCTTCGCTTTGTTGAGTGGTTTTGCGGTGTTGGTGACGGCGCCGGTGTCGGACATGTTGGCAAGTGGCTTAGGCTGGATGTGCGGCACATCTTTGGATTTGATGAATGGGATCGTCGAGTGGTCTTATGTTTTGCCAGGCAGCTATCTGTGGGTGACTTCGCCAGGTTGGGGCTGGATCATTCTTTGGTATCTGTGGTGGGTGTTATTGTTGTGGGATCCAGGGATAACGCGGCGTGTCGCTGTGGGTGGCTGCGCGCTTCTGTGCGTGGCAGCGTATATTTGGCCCAGTCCGCCGTGTCCGGATCGCACGGCGTCCGGATCGTTTGTCGATTCGAAACTCACACTGACATTTGTTGATGTGGGGCATGGCAGCTCTGTTTTGATCAGGACGCCCGAAAATCATGTGATTCTGTTTGATGCCGGTAGCGCTCCATCGGCGCGAGCAGCCGGCCAACGAATCTCGGGTGTGTTGTTGGCGCATGGAATTCTTCGAATCGATCAAATGGTCGTTTCCCATGCGGATCTAGATCATTACAACGGCGTGCCAGAGCTGTTGCGTCGATTTTCGATTCGTGAATTTGTCAGTCCTCCCAACATGTTGAGTGGCGATTCCCCGTACATTCAACTTTTGAGCGAGTATCTGGCGCGGGAAAAGGTGCCACTCACGTCGGTGCAGGCCGGGCAATTTTTGTGGCAAGAGCCCGGCTTGAACATTCGAGTTCTTTCGCCGGTCGTCCAACCATTCCCGGACGGTGATAACTCGAACAGTTTGGTTCTGTTGGTCGAGTATGGTTCACGGCGGATTTTGCTGACCGCCGATGTCGAGGGTGCGGGTCTGCAATCGTTGCTCGAACAGGAACCAGGGAATTTCGATATTATCCAAGTTCCTCATCATGGCAGTCGCGAAAGCCAGCCAAAGCTGGTGGCGAACTGGGCCAAGTCCGACCATGCAATTCTCAGCGGGCTTGAACGCCGCATCTCGCCGGAAACGATCGAGGCTTATCAACAAGTCGGCACTAAAACCTGGATTACCGACCAAGTTGGGGCGATTCTCGTGGGGGTTCACGAAAGCGGCGAGGTCACGGTTCGAGCGTTTCTCAGCGATCCATGGCGAGTCCGATGACAGGGCTCAGCGCAGCCAGGGAAAACGGCGAGGCCGGGGTTGGTGCGGAAAATGGGCGGTACGCCGACGCCCAGGGCTGGTAATCCACCGTCCAATTGGGTTTTGCGATTTTCGTTGATTCGGGTAAACTTGCCGACTCGACGGACAGGGCGGACTTGGGCCACGCCAACACGAAAGCGGCGATCCCTAGTCATCGGGAGACGTTGCATCAACATGGACGTCACGGTCGACGGTGTTGCTGGGATCGCTGGAGTCCCAGTCGTTGATCTTGCTGGATGCTGGTCGGATGAACGAGCTGGTAGAGTTGAGACCGCAAGGATGCGAAATGTTGGTCGATAACAGCAGACCCAAACGACGATGCGCGGTGGTAGGCACATTTCATGGGCCGCGACCATCACAAAGAACGCTGCTTTCGAGGAATAGCGGACGACACACCGATGGCGCCCGTTACACCTTGAACCATGGCAAGACGAGCGGCGAATGGAACCTCGCGACGCGCGGTGGAAGAACAACGCGATTGGGCATCATCGTGGTCTTGGCTGCGATGTTCAGCGGTTGTTTACAATCGAGTGTACGAAACTCGGGATCATGGTTGGCGTCGGACTCCAACTCGAGCCCAATCGCTGTAGGCAAAGCGGATCCGGAACTAGAGACGCCCGAATCGTTTCGCTTGGAGCGAGGCCAATTGGTCGTCCACACAAACTTTTATTTGCCTCCGACGCATCCAATGCTAGAAGACTTGGTCGCTTTGCGATCGGATCTGCTGAAGTTGCTACGTTGTGAACCGGGCACAGAACCGATACAGGTCTATCTCTACCGCAGTCCTCAAGATTTGGCTCGCATTGTCAAGCAAACCGGGGACCCGATTTTGCAGCGCCGCGCTTACTTCATCCAATCGGCCGACGAATTGAAGGTTTATGCCAGTTGGACTTATGACGTTGGCACAGATTTGCGGCACGAGTTGACCCACGGCTATCTCCACAGTGTTCGATCGTCGATTCCATTATGGCTGGATGAAGGCTTGGCGGAGTATTTCGAAGTGGCTCGTCCCGAACTGGGCCGACATTCGGACCACCTGGCACATTTGGAGAACTTGCGCCGAGCTGGACAAACGGACTTTCGCTTGGAGCGCTTGGAGGCGCTGACCGACCCTGCCGACTTCAAACAGTCCGATTACGCACTGAGTTGGTGGTGGGTTTCGGCGCTTCTTTCTAAACCGGAGACGGCCCAGATATTGGCCGACTACTTCCAAAAACTGCCGACCGACGGCCAAGTTTCGGAAACATTGTCGGCATCGCTTCCAACGCTCGAGCGCGACAAAATGCTTCGGGAAATTCAATCGGGAATGACGGAACAACGACCCTAAACGAAAAAAACGGTCGTTATGAACATTTGTTTGCTTGAATTCGCTGCGGTAGTGCGGCGCGGTTCGTCGAAATTCTTGCCGATAAAGATGTGGTCAACTAAAGTAGGACTCACGACGGAAAGGGACCGACGGTCTATGATCCGTACTTCACATTCTCTTCCCGTTAGCAAGCAGCTTTCCATGCCATGTTCCCCAACCCCAAGTAGAATCCTTGGTATCCTGTTTGCAATTTGCTGGTGTGTGATTTTCGCCGGCGTAGCCCAGGGACAAAACCAACAGCGACCAAACGTGATCTTGATCAATGTGGATGATCTGGACACGTTCTTGTTCGACAATGGTCGAGCGAGTGGTGTCTTGCCGAATCTGCAACAATTGGCGGCCGACGGAGTTCGATTCACCAACTGCCATGTCACTTCGCCATTATGTGGTCCCAGTCGAGCGAGTTTGCTAACGGGGCGCTATGTGATAGAGCACGGCTTTCGCAGTCATGTCCCAACGGAGTCCGTTAGCAACGGTTTTCCGGGAAGTTTTGATCAATACATCGGCTTACCGTCGACGATCCAAATGAACGCGCCCCGAATCGATTGGCGGCAGCTAGAGTTTGCTAACTTCGCCAAGCAAGCGGGTTACCGCACGATGATGGTCGGGAAGTATCTGCATGGCAACTTCAGTCCCATGGCCAATCAAAGTTGGCAGCAGCTCCGTCCACCGGGTTGGGATGACTTTTACGCCAGCTTGGGTGGGAATTATTACGACTTCCCTCGTTACCTCAGTCAACGCAATGGAGTGAATCGCGAGTCTTTCGTTCAATCGACGAGTCTCGATCCGAATTCGTACCCTAGTCGCTATCGCCCCCATTTGCAGTCGAAGTATCGGACCAACATCGAGTTTATCGATTCGATTCAATTGATTGATCAACACTTGATCCGTTCACCGCAACAGCCTTTCTTGCTCTACCTTGCCCCATTTGCTCCACACAACTCACCGACCAGCCAGGCGTTGGATCAGCGCTATCAAAATTGGTGGCCCAATATGCGGCAGCCGTGGCGTTCCGATTTCAATCCAGCGACCGTTGTCGGCAAGCCTCCCTATCTGGCAAAGCTTCCCTTGTTGACTCCGGAGGACATTACCGCGACCGATCAGGAGTATCGCGAGCGAATGCTGGCGATGAAATCATGCGATGACATGTTCGGCCTGCTGCGCCAGTACCTACAAGAAGCTGGGTTGCTGCAACGAACCGTGATCATCTTTACTTCTGACAACGGCTACATGTTGGGTCAACAACGCCATATCGGCAAACAATTGCCTTACGATCTATCGACTCGAGTTCCTTTCGTCATGTGGGGCCCGGGCGTCGGAGTCGCCCAAGGCGTCGAACGTTCGCATTTGGTATCTCATGTGGACGTCATGCCGACGATCTTGGAGTTGTGCCAGGCATCCCGAGTTGCGGGCGATGGTCTGTCTCTGAATTCATTACTGGGAACCAGCGGTGTGCCGTCCCCCACCAATTGGCGACCCACGGGCGTGTTGACGGAACATTATCAAAAGCTCGGTCATGCATACCAAGACAACGAAGGTGTTTATCATTCTTTGCGATTTTTTGATCAACGAGTGACACGGTGGGCCGATGGAACCACCGAATATTACGACCTCTTGGTTGACCCGTTAGAACGGCAGAACCGGTGGGGAGATTTGACCTCTGGTGAACGAAATCTTTTTGACCGACTTTTGGTAGATTTTCGCCCGACTTCTCGTCCTTTTGGCGGCACCATTGCCTCACCTTTGTATGATGGGGAGCTCTTTTTTCGACGCGTGCGGCTGAAAGGCTACGCGGAAGCGACCCAAGGTGTTTCTGAAGTTCGCTTGGTGATTACTCGCCAGGCTCAAGGCCAAACGGGCGGGTCCATCGGCTTGCAATACTACAACGGCTTCGGATGGCAGAGCCAGTTCACACAAGTTCGCGCTGCGTTGAAGGCAACCAATACAAGTTTGACTTCCTGGTCTTACGACTTCACGCCAGGCGGCAGTGCTGAATATCGAATTGATGTGACCGCGCGCGTTTACGACCGAACCGGGCAGTTCCAAACCGATGTGTTCCGCCGTAATCTACGCGTTGAAACAGAAGCGATCGCGACGGCGATTACCACTCCGACCGCTGCCCAGTCGGTTTCGAGTCGCAATCGGCCCGTAGAATTTCGCGGCTGGACTAAAGGTGAAAGTGCGATTCGCGAAGTGCGTGTGGTTGTTCGCGACATCGATTCGGGCCTCTATTATGATGGCCAAGCTTGGCAATCTGGGTATCGTTTTATTCCCGCTAACCTGACTGCCGGAACGGATCCGACCTATGCGACGTGGGTTTACACGTTGCCCAGCAGCGGACTGCGACGAATCATCGTCACGGCGCGCGGGTACCAATCCAACGGCGTGTACGACCCGACCGTGGCTACGACAAGAGTCGATTTGTTGTGATGCTGGTACAATAAAAGTGGTACGAGCTGAATCGGGCGTGATTGAAAAGTCAAGCAGGAGGCTGGGACGACAATATGGCCAATCTTCGACCAATGATTGAAGTAGCGGTGGCCGACGTCGAAGATGCCATCGCCGCCGAACGGGCGGGAGCCGACCGTCTGGAACTGAATAGCGGCATGCCGTTGGGCGGACTCACTCCATCCGCCGGCTTGGTTCTAGAGGTCTTGGCAGCCGTGTCGATTCCCGTCGTCGTCATGGTGCGACCTCGACCGGGCGGCTTCTGTTACACAAACGCCCAATGGACCACGGCCCAACGCGAAACGGAGTGGCTGTTAAGTGTGGGAGCGGCGGGCATCGTGTTTGGCGCGTTGGATGCGGACAGGAACATCGATGTTGGTCGCACGACTGCCATGAGAGCTTTGATCGTGGGTCGCGAGTTCGTATTTCATCGAGCATTTGACCTCGCAGCCGATTGGTCGGTAGCGCTCCACCAACTGATCGATTGCCAAGTCGATCGTGTGCTTAGCTCAGGTCAGCAACCCGAGGCGCTGGGTGGCGCGGATTGTTTGGCAGCAATGCAAGAAAAAGCGGAGCACAAAATCGAGATCATCGCAGGCAGCGGCATCCGCTCGACAACAATCGCTCCGCTTTGGAAACTGGGCCTGCGGCAGTTCCATGGCACGTTTTCGCGGGCCGCCATCGACCCAGGTTATGAAGCCGCGAGATTTCGGTTTGCGATCAATGATCACACTCGTACTTTGGATTCAAACGATTTGATTGCCGCCCGAAGATTGCTGGATCAACTCGCGGCGGAATAGCCGGCACTGCCGGCATTGCCGGAACGGCGCGTGGTAAGTTGTAGCGATTGTAGCAGTCGAGCCGCGGCCAAAAAATCTAGTCAGGGAACTCGACACTTGTTTCCGATACCTACTAATGGCTGTGGGTCTCCGAGATTTGGACACAATCCAAAAATCGGGCAGCCAAAAACCGAAGGGTTCCTGTTGCGGCGAGCAGGGACCCTTCCTTTTTTATTTGCAGTATTGAGCGCCGAACCTAGGAACAGTCCGGGAATAACCTCCGTCTATCCCATCCCGAAGCGTGAGCGCGGGATCCAGTCGTCGTGGAAAATATCTCGCTCATGCTTCGGGTTGGGACCGTACGTCAAGAAAACTCATCGAATTGATCTCCAGACAATTCCTTACTGTTCAAGTGTTAGGCAGTCGCGATCTGCGATCGCCACTTTGACAACCACTCGTATACTTCCGGGGCAAAAACGACGGCGGCGGTTTGGGCGGATTGGGTTAATTCGAGGATTGTTTCGCCGGGCATTACAGCATTCACCATCGACGACATCAAATCGTCTATGCCCTGTCGGGTTGTGGCGGAAACGAGGATCGATCCCGGTTCCAATTCGGGGCTCGCGGTACGATTCCCGCCCAGCAAGTCGACTTTATTGCAAACATGAATAACATTTTGGTCTGCACTTGGCGAGTCACGATTCTCATCGGGTTGATCCGCCGACCTCACTTTCAAGATCAGATCGGCTTCTCGCTGAGCTAGGGCGACGCGGCGAATCCCTTGCTCTTCCAAGTCGTCATTCGTTTGTCGCAAGCCAGCCGAGTCGAGCAAACGGAATTGCCATCCAGCAATGGCGGTGGACTGCCCTACCAAGTCTCGCGTGGTTCCCGGCGTGTCTGAGACCACGCTGCGTTCGTATCCCAAAAGGGCATTGATCAAGCTACTTTTTCCGACGTTGGGTGCGCCGGTCACCAGCACTTGAATATCGCGACTCAAAAATCGTCCAAACGACCAAGTCGCCAACAACTGGTCCAAGTTTGTTTTGGCCAGAGCCGGTTGCGACTGAAGTTGGTCGGCGATGTTCCACAAGCGAAGCAGCAGGGCGCCTTGAACTTGGCGCCACAACAAACGCCCGACTACATGGGCTTTTGCTCTACACAAGTGGAAATAGGCGAGGTTCTGTAGCTGCTGCAGGCTGTTGTCGATGTTCGCGTCCGTTTGAGAAGCATCGGATCGAACCTCATGAAATTCTGGGGCCCGGGGTTCGGCGAAGAGTCGCTCGGGAAGTTGAGCTCGTGATAGTTTGCTGACGAATTGCGGAGGCCACGAACGGGGCTCAACTGGCAAGCCAGCCGTTTCCCACCAAGACGGTTCCAAGAGGCGAATCACTTCTTCCCGCGGGCGAAGCGGACCAATGAAGCCTGGGTGTGAAATCCCGGTCGCGGGCCCGTCGTCATCTTCCTCTACGACGGTCACTCCGGCTCGACGAAACGCTCCGAAGATCGACTTGGCGACCGCCGAACTGCCGTGAGTGTGAAGTTCAGCGTCGTTGGCTCCTGTCCGGCAAAAGACGACATCTTCTTCGTGCGGATTCGCGACCGAACCATCTCTTTCGGCATTGGACAGCGGGTGTTTCCAAAAGCCAAAGGCAATGCGATTCCAGGGCTGTTCGTCCAGCGGTTTATGGTTGCGAAAGCGCAGGTGCGCTGCGGCGACTTCCATCGAACGGGGACCGTGCAGTTCGAATACAGCAATCGCGGCAGCTTGAGAGCCAGTCAAACGGCGAACGGTCGAGGGAGGGTGGTCGATCGAGTGCAATGCGGATTCCATCATCGCGCTCGCTCTTTGCTGATTTGCTCCGCCAGCGTTAAGATCGCTTTCGGCATCAAATCCGGTTCCCACAACCACTCCGACGGGAGCAACTTGGCAAAGGCTTGGACACCACCACCGGTGACAACGACTGCCGGAGCAGACGTTGGCAATGGAGAACGATCGACTTCGATTGGTGGCCGATCGTCGGCGACTCTTGTGAGCGCGGCAATGGCCTCGCACAAGCCGCCCCATTGGCTCCAAAACAAACCGGCTTCCATTGCCCCAATCGTGCCCCGGCCCACCGGCGGCGGGGCTTGTTCACCCGAGACTTCTGAGACCATTGGCAGTGCGGCAGTTTCGCGATGCAAGGCGGTTGCCGACAGCCGAAAGCCAGGATAGATCATGCCGCCGCGAAACACTCCCGCGGGATCGACCCAATCGACAGTAACCGCCGAGCCTACATCAACGACGATCGTGCCGCGGCTGGACTGCCGGGTTGCCGGCGAGATCAAAAATTGCGAGGCAAACCAGGCGGCCAGCAACCGATCAATTCCTGTTCGTTGGCGATGGAGGAGATCATCGGCCAATGGCACTAGCTCATGGTCGATGGAGCAAACGAGGTCCAGCGGTCGATGAACTCTCAATCCTTGCTGCAGGGCAGTGGACGCTGGTTGGTTGACGCTGGCAATCCACCAACTTATCGGCGCTTCGGAATGGGGATCATGCGACTGGCGGGGCGACGAAGGAGCGAATCGCTTCCAGATGGTTTCAGTCAGGAACGGTCCCAGGTCTGTCGGTTCCAGACTCGATGGATCAACGAACAGGCCATGCTGGCGCGACCATGCAATGGACACCGTTTCCAAACGACGGTCCACGGTCCAAGCTGAAAAGCTCAGATGGCTGTTTCCCACATCCACGGCGATGAACACAAACTTAACCGATCAATTGATGGATGGGTTCGACACCTTCCACGCCGACTAATTTTTGATCCAAGCCATTGTAGAAATAGCTGAGTCGGTTGGGATCCAAACCCATGAGGTGCAAAATCGTCCCGTGGATGTGCTTGACGTGGAACGGACTTTCCACTGCTTTTGCACCCAGTTCATCGGTTGTTCCAACGGATACACCACCTTTGATTCCGCCACCGGCCAACCACATGGTGAAACCGTAAGCATTGTGGTCACGGCCGGTCCCCTCGGCATACTCGGCGGTTGGTTGACGTCCAAACTCGCCACCCCACACAATCAGGGTCGAGTCCAACAGTCCACGTTGTCGGAGATCTTTCAGCAACCCGGCAATCGGCAGGTCGGTTGCGCCGGCGTGCAACGTATGATTTGCGACCAAGTCACCATGCGCGTCCCAATTGGAATCGTTATGGGCGCCTCCAGAGTAGATTTGGATAAAACGAACACCGCGCTCGACCAAGCGCCGAGCCATCAGGCATTGGCGACCAAAGTACCGCGTCTCGGAGCGATCCAGACCATACAGACGATGGGTTTCTTCGGACTCGTCTTCGATATCCACAGCCTCGGGTGCAGTGCTTTGCATACGATAGGCCAACTCGTAGCTGGCGATGCGAGCGGCCAGATCGGAATGATTCGCGTTCGCAGACAAATGTTGACGATTGTAGTATTGGAGCGTGTCGATCAGGTCACGTTGTGTTTCATCACTCATGTCGGCTGGTCGACGGAGATCCAGAATCGGCGAGCCTTCGCTGCGCACCACGGTTCCCTGAAACGTGGCTGGCATGTAACCCGTGGTCCAGTTCTTTGGCCCGGAGATTGGTCCTCCAGAATGGTCCAACATCACCACGAAGCCAGGCAAGTTTTCGTTAACGGTTCCCAGGCCATAGTTGATCCAAGCACCCAAGCACGGGCTACCCGATTGGATCTTGCCGGTGTTCATTTGGAGCATGGCGGAGCCATGAATCGGTGAATCGGCCGTCATGCTGTGCACGAAAGCAAGGTCATCGACATGGTGGGCCAAATTGGGAAAAAGGTCGGAAACCCATTTGCCGCACTGACCATATTGTTGAAACTTCCACTTGGGCTCAACGATGCGGCCTTCGTTGCGATGGCCGCCACGGCCAAAGGTTTTTACTTGGATCGTCTTGCCGTCCATTCCAACCATGTTCGGCTTGTAGTCGAAGGTGTCGATGTGGCTGGGCCCGCCATACATGTACAAAAAGATGACGGATTTGGCCTTTGCCGGAAAATGTGGCGGTTTGGGCGCCAAAGGGTTGACGCTCTGATCGTCGTGGGGGGCACCGTACAGCAGCGAGGGCTCCAACATCCCGGCCAAGGCCGCTCCGGCAAAACCAGCACCCGACTGCCAGATAAACTCTCGTCTCGTCCGACCACAAAAATTCGAGGACTTGGACATTCGATGACCTCCCAACATTAACAACGACGCCCCTGATGGATTGTACTCGGCGGGCCGACTTTTTTCGAGCCAAAGCTTCGGCACTATGCCTCGTTTAACAAGGGAACTTGAATCGCTTTATCGGCGATGTCTTTGCGGCACCAAGCGCCTTTCCAACGAACGAGCTTGATGGCTTCGTAAGCGCGCTGCTTGGCTTGCGCGATATTGTCGCCGATCGCAGTCACGCCCAACACGCGTCCACCAGCGGTTATCACTTGGCCCTGCTCATTTAGTTTTGTCCCAGCGTGAAAGATCTTGACATCGGGCAATTTAGCGGCTGCATCCAGTCCAGTGATCACATGACCCGTTTGATAGGAACCCGGGTAACCGTCACTGGCCATGACGACACAAACGGTCGGTCGCGTATCCCATACCGGTGACTCGATCTGGCCCAGTCGACCTTCGGCGGTCGCCAACAAAATCTCGAGCAAATCGCTTTTCAACCGCATCAGGACGGGTTGGCATTCCGGGTCCCCAAAGCGAACGTTGAACTCGATGACTTTCGGTCCTTTGGCGCACAGCATCAATCCCGCGTATAGCACACCAGAAAAGGGATTGTTTTGCCGCTTCATCGTGTGAATGGTTGGCACCAAAATTTCTTCGGTGATTCGGTCAAGCAACGGTGGATCGATGTCGACGCTTGGACAGTAAGCGCCCATACCGCCGGTGTTTGGCCCCAGATCGTTGTCGTAGGCCGCTTTATGGTCCTGGGCGGGCGGCAACGGCAAGATGGCTTTACCATCGGTAATCGCCAGGACACTGGCTTCGATCCCCACGAGCTTTTCCTCCAAGAGGAAAGATTCCCCGGCATCGCCCAATTCGCGGCGGATCGCGATCGCGTGAATTGCTTCCTCGACCTCGGCCAAATCTTGGCAAACGACCACCCCTTTGCCCGCTGCCAAACCGTCGGCTTTCACTACCAGAGGAACATCGTCCGGCTTGTCCGCATGAATCGTGCGCAGTTCTTCAATGGCCTGTTCGCCCGAGGTGAATCGCCAATGTCGCGCCGTATCGATGTTGCCGGCTCGCAAAATCTTCTTGCAATACGTCTTACTGCCTTCCAACTGGGCAGCGTCGGCGGAGGGGCCGAAGACCAGTAACCCCGCTTTGCGAAACGCGTCCGATAAACCTTGGCACAGCGGCACTTCCGGACCGACGACGGTCAAACCCACATCATTGTCTTTGGCAAACTTGATCAAGGCCGGAAAATCGCCCATGGCCAACGGCACGTTCTCGGCATCAATCGCCGTACCCGCGTTACCGGGCGCGACGAAAACTCGATCGGCGGTTGGGCTTTGTTTGATTTTCCAAGCCAAAGCATGTTCTCGCCCGCCATTGCCTATGATCAACACGTTCATGTAATTGCACTCAAAAAAAATGACTCCGAACAGCCACGGCGACTGCTCGGAGTATGAAATCAGACATTCCGACGGTCACAACCGAGACATCGGTCAATTGCGTTCGGTAGCGCGGCGACGCCCGCCTTGGCCCAAGATGACTTCGAAGACTTGTTCGCCACCCTCGCGGACCAACTTGATTGTGACTTTGTCAGCCGGTTGCTTTTCACGGAGGAAATTTGTCATGTCCTCACGCGAACGCATCGGCTTGTCGTCGATTTGAGTGATCACGTCGCCGGCCTTCATGCCAGCCTGCTCTGCCGGCGAACCTGCCGTTACTTCTCGAATCGTCAAACCTTGCTCGGTGATGTTTTCGAAGTCCATCTGGGCTCCCAAGTACGCCGGACGAGCCCGTCGTTCACCGCTGCCACCTTGAAATTCGATTTTTTCCGTGGCCAACAATTGGTCCAAGAACTTCTCGGTGTAATCGATCACCCGCACACCACCGGCCATATCCAAAAGTTCCGTCTTGTCGTCCGGTGTATGATAAACCGGTGTCAGCCCAGTGTGAAAAAAGACGGCAGGAATTCCCTTTTGTTGGAACGGCAAGTGGTCGCTGCCGGCGAAACCAGCGGCAATCTTGTCCAATTGCAGCTTGGCTTCGGCGTTGGCTTGTTCGGCCACGGGATCAAAGACGCTGCTCGTGCCAGTCCCGTAAATAACGAGCTTGTCGTTCCGCAAATAACCAATCATGTCGAAGTTGATCATCGCCACCGTCGAAGAAAGCGGGAAGATCGGGTTCTCACAATAGTGATAAGCGCCCAACAAGCCACGTTCTTCCGCACTGAAGGCAATAAACACCATTCGTCGGGCTGGCTTCTTTGTTGCTTGAGCAAAGCGTCGCGCTAGCTCCATGACCGCCGCAGTTCCAGTCGCATTGTCGTCAGCACCATTATGGACTTCTCCGAATCGTCCTGGCGCCCGCGAACCGAAACTGCCAATTCCAATGTGGTCATAATGTCCACCGACCACGATCGTTTCGTTGGCCAACGGCCCTTCACCTTCGACCACGCCTACAATGTTGTAGCCCCAGCCTTTTTGATCTTCAAACGTAGCCGAGTATTTGGCCGAGCCCGACATCGCTTGCGACAAAGGAGCGGCATTGGAATCAATCAACTTCGAGGCGGTCGTGAGGTCGGTAACCGGGTTGCCGTCTTTGTCCTTCAAGGGAAACGCCTGCAACAATTGGTTGAAGGCCGCTTGAGAAATCATGACAAACGGCAAACCCAGCTCACGATCACCGAAGGCCGAGGAGTTTTCCAACGTTGCATCCTCGCCACTGGGGGCCGTGCGAATATCGTTGACGAACACGATACCGACGGCACCGCGATCCTTGGCGGCGGCGACTTTGCTGCGAATATAGGCTTGCTCGACAACTTCATCACCGCTGTAGGGTGAATCTTCGATTTCGAAAACAGGTTGACGTCGTAACATGACCACGACTTTACCGGTGACATCCACACCAGCATACTCTTGAAAGTTATGCTCAGGGTCGTCAATGCCGTAGCCGACAAACACCAACTCACCAGCGACCGAACCAGAGCCACCGACTAGCTGCGGCTTGTAATGTTCGTCCAACCTCATCGTGAGTTGTTGCTCGCCGCCATAGAATCCTAAGAAAGCGGTCGCCGAGTTGAGGTTCTGACCCAATTCAATTTGAAACGGTTGGCGAAACGAGCCGTCTGCAACACCCGACTTCAATCCATACTTCTTGAAGTCTTGAATGATGTACTGTGCAGCCATCTCGGCGCCGGGAGAAAAGGTGTCGCGTCCACCTAGTTCATCACTGGCTAGATAGGTGACATCGTTCGTAAACCGTTCTAAGGCGGTGTTTTCGGTGGTCGCCGTCGCCGTTTCGTGGGACGTGCCGTCAGTATGATCGTGGGCACGCAGATCGGCAGTCCAGGAACAAGCCAGCAAGGCGCTCGACATGACGCTCGAAACCACCCAACGCCATCGGCTCCCGGAGCCAAAGTTCCCACAGTTTGGTGGCGAATGCCGATGGGCTAAGACCATGACCATAAAGTATCCTTGGGATAAAAGAGTATGCGATTCGAGTCAACGCAGGATTGCCCCCGGACGTGACAGCGGTTTACCGCTGCGGTTGAGGTCTACTTCCTCAGCGTCCAAATGGTTTCAAACCAACTCGCTTATTCTACGTAGAATTCACAGAATCACCAGCCACAGCGAAACCCGCTCCCACAGCCACGCAGCCTTAGAGATTCTGGCCAGTTTCAAGATGGCGGCGAGTCGCAGTCAGGCTGACTCGAGGCCCAAGTTTGTCGAATCAGCGCCACAAGGGGCGTTTCGGCCAAATTGGCTTGCGGATCGCGTCCGGAAGGGTTGGTTCGGGGCGAGGGGCAGACTGCAACTCGGGGGTGAGCAGCGGCATATCGACACGGCCGAGATCCTCAAAATCTTTGGCGTTGGGCGATAGGTCGTTGTTCACAATTCGAGGCATCAAAGCCACGATCACTTCGGTCCGCTCCCGATTGAAAGTTCGTCGCTGGAACAGCCGACCGATCAACCAAAGATCGCCCAGTAGGGGAACCTTGGTTTGTCGTTCGATGTCGGATTCTTGAATCAACCCGCCGATGATCACCCCGTGCCCATCGGGAATCAAGATCGTGGTGTTTAGTTCGGTGGTATCCTCGTTCGGCAATTTGGTGATCGGGTCAATTTCGCCGGTGGAAACCTTGGGATTGATCTTCATCAAGATAAAGCCGTTCTCGCCGATTTGCGGAGTCACCGTGAGAACGGTGCCAACATCCAAAAACTCAACCGCTTGTACCGTTGCGGTCTCGGTGGTCGTGCTGGTCGAGAAAGCCAAGCGGCTGCCGATTTGCAATTTGGATTCTTGGCCGTTGGTCATCAACAAGCGTGGTGAAGCCAGGGTTTTCGAGTCGGTGGTCTTCGCCAACAAGTCCATAACTTTGTCGAAGTGCGAGCCGCCAACCGTAAAAATGGCACCCGGGTTGGCAGCATCACTAAACGTTTGCGTCTTTAACCACACTTCGGGACCGGCCCCGCGTGCCAATTGTTCCAACTGGACACCATGGGCATTCTCGTCGGCCAAGCGGACTTGCAACAATCGCACCTCAACCAGCGCCTGCAAGGGAGCCTGGTCGGCTTGCGCAATGTAGTCGGCAACCCGAGCGACATAGGCTGGCAAGTCTTCAACCACAACTTGCTCGACGGATTTTAGTTTGTTGTCGGCGGCCGATTCTTTGGAGAAGACTCGACCAACCGGTGAGAGCAGGCCGGTCACGACGGTCTCGACATCTTTGGCCGATACGTGATTCAAGTTGAACACCTTCACGACCCGCCCTTGAGTCACAAAATTCTGTGGCGTCTCTTTATCGATCGATGTGACGTAGATCACGTCGTTGGTGCGCGACCAAGAACAGTTGCTGACCGCCATGATGGCATCCAAGGCATTCTCAAGCGTGGTCGGTTGGAGCGTTACGGTGATGCTAACATTTAATGTGGATGGAACCACAATACTCAATCCCTGTTGTTCAGCGACCGCAGCCAACAAGGCATGCAACGGTGTGTCGCGCACGGAAATGGTCACCAAGCCGTCCGTCGATCGCACGGAACCTGCCGGCAGTTGAGTCGGTGCCAGAGCCAACTCCATTTGTTGGGGCGGAGAACTGCCCATCGATGATATCGTCATGCCGGAATCGCCGGGGACTAACCGCGAAGCCGTGGCGGGTGATGACGACGGGACGTTCTTTTGCGGCAAGTTTTGAATTTGGCCGACCAACTCTTGCGCGACGGCTTGGGGATCAAGGGCCGAACCTTGCGGCGCAACCAGCTGAGATAGACTCTCCGTCGCATTGCCGTTTTTGAGGGCGTCTTGCAATACTGGCAAGAACTTGGATTGATCGACCTTGGCAGCCTCCAAGGCGCTCTGAAGTTGATCTTGAGGCGGTATCGCAAGCTCGACGGGAGGTTCGTAGACGTAGGCAGCGCGCTCCAATTCCCGAGGAACGGAAGTAGATGAAATCAGCGAACCGGTCGAGTTGGGATCCAGTCGCTGCTCAGCTGTCGCATTCCGTGCAGGGAGGGGAGAAGCCGTGGACGAGCCTGGACGTTCGGGAGTCGAAGACGCCAGTGGAGACGGGCCGACCTGAGCTGGAATAACCGGTTGGTCGACGCGCACGGTAGTATCGCTGGTCCAAGGATTGTCGCTGACACAGCCGACCGATATTGCTAGCACCAAAGACACAAACAGAGCATGGGCGGGCGAAAAGCTTCCCCGCAGCTTCCGCCGAGCGTGATACTCGGTCGTCCATGCCCGATGAGTCATATAATCCAGTTGTGTTGGGGTCTTGCTGGCTGCTCGGTCGGCGCGTGTTAAAGTTTGCCGACTAAGCAGGGTCTAGCGAAAACATCGGCTTTATGGCGGGAGGAAGATTAGGTGGAACTGAAGAAAACCTGGCGGCAAATTTGCTGCGAATTGCGCTGTTTGCGCAGACATCCCATCTTTCAATCAGCCATTTGGACAAAGCGGTTGCCTCGGCTTCCTCTGAGGGTGGAGCTAGCACGCCCGACACTGGCACGGAGTGATCGTTGAAAGCCGAACCGCCACGCGAGGCCGCCAAAACTCGCCGGTACAGAACAACGTTGGCTAGCATCGAGTGGACCGCGCGAGAGACCGCGCGGGGACAGGCACTTGGGCGGGGACAGGCACCTGGGTGGGCGACGCGGGGACAGGCACTTGGGCAGGAGTGGACCGCGCGGGGACAGGCACCTTTGCAGGACAACCGAACGGGGACCGACACCAAGACCGCGCGGGGACAGGCACCTGGGTAGGACCGCGCGGCGAGACCGCACGGGGACAGGCACCTGGGCAGGACCGCGCGGGGACAGGCACTTGGGCGGGGACGAGACCGCGCGGGGACAGGCACTTGGGCAGGGACAGGCACTTGGGCAGGGACAACCGAAGGACAGCATGGGGACAGGGGACAGCATGGGGACAGGCACTGCGAGGGAACCGAACGGGGACAGACACCAAGACCGAGCGGGGACAGGCACCTGGGCCGGACAAGAACGGGGACAGACACCAGAACCGTCGCCGACAGGAATGGGGGACAGACACAGCGTCAGCGGTCGATGGGGGTCAGGCACAGCGTCAGCGGTCGATGGGGGTCAGGCACTGCGTCGGACAACATGGGGACAGGCACTGCGACGGACACCGCGACGAACTGGGTGGGGACAGACGCCGCAACGGACACCGAAATGGCAGCGATGCCGACGGACAAGGTGGGGACAGACACCGCAAAGGACAACTTGGGGACAGACCCTGGGTCCCGAAGACTTGGGATCAAACGGTGGCAGTGGCCTCGGCAGTGGCGGGAGCTAGCACAACCGGAGCCGGCGCGGCGCCAAGTTCCGAAGTGCTCGGTTCGGTGGTCGCTCCCGAAATGGCAGCGATGCCGACCGACAAGGTGGGGACAGACACCGAAACCGACAACGTGGGGACAGGCACCGCGACGGACGGGTTGGGGACAGATACCGCGACGGACGGGTTGGGGACAGACACCGCGACGGACGGGTTGGGGACAGGCACTGCTGCGGAAGCTGCCGCAGGGACAGGCAGTTCCGCCGGAGCTGGTCGCTTGTAGTGCTGACAAATTCGCTCCAGGTCGGATTGAGCCGCAAAGAAGGCATCGATCACATCGGCATCCCACTGGGTGCCACGACCCTCGCGGAGGATGGATTCGGCTTTGGCCAAGGGCATTCCATTGCGGTACGGGCGGTCGCTGGTCATTGCATCGAACGAGTCGGCGACGGCCAAGATCCGCGCCATTAATGGAATCTCATCGCCTTTCAATCCGTGCGGGTAACCCGAACCATCGACCGATTCGTGATGATGCAAAACGCCCGGCAGCAATTTCTCGAGCGGTCGGAGTCCACGCAGCAAGCGGGCACCGATTTCGGGATGCGTTTTGATCGCAGCAAATTCTTCATCCGTCAATCGTCCCGGTTTTTGCAGAATATGGTCGGGGATGCCAATCTTGCCGATATCATGTAGCAACCCGCACAAGAAGATGTCTTGGCATTCATCGCGACTCAGCCCTAGCTTGTTAGCCAAGGCACGCCCCATCATCGCGACTCGATCGCTATGACCTGACGTGTAAGCGTCGCGAGCTTCAATCGCTCCCACCAACGTATGTGTGATTCCGATGATCAACTGTTCCAGATCTTGAAACAGATGGTGGTTGTTCGCATGGGAGCCCAACATCAGCGCCGAGGCTTCCAACAGTGTCGCCTCCATCGATCCGATTTCGTCGTGACCCAGAGAATTCAGTGGCGATGAAGTCACGGGGCCATTGACTTGTTTGTTGATACCCACCAGCCACCCGAATAAAACGCCGTCTTTTTCGACGGGCGCCACGACCAAAGATTTCAGTCCAGCCGGCACGAACTCGCCCCGAGCAATTTCAGCGCGGCCCAGTTCCCCACAATAGTTTTTGACCAGCACTCGGCGATTGGAATTGCCTAGTTGGTCGATGACTTGGCAGCAAACTTTTTCTTCGAAGGGAAGGTCACCAGCGATTCCCGTAATTCTGCGAGGTCGGAATTTGCCCGTGGCTTCATCGCGGGTCGCCTGCATCATGCAAAGGGCTTCGACTTCGATCAGCTGTCGCATCTCAGGCAAGATCGCCAACGCGACTTCAGCCGGCGGACGATCAGCGACACAGTAGTCCACATGCTTTGAAAGTCGGCGCAGGAAACACAGCTCTTCGAAACTGGCCGACAAACGCGTGGCGTAGTGTTCCAGCATTTCTTCACTCTCGGCCTGTTTGGCATGCTCTACTGCCAAGGAGGCCGAGGTCTGCGCCAAGTGCCACGGATCCAGGTGAACGGGTCCCCCGACAATTTCAGGCTCGCCAAATTCTGACTCCGAAACAGCTGCCACAATCGCTTGATCGGCGGACAATCGCAACAGCTTCGCGCCACCGGCACCTTCAACAACCAATTGGTCGAACCATTTATAGATTCGCGGACCGAGGTTTTCCCCGAAGGATTGACCCTCCGACCGCTGCGTATCAAACCAAGTCCAGCCACCCGGTACCTTGGCAGGATTCTGCCAAATTCCTAGCGAACTATCAAAAGCGGCTTCCAATTGACCTAGGATCGCCAAAGTGCGGCGCGAAGGTTGGTCGGTGGCAAGTGACATGGTCAAGTCATTCATGTTGTCAATACTTTACGCAGGAAGTGCAACGTAGGCCGTGGAGACAACGGCTGCTCTGTATGTAGGTCATTCAAACGATTTGCAGGTTATTTTGTTTCAGATTTCTTGAGGGTTCGACCCAGAAGAGAAATCGTCCCCTCGATTTGGCACACCTCCTGCGGTTGCTGCGGTCCAAGAAGGTGCGGCTGTAGCGAAGAGGTGGAGTCTGCGGGCTGGCGAAGTGGAAATGTACTGGCAAATCGCTTTTTTCTTTGATTGTTCTCAACAGCATCCTACCTTTGCCTGTCAGCCGGTTTGACAGTCTTGTTTGTCCGACCGAATCCCGCTTGCGAAATCATCCTTACAAGGAGCAACCCATGAACAAGGTTTGTCGAATCCGAAGTCGTCGCGGATTCAGCCTCGTCGAATTGGTCATCGTTATTCTCATCTTAGGTATCTTGGCTGCCGTCGCGGCGCCGCGCATGTTCGATACCGCAACTTCGGCTCGCGAAAACGGAACTCGCCGTTCGCTCTCCGTTGTACGAAACGCCGTCGAGTTGTATCGAGCCCAGAACGGTGCTTTGCCACCGGCTGCCGACCAAGCAGCATTCAAAGCTGCCTTGACTAGCTATTTGCAAGGTCCGTTCCCTCGCGCTGAAGTCGGCAATGCTGGCGACAGTGTCCGAATTGCCACTGGCAACTCCGCATTGGCTGCCTCGGGCACCGAGTCGTGGGCCTACAACAGCACAACTGGACAATTTGTCGTCAATCACTCCAGCTTCATAGCTTGGTAGTTCTCCTGCGAAGGTAGTAATCATGGAAACCGTCACCAAAGCACTCGTGGCCGAAGATGATCGAGCCCTGGCCGACATCATTCGCTTGGCGCTGACCCGCGGAGGTTACCAGGTGACGGTGGCACACGACGGCAAGAAGGCTCTGACGCTGGCGACCAACTCGAAATTCGATGTGGTCGTCAGCGACTACCAAATGCCTCTACTCAACGGCGAACAGTTGTTGAGCGGCATTCGGGCCGGAGGCGCTTCGCAAGAAGCCTTGCTGTTCCTCTGTTCCGCGAAATCATTTGAATTGGACTCGGAACGAATTCGCAAAGAACTAGGTTTGTCGTCCGTTTTCTTCAAACCATTCAGTTTAGGCGAACTCGTCACCACCATCAAATCACATCAAACTGCGGCTATGGCCTAACCCTTCTTGTGTCAGGCCGAGTCGACCAACACAAGAACCCCGAGTAGCACCATGAGCCTCAAGATCACGAACACCAACCGCACCTTGCGGCATGTCTTGATGGTGCACAGTGCCACGGTGCTATTGATCGTGGCCGCCATTCTCGGATTCGCAGGTATTCCACCGTGGCAAAATCCAATGCTCAGCGGTGTGTTGATCGCGATCCTCGTGGCACTAGGTGGCAGTTTTGCACTGCACCGCAGCCTCTATTCGTTACTGCAGATCGAAACACGTTTGGCCCGCATCGCATCGGAGGCGTCGGCCGCGCAAGACACCGCGTCACTTTCACTGGAGCCTGCGTCGGGTAACACACCGGCAGAGTTCGGTTGGAATCGTTTGGTCGAAGCCGGTCGTGTCTGGAGGGCTCTCGACGAATTGCAGAAAACGCTCCTCGCCAGCATGGCCGATCGCCGTCGCGGGACCGGACCTCAATTGCTCGATTCGCTGTCCGAAGGTGTGGCCACGATTGATGCCGAAGGCAAGATCACCTATGCCAACATGTCCTTGGCCGCCATGTGTGGCCAACCGAACGGCGAGCCCTTGATTGGCCAGACGTTGGCCAACGCTTTTGGTGCCGACAACGATACCGCAGCCAAGCTTTCGGGAGAGATCGACCCAGCCCAAACCAGCTTCGAGTGGACCGTTCCTTCTGGTTCCATCGAACGAGTCTTTCGCGGCCATCGTCGGCCCGGCCGAAAGAGCGATGGCGGTGCGATTTCTTATGTTTGGACCATTCGCGACATCACCCAACAGAAGTTGGCCGACTCGATGCGTGATAAGTTCCTCGCCACGGCGACTCACGAATTCCGCACTCCGTTGGCTAACATCCGCGCTTATGCGGAGTCGTTGGACATGAGTGACGATTTGGATCCCGAATCGCGAAAGCGTTTCTACAATGTGATTCAAAGTGAATCGATGCGCCTCGCGCAATTGGTCGACGATCTGCTCGACATCAGCAAGATGCAAGCCGGTGCCATGGCCCTGGAATGTCGCGAGACAGACCTCGGACGTTTGGTCGAAGAAATTTCGCAAAAAGTCGAAGGCGAAATGCGCGAGAAACATCTCGAATATCGTTGCGAATTGCCGCCCAAGTATCCCAAGTTGATGTTGGACAAAGGCAAGTTGGCGGCGGCCATTGTCAATCTGTTGGGCAACGCCGCCAAGTACACGCCGGAAGGCGGACGCGTGACGTTTCGTGTGGACGTCAACAGCAATCGCGTCGAGTTTTCCGTCACTGACACGGGCATTGGCATTTCTGAGGAAGACCTGCCACGCGTGTTCGAACGATTCTATCGTTGCAATGACGATCGCGTGCGCGAGATCACCGGCAGTGGTCTCGGCCTGTCTCTCACGCAAGAAGTGGCCCGACTTCATGGCGGCGACGTGAACGTCCAGAGCAAGCTGAACGAAGGCAGCACGTTCTCAATCAGTCTTCCCTTGGATTCGACCGCGGCTTAATGATCATACGAGGGAGCATGTCCATGGCAACAACTTACAAACAAGGCTGCATTGATGTCATTCAATTGGATGAAAAGTTGACCATCCAAGAACTGCCTCAAGTACGCGCTCTGTTGGATTCTGCAATACACGAGCGGCTACCGCAACTCGTCGCGGACTTGCGTCGCGTGCGGGTCATCGATAGTGCGGGACTAGAGCTACTGTTCGATGCACAACAAACCTGCCTCCAACGCGGTGGAAGCATTCGTTTAGCCTCCGCTGGGGTTTTGATGCAAGAAGTGCTGCGGATCACTGGCTTGAACCAAGAGTTTTCACAATATCCGGACGTCGTCGCGGCTGCGGGAGCGTTTGCCGTATGACCCACACCGGCTTTTCAATGCCCTTGTCGCTTAGTCGCGCCCGTAAAGACTCACAAGGCAAAAACAAACCGCGTTTGGGCGAACGCCTGATTGCTGAAGGCGTCATCACCCGCGACCAGTTGGAAGGCGCGCTGAAACAACAGTCCACCGGGCAAAAGCTGGGCGAGATCTTGGTGGATTTGGGCTTGTTGGCCGAGTCCGACTTGCTGCCCTACTTGGCCGACCAGTTTGGCGTGCCACATGTCTTGTTGCGCGAGGGATTGGTCGATCCATTGGTCGCAACCTTGATCCCCCGCCACCTGGCAGAGTCGTGCGAAGTCTTGGCACTGTTCAAAGTGCACGATCTGTTGACCGTGGCCATGGCCGAACCTACCAACCTGGCCACGATCGATCGAGTGGAAAGAGCGACTGGCCTGCGAGTTCGCCCGGTCTTGGCCTTGCATCATTCGATCGAGGAACTCATCGCGCGGGTTTACGGCGATGGTTTCCAAGTCGATTCGATCACGGCCGATATGGAACAGGACGCCGTTGCCGTCGGTGACGAAGCGGTTCAAATCGACTTCGAGTCCCTCGGCGCCGACAGCGATAGTAGTCCGATCATCAACTTGGTCAACTACATCCTACTGCAATCGATCCGGCAGCGCGCCAGCGATATTCACATCGAAGCCGGGACACAACACTCGACCGTTCGGTTCCGCGTGGATGGCATGCTCCGCGAAATCATTCGCCCGAAAAAGGAATACCACCCGGCGATGATTTCCCGATTGAAAGTGATGGCCAAAATGGACATCGCTGAACATCGTTTACCGCAAGACGGTCGCATCCATGTGGTCATCGATCAACGCCCCATCGACCTTCGGATTTCGACACTGCCAACCGTGTTGGGCGAAAAGGCGGTGTTGCGTATTTTGGATCGTTCGAGCGTGACATTTCGCTTAGCCGATTTGGGTATTCCCGAGCGGCAGATGAAAGCGATGGATGAATTGATTCATCGTCCCAATGGACTATTCCTGGTGACGGGGCCAACCGGTAGCGGTAAGACCACGACTCTCTATTCGGTAATCGAGTTGCTGAAGTCGGTGGAAACGAACATCATCACGGTTGAAGATCCGGTCGAGTATCGCTTGGACTTGATCAATCAAGTCCACGTGAGCCATGCGGCTCAAATGACCTTCGCCCGCGCGCTCCGTGCCATTCTGCGGCAAGACCCCGATATCATCATGATCGGTGAAATTCGTGATCTCGAAACCGCCGAAATCGCGGTTCAAGCGGCCCTTACCGGTCACTTGGTCTTGAGCACTTTGCACACCAACGATAGCCCAGGTGCCATCCCACGGTTGACCGATATGGGTGTGGCTCCATTCAAGATCGCGGCGGCGTTGGTCGGTGTCATTGCCCAACGTCTCACGCGGCGAATCTGCCAACACTGCAAAACAACCTATTATCCGAATCCAACCGTGCTCGATGCCATTCGGTACACCGGCGATCGAAATCGTCAGTTCATGCGTGGTAGCGGTTGCGACAAATGTTATGACACGGGCTACAAAGGCCGTGTTGGTATCTACGAGTTGTTGGAAGTCACGCGCGAACTTCGAGATTTGATCGCCCGCAACGCGCCGATCGAAGAGTTACGAAAAGCAGCAGTGGCCAACGGATTCCGAACCCTCGGAGAACAGGCCGTCGAATTGGTGGAACAAGGCGCCACTTCCTTGGATGAAATTCTACGCGTGGCGGTCTTCGAGTAACCGCCGACCGTTTCATGGTTTACAGAGAACAAAGGTTGAGCTGAGATGAGTTCAATGGCTGGACAAACGAACAAGACGACCGCGTCGTTGGGGAGCGCGGCAGGCTCACTCCGCGCGCCGTTGGTTCGACGGCCAACCGCGAAGCCGGCTTTGAAGACGTCCACCGACCACAAGGCCGCTCGGACGGTGGCTTCTAGTTCGCACTTGACGACCGCCTCACCCGGCAAAGGATTGACCAAACGCGAGTTGTTGATGGTCGTGACCCAGCTTTCCATTATGCTTCGCTCGGGTGTCGATTTGGCGGATGCCGTGCGTAGCATCTCGCTGCGTGCCAAGAGTGAACGCGTTCGCAATGTGATGTCGCGCGTGTACTCCCAATTGGAACAAGGCAAGCGATTGTCCGTTGCGTTAGAGTCGGAACACAAAAGTTTCGGAACGGTGGCCGTCGCATTGGTAGCCGCCGGCGAAGCTTCCGGGCGACTCAATGATGTACTGGCTCGCTTGAGCACGATGATTCGCGACGAAATGCGAATGATGAGTTCGATCCGTTCGGCGTTGGGTTATCCGGCGGTGCTGCTGATGGTGACCGCTGTGGTGCTGGCGGGTATGGTCTTCTTCGTCTTGCCGCAGTTTGCCGGGATATTCAAGTCGTCGAACGCCGAGGTGCCATTCATCACGAAAGCGATGTTGGACGGAGGACAATTCGCGCGAAACTACTGGTGGGCGGTTCTCGGCGTTGTCGCGGGTGCTGGCTACGGCTTGTTTGCCTACTTGCGAACCAAGTCGGGGCGAGCACAGTTCGATGGACTGCTGATGAAGTTGCCGTATCTCAAGGGCATTTGCGCGGCTCTGTTTGCCGGTCGCTTGTTTCGATTGCAAGGGGCGATGCTGGAAAGCGGCGTCAATATGCTGGAAGTGTTGGAATTAAGCAAAGCGTCATGTGGCAACGCTTGCTATGTCAAAATGTTGGAACAGGTCGAAGAGTCCGTCGTCAACGGCGACGGCTTCTCTGATGTCCTGCGCGACAATCCCTTGGTGCCGGGTGCAGCTGCGGACATGATCTCCACCGGCGAAGCCAATGGACAATTGGGCGCTGTGTTGCAGACCGTCGGCGAGTTTTATGAAACCGAGGGGGAAGAAAAGTTGCGCGATGCGGTCAAAATTGCTGAACCGGTCATCATCATCGGGCTCGGGTTCGTCGTAGGCGGCATCGTGCTGTCGGTCATGTTGCCGATGCTGGACATCACCACGGCGAAAGGTATGTAAGGAAACCAACATGATGCTGACGAAACTGTCCTCGAAGCCAAACCACAACCGAAGCGCGCGCGTTTGGGGCGGTGGTTTGAAGCTGGGGCTGGAAATCTCGGACCACGAAGCGCGTATGGTCGTTGGCCGGCAATCCACGGCCGGGTGGGACATGTTGCGAGCCGGTCGGATGACGCTCCCAGCCTCACTTGCGGAAACGCCATCTGCGACGGCAGCCGCAATTGCCGTTTGGTTGCGACGCGAGGCCGGAGCAACGCCGGGCGATGTGGTTGCGACATTACCGACCAGTCTGTTCGAGTACGAATCCGTGCCGGTCTCGGCAGAGGAAGTTGCGGGGACCAATGCCGATGCCACAGCCCGTCAATTGATGATCGAGCTGTTAGGCGAACAACTGGATGAGTTCAGCTTCGACTATTTTACGAGTGAATCCAATCAAGGTACGAAGTTGCATTTGGCGTGGGCGGCGCGCTCGATCTTGGTACCAGTGGCGGAAGGACTGAGCCGGAGTGGATGGCGAATCGCCGCGTTTGATTTACCCGTCGTCGCCTTGGCGCGTTGGGGCCAATTTACGGAACGTCCTGCGTCCCAATTGATTGTCGAGTTGAACGACACGGACGCAAATTTTGTTTGGGCCATCAACGGTACTCCGAACTACCTGCGGACTCGGATTACTATTGGGAGTCAACCACCGGCTCAACTTGTCTCCACGCGTCGGCGCGTTTCACTTGCCACCGCCGAGACATCGTTAGCAGTTTGGGGAATTGATCCCACCGAACTGCCGGCGCTGGCTGAATTGAACGAGTCTTGCTTGAACGATTGGCTGGAGCGTTTGGGGTACGAAATCCACCGCACACTGCAATTCATCCACGGTGGGATGCCGGCGAGCTCGACCCAAGAAGTCGTATTGTGCGGGGCCGGAGCTGGTATCAAAGGACTGGATGTGTGGCTGAGTCAGCAGCTGTCAACATCGGTGTCGATCGCGACCTTGCCGACTTGGTGTCGCTGGCGCTCGGCGGCACCTTATCGCCCGTCTTATGCGATCGCGTTGGCCAATAGTCAGTACGGGGTGGTGCGATGAAGTCGGTCAATCTAATTCCATTGCAACTGCGGCAACGCTGGGAATGGCAGGCGCAAGGCCTCAAATGGACCCTGATTTGGGGGGTCAGCGCTCTAGGCCTATGGATCACCTATACGGTTCTCGTGCAGCAACACACGGCGGCGAAACAGCAAGTGGAAGCCGACCGCGCGATGGTCACTCGCGTTTCCAGCGCTACGGCGCAGATTCAAACCTTGGCGATCCAGACGACCCAGACGAAAACAATGGTCGAGAACGCCCAGTTGCTCGAATTGACCGATGTGCCACTCGCCCTGTTGCAGACACTAATCGAGTGCTGCCAACTCCAAGGGCGCGGGATACAAATCGATACGGTACGCTTGGATGAACTATCGCCCAGCACCAGTAAAGAAAATGTCATCACGCCCGCCAAGAAGCAACTGCTCCTGAACGGACTGGCGGACTCCGATCTGACGGCGACGAGCTTCGTGAATCGGTTGCAAGCCAGCGGCCAATTCTCCACGGTGGAGCTCTTGAGCATCCAAGGTGCGGGCGAGCGTCAGGAACGGTCGTTTTCTATTCGCTGTGAACAAAAGTTATAGAGGGATGTCGATGGCTGCCGCTCCTGCTGATCCGTTATTCATGCAACGAATGTTGACGCGCGTCCTCGGACTATTGGGCGTAGGGGCGTTGTTGGGATTATGGTGGTTCTTTTTGGTCCGGCCGCTCAATGAAGCTCAGCAGTTGGTGGATCAAGAGAGAATCGAAGTCGAAGGCCTGCACATGCAACAGCCCGTCTTGCTGGCCGCACTAAAGTCGTCGCAGGAACGCGCCGAGTCTTGGAAACAACAAGCGGCTCGTTTGCAAGAAAGGTCCAAACCCGCCCAGGACGATATCGACTTCTTGGATTGGATCAACGAGCAAGCAACCACCACGGGACTGGTGATCAAGGACTTCCGTCCCTCGGGGCGAGAACTCGTTGGTGAGTATGAGGGCCGGGGCCTCATGTTGTCGACGTCGGGCTCGTTCGAGAGCATTGGCCGCTTCTTGGAAGCGATGCGTCAATGCCCACGAATGAATCGCATCACGAGCATCGACATCAACCCGGAAGGCGGGCAGCGCGAGTCCTTCCTCATGAGTTTACGCGTTGTCTTGTTCACGCGTCCCGCGAAGGTCGCGAGCCAAATCTTCGTCGCCCCAATGGAAACGCCAGCCTCATGAAGTTGCAATCCAAACCCGCAGACAATAAGAAGAAGCTTTTGGTCGTCGTCCTGCTTGGCCTCTTGTTGGTCGTCGTCCTGTTTCAAAGCTTCAGTTCGCAGAGCTCCTCGGACTCGAACGCCACACAGAGCCCGACGGCCACGACGGTTGCAGCTCCCACGGGGCCCTTGACCGGCCCCGCGGCCTTGGCAGCACTGCAAGAGCGTTTGCCGAAGGTGGACCTGAACCAGGTCCTGGCCCACGATCCGTTTCAGCTGTTGGTCACCACCACTGTGGCCGACTCGTCGGACTCGGATTACCTCGCTGCGGGGCCTGCCAACAGCGAAAACTCAGCCAATGGTGCCCAACCGGCCCAACCGGCAACGCTGCAAGTCAGCGCCATACTTCACGGCGGCTCCCGACCGGCGGTGCTGATCGGCCAACGTCTGTACTACGAACATGATCAAATTGAGGGTGGCTGGCGAATACTGGCGATCCACCCGGACCGCGTTTCCGTCGAACGCTTGGACGACGCGCCTTGAGCGAGCAGGAAGTCGCCCTAGAAATCATCTGTTTTTTGCAAATTAAGCTAGAACGTTCTCGCCAGCCTTGATAGAGGGTTGGTAACGGGCTTCATTTTGGCCCGTTCGTCTTGCGAATACCCGCATTTTCGCTAGGATTGTGGGGTTTCCCCGAGTCCAAAGTTGTGCTGGCGGCGAGGGGAACGATACAAACCCCTCCAAGTTGGTTTCAATCCTACTGTCATTCGAGTGCGACCTGGTACGTATCGGCCAAGTGCAGCGATTCGGATGCTACCCCGTAAAACGTCGGACCAAGCCAGTCGGCCGACAGAAAGTAGTTAGTTGAATGGTTAATCGTGTATTGATCCGGGACTTGGAAGATGATTCCATTACCCAAGAATTGGCAGGTCTGTTTTCAGATGAATCGCTGCTAGACAATGTGATCGTCGGACAAGAAGAAGACGTTGATGCCGACTTTCAGTTGAATAAGATCGTTGAAGGAACGATCGTCAAGGTTGATGCCGAAGTCGTGCTGGTCGACATCGGATTCAAGAGCGAAGGCAATATTCCTCGCAACGAATGGGACCCCAACGAACCGCAGCCGGAAGTTGGCCAAAAGGTCCAAGTTCTCATCGAAGACCTAGAAGATGAACTAGGTGGAACCGACGATCCCCAAGGTCTGATCAGCATCAGCAAGCGCAAAGCGGATCATATCATCCATTGGCGCCGGGTCATTCAGGAAGTCGAAGAAGGCAAGATCGTTACTGGTACGGTCATCCGCAAGATCAAGGGTGGTTTGCTGGTCGATATTGGCGTGCATGTGTTTTTGCCAGCCAGCCAAGTGGATATCCGTCGCCCGAACGACATCGCGGACTACATTGGCCGAGTGGTTCAATGTGAAGTGTTGAAGATTGACGAGCAACGTCGCAACATCGTTGTTAGCCGCCGCTCGTTGATTGAAAAGGAACGCCAATTTGCTCAGCAAAAATTGCTCAAGGAATTGGAAGTTGGCCAAGTTCGTCGCGGTATCGTCAAAAACATTGCCGATTTCGGTGCGTTCGTGGATTTGGGCGGCATCGACGGTCTGTTGCACATCACCGACATGAGCCACACCCGGATTCAACGCCCCTCGGAAATGGTTTCGATCGATCAAGAAGTTGAAGTTCAAGTTTTGAACATCGACCGCGACCGAGTCAAGATTGCTTTGGGCATGAAGCAAATGCTGCCTAACCCGTGGGACAACGTGGAAAACAAGTACCCCGTTGGTTCGATCCAAAAGGGCGAAGTGGTCAACGTCATGAGCTACGGCGCCTTCGTCAAGTTGGAACCGGGTATCGAAGGCTTGGTCCACATCAGCGAAATGTCGTGGGTCAAGCGTGTCAATCATCCGAACGAGTTGGTTCAGATTGGCGACGTGATCGACGTCTGCGTGTTGGGGATCGACCGCAAGGGCGAGCAAATGTCCTTGGGCATGAAGCAAACACTGGCCAATCCTTGGGACAATGTTGAAGATCGTTATCCTCTCAACATGCTGGTCAAAGGTCGCGTTCGCAACTTGACCAATTACGGTGCCTTCGTCGAATTGGAAGAAGGTATCGATGGCTTGCTGCACGTGTCCGACATGTCGTGGACGCGAAAGATCAGCCATCCGAACGAGATGTTGGAAAAGGGCCAAGAAGTCGAATGCCGGATTCTGGCCGTCGATACCGGGCGCCGCCGCATCGCGTTGGGTCTCAAGCAGATGGGTACCGACCCGTGGGAAACCGACATCCCGTCCAACTACCAGCCCGGCCAAAAGGTCAAGGGCAAGGTCACCAAGATCACCAACTTCGGTGTCTTCGTAGGCTTGGAAGATGGTTTGGAAGGTTTGCTGCATATCTCGGAACTCTCTGACGACAAAGTTGAAAACCCAGAGCAAGTCGTCAAAGTTGGTGAAGAGATCGAGGTCAAGATCTTGCGAGTCGATACGGAAGAACGCAAGATCGGCTTGTCCCGACGTCGATTGGATTGGACCAGCGAACAAGAAGCTGAAGTTCAAGCCGAAGAGAAGTCGGTCAAAAAGGCTGATTCGGAACTCAAAGGCGGCTTAGGCAGTAGCGGTCCTTTGTTCGACACCGGCGCGAACTAATCCGTTCGTGGCTCGAATGGCTACCAAATAAAGACGGAACACGAACATTCGTGTTCCGTTTTTTTGTTTTAGTACCTCGCGCGACAAAACCTCGCGCCGACAGGTTACGTGACTCGGCCCCGGGCTTGAGCGCGTCAATCGCCGATCATTTGTTCTAGCTGATCGAGGCTGAGGTCCGTTAGGCTCGATTCGGAGCTGAGCGACAACCCCAGGAGGCCTTGCAGCATTTGGATCTGTTGCATGTTGGCCTTCGACAACCCTAGAGCCCTTCCTTCAGCCTTTCCTTCAGCTTGCCCCCGAGCTTCACTTTCTCCCTGAGCGGCTAATTCCGCAAATCGACGCGAGTTTTCGTCCAGTTCCCACTTTAGGCGAGCTTGATCAAGGCGTCGCGGCTCGGGTGTTTTCGAGATCATCTCCAAGATTTCCATTGCTTCCACAAAAACGGAAGACGTCCAAGCCAAGTGTCCGCCGGCGAAATTGATGGTGGTACGGACTATCGGCGAAGAGAGTCCCCTTTAGGATGCAAATTCCTCTCGAGGGCCGCAATTCTTGGTAATGATCACCATCGCCAATTTGCTCTACCAATTGGGTCGCTGCGTCATAGCTGAGCCGTTCCGGCAACCAGTCCTGGAACGTTCGCTGAACATCGATGTTGAATCTCTTGCCCAATCGATCGCGGGCCAGAATATCGAAAATGGACATCTTGTCGTCTTCGAACGCCTGCTCATTGATTGGATACAATTACTCTACCTCGACAATCGGCTCCAATGGGTCCAGAACGGCATTCAAGAAATGAACGGTCAGCCCGGGAATGTTTGGGATTGCCCAACAACATCTTGCAGACGAAATCGAAGGTCGGATCAATATCTATCTTTAACTGCCCTTCCGCTTGATCGAGTTGTTCGCGCCAAATCACCAATCGCGCGGCGCGATGGTAACATGACCAGAAGTCAGACACGAAAGTTGGAGAGAATCTCCTTGGCGGAAATCGGGCGGAGGGGAGCAAACGAACCATCATTTTCCGCCATCAGGCCTCGTTTAAGTGGTCCCGTCCATCGTCTGCTCGCTGCCCTCAAGACTGGTTGAATGGGTGCTTTGGGCAGGCTTTGCGGGCTGTGCTGGTTTTGGCCGTTCTTTCGGTTGCGCCGAACGTTGTGGTTCTGTGCCATTTTTGGTTGCAGTTGGCACGATAAAACCACGGTTGCGGGTTGTCCCGGTTTCTTCGGAAGAGGCGAAGTTGATGTTTATGATGCACAAAGCCACGCGAGTAAGTCGACTTTTGGGTCGATTCGGATTGGCGGGACTGATGGCAACAGGTTTGGCGACCGGCGGCTGCCAGTGGCAGGAAAAGCCGATTCGCATGACCACCAGTTCCAGCCCGTTGGCGATCCGGGCATCCCATTTGGACGTCGAGTATCCTGACCTTCAGTGCGAGACACCTCGGCCCGATGCGTCGGTCACACCCAACACGCTCCGCGATTTCGAGTCGCTAAAGCCACAGCCAATCACATTGGAAGATGCGATTCGGATGACATTGGAACGCAGTCCCGTGTTGCAAAAGATGGGCGGGCAAGTGGTCAGCTTGCCTGCATTGAGCCCAACCATTTACGATCCGGCCTTGGCGGCGTCGGATCCCAACTTGGGTTCGGAGGCCGCCTTGTCCGCCTTCGACGCTCAGTTCACCCACAGTATGTTCCTCGACAGCTCAGAACGTCGCTTCAACAACTTGTTCTTTGGTGCAGGTGCCCAGTTGTTGAATTCGAAACGCGGTTCGGTGACCACCGACATCTCCAAGACCACCGCAGCAGGAACCACGTTCTCGATTCGGAACTTGATCGAGTATCAAAAGAACAACTCGCCCGCCAACTTGTTCCCGGGGGCGTGGGATAACGTCACCTTGGCAGAAGTGCGGCAGCCGTTGTTGGCGGGTGCCGGAACGGAAGTCACGAGAATCGCGGGACCAAACGCGCGGATCGGTAATTACAACGGCGTGCTGGTAGCCCGCATTCGAGAAGACGTCGCCCTGGCTGATTTCGAAATCGCGGTTCGGGATCTGGTTCGCGATGTTGAATTGACTTACTGGCAATTGTATTTTGCCTATCAAGACTTGGACACCAAGTTGAACGCGCAGGAAGCTGCTCGCTCGACTTGGGAGAATCGCAAGGCCCGGGCTGAAGGGGATATCTCGCGCAAGGAAGAAGAAGCGCAGGCGCGACAACAGTATTACAACTTTCGCGCTCAAGTGGAAAACGCCATTGTCGGCACAGGCATGTCGGGAACAGGGCTCTACAACACCGAGCGTCAGTTGAGGCGGTTGATGGATCTGCCTGTCAGCGATGGGACATTGCTGCGCCCCACAACGGCTCCCAGTGTGGCACCGATTCATTTCGACTGGGAGGCCTCGCACGATTTGGCGATGGAGAATCGAACCGAACTTCGCCGTCAGCGTTGGATTGTCCGGCAACGCGAACTGGAATTGGTGGCAGCCAAGAACTTGAGCCAATGGCGAATGGACTTGGTCGCGAACTACGCCAATCGAGGCTTCGGAGACGATTGGATCGGCAACCAAGGAGCGATCAAGGATCAGCTTTCCGGGGACTTGGATGATTGGCGAATGGGGCTCGAGGTCAACGGCCCGTTCGGTCGCCGCGCCGGGCACTTGGGAGTCAAGAACGCCGAATTGAGTTTGGCTCGTGAACGAGTGCGTTTGGATGAACAGCAAAAGCAATTGCTCAATGACCTAGCCAATGCTTACAGCGAAGTCGATCGAGCCTACGCTCAGATCGAGTCCACGGTCAATGCTCGCATTGCGATCCAGGAAGAACTCGAGCCCAAGCGAAGACGTTACGAAATCGGCCAGGAGAACATCTTCTTCTTGCTGGATGTCATGCAACGCGCGGCAGCGGCGGAGTCGGCGGTGCATCGAGCGATCGTGGATTACAACACCGCACTGCTCAACTATTCATTGGTGTCTGGAGCGCTGCTTAGCAACTACAACATTCAGTTGAGCGAAGATCCTTCGACGACCGGAGCCGTGCAAGCCGCCGCATGGAGCAGTCAGTTCTATCGCAGCGGCGAGGATCGACGGCCGGTATCGTTGCCGGTCAGCCAAGGCCCAGTGATCCAGCGACCACTGCTGCCACAGGTCGGGGGCGGGAATGACTCCGCACCAGGAGCGGTTGGCGGCTAAGTCCATGGCCGCTCCAACTCCGGTTCACCGCCCGGCCGTCCGTCAATTAGCAGACGCACTGCGAGCGCCGTCCCCCAATCCGCGCGAAAACGCGCGCGGTTTGGTCGTCATGGCGCAGGGAATGTGCTCTGACCATCCTTCGTGGAACGGGATGATGTTTGACCGCGCCGCGGCGCAAGGTTGAGCTCGAACAACTCGACCGAGGCCGATGCCCAACGCGTTTCCTGTTGCATCGCCACGCGAGTTGGCCTCAACATCCGAGCTTCGTTCGACGGTCATTGGATCCAGCCGAAGCCGGTTCGAATCGCGTTCGGATCGGCTTAGCAACCGCCTCGAACCGGGGGATTCGCCGTCCATGGAATCTCGGCTCTGGTTGAAGAAAAGCGTGCGGATCGACTACAATCCTCTAATCTGCGGGAAGGCTACACTGGCTGATCCCGGACACCGCTTGCCGCACCGGTCGAGCCGAACCTTTTTTGCCAGGGAATCCCGTTGACAGACCAAACCCCTTCGCCGACCCCAAAACAGCCGATCGAGAACAGCCCCTCCGGCCCAGCGGGCCATCGTAGCCACCCCGAGCAATCGCTGGCGTTGGCGCTTGCGGCTGCCAAAGTCTGCTACGACAACTTCGCGACCGATGTCATGGTCTTGGACATGACTCAAAAAACGGCGCTTTTCGATTACTTTGTGATCGCGACCGGGACTAGCCGGCGACATTTGCACGCGCTTAGCGAAGAGATCGATCACATGTTGCAAAAGCAACTGAACGACAAACGCATCAGTCGCGAAGGCTACGACGAGAGCCGCTGGATCGTTTTGGACTACGGCAACGTCGTCATTCATTTGTTCGATGAAGAGACCCGCCAGTATTACGGGCTCGAAGTTCTGCATAGCGATGCGCCGAAGTTGGACATTGCCCACTTGGCTCCCAAGGCCGGGCCTGGTCCCGCGACCGCGTGAGCGGAAGAGCGTTCGAACATGACCGGGCCTCGTGCTGCCTCGACGTGGCGAGTTTGTGAGTAGCTTGTTCGAAATCGAACTGCCACGCGAACCAAACGAGGCCGCACGGATTCTTAGCTACCAAGTCCAAACGTTAACTCGAGAACCGACCCAAACATCATGCAACTACTCGCTCAAATTCGGCAACGATTCGCACCGGTGTTGAAAGCGTTGTTGACGTCTGTCGAATCCAACGGCACGGCGCCGTCGTTGGAGACCCTGCTGGGAATGATTCGCCCGGCCCAAAATGCGCAATTTGGCGACTACCAAGCGAATTTCGCGATGCCGCTGGCCAAACCGCTCGGAATGAAGCCGGCCGAGATTGCTCAACAGGTCAGCGCGACGGTCGATTTGCAGGGGCTATGTTCGGAAGTCTCTGTGGCAGGTCCTGGCTTTATCAATCTGAAACTCGCCGACGACTTTCTCTGCCAGCAAGCCAATCGAGCCTTTGGCGATTCGACTTCCTTACCGCTGGACCAAGCAGGTCTCATAAAAGTGGATCGCTTGGGAGTGTCGGCTCCGAACTCCCGAGAGAACATTGTTGTTGATTTTTCTTCACCAAACGTCGCCAAGCCCATGCACGTGGGTCATATTCGCTCTACCGTTATCGGCGATTCGCTGGCCAAGGTTTGCCGATATTTGGGACACCAAGTGATCACGGACAATCACTTAGGCGATTGGGGAACCCAGTTCGGAATGATCATTTACGGGTTCCGCAATTTCGGCAATGAAGCGGCTTACCGTGCGGCCCCGGTTCCGGAATTGAGCCGCATCTACCGATACGTGCGACGCTTGATGGATTGTTTGGAGAAGTTACGCGACTTGCCCAAGTGGGAACAAGCGTTGGGAACGGCCAAAGAACGAGTGGCAACCTGCCAACAAGAATTGACCGCCTTGGAGCCGACTAGTGATAAGGCCGCGCAAAAAGCCGCGCGAAAAAATCTCGCCGACGCGCAGTTACAAGTCAGCGAACTGGAGGAACTGATCCACAAGGCCCAGCAACAACTGCGTCAAGCCGCTCAAGACGAAAGCTTCAGTCGCGATTTGGTGGAACATGCTCATTTGCATGAAGCCGTTTTGGCGGAGACCAGCAAGCTGCATGCGGGTGCTCCTGAGAATCTCCAACTTTGGCACGAGATTCTGCCGCACTGCCATGACGAGATCGATCGGGTTTATCAACGACTGAACGTCGAGTTCGATCATTGTTTGGGCGAGAGCTTCTACCACGATCGGTTGGCACCGTTGGTGGCGCTGCTGAAACGCCAAGGTTTGGTGCGCGAGAGCGAAGGTGCTCAGTGCGTGTTCTTGGACCAATTCGATGCTCCGATGATTGTCCAAAAACGCGATGGCGCCTTTTTGTACGCCACCACCGATCTAGCGACGATCCAATATCGCGTGGAACATTGGAAACCGAATCGAGTGCTCTACGTCGTGGATCATCGCCAATCGGAACACTTCGATAAGTTGTTCGCAGTGGCTCAGAAGATGGGGCACGAACAAGTACAATTGGTTCACGTCAGTTTCGGGACCGTCATGGGTAACGATGGCAAGCCGTTCAAGACGCGCGAAGGCGATACGGTGGGCTTGGAAGGGCTGATCGATGATGCCGTGGCCAAAGCGTTGGAAGTGGTCGCTAAATTGGACGAAGCCAAAGATGGCGGTCCGGAATTCACCGCCGAACAACGACAAGCGATTGCCGAGACCGTGGGCGTGGGCGCCCTCAAGTACGGAGATTTGAGTCAGAACCGCACCAGCGACTATCGTTTCGACTTTAATCAAATGGTCGCCTTGGAAGGCAACACCGCGACGTATTTGCAGTACAGTTTTGCTCGCGTCAACGGCATCTTTAGCAAAGCCGAGACTACACCGGAGGCGATTCGCTCGAATCAAGCAGCGATTCGTCTGACCAATGATGCCGAACGCACTTTGTTACTGGCCTTGATTCGTTTTCAAGACGCACTCGAAGAAGTCTTGGTCGATTATCGTCCGAACCTGTTGTGCAACTACCTGTTTGAATTGACTCAGGAATTTTTCCGTTTTTACAACCGAGCGGATTGCCGGGTCGTTGGAGCCGAGCCGGACGTGCAAGCCAGTCGTTTGGCGATGTGCGATTTGATGGCCCGGACGATCAAGACCGGCTTGGCACTGCTTGGGATCAAAGTCGTCGGCAAGATGTAGTCGTTGCTGGCCGCCGTCCGTGAGCCATCGGTTTATCTTTGTTCGACACCCCTGTTGACTGGAGGACGTTGTCGTATGCCAAACTGCTTCATGCAAATGGCGGCTGTTGTTTGGTTGCTCGCCCCGCAAGTTCCGGTTTCCCCTGCAGCAGGTTTCGACTCAGGTCGACCGCATCAGAATTCTGATAACCGTACGTCCGTTTACGCACCGATCACGGCCAGTTTGGCTTGCCAAACATTAATCACTTCTTGGTTAGTCGATACAGCACAAGAAGTCGCAACGATATTCGCGGTTGAATCATCGAAGGCGGGTCTGTTGGTGAACCCAATGACGACGGAACAACAAGACGATGTTGACCCGTTGGATTATTTGTCGGGCAAATTTCCGAAGGAAGTTATCACCGTCAAGCTTGCAAACGAGATTCGGTTGGCATCCAAAGGCTGGAGCTATGTTCCCGGCCCTCCGACAGAACCGGCTCGCGACGCCGTGATCGAGATGCCAAAAGCAATGTTTGACGAGATGCCCGACGTCTCGGCTGATCTGAAGCTGACCCTGTTGGGAGGCAAGGGAAACTTCCTTACGGTTCTCCGTCAGCAATCGCAGCAAGATTTTTTCGAAGTCGTCGTAACCGATGTGCGCCAAGCGGAAGTTGTGGGCCAATACAAGTTGCCGAAGTGGGAGTTGTCCAACTTCATTGTTTCGCCCTCCAAGAGCCGAGCGATTTCGCTGGCCAACCCTTTTCTCGCCGATGGCAAACAGATGGTGTTTTGGAAGCTCCAATCCGACAACTTGACTCCGGAGAAAGCTTGGAGTATCGAGGGAATGGAAGCCAAAATTTTGTTGTTTGTTGATGAAAATAGATTCCTTACCACCGGGGATCATTTGGCGTTGTGGGATATTCAACAGGAAAAATGTGTCTACTCGGTGCCAAACGTGTTTCATTCGGTCTTTAGTCGGGATTTGTCACACGTCTTGTTCAACAAGAACGACGCGTATTGGTTGATGCGCATCGAGGATGGGACGATCGTGGGTCAGATTCAAGGCGAGGAGCAATGGATCAACTCGCTGAGAAGTTTTGATTTCTCGCCCGATCATCGTTCATTGGTTGCGAGCGCTGGTCGAACCGTTTACGGATTCGATCTCCCAAGCGGTCAAATAAAATTTTCATTCGACTCCGGGCGTTCTGCTTCACGTGTCCAGTGGGCCGACAACTCTTTGCTGCTGATTGATGATCAACAAGTGTGGGACCCCGGCCTGAGAGTTCAAGTCTGGGAATTCCAGCTTCCGTACATGAGCAAACACGTCGTTAACGGCGCCAACATGTGGTTTCCAACCTGGGATCGTCTGTACTGTATCGAGCCGATTAATGAAGAACGCCAAAAACAAATCGCCGCGGTCACAGAAGGACTGAGTGCACAAGACCTGGTCGTCGTGGAGTCGGGAGCCCAGTTGGCTCTGGTGGCCGACCTATCGCTGCTGGGCGATCAAGCCGAACCGACCCAGAAGACATTGCAAGCCCGATTGGTGCAACAAGGTTTCGTGATGGACAAAGAGGCGTCGCTGCGATTAACCGTCAAAGTCGAGCACGTCGAACAGACAGCAGAAGTTGTCCGAGATCGGCAGCGATTCTTAACGACCGGAGAAGGCGTAGAACGAGTCCGCTATAACGCGGCTAATTACGAAATGAAGTTGACTCTCCGCGACGAAGAACTGTGGAAATCTTCATACGTTGATCGCTTTGGTGGCGTCTTCTTGCAGTTACAGCAAGGCGAAACGGCTCGAGAGGCCGTGGAACGACAATGCCCAGCAGGCCCGAAGTTCGTTTTGCAAATGGTGGTGCCAGGGCAAATAAGTCGGCTACCTGCGGGCCGCACGATTGGCCGTTCCCAAATTGGCCCCAATAACTAGTTTGAAATCGGCACTATCGCGGGCCGGGAGTCCGGGCGACGCTGTGAAGCATTTTTAAATGTTGACGCTCACCACCTGTGTCGGACCGTTCGGGCCGGTGTTCTCCGGAAAAATGTTTCACAGCGTTGGGCTCCGGGTGGGGACTCCAAGGCCAAACGACATTACAGCGCCAGCCAACGGAGAGCATACAACGTTCCCACGCGGCAAGGAACGCTCGGGACCGATCTTGCTCCACGTGGTTCGTGCTCGTGGACTCACCTTGCCAACAACTTGAATGCCGAGTGCCACCGGATAGTGTTTTCCCGGATAACTTCTTCCACGCAGCAACTTCGCGTCAAGCCAATCCGACGCGGCTGGATCACTGACACGATGAAGTCACTGCCGGCACCGAGTCATGGGCGGATACTAACCGATCGATGCGTGCATTTGATGGCGGCGCGCGATGGTGCTTTGATACAACTGCACGTACTTGGCGGCCGAGGCATGCCACGACCAATCCTGTCGCATCCCGGTTTCAACCAATCGAGCCCAGTCTTCGGGCGATTGATAATAGACTTGCAGCGCTCGTTGCAACGTTCGGTTCAAGTCGCCGGGATCCCATTGGGCAAACGAAAATCCGTTAGCCGGAGTCCCTGGGGAACCACGCTCGAAGTCTACGATCGTGTCTGCCAATCCACCGGTTTCCCGAACCACGGGCACACTGCCGTAACGCAGGCTATACAGTTGATTCAGTCCACAGGGCTCGTACTGGCTAGGCATTAGGAACATGTCACTGCCCGCTTCGATTTGATGGGCCAGATCGTCACTGAACGCGAATTGCACTGCCAATCGATGCGGGAATTCCGCCGCGAGTGTCCGCAGGTGTCGCTCCAAGGTCGGATCGCCAGTGCCAAGCACGATCCATTGGGCTTCTTGCGAACGCAACCATTGCGGCAGAATCTTCAAAATCAATTCCCAACCTTTTTGGCTGACCAAGCGACCGACCGATCCGATCAACGGCACGTTGGCTCGCTGCTCTAAACCAAACTTCTGCTGCAAGAACTGCTTGTTGGCCGCCTTCCCGGCTCGCCAAGTATGGACATCGTAACGACTCGCCAGACTAGAGTCGGTCCCGGGGTTCCACGCTTGATCATCAATGCCGTTGATCACACCTTTGAGCACATCCTGCCGATCGCGGAGCACTCCGGCCAATCCACAACCCATGGGTTCGTGTTGAATCTCCAAAGCGTATCGAGGAGAAACCGCACTGATCGTGTGCGAGAAGACAATGCCGGTCTTGAGCAAGTTCAATCTTCCGTGACATTCCATCTGTTGCCAATTGAAATACTTCCAATCCAAGCCTGTCAACAACATGTCCCAGTGCCAGAATTGACCCTGGTAAGCCATGTTATGAATCGTAAACAGGGTCGTGATGGATCGATAGCGTTCCGCATTGTGATATTCGGTACTCAACAATGCCGGGATCAAACCGGTTTGCCAATCGTTGGCATGCACCACATCGACATGCAAATCTAACAAGCGAATGGCCTCGACGACGGCTCGGCAGAAAAAGACGTAACGCTCGCAATTGTCGTTGTAGTCGCGGCCTTGTTCGTTGTACAAACCATCGCGATCATAATACTGGGGCTGATCGACCAGATAGACTGGGACATCCGAGCCAGGCAGCGTGGAACGCAGCAGGTGGCCGGAGACTAGCTTGGAGCCGATGGGAATGTCGAAGTAAATGCCAGTGCGTTCGATGGGCTGGCCCGACTTGTACACGCAGCGGTAAGCCGGCATGAACAAGCACGTGTTGACGCCGTGTTGGCGCAGCGCGGCTGGCAAGGTGCCGGAAACATCCGCGAGACCGCCGGTCTTGGCAAAGGGAACGGCTTCGCTGCTGGCAAATAGTACGTTCACGATCGACTCGGTTAGCAAAAGGGAATGGGTGGCGCCGCTGCATTTAGCTTGCAATCCAGCGTCTGCCAATTCAATTCGCGGCCCACGATGATTTTTTGCCACATTTAACTTGCCCAACTGCTACAACCTGCCCGATGCCAACCTTGATCGATCGACAAGTCGCTGTTTTGGACTGGCTGGATGGCCACTTGGTTCACGCCCGTGGTGGCCGCCGCGCGAACTATCGGCCTTTGTCCGCAACCTACCCCAGCCTCGACGGGCTCAGCCCATTCGAACTAGTTTCAGAGCTGCATCAACGCTGGGGCGTCCATCAATTTTACTTGGCCGATTTGAATCTGCTCCAGGGTGGGCACGATACCGGAGCGGCTGAACTGGCGCGGGCGATTCTCGACCAAGGCTTCACGCTCTGGTTCGATCGCGGCGACATGACAAACGCCGCAGTGACAAACGCCACCATGACAAACCCCGCCATTCGCGGGCAAGCCTCCCACGCCCAAGAACTTCGCCCAAGCCTAGGACCGAATTTTCGTCCGATCTTGGGAACAGAATCCTGTTCGTCGCCGCGGGAGCTGTTCCAGCGTTTGAGTTCCGACCGATGGAGGCCGGTGACCGTCAGCTTGGACCTTTGGCGCGTTGGCGAAACATGGCTGTGGTTTGGTCACCCCGGCGCGGAACTTGACAGCGCCGAAGCACGCGGTGGCTCGCGTCCCGTTTCTCGCTACGAACAGCGCCCCAACTCGTGGCGCGAATGGACGTGTTTGGAATTGGTGGCCGAGTTATCCACGCGTCACGTTGAAGAAGTGCTCCTCTTGAATCTAGCCGACGTCGGCGCGGAAAAAACCACCACGGGCCCTTTGCTGGCCGCCGTTCGTCAGAACTTCCCAGCGCTGCGGATATTGGCGGGTGGTGGAGTTCGTAACTTGTCCGCGATGACGGACCTCGTGGCAGCGGGTGCCGACCGAGTCTTGGTTGGATCGTGGCTGTGGGCCCAGTTAGCGGCGATAATGCGAGGTTAGTGCGACGCCCATCGTCGCCGGCCAGTCCAATGCTGGCCCGCTGCGCCCGCCCGGACTCGAATCGCACAAAGTCGCAGGCCAAGAAGCGGTATCCAAAATCAGAGGAAAACCGTAAACTACCCTTCGAACCTCGGTGCTGGATTTGTTGACCAGTTTCCGGAGGAAAGTTGGAAAAAAGGAGTTCGTTGAATGTCCGTCATGGATTCGCAAGTTTTGATTCAGTTGCCCGATGGGTCGGCCAAGCAGTTTCCCGCAGGAGCGACCTGCCGGGATGTGGCTGCCGGGATCGGTGCGGGTTTGTTGAAAGCGGCGGTGGCCGCAGTGGTCGACGGGGTTGTGGTCGGGCTGGATTATGTGTTGCCGCTGGGGCGTAGCGTGGCGCTGCAGATTTTGACCAAGAAGGATCCGGCGGCGCTGGGTGTTCTGCGACATAGTTGTGCCCACATCATGGCTCGAGCCATCATGCGACTGCGACCGGGCACCAAATTGGCCTTCGGACCAACCATCGAAGGCGGATTCTATTACGACTTTGAATTAGAACGCCCGATCTCCGAGGAAGATTTTCCCGCGATCGAAAGCGAGATGCGGAAGCTGATCGCCTTGGACGAACCCTTCGAGCGAGTCGAGCGCGGACTGGACGAAGCGATCGCACTGTGCGAACAATTGGATCAACCACTCAAAGTCGAACACTTGCAGTCGGGTTTGGCCGAACACGAGACGGTCTCGTTTTATCGACAAGGCGAGTTTGTCGATCTGTGTCGCGGCCCACATATTCCGTCGCCGAAATGGATCGGCGCTTGCAAGTTGCTCAGCATCGCTGGGGCTTATTGGAAGGGCGACCAATCGCGACAGGTCTTGCAACGAGTGTACGCGACCGCGTTCTTTACTCAAGAAGATTTGGACGCGCATCTGCAACGCATCGAAGAAGCCAAGCGTCGCGATCATCGCGTCTTGGGTCGGCAGTTGGGATTGTTCCACATCGACGACATGGTTGGTCAAGGCTTGATTCTGTGGACTCCGAAAGGCTCGATCGTTCGGCAAGAGTTACAGGACTTTATCTCCCAGCATTTGAAACGCCAGGGCTACAGCCAAGTTTTTACGCCGCATGTGGGCAAGTTGGACTTGTATCGCACCAGCGGTCACTTTCCGTACTATCAAGACAGCCAATACCCTCCGCTGATTGATCGCGATCAATTGAAAGCGTTGGCTGACGATGGTTGCGACTGTGCGAAGTTGGCCGACATGATGAAGTCGGGCGACATCGACGGTTACTTGCTCAAGCCGATGAACTGTCCGCATCATATCAAGATCTATCAATCGCAGCCGCGCAGTTATCGGGACTTGCCGCTCAGGTTGGCCGAATTCGGGACGGTGTACCGCTTCGAACAATCCGGTGAATTGGGCGGTTTGACTCGGGTGCGTGGTTTTACTCAAGACGACGCGCACTTGTTTGTTAGGCCAGATCAATTGGCGGACGAGATTCGCGGCTGCTTGGAGTTGGTCAAGATCGTGTTTGCCGCGATGGGCATGGACGATTACCACGTTCGCGTGGGCTTGCGTGATCCTGAAAGCGACAAGTACGTCGGCAGCGACGAGAATTGGCGACAAGCCGAAGAGGCCTGTCGTCAAGCGGCGGCCACTTTGGGCAAACCCTTCAGTGAAGAAAAAGGCGAAGCGGCTTTTTACGGACCCAAGATCGACTTTGTGGTGCGCGATTGCATCGGGCGACATTGGCAATTGGGAACCGTGCAAGTGGACTACAATTTGCCCGAACGCTTTGATCTGTCGTACACTGGCAGCGACAACAAACCCCATCGACCGATCATGGTCCATCGAGCCCCGTTTGGTTCCATGGAGCGATTCGTGGGCGTGTTGATTGAACACTTCGCAGGTGTGTTCCCCTTGTGGTTGGCTCCGGAACAAATTCGTTTGCTGACCGTGAGCGAAAAGAGCGTGGAGTATGCTCAGGCGGTTGAAGCCAAGTTCAAAGCTGCAGGGCTCCGTGTTCAAGGCGACTATCGCGGCGAGAAATTGGGCGGGAAGATTCGCGACGGACAATTGGAAAAGGTTCCGTACATGGTGGTGATCGGGCCGCGCGACGCGGAAGCCGGAACGGTTAGCGTTCGTGATCGCCATGAAGGTGACCTGGGCGCGATGACGGTCGACCAAGCGCTGGAGCGTTTCACGGACGAAATTCGTGAGAAACGCGTGCGGCAAGTGGCACAGTTGGCACCGCCGGTCGCAGACACCGTGGTCGGTCACGAGTATTGAGGAAGTCATGGCCAAAGTCGTTGTCGTAGTGACCGGTGGGATCGCGGCTTACAAGTCAGCGGCACTCGTATCGCTCTTGGTCAAGCAAGCTTGGGACGTGCGCGTCGTTATGACGGCCGCCGCGCAGCAGATGGTGGGTCCGGCAACGTTCGCAGCGTTGTCGGCCAAGCCTGTCGTTACCGACATGTTTGACCCCGCGTTTCCCTTGGGTCCCCATATCGAGTTAGCGCGGTGGGCGGATGTGGTCGTGATCGCTCCGGCGACCGCCAACTGGCTGGCCAAAGCGGCTCATGGTTTGGCGGATGACTTGGCGAGCTTGTTGTATGTCGCGTTTCCGGGACCGACGTTGGTCGCTCCAGCGATGAACAGCGAGATGTGGCAACATATCAGCGTGCAGCGTAACGTGCGTCAATTGCAAGCCGACGGCGTGCATTTTGTTGGGCCAGACAACGGGTGGCAGGCGTGTCGCACCAGCGGCGAGGGACGCATGAGCGAGCCGCCGGAGATTCTGGAACAACTGCAACGATTGAGTGCGACGCGGTGAGTGAGTCACCCGACCCGGTTCAGCCACGACTGGTATCTCCGTGGTGGCGTTGGGTGTACGTTCTGCTGGGAATGTTGATGGCCGGATTGGGACTGGCCGGTGCCTATTTGCCGGTGCTACCCACGACGCCGTTCTTGTTGTTAGCGACTTATTTTCTAGCCCGATCTTGGCCCGAACTAAATCAGCGGGTCCATCGGCTGCCTGTGTTTGGCAGATACCTCCGCGACTGGGAGGAGCATCGGGGGGTCCGTCTCGAGGTCAAAATCTGGGCTTCGTTGGTCGCGGTGGCGTCCGGTGGCGGCGGGTTATGGCTCGGCAACGGCGCGTGGTGGATTCAGGTGCTTGTGTTTGTTCTCTTGCTCATCGGACTGGTCGTCGTCTGGTCCCTACCCACAATTCCGCGTCGCCACGTCATTCGAAAATAGAATCAAGTTGAATATTAATTCAGTGCCTGCGGTGGGCTGGCAAACATCGTGGGGGCGGTTGAGAAAACGGGCTTGATTTGGTACATTTCAGTGTGGCAAAAATCGCGAAAAACAGCCTGTTTTTCGGCTGTTTGCAATCATTCTGAAGGGCCAGCGCCTTGTCGAACGAAGATTCCAATCCCAACCCGTCCCCCAACCCTATCAATCCGGGCGGCTTGATCGTTCCCCAACCCATTCATGAAGAGCTCAAAGATAGCTATTTGACCTACGCGATGAGCGTGATTGTCAGCCGCGCCCTGCCCGATGTCCGGGACGGGTTGAAGCCCTCCCAGCGGCGGATTTTGGTCGCCATGAACGACTTGAATTTGACTCCAGGGGCCAAACGGGTCAAGTGCGCGAAAATCTCCGGTGATACCTCGGGTAACTACCATCCGCACGGCGAGGCCGTGATTTATCCGACCTTGGTCCGCATGGCTCAAGAATGGAACATGCGGTACCTGTTGGTCGATAAACAAGGGAACTTTGGCTCGATTGCCGGTTTGCCACCAGCGGCCATGCGGTACACCGAAGCTCGGATGTCGCCCTTCGCCGCCATGATGTTGGAAGATTTGAAGTTGGCGACCGTTGACTTCGTCCCCACTTACGACGAAGTTCGCACCGAGCCGACCGTTTTGCCCAGCAAGCTGCCGAACCTGTTGGTCAATGGCTCGTCCGGTATCGCAGTCAGTATGGCGACCAGCATCCCGCCACACAACTTGGGCGAAGTTTGTGACGCCCTGATCTTGCTGATCGATAAACCGTCGGTTTCGATCATGGAAATCATGCGGGTGTTGCCCGGCCCCGACTTCCCCACCGGCGGCATCATCTGTGGACGCAGCGGCATTCAACGAGCGTACCATACCGGTCGCAGCAGCATCGTTGTGCGATCGCATTGCACGATCGAAGAATACAAGAAGAATCGCTATCGCATCGTCGTCAATGATATCCCGTATCAATTGACGCGTGATTCGGTCGTGGAAAAGATCGCTGCCTTGGTCAAGACCGACCGCATCAAAGGTATCTCGGCGATTAAAGACCTCAGCGACCTGAACGAACCGGTCAAGCTGTGGATCGAACTGAAGTCCGACGCCGATCCCGATGTCATCTTGAACCAATTGTATCAGTTCTCGCCGCTCCAATCGACCTACTCGATGATCTTCCTGGCGTTGGTGGACGGCAAGCCGCGCGAGTTGACCATCAAGAACATGCTCGAAGAATTTCTGCGGCATCGCCTGGAAGTGATTCGGCGCCGTACGAACTTCTTGTTGACGCGGGCGCGACGCCGCAAGCACACCGTCGAAGGTTTGCTGTTGGCCATGGCCGACTTGGACCAAATCATCGCGATCATTCGCAAGTCCAAGACCCAAGCCGAAGCGAAAGAGCGTTTGATGGGTGTCGAATGCCCCGCCTCGATGCTGGGCCGTGCTTTGGGCGAGGAAGGCTTCACGGCCTTCCAACAAGAACGCGGTGTGTCCGATATCTATTATCTGACGGGCGTCCAAGCGGATGCGATCTTGCGAATGACCTTGGGGCAGTTGGTCAACTTGGAACAAGAGAAGTTGGCCGACGAGTTCAAAGCCCTGTTGGCCGAAATTCTCGAATACCTGCGGATCCTGTCCGACGAAAAAATCATGATGGGCATGATTCGCGATGACTTGGTCGAGATCCGCCAAAAGTACGCGGACAAACGCCGCACGGAAATCACGGGCGAAGAAGTCAACAACATTGGCCTGGAAGACTTGATCACCGAAGAAAACATGGTGGTCTCGATCTCGCACCGCGGTTACATCAAACGCACCCCCAGCAGTGTCTACCGCGCTCAACGTCGCGGCGGCAAAGGCATCAAGGGAGCGAAAGTCGAGGACGAAGATCCTATTCGGCACTTGTTCGTCGCCAGCACGCACGACTACTTGTTGTTCTTTACTACTCGCGGCAAGGTCTATTGGCTGAAGGTTTACGAACTGCCCGAGTTGGATCGTGATCGCAAGGGCCGGGCTCTGGTCAATTTGTTGGAACTGGCCGAAGGCGAACAAGTGGCGGACTGCCGCGCGATTCGCAACTTCGATTTGCCGGAACATTATTTGGTTATGGCGACGAAGAAAGGCTTGGTCAAGAAAACAGAACTCAAGGCCTACAGCCGACCCAAAAAGGGCGGCATCATCGCGATCAAGTTACGCGAGGACGACGAACTGATCGATATCGCCGTTTGCAAAACAGGTGACGAACTGTTGTTGGCCACGCAAAAGGGCATGGCGATTCGTTTCTCGCAAGCGGACGCGCGACCCATGGGCCGCAACACCAGCGGCGTGAAAGGAATTTCACTGACCAAGGGGGACGTGTTGGTCGGCATGGTGGTCGCGGATCCCGAGGCGACGCTGTTGACCGTTTGCGAAAACGGCTACGGCAAGCGGACGTTGTTTGGTCCCAATTCCCCACCGCCGGAACAAGAGTTAGGCGACGAAAGCGAAGACCAAGAAACGGTCGACACGACGGCCGAAGTAACAGAGGTCGTCGAAGTGGCAGAAGACGAAGGCGACGATGAAAACGGCAGCAGCTCGAATCGCTACCGAGTCCAACGACGCGGTGGCAAAGGCGTACGCGACATCAAAGCCACCGAGCGGAACGGCCGTGTGATCGGGATCGTTTCCGTTACCGACGCTGATGAGATCCTGATGATGACCACGCGCGGCAAGATCCAACGCATGGCCGCCCAAGAAATCAGCACCATCGGACGCAATACCCAAGGCGTTCGCATCATGCGCTTGGACGAAGCGGATACCTTGGCCGCCGTGGTTCGTGTCGCTAAAGAAGACGACGACTCCACCGATGGCGACCCGATCTCGGGCAGCCCGGTGATCGGTGACTCGCTACCAAGTTCCGTCGCACGCTCCACACCACCAGCTGACGACTTGGATTTGGCCGAGTTGACTGAAGAGTCGTTCGAGGAAGAGATCGCGGACGACGAAACGGACTCGAACGAAGACTTCGAATAGTTTGAAATCAGTGATTCGACGGGTGAAAGGTCGGGTGCATGAAGCAAGTCGACGTTCGAAACAACGTTGATCGCGCGAAACGCCGTCCACCACAAGTGAGCTTTCGCTCCATCACCATTCGACTTGTATAACGCTCGACTTGTATCACCCACCAAGTCCAGCAAACCCGAATCATGTCCAAAAGAAAACCGCAGCGAAGCTCGCTGCGGTTTTCATTTTTTAATGCGGGTGTTTCGTCCCTGCGATCACTCGGGTTACTGATCGCCGATCGGTCGCTGTTGGCGCTTGGGGCGATTGTCTTCGCGATTGCCGCCAAATCCACCACGACCGCCGCCCGGACCACCTTGACGCCCTGGTCCGCCAGCACCCGGAGGCCCACCAGCACCCGGAGGCCCACCGCCCGGAGGCCCACCACCTTGTCGCCCACGACCACCGGCACCCGGTCCGCCACCGGGGCGTCCGCCGCCTGGGCCAGCTTCATCGGCTGGGGCTTCTTCGACCGCGTTGTCCGCATCATTGACGGTTTGGCCCAGGTCTTTGACGCAGTACAAACGCTTGTCGCTGCGAAACACGATCTGACCCTGGCTCGCAGCAGGTGTGCCGCCAAAGGTTTCGCTGTCGTTGGTGACTCGGTTGGCACAAATCTGACGTGGTTCTTCGCCCAAGGAGAACACGAACATTTGGCCGGCGCCATTGATGTAGTACATATGTCCGCCCGCGATGATGGGCGAAGCGTAATCCAAGGCGCCCATCATTCCACCGCCGCGTCGGGCCACGCCTTCCAGTCGCTCTTGCGAGACTCGTTCGCCGGACTCCGGATCGATAACATTCAGCATGCCGTTCGCAAACAGATACAGCTTGCCGTTGTACATGATGGGCGATCCGAAGCGGTCCGTATCACGACCTTTCCAGACCACGTTGGATTCGGTGACGGCACCTTTGCCACCGACTTTGACAGCAGCACTGCCGCCACCACGGCCCGTGAAGCTAAACGCCACACCGTCGTTGATGACGACACTCGAGTTGGCTTGTTCGGCTGCATTGACTTCGGCGTACCAGCGCAGTTTGCCGGTACTGGGATCAAGACCCCAAATCTCTTTGGGGACCCCCAAGACCATTTCTTTGGTTCCATCGACCGTTACAAAGGTCGGTGTGCCCCAAGTTCCATCCAGCGCCGCTGCTTCTTGTCGCCAGACTTCTTTTCCGGTCGCTGCATCAAATCCGATGATGGATTGGCTTTCAGCGGCCGCGACGACAATCAAGAGTCCGTCGTGCAGCACAGGACTGGCCGAAGATCCCCAAGCCCACGGATCGGATTCCGCTCCGACTTCCGCTTGCCATTTCTGATTGCCATCCAAGTCGAACGCGTACACACCGCCTTTGCCAAAAAACGCATAGACATGTTTGCCGTCCGAGACGGGCGTATGCGAAGCATAACCGTGAGCCGGGACGCCAACGCCGGTATACGGATCTTCTTTCGCAGTGTTCGGAATATCCTTTTGCCACAAAACTTTGCCGGATCCCAAATCGACGCAAACCAGATGTCGCACCAGGTCCTTCATATCGCCTGGGTTCTCACGATTCAGACCGTACCCGGAATAGCAAGTCACGAACACTTTCGAGCCGACAACAATTGGACTCGAAACGCCGCTGCCGGGCAGATCCAACTTCCACGCGATATTCGCGTTTGGTGACCACTTGGTTGGGAACGCCACGGTTTCCTGACTAATACCGGCACCATCCGGCCCGCGAAACCGCGACCAATCATCCGCCCAACCCCACGGGCTTGCGCAAAGTGTGAACCCCGTTACCAGACTGAAGTGTCTGATCCAACCAAGTCGTCTCATGATCGCACCTATCGTTCGCTCGAGGCTCCCGGACGAAGTCACTGCGGCCTAAAATTGCCGCAGGATGGGAACCAACCGAACTTGATGCTAAGGGCGACGAGACCGAGAAACAAGTCGGCGACAAGTGTTTGATACAAAAGAAAAAACCCGCCCCACCGAAAATTCCGGCGAGCGGGTCTTGCTGGAGCGAGTAACTTACTTGGGACCGTTGCGGCTATTCCGCCTTTTCGTAGCCGGCCAAGTGAGTGTTGGTCTGAGCGTACTCAGCCAATTTGGATTCGTAATCGACGCCTGGGGCCACCCGGAAGCTGCATTTCCGAGCTTGGATGTCGGTTTCGATATCGGTGGCAGTTTCAATCTTCTCTAAATCACGTCGGACCGACGTGGCGCAGCCGCCTCACGTCATGTTCGGAACGTTGAGTGAAACCATAACGTACTTCGAAGTGTCAGCAGCCGCTGGGGTGCTTTCACTTCCGTTGGTCGGGGACTGGGACGTCGCTGCCGCTTTGGGCGTTTCGTCTTTCTTGATTGGCGGTTTGCTACCGCTGTCGCACCCACTCAGGGCGAAAATCAGGCTGAAACACATCAGCCCTTGAATTGCATGTCGCATAGGACACTTCCTCTCGTAATGAAATTGAAAACAAACACCACCGATGGCGGCGGTTGTTGTCGGTCAACTCCAGCATCCTCCGACCACGAACCGCCAAGGCCATTTGTCTTCACCAGCTGATGAATCCAGGAGTAACGACCCCAGGGCGATTCGCGCCGGCAAAGACCTCGGGCCTAACATCGAAAATGGCAGTCCGTTTGTCAAGTTAAAAATCATTCAAAGGCCCGAACTGACCGACGCAAGCCCTAGCCGTTGTGCGCCAGCCACCGGTTGATCGGCGCGCCAACCCTGACAAAGGCCCGACCGGGCCGAAACAACCTTAGCCGGTCGGCGCCAGCCACCGGTTAGAGTGACCCCTCATCCTCAAAGGCCTGAAGGGCCGACACAAGGGCCTCGGGTTAGAGACTGATGGGCTACTTCCTGAGCCTTTGGTAGTGGCAGTGCTCGAATCAAGAAATCCAACCCGAGACCGGCACCACCGCGAAGGCCGCCGCGATCGCCCCCAACGAAAACCAACGGTTGGTCGGCGACATCCCAAACAGCCCGACGATGATCGCCAAGAACGCGGGAGCCCAGGCATAAGGCATGTAGCCCAACCGCCCCAGCGAGACAATGGCCCAGGCCCAAAGCGTGAGGCCAATGGAAGATTGAAACAAGATGGTTTTCCAAACCACCAACGATTGTTGCCACTCGGAGGCTGATGATTCGGACCAGCGTCGCAGGTCATGGCCAGCGACGTCGGAAACCAGACTGGCGACCGGAATGCCTTCGAGCACCGCACCACCTCCGGTCATGGCCGCAGAATCGGGGTTCGAGGTCGGCGGCACCGCGCGAGCGGTGGGAACTTGCATGGAAAGAGCCGCACGCAATTCGTGCGTGACAAACATGCCACAGCACACACAGCGTTCTGCAGCGGGATCGACCAGTTCAGCAGCGCAGTACGGACAGTAGATACCAATCTTCACAAATGCACCTTGAGTCCAGGTTGCCGAGAGCCTCCAGAGCCCGACCCACTCGGGCACCCACATTTTAACACAGACCCACGCGGGATGTTCACTTAGACCACTCGGGCAGTCGTTATGTTTAACAAGATCGCTCCATGTTTGTTTAGCAGCAGGCGTCAACCCACCGCGACCTGAATAGCGAGAAAGCCGTAAAACGGGGAACCGTTATTAGCAGCGAGTGTCAAACAACGCTGTGAAGCATTCTTGCTGGAGAAAACAGGCCCGAATGGGCCGAAACATCCTTAGCCGCTGTGCGCCAGCCACCGGTTGATCGGCGCGCCAACCCTGACAAAGGCCCGACCGGGCCGACACATCCTTAGCCGGTCGGCGCCAGCTACCGGTTAGAGTGCCCCCTCATCCAAAAAAGGCCCGACGGGCCGCCACAATTGCCGATATTCAGACTTCAACTGTTGAATGACGATTTACCGAGGTACACCCTGAGGCGTGACCGCTAACTCGCACAAGGCCCGAATGGGCCGAAACATTCTTAGCCGGTCGGCGCCAGCCACCGTTTAGAGTGCCCCCTCATCCCCAAAGGCCTGCAGGGCCACCACAATTGCCGATATTCAGACTTCAACTGTTGAATGACGATTTACCGAGGTACACCCTGAGGCGTGACCGCTAACTCGCACAAAGGCCCGAATGGGCCGACACATCCTTAGCCGGTCGGCGCGAGCCACCGTTTAGAATGCCCCCTCATCCCCAAAGGCCTGCAGTGCCGCCACAATTGCTGATATTCAGACTTCAACTGTTGAATGACGATTAACCGAGGTACACCCTGAGGCGTGACCGCTAACTCGCACAAGGCCCGAATGGGCCGAAACAACCTTAGCCGGTCGGCGCCAGCCACCGGTTAGAGTGCCCCCTCAACCCCAAAGGCCTGCAGTGCCGCCACAATTGCTGATATTCAGACTTCAACTGTTGAATGACGATTAACCGAGGTACATCCTGAGGCGTGACCGCTAACTCGCACAAGGCCCGAATGGGCCGAAACAACCTTAGCCGGTCGGCGCGAGCCACCGTTTAGAATGCCCCCTCATCCAAAAAAGGCCCGAATGGGCCGACACAAGTGCTGAACGTGAGCATAAAAAAATGCGTCACAGCGTTGGGGTGTCAACCCGCAGACAGAAACGCGCCTCGCATCCACCCAGCCGTAAAACGGCGCAACGTTTCCGCGCCTCAACTCCAGCACATTCCTACGTTCAACGACAAAGCCTCACGCCATCAATACGTCTCACCGGCCCCGCGCATGAAAGCAACAAACGCCCTAACCACAGCGTTTCCCTTGGCGTCTTCGCGCCTTGGCGTGCGGCCGACTGCTCCCACCACCCAACCCCAGATCGACTATACTAGCCATCCGCCCACTGGCGCTCTTAATCCAATTGCCTCACGGAGCTTCTGTAGGGTGCCGAGCAACGGACCATCCCCGTGGCGATCATGCACGCAGCCCCGCCGCACTTCGTATGAAAAACCACCATCAACTCCACCAACCGCCCAGGAACTTCCCCCCACCAATCGATCAAAACCAAAACAGCTCGCGCAAAGCACCAGTCCCGAGATCAATCGCGACCGAGTAAAAATCACCCAGTTCTACGCATCGCCATCATGCGAAGGTAGAGGTGTCCAATTTTTCGAGAACGTCGTTTTGAATCGCTGAGCCGTGTTCACGATCCAGGAAAAAGTCTCATTCCGATTTTCGCTTGAAAGATCGGTATCTTTCAAAAGTTGTATTCGACTGGCTTTCTTGCCCGGCAGTTCTTGCCAACTCAACGCACCAAGCCCAAGCTCCGACTCAATCGCGGTCTTGTTGGCAAGAAAGGTGTGGTATAGCGCTTTCGAATTTGGAATGTACAACGAAACCCCAACATGGCCTTCGTTGCGAAGCACGCCAAAAGCAACGTGACAATCGGACCTGCCAATTGCCAAATCCTGCCAATGCTGAGCTTGAGGCTTCCGAAGTTTTAGCGGTGGTTTGTGAGTCAGTGCAAAGGTCTGAAGTTGTTGCCAGAACTCCAATTGCCAAAGCCGCGTATCTGTGAGTTCAGCATTATTGGACGTCCCGCCGCGTATCGATTTTGTCCAATCATTTGGGCGACTGATAACGTGGAATTTCGGAGCCGGGTCGGAATTTCCAATTTGCCACAACTCAATACGCACTAGAAAAAGATTGATTCGGTCGTCAGTGTGTTCATTCAGCCATTCGACGGCCTGCCGATGTTCGTCACGCGCATCGCGAACGACCCAGACGATATATTCGGCTTCAATTCCCGCCGCGTAGGTCAACAATTGTCCGAGGTGTGAATGATTCGTCGCTTCGAGTTGGTTTTCGATAACGATTTTCTTACCGGTGGTTTCCTCTTCGGCGAGGATATCGACGGCAAATTTGCCAACCCCCGCTTCGGTTTGAATTAGACGAATATCCAAGCCGATTTCATCACCAAGCTGTTCAAGGTTCTCGGGCTCCGCCAGCCATTTTGTGAAGTCTAATGCCTCATGTTTCCACTGTTCCCGTAGATCGATCTGCTTGAGTTTTCCTAGTTTCATTTTCACATCACTCGCTATTCGGGGCATTACTTTCTCGACGCAGCTTCAAATTCAGAATTTGATCGCTGATTTAGCAGCTCAATCCTATGTTTATATCGAAACGCAGTCGTGCAGCATATCGAGTGGACCGTCCGGACTTGTACTTCATACCGCCCTTGCTTCAAAAATATTCGATCTAACGATATTCGGAAAGCTCAGACGTAAAATTGTTTTCGACCAGCCGAATGACTAATTGGGCGTAATTGAGGAGTACGGTCCCAATGACTCCCATGTTTAGTTCTCCACCTTGGTCGCGGAAGCCGTGCCGAATGATGAAGTCATGAAGCCCTGGATCCGCATGGGCACCAAGCGTATCTGCCACAATTCTTATCAGGCTACGGTGTGAAACTTCACCAAAGGATTCTGTTGTGATCGCGAGGTTCAGCCATGCATCCAGATCAATTGGTTCAGTGAATGGTGGAAGGTGAAACGCACAGACAGCAATATCAAACGCGGTCCATGGTTTAAGTAGCTCTGAAATTTCGATTGAAAATTGCTCTCGACCAGGGGAGACGTATAGTGGTAATGTTATATCTTTATGTGCGGCACATCGTTGAACGACTCCAAAACTGTTGTCCGCAACCGTCGACCGAAGGAGTGTCGCAAGATCCGGACAAAACTCCGTCCTTCCGTTTTGGATCATTTCGCAAATTCCACGCATGCGAATTAATAAATCCCTCAAATGTAAGAAATCGGTTGGAAGCGTCCCAAAAATTGTTAAAACTTGAAAAGTGGTCTCCCGCCGTGCGATAATCGCACGGTCGGAAGTTTCAAGTTCTTTAGACAACGGTTGACGCCGTTGGGGAGACCACCATGAAAGATTTTAGTTTGTTTGGT
>JAEUIQ010000060.1 GCA_016794985.1 Planctomycetaceae bacterium | reverse complement strand
TGCCGCCAAACCGTTGCCCATCCCGGAGACTCGACCAGCCAACTGCTGGATGACCGGATCATCCGAGGTGCAAAAGGCCGCCATCACGAAGGGAAGGTATTCATTCTGCTCGTGCCAAGTAATCGATTCGCCGTTTTCCCGTCCTCCGAAGACGACTTGATTGCGAGCTAGAAGCTCCAGTCGAGTGGTCTCGGTCTCTTTGATCGTTTCGCCATCGGCTCGTTGATACTCGTACTCGATCTCGACAGCGATGCGTCGTGAGGTGGTCAACTTCGAGATAGACTCCAGGTCGAAGACGGGAAAATAAGGGTCGATGACCGTTTGGCCAGGATAAACTCGCTCTGATTTCGCCCATTCACTCCATCCGGTGTGGTTCGGAACTCGAAAACGCACTCGATAGCGTTTGATGAGTTGGTCCCCGGAGTTTTTGAAGATCGAGCGGGCGGCCCAAAACTGGGGGAATTCGCGATTCGAGTAGACCGATGCCAGACTGCTCATCAAGTGCTTCTTGGATTCTAGGTCGAAAGTCGCTTGGCATTCGTCGCCGGGTTCCAATGGTGGTTCATAGACATATTCAATTCCCTTCCCATTTTTCGTCAGCTTGATGTCGGAGCTCGTGCTTGGCAAAGTCACATAAGTCGTGTGGCTCATGACACCGAAACCCGATTCCGTCGCACCGGTCAACACGACCTTGTTGTCTTGAATCGACACCAATTCCATCTCAGCCCCGTTGATGAAATCCAAGGACCAGCGATTGTTCCCAATCGAACGGACCGCACCTATCTGGCGGAAATCAACATTCAGCCGACTGTTGTGGTCGTCCAGTTGAAACTTCATGTCTTCCGTTACCGACCAGGCGAACGACTGTTGCAGCATGCGAAACAAGGCGACTGGTCCGCCGTGTTGGTTTTTGGCTTCGAAGTAAGCCAAGGTCGGAAAGTGCATCTGCTCACGAGCGATGACATCGCCGTTTGGTTGAACTTCCAGTCGCCCTTCGTACCGGACGATTTTTGTTGGCTTATCCGCGAAGACGGTCGAGTCATGGCCAACCACTAGACCGATGAGTAACAAGCAAGCGACCAAATGACGAATCCAAGCAAAAGAACATGAAAGGGTCATGATTTTCTCTCCTAAAGAACCGACGGAAGTGAGCTGCCCAACAACTTGGGCTTGACACCATTCCATAGGGCGACCGAGGAGATTTCTGACACGAGTTTTAGAAAAGAATCGGGTTGCGAAGTTACTTGTGCCCCTGGCGTATTCTGATCACTCGCTTGCCGTGCGTCATCGAAAAGGCCAGCACACGCCACCGGCTGGCCTGTCGAGATAAAAAGCACTGACGCGATTTCGCGAAAGACGATCGAGCTTGCTCGTGACCGCAAAAAAAAGAGCTAAAACTTAATTGTTGGAATTGCTTTTGGTTTCGGATTTCTGGACGCCGTGATCGCGCTCTTTAGCTCCGGAATTGCCATCAACCGGTCGAACAACTCGGAGTTCAACGATTTTTGAATCTTGGGATTGGCCCGGTGATCTGATTGCAAGTTACGCCGCAGGCACTCTCCCAGGAGAGCGATGTCCCTCGGATCCTTGGACGCCTCACACAATTCACCCATGAACAGAAGTAAACGATCGCCTGTGTAATCCCAGCAGTCCGGAGCATCTAACCACGCACGCAACATAGCGCGAGCCGGTTCCTTGTCTTGGGAATTCAATATGTCTCCGGCACACAAACAAAGATCCTCGCTATAGTTTAGATAAAGACTCCTATCGCTGGGTTTCACTTCGGCAAATTGGCGATTCAAAGTCCGCAAATTTTCCAGAAGCTTCGAATACGATTCATCAGGAACTTTCGAAGTCAAACCATCTCGCCATGGCCTGATTTCATTGCGTAGTTTGAGTGTGTTCAGTAGATATGTCATCATCCTGAATTGGTATTGTTGCTCCGGTGATAGTACTTCGACCGATAGGCGTGACAAGTGCTTTTCGGCCTTGCCAAACAGATCTGACGCTTTGGAAAAATCCGGGAATTCCGCGCAAATGTTTGCATAGTTCATCTCGATGTCAGTACGTACCAAGTCGCAAGGGAGCGACGAACGTTTCTTGTCGTCAACCTGCGAGAACCGTTCAAGGTACTCGATTGCCCGATTGTAGTACTCCGATACGTCTTTCGGGTCAACAGGTACTTCCGCGCACAATCTCTGATAGCAAAAAACAATTTGCGAATTGATTTGATAGGCATTTCGCAAATTTTCTGGCGTTGCCTTCGCGGTGACGTCCGCCTCGATTTGCGGAGTGTGCCTAAGCAGGATTTCTAACTGATCGGTAATGCTACCACGATCATTCATGACACTTAGAAGATCTGCCGTTAGATTTTCAGCTATATTTTTATTGGCGAGCGTTCGTTGTTGTTCGGCCTGAAGTTCACGGAACGACAACTGCGATTGTCGTAGCATCCACCCGGTGGTTGCTAACCCGGATAACAGCAAGATGGTGGCACTGGCGATCGCCGTTGTCGTCGCTGGTCGGCGATAAGCCCAACGCACGAGTTTTCGGATCGCAGACACCGGGCGAGCGGTGATTTTGCGAGCTCGTCCACAGGCCTCCAAATCCGCCGCCAACTCGGCAGCGGTCGCGTAACGTTTGCCCGGCTCCTTTTCCAAACATTTTTCGCAGATCGTCTCCAGGTCCTTGGGAATGGTCGGCACCAAAGCCCGCAGTGAAATCGGCTCGGCGTGGCGGATCTGATGGATCAGCTCAGGAAGATTGGCCGCTTGGTGCGGAGTGCGACCTGACAGCAATTCGTAGAGCAAAATCCCACACGCGTAAATGTCTGCTGCTGGGCCAACTTCTCCCCCCAGTACCTGTTCGGGTGCCATGTAACCCAACGTACCGAGAATCTCCCCGGTGCGCGTCAACAGTGTCGTTTGATCGACCTCTTTCGCCAAACTGAAATCCAGCAGTCGAATGTCGTAGCATCGCTCGGGCCCATCGCCGCCGCCGACTCTAATCGTCCCGGTGGAGCATGGTGTTAAGATAATGTTTGACGGTTTCAGGTCACGATGAACTACTTGATGCTCATGAGCGAATTGAACTGCCGTGGCGACCAAACGAATGATTTCGGTGGCGACCTTGGGTGCTAACGGAAGCGAGCGAGTGAATTGCCCCAAGGTGAGACCTGACAAATACTCCATCACAAAATAAGGTTGTTGCTGCGAGAAACACGCTTGCAGGACCTGGACGATGTTGGGATGCGACAATCGCGACAGAGTCTCGATTTCCCGAGAGAATCGTTGCCGTCGCTCTTGATCGTTTAGATATTCTTCCGGGAGGACCTTGATTGCAACAACTTGATCATCTTCGACGCGTTGTGCCAAATAGACCGATCCCATGCCGCCACGGCCAAGCTCGGCTTCGATGCGAAATCCTTCAATATTTGGGAGTCGATTGTGGATTCCTGTTTTTTCGCCCAAGACATCCAAGCTGCGTTGGCATTTTGCACAATGTTCCACGTGCTGAACAACATGATCGACTTCGTTTTCTGGTAACCGATCGTTGAGAAAATCAAGCAACGATTCCTGACTTGGACAGGAGGCACTCGTCGAGCGATCTTTCGCCGTGGAGGCAGCATCAAAATCCGACATAGCTCTCTTGCTTTCTTAATTGGTCTACGGCAGTACGCAAATGCTCCAAGACGCGACTTTTGCTTTTGTAGACAATCGCAATGGAAATCCCCAGATCTTTGGCGACTTGGGCTGGGTCTTGCCCCAGGATGGTGGTGCGTTCGAACGCCAACCAGGTATCGGCTTGGACTCGGCCCCGGACATTTTCCATCGCTCGTTGGAGCAAGACTCGCTGGTTATGCAATGAATCAGCCAATTCACCCGCCGCCGATTCGACGTCGGCGATGTTATCCAGTAGGCTGTTTTCTTCGCCACCAGAACCTTGATCGGCCGAGCGTTTGGCTTGCCGAGCCAGAAACGCGCGAATCTCGTTGGCGACGACCGTTTTCAGCCAACCTCGGAAGCGGTAACTCGGGTCGTACTCGAAGGTATCCATCCGCCGACCTAAGATCACTAGCACCGAGGCCACAACGTCTTCGCAATCAGCCGGCTGCAAGCCCCACTTCTGGCACCAAGCAAAGATCATCGGCGAATAGACGCAGTAGAACTGCTCCCAGGCCGAATTCCAGGCT
>JAEUIQ010000004.1 GCA_016794985.1 Planctomycetaceae bacterium | reverse complement strand
GTAATTTGGTAAAAGATGTGAGGTAAAAAAATATTTGGCAGCCCACCTGGACTATCGGTGAGTGGAAGTCGTCTTGTTTGGCATGCAGCCGAGTTGGACGGCGACGAAGTGTTGGGCTTGGTCGTTGAACTGGACTTGCCGTAACTTGGCATCAGTGGCCCGGCCTGGATCATCGATTTAGAACCCGCCCCGCTCGTCCCGGCAGGTCCAGGTCAGGTCGTCACCGCCACCTTCAAACACGCCAGCGCCAACGTCCTGGACTTGGTCCTAACCAACACCCCACCTACAAGCTCTGACTCTTCGCCCACCGCCCATAGCCCTTCGCCCTCTGCTCTTAGCACTGCCCCCACCGATTCCATCGGGGTCACCGCCAATCACCCGTTCTGGTCGGTGGACCGCGCCGAATTCGTGCAAGCGGGCGAGTTACAAATCGGCGAGCGACTTCAAACCCTCGCAGGCGACATCCACTGGGTCCAACAAAAACTCCCCAGACCGGGACCGGAGGCTGTTTATAACCTAGAAGTTCACGATGAGCATGTGTACTACGTCGGCTCCGGCGGTGTGTTAGTGCATAATACATGCGGTGGAAGGCACCACTTTTGGCCTTGGTCCTGGGGAAATAAAGTGCGACACGGAAAGTCCATCTTACCCCAGCTGAACGCGGCTGAGCACACTCACATCCACAAGGCATTTTCCGATTTTTTGGAACAACGGACCGGAAAACGATTCATGTCGATGTCCGCCAAGGCTTGGGTTAGAACGTATGGTAAACATCAGTTAAATAAATGGCTGCATGATTTTCACCGTATTTATTCATCTTCAAATGAGGGCCAGTTATTGGCTCAGCGCCTCGCGACGGGTACCGGCTTGGATCTCTACGACATTTTCAAATCGCAATATAAGTATTCGTTGCGTAATGGATACTTGCATTTGCTCGAATGACGACATAAAACGAGTTCATAGAAATGGCAAGACAGTTTCATGAGTTGGACGCATTACAGGCGAACGACGACTATTGGGTTTTCTTTCGCTCTCATCCGAATCACCCAGCCCAACTCCGATCAACTTGCCGCGCGCTCGCTTGTCCAAAGTGCGGAACATTTGATGCGCAAAAGACGCTTGAAAACGGGATTGAAAGCGATGTCGGCACGCCAGCAACAAGTCGTGATGCTTTTCTGTCTTGCGACTACTGCCTCGTCGTGTCTGCGAGGTCCCGATCAGTAATTGAAGCGGTTGCACCTAGAGAGGCGAGATTCTTTCCAATTCCGAACACAGAATTCTTCGTCTTATATCCGATTACCGTGATTGACCCGCCGCCAGATACAAAAACTTATATGCCTTTAGAACCTGCTCGCAATGGCGAGCCATTTCAATTCCGAAGTAAACCATGCCGACGTTGTGGACGACGAAAATGTGTTACTTTTCAATCCCAGTGGTTTACGGTTCCTGATGTAGGGAACTTGGTAGGTGTGCGCATCGAAACAGGCCTATATAGCATGATTACTTTGGCGGCATCGCACGTGTTGTGTGCTGCCGTTATAGAGAGTGGATTAACAGGTTGGCGAGTTTACAAAGACGCGTTTCGAAATTGATTATCATCAGGCATGTGGACTGTCATCTATCCATTGGGATTACTGATCAGTGCAAGCCCGGGGACGAATAGACCCTGGGGGAATAGACCCTGGGGACACACATTGTTAAAGAGAACCCTTGAGATAATCATTGTCTCGTGCCAATCACAGGCTTGGGTTGTGGGTAAGCGTACACTGGCCGGTTTCGGAATTCTTCGGCGTGGGCGTTGGTGTGGTGTAGGCTTTGGGGAATTTTCCGGCACCCAGCACCCTCCAACGAAGGACATTCCATGGTCCAAGCGACGCCATCTCCAAGTACCGATCGCGTTCCAGCCAACCAGAGCGCAGAACAGATCTCCAAGTCCCAACTCTGGCAAGAACGCATTGCTAACTACGAGCGATCCGCACTTTCAATCGCCGAATACAGCCGATCGATCGAGTGCTCGGTCGCCTCCTTCTATCAGTGGCGCCGCAAGCTCCGACAGTCAACCTCCAAGTCTGCATTCTTGTCCGTCCAGACCTCAACCCTTGAAGTTGGAAACATCGAGGTCCGCCTGCCAAACGGCATTTCAATCGTCATCTCGTTGCAAGCAATTGATTCATTGCCATGATCCTTGAGCGAGTGGCCTAAGCCATGCTGGCTCTCAATCCTGCGATTCGAATCTATCTGCATGCCGAACCCGTTGACGCTCGCAAGAGCTTCGACGGTCTGTTCGGACTGGTGAAGAATGAACTTGGACACACATCCCCCTGGGGACACACACACTACTGTTCGGCACGGTATTTGCTAGCCAAATTTGGCGGGTGTCCGATCCTGCCAAGATGTCTGGTCCCATGGCCGAGCCGAACAAGAAATCGAAAATCCGTTCCAAAGATGTCCAAGGCTTGAAGTATTTCAATCTCTTGGCACCACTTCTGGAACGGCTCCATGAGACCGGTACGGCTCGGGACCTGGCCGGCAATCGCGAATGACACATGGATCAGGAGTAGACCCTGGGGACACACATTGTTCCGTAGAGAACCCTTTAGACAACCATCGTCTCGCGCTAATCAAAGACTTGGGGTGTGGCTTCGACGCGAGAAACGCTCGCCAACCGCTTATCGACGCTAATGGACGCTAATAGACGCTAATAGACGCTAATACCAGGAACGAGTCAGACTAAGGTCAATTGCTTCGAGCAACGACAACCGCCATGGACATTCTGATTTTGGTATTGATTAGCGTTCATGAGCGTCCATTAGTGGTTCCGCTGCCAGATCCGCAGTTGGGGACGGAGATTCGCGAAGCAGTTGCCGAGCCAAATTGGGCCCAGTGGATCAAGTTGAACTTGGAGATGACCAAGTCGGATGGCTCGCTGCTCAAGATGGAGACGTTGCGTCACGAAGATTGGGTGCTGGAGAATATCGATTACCAGTTTCTGGACGAAGAAGACCTCAAGGCCACATCGCTTTTAACCGCCGCCAATTCGTCGCAGTTCCTCAAGTCCTTGCCACTCGAAGCCCCGCCAGTTCCGCTGCGGCCCCTGTTTGCCGAACTGCATGAATGCGGTCGTTGATGGCCGAGTTTGCAGCAGATTCGGTATTGGTGACGATCTCGTTGGACTTGCCCGAGAGCGACGTTCGCGGCGAAGCGGTGGTGACTGGGGGTGAAACCTTGCCCAGTGAAATTGCCTGGCCCAGGGAACGTCGTCCTAGCCACCTTTCACCACGCCAGCAGTCACCTCATTCACCTCTACCTGAGTCCACAGCCACTTGAATATCTCCAGCAGATTCATGGAGGCCAGTAGATTTTGGAGAACCAAGATCGTTGGGGCGCGATAGTAGAGCCAGTTCTCCCGAACTGGCTCGGCGGCCGATTCCAGCTCGCAAAGCTGACAACGCGTTTGATCCAGTTCAGAGAACTGGATTAACTATCGCCCAAACTTCCGAAGAATCGCTGCTATATCCGCAAGTTTCGCGTTCATCGGTGGTGGACCAATCGTGGGAACGGATTGGAGTCACGGGCAATCATCCGATCTGGTCCGACGACCGTCACGACTACGTTGCCGCGCAGGACCTGCGCGTTGGCGAGCGTTTAAAGAACCTCTCGGGCGACACCGTCTACGTCCAACAAAAACTCCCCCGCCCAGATCAACGCTTCACTTTTGAGTGCCTACACTCAGCACATGTGTCGGCCCTGCGGGCCTTTTCTGAAGGTGATGTCACTCTAACCGGTGGTTCGCGCCCACCGGCCAGGCGTGTTTCGGCCTATGAATGATTAGCGTTCATTAGAGCTTCCCTTTGAAGCCAGACGATCTCCAAGCCGGGAGGGAGTCCACCGTCAGCGATTGTAGAGGACGCCCTGCACGGACTTCGCCAATTCGTTGAGTATCCCCAGTCGAGCCCTCCCTGTGGGTCCCAGTAATCGCGGTCATGGGAGTTGCTTCGGCTTATCCTCGGCCTTTGGGCGAAGAAATGGGATTGGCTTGAGTTCGACCTGTTTGATCGACTGGAGGTAATCGAGCACCGCGCTGGAACGTTCGCCTCCAACCTGAGCGTGAAAGTGCAGCGTGAATCCATGAGGCCCCTTCGCATCGATCAAGGAAGGTTGCAGCGTCAAGAAGTTGCGAATGGCATCCAATTGGCCCAACATCGCGGCACAGAAGATGTCGATACGAGCGCCTTTTGCCAGCAAGTATTCCACGATCTCGTGTTTGCCCATATGCGAAGCACCGCCGAGGGCCGTTTCAAAGTCACCGCCCCCCCAGTCCACCGCGCCATTGAGCAGGCCTGGCTCTCGGTCCAAAAGTTTTTGAACCATGGCTAGATCGGAATGGGCGAAGATCACAAAGTCTTGGACCAATTGACGGTTGACCTGCTCTTTAGCCCACGACGGTTTGAATTTTGGTGCATCGTAGTCACGTTCAAACGCGGATTCTTTCGGCCCCTTCTCGTCCGGCACGGGATCCTGTTCCAACCCGGTGGCCGTGGCGACCGAAAGAGCAACGGCGGAACCGGCGGCTCCGATAAACATGCGGCGCGAATGAGACGAGGTCATGATTATTCCAATGGGGGGTAAGTGGCAACGGTAAATCGTTTTGAAAGTCTCGCTCCGCTTTTTATCGAAGCGCCGCTGAAGATACGTCCATCATTCTAGCGTATTTCCAACGGCGGGAGAGGCCGCTGGGCTCCTAGGTGCGACTTGTCCTGCGGGGGTATCCGCGTACGTTCGACGCTTTGGTCTCGACTTGTTGAGCGGAGCCGAGCCGATCGCACTTGTTGCCCGATTCTAATCCAAGACACCGACACAAAACGCTTCGCCACGCAGGAAAATGGACTCTTTTCGGAGCGATTCTTGAATTCGCTTGATGGTGGCCTCTACTTGCCTAAATTCCACAGCCTGATTTTCACCCGGGCCCCGCAACTTCCCAGACGGCCCCCGCGAATCGACTTGTTGGGAGTCGAAACGGATCAACACCGTATCCGGCAAGGGTGGCCAGGATTCCGCCGGCAGCAAAGCCGCATCAACCAATTCCGTTAATCGAGCTTCGGTCATGGCGTGGCCACTCGGGAAGCCCACCAGAAACAGCATCTCCGTTCCACCGTCTCCTGTAATCTTTTTGCAGTCCTCGGCACTGGGCCAAATGATACGGTCCTGAACGCCATTGGTCGTTGGTTCGACAAGCAGTGGATCTTCCGAAGATTCCACGGAATAAATACTCCTCAACTTCTCGCCGTAAACCCAGACCAAGAACCATTTCGATTTCGCGGGTCCAATCGCATCAATTCGCAAACTGTGACCGACGGTCACTGGCAACTTCTTATTCCATTCGCCGACTCCGATGTCATTCGAGCCCAACAAGCCGGCGATTTCGGTCTCTGGTTGTTGTTCTGGAATATCCGCGATTGGCCGGAAGTACGAATACCAAGAAACAAGTCCCACAGCCGCGATCAGCAAGGGCAGGGCGATCAAGCCTAGCCAACGCTTTTGACCCGAGAAACTTATCCGGGCTAACGCGGCTGCCAAATCGCGAGCGTTCGCATAGCGATCTTGCGGAGCGATGGACAAACACTTGGCGACAACTTTTTGGAGTTGATAATGACCCAAGGTTGGGGCATTGGCGATTTGAATCTGTCCCGCCTTCGCGGCGGATAAGCACGCTTTCCAGTCGTCTCCTCGATACAGGCGTTGACGAGTTATCAATTGCTGTAGGATGGCTCCTAAAGCAAAGACGTCGGTGGCAGGCCCAATCTGAGTTTGATCACCGACGGCTTGCTCGGGTGCCATGTATTGCACGGTTCCACCTTGGCGCTCGCCGTCCTCGCCTTGGTTCCAAACGTCGCGAATACGAGCCAGTCCAAAATCAATGATGGTGGGCGAATCATCATCACGCAACATGATGTTTTGTGGTTTGAGGTCGCCGTGGATGATGCCCAGGCGATGTACTCGCGACAAGATGTCCGTGATTGCCGCGACCAGGGCAATGGCTTGTTGCGGTTTCGCGAATTCGCCTGCACGTTGATAAAGCGTTTGTCCATGGACATAGTCGGTGACCAAATAGGGCTCGGCGGTTCCAGGTTCAAGCTCGACGTGCCCAGCAGTCACGTATTGCAACGTACCGGCAATACCTCGCAACTTGTACAGCGTTTCTTCCTCCGCCCGCAAAGCGATATGCAATTGTTGTTGCTGAGTCGTCGACAGCGGAATGCCGTAAGCGTCGGTAACGCGAGTTATCTTGAGCACAAACCGCGGCGAGTCTTCTCCTTTGTCCGTTTGTCGGACCAAGTAAGCCTCCGCTTGTCCGCCTCGTCCCAGCAAGCGAATGACCGTATAGTTTCCGACTGTGGAGCCATTGGTCAGCCGTCCGCCATTTAAATCGCGAGTGAACGATGTGCCCGCCAGCGGAGGTCGAGATGGCCTGCGAACGTCGGGATTCGAAAACGCGAGTCCTTCGATGCTGGAGTTGGCAACCGCGCGGATCGCGTCCAAGTCCGAACGAATTTGCTCGCGAGTTTCTCGGCACTGTTGGCAATGTTGAATATGTGTTGTCTTTTCAGAAGAAAGTGATTCGCCCGACAACAAGGCAATCAATTCCTCTTCCGTGAGGCATTTGAAGATGGCGTTCATACATCGAATTCCTCTCCATACTCATCGAACAAAGTGCGAATTCGTTTTCGTAGTCGGTTGGCCGACTGATAGATGGCACCCGTCGTGCAATTCAATTCTCGACTCAGATCCAATGCTGAAACACCATCCACAACATGCCGTTTGAATTTCTGCCATTCAGAATCGGAGACTTCTTGTTGGATGCGCGCCAAGACAACCTCTAAAACTCGATTGCGTACCGCCAATTGAAATTCGCGATCTGGGACACCTTGCGATTCGTATTCCAATTCCAACATTCGAGAATCGAGATCGGCGACGCGCGACTTGAGGTGTTTCGCATTCTTCCGATACCAGGACGTCACGGCATGGTGCGTACTTTGCCAAAGATAAGTGCGAAAACGCCCTCGCGTTTTGTCAAAATCCAATTCGGGCAGGCGCCGCCACAGCGAGATCAACAGCTCTTGGACGACATCATCGCTGGACGATTCATCCACGCCTCGAGATTGCACGAACCTTTGTAGCAGTGGAGCATACACCCGATAGAACTCGGTGAAGGCCTCCGGATCGGAGGCATTCCGAGCTCTCAACAGCAACGACATTCGGGTTTCATCCACGCTGGGGCTCCGTGTGGGGGAGACTCGGACTGCCGACCGGGCTGCCTGCCGTCCGCGAGTGGGCAATTCGAATGATGACCATGGAAATGGTAAAGCTAAGGTTCCATACATGACTGATTTTCTCCTGAGCCATCGGATACTGCAAGCCAGGAAGCGACGAAGCGTTCCAGCTACCTCCAAAGAAACGCGGGGTTTGAGGCAGACTTACAAAAAAACTTCACAGTATGGCGGAACGGGACTCAGGAATCTCCGAGGTTTACTTAATCCGACGCATAAAACGACGAAACGCTTTCTGCAGATCGGTAGATTCAAAATGGACATGAGTCTGCGGATTTCCTTCCCAGCTTTCACAGGTCCATCCACCATTGTCGGACCGGTGGAACTTGCTCCAGCGGTCTTCTGTGGGATCCTGACGCACCAACACGACGTCGGCTTGGCCATCGCCATTCAACTCAAAGGCATACAGCTCTTGCGGGTGCAACACATAAGCAACTTCCCAATTCCACGTCGTGAGAGGCTCTTCGCCGGAGACTCCCAAGAGACTTGCGGATTTGACGAAATCAGGGTCGGTGTCCGCGTCCAAATCAATCAGGAAACCCGAAGGCGTGGCTTCGTCCAGGGCAAAAAGCCAGGTCTCGGGGTGTTGGTCGTCATCGATGTCGGCCAATGCCTGCAATTCGGCCGGGGGCAGAATGGAGGGGGCTTGGATGGTCGGCTCGGTTGGCCAGTTTTCCAAAAAAGCGTTCACTTCTTCTAAATGCACGTGATACGAAAACTTACCCAAATCAATTCCGGCTTCGGAATCGATGGGTGGCACTGCAAACGAAACCGCAACCAACTTGCCATCTTCGTTCAGTAGTGGCCCGCCGGAGTCTCCCGGGTTCAGCCCGCAACTAGAAAGCAACACTTTGCGACTGGGAAGTTGTTCCAGGATGGACTCGACCGTTTGCCGATCCGAGACATCGGCCCCCCGCAGGATGAAATTCCCCAATTGGTCTTTGGGAAAATAGCCGCGACCAGAGACCTCGCCTTGGCGCAGCGTCCACATCACACCCAACGACGGGTGCCCTATCGCAATGCAGGATGAACCAGGGACTGGTGAATGGTCCGCCAATTCAATCACCGCATGTTCGGGGGCATTGCCTTCGATCGCGGTTTTCAACCGCAGCAATGCGAGATCGCGAATTTCATCCGTCTGGTAGACGACTGCTTCCAGATGTTCGTCGTCCGCAGTCATCGCACCATCGTCATCCATGCTACCCTTCACGATCCGAGCGATTCGAGCCCCAGTGCTTGGATCGAAAGGCATCGACTCGATGACATGGTTGTTGGTGAGAATCCAGCCACCCTCGCGAACAAAAAAACCTGTGCCATGTCCCGTTTTTCCATCCGTGACCATGACGATGGCGGGCGCCGCTTCACGATAGACGCGAATGGTCGCTTCTCCGCGCGGACGAGAATGATTCGTGCCGTTCGGAGTTCCACGCTCGATGCGACTTAGTTCCAAATTGATCGATCCGATAAGTTGCTCCGAGTTCAAGACCTGCGACAACTTGGGTTTTGCTTTGGCTAGGTCATACAGTTCGTCAGGTTCCTGGCCGCCGATCGAAGCCAAGCCGCTGAAAGAGACGAGGCCGACTAAGTTTAATGCAACTCTTCTTGCATATTCAAAGTTCATGTTGGCTCCAATGAGCTACGGTGTTGGGGAAGGGTTTTCGGGTGGATGCACTCGCCACGGGATACTCACCACGATTCCTGGTTCATCATTACGTCCGGGTCCGCGCGTTGTGGCTCCATCAAGGGTGGTGCTATCGATTAGTTGCTGAAACCGGCTGATGCGTTCCGCAGAGCGCGTCACAGGTTTGGCGACCAATCGCGCTGCCTCCGGTCCTGTTTGTTCGAGATGTTTGAAGTTGACGACTTCTGGCTCGGCCCCAGCTTCGACTGCAATCAATACGAAATGGTCCAAGCCATAAGTCTCGTTGCTGATTTTGATTTGAAAGTAGGCGGGCTCCGACTTGGGTGGCAATCGATGATCAATTCTGGTACCGTTGCGTCCAAGATTAAATGCATCGATCTTATACCCGCTATCCACTAGCAGTCCGGTCAAGTCCCAGCGACTTTCCGACACGTTCCGAATTTGAATGCGAATGCGGTCTCCGTTTTCTAACAAGAGTGTGGCAGGATCATCGACCGGAACGTAGTTGCCAGAGTCTCGTGGCATTTCGCGTAGCACTTGAATCTCAATCGCTGTAGCTGCTGTCGCTCGTCGGGTTCCGCTGGGCACTTCTGTTATTGTTGGTAGTGGCGATGCCAGTCGTACCAAGTTCGTGGCTCGAGCGATCATCATCAGTCCACCCGACAATCTCCGTTCAAGTGTTTCATCGTTGATCAATGGTTGATAGGCCAATGAACCGGAGTCCGGAAAGTCCTCCACCGAGCCGGTCCCGGGCCGAATCCAGGCCTGCGTCGCGCCCACCACGACAAACAACTGCGGTGTTTCATCCGCGATGGGGCGACGAATCAAGTGCCGCGGATCGGCGATCAATCGCTCCAATGCCGCTTCGCACGATGTCCACAACGCGTGATTCGCAGTTTCGTCAGTGGCCGCGATCAGGCCAACCGGCAATCGAGCGTCCCCCAACTCCCGGTAGACCAATTCGGCATTGGCTCCTACGGGCAGATCAGCAAAGTTGACCGCAGGTCGTTCAGCAAACGGACATGGTTCAGCCAGGCATTCGCCGGCAAAAACGCGACTGACTTTCAAGAACCCCAGACTGGCGGTGCTATCGTTGTCTCGGTCCGCAGCAAACAACTCGAACACCGAACCCGGCGCAATTTGATCGAGGAATCCTACATTCAAACGAAAACGCTGAGTCTCTTTGGTCGCCGTGATCCACGACCGAGTGGGCCACTGGTGCATGCCCAAGACTTCGCGATCGAGATCAGAGCCTTCGAGGTACGGTCGCGGATTCCAGTTCCAGGTCTGATACTGCCAGACCACTTGTTGAATCAGCTCACGGTAAGTTAACGCTCGACGCGATTGCCGCAAAGTTTGGTTCAAGGCAAACGTCAGTCGTCCATGAACGGAGTCGATGCCGCCACTGGAGTTTGGTGGCATGCGATCTTCCAATTCAGGATACTTCGCGGGAACGGCGAACAAGCTGATGACTTCAGGTGGCGCTTCCCAGTCCGAAGCATCCTTCCTCGGGCTGTTGGCTAATGTGGAAGGCGTTTCGTTTGTGGGAGCAAAAATCGGTGGCAAGCGACGTTCTCGGACCCACGTTGGTGGTTCTCCTGGCCCGCGATCGATCGAACCCGCGTGACAACAATCGGCAATCAAGAACACGCGCGCCCCAGCTTCGACCAGCCGTTTCAACCAAACGCCGATTTCATCATCCAAAATCAGTTCAGGCGGACTAGGTGGATTCCTTTCACGCCAGCCGGAGATGTCGGCCGGAACAAACGCTTCATCCAAACCATCGGATTCGGAGTCGACTTCAGGATTGAGATTGGGAACTTGGCAACCATGTCCAGCCAACAGGATCAGCACTTGATCATTGGGCCGAACCGACTCGCACAACTTTTCAAACGCTGCCCGGATATTGGCGGCGGTTGGTTCCATCTGCGGATCGGAACCACTAACTAAAGTTGCGATGTTTTCGGGAGGGACAGCAAAGCGTTCGCTCTGCAGCAACTCCTTGGTAATCGCCACATCGTTGGGCGGCCCTTGCAGTTGATAGTCACGCGGAAGATTCGGATATCGACCACAACCGATCATGAGGACGCGCCGTTGACTGCTCAAGCTAGTGGTTCGCTCGACGATCCTCGATGGACTGGGAAATGGTTCATAACCATCACCGATTGAGGTCGATGATTTCGGTAGTTTATGGATGGCGAGATGTGTACTGGCCGAAGTTTCGTTCGGTATCAGGTAGAATTCCGTTTCGGACTTGGTCGGACTAATTTCACAAACGAAGTGAAAGAAAATCAAACTAGCTGTCATGGTGGCAAGGCCATTTGCGAACATGATTGTCTCCGAGATATGGCGTCACCAGCGAACAAAAGTTTGTCCGACACATCTAGATACTATAACCCACTAGACCTGAAATAGCACTCGCCGCCGATAAGCCATTGGATTACAAGAAGCGGACCGAGGTTGGTCCGCTTTCCTGTTCCTGCCAATCCGTCGGTTATCCCTTACCAGACCCGAATCGTATAGGCGTTGTAGACGTTGCCGCGATTGACGACTTTAATGGTCAGGGTTTGGCGGTAGAACGGGATGACTTGGACTTCTTCGCAGTCCGAGTAACCGGTTCCCGAACTGATCAAATTGC
>JAEUIQ010000109.1 GCA_016794985.1 Planctomycetaceae bacterium | reverse complement strand
CTTCGGCGGCAGGGTGAACGAAAAGACGGGCGAAATGTCTTACGGCTTTGCCAGCAACCTGCGCGATGCCTTGCCGAATGCGTCGTTTATCGGTTTCACCGGCACGCCCATCGAAAAGACGGACGCGAACACGCGAGCGGTGTTTGGCGATTACATCTCGATTTACGACATCCAACGGGCCGTCGCCGACAAGGCCACGGTGCCGATCTATTACGAGAGCCGGATTTCCAAGCTCGCCCTGAACGCCGCCGAGTTGCCGAAGATCGATGCGGAGTTTGAGGAGATCACCGAGGGCGAGGAGCTGACAAAAAAGGAGAAGCTCAAGTCGAAATGGGCCGCGTTGGAGGCGCTGGTGGGCGATCCGAAACGTATCTCGATGGTGGCTGCCGACATGGTCTCGCATTTCGAGAAACGCGTGGAGGCGATGGACGGCAAGGCGATGATCGTCTGCATGAGCCGCCGTATCTGCGTGGATCTCTACAATGCGATCATTGCCCTGCGGCCTGATTGGGCCAGTGCTAAAGACGACGAACTGGATGCTGAGAATGCCAAAGCCTGCGTGGTGAAAGTGGTCATGACCGGGAGCGCCGAGGATGGCCCCGATTGGCAGCCGCACATCCGCAGCAAGGACAAACGCCGCACGTTGGCGAACCGCTTCAAGGACAGCAAAGATCCCTTCAAGATCGTGATCGTGCGCGACATGTGGCTGACCGGCTTTGACGCCCCCTGCCTGCACACGATGTATGCCGACAAGCCGATGCAAGGCCATGGATTGATGCAGGCCATCGCTCGCGTGAACCGTGTCTTTCGCGACAAGCCGGGTGGTTTGGTGGTCGATTACCTCGGGTTGGCCGATCAGTTGAAACGGGCATTGATGACGTACACCGAAAGCGGTGGCCAGGGGAACCCGACCTTTGATACCGCGCAAGCCATCGCGGTGATGTTGGAAAAGCACGGTATTGCCTGCGACCTGATGCACGGCTTCAACTGGGACAAGTGGACCAGCGGCACGCCGACCGAGCGATTGCAACTGATCCCTGCCGGACAGGAGCATATCCTCGAGCAGGAAGACGGCAAGAAACGCTGGATCCAAGTTGTGACGGAACTCTCCCGCGCCTTTGCCCTGTGCGCCGCTAGTGATGACGCCACCGAGATTCGCGACGACGTGAGTTTCTTCCAAGCCCTGCAAGCCGCACTGAACAAGCAAAGCAGCAGCAATCGGAAGACACCCGAACAGATCGACGCGGCCATTCGCCAATTGGTCAGCAAGGCCATCACGACGGAGGGGCAAGTGATCGACGTTTTCACGGCGGCCGGATTGCCCAAACCGGACATCAGCATCTTGAGCGACCATTTTCTGGCCGAAGTTCGTGGCCTCAAGCATAAGAACGTCGCCGCCGAATTGCTGGAGAAGCTGCTCAAGGACGAACTCAAGGTTCGCTCGAAACGCAACCTCGTGCAGAGCCAGGTGTTTTCCGAGAAGCTCAAGAAGACCCTCAACGCCTACCACAATCGTGCGATCGCGACGCAGGAGGTGATTGAAGAGTTGATCAAATTGGCGAAGGAGTTGGACGCCGCGACCAAGGCGGGCCAGGAGATGGGGCTGACCGACGACGAGAAGGCGTTCTACGACGCTCTTGCCGCGAACGATTCCGCACTGATCGCGATGGGGGACGACAAGCTAAAAGTGATTGCCGCCGAACTGATATCCCAAGTGAAGAAGAGTGTGACCATCGATTGGACGCTCCGCGAAAGCGCCCGTGCCAAGATCAAAGTGATGGTCAAGCGAATCCTTAACAGACACGGCTACCCGCCCGATTTGCAAGAGGAAGCAGTTCGGACCGTGTTGATGCAGGCAGAGTTGCTGTGCGCAGAGTGGGCGTAGGCTTAGGAATTCTTCGGGGGAATTCTTCGGGGACGCACGATGTTTCCGTTGTTGTACGTCCTCAGGGTGTTGCCTGTTCGTGGAGACTCGTTGTATTCTGATTTCTTACGAAATACCTACGATTCGCGGCAATGGTGCAACGCAGCGTTGAACGACGCCGACCTCGCAGACGTTTCTTTACCGCTGAGTTTGCTCAAGCCGACGACCGGCTCTTTGCTTCCGAACCCACGGCGCATGTGTCGGTTTACGGCTCCAAACCAAACTGACCTGCGGTCGGTTGGATTGCCGTATCTTACAGCTTCGTACTCACAGAGATCCGTGCAATACTAACCACCACAAAGACACCGAAAGCCCCCCATGCCTCTACATCCGAAGCAGTTTGCCATCAACGAAGTGTGGCTCGCCATTCGAGTTACTCGGAATCCCATACTGATCGCCGGCATGCCGAACCATATCTACGTGGTCCAAGACGCGGGGAGCATGTTTGTCTTCGGCAACGCATTTGCACCAAGCGAAGACGAATCGCCAAGCGCACGTGATGCAGCGATCATCCTTACACAAGCATGGCAGGAGAAGCGAGAGTGGCCGAAGAAGTTCCTCATTTCGGGAACTAGCTCCAAGAACAACGGTTTTGCGGCAGCCGCGGAGATGAAGAAAGTGGAGGTTGCGTTTGTTTCGGAGCTCGAATTGTCGTTCTACATTGACGACCTACAATCGAGTTATGAGGAGTTCATCGCTCGGGGTGCAGACGAACACACCTAACAACTAGCTCGAGCAGCGATTCCACCGCAGAACGCCAAGCTCGCTTCGTTCGACCGATCGGTCATTTAGAAATTCCTGAACCAACTTCGGGTCCCGGCGTTTTTGCATTAACTTCTCTTCAGTTTATTGGACAAGTCGGAGTGACAAGATTCGAACTTGCGACCTCTACGTCCCGAACGTAGCGCTCTAGCCAGGCTGAGCTACACTCCGATTTTGTGGGTTTTTGATTTTGTGGGTTTCGCCAACGTTGATGCCAGTTTCTTGATGCCAGTGTCGTTTTTTGTGGGGGTTTCGATTGATCTCGCGACGCGGCTTTCAAATATTCCGCATAATATGGTAGCCTTCTTTTAGGACGCGGGAAGGGGCCGACTCGTTCGGGCTTGGCAACGATTTCGCCCCAAAATCGCTTTTCTTGGGTACGCTTCCTCCGAGGATTTCATGTCTAATCGACCGTCGGACCATCCCCACATTTCTAGTTCGCCAAATTTGCCGACGAACGATTCGGTCGCTCGGCAACCGGTAACTCATGCAGCGAGAACGCCAGGACCAGACTTTGACAACGCCGGCTTTGCCGAATGTCAATTCGATTCCTTGGTCGGCCCGACTCACAACTACGCCGGCTTGGCATACGGCAATGTCGCCTCCGAACGAAACCGAGCCCAAGCCTCCAACCCGAAGTTGGCAGCTCAACAGGGACTCGAGAAAATGTGGCAAGTCGCCTCGTTAGGTGTCCCACAAGCCATTCTCCCGCCCTTGGTCCGACCCCAAATCGCGTGGCTTCGCAACTTGGGGTTCGCTGGCAGCATCGCCGAAGTGATCCGCCAATCCGCCTTGACTGACCCAGCCTTGTTGGCGGCCGCCTACAGTGCCTCCAGTATGTGGGCCGCCAACGCAGCGACCGTCAGTCCCTCTCCTGACACCGCCGACCGACGTGTCCACTTCACGCCGGCCAACTTGACCAGCTCCCTGCATCGCAGTCTCGAGTCTCACGACATGGCGCCCATCTTGCAGGCCATTTTTGCGGATGATCTCCACTTCTATGTTCATTCTCCGCTCCCCGCAGCCGTCGCCCTGGCCGATGAAGGCGCTGCCAATCACACGCGGTTGGCCCCCACGTTTTCTGCACCAGGCATCGAACTTTTCGTTTACGGACGAAACGCTTTGAACCACACCGCAAAGCAGCCACTGCGATTTCCGGCTCGACAAACGCTCCAGGCCAGCCAAGCTATCGCTCGGCGGCACGGCTTGGCGAACGAACGCACGCTGTTCGTCCAACAACATCCCTTGGCGATCGACGCGGGAGTATTCCACAACGACGTGATCTCGGTCGGGCATCTTGGCCTGCTCCTCGTTCACGAACAAGCGTTCCTGGACCAACCCCAAGTCTTGGAGCGATTGCATGCCCAATACGAACAACTATTCAACCAGCCTCTGGTCGTCGCTGAAATTCCCAACGCGAGTCTATCGCTCGCCGACGCGGTGCAGAGTTACTTGTTCAACAGTCAGCTTGTGAACACCACGAACGGTCGCACCATGTTGGTCTGCCCGCAGGAATGCGAAGTGGTCCCCAACGCTCGCGCGACGATCGATCGTTTACTGGCGGGAGAATTCACTTCCGGCAAGCCACCGATCGACTCGGTCAAGTTCCTCGACCTGCGCCAAAGCATGAACAACGGAGGCGGCCCAGCATGTCTGCGATTACGCGTCTTGTTAAGTCAAACGGAGCGCGACGCTGTTCGCGGTCGAGTATGGTTGGATCGTGGTCTGTACGAAGACTTGAAATCCTGGATCGATCAACACTATCGCGATCGACTGGAACCAAGTGACTTGACGGATCCCGCACTGGCCGAGCAGGCGTTTGCCGCGTTACAAGATCTGGAACAGATCATCGAGCTGCCCGTGGGCCCCACAAATCAAGCTTGGTAGATCAAGAGCAACCCGCGCTTGCCCATGACAACATGTCCCTTCCAATTCCCAGACTCGTCAGGTTGCGGTACGAAAACGAATTTGGATCGCCGACTACGAAGGATGGTCGTAGGCAAGCTCGATTTGCTTTGACCGAAGCTGACTTTCGTGCGGCGGGAGCGGCGGGCGGCACACGGAGTGTGTTTGCCACTGCGAGTTAGCTCGAGAGACGCTCGGCCGGGGCCGCCTTTGGCCAAAACGTGCGCAGGCGACAACCGCCAAGACTACTCGTTTCAACTTTGGCCCAACCGCCGTGTTTTTTGAGAATTCGGCCCACCAATGCCAGCCCCAAGCCGGCACTCCCGCGATCATCTGCCAACCGTTCGAACGGACGGAACACGGCTTCGCGGTTCTTTTCCGGAACGCCAGGTCCGTCATCTTCGACATCGACAATGATTCCGTTGGCAGTACGATAGGCGACCACGAGAATCTGCTGCCGCGCGAATCGACTGGCGTTGCGCACCGTGTTCGAAAAAACGCAGGTGAGGTCGTTAACGTTGGAAAGGATGGCGATATCGTCCGTGACCATGCGGGGGTCAAGTTCGTACTTGAGATTCGGATGCAACAACCGTTCGCCTTCAAAGATTTGTTGGACGACGGGTTCCAACGGCACTCGCCAATTCGTTGCACTGGACCTTGGTGCATCGGTCCGAACGTATTGCAGCAATCGATTCACCATGTCTTCCAATTCGTTCGCGCCGGTATGAATCACGGCCAAGCGCTGCTCGATTTTTTTGGGATCCTGCTCTCCGTTCAAGAGTTCAACCGCAAACTGAATTCGTGCCAGAGGTGCTTTCAATTCATGCGAAACTCCTTGGATCAATTCCTGCTGCGTCTTCAGGAGCGTCTCTGTTTTCTCGGCCAAGTTATTCAGTGAACTTACGATACTACTGAGCGGGCCAGGCGTCTCCTCGTTGATGCGTTTGTCGAGTTTTCCTGCCGCGAATTCTTGGGTTGCAGTTTCGATTTCACTCAATTGCCGATTGATTGGTCGAAGCAAAACAAAAATTGCGGTTGCCGAGACCAGCAAGACGACCGCCAACCCGACAATAACCGTCCACTGGATGCGCGGGCCGATCTGTGGCAAAGGACCAAACAATAAGACGACGGTCGGGTCGGCCAATCGTCCGACGATAAATGATGATTCTTGAGAGCGAAAATACGCCATCTCTGCGCCCGTTTCGAGGCGAGTCTGCGGCGATATTGGTATTTGTTGAACGGGAACGACTTCAACCGGATAATCGAACTGCTCTTTGATGAGCGATAAAGTTTGTTCGCGAGCCTGGGGCTCCGCTTGTTCGTAACTAAGCCGAACCATGCGAACCGTTCCACCAAGCGCCGCTTCAATGACTGCCGCGTTCTGTTCGTCACCCGGTGGGACTGTCAAAGCCAATTGAGTCAACCACGCCACGAACAAAACAAAGACCACACCGAGATAAAGTCGCAAAAACAAGCGACTCATGAGGCTTCGATCGCCAATTGATAGCCGACACCGCGAATGGACAAAATCAACGTGGGCTGATGAGGATCATCGCCGAGCTTTTTTCGCAAACGGGAAACCCGCAAGTCAATCGAGCGGTCAAAGCCATCGAATTTGAATCCATGCAGATTCTCGAAGAGGTCGACGCGGCTCACAACCGCACCCGCTTGTTGTGCCAACATCCACAACAAATCAAATTCGGCGGTTGATAAAGTTACAGGCTTGCCAGCAACGACCACCGAGCGGCGACTACGATCAATCTTTAGCTTGCCGACCTCGATTACATTTTCCGGGGCGGATGGTTCCTCGCTGGGCTGCCGGCGCAAATGAGTTCGCAAACGAGCCAACAACACGCGCGGACTGACCGGCTTGGCCAGAAAATCATCCGCGCCAAACTCCAAGCCCAAAACTTCGTCAGTTTCCGTATCGCGAGCCGTCAATAAGATAATCGGTCCAGTAAATTGGTCGCGTACCTCGCGGCAAATCGAAAATCCGTCCGTCCCGGGTAAATTCACATCCAACAACACGACGTCAGGATTTTCGGCCAAAATCTTACTAACTGCCAAGTTCCCATTGGTGACCGTTTCAACCGCAAAACCATGCGGCGACAAGTAGTCCGCGACCAGTCCGCTCAACTCGATATCATCGTCAACCAACAATACTCGGTAAGTCATTTTTTCGGTTGTGCAGGTACCCATCACTGGTCGTCGAATCCAAATCCCAAGTATTCAAATCGGTTCCAGGCTGAATGACAATCCAACCATCTCGCCAATTGGAACCATTCGTTACAAAGCGTTACGCAATACGCAGGTAGCCCAATCCCTCAAACTAATGGTCTTTGCTGCTCCGATTCGGCAAGCAAAGACGCCCCGGAAAAGCGGCCTCGATTAGGCTCACTTCCCCTAAACCCCAAAATGTTGCTTGGGTTTCTCGAAAAAGTTTAAATTTGGTTCCCTTGTCGCACATTGCCACGACCGCGATTCATCGCACACTTCAGAGACTCGTACCGCGATCCCTTGAAGATTCCCAAAACAGGCCGCGCGGCAAGTGCAGCGACCGCTCGCCTGATCCCCAACTTCAAAAAAATCGTGATGGGCTGACACATGAATTCCCAAGACGGAAATGCCACTTACCATTATTTGAAGTTTCGATGAAGAGGTGATCCAAATCGGAGGACGGTGCACGAACCGGAGTGCCAGGGGTCTCCCTCGGGCGATTCGATCGAATTGGACTCGCCGCGAAGTCCTGATCACAACTCAAGCAATCCACGCGCATTCAAATCGAGTGATGCGAGTCGTGTGCGGCGAGTCGTGTGTGGCGAGTCGTGTGGGGTAAGTTGAATGATTCATGACCAGTGGTGCGTCTGGTCCGACTCGAGCTCCAGCACCGAAGCTTTGCGGCTCAACGGATGGACTTTGTCCAGCGGTTAATACTCCAGTCCCGACAGTGACGCGGCAGCAGGGCACGGAGTGCAATTCATGTCGCCCATGTTCGGCATAGAGGCGGTCGACTACAGCTGACGGATCGGCTGTCGCGATTGCTTGGCCGCTTGCCCGTGCCACGCGCTGCTACTTTATTGGAAGCCCCCGGAAGTAACTGCGGATGAAGTCAACCCGAATCAAGGTTATCTTGCCGATCGCATTCGCCTAATAGGCAGGGTCGAACATCGCTATTGCGGCATGCCGCCAACGTGAACGCCAACACAAATGCTGAGTGCAAACATCTAAAAATGCTTCCCAGCGTGGCCGACATGAATGCACCAGTCCCGAAATTGCAACAATCTATATTCGAATCATGGAGCCAAGGAACGCGCGCCCGAGCCGTTGTCCGTTGTGCGGAATACCAAATACCCTACGAACGAGCGGACGCGATGCAGTTGATTAAACACAATCGGTGCAGCTCGCTCGAGAGTATCAACAATGCCTGCCCAACGTGTCACCATGTTCCCGAGCAAGACTTGCGTGATATCGTGACCGGAATCCAAGACCGCACCAAACAAATTATGGAGATGGCCGCCAAAGCCATGGAGGACATGCTGGATGCGGTTGAGATTTGCAAGGACCGCGGTGCGACCCCAGAGCGGTTGCAAGAAATTTATGTCTTACAACGTAAAGCGATGTGGCGGTTGGACTACATCAGCAGCGAAAACTCGAAAGGCTTCCATGCGGCCCAAGAGGCCGCTCGTTGCTTGGCAGAATCCATTGATTTCAGTCGCCGAGCCCAAACCAAAGCCATGGACCTGGCTACGAAATTGCCCGAGACAGCCCCCACGCCCCCACCCGCTCAATAATTCCGCCCGTAGACCGCTCTCGGCAGGTTCGGTATAGTCTCAGCTTGAGCGGCGGATCGGTCACGACGACGAAATTCGGAACCAAGTCAGAGACAATGTCATGGCGACGACACACAAGATATTGATTGCGGATGACAATCAGGCGAATTGCGAATTGCTAGAAGCCTATTTGGTTGGCCTGAATTGCCAGATTGAAGTGGCCGAAGATGGTCAAGCAACCTTGGACCAAGTGGGGGCTTTTCGTCCCGACTTGATCTTGCTCGATGTGATGATGCCGAAATTCAGCGGCTTCGAAATCTGCAAGAAGCTGAAAAGCGATCCGTCGACCAAGTCCATCATGATCTTGATGGTCACGGCGTTGAATGAGTTAGGGGATATTCAACGAGCCGTCGAAGTCGGAGCGGATGATTTCGTTTCTAAACCGGTCAATCGTGTGGAATTGTTGAAGCGGGTCGAAAACATGTTGGCACTCAAGCATGTCAGTGACGAAAACGAAAGACTGCGCCAATACATCGAACGCATGGAAGCGACACGCTAGTCCATCGCCGAACCTGAACTTGTCCGCCCGATGGTGGCAAGGCCGGGAATCGCACGAGAGGATCTCTGCGGTTGGGTATCCGCCGTGGTCTATTGCCCGTGCTATTGGGCGTTAAAGACCCAGTAGGTCTCACCGCGAGACTCGCTTCGCGTTATCCAGCCGGTGTCTTCAATTCCGTCGTCGAACTCTCGGTCGACAATGGCATATTCGTTTTGCTCATGTTTTCCTGGTGGAACCAGGATCGACATCCCAAAATTGCCCACACTGGGGCCAAGCCATGTCCAGGTTCCGGGAACCGGGGGATTGGGAAACTTCAGAGATGGAAAAATCGTAACCAGTTCGGGCGGCACCTCGCCTGGCGCGTGCGTGACGGGCCAATTGCCCGAGACCTGTTTGGAGACCGCGATGAGTTGATTCAGCTTCCGAGCTTCGGAGACCGTCTGGTTGATTCGGGCCTGGTCCGCCATCGAATAAAACCGAGGAGCCGCCACGGCAACCAGAATTCCGATGATCAAGATACAGATTACCAATTCAACCAATGAAAAGCCGTGCCTGGGTCGCCCGAGGTCAATTCCCGTGTCCCAACGAAGGTCGGTAGTGAAACGGCGATCGCTCACAGCTATTCTTTGACCTTGCGATTCCTGATGGTTGGGATTCAAGACGGATTCGGGGTGCCCCGTGGGTTTCGAAACGATTCTCCTACGGGCACGCTGATCCTGAACTCTAAGTCGCCGGATTCAGATTGTGAAAAATTGAAGGTGGTTTGCTGCCCCTGGGATCCGCTCAAGGCTGCCAGGGCTGTTTTTTCGTCTTTTATCGAGTTCAACGAGTGTGTGTCGAATGGGCAGACGCCGAAAAATCGCTATTCCCGCTCCAATAGTGCTAAACGGCAGCTAAAGTTTTGTCAAAACTGGCTGGAAATTGTCTTGGAAAGCAACTACGCTACAATGTTGGAACGCCCGAGAATTCTCGGAAGCTGATGTTTTTGTTGCTTGATTGGACAGGCAGCATGCTAAAGTTTCCCGGGGGCCGCGTGAGGCACAAGCACGGTAACAAGGGTTTTTGAACCCCGAACAGACTCGGGATTCCAGGCAAATATCTCGGATTGAGGACACGATCCGATTTTTGCCGGTATAGGACCAGGTGGCGTAAATCTTGTCGACTTGTACCAGGGAACAAGGGCTGAAGTCAACAAGCTTCGGTGTGACAGATGGTCGGCAATTGGCCGACGGAAACAAGGAAAACTGCGAATGAAAACGAAGATCGGTTTTGCGTTTTTAGCGACTGCCTGTTGTGGTTTGTGGCTGACGACTCATCTGCATGGCTATCAGTCAACGGGTTCGGAATCGGGTGATTCCGTGGTAATGACCAGTACGGACTCCGACGCTGGCTCGGACCCGGAAAAAAATCTCAAGTCGGCTGCTGTGAAAGGGCCCAAGTTACGTCCATCACGCACCCAAACGGTACCAGCCGGTTTTGAAGCGGTCGAGATGTTCTCGGCGGCCGAAGCTGGCTCGATTGAGATTACTTATATCCCAAAAGATGCGACCCAAGCATCGGTTTGGTTTGAAAACAAGACCGACAAACCACTGAGTGTGGAACTCCCAGAAGTGTTTGCCTTCGTCCCTGTGATGGCACAAATGGCTGGCATGGGTGCCGGTGGCGGCATGGGCGGTATGGGTGGCGGCATGGGCATGGGCGGAATGGGTGGCATGGGCGGCGGCATGGGTAACCAAGGTGGCATGGGCGGATTTGGTGGCGGTGGAATGGGCGGCGGCATGGGTGGCATGGGCGGCGGCATGGGCGGTGGCATGTTCAACATTCCTCCGGGCATGAAAGTTCGTACCAAAGTCACGACCGTGTGCTTGGAACATGGCAAGAAAGATCCACGTGCTGGGGTTGCCTACACGATGGTGCCAATTGAAAAATTCGTAGCGCAATTCCCTCAGAGCTATGAGATCATCGAAACGGGTCGTTTGTTGACCGCGGGACAAATTTCGCAACCCGTGGCTCAAGCTGCGGCATGGCACTACACCGACAAAATGTCTTGGGCTGAATTGTTGGACAAGAACCGCGTGGTTTTGCGGAACGGCTATGTCGAGAAGTTCTTTTCGCGAGAACAAGTCGCGGCCGCCCAGCAAGTCGCAACCCATGTGGCCCAGTTGGCCGAAGCCAAACGAGCCGAAAGCCAATCGTCCGTATCTGAGAACTACAATAAGGACTAAAGGTCTGGACGGACCGAAGGCGTTGCACGAACGCCATTGATTCTACCCGGCTTGCAGTTTCGAATTGGACAAAACAGGCTCGGCCAGTGTGACTGGCCGGGCTTGTTTTTTTTGATACTTGTGAGACGAACGTTACACGCGGTGCCGGTCGAGTTTTCCGAGAATCAAAGTTACAATGGGTCGCGTTGGCGTCAAACCGATTGGTGTTGGCGTCGAAACGAACATTGGCCCGTCATGGTTTTGTCTTTGATTGGTAGAATTGGACCGGTTCTTTCATGGACGAAACACTTACAGACGAGACAAAAGTAAAGTATCGCTGCCCGTGTGGAAATGAGTTTTTAGTTCCGGTTCGGACCGGCGGCCAATGCGTCGTTTGCCAGCGTCGGGTGAGTCCCTGTGCTCTCGAAGAGCTGATCTCGTCCACAGTGTCTTTTTTTGATCACTCGACGTTTCTCTCGGATTCAAACAGTCGCGTCAGCGAGCCAGATCCGTGGATTGGCCGCCAATTGGGACACTTCGAGATTGTGGAACGATTGGGTGGTGGAGGCATGGGTGCGGTCTATCGAGCGCTGGACCGATCGCTCCAACGATATGTTGCCGTCAAATTGATCAGAACCTCGGCGGATCAAAGGCCTGAAGATCGCAAGGTGAAAGCGCTTTTGCAAGAGGCGGTGGCTCAAGCACGCGTTCACCATCCCAACGTCGTGACGATTTACTACGTCAGCCACGAGCAGCAAACACCGTTCCTTGCGATGGAATTGATGAACGGGTCGTTGGCTTCGAACACAAGGCGTGGTCCGCTGCCGTTTGCCGCGGTGATGGACACGGCCATCCAGGTAACAGAAGCATTAAAGGCAAGCTATCACTTGGACGTGGTGCACGGGGACATCAAGCCAAGCAACTTGCTGTTCGATCGATTGGGGACAGTCAAACTGTCCGATTTTGGGCTCGCGCGTCGCATTGACTTGGAGGAGAATGAGGACACCGGATTGCGGGGGACACCCAACTATCTTTCACCCGCAGCATTGGCCGGGGAACCGCCGAGCATTCGAACCGACATGTATGCTCTGGGCATTACACTCTACGAGTTGACCTTTGGAACACCGCCGCAAAATCTGACCGGAAAAAATGTAGCTGCGTGGATTACCGAGCGGAAGAAGTTAGCCTTGCGGCCCCCTGATGGCACGACGGAGCATATTCCGCGAAACTTCCTACCGATCTTGGAACGCTTGCTGGAACTAAACGACCAGCCCGGTTTTCGCGATTACGATGAACTCTTGCAAAACTTGGTCAATGTTCGACCTTCGACGGAACTCCCCGCCGGGCGACTTCCGCGGCTGGTCGCGTGGGCGGTCGACCAGGTAGCAATTGCCACAATCGTGGTTGGCTTGGCTACGGCGGCTCTTTCCCGCTTGCCGTTTCAACTTGGATTGTGGTGGACGGTGTTTTTGGTTCCCGCATTGGTTTATGGCGGTATGTGTAGTCGTTTTGGCACCAGCCTCGGCTACTTCGCCATGCAACTGCGTTTGCTCGATTACTCAGGACAATTGCCGATGAGTAAAGTCCGAGTCATTCGTGAAACACTGCGAACCTTGATTTTCTGGCTGTTCTTGAGTTTTGTTGTCGCCTTGGATGCGCGACAAGATTCCGTTGTCTACGTATTGGCTGGTTTCTTTTGGACCATATTCTTTATCGACATCGCGGCCATCATGCTTCCTGGATCTGCGTGTTTGCATGACCGATTCTTGAAAACGAGAGTCGTCTTGCGCCGGGCCGGACGATGACGCGATGGCGCGATGGCGCGATCACGCGGTTCGACGCTGGTTGGATTCGTCCCCCTGGCAGTCAACGATGGTCCGCTTCAATTGTTCGACGTTTGAATTCAAGGTTGGCCACGGCAAGGCATTCCGTTTCGATTTCACCGTAACCCAGTTCCCTAGAACTCCGATTCGTTTGGCTTCATGGAACTCGGCTGTCGAGTCGGCCCATTGCTGAGCGACTTCCGTAATATGTTCCAAGTCTTGCCCAATGCCTTTGGTAAGTTGTTCCAATTGCTCGCGTTCACAACGTCGCGGCAAATGGATTGGAGTTCCGAAAATGATTCTCGCGCGATGAAACGGTTTGGGTACCGCAAACTGATCCCAAGTCGCCAAACGCCAAGGCCTTGCCATACCGACGCCAACTGGGACCAATGGCAATTGGAGCATCGCGGCCAAGTAAATTGCCCCCAGGTTCATGGTCCGTCGTGGCCCTTTGGGACCGTCCGGCGTAATCACCATCGAATGCGTTTGGGAAAGCTCCTTTAACTTTCTCAAGGCCGCACCGCCTCCGCGAGTCGTGCTGCCGCGCACGATGTCGAATCCCATTCCTTCTCCCGCCATGGTCAACCAATTTGCGTCGCGGTGTTGGCTAACGAGCAGAGCAACCGGCGAATGAAACCCCAGTCCCAACGGCAACAGAATCGACTCGTGCCACATGATCAAGATAGCCGGTCGCGACATCGGCCCAAGTGGCGGACAAAAACCGCCAGTCATGTCTAGCAATCTGAGATTTTGCAACCGAGGACCGCACTGCAACGCGTACCGAAACAGACGTCCCGTGGCGCGCACCGATAGCCGCTTGATCCAAGATTCGGACTGACCAGATTCGGTTTGACCAGATTCGGATTGACCAGATTCGGATTGATTTGCGTCGCCGTTCAAGCCATTCCTTCCGGTTCTTATCAAGCCTACGGTGGAGCAGGGCCAATTTGTCGTCGACTAGGAACGACAAGTCGCAAGTTTTAATTTGCACCGACAGAACCGACTAGATCAATTTTCATTTTTTGAATCTTCGTTTACACAGGTGGTCGCTCAAGGAGTAGCAGCCCAACTCCGTGGGCCAGCAGCTGGTCTATAGCGAGCACACTCCGTGGGCCAATGCGGTTAAGTAACTGTCGGGGCGAACAGAAGACCAACCGGGCCCAAAACAACCCAAGCCGATAGGTACGGGCGATCGGTTCAAGTGGCACTCCCCCGATCAAGGGGCTGGGAAGACCGACACAATTGCGAAAAGAAAATGCCTCACAGCGTGGCCCATTGGCGGTCTGCCAATCTGACCGACAAAATCACTTTGCTGGTCACGACACCAGGAACGCGCCTACGACTGTCCGTTGTTCAACGGCATTACGGGTCGATATCGGCAACTTGCTAGCACTCATACAAGCATTGGCCAACTCTGACCAACCGAGCGCCGTCCATCCTTGTTGATTCGACCTTGATTCGTGATAATCCGCCGCGACGATTCAACAGCATTTTTCCACAGAAAACGACGACATGATCACGGAAATCAAAGGGAAATTAGTGGCATTAAGTGAAGAAGCGGCGACCCTTGAATTGGGTGCTTTTCGCTATGAGGTCATGGTCCCGGACTTTTCTCGTCGAGTGATCCAATTAAAGCTCGAGCAAGAAGTCTCATTGTTGACCGTTCACTACATCGATGGGAATCCCACCAAAGGCGGGCGAATGACCCCGCGACTGGTTGGGTTTGCGACGGAAATTGAGCGAGACTTCTTCGACCTGTTCTGTTCGGTTGATGGGGTCGGCGTCAAGAAAGCACTGCGAGCCATGGTGCGACCGGTTCAAGACATTGCCGTGGCGATCGAAGAGCAAGATGTCAAGACGATTGCGAGTTTGCCTGGGATTGGCGCGGCGACCGCGGAACGGATTATTGCCAAGTTGCGCCGAAAGATGGCCAAGTTTGCGTTGCTGGTTACTAAACAAGCGGCAGCGACGGACCAAACGGCAACTCCTTCTGACGTTGTCACTGAAACTTACCAGATCTTGCTAACCCTGGGCCACAGCGAAGCCGACGCGCGGCGCCTCATCGACCAGGCATTGGTAGGGCGACAAAAATTCAAAGATGTCGAGGCAATGTTGCAGGCCGTCTACGACAAGAACCGTGGTTAGCCCCGTCTGGTATGGCAGGCCGACTACTGTCGCCTACTGGAGCGTGGCCGCTCTTTAAACACGGCATGACATCCGTTGGTTGTCGTCCTCGTCACGTGAGCCAACAAAAAAAACAGGCACTCCCGTTGCCGGGAGTGCCTGTTTGGCGTCGAACGATTCGCGAGAATCGCAAGTGTGGGTCTCGACGAGCCAATCCATGAACAAGTATTAGTGGCGACTAACGCTTAGTGACAGGTAGAACAGCCACAACCGCAACCACTGCCGCAATGATCTTGGCAGCCGCTTTGGCAACCGAATCGACCAACATGATGCCATCCGCAGCGGGCCTTGAGGCGAGCCAACCAGCCTCTGCGATAACCGTAGCAAGATGCTCCCCACCAAGCCGAGTCACCACAGCCACCGCAACCGTACATGTCGCCTGGATATCCAGTGCCCATGCCCATGCCGTAAGGGTAGCCTTGCCCCCAACCCCATTGCCCATAATCAGCGTACGGGTTGTAAGGAACATCTTCGACCGGAGGAATTCGCGGTGGAGGAACATGGTCGCGGAAGTAGCTATTGACCCAACCCACATCACGGCGAGGTGATAAGGTTAGATCCAGATAGTTCAAAGGAAGCTTGGCACGATAGCTCACCGGTGCTACTTCGACGGTTGGTGCCGGGGCCGCAGCGGCTTCCAATTCGAAGCTGGTGACTGCCAATCCATCTCGTCCGGAAGCAAACAGTGTGTAGGTACCTGGTTTGATACCGTCAAACGAAAAGACACCATAGCGATTGGTTTGCGTGGAAGCGACCGTTTCGTCTTTCGCGATCAGCAGCACTTCGCTCACCATCAAATCGACGGGGCGACCATTGAAATGCTCTACCGCTCGTACGCGACCCAACAATTGGCCACTCTCGGTCAATTGCACTCGGTTGTTACCCAACGTGGTTGCAGGCACTGATTCTGGGCGATGTTCGTTAATTCCTTTGAGACCATACAAACGGGCCGGATCATCCGCAGTCTCTTCGAATGCGAATTCGCCAAAGTTTCGGAACGTAACTTTGGTCGCACGATTAACGACCTGTTCGAAGACGCTTCGCGGACTCGCGTCGCTCATCGGCACGGCGAATGAACTGGGCGCTCCGCCCAATTGATTGTTTTCCAACACCAACAGACAGTTCACCGCGTAGCGGAACTCGTTGGCGACGACTAAAGAATAGACGCCTTCTTCCAATCCGTACACTAGAAATTCGCCTTTGGCGTTGACTGACAACTTGTCAATCATTCGACCTTCCCGCACAAAGTAAACTTCCGTTTTCGAATGATCGAAGTCAGCTCCCAACACTTCACCGCGCAGCTTGCCTTCCGAATCCAACATGACCCACGTTCGCCGCAGGGTTTGTCCCAAATTGAACTCTTGGCCACTTTCAGCCGAGTTCCAACCCGCAACGGCATCGTTCACTTTCTTAACTTCAACCGGTTCTTCAAATCCGGGTACGTTCGGCTGATTCGGTTGACTTAGTTGAGGATTCAGCAGTCCTTCCAAACCTTGTGTCGGCGCAGAAACGTCTGGTACGACGCCTGGAAGCGACGGTGCAACCGGATCTTGAGTTGGAACTGTGGTTTGCTCCGGATTTTGATTCGGAATTGTTGGCTGGTCCGTAACCGGAGTATCTTGAGCAAATGCCGGCGCCAACATTGTGCCCCCAACCAAACAGAGGCAGGCCACGCCGCTGGCCATCACGCGAGTCCAACGACCCACTCGTGATCCTACAACGAACTGAAGACTCATACTTTTCATGATTCCCTCGGGGGAAAACGTGGACATAACCGCCGACGCGTGGCCCAGTGGCAACGCCAATACCCAAAAACGGTTCTGGAATGGAAAAGATTCCATCTGGAACATGTAGCACGGGGTTCGAGCCGCAATCCAATAATGTAGTTTGGGAAAGAAATTCTGCTTGGCCGACGACGTGACTTTTCAGATCATGCCAATTGCAGCGGTCGTAACACCTTCGCAGCAGAATTCGCTCGCGTACCGATTCGACTCGTTGCTCCCGTAACCGATAGGTCAACGCGGTGCGGCGTTTTTTGTGCTCAACCCAGCAAATATGTTTCGGCCGGTCTGGCCTATTCCGATCGTGACGTCAATCAAATCGGTGGCTTACCAGCTCCGGCGGTGGTTGTTTCGACCCACTCGGGCCTGTTTTCGCCGGGAAAAATGCTTTCCAGCGCTGCCGATCGGTGTGCCGAACCGACAGTCGCCCCCTTGGGTGGGGACAGGTCGTTGGCTTGGACCTCGTGCTCTGTCACTGTCAGAAAATGGGGGCCCGAAATTAAAGAGCGACAAAGCACTAACAGGTCGTTTGGCCTGGCTTCTCAATCTGCCAACGCCACACGCCGTTTCACTACTCATCAATCATGGAATCGTGTACGATGTGTGGCAATAGACGCGGCTCCGGCCGTTGGTCGCTGGACGCCGTAATTGCACCAAAAACATCCCACCCGACAGCCCACCAAATGAACTTCGACGACAATGCCTGGGAGTACGACCCCGAATTCTTGCGAGCTCGGGCGGAAATGTGGTCGGTCTTATGGCTGTTCTTGACAAGCATGATCTGGACCATCGGCTGGTCGTATTTCGCCGGGTATCAGAAACTGACAGAAGATGAGGCAAAAAACATCTCGTTGCTTTGGGGCATGCCGACTTGGGTTTTTTGGGGTATTTTCGTGCCATGGATCACGATTGACTTTGTTGCGATCTGGTTTTGCTTTTTCTATTTGCAGGACTCGCAAACGATCGACTCAGAAGCGGCACCGGTGACATCCCATTCTGGCACCGAAAGATTGAAAGCTTCCCTCGCACAACAGGCAAAGGATTGATGTTCTACGAAATTGCCAACGTTGGTGGCCTGCTGGCGATGAACGATCGGGTGGCATCCGGAGGCGCGTTGAGCGTGTTCGTGGTTTACGTGTTGGCCGTCTTGTTCATTGCTTGGCTGTCCAATCGGACTGCGAGTTCCCGTGAGTTCTTGAGCGAGTACTTTCTAGGTAGCCGCAGTTTGGGAATGTGGGCGTTTGCGTTGACTTTCGCCGCCACCAGCGCCTCGGGCGGAACATTTATTGGCTTTCCCTCTATCGTTTATTCCAGCGGCTGGGTAGTGGCGCTTTGGATCGGTGGCTACATGATTGTCCCCATCGTGGCCTTGGGACTCATGGGCAAACGGCTCAATCACGTTGCGAGACTCGGTGAATCGATCACGCTTCCCGATGTCGTCCGAGACCGCTTCGAGAGCCCATTGCTCGGAACCGTGTCGACGGTTCTCATTGTCTTCTTTATGGTGTTTAACCTGATCGCACAATTCAAAAGTGGTGCCGTGATTCTCCAAACGCTTTTGGAAAGCGAACCCGCGTTTCACGCGGTGAGCGACTGGTTCGGTGCCCAGATTCGCGACGTTTCCTTGTTGGGCGATGCGGCGGGAAAACCAAGCTATCTACTATGTTTGATGATGTTCGCCTTTGTGGTCATCATCTACACGGCATACGGCGGCTTCCGGGCCGTGGTCTGGACCGATGTGATGCAGGGTTTGGTCATGGTCGCGGGTGTCCTGTTCTTATTGCCCCTGACGATTTGGGCCGTCGGTGGACTGGACAAAGCCACACGCGAGATGGCCGAAATGACACCGCCGCACCATGTTCGCCTGCGGATTCAGGTCGCCCAATCCCCAACCGAATCCTCGGTTGTCATTCCGAACAATTCTTGGCTGATTCAGGAATCCAATGGAGTTCGGCAGGTTTTTCGCACCAAGCTTCGCTGCGAAATCCCCCTCGGAAGTTCACTGGCTCAATGTTTGTTGGCGAATGAATCGACGAATGAAATCCCCGCCATCGAACTGACCTACGACAAGCATATAGAATCTCAAGCAGCCACGAAGCTTTCGCAGCCCGTTCACATCGAGGTGGTTGACCGCGTGCCGTACAAATTCGGAGCCAACCAACCCGGCGTCTACGTGACCGCTCCTGGGCCCGATCCCGAGAAAATCGACGGGTTCTTGCCGATCAACCTGGCCATTTCCTTCTTCTTGATGTGGACGTTCTCCACAGCTGGGCAACCCAGTGGCATGGTTCGGCTCATGGCGTTCAACAACACCCAAACGTTTCGCCGCGCGATTTTTACGGTCTCGATTTATTTCTCGCTAATCTATTTTCCCATCGTAGTTATTTTTTGTTGTGCTCGAGTTTTACTTCCCGGCTGGGAAACCGAACCCGATCGCATCATGCCGGAAATGGCCCAGGCAACTTCAACCCTCGCGGGCATGCCTTGGTTGGCCGGTTTGTTGTTGGCGGCTCCCTTTGCCGCTGTGATGTCAACGATGGACAGTTTTCTCTTGATGATTTCATCCAGCGTGGTTCGCGACATCTACCAACGCAACTTCAATCCGGATGTATCCGAGACCAACATCAAACGAATCACGTACGCTACGACGTTTATCGTCGGTTTCTGCGGCATGATCTTGGCCATCAATCCGTCGAGATTGCTACAAGACATCATTATTTTTACCACCACGGGATTATCGACGACCTTTTTGGTTGCCGTTTTCTTGGCACTTTATTGGCCTCGCTTCAATTTGCCAGGTGTCTTGAGCGCGATCTTCGCGGGGTTCGGTTCTCACGTGGCCTTGTACTTGTTTGGGACGCTAAGCCATCCCGCCTACAAGATCACGCCTTTCGAGCCCGGCGGAGTACATCCGTTTGTCTTGGGAACGGCCATTTCCCTCGTCGTGTCGGTCGGTGTGACGTTGCTCACAGGTCCGCCACCGACGAGTTTGGTGCGCAAGTACTTTGGCCGCCCCAAACCCCACAAGTGATGGCATGTTGATTTTCGATTCGCATTTAGACTTGGCACTCAACGGGGTTGATTGGAACCGTGACCTGCGACTGTCGGTCGACGAAATTCGCCGGCAAGAGATCGAGTTGCAAATGACCGCCCCCGGTCGTCGGCACAATACACTGTCGCTCCCCGAGCTACGCGCTTCGGAAGTCGCCGTTTGCCTAACCACATTGCTGGCTCGGCAAGAACCCAGGATCGATGATTCCTTCGGTTGGACCTCGCCGCAAACTTGTTATGCGATGGCTCATGCCCACTGGGCTTACTATCGAGCTCTAGAATCCAGCGGCCACCTGAAGATGCTCAAGACAGCTTCGGAACTGAAGCAACATTGGGACGCTTATCGCAAGTCCCCGAATACGGAGCCGCTGGGTTTCATCATGACCATGGAGGGAGCCGACCCACTACTGGAACCGGATACCATTTACGAGTTCCATGCCGCTGGCCTGCGCGCGTTGGGACTAACGCATTACGGGGTCAATCGCTACGGCGGAGGGACCAGCACCGACGCTCCGTTGGCTCCCGCTGCTTTTCCATTGTTGAAATTGTGCGAAGAACTGGGCATGACAATCGATGTGACCCACCTATCGGATACCGCATTTTGGCAGGTGATTGAAAACTTCCACGGTCGAATTCATGCCAGTCACCAAAACGCGCGTGGCATTTGCAATTGGCAGCGTCAATTTAGCGATGATCAAATCCGAGTCGTCCTGGAACGCGACGGAGTCCTGGGTGTGGCGTTCGATGTGATCATGTTGCAGCCGGGATTTGTCCGCGGCACCTCCGTTCCCGAGGTCACCCTGGATCGCGCGATCAAACAAATCGAGTACGTGCAAACGTTGGCCGGTGGATCTTTACGCAACATTGGACTGGGAACGGATCTGGATGGGGCTTTTGGCTACGAACAGACGCCGCTGGATCTGAATCGGTACCGTGACTTGCAGTCCTTGGTCGAACGCCTGCAAGCGCGCGGGTTTTCCCTTGAGGAAGTTCAAAACTTGTTTCACGGTAACTGGCTAAGATTCTTCAGCGAAGCTTTGCCCGCCTAACCATATCGTGGCACGCTCCGCAGATCACCGCAGGGCAACGCTGTGAAGCATTCTTTCTGGAGAAAGCAGGCCCGCAGGGGCCGACACAACCCCAGCCGGTGTGCGTGAGCCACCGGTTAGCTTGACACCTCGCACAAAACAGGCCCGCAGGGGTCGACACAACCCCAGCCGGTGTGCGTAAGCCACCGGTTAGCTTGACACTTCGTACAAAGCAGGCCCGGAGGGGCCGACACAACCCCAGCCGGTGTGCGTGAGCCACCGGTTAGCTTGACACCACGATCAAAAAAGGCCCGCAGGGGCCGACACAAGTGCTGACGGTTAGAATGTGAAAATGCTCCAAGGCGCCGCGAACCTTGTCGCTCGGAGGTGTAAAGAAGTGATGGTAAAACTCTAATGGCCCAAGATACTTAGCTGAGCATCGCAAGTACCGCCCAGTCTAATCTTCTTGTTCCAATTCACCGTCTCGCCTTCGCCCACCAAATCCGAACCGCACGTCCGAACTGAGTCACCCATCGCCGCTTCCCAGACCGAATCGGACCCCGTAAACTGCGGATCGAAAATGCCGAATAGTACATTTCCGTGGGCGTGGGAGTGGATCCTGTGACGAGACCAATTCGAGCCGTCTTGCTGGATATTGAAGGGACAACGTCCAGTCTCTCGTACGTGCATGACGTGATGTTTCCGTACGTCCGCCAACACTTGAGCGAGTATTTGCAGACGCATTGGGGCAGCGAGTCTTTACAAGCGACACTCGAATTGTTGGCGGCTGACGCGCGACATTCCAGTGCCTCGGCGTGGTTGGGATCGGAACCCAGCCAGCAACAACAGCAAATCGTCGTGTCTCAGGTCCTCGCGTGGATGGATCAAGATCTTAAAGCCACTGGCCTCAAGCAACTTCAAGGTCAGATTTGGCAGGCGGGGTTCGAATCCGGCAAGTTGGTCTCGCATGTCTGGCCAGACGTCCCTGGTGCGCTCAAGCTTTGGCGGGCCAACGGCATCGACCTGAGAATTTATTCCTCCGGCAGCATCGCCGCCCAGAAACTCTTTTTCGGCCACACAGAATTCGGAGACTTACTGCCATTGTTCAGTGGCCACTATGATACGACGATTGGTGGCAAAAAATCAGCCGCCAGTTATCAAGCGATTGTCGCCGATTGGCAACGAACACCCGACGAAATTCTCTTTATCAGCGACATCGTCGAAGAGCTACAAGCCGCTGCAGCCGCCGGTCTCCGTGTCCTCTTGAGCGTTCGGCCTGGCAACACTCCACAGTCGATTGAATTCCCTAGCCTTCATGTCCACCACTTCGCAGCAGTAACACCGTGGTTGCTCGATCATTCTTAGCTCCACCCACTTCCCACTCTTCCAACGCTGAAAACTTTTTTCTGGTCAAAGCAGGCCCAAAGGGGCCGACACAACCCCAGCCGGTGTGCGTAAGCCACCGGTTAGATCAACACCACGATCAAAAAAGGCCCGCAGGGGCCGACACAACCCTAACCGGTCTGCGTAAGCCACCGGTTAGATCAACACCACGATCAAAAAAGGCCCGAAGGGGCCGATACAACCCCAGCCGGTGTGCGTGAGCCACCGGTTAGATCAACACCACGATCAAAAAAGGCCCGAAGGGGCCGACACAACTACAGAGCGGACGCCATTAACAACGCTTCACAGCGCTGCCATTTCACTCTTCACTTCGCGCTAACTCCAACATCGCTTGCTTGGCCTGCAGATAATTCGCGATCGAGTTTTGGAGGCGTTGGGGAAGCTGTTGGAATTGAGGGACTTGTTGGGTCGCATGCACAGCGAGCAAAGCTTGGCGAACTCGCGTCAGATCCACCATTTCGGGACCGGTGGTTCGACGAGACAATGCGTTCTCCAGTTCTGAAAAGACACTGGTTGGTCGTTGTGCAATGTGTGTTCGGCGAATGACCTGATCGGTCTCGTAATCGGCGCTGGCGAACGTTTCGGCGACGGCACGAGTCGCTTCGTCACCTAGGATTGTCACGGCGGTCAAGAAATCGCGGTGAATGGTTTGTTCGGAGTTTCGGGCGACGCAGTGGACATGGAACAGGTCACCGCGCCAAGTTGCGGGGACTTCGACGATTAGTTGAAGTTTCTGTCCGCCTTCGATGATCGATTCGCGTGACGTCGTGAAGCGAAAGAACACGCCGCGGCCGCGTTGTGAAAGTCCGCTGGTGACCACTGCCGTCAACGGAGCCTTGAACGATTGGCGACTGACGGTGTTTTCGTTATTGGTTGAATTGTATAACAGGCCGCCCGATCCGTAGCCTGGCACCGCGGCGTTCAAGTTTGCGTTGAATTGCATGTTCTTCGTGGCAACGGATTCGGATGAAATCTCGCCGGCCCAATCACTGGTGGCCTGAGTTTGTGGTGCGTAATCAATGATTTGGGCATTGCGGCTTAGTGGCATGATCTCGAACATGACCGACTGAAACTGTTGTGGTTCGGCGAAGACGGCATTGACGTCGAACGAGACCAAGTACGCGCGGGTTGTTTTGGTCGCTTGGCTGATGGTTTGCACAGCCAAGAGGCCATTGGTGTTGGCAGCGACATGGTTGGGTGGCACGATTTCGACTGGGACACAGGCGACCGTCGCGGGCACATCGAACGCCACACCGCTTTGAGCCAGCGACGTCTGCTGAGCCGCGGACCAAAATGCCAAGATCAAGAAAGCGAACTGCGTCCCGAGCTGTGGGAAGAGAACGGGACGCGAGTTCGCAGCGGGAGCGTTCCGACGCGGTTTGGGCTTGCGGACGCCGGAACGAATCGCACCAATGCGGCAAAGGATCATGATCAAAGCTCCCAATCGGAAGAGTGCATCCACCATCCCTGGGAATCAAGATCGGTTCCTTCATGAAACCAAGAAAAGACAACCAACCGGCCCAGTCAGCCCGCTCGCCAGCACCACCCCCAGCGAACCGCCTCGGCGACCTAGCCAACCAAACCCGCATCTAATACGCAACAATCCCGTGTGCAGTTCGAGGCAAATGCGAATTTTTTCCTCGGCAACGGATTTCTGTCAGATTTCAGATTTCAGATTTCAGATTTGAGATTTGAGATTTGAGATTTGAGATTTGAGATTTCCGCCCCGTCCCGTTAGGGACGAAATGTGGGTAGCAAACGTAACCCCAATAATTCGCGCACGTCCCGTTAGGGACGAAATGTCGGTAGCAAACGTAACCCCAATAATTTCGCGCACGTCCCGTTAGGGACGAAATGTGATTGGCGAGGAATCGACGTAAAAAAAATCGTCCCTCCGGAACCGGACAACCTTGTGAACCATTTTTTTGGCCAAAACAGGCCCGAATGGGCCGAAACAACCCTAGCCGGTGTGCGTGAGCCACCGGTTAGTTTGGCATCACAATCAGAAAAGGCCTAAAGGGCCGACACAAGTGCTGAGATCGCGTACAAAAAATGCTTCACAGCGTTGCGGACCGCATACACCCGCATGGATAGGGCTACCGATGTTTCGTCCCTACGGGACGCCAGCGGTAAGATGTGACAGGGAATCGAATCAAAAGCTTGGCTTTAATGGCTGGGTGGGTTCCTAAACGCCGCAGGCTGCCAGAGAAAAGCGGCAGCAGACTGCCACAGTCCAAGGCCGCCGAGGAGCGTAAGAGATTTTCGTATTCAATCATGCGTTTCTCTTTTCGACTCGACGCGAATTCCCCGGCCAATATCTTCGGACTCGGCAATACTCCGGCGTTGCAGCCAAGAATCTCCGACACGAGATGGGATCGTAATCCGTAGGCAAGTTCCAGCACAAAAGGAAATTTCAGATTTGAATTTTGCCTCTCTGCCTCCGTGCATACTCTTCGACTGTGGTTGACCGGCCTTTTCGTCTCGAGAATGGCACCTTCCCACAATCACTGATTGCAGCCGAGGAACTCGTTTTATACGTTTCATGCATCAGCGAGGATTCAATTCTTGAGAGCAGAAGAACCGGGAATTCGAATCTCACGGCGGAAGTTTCAAGTCAGACACCCACTTGCAGATTTTTCAGATCGAAGATTTAAAGTTTGCTAACCAATCCGCATCTCGAAAATGGGGCGTGAATCTTGAAGTGCGGGCGATTTGAAGATTTGCCAGTCTGGAATGCGGCGGCGGATTTAGGGGCGATCATGATTGATTGGACCGACGACTCGATGTTTCGTGGTACGGGCGATTTGGCGGATCAAATCCAACGCGAGGCACTATCGGTTTCCAACAACAACGCGGAAGGATTCGAACGAGGTACGACGAAAGAACTAATCATTTTCCTCTGTTATGCCAAAGTTCTGCTGGCGAAGTTCGCAGTATGTTAGCGGTGATGCGAAAGACGCAAAGATTTCAATCGGCAACGGATCGGATTGACAAGGCCCAATCGGCCGTCGAGTCCATCTCCCGGCAACGCAATGGTTGGACGAGTAGTCTACAAAACAGCGAAATTCCTGGCCCGAAATACTTGACGGACCAATCCCGCTCCGATTACGCACGCAAACAAAGCCAACAACGTATGATCGCCGAATTACGCCGCTGGAAAGTAGAGTTTGAAGCAAAGTTAAAAGCAAAAATTCAAGGAGAACGGCGCGAAGCCGGCGAGATTTGAGATTTGAGAATTGAACGTTTCTGTCTTTTGCGATTCAATCGGCTTGCGTTTGCATTGATTCGATTAGTTTAAAATTGGCGTTGGAAAGGCGGGAGTAAAGGGTGCGGGAGCCGGCGATGGGCCACCAGTCGTAAAGAAAGATTTCTAACGGGCGCCACATCGCCACCCAGCCGATGATGATGAAACTTTCGCGCAAGATCGACCCCCAAGGCGAAGGCACCCAATTTCTCGCCCACAGCGTGATCAGGTTTGCGATTGAGAAACAACCCACCAAAAACATGACGCCGATCAAGAAGCTGATGCGGCCAATTCGCAAAAGCTCCGCCAAACGACGCCCTTCTTGATGTGAACGATGGTCGAAGTACTTTGAAATCGCCTGCCCGATTTTCTCTTCAACCTCGGAATGGGTCAAATCATCCGTTCGTTTTTCGCTGAGGTGGAGCACGATTTCAAATGGTGCCTTGCGTGGCAACTCACGAGCCCAGCCAACAATGAACTCCTCTGCATCGGGGTCGAGATCTTGTTCGTAGAATGGCGAAGGGTCCAACGAGTTGAATAGCTGGTTCAAGTGCCGAACACGAATCTCGATTCGATTGGGCAAAAGCCTCGTCGATGGATTCGACGAGGACGCGAGAGATTCCTCACTTTGAAATAGATGCCGTCTCGGTCGTTGCGACATGAACGCGTTCCCTTCGTTTCGTCGGGAGTCGATCCTACCCGAGCTAGCTCCGGGAATCGAGTACGCTGACGCTCACCATTTCCCATTCCCTACTCCCCATTTCCCATTCCCCATTCCCCATTCCGCATTCCCCAGTTCCCAGTTCCCAGTTCCCACGTTTCCAATTTGCAACGTTTGATTGAGTTTCTCGACGGTTGCGAGTAACGTAGAACGTAGGCATGTTAGGTCATTAGGGCGTCGTGGGCGGACAACTTCAGAGGAATAACGATGAAATTCGGTACCATCATTTTGGCCATCGGGTTGATTTTGATGACTTGGCCGAGCCAAAGTTTGGCTGACAATCCGCGGATCAAGCACTTGCAGCGTAGGCACGTGGAACGATTCCATCCTCACCGTTCCGCTGGGTCGCCCATCAACTCCATGTCCGTCCGTTGGCATCAAACTCCAATCGTTTCTGATCGGGTTCGGTAGTTCGCTCTATTCCGCGATCACTTCGCGTCCGGCTCGTGAGCCGAGTGCCCGATAGACGAACGGATCGACTTCGTCGTCCATGCTACGGACCGAACCATCCATCAAGAGGAAATTCGCCAGCCCGGAATGGAAGCTGCGGGCAGTGATAATTGCGTACGTGGCATCGGTTGCGTTGCGTCCTTCGCGACTGGTTGACACATCGAAGTCGTAGGTAACGTCGCTAACCGTTCGTAGAACCATCGTGTTGGGCGTGAAGGTGGTCGTAAAACCCGTGTGGATGGCGCGACCGCAAACCCACTCGGTGTGTCCATTCTCGGTGGACCACGCGCCGCCACTCACTTGCCCGGCGACGTCAACCGGATTGGTTGGAGCCACCACCGGCAGGTTGGCATCATGGAAGCGTGGCGTGAAGGCTTTGACTTCGCCAAATGCAAAGGTCTGGCTCAGGCCATCCGACACGTTTGCTGGTCGCAGCTTGGCATTGGGAAAAAACATCCCGCCGCCATCCGCTTTTGTTACTGGGTTATACACCAAGTATTGGCCAACATTCATGGCGTAATTGAGTGGGTAATGGTTGGGCAATCCCGTCGCGGTATCGATTCGCGAACGGTCGTTCACTTCGCTGGGGCACATCAGCATGGCAATTCGCAGCGCGGCGATGCCGTTGGGTGGAAACAATGATTTGTTGCCGGCGGTGTGATAGCCGATCTTGAAGTCAATGCGATCGTAGACGTTGCCACCCTCAAAATAGGGCAACAGGAATGACTGGGCCGACCAAGGTTGATTGGCGGCAGCACCGTCAATCCGAGTCGAAGGCGGAAAGACTTGCTTGGCCGATTCGTAATTGTGCAGCGCCAAACCTAATTGTCGCAGGTTGTTTTGACAGCTTGTGCGACGTGCGGCTTCCCGCGCCATTTGCACGGCCGGCATCAATAAGCCCATCAAGACGCCGATGATGGCGATCACCACCAAGAGTTCCACTAGGGTAAACCCGCCGCGTCGCAAGGAACTGCAAATCACGGAGCCTGTCCCCAAGCGGTTTGTTTCTGTCCCCAAGCGGTTCGCGGGGCCTGTCCCCAAGCGGTTCGCGGTGCCTGTCCCCATTCGGTTTGCGGTGCCTGTCCCCACGCGGTTCGCGGGGTCTGTCCCCACGTGGTTTGCGATGTCTGTCCCCAAGCGGTTCGCGGGGTCTGTCCCCATGCGGTTTGCGGTGCCTGTCCCCAAGCGGTTCGCGGTGTCTGTCCCCACGTGGTTTGCGGGGCCTGTCCCCAAGCGGTTCGCGGTGTCTGTCCCCAAGCGGTTCGCGGTGTCTGTCCCCACGCGGTTCGCGATGCCTGTCCCCACGTGGTTTTTTGGGGGTCGGGGGACACTTCTAGAAGTCTTGTTTACGAACTGCATGTTGCCACTTCCTATTTTCTTCAGGTGCGGGACCGGATAGGTACCCATTGTTTTGAAAAAACCAATAACACAACCGAGGCAAGCGGATCGTTGGACCTTGGGTCACCTGTCCGATCTAGCTGACCAAAAAAATGGACCGAAGAAACGGTCCACGACACTGGGCCTTGGTTGCAGAACTGGGCTGGGCTACTAGTCGTTGCTTGCGATCGCTGGCTGGGCCGGAAGTGGCGTGGCTGGCTGAGATGCAGGACAGTAGAAAACTGCAAATTCCGATACGAATGGAAGTTTGCTGGTCGCTCGGTCGGACCGCCGACCCGGCAAGCCTCGATCACTGATGCAATCGAGACTCAGTCTCATTAAGATATCGACCGGTTGGTTCGCGTCAAGGAGGAGGTGGCAACACGGTCCCGCGTTCCTGGATGACGCATTCTTAATTCTGTACGTCCAGCGATCCTGTCGGCATTTCAGGCGATTGTTGGATGAGATGGCAGTCGAAGGCGTGGCGTTCGCTCAAACGCGAGGATTTCTCCAGCCCCTGCGGGCAACGCTGTGACGCATTTTTTTGTGCTCACGTTCAGCACTTGTGTCGGCCCATTCGGGCCTTTTTCGGATGAGGGGGCACTCTAACCGGTGGCTTGCGCCGACCGGCTAGGGTTGTTTCGGCCCATTCGGGCCTGTTTTCTCCAGAAAGAATGCTTCACTGCGTTGCCCTGCGGGCCTGTCTTCGCCAGAAAAAATGCTTCGCAGCGTCGGAGTGGCGGGGCAAGATTTCTACGCAGATGGAATTTTCAGTCGGATTACTTCAACCGGCAATGGTCGCAAAGTTCGAGCTTGCATCGTGTTGATTTGCGGCACTGCCGATTAACATGGTGTCTTGGACCATCCCAGCGAAGGATTGTCGAAAATCCCAACCCGAAGCGTGAGCGCGAGAGACTCCGCCCACTCCATACTCGTTCGGGTTGGTTGCTCCGCGAAGCACAGCGCGCAAGCCCATTTTCGACGGTCCAGACGCAACCTCCCTCTCAGCCCTGGAATTCCGACTTTCGACATGAAAGCTCTCAAGCTTCTATTGGTCTGCGGCACACTGGGCGGCGGTTTTCTGTTGGGCTGGTTGGTCCGAGAATTTGCCGCGCCGGTCGGCAAGGCCGTGTCCGACACGGATTCGATTCGCGACCAAGAGCCGATTCAGGTGATTGCTCAGGGGACATTAGTTCCTCGATCAGGTCTGGTTAATGTGTTTGGTCCGCCGAACCAGGTGGTCGAGTCGATTGCCGTGACTCAAGGTCAAACCATTCGCAAGAACGAAACGGAACTGGCCACGTTTCCCTTGTACGAAAACTTGCAACGCCAAGCCGCGTTAGCCGCCGCGCAGGCGAGCGAAGCGAAACATGAACTCGCTCAAAAAGTTGCGATGGCACAAGGGCAAGTGGAAGCAGCCCAACTGGCCGTGTCGCTGGCGGAATTGCAACTTCGGCAAGCAGAAACTCGAGACCTGTTGGAAATCCCGGAACGAAAACTCGCGGCCGCCAAGGCGAAATTAGCTCGCTTGGAGAATCTGGCCAAAGACCCGAAGACCGAAGCATTCGTGGCCACCACAGCGATCGACGAGCAAAAACTCGCGATTACCGAGGCAGAGATTCAACTCACTTATGCCAACAAGCAGCATGCTTCGGCCCGCGAAGCCGCCGCTCTCGAACTGGAAGCGGCGCGTTCCGCTCTTGCCCGAGCCAGCGAGCAACACAAAACGCTGGCGGCGCTCCAACAGCAAGAAACTTCGGCTGATTTGGCAGTGAGTGCAGCGAAAGCCCTGGCGAGTGAAGCCCGGATCCTTGCACCGCTCGACGGAGTCGTCGTTCAAGTCTTGGCCAAAGCGGGCGACGTGGCGTTGCCGACGCCAATCATGCAAGTTGCCGACTTGTCGCAGATGGATTGTGTGGCCGAAGTTCCCGATCGCTTGATCTCCCAGATTTCGGTCGGCAATGAAGTCAAGCTTCAAAGTTTGGCCCTCGAGCGCGAGCTTACCGGTCGAGTCGTAGAAATAACGCCAGTGGTGGGCAACAGTAGTCTGCCAAATCCCAACCCGTTGGCGTTGGTGGATCGTGAATCGGTCCGTGTTCGCATCGAGCTCAACGAGAATGATGTCCCCGTCGCAGCCAAGCTCATCAACTTGCAAGTCACGGTGATCTTTTCCACAAAATAGTGGCAGGGAACGGATGCGTACAAACCTGGCGCTGCAGAACATTGTCAGCCAACCTCGCAAGACCGCCTTGGCGCTGGCCGGCATCGGCGTCGCGATTGTTCTCATCTTTATGCAATTGGGGTTCTTGGGAGCGGTTCAAAACACGGCCACCAACATCTTTGACAAACTGGACTTTGACCTCCTGATCCGGTCGCCAAACTATTTGCATTTGGCGGACACCGACAAATTCGATCGTCGGGTATTGGACGAAATCGCAGGATGTGCGGGAGTTCGGGCGGTTTCGCAAGTTCAAATCACGATGGGGAGTTGGCGAAATCGCGACGGACAACCACACGGGGTCTTGTTGTTTGGAGTCGAAGTCGCTCAGAACCCGTTCAACGATCCACAAGTCACGGCCAATTTCGATAAGTTGTCCGCACCTGGTTCTTTATTGATCGATTCCAAATGTCATCCCGATTTTAGTCCGGCCGATGGCCGACGTTTCGGGCCATTGGACATTGGTCGTGCGGTGGTCGTTTCAGACCAATCGTTGACTGTTTCCGGTTTGTTTTCCATGGGTTCTGGTTTGGCTTGTAATGGAGCTGCGATCGTTTCCGAGAACACATTCTCCAAGTTGGCGCCTTACTTCCGTGAACGAGAAACCAGTCTGGGATTGGTGCGCATTGAGGATGGTTTAGACCCCGATGAACTCGCTCATCGACTCCGCGCTCGGCTAAGTGACACGAGCGGCGCGGCACCCGTGGAAATCTTGCAACGATCGGAAGTCACGCAGCGCGAGTTGCGTCGCTGGGTCGGGGAAACACCGATCGGTTTTATTTTTACTTTAGGAGTTGGCATCGCTGCGATTGTGGGCACCGCGATCGTCTATATGGTGTTGGCCAATGATGTGACTGCTCGATTACCCGAGTATGCGACCTTACGAGCCATGGGTTACAGCTCGGTTTATTTGGGTGGCGTGGTAATGAAGCAGGCCGCGTACTTAGCGGTTTTCGCTTTCATACCGGCGTTGGCGCTTTCGTGGGTGTTGTATTTTGTGACAGGAGCCGCAGCGGGTATCGACTTGTCGATGAGCGGCGGGCGAATCATTGGCGTGTTGCTGATGACGTTTGGCATCTGCGGGCTTTCAGGCTTGTTTGCTCTGAAGAAGCTTTGGCAAGTTCAACCAGCTGACTTATTCTGAGCATGACGCCACCGATTCTCCTTCTCGCCGACCTGTTTTCCGAGCGATTGCTGTTATTCGCTCAATCGCTGGGCGCGCAACTCCTGTGGGTCTTCGCACCGCTGGGCGCTTTTGCATTGTTGTTTCACGGCATTGAAGTCTTGGTACAACGTCGATTGATCCAACGGTTCGGATGGAACGCCGCTTTGTGGACGGGCTGGATTGGAACCCCGATCCATGAAGCCAGCCATGTGGTGGCCTGTTGGTTATTTGCCCACGAAATTGAAAGCGTCGCGTTATTCGCCCCGGACATCAACGAAGGCCGCCTGGGCTATGTTCGACACACTTATCATCGCGGGAGCTGGTGGCAGGAAGCGGGGAACTTCTTTATCGGGATTGCTCCCTTGTTCGGTGGCGCCACCGTCCTGTTGTTAGTGACATGGGCCATGTATCCACAAGTGGTCGAAACCTTGTTCGCCAATGCATCGAGCCAGGCATCTTCTCTATCGCTCGAGTGGGAGGGCGTGCGGACCGCGGCCACCGCGACTTGGAATTCCTTTCTGACAACGTTCCAACCGACCAGCCCAAAGTTCTGGCTCTATTTGTACCTGGTGTTGTGCATTACCTTGCACGCCGCACCCAGCCGCAGCGATTATCACGGTGGACTACGGGGCGGGGCAATTCTACTTGGGTTGTGGTTGTCACTTAACGTCGTCCACGCCGCATTCGGAATCTCTCTGTCAGATTGGTTTCCGATCTTTGAGCCATTATGGTTGTTGCTCATCACACTTTTGTCGTTGGCTGCGGTTGTGGCAACCATTGTGGCCGGCGCGGTCTATTTGGCGACTTTTGTCTGGGACCAACTTCGGCGAGCATGAAGCGATAGTTGCAAAACCAACCCGCCAAGAATCAAGCCCCCCCCCACTAAGGTGCCAAGATCCGGTGGTTGGTAGTCGGGCTGACTTCCCCACGCCAAGTACACCCAGACGGGCACTAGGATTGGCTCGAGCATTCCCAGACCGCTGGCTTCATGACTACTGATCTTTCGCAGCGCCAGCGCAAACAGCAGGTAGGGTAGGCCCATTTGAAAAACACCGAATCCTGCCAAATACAACCATTGAATGTCGTGCGGTACGTAACCCGTCAACGCCAGCGGAGCCAACAATCCCGCAGTCACGGCTTGATTCACGAAAACCAGGAGCAGTGCATCGCAATCTTTCAAACGCCGCAAAAAAATCACGACGCCGGCAAAAGTAACACCGGAAATGATTGCTGCGGAAATGCCCCAGGCAGAAAACTGCTCTATCGCCAAAAATTGAGCTACCAAGATAATGCCGAGGCCAACCACGGCGAATGCGAGCATGGGTCGACTGGTGGCATCGGGCGACTCGCGAAAAAACAACCAAGAAAAAATCACCACCCACGCGGGAGCAACATACTGCAACCATATCGCGAGAGCCGCTTCGATGTGGACCAAAGCACTGATGAAGCTCCAGGTCATGATGGCGAAACACGCCGCCATCGGTAGCATTCGCCAGTCAAACGTCCAGCGGCGAATAAAGAAGACGACCATCAGGCATGCAAAAACCGCCCGCCAAAAGGTCAGACAAACGGCCCGGTCATCCTGCGGAATCTCCGCGAGTGCCGGGCTTTTGGCAAACAAGCCGCTCGTGCTCCACAAGAACGCCGCCAATAGAACGAGGATTCGCCCGGTCAATCAAAGACCCTGACTACAAAAAGGCTACCCAGTCCGAAAAAGGCGGCCAGATTTCCCAGCGGCACACTAGATCATTAGTCTGCGAGCGGCAAAAACCGACACTACTTGCGATGGCGGATCTTCGATCGCATCTTTCGCTTCTTTTGACCCAACTTGCGTCGACCTTTTCCAGATTTCTTCGTTCCCATCGGTCCCTCTATTCTTCGAGCAAAACTCTTCCGCGCCGTACTTCGTTACGCGGTCCAACTGCAATGCCGATCGATACTTCGATTCTAGCAACCAACCGACCCTATTCAGCTAAGGTCGGGCCGGAGATTCTACTCGGTTTATTCTTAAATACCAACGCCTATTCCGTGATTTCCCAGCAATTCGACCATAAATCCGCCGACCGATGGGAACTGGCACTGCATTTGCGTCACTCCATCTTTCGTATTCGAGCAACCCGGAAAAGTGAAAACCACCAACCACCGAATTCGGTGTTGAGAAGAGCACTTTGGACGGGGTCGGAAACGAGACGAGGCGAGGCAAGGGCTGGTAAATACAGGGGATTCTGCTGATTTGCCAGTCCTTCCTTTTAACTTCCGCCGAGTAACCATTCGGTGGTCGAGCAATTCTCAAAAACCGAACCACGAATCAGTGATCAAAAACAAAGTGCTCACTTTTTGAACAGTGATCACTTTCAATACACGGGTCATTGGCGTCTCGAATGAGTTTCTTGTAGTTCTTGTCTGATATTTCAGATATACTTGACGAGGTGCCAAGAAGATTGGCGCTGGTCGAGTCACCCGAGTCGGTGAGGGCCGGTTGGCGTACGTTCGCGGAACGGGCCACGGTTTGGCCGGCGGGTCGCGAGCGGCTGTGGGGTCGGTTCATGAACTTGAAGGATCGCGGCTGATGCAAAAAACGTCCTCAGATATCCAGAGCTCCCCGCTGTTGAATGCGGTTCTTGGCTTGGCCTTTGTCTTGGCAGGCACTGGATTTTGTGCTGCACAAGATACTTCGCTCCCTTCGGTCGGTGTTTCGACTGCAGTTGAGTCGGGTTCGGTTCTCCACGTTTCGACTCTTGGCGTTGCAGACGTAAAAGAGTCGGCACGCATCCCGGTTCAAGTTGAGAAGATCAACGAATTGGTTAGAAAGTCTTGGGCGGATTTCAACCTGAGTCCTTCGGCGCCTGAAACTGATGCAAAATGGGTCCGGCGTTTGTACGTGGATTTGCTCGGGCGAATTCCTAGTCCCGCCGAGCAAAGCGAATTCGAAAACGATGAAGCGGAGGACAAACGGGCCGCGTTAGTACAGCGATTGCTGTACGACGAGCGGTACACATTGGACTACGCTCGGAACTGGACAACGATTTGGACGAACTTACTGATTGGTCGAACCGGCGGCACAGCGAACAATTCGCTAGTCAGTCGCGAAGGCATGCAGAAATATCTGCGAGATAGTTTTGCTCGGAACAAGCCATACCACACGATGGTTCACGACTTGATCACCGCGACGGGCTCGACCAAACCGGGCACCGACAACTTCAATGGTGCGACCAATTTCTTGGCAGACAAGGTCAACGAGGAAAACGCAACCTTGGCCACCTCGTCGGTCAGTAAGCTTTTTCTCGGCTTACAGATTCAATGTACCCAGTGCCACAATCATCCCTTTAACGATTGGAAGCAGGACAAGTATTGGGAGTTCAACGCCTTCTTTCGCCAGACGCGGGCCCTGCGCCGATTCGTACCTGGTACTGACGATATTGCCAGTGCCGAATTGATTGACCAAGACTACGCCGGCGAGAGCAACAATCCGGAAAAGGCCGATCTATTTTATGAACTACGCAATGGACTAGTAAAAGTGGCATATCCCGTGTTTGTCGACGGGACCAAGATCAACCCCAGTGGTTATGTAGAAGATGTCAATCGGCGTCAAGAATTGTCAAAGCTGGTGTTGGGCTCGCCATATTTTGCCCAATCGGCGATCAATCGCATGTGGGGACATTTCTATGGCTACGGCTTTACCAAGCCAATTGATGACTTGGGCTCGCACAATGTGCCTTCCAATGTCGAGTTGCTGTCGTATTTGGCTGAAGAATTTCGCAAGTCGGAGTTCGACCAAAAGAAGTTGATTGAATGGTTGGTGTTGAGTGAAGCCTACCAACTTTCTAGCAAAGTGAATCCAGGCAATCAGCGCGACGACCCGACATTAGGTGAGGTGCCCCAGTTTTCGCACTATTACATTCGCCCCTTCGCGGCTGAAGAGTTGTACGAGTCGCTGTTGCTCCTCACCCGTGGTCCAAGTGAAGAATCCAACTACCAAACCACCGAAGAGCAAAAGAACGCGTGGTTGCAACAGTTCTCTCGCGAGTTTGGTACCGATGAAGGTGATGAATCGATCGACTTTAGTGGCACAATCGCGCAAGTATTGATGATGTTCAACGGCGAGATGGTCCGTGCGGCGACCCGAGCCGACGGGGGTGGTGTGCTGCAGCAAATTCTGCAGGATCCGAAAACGGATGTTCGAGTGAAGATCGAGCGAATGTTCGAAGCTGCATTGGCTCGCAAGCCAAGCCGCAAAGAAGCGACCGCGTTCCTGCAACTGGTGCAATCGTCCAATTCACCGGTTGAAGGTTTGGAAGATATTTGGTGGGCACTGTTGAATAGCAACGAGTTCATTTTTAACCACTAGGAGCTAGTCCATGTTTTTTTCGACACCGTCCGGCATGTCCCGCCGTCACTTCATGAGCCACATGTTGGGAGCTTCCGCCATGGTGGGAGCTTCGATGGCAATGAATCACACCTTGGCGTCGGCAGCGGCAACGCTCCGCGCCAACAACAAACGTTGTATCTTGATGTGGATGGGCGGTGGCCCTTCGACCATCGATATCTGGGATCTGAAACCGGGTGCTGCCACAGGCGGGCCATTCAAGCCCATTCGGACCTCCGGTGATGTGGAAATTTGCGAACACATGCCGTTGACCGCCCAGGTCATGGATCGTTTATCAATCGTGCGCAACATGAGCACTCGCGAGGCCGACCACGATCGCGGGCGATATTACATGCACACTGGCTATGTTCCGAATCCGAACGTGCAACACCCAAGCTACGGTTCGGTGATTGCTCATGAGTTGGCCGAGTATCGCAAAGAACTCGAGATACCACCGTTTGTTTCGATTGGTGGCGCCAGCGAAGGACCTGGTTTCTTGGGCATGTCCTGGGCTCCATTCAATGTCGACTCCAATGGACGAATTCGCGATTTGGAAATGAGCGTTAACGAAGCTCGTTTGCAACGTCGGCTATCGTCTTTGCAAATGATCGAGTCGAGCTTCATCAGCGAAAACCGAGGCACCGGCGCAGCGGAACACGCCAAGGTCCTGGACAAGACCCTGCAATTGATGACCAGCCAACAAATGTCGGCATTCAATGTTTCGCAAGAACCGACCGCCGCAGCCGAACGTTACGGCACGACGAATTTTGGTCGCAGCTGCTTGTTGGCTCGCCGTTTGGTCGAAGCCAACGTTCCGTTTGTTGAGGTCAACTTGGGCGGCTGGGATAATCACGACAATATTTTCCCCACGTTGCAGGACCAACGCCTACCCGAGTTGGACAAGGGCATGAGCGCTTTGGTACAAGACCTTACGGAACGCGGGCTGTGGCAAGATACCGTGGTGCTGTGGATGGGCGAGTTCGGTCGCACACCTCGCATCAATGGCAATACCGGGCGCGACCACTGGGCTCGTTGCTGGAGCGTTGTCGTCGGTGGTGGCGGGATCAAGGGTGGCATTGCGGTGGGCCAGACCAACGAGGACGGAACTCAAGTCGACGGTCCTAGCTATTCGTCGGAAGACTTGATGGCCAGCGTCTGCCAAGCCATGGGCATCTCGCTCAGCACGACCTTCCAAAGCAGCAACGGTCGCCCCATGAAGATTGCCAACGGCGGCAAGGTGATCAAAGAGCTGTTCAGCTAATCCGGCTGAAGTCGCGTATCAAGAGTTTGTCGGTTGGCACTCCCGATCGACAAACTCTTTTTTTGTTTGGTTTGGACGATGAGAGTTTTGTTGCCATCGTTGATTTTTTGACTATTGGACCCGGAAGGCAAAACGTATCGTCTGGCGTTCGCCGCGAGATTGATCCGTCACTCATCGGATAATCATGGAACATTGCCGATCTTCCCTCGGCAAACAATGCCACTAAAACAACATCGTAATGCCTTGCACATCAGGTGCAAGATGAAGACGGTTTCACATTCGCCAGAGCATCGAGTCGTTTTGACACATTTTGCGCGTTCGCATTTGATGCTATGATCTCGGGTGGAATTTCGTTGATAGCTGCGTCACGACAAAATCCCGTTAAAGCGGTCTGTCGTTTCTTTACGGCCACGTGCTATCCATCAAAAGGAGTTAGCATGTTGGCTTGATTTCAATTGGCGAAGGGAGTCGGAAAATGAGTCACAACTCGGTTGATTTCAAAGTCGTTATGAAACCAAATTCAGGCGATGTGCAACCGCTGGGTGAAACGGAACTTCGGTTGCTGGATGCCTATTGGCGTGCTTCGAACTATCTTTCGGTCGGCCAGATCTACTTACTTGACAATCCGCTTTTGCATGAGCCCTTGAAACGTGAACATGTCAAGCCGCGTTTGTTGGGGCATTGGGGCACTTCGCCTGGCCTCAATATGCTGTATACCCATTTGAACCGGATCATCAAACAGTACATGCTCGAAATGATGTACATCATCGGCCCAGGTCACGGCGGCCCGTCTTTGGTGGCTCATGCGTATCTTGAAGGTACCTACTCGGAATACTACCCGAACGTTGGTCGCGACCTTGATGGGTTGCGGCGTTTGTTTCGCCAATTCAGCTTCCCAGGTGGCATTCCCAGTCACGTCGCCCCCGAGACCCCTGGAAGTATTCACGAAGGTGGAGAATTGGGGTACGCGTTAAGCCATGCGTTTGGAGCGGCGTTCGACAATCCCAATTTGATAGTGGCCTGCATCGTCGGGGACGGAGAAGCCGAGACGGGTCCGCTGGCCACGGGTTGGCATGGAAACAAATTCTTGAATCCACAACGCGACGGCGCTGTACTGCCAATCTTGCATTTGAATGGCTACAAGATTGCGAATCCATGTTTCTTGGCACGAATCCCGCAATCGGAACTTCGACAGTATTTTGAGGGTATGGGTTACTCGCCTTACTTCGTGGAAGGTCGCGAACCATTCGAAGTGCATCAGAAGTTGGCCGCGACCTTGGACTCGGCCGTCGCTGAGATAAAGGAAATCTGGGGTCGAGCTAGAGAACACGGCGAACTCGCGCGACCCAAGTGGCCAATGCTTGTCTTTCGAACACCGAAGGGCTGGACTTGTCCGCCGATCATCGACAACAAAAAGTGCGAGGACTATTGGCGAAGTCATCAAGTTCCCATGTCCGAGATGGAACAAACCGGTCACCTCCAGGTTTTGGAAGCGTGGCTAAAGAGCTATCGTCCCGAAGAGCTATTTGATAAACAAGGGCGACTGGCACCCGAGCTGGCCGAGTTGCCTCCGAACGGCCAATTCCGGATGAGTGATTCACCGCACGCAAACGGTGGGTTGCGACTTCAGCCACTGAAACTGCCAGATTTTCGCGACTTCGCCATCGACGTTCGACAACCAGGACATATCGTGGCGGAAGCAACCCGTACCATGGGAACTTTTCTTCGCGACGTGATGAAATGCAATTTGGACTCGAAGAATTTTCGTCTCTTTAGTCCCGACGAGAATAACTCGAACCGGTGGCAAGACGTCTTGGACGTCACGCAGCGTTGCTTTATGGGCGAGATCTATCCAGAAGATGATCGCTTGTCGCCCGACGGTCGCGTGATGGAGGTTTTAAGCGAGCACCAATGTCAAGGCTGGCTGGAAGGTTACTTATTGACCGGTCGGCACGGATTTTTCTCGTGCTACGAGGCGTTCATTCACATCATCGACTCGATGTTCAACCAACATGCAAAGTGGCTTAAAGTTTGCAATCACATCCCTTGGCGTCGCCCGGTCGCCTCGCTTAATTATCTCTTGAGTTCGCATGTCTGGCGACAGGATCACAATGGTTTTAGTCATCAGGATCCAGGATTCATCGATCACGTCGTCAACAAGAAGGCCGAGGTGATTCGCGTTTACTTGCCGCCCGATGGAAACTGTTTGCTGTCCGTTACCGACCATTGCCTCCGCAGCCGAAACTACATCAACGTGATCGTCGCAGGCAAACAGCCATCGTTACAATGGTTGGACATCGATCAAGCCATCAAGCATTGCCATTTAGGAGCTGGTATTTGGAGCTGGGCCAGCAATGATGCGGGCTCGGAACCGGATGTCGTCATGGCCTGTTGCGGCGACGTCCCTACCTTGGAAACTATCGCTGCGGTGAAGTTGTTGCGAGAACACTTGCCACAATTGAGAATTCGTGTGGTCAATGTGGTCAATCTTATGAAGCTGCAACCTACCAAAGAGCATCCGCACGGTTTATCAGACCGGGATTTCGATGCGATTTTCACCAAGGATAAACCAATTATTTTCGCGTTTCATGGCTATCCTTGGCTAATTCATCGCTTGACGTACCGCCGTAACAACCATCGCAACCTGCATGTTCGAGGTTACAAGGAAGAAGGAACGACCACGACTCCCTTCGATATGGTCGTGCTTAACGAATTGGACCGCTTTCATTTGTGCGAAGACGTGATTGATCGACTGCCCCAATTGGGTGCAACTGCAGATCATTTCAAACAATCGTTGGACGAACGATTGCTGGAACATCAACAGTATATCCGAAAATATGGTGATGACATGCCCGAGATTCGAGACTGGCGTTGGAGCTGAGCGGAACGTGCCTTTCCGCGAATTGACGGCGCTTCAACCGGGAACTGGGTGCTGAAATGCATGACGTATTGATCACACTGAACATCGGCTCTACTTCGCTCAAGTTCGCGGTTTTTCGCCTACGGGGTAAACCGGAACGTTGGATCACTGGTCATTTCGACGCCCAAGATCACTTGCTTTGTTGGAATAACGAACTTGATAGCGATGCTTCGCCCGAACCACAACCATTGAAGATTTCGTTAGTGTCAGCGGAGTCACTTCATTCTCAGGTACTAAACGTCGTTTTCGAACGGCTAAAGACTTATCCGATCAGGATTCAAGGTATCGTGCATCGAGTGGTCCACGGAGGAGGAGTCTACCATGGACCGATGGTAATCGACCAAACGATGCTCGAACGACTTGAGTCGTTCTCAAGCTGGGCTCCACTGCATCAACCCTCTTGTTTGGACGCGATAGGTTTTACCAAGAATCGGTTTCCTGGCGTGGCCCAAGTTGCGTGCTTTGATACAGCGTTTCACCACACCATCCCTACCACGAACTCGCAGTTTGCCATTCCACGTTGGCTCTCGCGACATGGACTCCGGCGCTATGGGTTTCATGGTTTGTCATTTCAGTCCATCTTGCGGCAACTCGGAGTCCGAGACCCCGAGTTAGTGAACCGCCGTCTCGTCATCGCTCATTTAGGGGGAGGCAGTAGCTTATGTGCCGTTCATCATGGAAAAAGCGTCGCCACCACCATGGGCTTAACTCCCTTGGATGGACTCCCGATGGCTACTCGCTGCGGTTCCATTGACCCGGGGCTGATCCTGCATTTATTGCAGCGAAAACAGATGTCGGTAGAACACGTTTCGCAGCTACTCTACCGGGAATCGGGCTTACGCGGGATTTCCGAAACTTCGGGTGACATGCGGACGCTGGTCGCCAGCGAGACGCCGGAGTCCCGTGAAGCGGTGGAAGTGTATGTTCATCGTGTCGCACGTGAAATCGGAGCCATGATGGTAGATCTACAAGGATTGGATGGAATAATTTTCACTGGAGGCATCGGAGAAAATTCAGCCTTGATTCGGGAACAGGTTTGTCGAGAACTGCACTTTGTTGGCGTGGAACTGGACCCGCTCGCCAACAGGCGTGGCGCTGGTTGCATTCACGCTGAATCGACGGCGATACACGTGTGGTGCTTGCATTCGGATGAAGACGGTGAAATGGCTCAGCAGGCCTACGCATTTTTAACGACCTCGAGAACCGATTATTTCAAATAACTCTTTCCTGAAGTGCCTCCCAGCATGAATTTCTAAAACGAACGTCTCCGCAACCGATAGTGAGACAGCAATAGACGCCGACGGCGAACGGACTGCCGCCGTGTGCGAGTCGTCTGGGTGCGTCGAGATATCGGTCTCCCGAGTAATGGTGGGCAAAGGAATATGGCGTGTTAGTCAGTGAATTCCGTCTTTTAAGACTCGTGTGCACGAATTCATGGGCCTGTCCGTCTTCGGTGCGTGCATGAAGTTGGCAGAGGAATGGGGGCAAAGGAATATGGCGAGTGAGCCGGTGCATTCAGGTTCTGAATATTTCTTTGCCCGAATTCCTTTGCCCCAATTCATGAGTCTGTCTGTCTTTTGTGAGTGCAAGAAGTTGGCAGAGGAATGTTGCGCGCGAGCCGGTGCATTCAGGTTCTGAATATTCCTTTGCCCGAATTCCTTTGCCCGAATTCATGGGCCTGTCTGTCTTTTGCGCGTGCAAGAAGTTGGCAGAGGAATGGGGGCAGAGGAATGTTGCGCGCGAGCCGGTGCATTCAGGTTCTGAATATTCCTTTGCCCGAATTCCTTTGCCCAAATTCATGGGCCTGTCTGTCTTTTGTGCGTGCAAGAAGTTGGCAGAGGAATGGGGGCAGAGGAATATGGCGCGTGGGCCGGTGCATTCAGATTCTGAATATTCCTTTGCCCGAATTCCTTTGCCCGAATTCATGAGTCTGTCTGTCTTTTGTGCGTGCAAGAAGTTGGCAAAGGAATGCGGGCAGAGGAATGTTGCGCGCGAGCCGGTGCATTCAGGTTCTGAATATTCCTTTGCCCGAATTCCTTTGCCCAAATTCATGGGCCTGTCCGTCTTTTGCGCGTGCAAGAAGTTGGCAGAGCAATGGGGGCAGAGGAATGTTGCGAGTGAGCCGGTGCATTCAGGTTCTGAATATTCCTTTGGAAGCGTCCCAAAAATTGTTAAAACTTGAAAAGTGGTCTCCCGCCGTGCGATAATCGCACGGTCGGAAGTTTCAAGTTCTTTAGACAACGGTTGACGCCGTTGGGGAGACCACCATGAAAGATTTTAGTTTGTTTGGT
>JAEUIQ010000057.1 GCA_016794985.1 Planctomycetaceae bacterium | reverse complement strand
GGCGCCTGTGACGAGATCTCGAAAATTGGGCGAGCAATGCGATCGTTCCGCGAGGCCGGCGACGTGTTGGCCGGGAAATCGACCATGCAGTCTTCTATCCGCAACATCTTGGACAATTACTGCTTTGTCGGCACGGTCGATGTTAGTACCTACGCGACCGAGAATCGATGGGCAGAAATCGTCGCGACGCCAACCATTCCGTTGGCGGCCACTCCGACGTTGGTCCGTAGCGACGCAGCGGCCGGTTGGATCATCATCGGTGCCGGCGCTGTGGCCTTGGTTCAAGTTTTCAGGGCTCGATCCAACCAGCGGCAATCGGAAGATCAAGGGCAAGCTTGGCCCGAGTTGGCTTGGGCGTGATTTGGCGGCAGGGATATTCGACACTGACATCAAACTGAATTTCAAATACAATCATCTACCGGAATAAGATCATGACCATTACCAACGACCTACTAAAACGCATCGCCTTTGCTGTGCTGGGGCTGAGCCTAATTGGCTATGGATATTGGCTGCAAAGTGGCGGTCGAAACGCGGCGCCTGACAAACCAACCCCGGTCACCAATGCCGCCAGCGCCACTGCCGAGTCGCGTGCTCCGGCCTTGGTCAAAGTTCCCATCAAAGACATGCGCGTGGGGATTCGGGTTCCGGCGTTTAATCCGGAAGTGAGCGCTGCCGAGCGGCGAACGTTCACTGAGCCGAATTGGTATCAGTGGATGAAGCTCAAGCTCGAGCTGCCCAAGCCCGATGGCACGATGCTCGAAATCGAAATGCTCCGGCCCGAAGATTGGCTGATCGAAAAGATGACGCTGGTCGTGGAACCCATCCCGGTGATGTTGTCCGGTAATGAAGATTACTTGCTTTCGGCAGCACCGCAATCACCGTCCATCGCACCGATCGAGAATACGATCGAGAATCCGACCGAGCCCGATGCCATTCTTCCAACGGCCAATCTGGAATCGTCAGGCATCTCCACATTCGGTGCTCCCTTACGCCCCATCTACAGTCACCTCACCGAGTTGTTGCTTGAAGCGACGATGAATCGGAACCAAGTGTTGGGGATGGTTGTAGAGTTGGACTTGCCAGAGCTTGGCATTTCCGGTCCGGCGTGGATCGTGGACCTGGAACCCGCCCCGCTCGTCCCAGCAGGTCCAGGCCAAGTTGTCACCGCCACCTTCAAACACGCTAGCGCCAACGTCCTAGACTTAGTCCTAACCAACACCCCACCCATGAGCTTTGGCTCTTCGCCCACCGCCCATAGCCCTTCGCCCTCTGCTCTTAGCACTGCCCCAACCGACTCCATCGGCGTTACAGCCAATCACCCATTCTGGTCAGTAGACCGTGCCGAATTCGTCCAAGCGGGCGAGTTACAAATCGGCGAGCGACTTCAAACCCTCGCAGGCGACATCCACTGGGTCCAACAAAAACTCCCCCGCCCGGGACCGGAACCCGTCTATAACTTGGAAGTGAATGATGAACATGTGTACTACGTCGGCACCAATGGTGTATTGGCGCATAATGCTGGAAAGGGATATTCTAACGTTCAAGCTAATAAGCTTGCTGGTAATGCTGCTAGGGACGCGATACGACTGCGAGAAGCTCCGGCACTGATTGAACAGAACTTTCGTGTGATTGGCGGACTTCGGCGTGTCGATGTTTTGAAGCAGGGAAATCGGATCGTTGCGATTGAATCAAAGGTTGGGCGGACCGGCCTCAGTCAAGCCGTTCGACAAGAACTTGCGAGGGACGTCAGGATGTTGCGTGGAGGTTTAGTTGATGAAGTAATATGGGAATTTTCCCGTAGTGCGGTGACAGGAAAAATTGGACCAACAAAGCGTCTCTTGGCGAAGCTGCGTAAATTCGGTATCACGGTTCGTTAGCAGTGGAGATTTATGTGAAGAAATCAGAATTCGTCAATTCAGTTGAGAACATGCTATGCGCCGAATTAACACATCGAGGATTTGTAAGTCGCGGGAGAAGTTGGATTCGTGTCCGTGGACCGTTCATTGATTGCGTGGATGTGCAAATTCGTAGCGATGAACGTGCTTGCTGTGTAAATCTCGGAGAGCATCTTTCATTTCTGCCCTGCGCAGGAACCTCACGTCAATTTGATATTAAAACAAGTTCATCCATTGATTGTGAAATGAAATCGCGACTTGCACCGGATGATTTGTCGGATTACTGGTGGGATCTAAAAAGTGGTTTGGAGGGACTGGACAGTCTAGTTAGATGTTTTCGAGACGGTGCGTTTGTATTTTTCGATCGATATGTTGACTTTCCGCTGCCCTTTACAAAGCTAACAATCGAAGAAATTGACAGCGACACTGCAATTCGCTTGATGCCAACGATGACCAAGATTCGTCGCGTTCTCTTGATGTCAAGAGTTTATGCTTATCTAGAAGACCACACAAATGCAGAAATGTGGGCTCGGTTTGGCAGTGAAAATTGCGGAGTAGCCGTCGGTCTAAAGGCATCTTTTCAGGAGATAATCCGAAATCTTAGCACCGACGAGTAACGCGACCTAAGAAATTCGCAGTTGTGTTCGCTGTTAATGCCACGTTCGAGAAAGTAACGGCATTTTTCGATGTCGATACGATATGCATCCTGAATTCGGCTGAGCTCTTGACAAGTGGTCGACGCTATCATCTTGCCGAAATAAATGCGCAGGAATTGTTTTTTTGTAGTAGGTGATCAACGCAATATGTTATGAACCCCGGCTTGCCAATAGGAATAAAGCTTCCAAAGCGGTTGCCTAAATCGGCCGTGCGATCTCTTGCCGCAACGGCCGCCTTGCTTCGCAACGACTACTCACTTGGTTGGACGCTGATGGGCGTGGGTGCAGTTTTACTCTTGCCGGTGCTCGTGGGGCGAACACCGCAGCGTGATGCTGAAGAGCAGGAAGACGCTTGGCCCGAGTTGGCTTGGGCGTGATTTGGTGGCAGGGATATCCGACACTGACATCAAACTGAATTTCAAATACAATCATCTACCGGAATAAGATCATGACCATTACCAACGACCTACTGAAACGCATCGCCTTTGCTGTGCTGGGGCTGAGCCTAATTGGCTATGGATATTGGCTGCAAAGTGGCGGTCGGAACTCGGCGTCTGATAAGCCAAGCCCGGTCACCAATGCCACCAGCGCCACTGCCGAGTC
>JAEUIQ010000077.1 GCA_016794985.1 Planctomycetaceae bacterium | reverse complement strand
TCCAGGGTGTGGTCCCCATGACCTGCTGCCACTGAGATTGCGTGACTTCGGTGACGCCCATGTAAAAATCGCGTGTGATCGTCACCTCATGCTGTCGTTCATCATCGTCACGGCCTTCTTCGCTATCTGGAGAACCCATTACGAATGTGCCAGCCGGGATCAATTTGAACTCCATGGCAGAAACCGCTGGTGCAGAAACCACCCCGATCCCAAAGTTCGCTGCATCCAGAAGATTTCCTTCTCCTAGCTCTCCAGTGGCAGTGGAGACCGCCCCGTAACCGAACCGTACGGTATTCCCCAATCCCACGATTCGCTGTTCGGTTGTGCTGTCGTAAACGGCCCAGGCGTCCTTCCCGGTGGTGAATTCTTTGGTAAAGAGAACAGTGTCATCGCCTCCACCTAGGGAGTTGTCAGCCCCCAGGTCCGTGATAGTCAGCTTCATGGTGTCATCGCCGTTGCGACCGCGATGAGCAAACGTGAACTCGAGCACGGAGCCCTGCTGAATCCCTGTGGAATCCTGATAAAGAGTCCCATCGATGTACGCGTTTAGTTCCACGAATTGAGTGCCCTCATGCGCTGGAACTCCCTTAAATCCCGTACCCCAGATTTCGAAGTGGGTGTCGGTGGTCTTCCATCCGGGCATGGTTTCGAGGAGTACGTCGGCGAGTACGAAAGTCCCCTCTTCAACCCGTGGCGTCTCAAAGCCGGGATTGGTCAGCCCTGCCTGTTGGCCCCAGCTTGATTGGGCCTGAGCCAAAGCGCTTATCGCCAATACGGCGAAAACGGCCGTACGTGCGAGTAAGGCGGTGATTGCTTTTCGAATCATCGAGTTTTTCTCCGGGTTGAGTATGTGGGCGGGGATCGTTCGCTCCCAATCATGCCTAAGAACGCATGGGGCCTCATGGAAGGAATGTTCAACCGAGCCAAAAGTCCGACAGGTCATCGATGGATTTTTTGTGATTTTCATCGGAGAGTCATTTTTTCAGCAGAGTCCGACAAACTAAGGCAGTGTTAATGTGTTAGACTCAGGCCCATACGGGGTCCACTTCCGGGTCGTTGAATTATGGAAAACCAAGCCGTCACGGGCTGGATTGACCAACTTGCCGATGGCAACGAACAGGCAGCCAGAGAACTGTGGGAACATGTTTCCACACGTGTCCACGAGTTCGCGCGCGAGAAACTCGACCCGCAACTCCGTCGCCGTTACGATGAGAACGACGCGGCGAACAGTGCGTTCCATAGTCTCTGCCGCGGGATCTCCGATGGCCGACTGGAAGCGAAAGACCGCAATGCGCTGTGGGGTCTGCTGGCCGTGATCACGTCACGGAAAATCTCCGCACAATTGCGGCATGCCCACCGTCAGAAACGTGGCGGCGGAATCGTAAGTGGTGAATCTGGTTTTGCCCAGCTTGGTGAGGAGGGGATCAACGGGGTCGGTTCCAAACAGCCGCCACCCGACGAGTTGGCCGAAGTTGCGGAAAGTTGTGCTCAATTGCTCCACGCGATCCCGGACGAAACGCTGAAGCAGATTGTGTTGCTCAAGTTTCAGGGGTTCACGAACGGCGAAGTTGCTGCCGATCTGAACTGCACGCAACGGACCATCGAGCGAAAGCTGGAGCGAATCCGCCGTATTTGGACGGAAGCGGGGCTGCATGATGGGGAGCGATAGTCATGGGAAATGGTTATTTGACTTGTGTCGGTGTTTCTAACGGTTTGACCATAGAGGAGTGAAGAAGCACTTTCCCAGTTCGAATCCCATGGACAACCCTTCATTCAAAAATCCGGCCTACCAAGCGCTGACAAATCAGCAACTTAACGAGATCGACGCACTTGGTGGCCAGCTTCTCTTTTCCGTCGTTGGGCTTTCGACCCGTCAAGTTCTTTTTCGGCTTGTTTTTGTTCGTCTTCCGGTTACGACCAAGGCTATAGTTTTCATTGAAGACTGGCTTCTTGGAAGTCTTCGCGTCCACTTTGGATTCAATCAATGGGTCGAGCGACAATATGCTTCGCTCAAACTGTTGGATCCGCTCAGCTTGCTGGCGAATGATTTAGTCGCCTGGCTCGAACATGATAATGCCTGGCAAATTGTGTATACGCCTGAACTAGCAATAATCCCATAAAAAGAAAACGGCACTCTGAAATTGACCGCTTCGTAAGTTGGTGTCCTCAGTGGTTCAAACGGCAAAGCGTGAACGGTCGATCTCAGTCTTCCAGTTGATTGGCTCGCATTAGCTGGCGAAAGAACGAATCGTCTGCTAATGGGGCGGTTCGGCCATGGTCGTAGTATTCGTCAAACCAGCGGTAGCGGAGCGGCATGCTCGCGTAACTACCAGCATCACGATCAATATCGGCCAAGCAACTGGCGATCCTATCGGAGCTCAAGCCGACCTGTTGGACCAACTGACCTAGGACGGCGGGCGGCAGACTCGCCAAAATCGCAAGGTAGGTTTCACGGCATTTGGCATATCGCCAATCGCTCAGTCGTGCCCGTTCTCGCTCGACTAACGACTTTAACTCCTGTCGATCCCCGTCCGACAGATCGTACTCCTCTGCAGAGACAGGATGTATCAGAATCCGGAAGGGTCCCCAAGCCGCTACGGTCATCTGAAACCCAATTACCGCTTGGCCCGGCGTCAACACCGACTCCAAGTCCTGCAGCATCCGTCGATGGTCCGCGTCCGACCTGACCGGCTTCCGGTCTGTTGCGGAATAGTCGCTCCATATCACCTGCAACTCCTCCTGTTGCCGTTCGGTCAAATCAAGCACCTGGCCGAATTCTCGATCGGGGTAGCGTAGCAGTGCTTGCCACTGCGAGCCGCCATGCACGTCTGGGCCAAGCCGACCGACCGTGGCCACTGGGGCACGGGTTGCCGCTAGTGGCGATTCACTCACGGAAGCAAAATGCCTCCAATAATTTAGTTCCCGAGAATAGAGAAAATCCCAATCATCTAAGCTGCTGCGAAGCGGATCGCCAAGCAACCACTGCTCGATATTCGTAATTTGAAACTCCGCCATCGCGGAAATAGCGCCGCGCGTCTCCGGTTCGAGTGTCGTGGTATCAACAGCGCCAACGGCCAGCGCCCTCCGCAAATCTGCGAGGTTGGCAGCTACAGCCGCTTGAATCTGTTCTGGCGAATATCGTTGCAGACCATACTCGCGGCGCAAGTCTTTTCGGGGCACTCGGACCAACAGATCGTAGGGCAAGGCCCTATAAGCCAACAGGTGGGTCAGGGACTGCTCACGTGATTGGCCGTTGAGATAGGGCTCCAGGCAGCGCATGGCGACATCGGGAACGCGAACGAATCGTCGCTCAAACGGCAACCATAGGCTCTCATATGTCGATTGGGAAACTTGTCCACGCCAATCCGGCAGCTTCTCGATCGGGAACCCCAATTGACGTTCGAATCGTGTGCGCGCAGACTCGGGCAAGAGAGCGAGAATCTTGCGGTCAATCTCCACGACCGCCTCACTAACTTGTCGATCAACGTCAGCCATCTGGTGATCGATGCGACGCTCCATTTCCCGTAATTCCACATCCGTCATCAACGGTTCGTGGGCGATCGCAATCCAGCGAACATAATTGGCAATGCCGAACTCGGCCAACCGACACTGCTCCAACGCGGGCAAAACCTTTTGTCGAATGGGTAGCGGCAAGTCGTTCAGACTAGCGTCAACCAATTGTAATTCCCATTCGCGAAAACCATCGATTTTTGGTTGCAGTTTCCGGCGACTTGCTGCCGCAACAACCCACGGGTTCAATTGTACGTTACCTTGGCCTTCGTCTGGGATCTCAGACCAGCCGCCGGTCATTGGCAACAAACGTTGTTGCATCGAAACGAAGTCACTCAATGCCAGCGACGAGAGTTGATTCGAAACTTGCGATTTCGTTTCTACCACAGCATCCAGTAACAATTTCGATTCGTCCGGATTCAATTCGGGACTAACGTCGTTCGCAGCTGTTTCCAGCCATGATATGGCTGATCTCTGCCAGTTATATCGAGTAGCCGCGAGTTTCATGTAATTGGGTGTGTCCTGCCAACAGCAGGTTGCTATTAATATAGTGAACACGCTGAACATAATTCGGGTCCTTAAAGCACTTCAGTTTCAATTGGTGGGATGGCGAGGCTCATTGTGGAAAGTGTTGTAGCCATAGTTCGTTTCCGTCAATATATCGTCCGGGCTCGATCTTGTTCGGAAAACCCCCGATAAAGCGCCCGTAGTACAAATTTTGTCCATTAAAATTGTGCGGACGGCCTGGGTTGTGTTCAGCAGTGTGAAAATTGTGCCAAAATAGTTTTTCACTGCAACGACTCCCCCAAAGTATGTTATCCCCAGGTGAGTGAAACGTCGCTGCTTCACCATCAAAGCGAACTCGAACAAATTCTTTGAATTCCATATGATGCGCCCAACCATCTCCTTCTGGCAAAAAGGCAAAACGGTTCTTTTGGTCGGCAGATCCCGGAACATTTCCACCGATACCCGGGACATCAATGACAGTTAGTATTGCCGTATCACGGGGACTACTTGTGCATTCATCGTAGTTTGCTGGAAAGGCAGCTGAGTCATCGTTTGCAATCTCGTCCTGCGTTGGGTAAAACTGAGGCACTATGCCTTCGACTTTCTGCCAATTGTTGCCATTTTTCCACAAAACTCCCCCATGGGCCTGTCGCGCGATGTCAAACTGAACGTATTCCCCGTTGCTCATTTGTTTCTTCATAATGTCGATAGGAAGGGCCGCAAAAGAAATCTCGACTCCGTTCTTCCAATTTGGGGTCTCTCTCATGTTTGCTCCGATGATTGCAGCGGCTTGGTAGCTAAATTGGTCGGGTAACCATGACAAATTTGCCTGATTTGGCTTCACGTGCTTATTCAGCGCATACGCAAATCGATCAAAGGGAGTTATGATCTGTCGAGTACCCTTCCCAACCCCCTCCGGTTGATTCGGGAACGAAATTCGAATTCCGCCGTCGACTTGCAGCTCTTCGATTCTAGCCATCACCCATTGTCGTGCCGAGCGTTGCTTAACGTTCTGCGTGTTACTGACCCACAAGCCACCGTTGTAAATCTCTGCGCGAAATCCATCGGGCGTCCAGTTGTCGTCGTAAATTACGATATAGTCACCAACTTCGAGACCCGCAGGAAGGGCTACTTGCGGTCCGCCATTTACGGGTAGCTGGTGATAAATCACTTTGTCGCCGCCCGAATTTGCAACTTGAACAATCTCCAGCTCCGTGCGATCATTAACGAATTTGTGTTCTTCCGCCCAGATAGCCGTGACATTGACTTGGTCGAACTCGCCATTGGAAGTGGCGGATTCAGGTGTACGAAGCTCTACTATGACAGTGTAATCGCAGATGTGTTCGCTTGCCGCGTGGACTTCGGCATAGACCGTGTAGACTCCAGCCTGCGTAATGCTGAAGCCATCGGCAGGTGTGTAGGTCGGATTGAAAATGTCTACGGGTGAACCGGGCCACGGTGTGATACCGGCTTGAATCAAACTCCCCTTAGTCTTCGAACCAAAAAACCGAATGGATTCTGTAGAAGTCGTCGAATTGGTAATGAAGTTCGTATGAAACGCCTCAACAGAACATTCGTATTGAGGGCCCCATTCAGGGATTGTAATCACCAACTTGATCAAGTCGGGTTCAGCGGCTCGGCTATTACCAACTACAGAAGAGTCCTTGTAATCTTCGATCTGATCGCTGTCACTGTCATTCCTATTGGCAACAACAAAAGCGCCAAACATCCGATCCGACTCTAGCCAGAGTCCCGTTGTACACTGCTGTCGAGCTTCCCACTCTCCCGGAACCTCTTGGTTATACTCATTTGCCGACGCATCATAGCCGAAAAAGACCTTCAGCATTTGGTCGTTATGGACAAAATTGCCATGGGCTCCACCACCGCCCCCTCCTCCGCTTGAACCGCCACCACTCGATCCTCCACCTCCCTGCCCGCTACCTCCTGGAGCACCGCCACCTTCACCCGCAGGACCTTGCCACCCCATAGCCGCCACGCTATTCGGCGCGGCGATCAAACAAACAAACAAACAAACAAACAAACGTTGTATCGCATATTGATGGCCTCAGAATAACGGTCTAATCAAAAAGTCTATTCCCGACTGGCGATTGGCCGACTGGAATATTTATGTCTTGGATTATAACAATTTGGAAGTGAGAGTCAAACAATTCCATTGAAATAGACAATGAACTCCGGTGCCATGCTCCTTAAAAAGAAACCATGCACCTTAAAAAGTGAAGCAAATGTGGTCTTTAGATGCAATTCTCCGACTTCACTTCCCGCCCTGAGCCGCAAACCGTTATGTGCGGCGCATGGAGGAGACGGGCTTCAGGGTACTGTCAAGCCCGAACGAAAGAAAGTAAACGAAAGATAGGATACGCGGCTCATTGTTTTGAGTGGGGAAGTGTATTATCAATTGCGACAGCCATTGCCACTCGGCTAAACCTGGAGTCGCCCCTATGTCTGGACCGATGAAACGGTAGTGGTTTGGGCAATTCGGGTAGATGTGGAATTTAGAAAGAACTACGAATCAGACTACCGATGCAATGTCCCGTAGGGACTAAATGTTGGTAGTAATGCTTGCCTGCTCAGCGATTGCGCGTCCCATAGTGACGTAATCTTGGTCAACGAAATAGAGATGAAAACCTACATTTCGTCCCTACGGCACGGGCAAACGCATCCCCGCTGCGTGTTACCAAGATTTTGTCCCTACGGAACAGCAGCGCGTCGTAGTATGACGTTGAGCTATTTTCGAGGATAATTGCCGTTACATCAGCCCACCCGACTGGCTGATCCCGAAATTCACTCCTGACCCACTCCTGACCCCTTTTCCAGACCGATGCCAAGATTAAGTCGTGACAAAGCCCTAGCAGGCCGCTGAAAAAGGGTGTGATTGGATGATCGGAACGATTTTCGAAAGAGTTTTTCGAAAATCATGTTGTTGATTTAGTTTTTAGACATCGTGATCGGTTTCCTTTTTTGTTTATTTGAGCAATTTGGGTAGGCGTCCCAAGCTGCGGGTCTCGGTTTTATGCCGTTTTCAGCTTCCTTAGCCGTACCAAGTTGTATGCCGCGCAGCCGAGTTCGAATTGTTGTTTTAGTTTCCAGCGGTCTGAGTGACGACTTCGAGCAAGGCCAGCGATTGTTTTTAGCCAACCGAATCATTCTTCGACTTTCTTGCGACCGCGTTGGCTGATGGAATACTCAAGCGTTGCCTGACGTTCTTTCATGCGCAATCTGTCTTCGATTCCAGGACGGCGTTTTTTGGCGGACGTTTCTGGGTCGGCCGGATCCTTGCTGGTCATCGCAATGTGCGGAACAATTTTTCTTTCCTCCAATTCGATCATTATCTGAGCATTGTCGTAGCCTTTGTCGGCACCAAGGGTCGTTGGAGATTTGCCGTGCTTGGACTTAAATCGATCTGCCATTTCAATGGCCGCTTCGTGTTCCGCTTTACCGTTGGCCTCGGTCACCATGGCTTCAACAATTAAACCATTGCGATTCTCGGTCAGAATATGACCCAGGTGGCTTAACTGCGATGGCTTGCCAGGGCCTTTGCGATAAAGCTTCGCTTCGGGGTCCGTGCGACTTTGGTGAGTTTCGTTGCTGCGTTTTTGACCTTTGAAATCGACATCAGGATTACGAGGTTTGAACCCATTGGAATCCTGGGAAGAATCATCACCCGATTCATCTCGCGGGCGAAAGCTCTTCATCGACGCCATGCTTTCGATCATCGTTCCGTCAACGGTGAAATGATCGTCGCTGCATAATCCACCTTCAATCGCTTCTCGAAGGACGCCGTCGAAAAATGTACGGATGATTCCGTGCTCTTCCATTCGCGGGCGGTTGTGAGTCAAAACCGTGGCATCGAATGCGGCTTCTTCAGGATTCATATCCAGAAACCAACGGAAAAGTAGGTCTGTATCGATTCGCTCGGCAAGCTGTCGTTCACTCCGAACTGAATAAAGAGCCATCAACAAAAGAGACTTCAACAATCGTTCTGGGGGGACGCTCGGACGACCCAATTTGCTATATGCCGATGCAAAAAGATCGTCCATCGTCGAAAGTATCCCATCGACCCGAGTCTTGATTGCCCGAAGCGGGTGGTCCGTTCGAATTCGAGATTCGACATCTATCGTGAAAAAAAGCTGAATCTGATTGTTTTCCCGACCGCGCATTCTTCTCTCCTTGATGTGACCTTGGTATGGTAACAAATCAGAGACTTTTTCAGCACCCTGCTAGTCCTGGGAAATTGTTATCTGACTTGTGTCGGTGTTTCTGATTGTTTGACCATAGAGGAGTGAAGAAGCACTTTCCCAGTTCGAATCCCATGGACAACCCTTCATTCAAAAATCCGGCCTACCAAGCGCTGACGGACCAACAACTTTCTGAGATCGACGCTCTTTGCGACCGTTTCGACCAGGAGTTGCTGAAGGGCGACGCTCCGCGCATGGAGAATTTTTTGACCGAAGCTCCGGAGGCCGTTAGCGACGGACTGCTGGCGGAACTGCTGGCCATGGAACTTGAATACCGGGCAAAAAAGGGAGATGAGCCTCAGCAAGATGAGTACATCCGGCGATTCCCGGAACAGGACAACGTCATCGCCGGTGTGTTTGCTCGCAATGCTACGACGCACGACCCCGTGCAGGGCAAGATTTCACTGCCGGTGAATGTTCCTCCAGTTCTCGCCAATTTTCGCCTAATTGAAGAACTTGGAGGCGGCGGGATGGGAGTGGTTTGGCTTGCCGAACAGGACCAGCCGGTGAAACGTCGAGTTGCCCTCAAGCTCATCAAGTCGGAGCTGAACTCGAAGGATGTGCTCGCCCGGTTCAACGCCGAGAAACAAGCACTCGCGATGATGGACCATCCGAACATCGCCAGAGTTTTGGATGCCGGCACTACGGACGACCGTCGCCCGTACTTTGTGATGGAACTGGTCGATGGAATTTCGATCACTCAATACTGCGATGACAACAAGCTGAGTATCGACGAGCGCCTGAAACTGTTCGTCCCGGTTTGCAAAGCCGTTCAACACGCGCATCAGAAGGGAATCATTCATCGCGATTTGAAGCCGTCAAATGTTCTGATTACCGTCATTGACGGAGTTGCGGTTCCCAAGGTCATCGACTTCGGTCTGGCGAAAGCCGTCGAGCAGAACATGCTGTTGACCGACCTGACAATACAGACAAACTTCGGAAAAGTAGTTGGTACGGTTCAGTACATGTCGCCTGAGCAGTCGGAACTAAAGGGGCCGGATGCTGAGGATGTTGACACTCGGACGGATGTCTATTCGTTGGGCGCGATGCTGTATGAACTGCTGACGGGCTCGACTCCTGTTGAGAAGGAAACTCTCGGGAAAATGGCTTTGTTGAAGGTGCTCCAGACCATCCGAGAGGAAGACCCGCCTCGCCCCAGCCACCGCTTGAGTTCATCATCCAACGAGTTGAATTCCGCAGTCAGCGAACTGCGAAGACTTCATCCTGCCAGACTGAAACAAATCCTGCGCGGCGAACTCGACTGGGTCGTGATGAAGGCACTTGAGAAGGATCGCACCCGCCGGTATCAAACGGTGTATGATCTAGGCCAGGACCTGTCTAACTATCTCACAGGCGAAACCGTTACCGCCCGCCCACCATCGACCTGGTATCGATTGCAAAAATTCGCTGGGCGAAATCGCGGGCTTGTCGCCGCTCTGCTCGCGGTTGGTATCACGCTAATTGTTGGTATTGTCGGTACGAGTTATGGACTGCTTCAAGCGAACCAGAAAACCCAACTCGCGGAACTCAAGTCGCAGGAAGCGTTGCAAGAACGTGCCAACGCTGTTGAGTCGGAGGGAAGAGCAAATGTAGATTCTCAACGTGCACGCGACGCCGAAGCGGCTGGGAAGTTCCAACTGGCCGTCGCTAGATACGATGCTGATCGTGCGGTGGAGGCTCGAGCACTGCTGCATCAGATCCCGCAGGAATACCGCGACAATTTCGAGTGGCACTATTGCAATCGGCGTTTCCAAGGCAGTGACGTTACATGTTACGGGCACACGAGCGAAGTGTACGAGGTCGCGTTTACTCCCAACGGAAAACGGGTGGTTTCGGCAGGCAAAAGCGGGACGATTCGAGTCTGGGATGCAACGACCGGAGAGCAACGCGGCACACTTGCGGGGCATGAAGGCGAAGTGTTCGGTCTGGCTTCCAGTCCGGAGGGCTCACTGATTGCGTCGGCGGGGTTTGACAAATCGGTCAGACTCTGGGACGCCGAATCGGGCGAAATCATTCGCACCATGACCGGTCATGCCGGCCCAATCCGAGGTCTCGCCTTTAGTCCAGACGGAGATCGAATCGCGACGTCTGCGGATGACAAAACCGTTAAGGTGTGGGACAGCAAGACGGGTGCGGAAGTCATCACGGTTACCGGTCACACCGAATCCGTGTCAGGTGTCGCCTTCAGTCCGGACGGCAAGCAACTTGCTTCGACGAGTAGCAAGGACAAGACGATTCGAATCTGGGACTCGCGAACCGGGGAGCAAATCAAAATCGTCCAGCATCCCTATCCGGAAGTACGACGTTTGGTGTTCAGTCCCGATGGTACTCGTTTGGCAGCGGTCACGTATAGCGTTTGCATGCTGTGGGATACGCAGACTTGGGAGCATGTCGGCGAAGTGTGTCGACTCAATCGAGTGGTTCGTTGCGTCGCCTACAGTCCGGACGGAACTCAGTTGGCGACCGCCGGTGATTCTACGGAAATCAAGCTCTGGGACGCTCGAACCGGTTACTTGATCAATACACTCAGTGGACACTCCCAAACGGTATGGGGCGTCGCCTTTAGTCCCGATGGGACGCGACTCGTCTCCGCCAGCAAGGACGGAACCGTTCGGATCTGGAGTACTCACGGCGATAACGACCTCACGTTTGGTGGGCACTCGGAACATGTTCATTGCATCGCCTTTAGTTCGGATGGCAGGCAACTCGCGTCGGGAGCAGAAGCGGTCATCCTGCGAGACGCACATACGGGCACTGCGAAGTTCAGGCTGGAGGGGCATATGGCTTCCGTTGCGGGAATGTCTTTTAACCCGAACGGGACGCGGCTGGCTTCGGCAGGGGATGACTACACGGTTCGATTATGGAACACCGAAACCGGTGAAGAAGTCGCCGTCTTGAACGGACATACCAGTCGCGTTACCGGAGTCGATTACAGTCCGGACGGCAATCAACTTGTATCATCAAGTCGAGACGGAACGATCAGACTCTGGGACGCGCTCGCACACAAAGAAACCGCGACACTCACGGGGCATCAGGGTACGGTTTACGATGTTGCATTCAGCCCGGATGGCTCCTGCGTTGTGTCAGCAGGCTATGACAGAACGGTCAAGCTGTGGGACGTCGAGACTGGCAAAGAAATTCGAACATTCACTGGGCACACCGGGCTCGTGAGAACGGTGGCGTTTGACCATGCGGGTAAGCGACTTGTGTCCGGCGGATACGATACAAAGATCCGGGTATGGGATGTCGCCTCAGGAAAGCAAATCACGACTGCTCATGCCAGCAGCGGCGCAGTATTTGGAGTCGCCTTCAGTCCTGATGGTAAACGGTTCGCAGCGTGTGGAACCGATCATGCCGTTCATCTCATCGAATCCACGACTGGCCAGGAGATCATGACCTTTTTCCCTGGTAAAGATGGCGTGGAAGGTGTCGCCTTCAGCCCAGATGGCACACGACTGGCCGCCGCCGTCGCAGGAAATGGTTCCATACGAATCTGGGGCGCGCCACATCATCATGAAACCGCGATCCTGAGCGAACACACCGACAAGGTGACCAGTGCGACCTTCAGCCTTGATGGTTCACGAGTTTATTCGGAATCCGAAAATGAAAAACTCGTCTGGAATTTCGCGACGCGCCAGACAATACCAGATGCCATATGGGAGCCGCCACAGGTGATTACGCATACGTCTCCCGACGGGCGATGGTTTGTGACCACCGAATCAAACAACGTCGTGCTGGTCGATCTGGAGTATAAGTATAACACTGAGGAAAAAGCTAGGAGAAAAACGAAAGCGAGCTTTGATTCGTTCTGGCATCAAGAGCAGGCAAAATCAGCCACGACAGCGAAGAACTGGTATGCAGCGACGTTCCAATATGCATTGCTGATGAAGCATGACTCCGACAATGTGTCATGGCACGATCACCTGAAGTCTTCTTTTGAAGAACTGAAATCGCAGTTTGAACAGCAGGAACGCGACCTTGAGCCTCACCTTGCGATGGTAGTCAGGGAAGCACTCAAGCTCCCACGCGGCGACGAATCGGCCAACCCCGGCTTCGAAGAACCTCTCATTCGAAAATGAGCTTTTTAAACCCGCACAAAAGAGGCAGGCCTAGTTGTTTTGGTGTGCGGATGGCGAAGGATGTCGTTTTCCCGGTTTGCAGATAAAAGCCGTTGCCACGACCACCACGAGTTGATGAAGCTGACGAATGGTACCACGCTTTGAATCGCGGCAACCTGAGAGCAACCATTTGTTCGTCGATCCTTGGATCGGGTTTCAGAATGGATCAGGAATTCCAGGATCACGGCAGATCTTCCGCGCGAGGAGGTCGGAGATTTCGTTGTGTCGCGGCACGGCCGATCGACGCCTGTTCTCAGGGTTTGCCCACCAGGAATGATTCCCGCCCTCACGAACCATCTCACATCCGTGATCCATCAAGTGTCGAATTAGGTCGCAACGCTTCACGGTTGAATCGCAATTTCTTCGAATTGTTCTCCGGCGGCGTTTCGAGCATCTTCTCGATTCATTTCAATGGCCTCCGTCAACGCCTCACGAAGGTTCGCGATCAATTTTTCTTTGGTCTCGCCCTGGCAGTTCACGCCCGAAACTTCTTCAATCCAGCCGATCCACCAGGGGCCATCCTGACGAATAACTGCCGTGTAGCCAATGGTGTTCATAATCATGTGCTCCGGTCACAATAATCAGGTTCCAGATCGTTATTTTGAGGCCGAGGAACGTATCGCAATCTAAACGGCAGCGGGATGGGTGTTTCTTGCCCTGGGTTAGGTTTGATCCGCAGCCGGTAAGGTTGGGCGTTGAACTTGGCCGACAAAGCGGGCAGGGAGGTAATCGCGTGGGGGCGGACGATCTCGCCCGTCCCCTGCTGATGCGTATTCCAACCAGTTCGCACTGTGGTTAACCACATTTTTAGAAGGTGCGGCTGGTGATTGCAACAAGATGCTGAGTTGCAAGACCGCAAACGCTCCGTCCTGCAACCGACCAAACCGCAAGCAAGGGCCGTCCCCAACGAGTTTACTCGTTGGAACGCAAGTTTGGCAGCGAGCGCAATCTCTCCCTGCATGAAAGCGGTCGAGTTCTCATCCCTCCAAGCAATCCAACCCCGCCGAGACCGCAATGACTCCACTCCGCAAGCGAATGGAGGCTCTCCGCTCGGACCGGCCGTGACCTTCGGCTCCACTCCTGTCGTCGCTGCGCGAAGTCAATGCCTTTCCAGGAGCTCGTCCTGATCTTCATACTTGAGTAGACGAGTCGCATCCCGTGAAGAAAGTGCGAAGTGTACACCGAGGCTCATTGTCGCTGTCTCCGTAGGTTGTTCCTTTGGTGGGTAGGTGACAGTCGCTTTAACCCATGTCGCTAGCGCGTCAAGACGAAGTCACCGAGGCAGTGCCTCAATAGAATTAACCAATCGCAGTTTTCTTCTTTCTGGGTTGCCGCAAGGGTTGACGGCGGTTTGAGTTTGTAGGGTCATGGCTCTTTGTTGGCTTCATCGACCCAGCCGTACTTGATGAGTGTCTTTCTTGATCGCGTTTTGGTGTCTTCGAGGGGCGGGCTAACTCTTCCTTGGTCGTAGAACTCATCGAACCAATAATACCGCTGGGGAAAACGGTTTGCGTTCACTGGCGCGTTACATTCGGCCAATGCCATGGACAGCGTGGCCGGATCGAGACCAACCTTTTCACACAACAACTGTCGCGTCTTCGGCTCGAGGCTCGCGATAACCGTTTGATAGGACCGACGCACGCTTGCTAGTTGGTTTTGTTCGATTCGAGCTCGTTCGGTTTGGGCAAACGACTTTAGTGCCACGCGGTCTTCCGGCGACAAGCCGTAATCCTCAGCCGCGTCGGGATGCATCATGATCGGAAACGGTCCCCAGCCAGCGACAACACATTGGAAACCGATGACCGTTTGTTGGGGTGTGAGGACCGTCTCTAGTTCTTTTTGAAGCTTAGGAAACATGGCACGTATTTCGTCCCATTTCAGTTGATCTGCCTTAAGTTTCTTGTACCAAAACTGACTCAAGTGATTGCGTTGGATGTCGGTTAAATCTAATTCAATTGCGAAGGTTCCGTGCAGGTCCGCGGGAAGACCGATCCAACGATTCATCGATTTGGCCAGATATACGGCTCGTGGAGTTGGGAAAGCATAGTCTGCAAGATGCTTTGACGGCGTCCTACCGCGTACGTCCTCTAGTTCACCAATGTGCCCGAATTCCTCATGATAGTTTGTCGTCGATCGATACATTTGGTCCCAATCGTCCAAGTCATTGACTGTTTCATTCCTGAGCCATTGTTCCATTAGACGTATTTCAGCAAGATAGTTTGCTTGTTCTAGGTGTTTATTGTCGGCGATTGAATTCGCAGGACCCCGCAATCGTTCGAAGAGGTCGCGAGCTGCCGTTTCAATTTCGAGGGGAGTGTAACGCGACATTCCGTATTCTCGCTTCATTTCGGATAGTGGAACTCGTTCCATTAGATTCTGTGAAAGCGGGTATGAGGAATGCTCCGTTATCCGATGATCCAATAGATGGCTCAGGCGACGGTAAGCTTCATCGGGACTCTTGACCTTGCCTTCGAAGGGAAGCCACAATTGACTAAAATTGGTCCACGGCATTGTTCTCCGCCAGGCGGGCAACTGGTCGAGTGAAAACCCCAATCGTCGTTGTAGCGTTTGCCGCGCGGCAGTCGGCAGCCGCTGCAAGAACTTTCGGTCAAACTCGGCCACTTCAAACTTCAGAGAATCTAGCATCTGCGACTCGTTGCGCCGCAGTTGATCTTGCAGTTGGATCAGTTGGTCTTCCGTCCATTGGACTTCACCGTCGGCAGCCATCCAGCGTATGTAGTTGGGTAAACCAAACTGCACCAATCGACAGCGTTCCAACGCCAACCGTACTTTCACTTCCAATTCCGATGGTAAATCATCCAGGAGCTGTTCGACTTGGGTTAGTTCCCATTGGCGAAATTCGTTGACTTGTTTTCGTGATTCCAAACGCTTAACAATTATTTCAACAACCGGATGAATTTGGTTCCTCGCGTGACGCGCGGAAGTTCCGATAAGGCCAGGCGCGTCAAAGTCGTTAGGGAAAAACTGCCCCTCGATGTCTTGCAAGTGTCCCAATTTGTCCTGCGCCAGACGTTCCGTCACTGTTCGTTTGAATTCACGAATACGTGAATTCAAAATTTGACATTCATCGGAAGAAAAATCTGGTCCAAGTACGCTCATGGAAGATTCCAACCATTGGAATGCCGGTCCCGGAAGTGATCCTTTAGTCCGGGCAACGTTCATGTAGCGAGGGATTTCTTGAAAATTCACTGCTGCGAGAAATATGACTGCGAACATCATTGGTTGCTCCCTAATTGCAATAGTCCGTTGAACGCATTGGCGATAATACCAGTGTAGGATGACTGTCTAGTTGTTTTATTTGCGATCCGATCGATTCATTACTGTTAGAACGAAGGGCTTGAAACTTTGCAACATCGCACGAGACAACCGGCGTCCACCAAGGTTGGCTAATGAGGGTGCCAGCCAGGCACCTTTGTCCGAAGGGGACCTTGTGCAGGGTACCATTGCTCAATGAGTCGATTAAAACCGTCCTCGTAATGACCATAAAACAGGCCCTCCGTTTCGAGCGGAGTTGGTATGTCTGTATAAACTGGTTTGTTCGGATTTGGAAACGCCGTATGAACACTATGCCAAACCAGTTTTGACGAACAACGCGATCCCCACCGTTTTTCCGGATTAACATCGTCTCCGACGAGTGACACGGTTGCCTTGACACCGACAAAGTTCACTCGCACAAATTCTTTGAACTCAATGTGTTGTTCGAAGTTTCCAAATCCCCGACTCCACCGATGCCATTGTTCATCGTAGTTTGGGCGTCCACCCATTCCAGGACTATCCACCGAAGTGATAATTGCAATTGGTCGCGGCGAACTCGTACATTCGTCTTCGTTGCTATGGTCGTCATTGAGGAATTCGTCGTCATGAAAGCTAGGATATAATTTGGGGGTGGTACCCTCAGCGATTAATTTGGTATCGCCATCAAGAATACAAGAATGTTTTTGTCTGGTAATATCGAATTCAATATATTTTCCTGCACTCATGGGTTTCGCCATAACTTTTAGAGGACTTATCGCAAACGATGCTTCCATTCCGTTACGCCAACAAGGAAGTTTACGAACGTTCGAGCCGATAATTCCCGCTGCGCCATAGCAAAAATGTTTTGGTAACTCAGACGTGCCTGGATCGTTCGGTTTTACGTATTTATTAAGAACGTAGGCAAACCGATCGCCAACAGAGACAATTGCCTTCGAACCGTGCTTTTCGTTCTGAGGATTGATGTACGTAAGGCAAATTCCGCCATCCTCGGCAATATTCAGTATTCGTGCAAAGACCCATTTTCTTGCATCTTTATTTTCGCCAGTATCCGTATTCGGAAAGTATTTGTCCGCCGGGTAGATGCTCGGGACTGCTTGTGGTGCTTGAGGAGTCGGAACAAAGTTGTCGTCATATATCACTATGTAGTCGCCTACTACGAGACCGTCTGGCATGGGCATTCTTGGATTGGCGTTTGGCGGCTGAAAGTAGATTACCTCGCCTCCCTCAGCAACCTGGAGAATTTCGGTTTCGGCTCGTTCATTTACAAACTTACGTTTAGATGCCCAAACAGAGGTAATGTTGACGTTATCCCACTGTCCCTTACTAGTCGGAATCGTCGGGTTACGAAATTCAAGTTTGACCGTGTAATCGCTGGGATGTGTACTTGCTGATTTCATCTCTAAGTAAACGGTGTATTGACCAGCGCCCGTGATTCGGAATGCCGATGCTTGTTGATTAGGGATGATTCCCTGCAGGTTGGATAACGGTGCCTTCTGCGGCGAACTGTAAAACTTAATGTCGTGTGTCAACTCGGACGGTCCGTTCGGATTAAACGGATCGTTGCTTCCAGGCGGCGGATCGCCCGTCGCGCCTCCGCTTGATGGCATGCCACCTTCTGACCCACCTCCGGGAGTTTGGCTGCCTCCGGTTTCGCCCCCACCCGAAGCTTGGCCGCCCCCACCCCCGCCAGAGTAGAAGTCGGTTCGTCGGGACTCCACATAGCATTCGTAGTGCATATCCCATTCTGTAATATTGATAACCAATTTGACCAAGTCTGGTTCCGAATCGTAGCTGACGGTCTGATCCAGATTAATGGTGTAAATAGCGTCATTCTTATCCACCACTTGATTGCCATCACTATCGTTGAGATTTGCGACAACAAACGCTCCATACATCCTATCTCGGTTCCACCACTCACCCGATGGAGAGTCCAGGTAAGCCTCCCATTCTGAGGGGACTTGTTGAGTATAGTCGTTCGCGTCTTTGTCATAGCCAAAGTAGGCAGTTATCAAGCCGTCGTTATGAACTGCGGTTCCATTGCCTCCACCACCGCCACCTGGCCCCTGACCTAATCCATTACTACCAGTGCAAACAAACAAACAAACAAACAAACAAACAAACAAACGCGCCATTCGGCAATTTCCTCAATGATCAAGATACCAAAACGCTACGACCGCCGAAAATAAGAGGCATCAGCGGCGAACTCTTCGCACGTGCCGAATTGTACCAACCGAATCTCCGCTGTCAACTTTTTCTTTGAGCAAGTCGTTTCTTGGTCATGGCTTGCAAGCCGCGATGGTGTGCGACTCGCAAGTCATTGGGTACGTCTTGCAAGAGAACCGCAAGAAATACTAACTGATCGAGAATCAACGCGAGATCCTTTCTTCAAGACAGGTAGGAGCAACGAAAATCGCCGGGGCTCATTATTGTACCACCGATTTGGCCAGTCGATCATGAAGGTCGTCGGTCAATGGCTCTCGTCTCGGACTTTACTCAGCAGTGTTTGCACTACGGGGCGCTGGGCTCGGATGTGATTGCGGAGCGCTTGTTTGCCGCCGGACCAGTCCTTGCTGAGTAGTGCTGTTAGTATTTCGCGATGTTGTTGGGCCATCGCATCTCGCCAGCCCGTTTCAACCGTGGCCATCTCGAACAACTGATCGTAGTAAGTCGAGTGCCGCTCGAAAAAATCCAGGATGTAACGGTTATTGGAAAGTGCTATCAAATACCCGTGGATCTCGTTATTTAAAGTTTCGGTAACTTTTTGGGGAACAGGCACGTTGGCGGCTGTGGGAGTGGCTGCGGGGACAGGCACATTAACGGGGCCTGCTGCGGGGACAGGGACCGCTGTGGGGACAGGCACATCGGCACATACCAAGTTGTCGCCGGTATTAATGTGTTTTTCGCTTGAGAAACTTTCGATGATGGCAATACGTGGCCGCGAGGCCTCGGGAGTCGATCGAGATTCGTGGGCCGGGTTTCCCGCGAGCATCTCCTGGAGACTGGCTGGATTTAACCGGTCTTTGGCGAGTTCCAGTGCATGCAGTTCAAGGACTTCGCGAATCTCCAAGTATTGCAGCATGGCCTCCGAGTCGAACGGGCGAACTTGCCATCCTCGACGCGGTACATGATCAACAAATCCCTGACCAGCTAGCTCGCTCAGAATCTGCCGTAGCACACCCCGGCCAATCCCCAATCGGCGACTCCAAGACTGCTCACGGAGAAACGATGTCTGTCCCCGCAGGCTTAGCCGCACGATGATGTGGGCCAAATTTCGTCGAACCTCAACTCGCCAATCGATCCGACCCCAAGTTGAACTCGCACTCGAAGCTGAGTCCAAAGCCACTGGGGCTGAGGCAGTCCTCAGCGATTCAAGACGATTGGCTTGGCGCTTGGGGGGGAGTTGGCTGGGGGTGAGTTGGCTGGGGACAGACACGCCGTGCTTGGGGACGTGCTTGACGTGCTTGGGGACAGACACACTGTTGCAATGATCGGCAGCGTCAGCATGTTCAATGAGTATGATATCGTGCTCTGCCCCGAGCATCTCGGTTCGGACCGAAGGACCATCGCCGTCAATTGAACTGCCAGTCGCAAGTTGTGTGTCCCCGACCGAATCCCCGACGGAATCAGCTAAAGCAACTTGTGTGTCCCCATCGGCATCCCCATCCCCAACGGCACCCCCATCGGCAAACGTGTCCCCAGCGGCAAACGCAAGTTGTGTGTCCCCAGCGGAACTCGCGATCGAAACTGGGGCGTGATTTGGGGCGGGCATTAATGCGGGGGTTCGTGTTTCACTAGCAACCTTGCCTAGTTTTCCATTTGGCAAGACTGCCAACATGCCCATACGCTCCAGTTCCCGAACCGCCTCGCGAACCGGGGTGCGGCTGATGCCATAGTGTCGAGCGATCCCCAAGACATTGAGGCGAAACGGCAAGTCGCGTCCTGTCGCGAGATGTCCGACCAGATCCTGCACGATCCGGTCGCTAAGTTTTGCTTGCTGGTTCATTTTCGCCTTGCTATCACACCAGATCGATCCAAACGGTCGCCTTGTCTGTCCCCAGCCTTCTCCCCAACCTTCGCCCCAAACAACCTTCGCCTTATCTGTCCCCAAACAAACGGTCGCCTTGTCTGTCCCCAACCTTCGCCTTGTCTGTCCCCAACCTTCGCCTTGTCTGTCCCCAAAAACAGTTGACTTGTCTGTCCCCCAAAAAACAGTTGACTTGTCTGTCCCCCAAAAAAAACTCCATGGTCAGGAACTCCATGGCCAGGTGCCTGTCCCCAATCGGGCTTCCCCCTTCGGCGGTGACTGTCCCCTGTTTGGTGCCTGTCCCTTATGCGGTGCCTGTCCCGGTGTGGTGCCTGTCCCCTGTGTGGTGCCTGTCCCCTGTGTGGTGCCATGGTCAGGTGCCTGTCCCCAATCGGGCTTTCCCCTCTGCGGTGACTGTCCCCTGTGTGGTGCCATGGTCAGGTGCCTGTCCCCAATCGGGCGTTCCCCAAAACGGCAGGTGCCTGTCCCCAACCCAGTCACGCAAGACGGTCACTTGACGGTCGGCAGTGGCCTCGATACATTTGTCCATTGTTCACAAAAAACACTATTTGTCCAGGAGTATTGTATGTCCCCGATTCAGCGAAATCCGAAAAGCCCCAAAGTCCATTGGGAAGGTGTGTTCCCGGCTGCCACCACCCAATTCAACTCGGACTATTCGGTGAATGTCCCCGCCACGCTTGAACATGTCGAAGCGATGATCCAAGCCGGGATTCACGGATTGGTGATGTTGGGGACAGTTGGCGAAAATTGCTCACTCGAGTACCAAGAAAAGCTCGAAGTTCTGAAAGCCACCGTCGATCACGTGGCGGGTCGCATCCCTGTCCTCAGTGGCGTCGCCGAGTACACGACCGCCCTGGCCTGCCGTTATGCTGCGGATGCTAAAAAAGTCGGGGCCAACGGACTAATGGTGCTGCCGGCCATGGTCTACCGCTCCGATGCCCGCGAGACGGCAGCCCACTTCCGATCCGTCGCCAAAGCCAGCGACCTGCCGATCATGATCTACAACAACCCGGTGTCCTACAAAGTCGATATCAAGCCGGAAGAATTCGTCGCTTTGGCAGACGAGCCCAATTTCGTGGCAATTAAGGAATCTTCCGAAGACGTCCGCCGCATCACGGACCTAATCAACTTGTGCGGCGATCGCTATATTCTCTTTTGTGGAGTAGACGACATCGTGCTGGAAAGCCTGATGGTCGGGGCCACTGGTTGGATCTCCGGCTTGGTAAACGCGTTCCCAGCCGAAAACCGCCTGCTCTGGGACTTGGCCAAGGCTGGCGATTGGAAGCGGGCCGTCGAGGTGTATCGCTGGTACATGCCGCTGTTGCACCTAGATACCGATGTGAAGTTGGTCCAATACATCAAATTGGCCAACGCCGAATGTGGCTTTGGAACCGAATTGACTCGACCACCGCGCTTGCCGCTTGTCGGAAGTGAGCGGGATCGAATATTGGCCATCATTCGCAACGGGATCAAGAACCGCCCCAAGCCGTAGTTGCCTTGCGACACCTATCCTTGAATCACTTAACCGCAAGTACTTCAGTCTTTCTCACTCCAATTGATTGCCTGCCTTCACATCAGGTTGGCGTTCGAACGGATTGCCGCGCATTGAAGGGGTGGTTGTCGCCATCGCCTCACTACCCAAACTAGCCTATTCGAAGGGACGTTCCTTGCAATGAGCACGACAGCCAAAGTGTGGATGGACGGATTATGGATGGATTCGCATGGCTGCGAGACCTTTAGCGCATTCGATCCTTCCTCCGGAACTGCGATTGGCGATCGCTTTCCCGTGAGTGATTGGATCGACTGTGAGCGAGCGTTGGCAGCCGCCGATGCCGTTTTCCAAATCATGTGTGATGTCCCACGGGATCGCATCAGTCGTTTTCTTGAAAGTTACGCTGCTGCCATTGAACATGATTCCGTGGGGCTGGCAGAATTGGCGCACCAAGAAACGGGACTGCCTATCACCCCGCGACTGAAAGATGTCGAACTGCCGCGTACGGTTAGCCAGTTGCGACAAGCCGCAGCGGCCTGTCGTGAAGGTTCATGGGCTCTCCCAACCATTGATAGTAAGGCGGGCATACGATCCGTTCATGCAGCGATTGGGCCAGTTCTGGTGATTGGACCAAACAACTTTCCGTTTGCATTCAACGGCATCAGTGGTGGAGACTTTGCAGCCGCCATCGCAGCGGGCAATCCTGTGATTGCCAAGGGACATCCGTCCCACCCAGGAACCACCTTGCGTTTGGCCGGATTGGCATCGAAGTGTTTGTCCGAATCTGGGTTACCTTCCGCCTTGGTTCAATTGATTTATCGAATGCCAGGCGATATCGGTTTGCAAATGATTGGCGACCATCGGTTGGCCTCGGTCGGCTTCACCGGAAGTAAATCCGCGGGGCTCAAGATCAAGCAAGTTTGCGACCAGCACGGCAAGCCGGCCTATTTGGAAATGTCCAGTATCAATCCGGTGTTGATCTTGCCTGCGGCGCTGAACCAGCGTGCCGCTGAGTTGGCCCAAGAGTTTTCAGGCAGTTGCCTGATGGGCGCCGGTCAGTTTTGTACGAATCCAGGGCTTATCATCTTGGTGGGCGAGGCCAACTCGCTTGAGTTTCTTTCCGCTGTCAAGGAGAAGTTCATCGCCGCACCGACCGGGACGCTGCTCTCGCGACAAGTACTGGACTCGGTACTTGAGGGTATCGCAAAAGTCCATGCCGCTGGTGCCGAGTTACTGACTGGTGGTCGAGCAGCGACTGACAACGGACGAATGGCTATCGAAAACTCGTTACTTCATGTTAGCGGCCAGAAGTTTTTGGAGAATCCAACCGCCTTCCAAACTGAAATGTTTGGACCGGTCTCGCTGATTGTGACGGCGAAGGATGTAGAACAAGCTCGCGCCATCTTGCAACGCTTGGAAGGTAACCTGACCGGGTGCATCTATTCCAGCGCCGACGGCTCCGATGAAGCAGCTTATGCTCGCTTGGCTCCCGTGTTACGCCAAAGAGTCGGACGATTACTGAATGACAAGATGCCAACCGGCGTGGCCGTATCTGCAGCAATGAATCACGGTGGGCCGTTTCCAGCAACAGGGCATCCCGGTTTTACCGCCGTTGGAATCCCTGCCTCTTTGAGAAGATTCAGCGCACTGCATTGTTATGACAATGTGCGGCCCGAACGTTTGCCATTGATCTTGCAGGACGCGAACCCAAGTCAGGCATGGCGTTTGGTTGATGGCCAATGGACACAATGAGAAAGTTGTTAATGCCTTGAGTGGAACTTGGGGGTGTTTGGGCCTGGCTTGAGCGGGGATTGGGCCTAGTTCTGGCGAACACGGCCGCCGCGCATTAGTGATTTGCAGTTTGGAGAGACCAACGTGATTCAAGAAATTCAGGTGATCGATTCGCATACTGGAGGCGAGCCAACTCGGTTGATTATCGCGGGCGGACCGGACTTCGCCCAACTGTTGTCCCGTTTCGCAAGTTCTTCGATTCCCAAGACGTTGCAGCAAGTTGTCGCGTATTTGGAGGAGCATCAAGACTCTTTACGACGTGGCATCATTTGCGAACCACGTTGCAGTGAACATTGGGTTGGGGCTTGGTTGCTGCCTCCCGTCAATCCCGAGCATCTATGCGGTGTGATCTTTTTCAACAACGTTGGTTACTTGGGAATGTGCGGGCATGGGACCATAGGACTGATGGCCAGTTTAGCATTTCTAAATCGAGTTCAGCCGGGCCGCTATCTCATCGAAACGCCAGTCGGTGTCGTTGAAACCGAATTGTTGGATGGGAATCATGTTCGAATCGGCAATGTCCCCAGCTACCTCTATCGACGCCATGTCGATGTTCCACTGCCGAATCGGGCGTCCGTCGTTGGGGACTTGGCTTGGGGCGGTAACTGGTTCTTTCTGACCAGTGACCATTCCTTGGCCGTGGAAATGCACAACTTAACCGAGTTGACTCGGTTTGCTGTGGAGGTGCAATCGAGTATGGAAGCCAATGGCATCACCGGTCCGAACGGCCAGCGAGTTGATCACGTGGAGCTTTTCGTTGACGGAAAGGATGGCGCCAACAGTCGCAGCTTTGTCTTGTGCCCTGGTGGTGCTTACGATCGTTCGCCGTGTGGGACGGGCACCAGTGCCAAGTTGGCTTGTTTGGCCGCCGAGGGCAAGCTTCAACCCGGAGAAACTTGGGTCCAAGAAAGTGTGACCGGTAGCCGTTTTCAGGCAAGTTATCGGTGGTGTGAAGATTCGATCGCGGAACAGTTTGCGGGTGCCGCACCAGGGCGTCTCATCACGCCGTCGGTGAAAGGTTCCGCTTTTGTCATGGGGGAGACGACGTTGGTGTTCGATCCACGAGACCTTTTCGTCAATGGAATCCCGGTATGAAATCTCAACGGATTGTAGTGGTTGGCGGCGGAGTCATAGGTGCGTTCACAGCCTGGTATCTGCAACAGTCGGGGCATCAAGTCACCATCGTCGAAGCCAAGAAATTTGGCAGTGGTTGTTCCCATGCGAATTGCGGCTACGTCTGCCCGAGTCATGTGCTGCCACTCACCGCACCGGGAGTAATCGCAAAAACGATGCGCGCCATGCTGCGTCCGAACTCCCCATTCTCGATTCGACCGCGATGGTCTTGGCACTTGTGGCGATGGTTAGCGAATTTTGCGCTGCGTTGCAATCATCGCAGTATGGTGGAGGCCGCCCCAACAATTCATCAACTGCTGCAATCGTCGCTGGCGTTGTACGAACAGATCATTGCCGAACAAAAATTGCAGGTTCAATGGGAACGACGCGGCTTGTTGTTCGTTTATCAAAACCATCATCACTTTGAAGCTTACCATGAAGTTGACAAGCTCGTCACGAGCGAGTTCGGCGTTCCGGCGATTGCTTATGAAGGCGAACAGGTTCGCGAACTAGAACCGGCCCTCAAGCCGGGACTTGCGGGCGGTTGGCACTACCCAGGCGATTGCCACTTGCGCCCCGATTTGTTGATGCGGCAATTGCGAGCCTTGTTGGAACGTTCCGGCGTGAGCATCATTGAGCATGCCGAAGTTTCAGACATGAGGCGCGAGGGTTCGCGTGCGGTAGCCGTATGCACATCGGTCGGAGAATTCGCCGCCGATCAATTCGCGTTTGCGACCGGAGCTTGGACGCCGCTTTTGAGCAAGGCACTGGGCGTGCGCGTGCCCATCGAGCCGGGTAAAGGTTATTCGATCACAACAACATTGCCACGAGTGGTTCCGAAGATTCCCTTGATCTTGGAAGAACATTCGGTTGCCATCACTCCGTTTCATGATGGCTACCGCATCGGATCGACCATGGAGTTTGCGGGTTACGATAGTCGAATGAACCCGCAGCGGTTGGAGCTTCTGCGAAACGGAGCGCGGGTTTATTTAGAGGAGCCATACACCGACCAAGTTCAAGAAGAGTGGTATGGTTGGCGACCGATGACGTGGGACGGCAAGCCGGTGGTCGATAGAACGCCTCAACTGTCCAACGTGTGGATTGCTGCCGGACATAACATGCTGGGACTATCGATGGCACCGGCGACTGGCAAACTGATGGCCGAGTTGATCAACGACGAAGTTCCACACATCAATCCGCACGTATTGAGCCTGCGTCGACTGGGCATTCTGTAGGTTAAACGTTTTGCCCGACTCGATCGAATGTTCGTACAATTGGAAACCATTGTTTGTGGGCAACGGATTGGGAGCGAGCAGTCTTTGCCGCGTCGGCGGCGAGAATGATCATCGATCGTACGGAAGGAAAGTTCAATGGATATTGTCAACTTGTCAACCACCATATCGTTCACAACGAAAGATGGGTCGTCGATACGCGAATTGCTTTCCCATCGCAATTCCGGGATTCGAAATCAAAGCTTGGCGGAAGCCACCGTGCCTCCGGGCGTGACGACGTTGGCTCATTACCACCCCTGTTCCGAAGAAATTTACTATATTCTTTCGGGTCAAGGCAAGATGCATTTGGGCGAGGCGGTTCAGGAAGTTGGCCCTGGCGATGCGATCGCCATTCCACCTGGAGTTGTTCACTGGATCGAAAATTCAAAGGATTTGGATCTCGTATTTCTTTGTTGTTGCGCGCCGGGCTATGAACATTCCGACACGGTGATTGTTGATAATTCGAAACGGTAGTCGTTGCTCGAATCTTTTCGGATGTCGAACAAAAGTGTTCTGCATGCCGAACGCTAAATATCTTCATGGGTTAGTCGCCGGCGTCAGATTTGTTCGGATCATGTTGAAGCATTTCTATCCTTCATCGTTTTTTAATCAGTTGCTTATGTCCTCTTCATAGAGTCTTGTTACGCTGTGGTTCCGAATCAAAATCGTCACGATTCGGTCTGAAATACCTCAAGAGACTAACTCACGGCTTGTTCCGTTCTGCTCATGTGAAAAGGGCGGAGATGACGGACGAGGTGATTAGGTTTGTGCCACGTATCGAAGGATCAAAAGATGTTGCACCCAAGAAGAGGGTTTACGCTCGTCGAACTGCTGGTTGTCATTGCGATTATTGCAATCTTGATGGCTCTGTTATTGCCGGCGGTGCAAATGGCCCGCGAAGCGGCTCGTAGAGCTTCCTGCGCGAATAATGTTCGGCAGCTGGTGCTGGGGCTACACAATCACGAGAGCGCACGACAACGACTGCCATTCGGGTGGGACACTTTGGGGCAGTTCTGGAGCGCTCCATTATTGCGGCAGATCGAACAAGAGAACCTGTATAGTACGCTTCGATTGACCGAGGCGAACAATTGGGACATCGACAATTCTCCCAATGAACGTGCTCTTGGAACGCCGCTGTCGGTGTTTCGGTGCCCGTCAATGCCAATCGAAATGCACTTTGATTACAACGGTGTTCGTAATCGAGTTCCTTCTAGCTATCGCGCCAATGCCGGTAGCGAATTTACCTCAGACGATACCAGCACGATGGTACCCGGTACAAAGTCCTTGGAGATGCTGAATTTGAACGGACTGTTCTTCGCATGCAGCAAGACTCGCTTTAGCGAAATCTCGGATGGATTGAGCAACACATTCATGGTCGGTGAGTCGCGAACCGATCCTGACTTTAGCAAAGACAGTCAAGGGATGGACTTTTGGTACATCGCGGGTCCTCAGGTAGATCCTTGTCGGTGCGATGGCGGCACAGGTGGGAGTGAGTTTACTGAAGCGGTTGGCGGTACTTTTTACCAAATGAATTTGGCTGTTCGCCAACCAAGTGCCAGTGGCTATGCGATGGAAACGGCATTTGGCAGCTATCACGCTGGGAATGTTGTGATTTTCGGGCTCGCGGATGGTTCTGTCGTCACTTTGGGTGAAGAGATGGATAACGAGCCGTATCGGGCGATGGGCGGTCGTAACGATGGCATTGTGATTCAAAACGCGCAATAACCGGAAGCATGGTGCGGCTTGATTCCCATATGGAGACGGTACCAAATGAAGTTGAACGAGTGGAGTATTTGGGGCTGTGGAGTGTTGCTGTTGATCTTATTGGGCTGCGAGTCAACTTCGCAACCCGATTACACCAAGCTTGGCCTGGTGCAGATCTCAGGTACAGTCACCATGGACGGTCGGCCATTAGCAGGGGCAGCGGTGTACTTCCATGATCGACCCAATCGGGTTTATTCCTATGGCACGACAGACGAGGTCGGCCATTACAGCTTGATGTTTGATTCGCGGACCGCTGGGGTACTGCCAGGTGAAAAGGAGATCGAGATCACAACGGCCAAGAATCCAGCCGCTGGTGAACGGGACTCGGTTGCGGAGTCTGACGAAAGCTCGGATGAGGAACAGAAGAATAAAGCAACTGAGCGAAAAGGTGCGCCAGGCGAATTGGTTCCTGCCAAATACAACACTCAGACCATGTTGAAGTTTACTGTCACCGAGTCGAACTCTAGCGTTGATTTTTCACTCGAGTCAAGATAGAAAAAATTCATCGCATCTTTATTAGTTGTAAATCGAATTTTAACGTCGCTTGGTTAGTTTAGTGCTCGCTTGATGCCTACCCTTGAGTTGATGATGGCTCGTGGGCGTCAAGCTTGCTTTCCCATTCGTTCAAGGAGCTTTGAACATGTTCATTCGCTTGACGCTGGCCTCGATGATTGCCGGCTTCTGTTGTGTGTCGACAGTGTTTGCCCAAACCACGGTCACCTTCCAGCAAGGGGTCAATGGTTATGTTGGTACTTACGATCGATTGTTGAATATAGCCAACAATCGGGATGGAGCGTCGGTCGATACCACCACAGCCGCATTCTTCATTGATGGTGATCCCGAGGACTCGGCACGCGCGGACTACTTGATTCGCTTCGAAGACATTATTGGCGGAAGTGGAATTCCCGTTGGTGCGAAGGTACTCAAGGCAACATTGACGTTAAAAACAACCAGCACGTCTGTAAGTGCCAACTCACAGTCGAACGAATGTTATAGCATCTATCGATTGACTCGTCCGTTCGATTCGAACTCGACCATGGATGGCGACTTCGGGAATGAAGATTTTGCTTTCAGTTTCTACTTGGATGGTGTAACTCCGAAAGTTGGCAGTTTTTTATCTGGTGTCACGGCCGATGATATTGACGCGGATTGGTGTGTGGGTACTTTCGATCGTCCCATAGGTTCTACAAGTATGGCCGTGGATCAGTTCTACAGCGCTGATTTGACTCGCGCTGTTCAGAGTTGGGTCGATGGCGACCCCAATTATGGTGTGGCCGTGATTAGCGACCATATCGACAACGATGACGGGTGGAGTGTGCACTCCACTGGTTCAACAGACGTTGCTGCTCGGCCTCAATTGACGGTCGAGTACACGTTGGATCCCAATGTCAAGACTTTTGATTTACAGGACGGACTAAATGGATACGACGGAACGACCGATTTGTTCCTGCGGGAAACCGCAGCTTCCGTTGATGGTTCGACGGTTTTAGAAGGGTTTTTGGATGGCAAGCTAACTCAGCTTAACTCGTTCGATGATCCCTACATGATCAAGTTCGATTTGTCGAACCTGATTGCTCAAAATGAGATTATCGACGAGATCGTTTCCGCTGAATTGATTTTCAAGACAGGAATTAGCAACGGAGCATCCGACGCGCAAACGACCGGAGGTGCGGGCTACTCGGTACATCAACTTTTACAACCGTTCACAACGAGCTCTCAGTACGCCGACTTTGCCGGGAATTCTGCGGCAATGATTTTGGCAGGTCAAATCGGTGGACCAGAAGGACTTTATGAATACATAGACGAAGCGGAGCAAGTTTCTGTCAATGTGAAGAACATTGTCTCCCGCTGGATGATCGATAACGAAGACAACAATGGCTTTTACATTGGCGCATTGAATACCGATAACGGATGGCAGATCTTTTCGTCAGGTGCCGCAGAAACCTGTTTGGCCCCAACGTTGCGGGTCGTCGTCCGAACATACGTAATGGGTGACGCCAATGGGGATGGGTTCTTCGACTTTGGTGATATTGAGCCGTTCGTACTAGCGTTACAAGACCCAGATGCGTTTGCGGAGCAATATCCCAACGTCAACCCCAATAAAGCCTTGGACTTTGATGGTGACGATGCCTTTACCTTTGGTGACATCGAAGGTTTTGTCAACGCCTTGTTGGGCTAGCTCGCTGCCCTTCATCGAGCCAATCAGATGTTGATTCACCGCGAGCGGTCTTGTTGGGCCGCTCGCGTTGTTTGTCTGTTGAGCGAAACCAACAGGTTCTTGGGGTTCGACCAGATTCATCCCGACTAGATCAGTTCGGGCAACGGAGGATGATCCACTAAAAATTGTGGGCGCCCCGTCGGGTCGGCAATGGTGGTCGCGCTCGTGTTGATACCGAGATTGTGATAGAGCGTGGCGATGACTTCTTGCATGTGCACGGGGCGTTCGACCGGATATTCACCCAAGCGATTGGTGGCTCCGATGGCTTGACCGGCTCGGATGCCTCCACCTGCCAAGAACGCCGAATTCACATTGGGCCAATGATCGCGTCCCGCTTGATCGTTGATCTTGGGAGTCCGGCCAAACTCGCCCCACACCACGACCGAAACATCGTCCAAGATGCCCCGTTGATCCAAGTCTTCGATCAACGCGCTCAAGCATTGGTCCAACTTGCTGCCATGGTCGCGAACCAGATCGAAGTTCTGGCCATGACTATCCCAGCGTCCAAAACTCAGACTCACAAACCGAGCACCGGCTTCAACGAGTCGGCGGGCTAACAACAGATGGTCATTACAAGTGGGGGCACCGTCGTATTGGTACTGGTAAGGTTTCCCATCGCCATACCGTTCGACAATCTTGGGATCTTCTTTCGAAAGGTCCAAAGCGTCGATCAATTTGCTGCTGGTCAACACATCGAAGGCCTTCTGTCCGAAAGCGTCCATTCCTTCCATTGCGCCGCTGGTGTCGATGTCCCGACGGAGATTGTCGATGCTGGTCAATAACCGACGTCGATCTTGCAGTCGATCCAACGTGATGTCGTGCAGCTTCATGTTGTCCATGCCGGGGCCGTCGGGCTTGAACGGAGAATAAGCCGCACCAAGAAAACCAGCCGCGCCCGGATCCGACCAAGGAACATGTTGAGTTCGGGAAGCCAAACCGATGTTCGCTGGTACCGCGGGGTCCACCGAACCTTTTAACTTCGCAATGGCCGATCCAATCGAAGGACGTCCACCCAGAGCTTGCAGATCATCAGGGAACCAACCACTCATGCATTGGTACGCTTCGTGACGATCTTTGCAGCCGACTAACGACCGAATTACAACGGCCTTATCCATCAGACTGGCCAAGCGTGGAAACACTTCGCAGATTTGTATGCCAGGAACTTTCGTAGCAATCGGACTGAACTCACCACGAATCTCTGCGGGTGCTTCGGTCTTGATCTCCCACATGTCTTGATGCGGCGCCCCGCCGGCCAAAAAAATATTGATCACCGCTTTGTGCCCCAAGCCGCCGGTGGGACGCGTTACGGTCGCCGCGTTTGCGGTACTGCGGAACCAATCTGCCAGCCCTAATCCGCCAGCACCAAATGTCAGCCCGCCAATGGCCAAGAAATCACGCCGCGAAACACCATCACAATAACGAGTAGATCTACCGAGGATGCGCAACATCTTGTTCTCGCTTACAGGTGGGCCTTTCGGTTCGGCCCATAGGTAAGGGCCCCGAAAGGTTGGAGGGGTGGGACAAAATCGAGCCCGCGATTTTCAAGTTAGGGAGCCGGAAGGTCCTTTCCGGCTGTCGGCAATATACCATTTTGCCACCTCCGGTGGGTACTTAGCAAGAGAAATCTAGAGGATTTCTAGGATTTGACTGGCCCAAAGACGGCGATGTTGAGAGCCAATGCTCGGCTATAATTGGCGCGCAGTAGAATGCCCTGGCCCCCGCGAGAAATTAACCCGAATGACTGCACTCGACTTTATCGACTGGTTCAAAAGCCATTTGCATGCCGCGCAGATCGAGTTCGCGCTGACTTCCGGTCAAGCCTGTGTCTATTACGGCATCCAACAAACGACCAAAGATAGCGACTGGATAATTCGGCCACCGGACTTGTCCAAATTGTGGGAGTTGTTCAGCAGGCTTGAATCGGAAAACTGCCGGATCGAGTACCGTCAGTTTTGCGGTGCTCCATTGGTGAAGGACTATTTGGCAGGAGGCTGGACCAGCCATGTCTCTTTATATGATATCGCTGGTCAGGAGCACCATTTGGACTTCTTCGGTAAACCGCCGCGAGTCACTTCCCTGGAACGTGACTCGGAAAATTCCGATTACGCCAATCGCGTCACGGTTGCCCAGATGAAGAAGACTGACCGAGAGAAAGACTGGCCGATCGTTTTTACTCTTGGCCAGCAAGCAATTTCTGCTGGTGATATTCGGGGCGTGTTGTTTGGGATGGATCCCGATTGGTTGGTTTCGGTATGGGAAAGTGTTTCGCTCGAAAACCGCATCGCCTTGATTGCTCAGCGCCCACTTCTAGGGCTAGTCGATCGTGAACCAAAGCGACTGAAGCGATGTTTGCTGATCGAGAAATATCTATGGGCAACCGTCAATCGCGGTCGATACCATTTGTACACGCGACATTGGAAAGACTTTTATCAGCAATGGCGATTGGAGCCAGGCTTTGTGTGGCCGTTGAACGCCTCGATTGACCAGCAACATGATACACTGACTCAAGCGGCACTGCGTTATCAATTGCCTTTTGATGTGATTTCGGCCAAACGAGCGGCCATTATTGAGAAAGCCGTAGCAGAAACGATGGAAGTCTTTGCCGCGACGGACGACGAGTTGAACGCGATCATGCCTCCTGTCGAATTGTTATTGCCATGAACCACGACATGAAACCCAATCTGGAGCCGACCTCAGATCTTTCGGAGCCGACACGTCGTTTCGTCCGATTGGGAGAAACGTCTATGGCGGCAACCCCTGAACGCGAAGCGGGCGATCCGCTGTATCCGGAAGCCTACTACGAATACTTGGAAGAGGCGTTTGGTCCCGAAAAGGCCGCCTGGGCTCGCTTGCCGCGCGCCCAACGCCGAGAAGAACTGACTAAGATTCATGAACAATACAACACGCCCGACGACCTTGATCCCATCCCCCCCGAACTCGGTGGAGGCGTTTGGAACCCGTGACGATGACGATAAACGATCGAGTCGATCGGCGCGAACTAATTAGCTAATCGCCATCGCGATTCGATCGCTTGACTTTCCTCACCGCATGTGACCTTCCAGACAATCGATGGGGATTCTTCATTCCCTACGACCCTCGAGCTTGGGCATTGAAGGTGTAAACGAAACGTCGCGGTCGCGGGAATTCGTTCGACGCGAACATCAAATACTTCATTACCGATGATCGCCTGAATCGTCGGATCCAACGTGTCGGACGTTTGATTGGGAATGGTCGCAATTTTCAAGACCGCTTCGCCAACCACAAATGCCTCATCGGGCGACGAAGTCAGCGTCAGAATCTCGGGAGCGATGACGAACCGACTGCCAGGTACCACGGTCAAATAAAATCCATCCGAATCATCCGAGCCCCGCAGGCGAACCCCAACCGAACCGGCGATGGGGCCATCTTCGAGCACCTCGACCGGGGCGACCACTTGTACCACCGCGCCATCAAGACCATCCACAATTTCGATCCCAAGTCCCTTCAATGGCTTGGCAATGATCAATTCAAGTTGTTCGACTCGGAGTGGCGGAGTAATCACCAACGGAATCCTGGCCGTGGCAGAGGCTTGGCCCGGTGGCACGGCCAGTTTGACTTGGGACTGAGTGACCGCAAACATGTTGCTCAGTTGGTACTTCAAATCCACTTGAGCGACGACTCGTTTGTCCGTTTGTATGAACCGAACTTGATGGACCGCTTCTTTTTGGGGCGCTCGCTTGGCAGTTGTCAGCAAAAGCACGATTTGGGAAGAGCCTCGCGCCGGAATGGCTTCGATCGGTGACTCCACCGTCAAACATCGACAATTGAAATCAAACCCAGAAAATAAAAGTGGCTCATCGGTTGGATTGCGCACGGTCAATTGGATGCGATATCGCGCGCCGGCATCCAACGACCTCAGATCAACTTCCGCATAGCCGTGCCGTCGTTGCTCATGAAATTGAACAATGGCCTCCGCGGACACCAACGTCCGCTCGTCTTTGGCCGCTTGTTGCCGAGTTTCAAAGGCTTTTAATCTGTCCGTCGCGGACTCTTGGCCCGAACAGGGCCAGCCCCCCCATGAAATCAACAAAATACTCGTCCAAAGCACCAACCCGCGAATCATACAACCGTCTCGCTGACGCCAAACAAGATTCTCGCTCCCCGAGGCCAGATTTTATGTGCGCGGAGGCGGTATCGGAACCATCGGCAAAAAGAAATGTGTCTCCCCTGAGATCGTGAGTGGCATGGCTCGGCATCAATAACACATCGTTCGACATGTCACATTTGATTTCCGAAACAAGTGCTTCAAGTCAAACCGTAAAACTTCGAGAACAAGTTTTTCTCAACAGGCCGTTAGTGCAAGGCTTTCTCCCCATATGGGGTCTGATCCTCTTGGGAGACGCCGTGACGACCAGACAAATTTGCTCATACCCCAAGGGTCAGCCCAGTCAGTTCCCTTTCGGGATCGGTACTTCCTTCGGCCAAAACGGTCCGCAATCAAGTCCGTCGGCGACGAGCGACTGTCATCGCCATCACACTCCCAACCAACAGGATCGCCGATGGTTCTGGCACCGCTGTAACAGAAACTGAACCGGTGG
>JAEUIQ010000072.1 GCA_016794985.1 Planctomycetaceae bacterium | reverse complement strand
CAGCTACCTCAGGGAGCTCAAGGATTTAAAGGCCGTAGCATTAACTGTGCTTCAGACACTTCTGCAAGTAGGCCGATCGGTATTAATCTTGGGTACGGAGCAACCGAGCTGGCGAGTGTGAACCGTTGCGGTCTCGGTGGGAGTTGTTTGCTAAACAAGTCTGTCTCTCGACCGCTTCGTGCGCGTGGGGTTCGCTCTAGCTTTCAAACTTGTGCTCCCACGGGATGAACCCGTGGGGCAACGCTGTGAAGCCTTTTTCCTGGCTAAAACAGGCCCGAATGGGCCGAAACATCCCTTGCCGGTGTGCGTGAGGCACCGGTTCGTTTGGAATCACGATCAGAAAAGGCCTGAAAGGCCGACACAAGTGTTGAGATCGGGCACTTAAGAATGCTTCACAGCGTTGCCCGCGGGGGGCGATCGTCGCGCGGGGGGGGCTTGGGTGCGAATCGACCGAGCTGGCGAGCGTGAAGCGTTGCGGTCTCGGTGAGGGTTGGTTTGCTAAATAAGTTTGTATCTCGACCGCTTCTATTGCGGGTGGACTCTTGGCTGTAGTGGTGAATCGTTGGCTCAACCGAGGCAAGCTCGGCGGAGGCCTACTCGCCGTCGAGTCAATTCGGACGTTCAGTTCGCGCTGGAGTGTCACGCCCGCACGCAACAAACCCGCGAGCCCGTCTCTTGTTGCGGTCCCTGAATCTGTGGGAAGTCCTGTCTTTGTATTCGGTCCAAACACGGCTACAAGTCACCCCATAAATTTCTTGCAATCGGCCCTCGATCGGTTATGCTAACCGCTTGTCGATGATCCGTCGCGAGGACCAAAAGGACGATACCGTGACCTTCAACCATACCATGGCCGGAACCATCACGTCGCGAAACTATCGCACAAGCTTTTGCCGTATCGGCTGGGCGGCCAATAGTCCGTCCGGTACGATCGCCGATAGCGATACCTTTACTTTCGATAATCTGGGTCGCATGTTGACCGCCGTCAGTGGTCGCTACACGAACACCGTGACGATGACTTACGATTCGTACGGAAGATTAAAAGACGAATCGTTGACCCTTGCCGGCCAAACCTATACCGTCACCCGAGCCTACGACACTCGCAGTCGCCTCACGCAATTGACGTATCCGAATGGCTCGATTGTCCAACGAACTTATACCACCCGCAGCCAACTGCATACGGTCAGGTATCTAGGTACCACCGTCGATACCCGAACTTATAATGACGGTGGTCGGTTGGGCACCAGTACTTATGCCAACGGAGCGGTGGTCAGCTTCGCCTATCGCAACGACAACCTACCGACCTCGATCGCGACCACCCATTGTCGTGGATCGCTCCGCGATCCAATTCTGTTGCCAGGATCGAAATGCACACCAGCGGCTCGTCATTGTCGTGGATCGCTCCGCGATCCAATTCTGTTGCCAGGATCGAACTACAGGCCAGCAGCTCGTCATTGTCGTGGATCGCTCCGCGATCCAATTCTGCTGCCAGGATCGAAATGCACACCAGCAACTCGTCATTGTCGTGGATCGCTCCGCGATCCAATTCTGTTGCCAGGATCGAACGACAGGCCAGCGGCTCGTCATTGTCGTGGATCGCTCCGCGATCCAATTCTGGTTCGCGGAGCGAACCACTACACTTCCACCGGTTACGATGACGAGGACAGACTCCAGACTTGGAACCGCACCAACGGGACACTGAACCAAGCTTGGACGTTGTCGGCTGTGGGGAACTGGAATAACTTCACCAGTGCCGGTTCGACTTGGAATCGCACGCACAGCAATGCTCACGAGTTCACCGGGTTCACGGGTGCCAGTACCGGGACACTGGCTTATGACGTGAAGGGCAACCAAACCTCGCGACCATCCACACTTTCGGCCCCAGCGTTGAACTTGGATTGGAACTTCGACAATCAACTACGCGGAGCCGACACCAACGGTTCAGCAGGCAGTTTGGAAGTGACGTTTGAATACGACGCACTTGGACGCCGAGTCTCCCGGAGCCATTCCAGTGGCAATGTGGTTTACGTTCACGCGGGACAACAAGTGATCGCTGATTACGCTCGCGGAGCCGTCACTTCGTCACCGACCTACCGCTACGTCTACGCCGACTACGTGGACGAACCGATCCTGCGTCACACAGGTACAGCGACGACCTTGCCCACGACCGGAGACAACGCCCTTTACTACCATCGCAACCAACAATATTCCATCATCGGCCTCACCAACGCCGCCGGAACATTGGTTGAACGTTACTCCTACACCGCTTACGGCACGCTAGGCATCTATGACGCCAGCGGCACCGTCCGCACCACCAGCACTTACGCCAACCGCTACACCTACACCGGCCGCGAGTACGACGCCGACCTCAACCTCTACCACTTCCGCGCCCGCTGGTACGACCCAAGCACCGGCGGTTTTATCTCCCGCGATCCGCTCGGGTATGTGGATGGAATGAGTTTGTACCGGGGGTATTTTGGAGTTAAGGACGTTGATCCGAACGGTCGCTTAAGGGTTGCGGACGAAAGGGGGCCAGGACTAAAGCACATGCCGGGAGAGTATGATCCGCTTGACTATGGTCGAAATTCCATTTACTACGATCACCCGAAGATGGATTTTTCGCTTTGCGAGCGGTTATTCGATAATTGCATTAGCTTACGTGCTGGGCTTTGCAACTATACATTCAAGCATAATGCTGAACAACTCAAGAAATGCCTTGAAACCACTCGGAGAGAGTGTAGAGAAGCACGAGTTCACTGCTTACGACGCGAGGTTGATCGGCAAACACCGAACCCAGCCCCAGCTACTTTTATCGGGTGCATGATTGAGTGCAACGGTTGGAAGCCATGCGAGCGCGAGTGTGGCCATAGATACCGCAATATGTTCAACAAATGCCCGAAGGAACGTCCTGATCCAGGCGTTCCGGATTCACGGGGAAATGTTTGGCGGCGTGATTCACCTAATGGAGAAACTGCATTTCATGGAGGATACCAGTGCTTTCGAAGCGAAAAATTCCAGTGTTGCTATGATGAAGACAACGTGTTGGTTACAACGGGAAGACATCAAGGAACCTACGACTATGTCGCTGTATCAGGCGACTACTTGGGATTTTTTTATCTAAGCACTTGGGAACATACGATCGCGGATGTTCTTCCGCACAGGATTGACCGTAATTGTTATTACGATGGCCTAACAGAAGTTTACTAACGCGATCATTTGGCCGGACAAGTCTGTTGGTGCCATTACCTATCTGCATTGAATGAAAATTGACTTTTGGAGGCTCTGTCGTGCGAATTTATGGATACTTACGACGTTACAGACGCGTTTTTGTGATGATTTTAGCTCACTTTGCGATCATATTTATTTTGTCTTTGTTCATCTCGATTTGGATGGGGGCACTTCCCGTAGTGTACATTATCACTAATTCGTTGACGCTCGCATTTTTGGAATTGTGTGTGTCCCTTTGTTTGTATTGGTTGTGCCAATTTTTTATTCCGGGGATTTCAATGATCGCGTGGATCGCGTGGAGTATCGTTGTTGCGGTGGTCTTCACGTCCTTGTTTGTAGTAGTGGCGAATATCGCTTTGATGATATAAATTAAAGGAACGTTCAAGAAGGACCCCTGAGTGACGATTGACCGAAGGATTTGGGCGTGGAGCTGCCGAGAGGCGGTTTTGATTGGCACGCGGTTCGCTATTAAGAACTAAAACCAGGGGTGTTTTTTAGGTTCGTGTGTGCTTGGTTCTTCGTACTTGGTTGTTGATGACGAAGGTCGAGCCTGATGAAGAGGCGTTTTTGACGCGGCGATGCTGATGTCGGTGCGTAGCTTGGCCGTGGCAGACGGTTTTGATCGCTGCTGATGAGTGGTTTGGGTCGGTCGCTTATGGTGCGGCAGTTTGGTGATGTTTTTTTGCTGGTGGTGGAATGCCGTTGGCCGGGATGGTTTTGGCTCGCTCGTTGGATCGAGGTTTCTTGCTCTTGTTTCGTTTGGGATCGTATAAGACGCCAGGGTTGAATTCGTAAATCTTCGGGTTGCGTAGTTCGCCAGTCTTCAATCGCACGGCGATCATTTCAATCATGTACCAATAGATGGCTTTGTAGCGGATCTGGCAGAAGTAGTGCGTGGCATCTGTCAACGAGCAACGGAAATTGACCCACTGGCGAGCATTTGAAATTGACCCAGGGGTTTTACACTGCGAATGGCATGGCGCTGGTGACGCTGCCTTTTGCAGTACTGCGTGTTGCGATCTTTGCTAGCGCTCTGGCGCGAGAGTGGCGTTAATTGTCACTGGCCAGGTTGCCTACACTAGCCATTTTGCTTTTTCCTGTTGGTTCGAGCCTCCGTTTCTGCTTGTTGGAAGTGGAATTCTCGACTGGCAATCGTCTGTGAACCCGAACCTTTACGAAGTTAGGGGAACCGAACCTTTACGATTTCTGATTCCGTGCCTATCTTAACATCAGCGAGTTGGGGGCCGTTTCGATGGAGCGCAGCGGAATCGAAACG
>JAEUIQ010000039.1 GCA_016794985.1 Planctomycetaceae bacterium | reverse complement strand
TTGGTCAAAGATACCGACGATGTTGGGATGGCTGAGTTTGGCCAAGGCCCGAGCTTCGGTCACAAAGCGGTTGGCAACTTCGGCATAGTTTTCCAGATTGGGGAGCACACGTTTGATGGCCACCCACCGCTCGAGTTTGCTATCGTAAACCTTCCAAACCACGCCCATCCCGCCCCGACCGATCTCGTGCGGATCGCGGTAGCGTCCGTTTTCCGAAGGTGGTAGGGCCTCGGTCGGCCTTATCGGGCCAACATGGGTCGGTCGATCGGACAGTGAAATGTCGTCAATCGATGGTGGCGTCGGTGTCGGCCCCGCACCCACGGCCCGCGTGACCCGTTGGGAGAGGTTTTCGAATTCGGAGTTATCAGATGGCATGGGTTTAGATTCGGTTTGGTGAAAGGGTGTGAGACCGCGTGCTGGGATGCGCTTGACACCCCGCCACAAATCCGCGTGGCTATTCGAATGGCAACATCGCTTTCATGGCCAGCTCCGACAAGTCAAATCGCAACGCATCCAGCGCCACTTTTGAGATGTCTCCAAGCAAGTCCATCACTTCGCGGGTATCGTTGATGGTATTGCAGTCAATGATTCGATTGCGTCGCTTGATAAACATTCCCGCCCAATGAATTGCGTCTCGCATTTCATCTTCGTTTACATTTCCTTCGTTCCAAACAACTCTGGCCAGGCATTTCATTGCATCAAGATTGCCCGCCTCAGCCGATTTCCTCAGCCATAGAATGGCATGGCGACGTGAGGCAACTACCCCATCACCCGTCTCGTAGCATCGACCAACAAAACACTGGCCGTCAGCCTCTCCCAGTTCCGCAAGTTTTCTGGCCCAAAAGTAGGCTTTTTGCGAATTTCTTTCCATAAATTCACCCGAATTGTATACATGAACCAGCCGCCTAATCACCGCAAAATCACCCGAATCGGCGATTTGCTCCAACAAGGCGATTGCTTCCACAACATTCGGTTCGCAGTTTTCGCCAGAAATCAACTCACAAGCCAGCAAGTAGGTTCCGATAAAAGAACCGTTTGCAACCGCCAAACGCAGTAAATCTATTCCGCTGCGTGGTGTCTTCGCGACACCATCGCCATTCAAGTACCGTAAAGCCAAGAAGCAGCGGGCGTCATTGTCTCCTTGGTCGGCGGCAAGCTTGCAGTATTTGATGGCCTTGGTTTTATCCACTTCTAGTCCGTGCTGGCCATTAAACAAGGCCATTCCAAGCAGACACTGCGCTTCCGCAAATCCGTTGTCTGCCAACTCTTGAACCCACTCGAGAGCCTGAGCAATGTTGGGTTTTGTGTCAAGGCTGTCGCCATGCTCAAGGACCAAACGTCCGGCATAGAATTTTGACGGTGTATCACCCAGTTCGATGGCCTTCAAATACCAATCCAGAGCCACCTGTAACTCATGCGGTGCTCCCGAATCAGATTCCGAAAGCCGTCCAAGCCAACGGGCGGCTTGAGCGAAGGAGTCCGCGGCCTCAGTGAGCAACTTTCTCCCCAAAACTTCATTTTTTGGACCTTGAGAAAGCCGCCAAATCGCCAATCCTAGGTGCATCTTGCTGGCAATGTGACCGTTCTCAGAAGCTTGGTCCAGCCAATACAGACCTTCAGCAAAGCTGGATTCAGTGAGCTGCTGGTGAATTTGCGTGTATCCCAATACAAACTGACATTCGACCGAGCCCTGCTTGGCAAGTGCTTTCCATATTTCAATCGATCGTTGTTCGATTGGGTCGCCGAGTATAGCGTTTATGTCATACGCTTCTTGAATAATCTGCCGTTCAAGATGCTCGGCAAGTTGCAACGCATGCTGCTGAACATCTTCACGAATGACAGGCTGCAACTTAATCGAGTCTTCACAACAGATCGAGTCCAGAAAGGCTAAACAACTTTCAAATCGTTCTTCGCGAAGTTTGCTAAGCGCTTTGGCCAGTGCTTGGTTCACGGACGCTGGTTGATCCACCAATAGGGGGACCGGCTCGTTCAACACGCATTCCCGCAACTGAAACGGATCAGCGACTTCAAATGGCAAGCGATCCGCCAGCAGTTCATAGGCCACCACCGCCAAGGCGTACTGGTCGGTCTTGTCGTCCTGGTGTTGTCCCCGCCATTGTTCGGGTGCCATATAGGGCCGCGTCCCAACCGAGTCCATTTCAACCTTGCTAACCCGACTCAAACTCAAACGAACTTGGGTGGCCAAACCAAAGTCTACGATTTGCACCTCCCGGCCGTCCTGAGTGATCAGGATATTCTCTGGTTTTAAATCTCTATGAATCACGCTGGCTACTCCGTTATGAACTCGTCCGGGGCGATGGGCATAGTCCAAGGCTGCCGCAACCGGCGTTAGGATCCGAATGACTTCACTCAACGGAAAACTACCATGTTTATTGACATAGGCATCACGGTAGTCCAGCAGGTTCATGCCATCGATAAACTTCATGGCTAGGACATGCCCAAATCTTGGAAACTCTTGCAGAAAATACACGGGGCAGATGTTGGGATGCTGCAAGGCTTGGACGGCTCGGAAGGTTTCCAAAGCACGGCGAAGTTCGCGCGGGCTGTCTTGAATCTCCTGCGGCAGGAATTTAAGCGCGAGGTAACCCGGACAGGACTCGTCACCCCGAGTTGGATCCACCGCACGCCAGACCTCGCCCATCCCACCCTTACCCAAGGGTCTGTCGAGAAGATAGGAGCCAACATACATTCCCGATTCTAAGAATTTCTGCACCCGAGTTGGTCGGTTTTCTAGTTTGTCGTCGGAGTCTTCACGATTCATTTTCATGTTCCTAAGTTATCGGTTATGATTAAGAACTTCAGTGGGTAATGGGCCTAGAAGGAATCTGTCACGATGGAACATGTTTGTCCCACAAGTCTCGCGAATATTCGATTATCGGCTCAATAAAACGATGCAGAATCATTCCGCAGACCGATCCAACTAACCAGTAACTGAGTCCGACTGCAATTGCTCCAGTTGTATGTGTGACGGGACTGGAAACAAAAATGCTCGCCGGCATCGCAAACGCAATAACTAGAAATTTCAATCCGTAGAAGATTAGGGCGCCTACTAGGATACCGCCAATCAACCAGCCATAAAACGAAAGCAACTCCCGAAAGTTAGCGGCGACGTTAAATAGCCGACTTAGTAGCCCTCGTGCTTGTTGTTTGGCCTTTAACTTCTTCCAGCCGATAATCCAAATCCCCAGGCCTACCAAGCTCGCTACCAGTGACACTATTCCAGTAGCAGCCAATTCGATGCTCAGCAAGAACTCGTCATTAGATAGCAGCACGATTTGATCTGTACTGGATCGAAACCATTGAGCAGCCGCACCAAAGCCAAGAACTGCACCGATCACGGCCGCAATGAGCCCAAATGACAAGACCGTCTTGCTGAATTCAGGATCGATTTTTCCAACCCTTTCCAACAATTCTTGCAGCATGATTTTCCAACCTGTCGGCTGGGGGGGTGCGCCTCTGTCGCTTGGACGAACAGCGGCCGCGACCTCGGACACAGCCACTTTGAAATTGCCAGAAGCAACAGAATCACCAACTTGGGTTGGGCGATTGACCAAAGCTCGCGACGTGGAGTCATTTGGCTGTTGCAGGGCTTCAAGAAATTCGGAACAACTGGAAAAGCGGTCTTCTCTTTGTTTACTTAATGCAACGGCCAACGCGACATTGACGTGTTCCGGTTGGTCTAGCAACGGCGGTATTGGTTCGTTCAACACGCACTCTCGCAATTGAAATGGGTCAGCCACTTCAAATGGCAAGCGATCGGCAATCAGTTCGTAGGCAACGACCGCTAAACCGTATTGGTCCGTTTTGTCGTCTTGGAATTGAGCCCGCCATTGCTCCGGAGCCATGTACGAACGCGTTCCCATGGAATCTGTCTCAACTTTGCTAACCCGTGTGAGGCTCAAACGAACTTGAGTCGCCAAACCAAAGTCAACAATTTGTACTTCGCGACCGTCATGTGTGATCAGGATGTTTTCGGGTTTCAGATCACGATGAATCACGCTGGCCACACCGCTGTGAACTTTTCCAGGTCGGTGTGCATAGTCCAACGCAGCCGCAACCGGCGTTAGGATCCGAATGACTTCACTCAACGGAAAACTACCATGTTTATTGACATAGGCATCACGGTAATCCAGCAGGTTCATGCCATCGATAAACTTCATGGCTAGGACATGCCCAAATCTTGGAAACTCTTGCAGAAAATACACGGGGCAGATGTTGGGATGCTGCAAGGCTTGGACGGCTCGGAAGGTTTCCAAAGCGCGGCGAAGTTCGCGCGGGCTGTCTTGAATCTCCTGCGGCAGGAATTTAAGCGCGAGGTAACCCGGGCTCGATTCATCACCCCGAGTTGGATCAACTGCCCGCCAAACCTCGCCCATCCCACCTTTGCCCAAACGTTTGTCGAGCAGGTGTGAACCAACGTACATCCCAACTTCCAAACAGTTCGCCACCCGAGTTGGTCGGTTTTCTAGTTTGTCTTCCGAATCTTCAAACGGCATAAGTGGTCCCCTTGCATGGCCTATCTTCCTCAGAGGATCTTACCCCTCCTTGAAGGACCGATAAAGAACCCCGGTCGAATGCGACCAGGGCTTCTCGGTCGTCCGATTGATGCAAATTCGTCGGTATCACTGATACTCGTAGGTGGCAAGTAAATGGCCGATTGCCGAACCGAGGATATAACCGACGCCGAATCGCCAATCGACCACGCCCAGAACGACGGACGGCATTCCAAAGCCCGCACAAGCCGCCATGGATTTTCCGACATTTCTCCAATGCGTTTGCCGTTCAATGTGCCGAGTTTTCATGCGTCGCTCGATTCGCTTCTTGTATCGACGGTGGCCTTGGCTAACCACGCGGCGCCGTTGATGAAGCTTCCTTTATAAGGAGTGGCTTTTTGTCGTCGTTTGTCCCACCGCTTCAGGATCTTTTTGGCTCGTCGTCGGATGGCGGGTTTGTAGCATTGGAGGCATCCGAAGGCATGACCCAACGCGTTGCCCCAGATGAATCCAATCGCCACTTGCCAATGGATGATGCCGATAATTGCGATCAGCAATCCGAATCCGGTCGAGACCGCAAAGCACCAGAGGAGACTCTTTGCCGGATGTTCGGCCCGAAAATAAGTCTCCGGCCCGTTGTCGTTTTGCTTTACCGCGACGCGGGTCAGGTCGATGTGAGGCACGTTTGGTGTTGAAGTCGATTCGGCAGGAGCCAAATCGATTCGCAATTCGGTGCCTTGTGTTTCCAGATCAATCGTTTTGCTCGTTTCGCTGTCCATTTTTCCTACTCCTAATCGCCCCGGTTCCAAGTCTCGCCAACCATTAGCGAGCATGCCCAAAAGTAGGAAGAATCTTATGGAAGTCTTGCATCACGGTTCATGAATTTTTGATTGTGGCCGTCGGGACGGAATGGCTGGGGTTGTGTCGGCCCGTTCGGGCCTTTGCATTGTTTGGGGTATTGAACGAACCGGTGGCTCACGCCGACCGGCAAAGGTTGTGTCGGCCCGTTCGGGCCTTGGAATGGGTTGGGGTGGTGAACGAACCGGTGGCTCGCGCCGACCGGCAAAGGTTGTGTCGGCCCATTCGGGCCTGTGCTAAGGTTGTGTCGGCCCGTTCGGGCCTTTGCTACGGTGGGCGCGCCGCTCAACCGGTGGCTCACGCCAACCGGCAAAGGTTGTGTCGGCCCGTTCGGGCCTTTGCGGTGGTTGGGGTATGGAACGAACCGGTGGCTCACGCCGACCGGCAAAGGAGGTGGCGGCCCATTCGGGCAGGGGCTATGGTTGTGTCGGCCCCTTTGGGCCTTTGAATGGGTTGGGGTGGTGAACGAACCGGTGGCTCGCGCCGACCGGCTAAGGTTGTGTCGGCCCATTCGGGCCTTTGCATTGTTTGGGGTATTGAACGAACCGGTGGCTCGCGCCGACCGGCTAAGGCTGTGTCGGCCCGTTCGGGCCTTGGAATGGGTTGGGGTGGTGAACGAACCGGTGGCTCGCGCCGACCGGCAAAGGTTGTGTCGGCCTGTTCGGGCCTTTGCAAAGATTGGTGTGTCGAACGCACCGGTGGCTCACGCCGACCGGCTGGGGTTGTGTCGGCCCATTCGGGCCTTTGCAGTGTTTGGGGTATTGAACGAACCGGTGGCTCGCGCCGACCGGCAAAGGTTGTGTCGGCCGGTTCGGGCCTTGGAATGGGTTGGGGTGTTGAACGAACCGGTGGCTCGCGCTGACCGGCAAAGGTTGTGTCGGCCCATTCAGGCCTTTGCATTGGTGGGTGTGTTGAACGCACCGGTGGCTCACGCCGATCGGCTGGGGTTGTGTCGGCCCGTTCGGGCCTGGGCTAAGGTTGTGTCGGCCTGTTTGGGCCTTGGAATGGGTTGGGGTGTTGCACGAACCGGTGGCTTGCGCTGACCGGCTAAGTTTGTGTTGGCCCATTTTGGCCTTTGCTAAGGTTGTGTTGGCCCGTTCGGGTCTTTGGATTGATTCGGGTGTTGCACGAACCGGTGGCATATGAGCCGGTGACGTCTTTCAGCGACAGGGTCGAATTCGTCTGACTTTCAAACAGGTCATCTGACTTTTTTGCAGATCATCTGACTTTCAAGCAGATCACAGGCGCAACGATTTCGATGCTCTTGTTGTCCCGATGACGCTATTTTTCCTTGAGATGCTCTTCCGCGCGTGTTTTGTTTTCCTGAGCAGCCGTGTGATTGGGATCGATGCGCAATGCTTCATTGTAGTCGGCTAGGGCTCCTGAATAATCTTGACGATCGAGTTTGACATTTCCGCGACTGTTGTAGGCGTCGGCAAACTCAGGATTGATCCGAATCGCATTGTCGAAATCCGAAACCGCACCGTCATCGTCCTGCAATCGACGTTTTGCCAGGCCGCGGTTGCTATAAGCGATGGCATCTTTCGGATTGATCTCCAATGCCGCGTTATAGTCGGCAACCGCTCCAGTGAAATCGTCCTGATTGAATTTCAAGATTCCGCGATGAATATAAGTGAACACACTCCGCGGATCGAAGGCAATCGCTTGATCAAAATCTGCTAGTGCCCCAGGCATGTCATTTTGCGCGACCTTGATCACGCCGCGATAGGAAAAGGCTTCAGCAAACTTGGGGTTGATCTCTAACGCTTTCTCAAAGTCCGATAGTGCGACCTCAAATTCGTTCAATGAATAGCGAGCTGTGCCGCGATTTTGGTAAGCCGTGGCCTCCTGTGGGTCAAGTCGAATCGCTTCTGTGTAATCTTCAATCGCAGCAAGATATTCTTTCTGGCCAAACTTGGCGTTGCCGCGCCGGCTATAATTGAGGCCATTGCTCGGGTCGAACCGAATCGCTTCCGTAAAGTCGATAATTGCACCCGCATAATCCTTCACCAAGTGCTTGGCCATGCCCCGATTTCCGTAAGCCTGTTTGAACTGTGGATCGATCTGAATAACTCGATCGTAGTCCTCGATGGCGCCCAGGTAATCGCTCTGCTCGTATTTCAGATTTGCACGATCGTGGTAGTCGTCAGCAGATTCGGGAGTGATTCGCAATACTTCGTCAAAGTCGGCCAAGGCGCCCGCCAGATCATTCATCGCGCGTCTCTGCTTCGATCGATTGCGATACGCCGAAGCAAAGTCCTTATTGATTGAGATGGCTTGACTGAAGTCGGCCAAGGCCTCGGCGTTGTGACCGAGGGAGGCTCTGGAGTGTCCGCGATTGTTGTACGCGATCGCATCCTGCGGGTTGATCCTTAGCGCTTCGTCGTAATCGGAGATGGCTCCCGCAAAGTCGTTCAGCTCATCTCTGGCCATTCCACGCCAAATGTAGGTACTCGGGTTTTGGGCGTTTATCGCCAGTGCCTTGTCGAAATCCGCAATCGCCCCGGCATAGTCGTTGTTGTAGTATTTAGCCGATCCGCGATTCGTGTAGGCGTCGACGAAGTCGGGCAATAACTGCAGCGCTTGGTCGAAGTCCGCAATTGCTTCGACATGATTCTTCATGTGATAATGGCACAATCCGCGATTATGGTACGAATCGGCGTGCTTGGAATCTAGTCGTAGCGTTTCGTTAAAGTCTGGAATCGCTTCTGCATATTGTTTCTGAGCAAACTTGCTCAGACCGCGACCATGGTAAGCAACCGCGTCATTCGCATCCAGTCTTAACGCTTCCTCGAAGTCGACCATCGCGTTGCTGTAGTCACCCAGGTCATACTTGGCCAAGCCGCGATTGCTCAAACACTCGACATACTCGGGTTTTAGTTTCAAGGCCTCGGAGTAATCTGCGATCGCACCGACAAGATCATTCGCGGCCCGCTTGGTTTTTCCCCGATAGTTGTAAACCGAGGCATCTTGGGGATCCAATCGAATGGCTTCGCTGAAGTCCGCAATCGCCTCGTCGTACATTTTCAGGTAATGTCGGCTCAAGCCTCGGTTTTGCAAGGCGATCGTGTCGCTGGGATTCAAGCGTAAAGCATGGTCGTAGTCCACGACGGCTCCCACGTAGTCGTTCTGCAGGTACTTCGCATTGCCGCGACGGTTGTACGCTTGCGAGTAAGTGGGATTCATGACAATCGCGTCATCGTAATCCTTGATCGCCCCGATATAATCCTTGCGGTCGTACTTTTCGTTGCCGCGTGTAAAACTTGCTTCCGCTTCCAGTAGTTTGTTCGATACCTGCGAATCAACTTCGGAAGTTGCTTCGGCCAATGGGACCGGTGGAGCTTGTTCGGCTTTGGGTTCTAAAGAAACCGAGGTGTCTTTGTTGCGATCCGAGTTGCTAACCACTCCGTAGATGGCCACGGCAATCCCGAACGCGACCAAGACTAAGATGAACCAAAGCAGCCCCGGATCTTCGGTCGTCGTGCCCCCCGTGTTCGCGGTGGCAAGTGCCGACGGCTCGGTCCCCTGAGGTGCGACCGGCGTCGAATATGCGGCCGTCGCAGGCGGGGTCAACACGGCGTCCGTCGTCTCGGCAGTCCCGTTCGCAACGGTTGTGGAAGCGACGACGTCGCTGGTGGGCGAAGGCAAAGATTCCTGAGACGCAGCTTGCAAAGCATTGACAAACGTTGTGCAGTCGTCGAACCGCGCTTCCCGCTTTTTGCTCAGGGCTTGAGCAAGGACTCGATTCACTCCTTCCGATTGTTCGCGCAAGAACGGCACGGGTTCATGCAGCACGCATTCTCGCAACTGAAAAGAATCGGCGATTTCAAAAGGCAATCGATTCGCGATCAATTCGTAGGCCACCACGGCCAAGGCGTACTGGTCCGTTTTTCCATCTTGAAATTGGCCACGCCACTGTTCGGGCGCCATATAACATCGTGTTCCCGCCGAATCCATTTCGACATTGCTAACTCGGGACATGCTCAAGCGAAGCTGAGCCGCTAAGCCAAAGTCGACAATCTGCACCTCTTTGCCATCTCGCGTTACCAAAACATTTTCAGGTTTGATGTCCCGATGAATCACGCTGGAAACACCCGAATGCACTTTGCTTGGATGATGCGCATAGTCCAAAGCGGCGGCGATCGACTTCAGAATCGGAAGCACTTCGCTCAGAGGAAAGTCGCCCTGTCGCGCCACAACGGCATCGCGGTATTCCAATAAGTTGAGCCCTTCAATGTACTTCATGGCCAGTACATGACCAAATCGGGGAAACTCTTGCAAGAAATAGACCGGGCAAATGTTGGGATGCTGTAGTGCTTGGACCACCCGAAAAGTCTCCAAGGCTCGTCGAAGTTCGCGCGGGCTATCGTGGATTTCGCGAGGTAAAAACTTTAACGCGACATAACCCGGATTCGATTCGCTGCCCCGGGTCGGATCAATCGCGCGCCAGACTTCCCCCATTGCCCCTTTTCCCAACCGTTTGTCGAGTTGATACTGGCCAATCCGGACCCCGACTTCAAGTATCGCCCCCAGTAACGTGGGGCGATCTTCTAAAGCATCTTCCGACTCATCAAATGGCATGATTTCGTCCTGTCTATTCTCAATTCTATTGGCGCTGTCAACGCTATCGAACGACCTTGACCAACGTTCGGCCACAAAGCTCGCCGAGGGCCAAGTCGTTGGACCGCTGTTGAACTTCGAGCCCTATCTAGTTCAAAACGAATTGCCGCAAGTGTGGCAGAAACGTGAGCCGATGGGGGATGTGTGTCGGCAGGATTGGCAGGTCAAGGCACTGGCCGTGGTGGACGCGTAGGGCTGTGGGGCCGCTGCGTTTTGGACGATCACGGGTGTCGCGGCGCTGGTCGCCGTGTCCCGTTGCACGTTCATCGCCGTTTGCGCCAATTCCTGGGTGGCGCGCATCACATCACGATGCATGCCTTGGAAGGTTTGCAACATCGAATCCTTGTCCGCCAGCATCCGCTCGTACAACTTTTCGGCTTGGGCTTTGGATTCTTCCGCCGCACTGCCGGCCGCTTTGAATTTTTCCGCCAATGCTCGTGCGATTTCCGGCGAGTCCTTGGCAAACAGGGCCAAGATCTGCGCTTCGCTCATGCCACGCAGCGTTTCCGTTTTTTGCAAGTCGGCCAACAACGCGGCTTGCTCCCTCGGGGCCAATGCGATCAAGGCGTCCGGAGAAAGTTCATTGAACTGAGCGGCTTTGTCCATTTCTCGCTCATGGGCTGTGGCCGCCGCCTGTTCCTGCAAACCGAATTCAAATTGGCGGTCTTGCTGAGCCAACTTTTGTTTCTCGGTCTTCATTTGGATGTATAGGCCCAGCGCTGCCTGGGCGTTTTCGAACTTTTGCTTCTGCTTCTGGCCGTCGATAGTCAACTTCTGCCGTTCGCGCGCCGCTTCGGCTTCCAATTGCCAATCAAACGTTCGGCGCTCGTTAAGCAGCTTCTGCTCGAATTCGGCGATTTCCCGTCGTTGTTGTCCCGCTAATTCCTCATCCAACCGCTGTTGATCCTGTCGCCGTTGTTCCGCACTCAATGCGCCTTGGTTTTTTAGCGTGGTTGACTTCATCTCATAATCACGACGGAAGTCTTCGATTTTAAATTCATGCGTCAAGCGAGCCAATTCTTCGCGATGAATCAACTCGGTTTGAGCCAGCAGATGATCGCTGGCCATTTGGTTTTTAGCCTTGTTCTCATTGTACTGCCGAACGAGATTCTCTCGATCTTGTTGGCTGAGCAGGTCTTTGCGAAAAACGTCATGCTCCATGCTCTTGATGAACTGAGCCAGGTCTGCCTCCGAAGTTAGCTGCCGCATCTTTTGCTGTGTCTCGTTCGATGCCAACCGTTCCTCGAAGGCCCGATAGGCTTGGGTGAGTTCTTCCAAAGCCTGCTTGCGATTCAGTTCACCACGCTGGCGGCGAATCTCCGAATCCACGTGACTGTCGATTCTCAAATGATCCACACCGACCAAGACCAATCCCAGACGTGCCAGGCGATTTTGCAGCGCCTGCCGCAAGTCCAACTCCACTCGTTCACGAATTTCCGGATTGCCATACAGTTCGTCCGCTCGGCTGCGCAGCACAATGGGCGCAATCGTTTCTTGCACCCATCCTGCCAAGTTGTTGGCGATCTCGTCGACCAACACCAACGAGCGACCTTTGACCACATTGATGTAGAAGTCAACCGGATTCTGGACCGCGACCACGACTTGTGCTTCGCAGTCGACCGTTTGATCGTCGCTGGTGTGCATCAATGTGGTCTTGATCGAGATCGTGGTTTGGCTGATATCGACCAGCACAACCGAAACGGGCGTGCCAAAGACAAAGTTCTTCAATCTTTGTGTGAACGTTTCCAGAGTGTGATGGCCCGGCGGTAATAACCCGGTCATTCGTCCATCTTGAAATAGAAGACCCTGTGTGCCCTCTTCCACCGCAATGCCCTTATTCAGCAACGCTTTCAGATCAGTGGACTCTAACCGAGCGGCAAATTCACCGGGCCGACGGACCCAGCGGTTGCCGCTGCCAATCTGTGGCTCTGATGTTGGTATCGGAGGTGGTTGTACCACAGCTTGTGGTCGCGCTTCATGATCGATGATCAATGCCGCACCATCGGCGTTACAAAACGAGAAATTCGCTGCGTACTTCATTCCGCACTTGGGACAGCGTTTGGCCATGGTTTTTCTCCACTTAAGTTTCTTGGGGTTTTACTTCTTTGTAAACGACAACTACTCAAACGATTCAAACTACTCAAACGATTCGGACAACACCCAGCCAAACGGTGGCACTTCGTCAAAGTGCAAAGTTCGATGCTGCTGGGTCAAGATCCGGCAAGCCTGCTCCACGGTGTCCAGGGGAATCTGCAATCGATCCGCCAAGGACTGGGCCGAGACGCTTACTTCCAAAGGCCGGAACTGTTCGATTCCTCGCAGTGCTCGCCGTAGTCGGGCAACATCGCTTTCCCAATCCAGGCATTTTACTATCTCGCAGGTAGCCGAGGTAGTCGCAACGGATATCGGGTGTTCGGCCTGCAAGTCAAGCAATACACAAGAAAGCTGCGAAGATTTGCCTTCAAAGTCGGCCAGCCATGTTGGCAATTCGGCGGATATCGAATGGGGCCACGTTCCGTCCGATACGAAGACCACACAGACTTGCTCGGCTCGGTTGGCCCTTTGCAGTTCCTGGAAACAATCCTTTAGTCGCTCCATGATGTTTTCTGCATCCAGTTCGTCAAAGTGAATAAAGCGCAGGCTCAGTTGCCAGGTTAGGATTGGGAATTCGGTCGCGGATGGGGCACTCTCCAGTTGATAATCGACGCTCCCTAATTGAGAGGTTGTCATCTTCCAAAGAGCCTTGAAACGCAGTCCGGTTGCCGGGTCTTGAAGAGTAGGCGTTTTTCTCAGGTTCTCTTGCAGATAACGCCACCCGTCGGGCAACGTTTCTGGACTGGGAGGTTTTTGAACTATTGGCGTCGGTGCTGTTTGACTATGAACCTGTGACGCCGCGGGCAAGCGTGCGCTTTGCGTTGTATCTAAGGAATATAGCGATGCCGCAGTCGGAATCAGGGCGTTGTGGATTGACACCGGAGGAGGCAACAGTGAATTGGGGGCAAGTGCCTTTTGGTGCACTTCGCAATGTCGGCATTCCACCCGGACACCCGATTCGACGACCGCGATTGAACCGACTAAGAAATGACTGTTCAATTGACGGCCGCACGTGACACAATTCACTGGGTATGTCAGTTGCCGTGGGTCCCGTTTGTGTTGGTTCGCGGTCTCTTGATTCAATGGATTGCTGGATGTTTGGTGCGCTGGCACAGGGATCTGCGCTGGGTCACCATACAAGAGATAATTACCCAGCAGCAGTTCGCCCCAGCCGAATTCGGCACTCAGTCTTCGCCGAGTCCGGAAGAGCACGCTGCCAATCGATGTTCCAGCGAACAGTTCCGCATAAAAGACCTGAGCGAATTCGGCTGCATGACGATCCAAGCTCGGCGTCCATAATCCCAAATAGTTCCCGAGACCCCGACGCAGAAAAACAAGCACCAAACTATTCTCGGGGTTTTCAATATTAATCTGCGCCGATCCACAAGCGTGAGCAAACAGAAACCGCGGCACAGGCAGCTGCGAGTCGAGCAGGCGTTGGGGTGTGAGTTCGCCGTCGAGTAATCTCCAACACCGATCTCCATCGATCTCATCGGCATGTCCCGCAAAATGGAAACAATCGGCGGACGATAGTTCGCTTAGGAGACTAGGGATGTCCTTACTTCGGGAACAGGATTGCACCGACGCACTGGGTAGTTGACGCAGGGCCTTTTCGACGATCGTGGCTTCGTCTTCCGCGTGGATCAGGTCGAAAGTTGGATTGGCCCAGATGCGAAAGTGGGTGGTGGGATTATGGACTTCGCGGCTGATGGAGGGACTTGTTGGGCCAAGGTCAGATACGATTCGGCCAATCGCAAAGGCCTGGTTCAAAGTACGACCATGGACAACGGCCAATTCCCACGGCACGCCCAGCAGTTCCATCGGCAGATCCAAACTCAGTAATTCTTCGGCGGAATCTTCCAGTCGTTCGGCACGAAGACAGCCTGCAAACAGCTGCCCTAATTCTTGACCAAGACGTTGGAGTTCGGCATGATCCACAGCGTTGCCACCCCGATGTTGCCATCCCAGGCCCAAGAGCCGCCGCAGTTGGCCGCCAAGGGCCAGTAGTTTGTCTCGATCCATGCGCATGATCTGTTCGCCAAGCAATTCGCCGTCCTGGTACAGCGACGCTGCAAGTTGATTATCGCGCTGGCGAATTTTTAGGGTCAACATGATTCTTCTCGTGATGGATTTCCTGTTTAACCGTCAGCCGTAGGCGTACGGCGTGTGTGTTTATTCTCGGTCCAACAACGCTTCCGCATACGCCTGCGGCTGACGGTTAATTCATGAATAACCTTCTTCTTGCCCATAACCGTCTAATGTTCCAAACGATGGGCGACCGAGCGACAGACGAACTCGAAGTAGCCCAACCAAGGCATGGCCACACCGCACAAGAGCATAGCCGTGAGCCATCGCGATTCAAAGTCGACCCAGGTCAGGCAACCCACGGCAACCACGACTAGCAAGTACACCAGAATCAGCGTCATGCTTGTCAAGTTGGAGTTGGACCGAAGTGCCGTGGCAATAAAATCTCGACCCAACCACGGGGCGACCAAACACACCACCATCCAAGTCAAAAACGCGATGAAGGGAATGCTGCCGGTTTGACGCGGGCTTTCCCAGGACTCGTTGGGGACACGATTGGCCGCAGCAACGTTCTCTGTTTCTGAATGGTTCGGATCATTGATGGAATGGCCATTTTGACCGACCGAAAAGGAACGACTGTAGACGATCTCACGCTTGTTGGTATCTACCAACCGAATGTTGACGGACAGTCGCGCCTCGTCTGTCGGCGAGATGGTCCAATGTTCAATTTGGGAAAAAAGCAAGCAGGGCACCTCGTGCGACGCCGCCAATTCCACGCTGTTTTCGAGGCTAAGGTCCGGACCAGGCCAAAGTATGGTTGGAAGGTAGGCGTCCCACGGTGTGACATCCACGACCACAACGTTCCTCCGGGCAAAGGCCTGTCGCAATTCGCGCGTTAAGATCCCGGCGACATCTCCGTGGGATTGGGCCACGACCATGCGAATTCGTTCGTTTGGCAAAGGGGTGCTTTGGGTCATGTGGAGGCAGATTTGTTCGGCCATGCTCAGTCGCACGCCATGATCCGAACTGGGCGCATTCCAAAACTGGAAGTAGCCGAAGTAGCCAATCAAGGCCATTGCCACCAGAAACACCGTTCGCCCAATTCCCATGATTCGCCACATGTGTCGTTGTCCTTTCTCAAGATCGACCACCCCTGATTTTTGAACCATTAAAGAGATAGGAAGAAAACGCGGCCGGTCTTGCAAGCTGGGTTATTTTTTCGGAAATCAGACTCTGGCTAACGGAACCAACCAATGTCGTGGACCGCTCCGCGGTCCAATTTGAATCCTGAGTTGCTTCGGCATGTTGATCAGTCAATAAGCAAGGCCCGATCGGGCCTTTGAAATGGTGGGCGCACCAATCAACCGGTGGCTTACGCCGACCGGCTAAGGCTGTGTCGGCCCATTCGGGCGTGCTCCGCCCCAGACCCCGTCAGAGAAAACAGAGAAAACAGAGGACAGAGACCAGAGTGACAGAGTTCGAAAACCAGGATGAACTGGAGGAACGAACCTAACTCAACTCCAACAACACCCGAAAACCTACGTCGTAGCGACGGTACGAGGGACCGTCGTAGTAACGACAGCCGGAACGACACGAGTCTGTGACGTAGTTCCAGGAGCCGCCACGCAAGCAACGCGACGAGCCCGACGCAGGCCCGGTTGGGTCCACTGCGATCTGGTTGGCAAACTGCTGGTAGTAGTCAGAGCCATACCAATCCTGGCACCATTCCCAAACATTGCCGTGCTGATCAAAGATCCCAAATGGATTCGCTCCGTATTCCCCCACCGGAGTTGTCTTTTCCTTGATGTTGGTCCCATACGGATTGTTGCCATCGCAGTTGGCCTGACGACTATTCAGTTCTTTACCAAGCGAAAAGGGCGTGGTTGTCCCGGCTCGGCATGCGTACTCCCACTGGGCTTCCGTGGGCAGGCGATAAGTTTTGCCACTTTCCTTCCGATTCAGGGCCGTCAAAAATTCCTGGGCGTCGTCCCACGAGACTTGCTCCACGGGTAGCGAGCCAGCCCTGGTGAAACGACTGGGGTTTGTGCCCAATAGCTTCTGGTATTCCGCCTGGGTCACCGGATAGATGCCCAAATAAAACGGCTTGGTCAACTGGACGCGATGTTGAGGTCGCTCGTCGTCGCTGGCTCCGTATTCACCTGGACCGGCGCCCATCATAAATTCACCCGGTGGGATCAAGCGGAACTTCATCCCGATCGAATTGGTCCATTCGATCGGTCGTTCCAGCGAATCCGCCCACGCCAGTTGTACGGAGTGCGCCGCAGAGGAGTCAAACACGGCTATTGCAGACACAGATTTAGATTCGTCACTCGACGAACCAAATATCGAAGCAAACCAACCGGCTTTCGGCTTCGGCACTGTATTGAAGGGGGCAGGTTGGGATTTTGGCGAATGAGTGACATTAATAGCGTTATTGTTTGTTGTTGGCGTCGATGTCGCTGTTTCACCGTTGGGAAGCAAATCGGCCGCAATGGCGGACCATCGATCGGCGTTCGCAGGTTGAGTAGTGGCTGTTTCATTGTTGGGAAGTTGAGCCCGCAAGGAAATCATGTCTTTGCGTTTCGGGTACAGCTTCAAGTATTGGTCTACCAACGCACGCAGACCAGCGGTTCGGCCATTGCGGACTCGTTGTCCAATTTCCGCTTCTAGTTTCTTCCCTTTCTCCAGGCGTTCTTCGACGTTTTGCTCCAAGGACACGTCCCGCAAGTCTTCCGGCACACTGCGCAACAGTGTGAGCGCTTGCTCGTCATCATAGGCCTCGTACAACTCCCAAGCCCGCACCACGTTCTGTTCAGCTTGTTTTTTCAGCTCAACATACAACTTGGCCAAATTCGAATCGCCTTCACTTGTTTCGCTGGCCGTTGGTTTGGTGGTTGCCGCTACCGGTTGTGGTTTGTCACGACGAGCGACTTGACCCAAAGCTTGCTGGAAGGCCTCCATGGACGAGAAACGTTTTGCCGGCGATTCTTCCAAGGCCGTCGCCAATAATTCTTGCAAATCTTCCGGGACCAATCGCAAGTGGATCATGCGCGGCGAACGCCCGGTCACCAAATGGTACAAGGTGGCCGCCAAACTGTATTGATCGCTCAACGCCGTGGCTTGGCGAGGGTCCGCGTACTGTTCCGGAGCCATGTAGCCTTCCGTACCCAGGACGTGGCCGCTGAGTGAATGCCCCGAACCCCCACCGGCCCGGGCCAGCCCGAAGTCGGTCAGTTTCGCCCGCCCGTTTTTGTCC
>JAEUIQ010000038.1 GCA_016794985.1 Planctomycetaceae bacterium | reverse complement strand
TTGGTCAAAGATACCGACGATGTTGGGATGGCTGAGTTTGGCCAAGGCCCGAGCTTCGGTCACAAAGCGGTTGGCAACTTCGGCATAGTTTTCCAGATTGGGGAGCACACGTTTGATGGCCACCCACCGCTCGAGTTTGCTGTCGTAAACCTTCCAAACCACACCCATCCCGCCCCGACCGATCTCCTGCGGATCGCGGTAGCGTCCGTTTTCCGAAGGTGGTAGGGCCTCGGTCGGCCCCCCCGGGCCAACATGGGTCGGTCGATCGGACAGTGAAATGTCGTCAATCGATGGTGGCGTCGGTGTCGGCCCCGCACCCACGGCCCGAGTGACCCGTTGGGAGAGGTTTTCGAGTTCGGAGTTGTCGGGTGGCATTGGGGGGGAATTTCAATGTCTGGTAGCGAAGGTACGGTAACGTGCTTTTTGTTGGGTGAAATGGTATCCCAGTGGTACGCGGATCGGCCGGAGTTTCACCAATGTTATCCGATGGTTCCGACACATGCAAATTGTGTCGGCCCTTTCGGGACCGTGGATTGGTTGGGTGTGGCACAAACCGGTGGCTCACGCCGACCGGCTAAGGTTGTGTCGGCCCTGTCGGGCCTTGGAATTGGTTGAGGTGTTGAACCAACCTGTGGCTCACGCACACCGGCTAAGGTTGTGTCGGCCCATTCGGGCCTTTGAATTGACGTCGGGTGTTCATCGAACCGGTGGCTTACGCACACCGGCTAAGGCTGTGTCGGCCCATTCGGGCCTTGGAATTGGTTGAGGTGTTGAACCAACCGGTGGCTCACGCCGACGATCGCGGGCTGTGTCGGCCCATTCGGGCCTTTGCTGGGGTGGGCGCGCCGATCAACCGGTGGCTCACGCCGACCGGCTAGGGTTGTGTCGACCCCTTCGGGCCTTGGAATTGATCTCGGGTGTTCATCGAACCGGTGGCTCACGCCGACGGGCTAAGGTTGTGTCCGCCCTGTTGGGCCTGTTTGCCTTGGAAACACCATTGGACAGCTTTCATTTTCCGGTGGCTTGGCTCCTAAGGTTGTTCATGGCGCGGAGGACGTCATGTTCCAACTGCTGGTCGGGCTTCCCCAAGGTTGGCTTGGCGTTTGTACTTTGGTTGCTGATCTTGACCGAATTGGCGATGGCTTTTTCCATTTCGTGAAAAGAAGCTTCGTTGGCAGAAAAATCGTTTTCGAATCCAAAGCTGGTGGCCTCCATCGCGGTGTCCAACAACTCCTCTTGCGATTTGGATTTCTCGATCGCTCGTTCCACATCCGCTTGCATCCGAGTAATTTCCTGTGGGCTGGCGGTGTGGTGGATGGCCGTCGTCAATTCGCCAATGCTCTGCAAGAATTCACGAGTGGTCGCGACTTCATTGCGACTCAATTCAAGAGCTTCCAACTTGACCAAGAACCGTTGCCAGCGTCCGATGGTCGCTTGTAGCCGCAAGAAATGGGCAGCGATCATTTGGAACTGCTCTGGATCGCCCAATCGATAAGCCTCACAAGCGAGCTTCCAGTATTTCTCGGAAGACCCTTGAGCTTCCTGAACGTACTTTTGCACACGGCCTTTGCCGCGACGAAAACGGATCTTAGATTCCAATTCCCGCGTGGTTCGGCTCTTGAAGATTGAAAATAATGACATGGCTTCGTGGTCCTCTGTATGAATCGTGTTATTAACCGACTACTTTCCCCAGCGTTCAAATTTCTGCTGAGTTTCACGTGTGGTTTGCGGCGTAAACTGGCGGAGAACCGCTTCCACATCGGTTGCGCGAATCGGTGCTGCCGTGACCGTGTAGTCGGCCAGTGCTGCTTGGCCGCGAGCGGAAAGTGCCGTGAGATTCGGGTTCTCACGCCAGATCATGCGTTCGATCAACGCCTGACAAATCTGTTCGATCTCACGACCGCTAAAGCCTTTGGTCAACACGCCCAAGTCATCCAACGATGTCTCAAGCTGGAATCCTCGGTCAAGTAACTGGAGTTGAAACAGTTTGGCTCGGGCAGCGTCATCGGGCAGCGGGATGAGAACTCGCCGCGAAAAGCGACTTAGGATCGCCGAATCCAAGTCCCATGGCGTGTTTGTCGCTGCGATCGTGATCACGATGTTGGGATGGTCCTTGCTGGCGACGCCATCCAGTTCCGAAAGCAGGTTCGCCAGGATCTGCCGCGACGCATTCGAGTCTTGACTATCGCGAGTTGTCGCCAAAGCATCGATCTCGTCCAAGAACACGATACTGATCGGAAACCGACGAGCTTCGCGATACAGGGCCGAAACCAATTTGCTCGATTCGCCAAACCATTTGGAAACCAAGCCACTGACCGGCACATTAAAAAAGGCGGCATCCAATCCGTTGCTGGCCGCTGCTGCCAACAGAGACTTCCCACAACCGGGCGGTCCGTAGAACAGCAGGTTGTGCTTCCCGCGTAGCTCGATACCTTGCGGAAGCCGAGCGACACTAAGTGCGTACGCCGATTGGATCGCGCGGACGGTCTCGTCGAGCCCAGCAACTTGATTCCAGCCAATCGTCGAGCGATGTCGAAACGATTGAATTGCTGCCGACAATTCGTCGCGGTCGTCAACCGGGCTGATAGAATCGAGTCGCGCCTCGGTTCCAGCCGCCATCCGCTCGCGAATTTGCTGAGCAAGTTGTCGAAATTCGCTGGCGGCTCGTTGTCGAGCTGTTTTTTCGCTGTTCGATCGACTGGATTCCGCAATGACAATTGCCAAGCGGGCGGCTTCATCCCAAGACTCGGCCGCGTTTGCCCAACGCTGCTGCTGTTGGGCAAGTTTGGCCTGGTCGACCGCTTGATTCAGTAAGCCACGAACACTTCTGCTAAGGTCCAACATGATGATTTCGCTCCTTGACTAATAATTCGTTGATGGAAATTCCTTAGCTGGGATTGGCTTCTTTGTGCAACAGCTGTTCCATTTGAGCTAATCCATCGCGAATCGTTTCGTCGGAGCGGTTCTGGGCGGCCGTGTTCATGATCTCTAGAATCGATTGAGTTTCCGCATCAACGTCCTCGACGTTGTACATCGCGTCGGCATCCGATACCGATTGCAGAAGTTTGGAGAAGCGTTCCATTTGGAACTGGCCTTCAATGGTGGCTCGTTCGACGTAAGCCTGGACTTCGGACAGGTCCATATTGTTGACGACGCCTTCCATTCCCAAGTCTTTCAGCATCCGTTCGTTTTCTTTCAGTTGGGCGACGGTGCTCAAGACTTGCAAATTCTTCGAAAGCAGCGCGAGTTGCCGGTCTTTGGCTTGGACCATGGCATCCAGTTGCTTGATCTTGCGAGCGATCTGGATACGTTGTCGGTCGGACGCTCCCGCAATTCCTTTGCGGAACAACTCTTCTTTTTGTTTCTCCAACTCTTCGATATCCCGAGTGAACTTCAACTCCGTTTGCTCGACGCGAATTCGTTCGCGACGGAGTTGTTCCGGGTCGATGGTACGGAGAGTTTGCTTTTTGACTGGAAAGCGGAGCCAGGCTCGAATGGTGGCCATCATGATCAGGTGCTTCCTATCAGCGAGGTGAAGGGAGAAAGGCAACGCTGCAAAGCTTGTCCAAGTGCTTACGCTCAGCACTTGTGTTGGCCTTTTAGGCCTTTTCTCGACGAGACGCGACTCTAACCGGTGACTTACGCCCACCGGCAAGGGTTGTGTCGGACCATTCGGGCCGGTTTTCGCCAGAAAAAATGCTTCACAGCGTTGGGGGAAAGGGGACCAAGAAAACTTGGTCCTGTCCTGCTTTTAGGAAGAAAACTCTTGCGGTCTTGCATCGACTTCAAAAATATTTCCAACACGTGATCTTTGGATGCCTCGCCTGGGCCCGGGAACCGCAGGGTGCGGTGAATCGTTTCAGAACGCGTTCTTAATTTGAATGCTGGCTGGCGTTGACACGGGCGAATATTTTTTCCCGCTGCGACGCAGGTACACAACTGAATGGATCGAAACGTCCCTCGCAAGCTTCCCGGGCGTCTTTCAGGAACCACGGTTGTACAGTGGCTCCTCGATCCATCAGCAAAGCGAAGACACGATCGGAGCCCGCCACGATCGCCCAACCGGCGGGTGTGTTGTTGTGTAGATGTCCCGAACGGGCGTCGATTTCGGCACCATGCTCCAAAAGCGATTGAGCGGACTCTAGGCAATTGCTCCAAGCCGCCGTATGCAGCGGAGTCGCATGGTCGTAGCCACCACGAATATTTGGTGACATGCCATGCTTCACCAATACGGCCACCGACACCGGACAATTTCCCTTGGCTGCTGCATGCAGAGGTGTCGCATCCATCCCAACAGAAAATGTCATGATGTTGTGTACATCATGTTCACTTCCGGGCGGGAAAAAAGTCTGGTTGATTCGCGCGTTTAAGTGAATCGAATTGGCCAGCAACAACGACTCGATCGATTCGACATTGCCACAGAGGACCGCCGAGAAAATGTCGGCTTCAGCCCCAGTCCGCAACAGAAACCGGGCAACTTCCGGTCGAATGGTACACAGATATTGAACGGGCGTGCTGTAGTGATCGATGCAGCGACCATTGATTTGGGCTCCGCGATCGAGCAAAAGTTTGGCGACTTCGATCGTGTCGGCAAAGTGAAGTGGTTGACAGCCATCTCCACCTCGTTCGTTGACTCGGGACGGATCCGCGTCCAACAAGTGCCGAACAGCATCGCAATCGCCTAACCCGGCCGCGGTGTGCACATCGACAAGGGCCCCGCGAGAGATCAAGAGTTGCACAAGCTGCCGATCGTGATGAAAAAGTGCACAGTGCAAAGGGCTCCACGGGCCCATCGGCCAATCACTTTTTCGATTCGGATCGGCTCCCAATTCAAGCAGCAGATTTACAATCGTTGGACGATTGCTAAAACACGCGATCGTCAAAGGCGTCCCTCCGAAGTTGCGATAGTCGCAACTGTCCAGTAACGCGGGATTCTTGGTCACCGATGCTCGGATCTCCTGCACATCCCCCGTCGCGAGCATCCGAAAAAAATGTTGCTGCTCCGGCGTATTCAAGTTTGTATTGTGATGGTTGGACATCTCCGAATTGACCTCGTCGAAAACAGGGGTTGGGGATTCGACGCAGGTTGTCGAAGTAAGGCCGTCAGCGATTTGTTGCCGTTCAACCGAGAACAGCAGCGATTACTGCTCGAGGAACTTGATACAAACACACTGGTCGATTTTGATCGAGTGCTTGGTCTCCGTCGCGAGGCCAGTTGTCGTGTCGATCTTGTATACCCCCACTTTGCCTCCGTCCTGACTGGCAATCAACATCCATTGGCCGCAGGGAGTGATGTTGAAGTTCCGTGGGATCTTGATATCGCCCGTGATGTGCCCAACGGGTGAGAGTTTCTTGACGTTGGCATCGTACTTGAAGGCGGCGATCGTGTTATGTCCACGATTCGAGACATAAACGAATTTGCCGCTGGGATGGATGCGGCATTCGGCGGTGCTGTAACCAGCTTCGACTTTTTCCCCTTCGCGCAACGTTGATAGACTTTGGATCACTTCAAATTGATTTCCGGCAACGTCCAGTTTGACCAAGTTTACCGTCATGTCGCGTTCTCCATTTACGAACGCGACACTATTGTCGGGAGCAATGTGAATATGCCGGGGAGCACTCAAGGCCGGCATCGCGAGATAAGGCGGGTCATTCGGTGTCACTGTTCCTTGCTCTCGATTCAATTTGTAAATGTGGACTTTGTCTTGGCCTGCATCGCAAGTGAACGCCAGCGTCCCGGTTGCGTCAAAAAATCCGCAGTGACCGCGAGCTTCGCGATCAGCGCCATCGATCTTGATCACCGGAATCGCATGGTGGGCAATCCTCGATTCGAGGCTGCCATTTGGCTTTAACTTGAAGAACGAGTAGCTGCCGCCGAAGTAGTTTGAAACAACGGCGAATTGATTCTTTTGATCGGTGCTAATGTGACAAGCTGTTGCTCCGCCACTGGTGAGCGTTACTTGATCACTTAGCTTGCCCGTCTTTTGATCAAGCTTGAACGAATAGACGCCGCCTTCCTCCATGCTCTCGCCGATGGCGTACAGCGACTGGCCGTCGGCAGAAATATGAATAAAGGACGGGCTTCCCAGCTCGGCCGCAAGTTCCGGAGCCGAGACTTCGCCGGTTGCGGGATCCAAGATGCAGCGGTAGATGCCCTGGCTCCCCGATTCGCTGGTGTAGGTACCGAGATACACCCAGTACCGCTTCGCAGTTTCATTTTCATCCGCAAGACACGGGAGTTGGCTCAAGCATGTCATCAACAGGACGAGGTACACGAATTTGATCATGGTCTAGGCTCAATCACATCGAAGGATGAATGGTGGATCGAAACGACAAATAACCGGACAACCGCGAATTGGCGCGCATTCGCAGCGCGACCGCAATCCCGGCTGGTTCAGTTTATTGTAATATGTCAGCGGTCTAAAGTAGGGTGGAAGACATGAGAGAAGAACCTATGCCGTCCGGAAAAACTGCTCCGTCGATGTTGTATGGAACTGCCTGGAAAGAAGAGGCTACACAAACCTTGACCGAACTGGCTATCCAGCAAGGCTTTCGAGGGATCGATACTGCCAACCAACGCAAACATTACTACGAAGCCGCGGTTGGTGCGGGAATTGCTGCCAGTATCAATCAAGGCCTCGTGATTCGTGACGAACTGTTTATTCAAACCAAGTTCACGTTTCGGGCCGGGCAAGACCAACGATTGCCGTACGATCCGCGGGCACCGATCGAAGCGCAAGTCATGCAATCCTGTGCCAGTTCGCGGGAGCATCTGCACATCGATCATATCGATAGCTACGTCTTGCATGGTCCAAGCCGGAACGAGGGACTAGGCCCGGCAGATTGGTCGGCTTGGAAGGCGATGGAAGAACTGCATGATCGAGGCATCGTTGGTTCGCTCGGAATCAGCAACGTGGATCTCGATCAATTAGAAGAACTTTGCAGTCGAGTCAGGATCAAACCACGTTTTGTCCAGAACCGTTGTTACGCCGTACAAGGTTGGGATCGTGAAATCCGAGAATACTGTCGAGGGCAAGAAATAACTTACCAAGGTTTTTCATTGTTGACGGCCAACCGAGCCGTCATGGCCTCGGCGGATGTCGCTCGAATCGCAAAGCGTGTGGAACGCACACCAGCGGAAGTCATTTTTCGCTTTGCACTACAATTGGGTATGTTGCCACTGACCGGAACAACGAACGCCCGACACATGCAAGCTGACTTGTCCGTGCAGCAGTTCAGTCTCTTGGAATCGGAAGTGCAGACGATCGAGTATCTGGCGCAACGTTGACGCGGCCTAAGTGAATGGATGGCAGAGGAATGGATGGCAGAGGAATGGATGGCAGAGGAATGGATGGCAAAGGAATGAATGGTGGGCAATGCCGTGAAGCATTTTTCCTAACGAAAACAGGCCCGAATGGGTCGAAACAACCCCAGCCGGTGTGCGTAAGCCACCGGTTAAAATGACATCTCATCCAAAAAAAGGTCTGAAGGGCCGAAACAATTGCTGAACGTACTTATTCACAAATGCTTCTCAGTGTTGCTTGGCAGAGGAATAGATGTTCACTTATCGAGGCAGATGGCCTGAGGACTTTGCGGAATCAAGCACAAACTTCGAACGCGGTTTCGAATCTTGGAAAATGAAATTGGCCGTTTAGTATTTTGCTGCATCTTGGGAAAAGACTATGCCGCACGACTGGCGGAGCCTTGCGGTGGGAGGCAGTAGACTTCCGTACATTCTTCCAAGTTGCCACTTCCCATCGGGCTCAATTGATAGCCCAAATCGATCAAGAACTCGCAACAGCGACGATGAGTCGCTTCGCCGTGCGTCGAAAGAAACAATACTGGGCGGAGCGAACGCAAAGTTTCCAATCCGCCCGCAAAAACCGCCATCTCGGCGCCTTCAACGTCCAATTTGATATGCGTTGGACAAAGTTTGAATTCGCGAACCAATGAATCCAGGGTGCTGATCCCAACTACCAATGAACTGGCGGGCGATATTTTTCCCGTACCGGTTCCGGTTCCAACACTGAACCCGATGGTTCCGTTGTAGTCTCCAACCGCTTGGTCGACGATGGTCACGTTGGTCAGGCGATTGCGGCAAACGTGTTGAGTAAGAAAATACCGGTTGCGCGGCGATGGTTCGCACGATAAAACGCGGCCTTGTGTTCCAACCAATTGAGCTGCCAACAACGTGTAGTACCCGGTCGCCGCGCCAATGTCGAAAACCACATCACCAGGGCGAATCGTATCGACAAATCGTTGTGTTTGTTCTCGTTCATAAGTTCCGCACAAAACACGTAGTACTTTGCCTCGAGCCGTTGGATACCAACGCACGCCGCGCATGACTCCGCCAAGAATTGGAACCGACCCAAACTTCGCTGGTTGCTTGGCATTGTTGCCGACCGAATTCGCGTGATCGCAACGTGGTGTGGTGTCTTTCTCGCGCGCCATAGGAATGATGTTTGGTGTCGGTGTGGTTTGGGAAGAATTCGAGCCTGGATTGGTTGGCGGTTGCTGCATGGAACCCTTCCTCCAAACGAGCGAAAGACACGAGAAGTTTCTCGAGGTCGGACAACAGACGGTTCTTAGCAACAACTGATTTTTGGTTCAAGTGCAATATTGTCACGACCACGACCGGGCAACAGTCGAATGCATTGGCAGTGAAGCCATGCAGTCACTAACTGTTAAAGATACTAATACTACAGCAACCGCCCGTAAAAATTCCGAGGACACACAGGACCAATCCGACCGTCAGCATCGTGCTGCCCTGTCGGGACATGGTGCCATTCCCCATTTGCATAGAGTCCATGATTCCCAAAACGAGTCCAATCAAGCTAAAAATAAAGGTGCAGGGGAGCAGCATCCCGACGATGCCCATTGCCAACACCAAATGAGCTCGGGGTGCGGGCAGCTGTTGTTCCAGTGGCAACGCTCGACCGTAGGCATTGGTCGAGTTTGGCGGAAGGGGCACATAGGCCGACGAGGCAGGGCCAGCCATGTTCGCCGTTGGACCGGCGACCGGAGTTCCGGCCAAGGGTGTTGAGGTTCCGACCGACGGAAATTGTGATTGGCCGCCGGTCGTTGAAACCGGGATGGGTGTTGATGTCGCGGTAGTATGGCCTGCCCAACCGCCGCCGAATCGGTCGGCTTTGCCAGGGACCTGCGATTGAAACAGCTTCTCCAGCGGCGTCCATTGCGTGAAATCACCGCCTTGGAACAGCGTTCCCTGTCCTAAATTTCGAGCGCGAACTTCGTTTTCAAATGCTTCGCGGCTTAAGTTGCCTAAGACAATTCCATCCGGCATTCGCAGTGACCAAGTTCCCTGATCGATCTGATTCGGCTTAGCCGCTTGATTAGCGATCGGGCTCGCCAGAGGCGCCGGGGTCGCTGTATAACGTTGGAGAGCGTGACAGTTCGGGCAGCGAATCGTCTTTTCACGGTGCTCGACTCTAATTCGCAGGCCGCAGCGGCACTCGCTACAGTGAAATTCCAAGTATTCCATAGGAAATCAAGCGCCGGGAGAAGGTGTGATCGGACAGTGGGGTGTTTCGTATTGGTCGGTCTTATCTTGGCAAATTTCAGTCGATATTTCTAGTTGGAACAAAACTTCATACCGCCTGCGGAGTAGGATCAAAGGCGAAGTGTTCAGAAATAGGAGGCCAGATCAAATCCTACCCAAGGTCATACTCGTCTGTTAACATGGATTTCTGGAGTTCCTTGGGATGTATGCCGAGTCGGCTCGATGCGCCAGGGCTATGGGCTCGCGCTGGAGTTCGGCGTGGTTGGCGTCTGCCATTCGAACATCATGTGATCTGGGGCTTGATCTACTTCTTGCGGGTTTCTTTCAACCATGTCGACTGCCGCGAACCTGATCGAACTGCTAAAGCAGAGCCAATTAGTGGAAGCCGAAAGATTGGCGGCAGCGGTCGCGGCTTTTGATCCTGGGACGGCCAAGGTAAAGCTCGGAGCAGAAGCCACTGCTTCGGATATGGCTCGGCATTTGATTCGGCAGCAAGTGATAACCACTTGGCAGGCCGAGAAGTTGCTGTCCGGCAAGACGAAGGGCTTTTTTTTGGGCAAATACAAGTTGCTGGAACCTCTTGGCGCCGGCGGGATGAGCTTCGTTTATTTGGCCGAGAATCAGTTGTTGGGGCAACGCCGCGCCATCAAAGTACTGCCAAAATCGAAAGTCACCGACAGCAGCTACTTGGAGCGATTTTATCGTGAAGCTCGGGCAGCGGCTCAATTGAATCATCCGAACATTGTGCGGACTTTCGATATCGATCAACAGGGCGACCAACACTACATGGTGATGGAGTATATCGAAGGAGAGGACTTGTCGAGTCTGGTCAAACGTGTTGGCCCTTTGCCGATTGGCGACGCTGTCAACTATTTACGTCAAACGGCGGCGGCCTTGCAACATGCGCATCGCGCCGGTTTGATTCATCGTGATGTGAAGCCTGGGAATTTGCTCTTGAACAAGCAAGGCCAAGTAAAACTATTGGACTTGGGGCTGGCCAAGTTCACTGGTCAGGCTTCTGACCTAACCGTTGTTCATAACGAAACGCTTATGGGGACGGCCGATTTTCTGTCTCCCGAGCAAGCTCTCAATAGTCACTTGGTCGATTTGCGGGCGGATATCTATTCGTTGGGTGGGACGTTTTACTTCTTGGTGGCGGGACATCCTCCGTTCCCAGATGGAACGGTCGCACAGCGATTGGTGCGGCATCAGGCGGTTGATCCACCGACATTGATTTCATTGCGTCCCGAGTGTCCGCTATTTCTTTCGCAAATGTGTGAATGGATGATGCGGAAGAAGGCCGAGGAACGTTGCCGGGATTGCGGAGAAATCATGGATTGGTTGGATCGCTGGCAACGCGATGCGAGCATCGCCCTGCCCTTTCCGACTCGCAACCATCAATCGCTGCCAACCGCGGACAAATCCGATGAAGGCTCGGGTAGCGGTATTGTGATTGCATCGGGTGACGGCAAAGCCAAAAAATTGGGTGCCCCAACCACGACCAAACCGCCTGCTCGTCGCCGTTCCAACGCATCCGGGTATTGGCTGCTGTTTGCCTTGTTGGTTTTCTTGACTGCTGCCATTGTTGGGTTGGTGTGGGCGTTTCAGAGCATTCAATAGCTTGGTTTGGCCCCGAGACGTGTCGAGAATCCGGAACAGTTTGACCGTGGCGGTCGTTTCTTGCTAGAATTGAAGCAAGGCAAGCGTTCAACACTCCGGTGCGATTCAGACTCTTCTTTCGGGAACTCGACTCAATATGAAACCAAACATGGCGAGATTCGTGGTGGTGGTGTCGTTGTCGGCGATCGTCTTCTTTGGGTTGGTTGGTCTGGAGTCAAGTTGGGGGCAGGATCAATCGCCAAGTATTCAAGTGACTCAGTTCAAGGCGCATTTGGACGCTGCCGAAACAGCCGCCCGGGCTCAAGACGTGGCCAAGGTTACGGAGCATGTCAATGCCGCCGTTGGCGTGCTTGAAGAAATTCTCAAAGCCACTCGCAAATCGGATGTCCCGGAGATCCGTGCTCAGCACAAGCGGTTGGTCGCGGCCCATCGGCTGCTCAAGAACGCCAAAGCCAAGCCTGAACCGCTGCCACAGTTGAAATTCAATTATGTCGAGTCGGATTCGAAAGAAAGCGACATGAGCGTCAAGCGAGTATCTTTCCAAGCGACGATTGCACCGTTGATTGCGCAGAAGTGTGGCAACTGCCATGTGCGCGAGGCTCGTGGCAATACGAGTTTGGCTTCGGCTGCCGACATTGCCGCCCATGTCTTTCCGGGCGATAGTGCGCGAAGCTACTTGTTTGAGATTGTCGCCAACAACACCATGCCTCCCAACAACAACAAACTAACCGACGAAGAGAAAAAAACTTTGAAGCAGTGGATTGATGAAGGGGGCCAATTGGACGCGGGACAAACCATGTTCGACCTGCGTCCGCTTGTTCAACCGGAGCCGTCCGCGAACATGGCCGAAGTGCCTCGGGCAACGGAAAGCGACACCGTTTTTTTCTCGAAGGACATTGCTCCGCTCTTGGCGGAATCCTGCAACGGCTGTCACATCGCTGGAAATAATCTCCGCGGTGGATTGTCGGTCGAAAGTTATGTGCGGCTGATGCGCGGTGGCGATTCTGGGGCGATCGTTGTGGCTGGCAATCCAGAAGAGAGTTTGCTGATCAAGAAACTGAAGGGAACTGCCGATGGTCAACAGATGCCGATCAACCGGCCCAAGTGGACTGCCGAACAAATCGAATTGATTAGCACCTGGATTCGCGAGGGAGCCCGTTTCGATGCGCTTGATCCGAATCAGTCCGTCGTGTCGCTGGCTCAGCGAGCGGCAATCCAAAGCATGTCGGTCGAACAATTGCAGCAACGACGCGCGGAACTGTTGGTCAAGAATTGGAAATTGGCACTAGTAGATCAAGCCTATCAACAGGGCCAGTCCGAACATTTTGCTTGGATAGCAGGTGATAAAGTAGATTCTGCGCGGATCGAACAATGGATCAAAATCGCCGAGCAGGAATTCCGGCAGCGGCAAGAAGGATTGGCAGTCGCCACGGACAACGCTTTTGCCCAAGGCCGCATTTCAGTGTTCATTCCTGGTTCCAATTACGACTATACGGAGTTCGCCAAGATGCTAAGTCGGCGTGAAGCGACGGGAACACTCCGCGGCTATTGGGACCAATCGCTCGAGGGGCCTTACATCGTGCTTTCGCCATCTTTGACCGATGAACAAATCGAAGAGAATCTGTCGCAATGGGTGGGTTCGGCCATGGTCGCCAACATCGCCCCCAGTCTACCGAGTTGGTTTTGCGATAGTGTGGCTTTGGCTTTGCAAGAAGAACGTCGCGGACGTGGGCGTCCAGCGACGCCGCCGGCCAATCCGGGTTCCGACTCGGTACCACGTTGGTTGGAAGGGCGACTGGATCCCGCTACGAAACAGTTCTTGGATCAAGCCGCTGCAACCGCGTGGAAACGGCAGCGTCAGGACTTGAAGAAAATCTTGGCGGAACTACAAAGTGGCCAACCCTTGGAATCCTTGTTGCAGGCGCGCTCCGGCGGAACGGTGACCGATTTCGTCAAAGAGCTTTTGCAGTAAATCATCCCGCAGGTTTGCGGCGCTCTCACTGTTCTTTGTGAACTTTCGCTAGGTCTCGACCGGGTTGGGAAAACAAATGACAAAGGGCGATGGCCAGGGCGTCGGCCACGTCATGCGGCTCGGGGGCTGTTTTTAGCCCCAAGTGATGACAGACGGCGGCTTGCATTTGTTCTTTCGGCGCTCGGCCATGCCCCGACACCGTCTTCTTGACCGATGTGGCAGAGTAGCTGGTCACGGGGACTTCGTGTTCGGCTGCCGACAACATAATGACGCCACGCGCGTGTCCCATCAAAATGGCTGGCTGCGTCCGTTCGTAGTGAGCGTACAATTGTTCCAAAGCCATGACTTGCGGCCGGCAGTCCGTTAGGATTTCGTCCAGCGATTGTTTTAACTCGCGCAGTCGATGTTCCATGCTCGAGCCGGTGGCGACACGCACAACTCCCGCTTCGACGATCCGAATTATTTGCTTGGTCAGGCCGGGGACCATGGCGGCAGGAAGTGGAGGCAACTTTGCTCCTCCTGGATGGGGTGATCCTACCGAAGAAGGAGGCGCCTGCCATTCCAGAACTCCGTACCCAGTAACTCGGAGTCCGGGATCGATTCCGATAATTCGATAGGGCTTGCTTTCGACGTTCAGTGGCGGGGCTCCCAGCAATCCGGATCGAGCTTAGTTCCAAGTTCATTTTCTTGAATAACCCGACTGCGTTTCTCCGGCGGATCCGTCGCATTAGAATGGATTCTTCACAAAAATCCAACGGCGTTTCCGAACCCCATTGAGATTCCAACTGTCCCGAGCCGATGAGTGAATGATTTTCCCCCCCAAGGGCATCAACAATGAACAAGAAGAAACTAATGGCGATGGGCGTTCCGGTGACGGCGGTGGTTCCGGCCATTACGTGCATCCAACGAGCCGCCCAGGACCGTGACAACAAACGCAAGCCACAGTTGGTGATCGCGGAAATCCTGCAATCGCCCGAGTCCTTTTTGCAGGATCCGGTGTGGTCCGGATTTGCCGAAGCCATTATCGAAGATCAACAATACGAACCGGAAGCGAGCATCGGATTCCAGATTTTCGGTGAAGATATTGATCAGCAAGCCTTGTTCCAAATGCAACAAGCATGTCGAGTCCCGGGCGCCCGCGCGGCAGCAGTGATGCCGGACGCCCATGTGGGCTATGGATTGCCGATTGGCGGAGTGCTGGCAACGGAAGGCGTTGTGATCCCGTACGCCGTTGGTGTGGATATTGCCTGTCGCATGCGCTTGTCGATTACGGACTTGCCCGCCGACTTGGTTGAAGAAAACGATCCGAAACATTGTCATGTTTTGGATTCGGCCTTGGAACGCGGTACGCTGTTTGGGACGGGCGGCAAATTCAAGAGACGGCACCAACATGAGGTTTTGGATCGTGACTGGACCGTGACAGCGGTGACTCGAGAGAACAAAGATCGAGCTTGGAGCCAATTGGGCTCCAGTGGAAGTGGGAACCATTTCGTCGAGTGGGGTGTCATTGAATTGCCTCAAGATGATTTGGGGTTGCCTGCCGGACGTTACGTGGGCTTGTTGAGTCATTCGGGATCGCGTGGCGCGGGAGCTGCGGTTTGCGCGCGCTATAGTCAGATCGCGCGTCAAAGTTTACCTCCGCGCGATAAAGACGATGCTCATTTGGCTCATTTGGCTTGGTTGTCACTTTCGACGCAAGCCGGACAAGAGTATTGGGCCGCAATGAACTTGATGGGACACTACGCAGCAGCCAATCACCAAGTGATTCACGAAAGTGTCTTGCGTTTGGCGGGGGCGCAACCGTTGGCGGTCATCGAAAACCATCACAACTTCGCGTGGGAGGAAGAGCACGATGGCAAGTCGTTGATTGTGCATCGCAAAGGAGCCACGCCTGCCGGTGTCGGGGCGTTGGGTGTAATTCCCGGAAGCATGGCAGCGCCGTGCTATGTTGTTCGCGGCAAAGGAGGCTCCGGCAGTATCGATTCGGCTTCACACGGAGCCGGTCGTCAAATGAGCCGCACCGCAGCACTGGCGAAATTCAAGTGGGCCGAGTGGAAAGACCATTTGAGACACAAGAACGTGCGATTGTTGGCTGGCGGCTTGGACGAAGTCCCGGGAGCGTACAAGGACATTCGCCAAGTCATGGCTGCCCAACATGACTTGGTCGAAACTTTGGCCACGTTTCATCCACGCATCGTGATGATGTGTGGGGATGGCAGCCGCGCCGAGGATTGAAGAACTACCGCCCTTCGCGGCGGAGTTCTTCAATTTGGTTGCGTAGTCGCTCGATTTCTCCACGAAGTTCACCAAACATCGCCCGCATTTCTTGTAGCTGTCGCTCCATGTGGTGGTCCGGATTCGACTTCGCATCTACGCGACGAATGTCTTCGCGGCGTTGCTCTTCTCGGCGTTGTTCTTCTCGGCGAATCACCTCGCGATGCTGTTCTTCGCGGCGTTGTTCTTCAAAGAGACGTACATCCTGGTGGCGTTCGTCTGGCGAATGCGGCCTTTCTGCGTGTTGATCGGCGTGCGGTTGCTGCCGACGGAGGTGATCGGCGATGATATTGCTTAGCTCCACGACCTCTTCGGGGTGCCGAAGTTTGATTGCACGATCGAGGGCATTGCGCAATTCGACCAAACGAGGATCCCGTTGGGATGAATCGGATTTCTCGCGAGCCGCGATTTCCTTGCGTTGGCGCTCCAATTTTTGCCGCAGTGTTACCAATCGCGGATGGTCCGCTCCCAATTCGGACTGAGCTTGCTCGATTTGTTCGATGATTTCCCGCAATTCGGGGTGGGACAGCTTCTTTTCTTGCTGTAGCCGTTCGGCGTTGGCTTGAGCGGTGCGGTCCGTTTCCCGTCGTGGTCTTTGACTGGCTTGAGCTCGGGCAGCTTCTTCAATCGCATGAACTCGTTCCTCAAGACGCTGCTTGAGCTCGTTGGCTTCTGCTTCTTTCCCGGTTTCTTGCAACTCTTGGATTCGGCGTTTCATGTCGCGAATCTCGCGTTGCGGAGCGTCCGAAGTTCGTTCTTGGCGCTGTTCTTGGGCTTCCGGTTTGTCTTGTCCACGCACCGGTGAATCGAGTCCTCCCATGAGGGAACCCGAAACGAGAACGACTGTGGCGACAATCAGACTTGCAAGTCGCAGTTTCATTGATACTTCCTTAGAGAATTGGGAACTGGGCCGAAGCCATTATACTACCACTAATGCCACGCGTGCCAAGATTTATTCATTTCGCAAATGAGCTTGTAACAACGGATGCAGATCATCGATCAAAACGTCTCCGCGTTTCAACTTGGAACGCAGGCTGTCTTCTGAAACCCGCTGGACCAAGCTGTTGATGGCCAAGTTTTTCAAGTCAACGGGCAAGTAATCCAAGGCTGACTGCAAAGCGAAGGCGGCTTCAAGGTGCGGAACATCCGCCAAGCCACTAACGGAGCCCTGTTGTAATTCATGCGGGATTTCAACTTGCAAGTAATACCGCAATTGACGCTGGCAATCATCCCAGGGCCGCAGCGCAATCATTCGTAGTGCATCATAGCGGGTCCCCTGCGGAACTGATTCTTGCTCGACCATTTCGGCAGCCAGGATCAAACTGCGTTGGAATCGTTCGTTGAGGTTGGGGTTTGACTGCAAGAGTTCTGCCAGTCGTGGGCCTGGGTATGGTCCGGCTTGACTGATCCCATTGATGATTCCTCCTCCTACAACAACCGCTTGCCAATCGGTCAATGGCTCCGTTGCCCGAGGGAGAGTCGCGTCGAGCATCGTCATCAGTTCTGCCGATTCGTTGCGTTTACCGGCCGCAATGGCTTCCTGCCAGATTTCCGGTATCACTCGATATTCATCGGGTGTGCCAACTCGAGTGGCCGCGACCAGTTCCATGATGCGATCTACCGACTTGATTCCTGTTTTCTGGAAATCCATTGGCTTGATCGTCTGTTCGATCGGCGAGTTACTCTCTGCAAGTTCTCGGGCCAACAATTCATCCGTCGGACCAAAGTCGATCTCGGCCAATGAAGTCCATTCGGCGTCGCCTTCCCATTCGACTTCGACGCGCCGAGCCGAAAGCACCGGAAACTCGATCAAGCGGGTTCGTCGGTCGATTTGATAAACACCCAAACCGTCGGGAGAGTCGTCCCAGTCGCCAACTTCCATTTCATGAACGACGCCCGTTTCATTGAGCAAGCGAATCCGCATCAGGCTTGGCGCATGAATGGCTCCCGGTTGATGATTCACGCCATAGACGATTCGGATTCGCGACAAGGTCAATTCTTGACCTAAGTCAAAACGCACTTGGTGGATGGGCTGACCCACGTGACGAAAGTTTACCCATTGCATGTCATTGAATCGATCGGTGCCGTAGCGGCGATCGACTAACTTTTGGGGCGGATCGGAGTCTGGATATGATGGATGCGCACCGCTTGAACCGACGTATTCGTAGCGAATAGGCCGAGCCACCGCACCCAAGAAATGAAGCAGGTCGCGCATCGCATTCGGCGGAATCTCCTTCTCCAACCCCTCGGGCATTAGGGACTTCCCGGTTCGTTGTAGTGAATCGATTTCGCTGCGCAGAAGTTGAAATCGTTTCCCTTCTTGGGCCAAGAGAGTCACGCTGTTCGATGATTCACTCTCTAACATTCCACTTAAGACCTGACCGTCGGTCGTCAAGGCGAGGTATGCCGTATAACGCGCGTCCATGGCAGTGTGTGGGTTAAGGATGGAAGTCAAAAGTCCCTCAACCGAGACGTCGGTCAGAGCGCGCAGATCGGGGCCCACCGTGTGACCAACATTATCTACACGATGACAACTTGCGCAGTGCTTTTGGAAAACGGCTTGGCCCTGCTCCGAATTCCCTGCGGCAACGTCGAGCCCTTGATACTGCGGCAGGAGTTCGCGCCAGTTGCCGACAACTTCACTCGAAAACAACTCTTTTGCCTGTTGTTGAATCGCAGAATCGGGATGGTTCGTCAGAAATTGGCGGGCATTTGCATCGAGCAGATTCATGGGAATGCGACTTGTGGCAATGGCGTCTAACAGCTGCCGTGTCAGCTGAGGATTCGCTTGGGCGTGTTGCATGACCAAGTTTTGCAATCTCGGCGTCAAATCAGGAATCAGGCTGCAAAACTCCTTGGCAGTTTCGTCATGGCCATGGAGTGCCAAACGAGCCCAGGCGTTGATCGCAGCCGTTTGAATCTCGGTCGTCGATTGAGGCCGCAGAGCGGATCGCAAGATCGGCAAGACAAGTTGCGGTTGCGTGGCATGCCCGAGAAACTCCAGCCGAACGAGATCGCCTTCGTCCGAGGTTTGGGCCGACTCGCTCGTGTTCCAGTTGCGGACGATCGACTGTACATCGTGATCCAACATTTCCCGAAACGGCGATTCAAGTTGCGAAAACACATCCGGTTGGTTGGTGATTGCTTCCGCCACGAGCATGGCGATCTCCAGTTGCCAAATAGCGCGGCGTTCGACGCGCTCCGGTGCCGCGGGCCGTATGGCTGCTTGTTGCAGTAAGAGCGCCACGCTGGTAGGGGCGTCCATTCCTAGGGCTTGACGGATCATCGTCTGCAGCGACTCGGATAATCGGTCGGAATCCGACAGACGCGAGAGCTTTTCCTTGACTATCCCTGTCAAGTTGTTGGAGTTCAAGCTACTGAGGACTGCTGAGGTTATCCAAGGGTTCTGTGCGTTTTGTTCGAGCAAGAGACTCAACAACGGTCCGGCTCCAGGATCGTTCCATTCACCGACACTGTGGGCGACTTGCAGACGTACTTGTGGGTCGAGATCGGACGCGAGTTCTCGCAGACTCGCGACGATTTTGGAAACATCCGGATCGGCCGACCTTAGTCGATGCTCGGAAACTCGGACAGCATGTCGCCGCACGGCCGGGTGAGAATCTCTCAGGGCTTTCAACAGCATTTCGAGCGGCAAATGCTTCCATTCGCCTAGCAGACACAATGCCTGAACTCGAGCCGCAGGATGTGCTGAGTGTGTCAGTATTCGACGCAGTTCTTCAAGACACGCTTGCCCTTCTTGGGTCGAGAGCGATCCGGGGGGCACGTTCCACCAAAGTAATTGATGGGCCAAATCGCGACGAACTCCGTTGCTAGAATCCAACGCCCGAGCCAACTGGGTTGGCGTCCAAGCCGTCATATCGTCTTGAGCGGCGGGTGGTGGTGCCGTACTCGACTTGGGAACAACTCGATAAATTCGGCCCCGATCGTCCCCAGCTCGCACGTCGATCTTTGCTCGAACTTCGTCGCTAAGAAATCGCGGATGTTCAATCAAAAAACGATACATATCCACCACGTACAATGCACCGTCCAACCCCGTCTTTACCTGGACCGGGCGAAACCATTGGTCGTTCGACCACAGGAATTCTCGATCCTGTTCATTGGCGGCGCGATGACCAACAAAAGAGACGCCATTGGCCTGCAACTGCAAGCGATGAACCAATTGATTTACCGGTTCACAAGTAAACGAACCGTTGTTGTACTCCGGTCCAAGCAGATCGCTGCGGAAAATCCCTACACCACAGGCAGAGGTGGGCAGACCTTTGGGGCCGCTCAACGCCCATTGAATAGTCTGGGCTGGCGGGAACAAACGGTTGGATTGGGGCACGCCGACAACGGTTGGTGGATTTGGTGCGGATGGGTTGCGCCGTGCGTAATGTTCGGTGGCTGGGTAATGCCACAACAAGGCGCCGTTCTCGCAACCGAACCAATTTCCCCAATCGTCCCGTACTCGACCTTGTTGCGTGCGTCCACTGACGGCTTCGACGATGCCTTGATCAGGTTGAAAGCGGAAATCGCGATTGTTCAAGTCGATTTCTGTTTGGGCAGCGTTCTTGACCATGCCGCCAAAAATCCCAGCGGCTCCGTAAACCCAATGATCCAATCCCCAAGTAAGGCTGTTGACACGGGCTTGGTAGTTGTGGGTTTGAAATCCTGTTAGAACTTTGACCACTTCATCGGCTCGGCCGTCACCGGTGGTGTCTCGGGCAAACAACACGTCGGGGGCAGCACAAATCAAAACGCCATCTCGCCAAACTTTGACGTCAGTCGGGAACGGTAACTTGTCTAAAAAAGTGATCGCCGAATCGTAGTGTCCATCGCCCGTTGTGTCGGTCAGGACTCGAACCGATCCACCCGCCTGATACTTGCCATCGAGTCCTTCGGGATAATCGTTCATCTGGACAACCCACAATCGACCGTCCGGACCGAAGTCGATCGCCACAGGATCGCAAATCAAGGGTTCGCTGGCGACCAATTCGATGCGAAACTCGGGATGAGTTTTCATCGCATCAAGTGAGGCTTGCGGAGACTTGGGCCAAGTTCCTCCGGTTCGAGTGGTGTCATGCTCCTGAGTAAACTCTGCTCCTAACTGGGACTGAACTTCATTAAGAATCAGGGGTTCGGTTTCTTCGGTAAGCCGAGTCGGCAAGTCGTACCAGACCATCGCGTCGCCGCCTTCGTAACCGCCTTCCCGCAGGATTCGCTGGGACGGGATGTAGCAGGGAACAGCATTGGCATAAGCCGTAACCCAAAGTCGGTCTGGATCGATTCGTTGCCGTAGCAAATGGACATAATCGACTACGACTTCGCCACCTAAAAAGACCATCGCCAAATCACGACCGAAACGCCAAGTTTGGATTGGGTAATCGACCGAAGTGGGCAGAGCTTCACCACTGTCCAATCGTCGTAAATTCTTTTGCGCATGGAAGCCGATGATGCCTGGCTCCTGGGCCCAAAGCTCCCACTGTTCGCGAGTTGGCAGCGGAGCTAGTGGCAAGTTGATTTCTCGGTAGTCGATTTCCAACGATCCCTGCACCGGTTGTTTGGGTTTCTCGAGCAGGGCTTGAACTTCGCTTGCCAACGCTTCGCCTTGGTTTTGGGCAGCTACGATGCCACCCATGGCCGCTGGGTTTTGATCTGCGCCGCAGCCGATCAGCACCATGGCCGTTGCTGTAGGATGAGTTGTTTCCAAGGATTGGCTGGCATACGCAGCCCAATCACCACAGATTTCTAGACCGCTGCCGGCCGAAACGCAGTGGCAGGCGTAATTCGTCAGAAGCAAGACCGGTTGTTGCTGTTCATTTAATGCGACCAACAGCGGCAGTTGATGATCGACCACTTGGCCACCCCGTCGATTGATCGCGAAGTCCACCGCACCTTGATTTCGTTGCAAGGTGACCCATTGCCGATTTTCCCAGGCTTGGCCAACGACTTCGATCAACTGTCGAACAAGCTGCTGGGTATAACGATCGCAGGCTTCGTGTTCGGCCGGCGTCTGGTCACGAATCAAGAGATTGCCTAACGAGTTGACCAACATGGGACCACTGTGCGTATGTGAAACAGCAATGGTCAAGCGTCCGGCCTCGATGCCGAACATCGTGTTCAGTTCTTTCGCGACCACATTCCGGACAAGTGGGGTGATTGTGCAGTTATCGACAGAAATCAAGACGACGGGCGGGGTGACTAAATCTGCGGCGTGCGGGGCCGCCGGTGATTTGGGATCATCGCCACCGATCACGATCGCCCGTGCGTGAAGCGGCTGGACCACATTTCGGGTAAGTTCGTGGCTTCTTCCTGCGTAACCGGACAGCAGAACAGGATGTTCCGGCGAAATGTCGATTTTTGCGACACCCAAATAATAGCGACTTGGAACAGTGGCCTCTTGTGCAAGACCGGTGGCATGATGGGTGACTAGCACCAGAGCGAATGTGGCCAGGACGACCCGCGAAAAAACTAACAGCGGCATGTCGGACCTTTCAGGTTGGGAAGTTTCGGCAGTCAATCGATGGTTGTTGCCCATAACGCCCCCGAAATCGAGTCTTTATGATACACTCGATGCAACCACGGAACGACAATGGGTTCACTGAATGAGGGCGAAACGGAGCGGGGCGCCAAGTCTCTGTAATGCTTAACCGGAGTTGGATGGAAAATGCCTGAAGTTGATTCTCGCGTTGATGCCTACATCGACAATGCAGCGGAGTTTGCACAACCCATCTTGAGACATTTTCGCGCCCTTGTTCATCAAGCGTGTCCGGACGTTGTTGAGACGATCAAGTGGGGCATGCCCAGTTTCGAGTACAAAGGTCCTTACTGCAGCATGGTGGCCTTCAAGAAGCACTGTAGCTTTGGCTTTTGGAAAGCGGCTTTGTTGGACGATGGCAATTCGAGTTCATCCGATCGCGGTGCCTTGAAGTCGATGAATTGGGGAGCACCCGGTAGCGATCCGCTTCCTGCCAAAATTAGCAGTTTGAAAGATCTGCCTTCGAAAACATCCATGCTCCGGCTCTTGAAAAAGGCGAAACGGCTGAACGACGAGGGGATCAAGGTGCCTCACGAGATCCTCGCCAAACCGAAACGGGCGATTCCACCCGACTTCAACAAAGCTTTGACGGCTAAGGCTGCAACAAAAAAACGCTTTGCCGAGATGACAGAAGCCCAACAGAGGGACTACATCGAGTGGATTATCGGTGCCAAACGTCCCGAAACCCGGGCCCAGCGGATTGCCACCGCGGTTGCCTGGGTCTCTGAAGGAAAGACAAGGAACTGGAAGTATCAGAAGCGCTAGTGGCTCTCAATCTTTGCGCAGGCTCCATTTTTCAAATTCAACAATCAAAAGGGTGGCGATGGCAATCAGGAAAACCATTCCCCATTCAGTCCAACCGATCGAAGTGCTTTCGAAGATACGATTCATAAATGGCACGTAAGTAAAGACGAGTTGTAGCATGACCATGCCAGTCACGCCCACCCAGACCCAGCGGTTTGAAAACATCGGCTGTTGAAAAATCGAGCGAGTCAATGAACGGCAATTGAACAAGTAAAATAGTTCCACCATTACAAACACGTTGACCGCCACGGTCCTCGCTCGGGCCTCGCTTATCTCGTGATCTAATCCCGTGCCCGTTCCTGTGGCAAGCACCCAATGGAAAGAGCCGAAGGCACCCAGCAACATGATTGCCGAAACGATAAATATTCGTCGAATCAAGACGCCAGTCAAAATCGGCGTGCCGGGCGAGCGTGGCGATCGTTGCATGATGTCGGCTTCTTGAGGTTCGAATGCCAACATCAAACCCAGTAACAGAGCAGTCGTCATGTTGATCCATAGGATTTGTACGGGCACAATCGGCAAGGTCACGCCAGCCAGGATGGCGACGAGAATAACCAAGCCTTCGCCGATACTGGTCGGGAGGGTCCACACAATAAACTTTGTGAGATTGTCGAATACTCCTCGACCTTCTTCGATGGCTGCTTCGATGGTGGCGAAGTTGTCGTCGGTCAGAATCATGTCCGCCGCCTCTTTGGCAACTTCCGTGCCTTGGATTCCCATCGCGACACCGATATCAGCTTGCTTCAATGCTGGGGCGTCGTTGACCCCGTCTCCCGTCATCGCGACAATGTGATTTTGAGCTTGGAGCGCGCGGACGAGTCGCAGTTTTTGCTCCGGCGAAACGCGTGCGAACACGGCGACATCATTCACGGCCTCTTTTAGTTGGGCATCGGACAGGCCATTCAAGTCCGCGCCCGTCAAAACGAGCGGAGTATCGAGCGTGGATTCTCTCCGGCCATGCAATCCGATCTCGCGTGCGATGGCTTGGGCGGTCAGTGCATGATCTCCAGTGATCATCTTGACCTGAATTCCAGCGGATTGACATACGCGAACAGCATGGAGCGCTTCGGAACGCGGCGGGTCAATCATTCCCTGCAGCCCAAGGAACGTCAGATTAGCGATTTGTTCATGAGTGATTGAATTCGTGCCTTCCAACAAGTCGGTATACGCAAAGGCCAAGAGCCGCAGTCCTTGGCTCGCCAACGTGGCGACCTGTTCGTGAACTCGCGTCACGTCGATGGGCACGCGGATTCCGTCTGCGTCTAGCAAGTTCGCTGACTTTGATAGCAGCACTTCCGCAGCGCCCTTGACGTACACCCTCGGCGGGGAGCCCGAAGAGCCATGATGCAATGTTGCCATGTATTGATGCTGACTCTCGAACGGGACACTATCGATTCGCCGCCACAGTTTGTTCGAATCGCTTCGGTCCAATCCGGCCTTGCCGGCCGAAGTCAATAACGCGCCTTCGGTGGGATCGCCATGGACTTCTCTGGATCCAGCTCGCTCGATCAACGCCGAGTCATTGCAGAGCAATCCCGCCAATACGCATTCAATTGCTGCCGCATTTTCGCGGAACGGTCGACCAGAATCATTGGCTGGCGCGATGGAGCCCAATGGTTCATAGCCGGTTCCAGAGACGTCATAAGGAACGCTGCCCGCCACAATTTTGACGACCGTCATTTGATTGACCGTGAGGGTTCCGGTTTTGTCCGAGCATACGACTGTGGTACTGCCCAAGGTTTCGACGGCTGGCAACTTGCGGATAATAGCGCGGCGTTTCGCCATCCGCGCGACACCGATCGATAACGTGATGGTTACCGCGGCTGGTAATCCTTCGGGAATCGCACTTACAGATAGCGCCACGGCTGCCATGAACATTTCGACCGCCGGTTGTCCGCGCATCCATCCAACCACGAACGTCAAGGTTGCCAGTCCCACGATCACGAACAAGAGCCAGCGACTGAAACGAGCGATCTGGCGAGTCAAGGGAGTTTCCAGAGAATCGGCCGTCGAAATCAATCTCGAGATATGCCCCACTTCCGTCCGAATACCGGTCGCGAAAACGACACCCCGCGCCTGGCCGCTTGTCACAAGAGTGGTTGTAAAAGCAACGTTGTGGCGCTCGGCCAGATCGACGTTTGCTGTAGGAACAATATCTTTCAGGACGGGTAGCGATTCACCAGTCAAAGCAGATTCATCGACTTGTAGATCGCGACAATGAAACAGTCGCAAGTCCGCGGGCACTTTATCACCGGATTGAATGAGCACGATGTCGCCCGGAACCAACTCGGAAGAAGAAATTCTCCGAACATGTCCGCTACGCAGCACGTTCGCTTCAGTAACCGTCGTCCGCGCCAATGCGGACAGAGCTTTGGCAGCACTGGATTCTTGAATGAACCCAACCATCGCATTGACCAACACGACGCCGAAAATAACCAACGAATCGACCCATTCGTTTAGCAAAGCCGTAATGATGGTCGTTGCCAAGAGAATGTAAACCAATGGAGCATGAAACTGCAAAAGGAATCGCACCAGCGGACCGGGTCCATCAACCGATGGAATTAAGTTTGGTCCGTATTCGCTCAAGCGAGCTTGAGCGTCTGCTGCCTCAAGTCCACGTTCTGTATTCGTACCTAGCAACATCACGACGTCGTGAATGGGTAGCTGATATACCTTCGCGTTTTTGTCCAAGACCCTGACTCCATCTGTACCGTCGCGAATAACTACTAAGCGGCAATCATCAATACGTTCAACCGAACCGCGTCGCACGTCTTAGTCACAGCTCGGTGCGATACGACAAACTTGGCCGTGCGTATCTGGTAAAAACCACGCGATTGTCCAAAATATTCTCATGGTTCGAGTAAAGCCTCTTTCTTTCCGTCGCTGCCTGCTTGAAGCCATGCTAGGTCGGCAAGCCGGGAGTCTATTGTAGCGAAAAGTTCCCTGGTTATGTTTCGTTGGCTCGGTACAAGGAGGATTTCGTGGAGCATCTGTTCTCGATGCGTTCATCGTCAGAACGATGGAGTGATTGACGGTTGTGAAAAGTTTGGCAAAGTGTTTCGGTTCCGAGCCGGATCCAGTATGCTTGAACGTACTGGCGGCGACTGGACGCGATGTGTCGCGAAAGTAGTTCACGACACCTTAAGTTAGGGCGTTGCGTCTACAAAGGGAAATGGCATGAAGCAATTAATAAAGTGGTTGGTGATCGTCGCAGTCTTGGTCGGGCAGCGATTGATAGTGGCCGCGACAACGCAAGACACGGGGGCGATAACGACAGAATCGACTAGGCCTCGGTTCATGGTGGGAGTTTCCAAATTGGAGGTGACTCCGAACTATCCGACGATTCTGGCTGGCTACGGTCATCGCGTGGGCGAACACCAACGAGTCGAACAACGACTATTCGCTCGAGCGCTTGTGATTGGCGATCGGGACCCGGTGGTACAAGTCTTGGTGGATAACTGTGGTGTCCCCAAGTCGGTCGTCGATCGCGTCAAGACCGAGATTGCGGCAACGCTCCATATACCGGCCACGCATGTGGTGATTGCTTCGACACACACTCATAACGCTCCTGCCTTGAACGACTACGCACCAGTGTTGTGGGCCGAACGCGCGACGGAGAGCGAAATAGAGCGTGCGACTCGGTATACGAACGAGTTATCCGGATGGTTGGTGGAAGTCGTTGATCAAGCGTGCCAAAAGCGACGTCCGGCCACGTTGGAGTGGGGAATTGGGCGAGCCCACTTTGGGGGTAACCGTCGGTTGCTGGTTGAACAAACTTGGGCGGGGTTTGGTTTTCAAGCCGACGGACCTGTGGATCACTCCCTGCCGATGTTGGTGGCACGAGATGAAGACGACAAACCGCTTGCAATTTGGACCAGCTACGCTTGTCATTGCACGACGATCGGTGGCGACAACTTGATTCATGGGGACTGGGCGGGTTGTGCGGCAGAATTTTTGGAACGCGATTTTCCTGGCTGCGTGGCCTTGATTGGAATTGGTTGTGGAGCAGACGTTGGACCACAGCCGTCCGGATCGATCGCAGCGGCGCAAATGCATGGCGAGGAGATTCGACAGGAAGTAAAGCGGTTGCTGGGGACGAGTCTAACTCCACTGACCATTGGGCCGCGAGTTCAAAGCAAAATCATTTCGTTGCCCTACGCTGCGATCCCCGACAAACAGCATTGGGAAGGGCTCACCGCCAAAGGTGGTTTCGAAGCCGTTCATGCCCGTCGGCAACTGCAACGCTTGGAGCAAAGGCAAGAAGTGCCCATCGCACTTGAGTACGAGATTTCCACTTGGTCCTTTGGAGACGCTTTGTATTGCGTGTTTCTCCCTGGTGAAGTCTCGGTGGATTACGCGGTTCGCCTCAAGAAGGAATTGGATTGGACGCGATTGTGGATTCAGGCCTGGTCCAATGATGTGCCATGTTATATCCCTTCACGAAGACTGTTGGTTGAAGGCGGATATGAGGCGGATTTCTCAATGATTTACTACGATCGACCGAATCGGTTTCACCCCGATGTGGAAGATGGGATTGTTGGAACCGTGCGCGAGTTGTTAGGCCCGGTCGCGGAATCAACGCCACAAACATCGAAGCCCGACTTCTTTCACATGTCCATTCCGACGACGATGCAACGACAGAAGTGGCGAGTAACCTTGAAGGCCGACGATCCAAACAAGGTGAACGAAATACTGACGCGAATGCGAAAGTTCCGCAGCGTCGCGATCAACGGTTGCGTGCAGCTGGGCGATGAAGTCGCTCCACAAGACACGTGGTATGACTTTACCGGAGGCATGCGACAGCGTCCTTACGTGCGGCAACAATCGCTGGACCACAAGCTCACGTGGCTTTCCGCACCATGGGACCCGGTTTCGAAAGCGCCCGCAGAGGCTGGGGTAGAAGAGGACGACGCGGCGTACGACTACTTGGTGTTCACGGGCGGCCTGGGATATCGCTCTCAGCCCTTGACGGCGGGATTTCGTTTGCAAGTTCAGCCTGGAGGCGAGACGCTGGACTTTGACTTGTCACGGAATGCGATCACATGGCAATCCAATTCTGGTGAATTGCGATTGGACTATTTGCCAACATGGCGCTCGGAAGAAGACTCGGCAGGGTTCTTTTTGTTACAAACCCCTCGGGGAATCGACAAAACCAAGGAATATCAGATTGCCGTACAATCTCTGGGGACTGCCTCGCTGCGTTGGTTTAGCGTTGATCCACAGGAGGGAGCGATGGCGTTGTTGGATCAACTGTTGCAAGACTTGGATCGAAGTGTCGAGTAACCATGAAATCGTCGTCGACCAATCCTTACGAGCCACCGCAAGTATTTCGAAGCACGCCTCAATCAGAGCATAACCATTCATGGTATCGAAATGCCTTCGTTTATGGCTTGCCGTTGGAATTGGCATGTTCGAGTATCTTGGTGGTGTTGCTACTCTTGATCCGCGTACCGCTGATTCATGCAATGATCGAAGGACAGGCCTGCATCCTTGCGTTGTTTGGCAGTGTTTCTGTCTTGCTGTTATTGCGGTTCGGCAAGCACAGCATGCCCTACCAAGTAACGAGTGCGGCATGCGTGATCGCAGGTTGCATTGTGATGGTTGGTTGGACGATACTTGCGGCAAACAAAGCGCGGAGTGGTATCGTGGACGAACAGACAACCTTCTACAGCCGGGCGAGCGGGTATAGCCTGTGGCTACTGTGGTTTCCGATGATTGCCTGTGGCGTGTTCTCGATTTTGCTTGGATTCACTCGAGTGCGTTGCTCGTTTGCGTTGGCGTTCCCGATCCTATTGATGACGGTGTCGTTCGCCACAATCTACATACTGCACACCACGTATTTCAACTACTACCCGTTTATTCGGTCGCTGGAGTTGTTTTAGAGTTTCTATCTTCTGGCGAGTGCAAACGCAGTGATTTTTTCGGCCGCGAATTCGAAAAGCGTAAGTTGGTGGATTCGAAATCGAAGGAAGATCTAACGGTGCTGGCTGATTCTCGACACAGCATGCCATTCTCTTGTGGAGAACGTGTTTCTAATGTCAATCGATTGGCGAGTACGGAGCGAGTTATTCTTTGTTTACGTTCACAATCACACGGCGATAGCGGGTCAAGTTAGGTTCGCCGTTGTCGCGGACCGTGAGGATGATATGAATAGCCGTGCCCGACGCGTTTTGTGGAATTTCTAATTCGAGTCCCGAAGCGTCTGGTGTGGGGATAGAAACTTCGGACAAGTACGTTCCGGCTTCACGATAGTGTGACCACGAATATTCGAGCGCGTCCCCGTCTGGATCGATGGTTCCAGTGGTGACAAGTTTTATCATTGCTCCCGCGGATGCGGAAATGGAAACGATTTCACGACCCGGTACGCCGTTTAGAACTGGAATTGGGGGATGGTTTGCATTCGAGGATTTTTGGACGCACCAATCCAATCGGGCTCTGAAGTCGTTTTGGAAATCCTCAGACCAGCGACGCAGTGAATTCTCGCGATGAATAGTGCCATGCCAATCGTCAGCTTGATTTGCCCAATAGACTCGGCGATCGGAGAAGTTTTCATTGCGGCCATACCGACCGGCCCAACTGCCCCAATTGGGTTGGTTGGGGTCGTTCATCCCGGTCGGGACAAGATACAAGAACTGGGGCGTATCGCCTTCCTTTTGCGGGATGTCGGTGTTGGTCGGGTATAAAGCTCCCAGTGGCCCATGGTCCGTTAAAGCATCGCGAGCGAGATCAAAGCCTCCGGCGTTCGCACTCAACGGCCCAAACCGTCGGTACCATCGTTGCCGTTCCAGCTCCGGTCCTTTGGTATTTACCCAAATGGGAAATGGTGGCAAGAACTCCGTGGTGTGTTGGTCGAAGCGGTCGTCACCACTGATTCGCAATCGAGACTTGAATTTGGAGTAGCCTTCAGGGCCACGTTCCGCCAAGACCTGATCGAGTGCCCGCTTTAGGCAACTCGGGGCCGCACCGTGGTCGGTGCCCCAATTCATAAACCAGATTGGTCGTGGATCAGGTGAATCGACTGCAGCAATAATCAACTTTACGCCATCATCGGTGTCGCTGTAACCTGGAACCGTTCGTTGCAGCAATCGTTCCGCCGCGGGATACTGAGAGTCATGCTGGATAAGGTTCGAATGGCATTCGCCGTACGCCGCCACCATTCGCCGCACGATCTCCAAGCCGGTCCGGGCGGTGTTCAGGTTTTCCCCATCGCGCGCGCGGGCTCGATTGCAAATAATTCCCTCGACATCCCATTCATTGGAATACAAGAGAAATCGAACTAGCGATTGTTCATCGTCTGGGTCTCCGCCCGCATCGGTTTCGATAATGACTCGCAATCGTTCTGTCGGCAAGTGACGATTCGCAATTTCGAATTCGGTCGCTAAGAAAAATATCTGGTGCGTTTGAATCAGAACGGCATTCAAGATTACCAAGAGGAACACGATCGGCATCTTTCAATTCTCGACTTCACGAACGTTCAAAGAATCGGCAATCACTTCAAAAAACTGTTGATACCAAAGCTTGTCTTCTTCTCTAAAGGCTCGACGAGCTTGGGCAATGACGATTTTGCGATCCAAGTCCACAACCAAGATACAACCAGAAAAGCTACCGTGGCCAATTGTGTTGGAGCTAAACAACAGCTCGCCGTCTTTCGGTGAGCCGGGAGCTGAACGACGATGCCGAATCCAATGGAGGCCAACCCCATGATCGTGTGGGGGAGCATTCGTCGCGGATGTCGGTCTTGGCAGTAATTGCGCAAACGTTTCGGGGCGAAAAAACTGTTGGCCTTGATGTCTGCCACGCCCTAATAGCAATTGTCCAAGAGTCCCTAATTCCGCCGCGGTCATCTCCGCATCGGAGCTGGCATTCCCCAAGACGACATCTCCGAATCCAAGCGGTTGGAAAAGTTGCTGTTCATACAGTTCGGGGGCCGCCAAGCCCGAAACGATCTCCATGGCTTTGGCCGTTAGTTCGTATCCAATCCCCGTATAGCGGTGGACTTTTCCCGGCTCGTTCAACTCGATCGCATTGAGAATCACATTTTCAAAATGCACGTGATTGATTCCACCGAACTCGCCTACACCATCAAACCCAGCGGTATGATTCAGGCATTGACGAAAAGTCGGTACATGCGGATCGTTCGCAGGGTAATCAGAAAAGACGGAAGCGACGGAGTCGTCAAGGCCAAGCAGACCTTGATCCAAAAAACGAGCAAACATGAGGCCCGTCACCGTCTTGGTCAGCGAAGCGATCCAACAGCGATAATTGGTATCGATCGGTATCCCAGTGTTTGTTTCACCGAACGCCGCATGCAGGATCAATTGATCCTCGAAGTAGACGATTGTGACAAAAGGTTCTTTGGTCGCCGCGGCCCAATCTCGACAGAATTTGTCGATTTGCTCTTTGGCGAAAGTCAGTTCTGGGACTCGGCGGGGTGTCTCTGGAGCAGGTGGTCGATTTGTCACTCCGGCTTCGATTCGAAATGGAGGTTCGAGTGCCTGGCTCACCGCTGGATGCCCCAGTAGCTTCCGCTTGAGTGCAAGATGAAGCTTGGCGTTGAGGACCGCCGACGACTCGGAAAATCGCCGCGGCCGATTCAGCGGTTCGGATTCATAAATCCCACTCAGTAAGATTGCCGTCCGTTCGTTGTCCATCAGCGCGCGAGAAAAAATGTCTTTGGCACTGCGCTCGATTTCGTGTTGAAACTCTCGCAGGAGCGGTGGGGTGGCCTCGTTTGGGAAATTCGGAAATTGGATCGTTAGATCAGGAACACTACTCACATCGATTTGCTTGGGCAAGGCAAAGAACGTGAACGAGCGGCGAAATGGAAATCCGTTCGGTGCTACTCCTTCGACAAACGCCAACCATCGCCCGGCATGGTCCGGTTTTACGGTCTCCCGCAGTGCATGATCGAACCAACGCACCGCAGGTGGATTGGGAAAGCCCAATTCAGCCGCTGCCACGGCGTCGCGCCAGACAAGTTCCGGAGGAGCCTCCAGCGGAAAAATCCAGCTGCCACTGCGACGAGGAATCAACTCCAAAGTTTGAACGTTTTTTCCTCTAGCCGCTGGCAGTTCTTGGGCTGCGGCATCGTTCGGAATCGAGCAGATAAGGCAAATTAGCAACGACGCCGCATTCGGCCAAAAATCACCCATATTCGGTTTCCTCGAACGGATTATATTCTGACGACACCTAGGTGACTACCAATCTTGTGACAAAAGCCAAGTTGAGGCAGTACCCTCGCCGAAGATTGTCGGTCTGTAGGTGTCAGGATCCGCGTCGCGTTTATGGTGGTCCGGTTGAAAGAAGATCGCGTGCAAAGCGGTCGTCGATTCAAAATAGAGCCGGTTGTTTGGTTGACTGGGAGAGCAGTAAAATGCGTTTGACTGAAAAGCAAGAGATGCTCGTGCTGTTGCCCGAGACGGATGCGGAGCAAAAACAACTGGCTCGGATGGCAACCGCGTGGGAAGGTCACGTCTTCGAGTTGGTAGCCGGCCCCAGTGGCGAGCTGCGATTGATAAGCAAAGGGCCGGCGAGCGACGTCTTGGACAGGTCAATCGAAATTGCCGAACCGGAGTCGCGCGCTGAATTCGCAACATTGGCGAATTTTTCTCCGACTCGATTTGAATTGGACGGACATTCCTTTGCAAGTTTGGAATCGTTTTGGCAGTCACTCAAGTTCAATGATGCTGCCGAGCGGATCGGAGTAGGAAATCGCTCGGCACCTGCGGCGAGACAGTTGGGACGAAGCGCCAGGTTGCCCGAATACATCAGGTACTTCGGGCAAATCGTCGTTCCTGGAACTCCGGATCACTGGCAAATCTTGCGGCGAGCGGCGCTCGCAAAGTTCTCGCAGAATTCTGACGCGCGAGACGCCCTAATCGCGACAGGCCACCGACCCCTCTATCGAGATCTTCCCAAGCCTGATCCGCTTTTGCCTAATGCCGTACTGAGTGAAATCTGGCACAGTTTGCGAAAGTTATTTCGACAGCCTCCCTCGCAACCATTCGTGGGTGGCGTGATCGATGGATTTAGTGGGGGCTATCGTTGGTTAAGCAATTTCTGGCCGTCGCGAGTCACACTTGATGGGCAAGCCTATCCAACCGTGGAACACGCCTATCAAGCTGCCAAGTTCCTTGATGTCCAAGACCGAGCAAGAATCGCTGCCATACCGGCGCCGGGCGATGCCAAGCGGTTGGCCAAGTCGATGTGTGTTCGCTCGGACTGGGATTCGGTGCGATTGCCTGTGATGGATTCGCTGTTGCGGCAAAAATTCGATGACCCGGAGTTGCGCCGCCAGCTCAGCGAGACCTACCCGCTTCAACTTGCTGAAACCAATGATTGGGGTGATGTTTTCTGGGGAAATTGCAACGGCATCGGCGAAAACCACTTGGGACGCCTGTTGATGGAAATTCGTGAAAGTCAAGTTTGAGCACCGGGTTAGTCCGGCGTGAACACGAGGCTAATCGCGCCGCTTTTCATTCTTCCTGGGATCACCCCTCCGGACCAATAGCAGGGATTTCCAAGCGGCACGGGAGGTTGTAACGCCGAAGATTCTGTTCTCCAACTTGCCTAAACGTCACAGTCGCGATGGGTTGAGGTTTTCCAGGATGGGAATTTATTGATCCCCCTGAAGCGAATCCAGGATTCGGTTATGATATGCGGTGAATGCTACTTTAGATTCTCCAGTGGTCTAGGATTAGCAGAAGGTGATCGGGCGGAATGGGATTTCTATGCGGATGCTGGCGAGTGGCTTATTGATTCGATGGTTTACGAAATCGCCCTGCTGCCCCCTGTGGGGGCTGGTTGTTGCAGTTGTAATGCTCCTCGGACCGGCAATAGCCCAAGCACGGGGTGCAGCGTTGTTGCCGCTGACTCGCAGCTTGCCGGTTGGTGAGGTGCTCGCGCAGCCGTTGACTGTCGTTTCTTGGCAAGAAATTGAGTTGGGACCTACTACAGCAACAGAAGATCCCGTGACGGCACCCGCCGCTGAAGCGAATGCCGGTGAGCCAACGGCTCCGCAGCGCAGCATGTTGCAAATGATGTTCACCGGCAATCCATTCGGAATTGCCATTGTCGTTTTGATCTTGGTTCTTTCGCTTGTCAGTTGCATTTTGATCGTCGAAAACGCGATTTCGATTCGACGTGGGCGCTTGCTGCCCCCGGATGTCATGCAAGCCCTAGAAAGTGCCCTGGCTTTGCGGGACACGCGCGCTGCGTTGATGATTTGTAACGATATTGATAATCACAGTATGGCTACCCAAGTTGTGCAGGCCGGTTTGGAGCGATTTCGGAGCAGCGAATTTGGATTTGCCGAGTATCGATCTGCCGTGGAAGAAGCGGGCGAACATATTACGGGCCGTTTGTACCGCAAGGTTGAAATTCTAAATGTGATCGCCTCGATTGCTCCGATGCTCGGGTTGACGGGGACCGTCATTGGAATGATCGATGCTTTCAATACCATCGCAGCCAAACAAGGAGTTGCTGGCCCAGAAGACCTGGCTGGCGGGATCGGCCAAGCGCTGATTACGACGCTGTTGGGGTTGGTGGTTGCGATTCCAACGATGGTGGCCTTTAGTTATTTTCGCACCCGGATTGATGCCTTGGTGTCGGAAGCCGGAACACGAATTGAACGCATGATGTTGCCGCTAGGACGCAGAAAGTCGAGTTCTTAAGATGCGGTTGGCGTCACGACATTCGGTGAGCACGTTGGGATTCAATATGACATCGATGATCGACATCGTGTTCTTGCTCATTATTTTCTTTATGGCCGTCTCTCAGTTCAATCGCAATATGGATGCTCAATTGCAGTTGACCGAGGTGGCGGACGGCGGCGCGAAAGTAGAATCGACCTTTGTCATAAATATTGATGCGAAACAACAACTGCTGGTGAGTGGTGAATATGTGTCCTTGGAGCAATTAACGGAACGAGTTCAAAACGAGATTCGCACGAGTGGTCGTCCAGCAGATCAATTGATCGTCCGTATTCGATGCGACCGCCAGCAAGACAGTTTGCGATTGAATGAAGTGATGGAGCGATTGTCGTTTTTGGGAATCATCGAAATTCAATTGGCGGTCAATCGTCGGTAACAGGTGCGTGATGAAGTTCAACCGCAATCGTCGCTCCCCTGAGCTCCAGATATCGTCGGCTGGGATGATCGACATCGTGTTTTTGTTGCTCATATTTTTCTTGGTAAATTCCAGCTTCCGCCCGGTTGAGCGTCAAGTTGAAAGTGAATTGACCGATCCGGCAGCGCGTTCGACCAGTTTGTTGGAGCCATTGATTATCCGTTTGCAGGAAAACGATGGTCGATTTGAATTCCAAGTGGGAGGGCACCGGTTTCCTGATCGTTCTAAGTTACGCACTTGGTTAGCAGACTGGCCAGATTTAGAGCAGCGAGTTCTGGTGGTGGGACCAAGCGAGGCTCCCGTCGAGTTGACAATTTCGACACTCAATGACTTACGAATACTGGGATTCAAGAGTATCGCGTATGTGCCAGATCGTCCCTCCGTCACCGCCGATCGGTTGTGAGAGGCATGGCGACGATGAACACCAAGGTGAAATCATGTTTTCATAGTCTATTATTGCGGCGCTCCGCCCGATTGCTGTTGCTGTGTTGGATTTGTTGCAGCGCGATTTCGACTTCACCGGCCACCGCTCAGTTGCCAGGGCGAGTGGATGAAAGAACCTCTGCTCCAACCGCAGCAGACAGCGCAAATGGTAGCTTCTCGGTTTTTCTTCGAGAAACGGGGCGGACTTCGTTGTGGTTGGATGATCTGTTGGCCCGGTGGCGGAAAAGCGACGATGCTCAAGCCAAGCTCCGCTGGAGCTTTGAACTTTGCGTTTGGTTGGAGCGTGAGCTACAACGCTCGGACGCGGTGGAGACTCGGCGTTTGTATCCGCAACTTTGGAGTGGTGCTCATGTTTCGGAACCTGCATTCGCGCCGGTGCAATTGATAGAGCTTCGAAAACAGCTGAATGAAATAGCGATCCAGACATTTGCGAGGTCGCTTCATCGTTCGTCGATGGAGACGCTGTTAGACGATTTGGCGGAAGTCCAACGACGACTAAGGGAGGTCGCCGAAGATTTGAACCAGTTGGCGTCGAATTCGGCGATTGCGCCGCCGTCGCTCCAGTCTGTTCAGCTTCAACAACTCCGGGAAGCCGCGGAAGCTGGATTGGCATGGAGTTACTACTACGAGTACCTGTTGAGGCCGGCGGAAAACGTCGATGGCGAGCGTCTCGAACAGGCCGTTCAGATTTATAGACGTCTGTTGGGAGTTTCGGAGCCCGACATGCGGCCCGCAGACTGGTATCAATGGTTCGATCCAAGTCGCGGCCCGGGAAACGATTGGTTGCTGGGGTTGGGGCTTTGTTCCGCAGCGTTGCAAAAGTCCGATGTGGCCAGTACTTGTTTTGCCACGCTGCAGCGGCAAGGGGACCGTCGTCTCTCGCAACGCGTAATCTTGTGGCATGCCCACGGTCTTTTGAAGCAAGGCCGTTGGGACGATGCAAGCTTGTTGATTACCACCTATGCTCAAGACCCACGCATGGAGGAGATCGATTCGTTGGATTCCATGGTTGACACAATGTTGTCATGGGTCATGCCTGAAAATCCCGCTGGAATAACCAGCGATGTCCCACTCGAATTACCGAAACCGGTTGCCAATTGGAATTGGCGTTTGATTGAACTGTTGGTTTCGAAGGGAAAGGTCGAGGAAGCGGCACGGCTGATCGGCAAACATCGAATCGACAACCCAGGTTCCGGCCTAACTTCTCAAGTGTTGCTTCTGAACTCACTACTTGTGGAACGCCCCCTCGCCGACCGATCACAAAGCCAGTTAGCCCAGTTGGTCGAACGGCTAAGCTTGTGGTCGAGTAGCGAGAAGGTTGGGCCAAACAAGGTGCCTCGTGAAATCGAGCGTTGGGCTCAGTATTGGTTGGCCAAGGTGTACACCGCTCACGGCGATGTCGCAGCAACACAACAGGTGATGATCAAATACTTTGAAGGCATGTCTCCTGATGATGCAGCCCGGCGACAAAGTACTGCTTGGGACTTGGCGCAGTCATTCGAGCGGTCCGCTACAATCGACATGCAAGCAAGACACGCGTGTTTGAAGTGGTACCGGGAAGCCGCCAAGTATCCGAACATGTCACTGACCGCTCAAGCTCGGATTAAGGTTCGGTTGTGGGAATTGGCCGGGCAACCACTCGCCCAGAACGCCTACCTAAATTCGTTCTCGCCTGTTGATGATGGCTTTGCATTTGCCCGGCGTCAATTGATTGTTCGGCTATTTGAAGACTTCTCATCCCGTCCACACGGAAGCGAAAGTCAAACATCCACTGCAGCTCAAGTACAGCGAGAAGTTTGGGAGCAACTCGGTCTTCGCCCACCGAACCGACACGTCGATGAATCGACTTGGATCGGATGGCAGGGGCAGTTGACGGAGGTGTTGGTGCGGGAGGCTCAAGCTGGCAATGACAACAGTTCAGCGGCTCTATTGGCAATAGCAACTCAAACATTGGAACTTTCAAATTCTGGAGACTTGCAGCCACTGCCAGCGTCCATTCTTGCCGTCTGCGCTCGGCATGCGGTGAACGGGGAGCGCGGGCGAATCGAGGCCTGGCGGCCATTGCTCTATGCGGCGGCGATGTCTTGGGACCAAAATCCTTGGTTGGTTGTTGAGTCGTCATTACGACAAAAAATCGTAGATGCAATATTGGTAGAAGAAATGTCACCGGTGCAGGTGCATGCTCTCATGGAGCGAACCATCCCCAACTTGCGGCAACAGTGGGAGCAAGAAACCAAGCTAACAGAATGTAGTGCCGAGGTTGCATCATCCGTTCGTGAACTGCCCAGCACACGGCGTCTGCATGAATTGTATCGTCGGTGGTGGGAGGTTATGCAACTTTCAAACTCGGGAATCGATCTTCGTACGCTCGAACGGGTTCAACTTGACTATGCGGAGTTTTTGTGGCGAGTGGGGGATGCGACGGCGTCTCGCCTCGTCCTTGAAACTCCGAAGCCATCCACAGAAAGTATTCTTTGGCGCAGGCAGAATGCTAGAGCAATGAGTCAGGCGAATGATGCAAACCAGCGAAAGTCGGAAGAAGAACTGTGGCTCGAATTGTCAGAGGAGTTTCCAAAGGGTTCGCCAGATTGGTTAGAAACAAAGTATTATATTCTGCGCTGTCTTGTGGCGCGCGATGCCGTACAAGCCAAGAACCTTTACCAGCAGATTCGTCAGTTGTATCCGGATGTTCCTCCACCATGGTCGGCAGCCTTGGATCGGTTGGCTGCCCAATATGGATGGTGAAAGAGTATAGCCATGAGTGATCAGGATACACCTCTGGAACCAAATCAACCTCGCGATTCTCGTTTGGATGCGTTCTTGCGTCGCGCCGCCAGTGTTCTGGCCGAGCACAGGCAATGGTCGGCGCAGACGCAGATCAAACTCAAAATACTTGCCAAAGAATTGAAGTTACCACCAGAGTTGTATCAAACCGCCCTGGAACAGTTGGCAGACCCGAATCGATTGACAACTTTGACACGCTACGAACAGGCATTTTGTGAATACCTGGAGCGACAGTTCGGGACCTTGCCTGACATGATCTTGTCGCGAACGCAAGAGAAGAAGGCGATAACTTATGGGCAACAGAAGTTTCAGCTGACGCCGGATGCCTGCGAACGATGTGTAGAACGGGTCGCGGAGAAGTTGAACGTGGCTCGAATTTCGGATGGCCAAGCCTTGGCCTATGTCCAAAGCGAGATTTCGCGCTGGGTTGGGCGGAAGGAACTGGCAGAAGATCAACTGCGGGAACAAGTGCAGACGCTCGCGTCCCAGTGGGCGATCGAGCTACCCCAAGTCGAAAAATTGCTGCAAACCGAGTTCTTACGTCGTTCCGCAAAGAAACGCCGAGCTCTGATTCATCGGATCTCCATCGGCGTGGGTCTGTTTATACTGAGTATTGGTTTGGTGGTGACGATTATCGTCTTGGGAAAAACGCTTACTCAAGAGTCGTCCTGGCGTAGTCAAAACGAACAGAAACAGCAGAATAATCTGGCGGTTACTCGACCGAATTCGCAAATCGATCCTCCGGTCGAATTGATGGCTCCGGCGTGGTGGACGCCCAATCAAAAGCAAATGCTAGAACGATTGCAAGAAGAAGCTGTCGAGCGAGAAATATTGATTGCGCTAACCAGCGCTGATTCATCACAGCGGTCGAAGGCCTATCCGAAAATTTGGCAATGGTTCGTGACAAGGGATCGGCAATTGATCGCGCGCGGGGCTGATCAAGTTCGTTGGCTGCGGCAGCCGATGGTGCAAGAATCGATGCTGGATTGGTATTGGAATGAACCCGAGCCCAGGGCAGCTCGAGAGTTGATCTCCGAGTTGGACCGACTGAGTTCTTTGTCGCTGCGAATCGAATCGACCGAAGCTAACCAAACCCTGGCCAAAACAGATCTGGGATTGGAAGCACTGAGTGACTTTCTCAACGCAACGGATGCGGATCACTTGCTGCTGCGGGCGTTTCAAAAATGTGTGGCTCAAACTTCCGCAGATTCGCTGGTGCCAAACATGCAGTCGAGGATTGATCTGATCCGAACATTGCGGCCAATGTGGCGAGCAACAGAATTGAATCGACAGAGTGACGTGACACTTGCCGCGTATCGAGATCAATGGCTGACAGAAGCTGCCGAACGCTGCTACATTCGAATGCAACCGTTATGGCACTCCCGGGAAGAATCGCGAACGATGGAACCTGGCCATGACAACCGAGATAAGGCCTGGCGAAAGGCGGTTGCGGACGCGGTGGAGCCATTGCGGTTAGCTTCAGACCCACAAATTCGCGCTCACTTGCTGATCGTGTTTTGGTCCGCCATCGTGGGAATTGATCCAACGCTATCGGATACGGCTTGGCCGGAAGTTACCGCTTCTATGGAGTTGGTTTCTTCAAGTGAATGGGGGCCGTTGGTGGAAAGTTGGTCGACCGTGCCAGAGGACTCGGCGTGGTCGACTCGGTTGCAACTCCAATGGCAAGCTATCGCCGAGTCCAAGCAAAGAGCCTGGCTTGGTCGCCGGAGTATGGATGCGATCTGGCTACAAAACGCGCTAGGTATTGAAGTAATCACCACGCAGTTTCAACGCGATCAGCGGCGGGAAATCATTTTGTCTGAAATTAAGGAGCTGGAAAGCCGCTTAACAATGAGCGACACCAGTCAGGATTTGACCGATTGGGAAAAACTGAGTTGGGTCACAAGTTTGGCTACTTGCCTACTGAATGATTCGAGTCTTCAGACTTTTGATACAGTGCTACTTCAATCACAGTTCAACTCGGCTGGCACGAGTGGCGTCAACTCAGAAGCGGTCTTCGTACTAAATTCTGATTTCGACAAAGTTTGGGAACAATTGCAAAATAACGGCCAGGTGGATAGCTATACACTCGCGGTCCAAGAAGTGGCCCAATGGTGGCAAGAGAATCGATTGCTTTCGATTCCACAATCACAGCGGTTGGTGAACTATCTGAAGAATGTCATCAAGCCCGAGCAACAGATGAGTTGGTTGATTGCCTTTCAGAAGCATCGTGACGTTCAAGGACCAAGCTCCCATCTTGCGAATGGGGATTCAGATCCGATGCGCACGACAGCATTGCAGCAACTGGCGAATCAACCGAGTGTGGCGCTGGCGTTGGCCGATTTACTCGAAACGGACCCCAGCGACTTCGAAGCCGGATTGGGTTGGCTTTACGACCAAGAGATTGTTGCACCTGCCGCATCTTTGGCGGAGGAGCCCCCGGCGAGAGACAGGGAATTGAAGTCATTGATAACAGAGTTTCGGAAGAACGCCCTTAAACGGCTTCAGCAGCAGGACATCAGCGCGAGAGACTCGAAGTCCAATTACTTGGTTCGGCGCTTCGAATTGGCCTTTCGATCGGAGCGAACCGGAAGTGAGAATCTGCCACAAGTTAATGAATTGTTCGGCAGCGGAAATCGAAATGGCTTGGACACACTCACCAAGATTTTGTTGGTTCATGATGTGTGGGCCACCAGGATGGCCGAAGAGTTACTGGATGATGCGAATGTTTGGATTGCAGACTATCGTGCCCAAATTGATCAACAAGTTTTAGCGGAGAATAAACTGTGGGTCGCGGAGTGGTTGGTCCTGAAACTATTGCAAAGACGCATCGAACAGGGATCGCGATGAGTGCGAGAAATTTAAAGCTTGGTTGTTGGCTTGTCAGCTGCCGCCGTGCTGGCGGGTTTCTGTGGTTGGCGTTCGGATGTAATGCTTGTCAGGCGGATGTATTGTACTTCTCTAGCGATGCGCCTCCTGTATCGGGACGCCTCGTTGTAGAGGACGCAAATGGCGTTCAATTCGATGTTCGACAATCCAGTGGAGCGCTAACCCGCGAGCGATTCGCTAGTAAAGATGTGCTGCGAGTCATTCGCACCGTGACCTTGGAATCGCGACCAAACTTGGACCACGGCACGCCATCCGAACTGTTCTCGCACGCGGAAAACCTTTTAGCGATGCACCACGATATAGAAGCACGACACGAAGGCCACGAGATTCTTTCGAAGCTCCTGAAGACCGATAACTTGAATGAGTCATGGAAGAAAGCAATCTATCGACTGCGTCTCCATTCCATGCCGCCAGGCTTGGCTCGCGAACGACTGAGGCGAGAAATCATTGATTTCGGTTGGAATACCGAAATCATGAGTTTTGCCGACGAGGAAACGGAGCCTTGGTTGTGGTTCGTGAAACGCCTGTCGGCGGATAACAAGTTGAAATGGAAACTCGCACTGCGGGAAGATCGTAGTAGTTCCACGGATGCCGGGCAGGAGTCGGCTCGAGTCCCGCGTGCAGCCATAGAAAGAGCCATTCGGCAGTCGCAAATCGAGTTGGTTGTGGGGGATCCCGTCCAAGTTTGGATGGGGGAGCTGTTGACCGAGATGGCCGCCGACGATCGGCGTGCCTTGGCGACACTGGCTCGGTTGGAGTGTGTGTTGACGGAATCGAACGAGTTTCCAACGCCTTGAAACGTTCGCTACGGTAAATGCGAGTCCTCCAAGACGGAATCTCGTTGTTGGTCCAAGAATTCTTGCATTTTGTTGGCCAAGCCCTGGTCCTCTGTCGCCAGAATTCGCACCGCCAAGAGAGCCGCGTTTTTGGCCCCGGCAGTTCCGATGGCCAGTGTTCCAACTGGAATTCCGCCGGGCATTTGGACAATCGAGAGTAATGAATCCAAGCCTTGAAGGGCTTGGCTGCGAATCGGAACTCCCAGCACCGGCAGCACTGTTTGCGAAGCAATCATGCCGGGCAAATGGGCGGCTCCGCCGGCCGCGGCGATGATGACCTTCAACCCCCGCTTGGCGGCCGATTTTGCATACTCGAACATCCAATCCGGAGTTCGGTGGGCGGAGACAACTCGGCATTCGAAACCGACCCCGAACTGTTGCAACATGTCAGCACAAGCCGTCATGGTTTCCCAGTCCGAACGACTTCCCATCACGACCCCGACGTGAATGGCAGGTGAAGAATCTTGGCTCATTGCTTGAAATCCTAGGCTTGATTGTTGGGGGGCTCGACCAACGGTTCCGGGCAGACTTGAATGTCGTCCCCTTCCCAGCGAACCGCATAGGCATTGACCTTTAGTCGTGGATTATCAGCCCAAGTTCCGTTGCACAAGCGAAACCGCCAGGCGTGCCAGGGACAGGCAACCGTACCATCTTCCACGTGGCCTTCCGCCAAAGAAGCACCCTGGTGAGGGCAGGCGTCATCAATAGCGCGTAGTTGGCCGTCCGCTAAGTGAAAGATAGCAATCAAACGTTCGCCGACGACGAACGCTCGTCCCGTGCCTGATGGCAACTCGTTTTTATTCGTTACGGTTTCGAATTCCATGACTATAAAACCATTCCCGCGATGCAGCCAGTGATACAACACGCAATGGCTCCGCCCAGCATTGCCCGTAACCCGAGCTTTGCCAAGTCGCCCCGCCGTTCCGGGGCCATGCCTCCGATACCACCCAACTGAATTCCAATGGACGAAAAATTCGAGAAGCCACACAAGGCGTAAGTCATGATCACCGTGGTGCGCTCGGAGAGCAGCGAAGCGCCACTCGCGTCCTTCATGCCGGTCATTTGTAGATAGGCCACAAACTCGTTGGCGACCATCTTTACACCCAACAGTTGACCCGCCGGAATACTGTCACGTGTGTCGATACCCATGAGGATCGCAATTGGACAAAACAAGATGCCCATGAGCCCTTCAAAGCTCCAGTTCATTTCTGGTGGATCTGGAACGAACAGCCCTAAGCCTGAGCGAGTTGCCCACCCCAAGCCAGCAATCATCGAATTCGCCATCGCAATCAAAGCCAAGAACGCCAACAACATGGCAGCGACATTGATCGCCAGTTTCATGCCATCGGCTGCCCCGGAAGAAATCGCGTCAATCAAGTTGACGGATTCGGATTCCGTCGTCATTTGCAATTCGGCGTCCAGGTTGGCATCGGGCCGTTCTGGTTGCAAAATCTTGGCGATCAAGATGGCAGCCGGCGCCGAGATCACGGACGCCGTTAACAAGTGACCGGGATTCACACCTAATCCCACCAATGAAGCCATCAGGCCGCCGGAAATCGTCGCAAAGCCACCCACCATCAAACAATTGAGCTCTGATTGCGTCATTTTGGGGATATAGGGCCGAACGACCAGTGGAGCTTCGGTTTGACCGACGAATACATTGGCTGCAGCGGCGAGACTTTCCGGTCCCGAAATTCCCAGAGATCGCTGCATTACCCAGGCCATGCCTCGCACAATCGGTTGGATCAACCCAAGATAGTACAAGCCACTCATCAAGGACGAAAAGAACACGATGGTCGATAAAACCCCCACCACAAAAGTGGTTAGCAAGATCAACGGCGCGTCCGTGGAAGGCGCTGGATCATTCCATCGCAAGCCAACCAGAAATTCTGTTCCTTTGCGAACCCATGATTGAATATTGTCAAAAACAAATCCAATCCCTGCAAACAAGACTCCGTCAGGGAATTGGCCATTCATGGTCCAACCGCGAGATGAAAAAACGATACCCGCCAATAGCAGTTGCATGACCAAGCCCACGATGACAATTCGCCAAGGAAATCGTGCTTTGTCGCTACTCATCAACCAAGTCAACAGCAGGAACACCCAAATCCCGACAAAGCTCATTAGACGCAAGCCAAGATTCCAACCGTCTCCGGTTGCCGTTGTTTCCGCTAACAATGCCGCAGGGTCCATGAAAAACTCCAAATGAATTCCAACGTGTAGACTGAACCTAGATAAGAACTATTGACACACCGCAATGACTTCTTGGACCGTGCGCAAATAGAACACGCCTTCAGAAATTGCCGGGGTCGACATCACCGTCTGACCGGCCGGATTGATTGCGACCAAATCCAATTCTTCTCCCGCTTTCACGACGGCAACTCGGCCGTCTTCGGCGGTGAAATACAGGTGCCCATCTGCCGCAATCGGCGAAGCGGTAAACGCAGCCGCGCCGCCCATTTTCAATCGCTCACGATAAATTTGACGCCCGGACAATAACTCGTAGCAAGTTATCAGGCCATTGTTGGCACACACATAAAGATGATCGCCATAGGCAATGGGGGTGGGCATGTACGGTCCGCCGCGCATCACACTCCAAGCGATCGGTTCAGAGGGTGTTTCCAACTTGTTGCCATCCGACTCGGTCGTTTCTGCGGACTCGACCGCTTTGAGTTCGATTTGTCCTCGGGCCGTTGGACGCAGGGCGACGATCGGCTGTACCGGCGAATAGCCACTGGCGAGAAAAATCAGACCTCGGGCGACAAACGGAGTCGGGACGACGATCTCCGAGTGCCCCGGCAGTTCCCATAGTGGTTGTCCGTCGCGTGCGTCGTAGCCTCGCGCCGCTTTGGTGCCATGGGTCAGCAGCATCGGAATGTCGCCAAAGACATGGACCGTTGGGGTGGGCCAAGTGGGAATTTCCTGACGCGGGGTTCGCCAAACTTGTCGGCCCGATTCCAAATCGAAAGCTGCCACAAACGAATTCTCTTGAATGTCGCACTGGACGATCACTCGATCCTCGAAAATGATCGGAGAACTGCCGAAGCCCCATTGGTATCCGGGGTCAAAAAACCAACCGCTATCTAAGAAACCCAAATCGACTTTCCATTTTTGGTTGCCATCAAAATCCAAACAATACAAACCCTCCGACCCAAAAAAAGCAACCACGTTCGTTCCATCCGTCGCGATCGTGGGATTGGCATGCGAAGACTTCGAATGACGCTTCACTGCCGGCCGACTGGTGTGCAAAACCTTTTCCCACAAAATCTGGCCCGTCTTCTTGTGCAAACAGATGACCTTATAGTCATAAACACTGTCGTCCTCGACAGAATCCACATCGCCATACAAGCCGATTCGAACATCCGTATTGGCGTTTTCGCTGATGGCGGTGGTAACGAACAGTCGCTCGCCCCAAATCACAGGGCAGGAATTGCCGAGTCCGCCGATCGAGGTGCGCCACATGACATTTTTATTTTCTTCGACGTTCCATTCGGTGGGCGGAGCTTGACCATCCGCGATGCCGCGAGCTCCCGTGCCACGAAACGAAGGCCAATTCGCCGAGGAATACTGGGCGTCTTCCGCATGCGGCTGAAAGGCCGGTTTCGATTCTGTCGCAGAATTCTCCGCCGCGGAGTCGGGAGCCGGCGATTCCGACTTGTCAGGCGTCGAGACATCGGGGACAGGCTTTCGCTCCGCACGCACGAACTTGACGGGATTGCCGCCCATGGTCGTCGTTACACAATGAACTTGGCCTTCGTGCCATTCGACTTTGAACTCGTACGTACTGTGCAGCAGAGTGCTGGAATCAACAACGTAAACGCGATCAGGTTTTGCGTTCCCCAACGCCGCATTCAACTCGCCTTCATTTTCGCTAAAAACCAATTTGAAAGAACCCGATTCCAACTCATAAGTACCAACCAACGCGGTTCGTTGCTCGGCAGTTAACTCACTGAATACTCCTTCGACAGAAATCTCGCGGAACAGCTCCTTCCATGGGGCTTCGTAGCGAGCATCGGCTTGTAGCTTGGCGACCGCCAACGTCGCGGGTGTCACTTTTCCAGATTTGAGTACGGCTTCGGCGAGCGGAAGTTGGTTGGCAGCCACAGCTTGCAGTAGCATTTGATCGGCGCCATCGGCACCGGCCGCGAGCAACGCGGAGACGACCTCAAAATGTTCGTTGGAATGCGCCCAAGTTAAAGGAGTTGCCCCGTAGAAGGTGTCTGTCACATTTGGATTGGCCCCGGCCTCCAACAATTTCACGACGATTGGCAAATGTCCGCGATCGCACGCAAAACTCAAAGCGGTCGCCCCGTAAGGAGTCGCCGCATTGACATCGACCCCCGCTTCAAGTTGCGTTTGGACCTCTGCCAAATCACCTTCGCGCGCCGCTTTCCAAAGTTTTGCCGGATCGTTGGTACCGGTTACCACCAGCGATCGAACCGGTGGAACGCCTCCCCCGAGTTCGCCCCCAAGCGACTCGGCGGCCAGGCTCCAAACTCCGCATGCGCAGAGACAGCCAAAAGCCGAGATAGAGACAAGCCAGCGATCAGCAGCGACCAATTTTGGACTGTTCATTCCAGTCAACCTCCGTTCATTGCCCCGCAAGATCAAGCGTAGCAGTTTAACGGTTTTGAACTGGTCGGAACATGCCGCAAACCAAGAAATGGTCGATCCATGAGGGCTAGAAACGTGTCTGCGAAGTTAACGAACCAGCGAGTCGTTTCGAGATAAGATCGAAAATCTTGCGGCTTGGTAATTACCGACTTGCTGCCGCGTTCAGGCCGTTTGGGAAGCTTGCGAGTTTTCGCATCCCCAACTTGGCCGAGGGCCCCTAGAAGTCGGAAACTATTTCACCACCCGCTCGCGTGGCGATGGCGGCCCAAATCGCGGGGTCAATCTCGTCGCTAACCGTCGTCAATGAGCCATCGGCGCGAAGCGCGTTGACAAGACCAGGGTGATTGCTTCGTGCCGTTTTCCACCCAAACGGAGTATAAATTCTGGGAAAACCACCACCAAGAAACGGAGCCAAACAGTCGGCAGATTTAGCATTCGGCGCGTAGTAATGGTTGTAAAGGCCGTTTCGATATTCACCGTTCGCCCACGAAAATCCACGCGGATCGGTGTAGTTCCAAACGGGAGCACTATCACAAGCCACATCTGTCAACGGAGCGGCGAAGGTAAAACGATAGGCGACGGTCGGATCGCGATTCTCCGACCCGGAAACTCCGAGCAAACTTTCGGACAACGCAATTGTGTTCGAGGCTCCATCCAAAACATCCTTGAAGCCTATTTTTGAATTCACAAAGAAGAGGCCATTCGTGTCCAATGGTGTTCCACCACCTAGGCCCGTTCCGGTACATACCGCGTAGTTGGTGGGCGCGAACGAGGGATGAAGGCTACGAAAACCATCGCTCGGGCAAAGGAATGTCGGAATCACCGACTTCACGCCCGCGATACTTTCTGACGCGACAGTAAAGCTGGAGGTGTACAGCGGCCGGTTCAGTTGAAGTAAATCATGGACGTTGGATTGTTCGAGATAGGGTGTTACCAATGCCAGAGCGGACCAACGATAGAAAGTCCACGGTGTGTTCGGATTCTCTGGGAACTGTTTGGCGATGCTACCCGCAGGAAAACTGTTCCGCGAGACATGGTGATTCTGCAAGGCAATCCCAATTTGACGCATGTTGTTGGCGCAGGAACCGCGACGTGCCGCTTCACGCGCCATCTGAACTGCCGGCAATAACAACCCCATCAGAACCGCGATGATGCCGATGACAACCAACAACTCGACCAACGTCACGGCCCGCCGATCATTCATTCCGAGCCGAGTTCCGACCATCCACAAGACTCCAATACGTCGAATAATCCGTTAGGCAACCGGCAACCTGTTCAAGGATTGACGGCTAACGTTTGGCTACTGAAATTGTCCTGAATCTTATTCCTTGTCAAGCTTTCCGTTCTGACTTGAGAGGTTGGGCCTAAAACTTCCGGCAAGCCTTGTCGAACCGCTGGAAATCCAACAGGCCCCATATCGACCCATTTTCATCCGACGAAAGGCTATCAGCGCGAACGACGACGTAACGACAATCGAACGAGCCCAATCAAGGAAACCATCGCCAGAGCACTTGGTTCAGGGACCGATGCGATATAGGCAGCGCTACTGTAGGCACTGGATCCAACCGCGAACGTTTCGAGCAATGTGCCATCGGCGCTGAACTTGAACAGACCTCCTCGTTCGCCGCCCGCGTGACCCGGATTGGTTCGACCAAGCACCGCAATGAACAAGTCCCCGTTCGGATCAAACACCAAACCTGAAGGACTTGTGCCCGGTTCTCCCAAACCCGTACTATTGACCATGTCTGAGGTGATCTCGATGGATCCCGTCAAGTTGCCGTTGGCATCGTAGCGGAACGCATTATTTGAAAATCCCAGTCCGTGTCCAATGTAGGTGTTGTTCAGGGCATCCGTGGTAATCTGTGCTGATGCGAGCGGGTTGTTGGCGAACAGCGTTACATTGGTTCCATCATGCCGATAAACTCCGCCGCCCGCAGTCGCAATCAAAGTGTGTCCGTTGTTGAGAAATCCAACTCCGGAGGTTGGGTTCGCACCAGGAACGACAATCAACCCAGGGTTGGCCACATTGGAAAACGTCGAATCATAAATTCGAACGTTGGTTGATCCAAAATCCGTCACGTAAACATTGCCACTGGCGTTTACCGCAATGCCTGCGACGCCAATACCAAGCGCATGGAAACCAAGAACTGCTCCGGTCTGACCGTTGAGTCGATAGATTCCCCCGTGATTCAAAGCACTCGCGTACAGGGTGTTCGACGCCTGATGGTAGGCCAATCCCGAAAGCCCAGGATTACCAGCAATCGTAGCCAACGTTGTTTCAACCTTGGTGTTCACGTCGAATGCTTGAATCCGCCCACCAAAAAACTCACTAACAACTACAACGTCGGCGCTAGCCTGGCCGAGACCCAAATGGGAGAGTGCCAAAGCACACAACAACGAAATTATTCGAAAACGCATGTTTTCCTCGACGATGAACAAAACGAAAACCGAAACTCGATCCTGTGGTCTTCAGGCGCGAATTTCCCGACATCCCCGACCAACACAGTCTAATAGTCGTTGGAATGAACCGCAACCTGTTGGTCGTTGCCAGACGGACAGGATTCACCATTTATTCCAGCATTTGAAGCAAGCACTCATGGGTTACTCGGCCGAGCACAAAACACATGATTTTTTGACTGTCCCCTTGAAACTTGATTTGAAACAACTCGATTTGGGGCACCGATCGAGACCGGTTCCGAACAAACTTGGCAAACCACTCCGCCCGTATTGCGTCGCTTTACCTCCCCAGGCCCGTGCGTGGCGAAACCCCCGCCTGGCAACCGCCAGCTCGGCAACTCGCACTCTCACCGTTTCCCTTGGGCAGCGCCCGCGATCAAGAATTAGGTCTTGAGCTGGCCGAAGTGGACCGCAATTGGATATCGCCCGAAACACCCAAAAGCCGCGCAATGTCCAATTATCCACCGTCTGTCCATCGGATTCGGGAGTTGAACTGATACGAAAACCGCAAGAACTTGAAGTCGGTGGCAACGACGCCCGTATGCCAGCCCGGAGCTGGACTGCGCCCGTATAGTTTTTGAGAACGGTTTTCGATGCCCATTCCGCCGAAACAGACGACCGATACAAACAAGTTCGCTTTGCGGCGCGTCTGCCCAATCACTACCGATATTCCCCTTCCCACTATTGGCTTGCTGGGGTTTTCCTCAGGTGCGTTAGCCCAAGACTGGCGGACACCTGAAATTGATTAAGCGGCTAAGTTTTTGTCATGGTCATGTTCGAATTGGTTCGGCGTTTTGTATCCCAAGGTTTGATGAGTTCTTTCGGAATCGTAGAACGTTTCAACGTACTTGAAAACGCTCCATCGGGCAGCGTCCTAATCGGAGTATGGTTCGAACTTCGTCCATTCATTTTTTGATGACCAAAAGAATCTCTCGGCAACCGCGTTGTCGTAACTACATCCAGTTCGGCTCATGGATCAAGTTATCGAAGCGAGGTGGGACATCGCGTCGGTTTCAGACGGGGCGGCTTGCACTTCGAACTGTGCGACCGCCGGTCATGTTCTGTGGGCTATGGACCTGCTTGCGCGATGCATCAATGGTGGCATTCGCATGTCATGGAGTTCTCAAACCGATCCAATGCAAATCGAGAGGGTCCTACCTGTGCTGGTCGAAAGATGAAGGCACGTTGAGCAGGACGAGCGATCCGTCTGATTCCATTGGAATTCGCGCCGAGCGAACCGCAATCCTGCACGTCCGATGGCCGTAACATTGAATTTATGTCAACCGGCTTAACTGATGAGAGAATGCCAAGTCGCGGCATCGAACACGTAAGGGTTTCTAGGCAAGTTATTCCAAAGGAGCGCCGCGATGGATGATTCGCGATCGTTACCCATTCGTTGTTGCAGTGATTCCAGTAGTTCGCGCGCCGTAGTCGGAGTGGGACTGGCCACAAGGCCACAACTGTAGGCCAAGAAGCCCAGTAGTTTTTCTGAACTTTGGCCATGCTTTCTAATCTCCGATAATCGGGTATCGCCGTGCCGTTTGGCCAAACGACGCCCATCCGGTCCGACAACCAGTGGCACATGAGCGAAGCGTGGAGCTGTCCAGCCTAAGGACTTGTAAATTTCCAATTGCCAAAAAGTGCTGGGAATCAAGTCGTCCCCCCGAATCACTTCCGTCACTCCCATTTCATGGTCATCGATGACCACCGCCAATTGATATGCGATATGCCCCGTGCTTTTCGCAATCACGAAGTCTCCCAGTGATTGATGCGGATTTGCAGTTTGCCGCCCCACGATCAGGTCAGTGAAAATCAATTCGCTGTTCTGAGAACGAAATCGCCAGGCAAACGGCTTAGTTGATTCGCTTTGCGTGCTTCGAATCTCAGGAGTATGCGTGTTGTGACCGAGTCGATGCGGAAAGAGTTCGTCGGGAGTATGACGATGACGACATGTGTCCGGATAGCGAATCATGTGGTCTTCCGGATGAGGTGCGCTGGCGGCGGCTTCGATGTCTTTTCGTGAACAGTAACAGGGATACAATCGCTCGGCGAGCCGTAGTTTTTCTAAGAATTGTTCGTAAATGGAGACACGGTCCGTTTGGAGCCAAATACCGTCCGGCAGACATGGCGTCGCGGTTGTTCGCGGCAAACGGGGCTCAATAGCGTCCCAATCCAAGCCCAGCCATGCCAGATCCTCGAGTGTCTGTTCAATGGCCCAAGGTTTCACACGCGGTGAATCGATGTCCTCGATTCGAAGCAGCAACTTTCCTCGTTGAACTCGGGCACTTAGCCACGCCAATAAATAAGTGCGGGCGTTGCCAACATGTTGTGCCCCCGTCGGACTGGGTGCAAGTCTTCCGATACAGGTGTTCGGCAGGGTTGTTTCGGTTGCCATCGTGGATAGGATAACACATGATCAAGTTTGTGAGTGCTACGGTAGTCCTTTGGAGTCGATCCCCGACGATGTCGAATCATTTTATTTTCGGTTGTGGTTTTCTCGGGTACCGTCTCGCGAAACGACTGATGGCGGAAGGTGGTCGTGTTTCGACCATCACCCGGAGTGAAGCCAAAGCCCAAAGACTTCATAGCGAAGGAATTGAAGCGACCGTCGTGGACCCGGCCGATTGGTCGGCGTGGGCTTCACAGTTGGCGGGAACGACTCTTGCCTCGATCACGATTTGTATTGGAAACGATCGCCAACAAGGGCAAGACCATACGACGATTTATTTGTCGGCTACGCGCGCCGCAATGTCTTTGTCGCGGCGCCAGCCCAGCGATTCTTGCCCAATTCAGTTTGTTAGCACGACAGGTGTTTACGCTCGCGCGTCGGAACGTGATAACTGCCATTCAGCTGCTGAAGTTTTTCGGCTTCCGAGCGAAACCTTCGATGAGTCAGCGCCGTTGGGACCAGAGCGTCCAGGCGCGATCGCCAGCGTCGCATGCGAGGAACTTCTGAAAACGGAATGCGCCGTCCCTTATTGTTCATTCCGTTTGGCGGGGATTTATTCGCTGGAACGCATTCCAAATTTGCAGCAGCTAAAGAGTGGATCGCCCATGGTAGGTTCTGCTGACGGATGGCTGAATTTGATTCATGTGGAGGACGCTGCTTCCATCTTGTCCTATGCAGTGACTCGACCGCCAAGTTGGTCTGTCCTCAATGTTTGTGATGGACATCCGGTTCGCAGACGCGACTTTTATGGGTTCTTGTCCGAATCGCTTCGTTGTCCGCCGCCGGTGTTTACGGAGGTCGGTGGACGTTCGTCAAATCAAAAATACATCGACAATCGCCGGTTGAGGACTTGGTACTTGGCGCCGTGGCAATTTCCAAGCTACCGTGAAGGTTTGGCGGGTGCGACCTGATCCAATGTTCCGAAAATCATACGCCCGGCGCTGGTTTGCAGGACGCTGGTCACCGAAGCGGTGACATCTTTGCCAATCAACTCACGCGCTCCATCGACGACAATCATCGTGCCATCTTCTAAATATCCTACACCTTGCCCGGGGCTTTCGCCGGGGCGAACGATACGCGTGGCCAATTTTTCGCCGGGCAAGAAGATGGACTTCATGGCATTGGCCAAATCATTCAGATTGATGACCTTGACCTGATGAAGTTTGGCAATCTTGTTGAGATTTTGGTCGCTAGTAACAATTTTGGCCTCTAATTGGTGGGCCAACTGAACGAGTCGTTGGTCGGCCGGAGCGTTGGCTGAATCCGACCGTTCTTGCTCGTAGATCGAGAGATCAATATTGTGATCGCTTTGCATCCGGCTCAGTACATCCAAGCCACGTTTGCCTCGGGCTCGGCGAACTTTGTCGGTGCTGTCGGCAATGCTCTGAAGTTCGGTCAATACAAAGCTGGGTACAATCAATTTGTTGTCAATCAAGCCACCCTGTACGACATCAGCAATTCGACCATCAATGATCGCACTGGTGTCCAGCAGGTATGGTCGTCCACCACGAATCTCCCGGGAGAACTGAACATAGGGCACGATGAAGCGAAAGTCGTCTTTCGTCTGAACAATGAAGCTGGTCGTGATGTAGCACAACGTGATGCCTAACGACAATGAAACCGCTGTGCGAATTGCTTCCCCGTTCGCGGCATTATCCGCGATCAGTTGGTTGAAATAGGGTTCCAAAGCCAACATCGCCATGAAGTTCAGAAACAATCCCACGATGATGCCGAAGTAAATGCTACTCAGCGAATCAATTCGTTTTTCTTTGATCAAAATATCTGCAGCGATCACCAGCAACGCCGCCAAGAGTGTTACCGGCAGGATCCAATAGTAGCCGTACGTCAGAAACGGCAGATCCAATTCGGTCCACGTCAGCCCGATGCTTCCTGCCAACAAGATGAAAACAACTCGAAGCACCCATAACATCATTTCATTGCGACCTTCAATAAATTCCAGCGATGAGGGGAGGGCCGGGCCGAAACGATCATTGGAACCGCTCGTCGCTTACTCCGGAGCCCGTGTCCACCCCCAGGCAACGCTGTGCAGCATTTTTAAAAACTCTCGCTCGGTGTTTGTGTCGACCGTTGCGGCCTTTTCTGGACGAGATGTTACTCTAACCAATGGCTTACGCACACTGGCTAGGGTTGTTTCGGCCCGTGCGGGGTTGTTATCGCCAGAGCAAATGCTTCGCCGCATTGTTCTCTAGGAAATTCACCCTCCACGGATCCCCGTCAATATCTCGACCCACCGCCTCGGCTCAGGAGATTTCGCTTAAGCTCCCCCCACTTACGTTGCAGGTTGCGATTCCCCTTCGAGAGCGGCTTAAAAAGTCGTATTGACAATCCACTCCCACGGATGCTGAAAGTATAAAGTCTGGCCCTTGTTTCGGCTAGGCTTTTATCTGGAATGGACCATCAACCGGTAAGTGTCTTCAAAGAACCGATCCGTCATACCCGCGATATAGTGTCCCGCCATGGCATGAATTCCAATGTGTTCGGCGCGAATCTGGTACTTTTTTGGCAAGCGACTGGGGTCTTCAACGTAAAGTCGCCACAAGGTTTGAATTTTGTCGTGCGCTTGTTGACGAACGGCGATTAACTTGGGGTGCCGGTAGACATTCTGAAAGAGGAACCCTTCGAGCACGCGTTTCTTTTCAGCCAATTCAGGTGAAGGACCAATCCGAAACCCACTCGACATGGCTTCAGCACTACTTTGGAAATCGCGTTGTTGGAGTTCTCGCGCATTGTGTTCGATCATGTCCGTCACCTGCCAATTTACCAAGTGATGGACCACGGCTTTGCTCAAGAATCGCTCTGAGAGCTCCGAGTAATGCTCGCGGACTTGCTCGACACATTCATGGATCAATGGTACCTGTTGCAGTTGATCCAGCGTAACTAAGCCCAACTTGATCGCATCGTCGGTATCATGAGCATCGTAAGCCGTGCTGTCGGCGGCATCGACCAATTGGACCTCCAGCAGCGAGGACCGATCCAATTTGTTCTTTTCCGTTCGATCGGCTTGCCCTGCTAGTACTTCCGCCGTCAGGTTCAGGCCGGGATGCCGCTGATATCGAAACTCCATTTCTTCGACGATCGTTAACGCAAAGCGGTTGTGCGAAAATCCGCCATAAGGACGCATGACTTCGTCCAATGCGTCTTCCCCGCAGTGTCCGTAAGGTGGATGACCAATATCGTGCATCAAGGCCAATGCTTCGATGAGATCTTCATTCAATCGCAACGCCCGTCCAATGGTTCGTGCGGTGGTTGCAACTTCTTGAGTATGTGTCAGCCGAGTGCGATGATAGTCGCCCATTTCGCCGGTAAAGACTTGCATCTTGCCACTCAGGCGACGGTAGGCCGAACTGTGCAAAATTCGATCTCGGTCCCTTTGAAACGGTCCGCGATACGGGTGGGGAGGTTCTGGGCGACGCCTGCCCAGTGAATCACGGCTGAACATCGCGTACTTGGCCAAAAGCACCGTCTCGCGATCGTCAACAAAGGTGCGCGAGAGCCAAGGCCGGGAGCTAGAAATATCGTTCATGAGTCAATTCAAGTTGATCTTGGAATACCTATCGTGCGAGTACCGCTCGCGCCGCGATAACTTTCGCCGCCGCCTCGCTCGAGGAAGTGCCGAGAACGGTCAAGTGTCCCATCTTGCGTCCTCGTCGTGCTTCGGTCTTGCCGTACAGATGCAGTTGCACCTCCGGAAACTCTCGGGCCAGTCGTTCCCAATCGGGTTCGCCCCCGAGCCAGCGATCGCCCAACAGGTTGGCCATCGCCACAGGTCGGATCAGATCGGCCGAACCAACCGGAAATCCGCACAGGCAACGAACCTGTTGCTCGAATTGAGAAGTAACGTGTCCCTCGATGGTCAAATGACCCGAGTTATGCGGTCGAGGGGCAATCTCATTGACCCAAACTTGCCCGTCACCCAACACGAATAGTTCGACGCAAAAAACGCCGACCACCGAAAATTCTTGAGCAATTCTTGTAGTGATCTCGATCGCTCGTTGGCGAACCATGGGAGGAACATTAATTGGACAATAAGAAACATCCAAAATGTGATGTTCGTGCGTATTGTGGATCGGCCCATAAGTAACACAATTCCCGGCAACATCACGGGCTGCCACAACACTGATCTCGTCCACGAACGGTACAAAGGCCTCCAGAATTGCTTCGGAAGTCCCAATTTCGCGCCAAACCTGGGATAGGTCGGCACCCTCGTCAATCCGAATCTGTCCTTTTCCGTCGTAGCCGCCGCTGGCCGTTTTCAGGATCGCCGGTGTACCTAATTTGGCAATTCCGTTTTCCAAGTCAGCCAAACTTCGAGTGATATGAAACGGACCTACCGGCAAGTCGCCTTGTTGCAAGCCCGTCTTTTCTCGAATCCGATTTTGCGACATTTCCAGAAACGGAATGCCCGGTCGGACGGGAACGAATCGGATCGCTTCTTGAAACAACTCCACCGGCAATTTTTCGGTTTCGAACGTCAAGGCCGCGATCGACTGAAAGAATTTTCGACCGGCGCTCATGTCGGAGTAGTCGGCGATCAAGACTTGATCGGCACATTCGGTTGCCGGCCCAATTTCTTCCGACCACACTGCCACTCGATACCCCATGCGCCGGGCTGCCAAGGCAAACATCCGACCCAGTTGTCCGCCACCGACGACCCCAAGGGTTGCACCCGGTCCAATCGGAGACACCGAGATTTCTTTACTGAGTTGCCTCGGCCTGAGCGCTGTGAATTCTCGACTTGTTTCAGTACTCATCGGAGGCTTACTCCTGCTCCAATTGGCCAGGCAGTTTGTGGCCCAACTTGTCGCGTTTCGTCGCCAAGTAGGAGCTGTTGAATGGGTTGATGGTTGGAACGATTGGAACTTGATCGACAACTTCTAGATTGAAGCCACGCAAGTTGAACGCTTCTGTTTTCTTGGGGTTGTTGGTCAACAAACGAATTTGACTTAACCCTAAATCCTTCAGAATCTGGATTCCGACTCCGTAGTCTCGCATGTCTGCTTGGAAGCCAAGTGCATGATTGGCCTCGACGGTATCCAATCCCTCGTCTTGCAGGCTGTACGCGCGGATCTTGGCCATCAAACCGATCCCACGCCCTTCTTGAGGCAGGTAAACGACCACGCCGCAACCGTCATCGGCGATCATCTTTAGCGCCATATTCAGTTGATCCCCGCAATCACATCGCAGCGAGCTCAACAAGTCACCGGTAAAACAACTCGAGTGCATGCGAACCAGCGGCGGTCGATCCGCTTGGGACAAATCACCAAAAACCAACGCGATAGGCTCTTGGGTTTCGTATTTGACTTGATATACGACGATGCGAAAGTTGCCGTAGCGCGTGGGCAACTTGGCGCTGGCCGACGGCGACACCAATTTTTCGCTGACACGTCGATACGCGATCAAATCTTCAATGGTGATGATTTCCAGTTGATGTCGCTTTGCCAACGCCATCAACTCATCTCGGTTGGCTCGGTCGCCCGAATCACTGAGGATTTCACAAAGGACACCAGCGGGTTGCAATCCAGCCATTCGCGCCAAATCAACGGCGGCTTCGGTATGTCCTGCACGACGCAAGACTCCACCCTCTTTGGCCAACAGCATGTGCACGTGACCGGGGCGAACAAAATCGGAAGGTTGACTATTGGGATCCGCGATGGCCCGCACGCACTTCGCTCGCTCTTCGGCCGTAATACCGGTCCGAGCGCTGCGATGATCCAAGGGAGTCAGGAAGGCCGTGCTAAACGGGGTCGAATTCTGTCCCTCGCAGAGTGGCTTTAGCTCCAACCGCTGGGCGGCTTCCGGCAAGACCGGCATGCAAAAATCGCCACGACCGCTCATGATCAGGTTGATGGCATCCGGGGTCGCTAATTCGGCCGCGCAGATATAGTCACCCTCGTTCTCGCGGTTCTCATCGTCCAACACAATGACGACTTGGCCGCGCCGAATCGCATCAACTGCGGCAGGGATGGAAGAAAATGAATTTGGCACCAGCTACACTCCGATCGCAGGGAATACCGATCGCGAACCAATCTGACCGGAACATTTCGCCTCCCGCCCAGTATAACGGTCGAGCGGAAAATCCGTTAGGTGTGAGCCACGCTCCCCAAAACCGCCGACTTGGCCCGGAAACGACTTTAGGGCAGACCCGAACCGCCTAACGCAACCCGAAGCAGCGGCGCTCGAGTTTCCAAAGATTCGACGGCCTCGCTTGCCGACTCCAATGCTCGGACCATCTCCGCGTCCCATTGCTGTCCCGCCCCCTCGCGAAGAATCTGCATCGCTCGTTCATGGCTATAACCCTGCCGATAAGGGCGGTCGCGAGTTAACGCATCATAAGAATCTGCAACCGACACCAATCTCGCGGGCCAAGGGATCTGGTCCAGTTCAAGTCCCAAGGGATAACCCCCTCCGTCCGGTTGTTCATGATGAAATAGAGCAATGGGCAGAATGTGCGCCAAAGAATCAAAACACTTCAACAGATCGTGCCCCAATTGAGGATGCTCGCGGAGGCGTTCCAAATCCGAGTCGCTTAGATCCCCGGCCTTTCGCAGAATGGAACCATCGATCGACAACTTCCCAATGTCGTGAAGAATAGCGCCCAAGTACAGCATTTGTTGATCGGCAAACGAACATCCCAAATTTTTTGCCAACAACAGCGACAACTCACCCACGCGCAGGCTGTGTTCGTAAGTGACGTTGTCTTTTTGCTGCAAGCTCCTTAACAAAACTTCCGCCGTGGTGATCCCAAGTTCCGTGGCCGATCGTTCGGCTTCCATGCGTTGCAAGTGTTGCTCAACTGCTTGGGAAATCGCCTCGACCCACCACGCCGACTCGCGATCGAATTCCGCATCTTCCAAATGATTAAAGACCGTGAGGTAACCCCAGACCTGCTCGCCTTTTCGCAAAGCTCGAACGATCGCTTGTCGAACTTCCGGATATGGCCACGATCGTGATTGAGACACACTTCGATTCACGACGACTGGCTTCGGAACTTGAGCGACCCGCAAAACTTCGGCTAGGTTATCGGCCAAGGGCGGTGGCAATGGACAACGTCCGCGCGAATGCCAACCCCGCGAATTCGGTAGAGACATGGCCGCTTCTGGAGAAGATTGGTCGGCTTGCGAAAATCGTTGGATCGACATGCCCTCGGCTGGCACTCGATCGATAAACCGAGTCAAGCAGACTTCGACCAATTCCGGTTCCGAGTCGATTTGTTGCAATGCCAAATCCAACTCGTCCAAAAACGCTCCCGCCTCATCGCCGATCGAGGGCGATGAATAGCTGGGCAAGCGAGCACCATTATTCCAGGACACGGTCGACAATGTTAACTCACGAGCGAGGTTGGCTACGAATTCGATTCCCGACAGTTTATCGGTATTCTCAAAGATCACGCCACACGAGCGGGCAGTCATGCCATTCAATCGCTACTTTCTTATGTCAAGCTATAACGGTTCTAGGAGTTGCATCGGCCGTATGGGCTGGCTTAAGCGTTAGGGTCAATCGTGGAGAGTGGAGAGTGGAGAGTGGAGAGTGGAGAGTGGAGAGTGGAGAGTGGAGAGTGGAGAGTGGAGAGTGGAGAGTGGAGAGTGGAGAGTGGAGAGTGGAGATTGGAGAGTGGAGAGTGTGAG
>JAEUIQ010000003.1 GCA_016794985.1 Planctomycetaceae bacterium | reverse complement strand
CTCTTGGGACGAGCAACGGCAAGTGCTGATCCCAGCGGAGTGAGCACGCGTTCTCGAACCGTTCCCGAACCTTTGCAGCGCGTTCTTCTGGCTCTCTGTTCAACGAGCGACAACGCCCCTCCGCCTACTTCCCTAATGTCTGCGGTACTGTCAAGAAACGATGCTCCTACGGGACGCACTTGTCAGGTTTTTCATCACACCGCCACCTGGCATTTTTCATCCAAACCTCGCGGTCGTTCAAAATCGCGGAAGTGCCGTGTTTTGCAGGGTTTTCGAGCCCGGGACTCACTTGGGGTGAGTCCCGGGGTTTTGAGCCTTTGGCCCCGATTTGAGCCTTTTGGGGTGGCGACGGGGCGCGAGCGAGTCCCGGGGTTTGGAGGCGAACGAAATCCAACGACTCGAAAAAGCCCTGAATTTCCGCGTAGAAACGCAAAGACCCGCTGGGGTGAACCAGCGGGTCATTTTGCTTGGAGCCAATTCGTCAATTTGGCATAAGTGGAGGCGGCGGGATTTGAACCCGCGTCCCGCGATATTTCCGCGATGGCCTCTACGTGTGTAGTCACAGTTTTAAGTTTAACCCGCCGTCGCTCCCAGTGACCGGATCGACGTCGGGCGATTCGAGAACTTTTTTAGCTTCCTACGTGCTCGTCATGGTAGGTCGCGATCTGGATTTGGTAACCAGCCGTCAGCTCTTTCCAGCTAAAAGCCTAGGCCGGGGTTGCCGTTTTTGTTAGGCAGCCAATGCGAAGTTTTCTTCAGCATTTATTGTTTTAGTCAGCTTTTTACGTGGCCCACTGACCAACCACGACACGCCACTCACCACTTCAGCTATCCGGTCGATTCCAATTCACCCCCTGGTTTTGCTCGCTAACTACCCCAGATTGACCCCGGCTGCACAACGCTGTGAAACATTTTTTTGCCTATGTGTCGGCCCTCCAGGCCTGCTCATATTGGCAGTGCCACTCTAACCGGTGGCTTGCGCACACCGGCTAAGGTTGTTTCGGCCCGTTCGGGCCTTTGTTCACCTATGTGTCGGCCTTCCAGGCCTTCTCATATTGGCAGTGCCACTCTAACCGGTGGCTTGCGCACACCGGCTAAGGTTGTTTCGGCCCGTTCGGGCCTTTGTTCACCTATGTGTCGGCCCTCCAGGCCTTCTCATGTTGGCAGTGCCACTCTAACCGGTGGCTTGCGCACACCGGCTAAGGTTGTTTCGGACCTTTGTTCACCTATGTGTCGGCCTTCTAGGCCTTCTCATGTTGGCAGTGCCACTCTAACCGGTGGCTTGCGCACACCGGCTAAGGTTGTTTCGGCCCGTTTGGGCCTGTTTTTGCCAGAAAAATGTTTCACCGCGTCGAGAATCACTCCGGCTTCCTCTTCGGTTGTCGGCAAATCTCTCGCGAGAAGCTAAATTATACGCCGAAACGGCGCGAACTTCCAGTTGGAGTGGGACTTCTGTGCAAGAAATCGACGATCGTCGCGAGAACCAACATGGCGAGACGGTTCGGCGGCGGTTTGGCTTTCGTTGCTTTCCATTCTCGATTTCCGCTCACGTACCTTTCGAGACCCCCTTTATGGATCGCATCCCGAACACGCGAGCCAGCCTGATTTTGCGGCTGCCGTCGGTCAGCGACGCGGCGGCATGGCGGGAGTTCACCGAGATCTACGAGCCCTTCGTCTACCGATTTGGTCGTCGCAAGGGGCTCCAGCATGCGGACGCCTGCGAATTGGTGCAAGAAGTCTTCGTCGCGGTTGCGCGGGCCATCGGTCGTTATGAGGTCGATGAAGATCGAGCACAGTTTCGCACGTGGTTGTTTCGGATTGCCCGCAACTGCCTGTTGAAGCAATGGGCCAAACAACGACGCGCGGCCATGGTGGTTGATTCCGGGATTTGGCAACACTTGAGCGATTCATTGCAGGAACAAACGCCGCAACCGCAAGAGGAAGACTTTCGTGAATACCGACGCGAGGTGCTGAGTTACGCTCTCTTGCGTGTAAAACGCAGCGTTAAACCGCAAACTTGGGAGGCCTTTCGTTTGACCGCCTTGCAGCAACGATCCGTCGAGGATGTCGCCGAAGAATTACAGATTAATCGCGGCATGGTGTATGTCGCGCGCTCGCGGGTGATTAGCCGCTTGCGAGATGAAGTGAGTCGTTTGGAACAGGAGCTGGCGTGATGCATTTAAGCGACGATGCTTTGCGGCGCATGTTGCGAGTCGACGATACCGATTTGCTGGTGGCCGAATCCAATGACTTGAATCATCTGGAGCAGTGCTCGACTTGCCAAAAGCGATTGGCGGAACTGTCCGGTGAATCGCAGTGGTTTGCGGGACTTTCCGACGAGATCATGCAAGTCAATCGTCAAGTAAATGAGCAACCGTGGGATGGTAGCGATGAGCAGGCAACTCGCGAGTGGGAGCAAAGCGACTCGCGGCCCTTGGGCGCCGAATCGGTGTGGAGCAGTGGTCACATTACCGTGACGATTCACTCGGGCGAAGATCACGATACGGATGCCGACAGTCCTGGAACGGAGGTGCGTGACATTCCGACGGACTTCTTACAACCAGCGTTGCACCCCGAACTGATGGGACGCTTGGGCCGCTACGATATTGAGCAAACCATCGGGGCCGGGGGCTTTGGAATTGTTTTCAAAGCTTACGATTCAGAACTAAGACGGGTTGTAGCCGTGAAGGCCTTGTCGCCTCACTTGATGTCCAGTGGTGCGGCACGCAAGAGGTTTGCCCGCGAGGCTCAAGCGGCCGCTGCAATCATGCACGAACACGTCGTGCCAATCTATGATGTGGTGAGTCAACCGGATGCGTGCTACTTGGTCATGCAATATGTTGCCGGTTTGTCGTTACAGGAACGAGTTGACCGTCACGGCCCATTGGGCATTGCGGAAGTGCTGCGAATTGGCGCCCAAATCGCAGCAGGGTTGCATGCGGCTCATCAGCAGGGATTGGTTCATCGTGATGTGAAGCCGGCGAATATTCTGCTCGAAGAAACTGTCGAACGTGTGATGATTTCGGACTTTGGATTGGCTCGCACTGCCGACGACGCCAATCTGACACGTTCGGGAGCCATTACCGGAACACCACACTACATGTCACCCGAGCAAGCGAGCGGAGCGCTGGTCGATACTCGTAGTGATCTCTTTTCGCTGGGGAGCGTCTTGTATTTTGCTTGTACCGGGCGGCCCGCGTTTCGCGCCCCGCAAATCGTGGCCGTGCTAAATCGTATCTGCAATTTTCCGCATCGACGAGTAACCGAAGTCAATCCGGAAATTCCGGGACCGCTGGCCGACCTTATCGATCGGTTGTTGGCGAAAAATCCGGAGCATCGCATTCCGACGGCGCGCGATGTCGAACTGCAATTGCGACAACTCTTGGCGGATTGGCAATCCGGGAAAATGGTTGCCAGTATTCCAACATCGAGTGTTGATCTCACGACAGAGGAACCGTTTTTGGCGGAGCCAACCGAGCGTGTGATTTCTGATACGCAACGCTCGGCACCGAATCTTTCCCAGCAGAAGTTGTCGGTCCCTTGGTGGGGTGGCGCCGTGGCCATGGTGCTTGGGCTGGGCGCGATCGTGGCGTGGTCCGGTGGAAATCAAAGTTGGCCCTGGGTTCAAAAAACGAGGATTGCCGAAGAGTCGAATGCTGGTACCGATCCTTCGCACACGAACGATTCGTCGGCTTCTGCGAACAACGCCAGTGACGCGATCGCGATCGTATCGCCGAATCAGACGATTCTCAACGATCATCGTGGATTGCAAATGCAGAACTTTGTCATGCAGCTTCAATTTGAATCGGACCCGAGCCAATTGGAGTTGGAAATGGAGGTACTGTCCCGACAATGGCAGTGGCAAGACGAAGAACTAGGGCTGTTGTTGGAATATCTGCAAGAAAAGCACGCCGCGAAAGCAGTTAAGCAGTGACGTGATGATCGTGGGCAAAAAACTATTCGGAGAAACAAAGATGTTCCGCACATTGTTAGCAATTTCTACTGGTGGGCTTTGTACGATTGGGGTATGGTCCCAACAAGAAGTTCAGGAGGAGAAGCAAATCACGGTCGAAGTGCGCTCGAGCGACTCGGCTGATCCTGAGAAACTGCTCCGCGAAATGCATGAACTACGCTCTCAATTGTTGACGGTTCTTGGTGCGAATCATCCGGCTGTGAGAAGGGTTGATGCGCAGATTCGTCAAATGTCCGCGGAGGGCTCTCTCGCCGAGAACGTGTTTGCCCCACGCGTGATCCAAGGAAATGCGTCCGGAGTTTGGTCGGGCAATCCGGAAGTGGGCGGTGTCTGGTTGTCATCGGCCGAGGGATCATTGGCCGCGCCGTTTATCTTCGACCCGGAGGGTGTTGCCGTCGAAACAAATGGCGTTCGTCAAATTTTCATGGCGCCATCAAGTGTCAACTTGGGCAATCCGACAAATGGTGCTGCACCCAACGCGGAATTCAGAGCCAAACTAGCGACACTACGTGCGAAGTGGACTAGTTCCGAAAGTGAGGAAGCCAAAAAGACGGTGCTAGAAGAGCTAAGAACGACAATTGCCACACAATTTGACACGGACCTTCAAAGGCGTAAGCAGCAAGTCGAGTCGTTAGAGAAGAAGCTCGAAGATCTAAGGAAGCAAGTCGAGAAACGCGAAAGTCTGCGCGACAAGTTCGTCGAGAATCTCACCGAGCACACAGAAATGGAGTGGGAAGGCGTGAGCTTGCAGACCGAACGACCAACGGGAGTCTTTTCAGGCCAAATCTCCCGGCCTCTGCCTCCGGTTGTTCCCGGTGTTGCGGCCCCCAGTCCTCCGCCGGCAACTAAAGAGGATTCGACGCCACCGCGATAGATATCTGTCGAGAACGATTCGTTAGAATGGTTGGCCCCAGAGGAGACTTTGCAATCGCCGCAAGAGTCGCTCCGACGGGGCCACTTTTTGTTCAATGAATAACCAACGCAGCCAATGAAACGGTCCCAGCAATCGCGATGTCTCATCATAGACTTCGATCGCAGCGATTTCGGTTTCCGTCAGAATCCGCTGGGCTTGGTAACAATTGATCGCGTACTCGCGTGTTGCAGAGTCTGCCCCGCAGAGACTGGATAGACAGCGCGAGAGATCGGCCGCAGCATTGTCCATTCGCATTGCTCCATAATCGATCATTGTCGACAATTGCTCGTCGAGGAAAAACAAGTGGTCGCTCCAAACATCAGCTAGAATGGGACCTAGACGCAGGGGCACGGATTCCCAAAGACGAAGGCGACGAAAGCAATTTTCGAATTCAGCCGTCCAGTATTGTTCCACTTGATCGATCCATAGCAGCCAATCCGCCGTTGATGCTGAAACAAATTCGGTCGGGCGGCACAAGGCGAGTTTGGCGCGCGGGAACAATTCTATGGCGCTGGTTCGCCATTGCTCCATTTGCGCCAACCGGTTCCGCAAACCGGCGGAGTTTCCGAGGCTTCCCTTCACTCGGCCATCCCAGACACCGATGTGGTTCTCTGTCAACTTCACTGAGACATCCGAATGCCAACAGGCATGCAAGCGAGCCAACCCGTTCATCACGCTGGCAAGACGCTGCCGCGTTGGTGCCGCATGAAAGTCGTTTTGACCAGTGGCCCACGGTTCCAGTTGCCAATATCTCCCGGCCATTTCCACAACGGCCGTCGGTGAATGGCGGGACGGTATCGGAGCAAGAACGAATGGACAGTTGTGGCTCGCCAGGAGGAGTTGTTGGTTGATCCAATTGAGTTGTTCGGCGCCGGGTTCAGCGAGCGGCCAACTGCGCAGACACCACAATTGCGGCACCCCCAGAGCAGCTTTGCCCTGTGCGGAAGGTGAAGCTGCATTTGGGTCGTTGATCGAAATCCCCACCGCATCATGAAGCGTCGATTCAACTCGATAAATTCGAGTATTCGAATACCCTTGCGTTTTGGTGATTGGAACGACCGACCATTCTGGACTTGGATCTACCGAAAGATCAAAGCTCCGCAGAATATGCAGAAAGAACTGGTCCATCATTTGTGTCTGTTACGCGGTATGAATGGCCTCGCCATGAACGGCCAAAGCAGCTTCCTTGACGATCTCCGACAGAGTCGGATGGGCATGGACGCAGCGTCCCAAGTCTTCGGCGCTTGCCGAAAAGCTCATCGCCACGGCGACTTCGGCGACGAGATCGCCGGCGTGACTTCCAATGGCATGAACCCCTAAGATCCGATCCGTCTTGGCATCGGCCAAGATCTTCACGCGGCCATCGGTATCACCGAGCGCCCGGGCTCGACCGTTCGCGCCATACGGACATACACCGCGTTTGTATTCAATGCCTTCTGCTTGGAGTTGTTCTTCCGTCTTGCCAACACAACCGATTTCCGGATGCGTGTATACAACGGCTGGTATCGCATGATAATCGACTTTGCCATATCCGGTCGCAATTTTTTCGACACATGCGACGCCTTCCTCAGACGCTTTGTGCGCCAACATTGCTCCACCGATACAGTCACCCACCGCAAAAACGGTGGGAACCGACGTTCGAAAATCGGCGTCCACCGTGATCGCTCCGCGTCGATCCGTCGAGATGCCAAGGGCTTCGAGTCCGAGGTCTCGAGTATTCGGGACACGACCGGCACAGGCCAGCACTCGATCTGCATGGAGGACTTGACCGTCTTTCAACTTGACCACGCATTTTCCAGCAACGACTTTTGCTTCTTCGACAAAAGCTTTTGTGCGAAACTCGATGCCTTGCTTTTCAAAGGTCCGAACCGCGATCTTGGCGATTTCGCCGTCGAGTCCTCCCAAGACTCGGTCCATGGCTTCCAGCACAATGACCTTGGACCCCAACCTCCGCCAAACCGACCCCAATTCCAAACCGATGTAACCACCTCCAATGACGATCAGAGTTTCTGGCACGCTCGGATACGATAATGCGGTCGTCGAATCACCAATCAAGTCATGATCCATCGCGATGCCAGGTAGCGTCATTGGCAACGAGCCGGTCGCCACAATGATATGCTTGGCGGTCAATAGGGTTCCGTTCGCATCGCTCAGTTGGACTTGCGTTCCGGATACCAAACGTCCGCGGGTGTTGAACCCAGTCACTTTGTGTTTCTTGAGCAGCATCTTGATGCCACCACACAAGGCATCAACGACCGCGGTTTTGCGCTGCATCATCTTCTGCAGGTCGAGGTGAACGCCAGCGACTTGAATGCCGTGATCGGACAGATGTTTCTGGCTCTCTTCGAGCAAATGGGTGGACTCCAGTAGAGCTTTGCTCGGAATGCAACCCACGCGGAGGCAGGTTCCGCCCCACATGTCGTTCTCATCGATGCAGGCGACCGTCATTCCCAGCTGTGCCGCTCGGATTGCGGCAACGTAACCTCCGGGACCACCACCAAGGACGAGCAAATCGAATGTGGTTTCTGCCATAAGAACTTTTTCGCCAGTCATAAAAGAAGCCCAACGGTTGTTCGACGCACAAGTGCTTTGCCAACCTTGAGAACGCAGTTACTGCGTTTGCCATGACTTCGGACTCTTCTCAAAAACAACTAGCCTTTGCTAGTGTTTCCTTCTCCCAAGTCAAGGATTGGCCAGCAGCAGTTGAAGATACCAATTTTCATGCTCGACAACGAGAGTAAGTGCATAAAAAAAGCCAGCTCGTGGAGCTGGCTTCTCGTGTGAGTTGTTTGCAGGCCGAACGTGTCGGGCACAAGATTAACGCTTCGAGAACTGGGTTCCGCGACGTGCACCATGGAGACCTGGTTTCTTGCGTTCCTTCATTCGCGAGTCCCGAGTCAAAAATCCGTTATCGCGTAGTGGTTGAAAAAGTTCGGTGTCGTAGCTGCACAACGCACGGGCCAAGCCCATCTTGCAGGCTCCGCTCTGCCCAGTCGGTCCACCGCCAAGAACGCGAATGTTGACGTCGAATTCTTTTCGCTTGCCAACAATGTCCAGAGTCGAGTAAATCGCATTTTGGTCTTGGACCAACGGGAAATACTCTAGGATGTCTTTACCGTTGACGGTGACTTTCCCTTTGCCCGCCGCGATGCGAACTCGCGCGACCGATGTCTTTCGACGTCCGGTTCCCAAGGCTTGACCAGTGACTTTGTCTTTCTTAATCGCGACCATTCGACAGATTCCGATTCAAATTCCAGTAACGACCACTATTCCAAACAAAAACGGGCTACTCGATTTCACCTCCCGACGACTCCGGAGGTTTTGCTAATCGATGCCTAATTGCTAGTTGCCGAAAACGCTTGTTCCAAGGGTTTGGGCTGTTGGGCTTGGTGAGTATGTTCCGAGCTCGCGTAAACCTTCAACTTCGACAGCATGTGGCGACCCAGCTTGTTCTTGGGCAACATGCGACGAACGGCTTCCTTGATGACCATTTCCGGCTGCTTATCCAACCGCTGCCCGGCAGTTTCGCTCCGCAAGCGAGTATAACCGGTGTACCAGGTGTATCGTTTCAGGTCGAGTTTCTTGCCAGTAAACACGACTTTCGCCGCGTTGGTGACGACCACAAATTCCCCAGTGTCCACGTGTGCGGTGTAGCCCGGGCGATGTTTGCCCATCAGGACAGTGGCGATCTTGCTGGCCAAACGGCCAACGATTTGGTCCGTTGCATCAACAACGTACCAGTTTTGTTCGACTTCGCCTTTTTTAGCGATAAATGATTGCGTTCCGGCCACCGGACCGTTCTCCTTCACATATTCAAAAACCGACTACGCCGGAACTTTCCGGTTTGTAGAGCCCCGGATTGTAGAAGCTGGGCCAGGGATTCGCAAGGGCTTTGTACCTAAATTCCCATCTCCACGACAGAAAACCGGGCCGTTCTGAGGAACGGTCCCCAAATCCGCTCCGTCGATCCCAACCCGACGCTTAAGCGAGGGGGCAAGTCGCTGTGGAGACTTCTGTCCAGATCGTCCCTCACAAACGTTTCGGGTTGGGGGCTGAAGTCAAGAAACCATCCAGAAGCTGTTTTCGGACTAATCTTCGGCGCGAGTCTGGTGGCTCCACTAGAAGTGTTGAACACTATCTAACGGGCGGTTTTCCCATCAATCGCCGGAGTACCCCGATTTGCCCGCAATGCAGCATTTCGTGCTGCGAGGCCATCAGCATTGCCCCAAATTTTGTCGGGAAACCCGCCGTGGGAGGGTCGAGGGGTTCGTCCAACGAGGCGGCCAAAAACTGGGGAACTTCCGCCAAGACCTGGGAGTGGATCCGGTCCAGTTGCCCTCGAATCTCGTTCGGCTCGGGGTATGTCGAACGATCCATCGAGGGGGACGAGCCCTTCGCAAAACGTTTGCGAAAACTCCCCGGCATCAGTTCCAAGTCCACTTCGGCTCGTCCGCGTTGTCGAAACAACATCAAACCGTATTCGGCCATGGCAATATGCCCAACCTGCCAAGCGACATGAGAGCAGTACGGTTCCCAGGCCCCGGTCCGGTTCGCCATCTCCGGCACCCAGAACCAATCCTCGTCCGATAGCCCTTCCAGGAGTGAATCCAAATAGGTTCGGGCCGATGTCAATAAATTTAGAGCAACTTCAATCCGAGCATCCACGATTTCCGCTCCCTGAGTCAACGTTTGTGAGGACGCCTATCGGCTTTTGCCACGTCGCAAAAGATGATTGATCAATCGGCAATAGCCAGCGATCGCTGGTTGAAACTGTTTCTTGGCGTCGAGGTCCTTTACCTCAACTATTTGGGCATCGATTGACGGCCAATCCAAAACCCAAACTTCACGTTTTGCTAATTCCACAAGTTCGACCACCATGTCGCGAAGTTTGTCAACAACTTCGATCGACGCCACTCCTGAACTCAGCGTGTAGGGGGCCTTGCCTCGTTGCGGACCGACGGAAACTTCACTGCGGCTGCTATGGCGAATGGTCAGCCAAATCGCAACGATCAAAGAGACCAACGCGGCAATTCCCGGAGCCACGGCCGCCGTCCAATCGCTGAACAAGCCGAGGACAACTGCCAATATCACAAACAATCCCAAGATACTCCACGCAGTCAACATGCCTAACCCACTGCTGGAGTGACGACCACCCGAAAGGCTTGAAGTGCCTGTTTCAATAGTGCGGAGGTACTTAGCGACAATGACGGTGATGTTGTCCGGTCCACCACGAAGATTCGCGAGGTTCACCAGGGACTCGGCGGCCTCTGCTGGGGGCAACGCTGCCAAAATCTGAGCTAACTCGCGATCGGTCACCGGCCCAGTCAGCCCATCGCTGCACAACAAAAAAACATCGCCAGCCTCGATGGCAAACGGACCCTCGATATCCACTTTGACTTCCGGGTTCGGTCCCAGCGATCGCATGATCCGATTCTTGAACACTTCAGCGGAAGCGTCATTGATTCCGGCGGCCTTCATCTCCCACGTGTAGCTGTGGTCGAACGTCAGTTGCTCGAGTCGGCTCCCTCTCAGACGATAGAGCCGGCTGTCGCCCACGTGGCCGGCCCAGGCACCAGCGGTTGTCATCAACAGGCACGTGCAAGTGGTGCCCATGTTTCGAAACTCGGGATTCGCGATTCCACGGCGGTGGATCTCCGCGTTCGCTCGCTCGATATTTTTGCGAAGCTGTTCGTCAGTGGACTCTTCGGCCGGACGCTTGTGAAGATGCGACAAGTGATCCGCAGCCAGTTGACTGGCCAATTCACCTGCAGCGTGTCCTCCCATCCCATCGCAAACCACGAACAAGTGGCCGAATTTCTTGTACTGTTCCAGCGACGTGGAAAGAGAAATGCACAAGTTGTCCTGGTTGTTGTTGCGACGCATGCCAACATCGCTTCGCGAAGCGATTTGCAAATACTCGTCCCAATTAACCGCGTCGTCGTCCATCACCCGTCAACTTGCTATATTTTGCCTATAACGCGCAAACACACTTTAATTCTGGTCCTGCCGCAGTTGATCCAAATTCAACAATCCACCCACGACCGTGTGTTGGGGTATCGGCATTACCCGACTTTCTCGCCAAAATAGTTTGACGTTTGACAGTTTAGCTCACGGATAGGGCATCCGTCTATGAGCAATATACCGATCAAAATCGGTCTTGGCAGACAGTGGGGGCTTCTTCTACACTCCCCCCCGCATGGTAGCTCCTGAAGGGCATCCGTTCCGGAGCGTTTTCAAAACACAGGCTTTTTATGCGGGCTGTGCCTCCTCTGCCGAAATTGAATCGCCTCCTAACGCTGTTTGGACTGGTCGGGTTGGTATTGGTTTCGGGCTGTATGCGGCGGCAAATGATCATTCAGAGTTTTCCCGAAGGCGCTGCCGTTTCCGTCGATCATCAACCGGTGGGTTACACTCCGGTCGCAGTGCCATTCCATTACAACGGAACTCGGGAAATCTTGCTGGAGAAAGATGGGTTCAAGACGGTTCGAGTCAAACAGCCGATCAATGGCGCTTGGTACACTTACCCGCCCTTCAGTCTGTTCACCGACAATTTTGCGACTCGGGAGATTCGCGACTCGCAGCGATTCAACTTTCAGCTGGAACCCATGGGGCAAGTCAATGATCAAGACTTGACAGACCGAGCCGAGAACTTGCGCGGACAAGTTTTGCAGGGTTCCATCACACCCTCCATGCAACGAGACCAGTACATTTGGGAAACTCGTTGAACAGTTTTTCTTGCTTCAAACCTATTGCCGCAGCAGTTGTTATATTGAGGGTTGCTTCGCGCGTTCTGGCATGTCTCGTTTAACATGTTCGGCGCGAGGTCACTAATCACGGAGTGAACCGCGATGGCAAAGAGCCCAGTCAAGTATTTGGTATTCGATATTGAAAGTGTCGCGGATGGCGATTTGATTGCCAAGGTTGTCTACGGCGGTGAAGCAGGGTTAAGCGGCGATGAGGCCTTGCAGCGTTATCGCGCAGAGTTGGTTGCCAAGCAAGGCAACGATTTTGTGCCCCACACCTTTCATGTCCCGGTCTCGGTTGTTGTTGGAAAACTGGACAAGGATCTCAATTTAATCGATCTCGTCGCTTTGGATGAGCCGAAGTTTCGACCGCATGTGATCACGGATCACTTTTGGCGTGGTTGGTTGGGATATCAAAAGCCTACACTTGTCAGCTTTAATGGTCGCTCGTTTGATCTCCCGGTGATGGAGTTGGCGGCGTTTCGATTTGGACTTAGTTTGCCCATCTGGTTTAACGTAGGAGACAAAACGTATCAGCAGAATCGCAACCGATACAACTTGGAGTCGCATCTTGATTTGCATGATGTCCTGACCAATTATTCGGCGTGTCGATTTAATGGTGGGCTGAATCTTGTCGCTCAGTTATTGGGAAAGCCCGGAAAAATGGATGTCTCGGGTTTCATGGTTCAAGACTTGTTCATTGAGAATCGAATCGACGAGATTAACAACTATTGTCGTTGTGATGTCCTGGATACTTATTTCGTGTTTTTGCGTGTAGCGCTCCTGATGGGGTGGATTGATCTCAATCGCGAACAAGAAATCGTGCGTCACACGAAGAAATGGCTGGAAGAACGAGCCCCGGAAACGCCGGCGTTCGCTTCGTATTTGGAACGCTGGCAAGATTGGGTTAATCCCTGGTGACGCTCGATTGTATCGATGATGCCGAAGAATCAAACGATCAAGCTCTGAAAATAAGAATTGGAGGTCCTGTCTGGTAACTCCGTTGGGCGGTCGATGGTTTGTTGTAGAGCGCCGTGACCCAGCCTGCGACGCTGGAAGGGACCGCCCGAGTTCAATTTTTTTGTGCAATGAACAGCAGATGACCTAAGCTAGTGAAGACAGTTCCGGCGTGGCAAAAATCACGTGGCGGGCCTCCGTTCTGCCCACCTCGGTTGTCAGCAATTTCAGCATTCATTTCTTCTGCGGAGCATTCGGATGTCGCCGTTTTCCTTCCCTCAGCTAGTTGCTCAACCCGTGGCAAATTCGCCCGATTCGAGTGCAACGCCATTGGCACCGCCTACCGCGGAAGCCGTCAAGTTCGTTCCCGCTCATCTCAAGCTGACTGGCGAAGATGCGGGCCTGGACTGTCCCAGTTGCAACGCCGCAACTCAATTGGCCGAGGCCGGAGAATTCCTGGTGGTGGCCTGTCCCCAGTGCTTTGGGTTCTTTTCCCAAAGTAGGAACTTCAACTCCATTATCGAAGGCGTCCGCAAAAGGTATCGCGGCATAGAATCCGTTCAGCCTTTGGACGCCGCCCAACTTCGAGTGGCGCGGACTTGTCCCGCTTGTCAGAATCGATTCGAAACCCACGCCTATGCCGGACCGGGTACCACGGTTGTCGACTCGTGCGCGAACTGCCGGACCGTGTGGTTGGACGGTGGAGAACTTGAACGAATCGAGCGAGCTCCGGGCCGTCGATAGAATTCTTGGATCGATGTAGGTTGTGACTTCAAGGCCGCAAGCCAAGGAAAACGAGAAAGCCACCATCGCTTGATGGTGGCTTTCCACGTTTTGGCTGGCAGTGATTCGACGCACGTTCTTAGAGCACGTTACGGTGCCGTCGCAGGGGCCTCGGTCGCCGCGGCATTTTCTCGGAAGTGATGAACTGTCAGGACGACATCGTCGCCCGTTTCGGCTTTGCGGTCTGGGCCCAAGCTACGCAAAACCAGTCGATCGTTCATCTCATCGTATCGCAACGAACTTCCCCACGGGTCTTTGGTGTTGGCAACCAGCATGTTGCCTTCGATTCCGTCGGGCCAGGACTTGTCATGGCTGTCGTAATGAGCGACCACTTGAGCTTCTGCTTGAGCCAAAACCGTGTTGACGACTTGCAACTGCCGTTGCAGCTCCACGCGGGCCATCCGTTCAGCCCTGCGATTGGATTGCGTCATCTTGAATCCTTCAAAGGAGTCAATGACGGCGGGGTTTGCCAATGCCATAACCAAGCCGGTCACCGCCAAGAAGCGTCCGCGTCGGAACAACGCCAGCGACGACAACGCGCCACCAGCGATTGCCACCGGTAGCGCAGTGGTCGCCAGACCGCACAGGCTGACAACAAACCCAATCAAGCCCAAAGTGTTCCTGGATTTTTTGGCCTTCTCCGTAGCTGGCGCGGGAGCGGCCGTCTGGGCCGTTGGGCGTCGTCCCCAGCCCCAACCATTTTGAGCCGTATGATACCCGACATGTTGCGGCGTTCCGCAGGCGACACCCGGAGCGAATGGAGCCTGTGGATGAGGAGCCACATGAACAGGTTGATCAAAACCAATGTAAATCGTGCCTTGCGGCTGAGGTCCGGCAGGGTGGGGTTGATATCCCGTTAGGTGCGGCTGATGGTAGGGGCCATGATACATTTGTGGTTGTCCAGTCACCGTTCGATCCTCGCTTGTTTTCCTGACTTTCGGAGCGTGTCCTAGTAACCATTTCGAACGCTTCGGAAAACTATTGGAAAAAAAGGTGGATTTCTTGAAGCGAGTCGGCAAGTCCGCCCCAACCCGCCCATACTCAAGAGTCTCATGGGTTGTTGCCTGGGGGCTGGTAGTCGAGCAAGAACTTTTGTCGTTGTTCGATAAAGTTGCGGAGGTTGCGAGCACCCGGTCCTCTCGGCGCGCCCGGTCCTCGGGGTGCTCTTGGTTCATCTCCCCTGCCGACCCTTGGCGGCCCGTCCGGACGTGATTCTTCAAAATTGTCCGGCGTCGGAGCGGAGACGCCGTCCGGATTGGTCGCCGCCACGAACGCCTCGTAGGACGTCAATTTACGCGTATCCCGCTGAACTTCTGATTCAATCAATTCACGTAAACTGGAAACGATTGGACCTAACTTTTCCCAATCGAGCGACTCTCGCGCGATAGTCCTAACGTTTTCTAGATATTTCTCCCTGAACTCGGGGACAGCCAACAAGCGGCCGTACAGCGGTGTTCGAGGATTATTCATCCCGGTCAAGGGATCTAGATTCGGTTGCCCGCCCCCAGGTCCGCCGGGCCCGAAACCACCCGGTCCGCCGGGCCCGAAACCACCCGGTCCGCCTGGTCCATTTGGACCCCGGGGGCCTTGGCTTGGTCCGGCGGGCGACCGAGCTTCATCAAATTCCGGTCTCGGTTCTTGGCCGTCGCGCTCGCGCCGCGGGGGGGTTCCTGGTCGCGTCTCGTCTTCGCCACGTGGAGGAACGCCGGGGTCGCTCGGGCCGAACCCGCCCGGTCCACCGGGACCACGCGCGCGACCGCCGCCCGGTCCACGCATTGGCCCCTGAAATGCCTCGTTCATGTCGTGTGGAAAGATATGAAACTTGTTGTTTTCGTCCAAGAATAAACTGTAATCACTGGCTCGGACCCAATAACCGTCATTGTTGATTAACGCATTATCGACCGCCAAAAACCACAAGGCTTGGTCAATATCGAGAATGGGTTCGAGTGCGGACTTGAGTTCAGCAGTCGGGGTTTCTTCCAAGACTCGGCAGAGGTTGATCAGGTGCTTCCAGGCTTTCGCGTCATCCGTCTTCAAGTCGTAGTGTTGCTGATAGGCTTCCTCATCTGGTCCTAAATACTCGAGCCCGCCACGACCATTCGGGCGCCCCGAAACTTTCCAACGCGCTCCCTTGGTCGAATCAAAGTGTTCCGCAAGAAACTCTTTGTTGTATTGTTGCACATTCGTGTAGACTCCCCAGGATTCGCCGTTGACCACCACGCGCACGAAGTTTGCTTTGGGGGTCGGAATATATTGCCGCGCAACATGCGAGTACAGCACGGTGCTCATTAACGAAGGGTCGCCGTTTTGGTTCAAGAGGTTCAATGTCTTGTAGCCGTGAATTCGTTGTTGTTTGTCGGCCATGTCAACGGACACATTGAAGGATCGCTTCGAACCGCGTGGAACCATCATGTAAGAAGATGCCCCCCGAAAACTGATACCAACATTTTCAAAGGTTTGGCCATCGACGGTAACGGTTGCCGGCACTTCGACATCGGTACCATGAAACAGCTCCAGTTCTTGTTCCCATTCGGAGTTCGCGAAGTTGATAAAGATCGTTCGCAAACTGGATGAATCGTAAAGATCGCCCTCGATTGGTTGGACATCGGCTGGGCTAACGGCTGGGCCAGGACTTCCAGGTTCAACTCGCGGTCCTCGGCCACCAGGCCCACGTCCTTCCGGCCCGCGTCCTTCCGGCCCACGTCCTTCCGGCCCACGTCCTTCCGGTGGAGGTCCGCCCGGAGGCGGCCCAAACCCAGGCCCATTGGGCCGAGCCTCGAAACCTTGCCCATCCGGTGGCGGTCCGAAACCCGGTCCGCCAGGCGGCGGTCCAAACCCAGGCCCATTGGGAGGCCCAAACCCACCGGGGCCACCGGGGCCACGGTTGCGGCGTGGACTGTCCTCGCTCTCCAAGTACACTTTTGCTTCCGCTCGTTCTTCTTCGTTTAGCCAGCCGTTCTTGTCATGATCAAAACGGGCCACGATTTCCAAATCGGGACCGTTCATCCCGAATCCGCCTGGCCTAAAGCCGCCCTGGCCAACCCCACTTGCACCGCCGGTCGTTGGTGCTCCTTCGCCTCTTTCTTGCCGAGGCCGCTCTTGAACTGGCGCGTTGAACGATATTTCACCGCCATTACCTACCAGATGATGGCTGGATAGCAATGCGAGTACCAGCGGGGCAAACATTCGTTTCATGGGATCACCTTAGAGATAGTGGTTGGAAAGCCCGACAAACGGCTCTTCCGTGATGTGTTTTTTCAATCGGATTGGACTTCTTGGCCGGCTTCGAAGGAAGTGGTACTCCCGCGGTTTGCTCGATCTGACCAGCTCGGGTTGTCATTCCCCCTTCCGGTCGGTCGTCACCCATATGATCCCGCCAGGAGTTGGGGTAACGGAATCCAGCTTCGAAAGCCGCCTTCAGGACATCATGCGTCAATTCAATTCAAAAACTGACAGGCAAAATTCAAATGGAAGCCGCACTGAGTGGCGGTTGGCGTTTCATTCGGGCAATCCCGGTCCCGCGACATCACGTGTCGATTGTGACTCATGTTTGGTTGTGGTACGCTATGCCTCGCGAGAGTTCGACGACTCCGAAAGCCTTCGAGTCCGAGAAACACGATGTTTTACTTTTGGACTTTCCGAATCGAGGAACCGATCGTGACTAGAAACTCACTGGCTTGGCAAAATCGCCGCAAGATGTTGGGCGCCGTCATTGTTCGAACGGTCTTTGTTCTTGCCCTCGTTTTGGGGTTGAACCTTAGCTTGGCAATGGTCGCCCAGGCCGCAGCGCGGTCGGCGAGTCCTCAGGCAGCAGACGGGGTCCAAGCCGATGCTCCGGCCGAACCATTCTACGCAAATTTGGACGCGAAGATCGACGCGGCCGTTAAGCCTTATGCCGACAAGTGGGAGGCGTTCGTTTTGACGCCCGTTCCCTTTCTGAAACCTTCCATTCCGATCGTACTGCTATTGCTCATTTTCGGCGCCGCTTTTTTTACGGTGTATTTTCTATTCCCCAACATTCGCTATTTCCCGACCGCGATTCGCACGGTGGCCGGAAAATACGATCATGTGGAGCGGCATGGTGCAGAGAAATCGGAAGTTCATGTCGTGGCTGGGGATGTGAAACGCACGATCGCGGACGAAGGGCACCAGGGCGAGGTGAGCCATTTCCAAGCATTGGCGACCGCCGTGTCGGGAACCGTGGGTTTGGGCAACATTGCTGGCGTGGCGATTGCCATCGGCACCGGTGGGCCGGGGGCGACCTTTTGGATGATCGTGTGCGGTTTGTTGGGCATGTCCACAAAGTTTGTTGAATGTACCCTGGGCGTGACCTACCGCGATGTCGATGCCAATGGAGTGGTTCACGGCGGGCCAATGTATTACTTGTGGAAAGGATTCGCAGAACGCGGTTTGGCGCCACTGGGTCAGATCTTGGCGTTTGTGTTCGCCATCCTGTGTGTGGGGGCGTCTTTCGGGGGCGGCAACGCCTTTCAAGCGAATTCAGCAACCGCCCAGATCGTCAGTATCATGAACATCGAAGGTGGCAGTTCTAAATTTGTGGTGGGTTTGATTCTTGCGATCGTCACGGGTTTTGTGATCATCGGTGGTATCAAGAGTATTGCCAAAGTCACGGAAATGATCGTGCCCTTTATGGCTATTCTCTATATCGTTGCTTGTCTGGTTGTGATCCTATTCAACATCCAGCATCTCGGGACGGCGATCTCTTTGATCTTTACGGAGGCATTCACCCCGCGGGCTGGTTTGGGCGGGATCATTGGAATCATCCTGGTGGGCTTTCAACGGGCGGCATTTTCTAACGAAGCGGGAGCTGGTTCAGCGGCCATTGCGCACTCGGCGGTAAAGACACGCTACCCAGCTTCAGAAGGGTTGGTCGCTTTGCTGGAGCCGTTTATCGACACCGTGGTTATATGCACCATGACCGCGTTAGTGATTGTATTCTTTAATCTGACCAACGCGGATATCGAAGGGCAAGCCTTGAAGTTGGACGACCCGGCCAAACGGGCCGAAGTTATGGCTAAATTCGAAGCCGATCAAGTAAACGAAAAGCAAGTCTTGGTGTTCGGACTTAAGGACGAAAACGGGCACGTTTTGCTCAAGAACGGTAAAGGGGCATTAAGTGGAGTTGGATTGACGTCAGCCGCTTTTGGGCACGCTGTCTCTTGGTTCCCATATGTCTTGACGGTAGCCATTGTATTGTTCGCCTTTTCCACCATGATATCCTGGTCGTATTATGGACTCCAAAGTTGGAAGTTCTTATTTGGCCGCTCGCTGGTCGCCGACTTGTCGTTCAAGATTATTTTTCTGCTGTTCGTCGTGATTGGGGCTTCGGCAGAATTAGGTAGCGTGATCAAGTTTTCCGATGCCATGATCTTGGCCTTGGTCTTCCCCAACATGTTGGGCTTGTTCGTGTTGGCACCACGAGTCGGTCGCGAAGTTCAACGATACTTGTCGGCAATAGCTCAGGGAACCAAAGAAAATTAGGCCAGGTCGTTGGCGTCACTTCGAGTGAATTCGTTGGGTTGCATATGATTTTGTGATCCAAGATTCTGAGTGTGGTCACGAATAAAGCTCGCGTTGGGCACTTGACCTGCCGGTGCTGTCGTTTTTGATGCCCACGATCCTGGAAAGTTTCGATCATGTCGCAGTTCAACAACCCTCATTCGCAGATGCCGCTGGGGCAAAAGCCAATGCCAGTAGGCACGCCATACGACATGGCACCACAACGGCCTTCGTCCGGCTCCAACATTGTATTGATTGTGTTGGCGATCGTATTTGGGCTAATGCTAATCGTGGTCCTGGCATGTGGTGCCCTAGGTTTTATGGCCACGCGCGCGGTCACGAATTTGGGGAAAGAGTTTGAAGGACTGGTGATTCAGCCGATGGCCAACGAGGCCGTGCAACGTTATCAAGATCACGCCGAGGTCCAAAAGCATATTGGCGAAATTGAGGACTACCGCTTCGAAAAACCAAGTATTGATTTGGTAAACCGTCCGGTAGTGCGTCTAGAAGTCGAGGGCGACAAAGGCCACGGCCAAATTGTTTTTTATCGCCGCGGAGGACGACCGCACAAAGTGATGCTCGAGGTTAATGGGCAGGAAATCTTGTTGGACGATGATCCCAAAGACCTGTTCCAATCCGATTTCGACAAGTCAGATTTTGAGCGGATGAGTGAATTCGAGTCTATGGATTCCGACAGCGAGAACGAAGCCAAAAACGAGCCGAGTGAGCTACCAAATTCAAACTAGTTCGCTGCACCGCCGCGATGCGGGTTTGAGTGGTTCAAGTCGCGTCATGTTCCAAACTGCTTGACTCACTAGGCCAGCGAGTCGTTCACTTCGTGTATTTCTGAAGACGAACTGTTTAACAGTGTACCGCAGGCGGGAACGTGCAGTGGAGCGTTCGCTTATCGGCGGACTGTTTAACAAAACCAACCACCAACAAACTCGCCGGGGTCGAGGAAGATGGCGATACAGTTGGACCAAAGGTGTTGAATTTCCATTTGCAAACGTCGCCCCCAGCAACAGCAATAAACCAAGAGCTTAAGGGCCAAGAGCCAAGAACCATGCGCTACTGTCCCGACTTCTCCTCGGCTGAATTCGTTGTGGTATCGGGGGCGGGCGTCGCGGTTTGTGTCAATCTAAAACTGGGCATCGCCTGAACCACATAATCGTAGGGCATGTAGAAGATCCAGGGCGCTAGTCGTTCATTCAAGTTCGCCAAATCTTGGCCGCGCTGTTGATTGTAAAGCTTCCACTCTTCCATTTGGCGATTGAAGTCACGCTGTAGTGTTTCTGTTTCTGACGCCTTCCGATCTTCTGGCCAATCGACGGATTCCGCAGGTAGTTGGCCCAAGACCGGCTGTGCTAATCCCGAGTCAGGAACCAAATCCACGTAGACCACGACGGGAGCCATTCGATCGGGCAATGAGCGACCCACCGCAAAGTGGAACCGAATGCCACCACGGGTGACGACCGACAGAAGCCCCGTTTCACCCACCAGTCGCGATCCATCCGCAAATGCTTCGACCGCAAATCCGAGTCCCTTTAATTCTCGCAAGTCGGAATCGGACGACACTTGCCCGGTACGGATGGTCGACTGCAATTCAGGCGATTTGCGTTTGACGTAAGCCGGTATCAGCAAGGTCGAAACAAGATCAAGACCATGCCGCCACCCTTGTACAAACTCGACGCTGCTGGGTAGCCGCTGTAAAGCGGTCGAAGCCCACTGCGAATTTTCGAAAGCCGAGAGTTTGACCAGCGCGACTTGGTCACCAAACTTGAATTCTGCTCGGTAAGGGTCGCATTCCGCGCGACCCTGTTGCGGGGTCGCGACATCCATTTGTTCGACGATTCGGTAAGTCGGGCCGAAAGTCCGAACGTTGGGTGGTCCTTTGATGCCCAGGACATTGGGATTGGTCCATTCGACCATAGCGGCCGACACTTCCGATTTGTTGAGCGCGACACGATAAATCACCTTGTCAGCGGAAGGGCGAACGTAGGCGGTCGCGGCTGTTTGGTCATTCGTGACAACTGGCTTGCCGACCAACAGATCTCCAACGACTTCTTGCCCGGAAGTGCTGAGGATCACTCGAGTGCCCTTTTGGGCATCGGTCGCTTCGCTGGCGTCCGGGGGAAGCAGTCCGTATTCGGCCAAATCCCGGTCACTGGCCGATTCCGACACCACTTCCAAGATCTTGAGATCGTTTAGCATGGCCGACAGCACGCCTAATTTCGCCGAATTCTCGGCCGGATAGGAATCGTACTCGACCATTTCCCAACCGCGATTGGGATGTCGTTTCACCGTCAGTTTTTCGATCGCCGCATCGGGGTTTCGTTGTTTGAAATCCGCAGAAGGCGGCTGCTGAATTTCAATCTGCCACACCGTACTCGGTTGATACTCGGCAAACATCGGTGTGTTTACCTTGGCTTGGCTTTCCATCTCAATGGCTTTGGGCAAATTGAGAAAGGCCATGCCGCCCAATACCACCGCGGCGACGACCCAAGCTCCGGTTTTGATTTTTTCATTACTCACTGACTAGTCCCTTATGCAACCGAACCGCAACGCAATTCCGGAATGATGTTGTACTATGTTCGCAACCGCGCTTTCGAGACACCTTCACGCTCGCGGAGTCGGCGACGTGTGAACACAATCAAACCCAGAATGAGCGGCGGAATCGGCGGCAACAATACGGCGGTCATTTTGTAACCGCGCTGGATTTTTTGTATGGCGTTTTCTGCCTCACGGCGAATCATTCGTTCCTCGTCTTGCAAGCGGTTGTTTTGTGCCACCAATTCTTGTTGCAATCTCTGGTTCTCTTCTTGTTCGCGTTGCTGAATGGTGGAAACCAAGGCATTTTTCTGTGCCGTCACGTTTTCACCTTGGCTCTCGCGTTTTTGTAGTTCTTGTAGATTTCGCAACATAGGTTCAATGGCGTCATTAAATTCTTGACGAACTTTTGCCAACGTGTTTTCGACCGTCTTGCGGGCCGCATTCATCTTCTCATTGACCTGCTCCCATTCTCGTTCTCGTTCCTTTTCGACCAAGCCTAACGTGAACTGCTGTGGGCGCGTGTTGCGGATATTGTTGTAACGATCTTCTCCCGACAGGTAGTCGAAGATGTTAAGGACGAATGAAACATTTTCAAAACGATAATCGACATTGGATGTTGCCGGGCGATTCCGTAGGTCAACGAAATAGTCGCCCAGGATTTCTACGTCGGAAACGTAAATTACCTTGGCTCCCTCGCCCTTGCCGTCGGAGACTCCGCCGCTAATTTCAGCTGCCAGTATTTGTTGACCTTGTTCACCCGTCCTCATCCGGCGAATTTCTTGTTCCATCAAGCGGCTGGCTTCGAAATCGTCGAACCACAAGAAGCCGGCCTTCGAAGTACGCACGAGAGGTACAAAATCCCATCGCTGGTTGGGCAACGGGGCGATCGCACCCGGATAGGGGAAGGCCAGTTCCTTCAGCGAGCGGGTGACTTGATGTTCAGGGTTTAGCGTGATTTCCACATTGAGACCACCCGTTGTGGGCTTTGTGACTACGACATATTCCAGGTGTTTGTTGAGAAACAAGGATTGTGGGTACGACGAATTCTTCTGCCAAACAATGGCCGGGACCTCGCGCCGATTTTCACGAGTTTGCGCTATCGTCTGAATCCCAAGATAATTCCATAGCGGACGTAAATCGGCGGAAACCTGCCCCGTCAATCGAGGTTGGGAAGTGCCTTGCAACAACGGGAAATAGTTGAGGTTTTCTTGGTCCTGGACCATTTCCAACGGCCACTGGTAATTCGCGCTGCCAAAAGCCGCAGGATCTTCAAAAATCACGGTGGGTTGACCCGTCTTGATGGCGTCCAAGACAAATGATAACCCCAAAGGATTCATCTTGGATGGTTGAACCAACATCAAAACATCGTATCGACGCTTGGTCTTGGATTCATCGGTCCAAAGTTCTATCGCTGCATTAGGAATGACGTCCACAACGTTATACTGCTTCTCAAACTCCTCAATAATCTTGGCGCGCGGGATCGCTGTTCCTTGTCCTTCATTCAATTGCACTCGTCCCCCAGAAATTAATGTGTCGGTGGCAATGATTCCAATCGTCTTCCGTTCTGCCGCTGCCACCGTGCTGATGGAGCGAATCAACTCGTATTCGACTGGCATGCCGTAGTGAAAAAATGGAATGACGACACGTTCCAAACCACTGGAGAAGGCCACCCCCAAGAGCACGTCTTCATCACGCAACGCTCCCCGTGAACGAGTCGTCACTCGTTGGACCCGAATTCCGTATTTGCTTTCCGCCAAGATGGCTTCTTCGCCGAAAGGTGAGATATTCTCGTGCAGACGCAGTTGAATCCGGTCACCCCCAATCACGTCGAACTCTTTGAGCAGGTTGACTAATTCGTAGCGAATCTGCACATATTCTGGAGGTAAATCACTGCTAATGTAGGCTTCTATCAAAATCGGACGCCGATTCGCCTCGTTCTCTTCGCCCTTCTCACCCAAGCTGCCCAACAAAGTCAAGGAGTCCGGTGACAACGTGTTGACGCCATTGCTGGACAAATCCAATCTTGCCACGCGATTCAACGAAGTGTGTTGGCATAACAATACGACCGAAATGCAGCAAACCAGCAAAGTTAATGCCCGCACCAAGAAATGACCGAACAAGGACTGGCCGTCTTTACCACCCATCCAATGTCGCCGACCGATCAAGACCAAACTAAGATAGACCCCAATTACCGCAATTCCCAGAAAGAACACGATGTTGGGGAGGGCAATCAGCCCGCGACCGAAATCGCCGAACCTTTTCAGCAGTGACCATTCGTACAGAATTTCCACCCAAGTTTGCGACGCAAAAATCACATCGGCATTCGAGAAGAACGCCAGCGGGGCGTTGAAGACGACCCCAAAAATAAAGCTGACTGTCAGGTTGTTGGTAAAAAAGCTGGCGACCATTCCCAACGCCAACATGGCAAGGCCGACAAACCAATAGCCTAGATACGTCGACATCAAAATTCCGTCATCCAGTTTTCCGCCAGTCAGGGCTAACAAGACTGCGAAATTGGACAGTTGCGAAAACAACAAAGAAACCGTGAACACAAAAACAGCTGCAAAGTACTTGCCAATCACGATGTCGAAGTCCCAAGCCGGCAACGTCAATAACAACTCATCCGTCCCTTGCCTCCGTTCTTCGGCCCAAACACTCATGGTAATGGCCGGGATAAAGATCAACATCACGTAGGGCAAAACGCGATTCAATTGATCAAAATTTGCCAAGTTGTTCGCAAAGAACTCATGCGGCCAAAACGCCGCGAAACTGGTCAGCAACACAAAAACGCAAAGGAAGACGTATCCGGTTGGATTGGAAAAGTAATTGACAAAGTTCCGCTTCATGACGGCATACGAAGCCGGCCGCAATGCAAACACCGGACTCATCAGCAAGAAAACTGCGACCAGAAACAGCAAGTCGATCACGCCCATCAACGCAAATCCCATGAGGGATTCTTCACTAGTCGAGAAACCAATTTCTGGAGTATTCATCTGTGTCCCAATAGTCTTACTTTGAAGTACAATCGCAATCGAACGGCATTCGTCGGGCTGAATTAGGGACCCGCAGCCGCTTCTTTGATTTTCTTCAGACGTTCCACTTGTTCGAAGTAACCTGTCTTTTGGGCGAAAACATCGTCCAAACCGATCCGATCCGGGTCAATCTCCGACAAGGGTCCGTCGTACACCAATCGGCCTTCGTTGATCATGATGACGCGTGAACACATGGCCTGGACTTCTTGCAAAATATGGGTCGAGAGCAAGATTGTCTTGGTTTCGCCCAGGCGTCGAATGGTCTCGCGGACTCCGCGAATTTGATTCGGATCCAAGCCGCTTGTCGGTTCATCCAGGATCAATACTTCAGGTTCATGAATCAATGCCTGGGCCATCCCGACCCGCTGCTTGAAGCCTTTGGATAACTTGTTGATGGGCTTGTAAATCACGCTGCTCAAATCACAGATTTCGACGACCGCTGCGATCCGTTCCTTAATCTGCCGGTCCTTCATGCCCCGGGCTTCCGCAAAAAACTTCAACATACCGAAGGGAGTCATGTCCATGTACAAAGGCCCGGTTTCCGGTAGGTATCCCAAATGTTGAGCACCAGCCATTCGATCTTGGGCCATGTCGTGCCCGGCAATGCGGGCATTGCCTTCGGACGGGGAAAGGTAGCCGGTCAGCATTTTCATGGTCGTGCTTTTCCCAGCACCATTCGGGCCAAGAAAGGCAACGACTTCGCCTTTGCGGACGGTGAACGACACATCGCGACTGGCGGCAAAGATCCCATAGAATTTGGACAGCCGCACTGCCTCGATCATGATTGGCCCGTCGGCATTTCCCGCCGCCCGCGCAACACGCTGTTCCGTTGCAACCGCCGCCACCGACTCAGGCAGATTCGTCATAGATTAGCTCAAACGAGGACCATGAACCATTGAAACTCCCCATTCGACATTCTTTTACAGAAGGCCGTTCCCGCCAAGACCTCCATCATAGACGATTGGCAGTAACGTCGGCGTAACTACAACGCGGTTACTTTTTCTTGATTCGAATTTCAAATAACTTGGGCCATTTCTTGCCCGTCACATAAAAGGTTTTGGATTCTGGATTGTAGGCGATCCCATTGAGCGAACCGTCGTCCGTTCCTTGTGGTCTTTCGGCTTGCGGCAGTAGGCCAATCAGGGGGACTCTCGCTTGTACACGACCGGTGGTCGGGTGAATCACGAAAATCGCATCTTGCTTCCAACGATTGGCATAAATCATACCATCGACAAATTCCATTTCATTGACTTCGTTCAACTTGAACGAACCCATTGAAATGGGGAGCCGTTTCTCGACGCGTCCAGACTCGGGGTCCAAAAACACCAAGTCTGTGCCGCCGTCACTCATGATCAATTTCTCGCCGTCGGTCGTCAGGCCCCAGCCTTGTCCTTTGTAATCAAAACTGCGAACAAGTTGTAACTCTTGGTTGTACACGAATCCAACTTCCGACTTCCAAGTTAGTTGGTAGAACTGATCGCCCAACAACGTCAGGCCTTCGCCGAAGTGTTGGGGATTCAAGGGAATGGTGATCAATGGTTTGCCGGTGGCAATATCGACTTTGCGAATCGTGGATTGCCCTTCCAAGCCCGTGCTTTCGTACAAGTGGCCGTCGTGAAAATGCAAGCCTTGCGTGAACGCTTGGCGGTCGTGCGGGTACACCGCCACCACTTCATATTCCCATTCCGGCACCATGGAGGAACCCATGCCCCACGAGTAGATAATGGTGCCACCCAAGGCGACCAAAACAAACGTCAGCCACAAGTGCCATCGTTCGGCCAACATTTGTCGCCAATCCGGCTGGTGCGGTGGTTTTCGTGGTGGGTTTGGCGTTTCGTCGGCAGGAAATGATTTGCGTTTCATGAGCAGGCTCACAGGCCAAGGTACTATAAACTGTTTTGGTATCCGTGTTCGAACATGCTCCGCAAGTTCGACTGCGTGAGTTCGTCAATCGTACTAAGGTGCAAAGTGATTCGGTCGACTGCCCCGGCCGTCACCATTCGGCCCGGCGATTGAAGATTGAGGTCCGACAATCTCTCCGCCGAAATAACATCATTCGGGACGTTCCAAGTGATTCGTACTGTCGGTCGCTCCTTGGTTTCAATCGTCATCCACGGCACTTTTTCATTTCCAAGTCGAATACAGACCTGACGCTCGCGTTGGTAGTCGATCAAGTTCTCGGGGACGATGGCTTCGAGCATTTCGAGAAATTTGTCGATCACTTCGGCCGGCCATTGAACTTGATCGGGTTCTTTGAAACCGCAGCGAGAAACGTGCCATTGTCGAGTTCCGCGTGGGACCGCTTCGGCGAGAAAAACTTGATGATCCGAACCGTGAATATTCAACTCGGAGGCGACTGCCTTCTCCGTATAGTAGCGATCATCGTCCGGATCTTTGGCAGCCTCCAAAGCCTCTTGTTGAGCGGCCATTTGCTCACGCCGTCGCTCGGCTGCTTGATACGATGCCAATTGCGCCGCACTCATCATGCTGGTGTCGATGGACGCGATGGGTTCCACCGTTTTGTGAAACAATGCAAAGCCATTGTCGATTGCTTCCTGCAGGAATGCTTGAAATCCCGGAGCTTGGAGTTCGGCCATCGAATACAAGCGAATTTCAACTTCTTGACTGGGACCGCGGGCTCGGCTCAGTTTGACTCTCGGTTCCGACTTTTCTTTCGGAGACTGTTCGGCAATCTCTGGTGTTCCCAACGCCAACGCTGACATTAGATCGGCTGGAATGAAGGTTTTTGGTCGGACACGGAACTGTACCACCAGATGATGAGAGTTGGTCGTGAACGCGCGAAAAAACCAACCACGCGACTTGTTTTGAAACGGGACTTCAACCACCAATTGGTGATTCCAAAAAGTCTCGCCATACTTCTTGCTACCTTCAATGGCTTCGACCAGCGTCGTCAGCATCCGCCCATCCCAGCGACACACCGCTCCCTGTCGATCCAAACGATTGGTCGTATGCCACACCTTTCCATCGACCTCCCAAGGCATGGGGGTAGCCGCACCAGCATCCTCTAACGACAAATCACCTTCACCCAACATCGTATCCGGCGTGTGAATGTAGATTGGACGTTCCTGATACTTTCCTTCGGCCAATGCTTCAGCCAATGCGATCCCCGTGTGGCTTCGGTTCCAAGCCAGATCCTTGGGAAGCCTCTCCGCTACGGCAACCGCGGCATCCGTATCCGCGGTGTCCAAACGCCGTTTCTTGCCGCCGGTTGTGGTGGCCTTCGTTTTCCGCTCCCGTTTCTTGCCGACGGAAAACGGGTCTTCACCGCGGGCACTGGCTTCGGCCATCTCGGTGTAACGAACCACATCTTCAGGCGTGCCGGCCACCACGACTTGTCCACCTTCTTGCCCGGCTTCTGAGCCAAGATCAATAATCCAGTCGGCACATTTGATGACGTCCATGTTGTGTTCGATGACGATCACTGTGTTGCCCAAGTCAACCAATCGTTGCAACACGTCCAACAATTTGGCGATATCGTCGAAGTGCAATCCGGTGGTCGGTTCGTCCAGCACATACAACGTGTTGCCTGTATCGGGGCGAGATAACTCGGTGGCCAACTTGACACGTTGAGCTTCGCCACCGGACAAAGTCGTGGCACTTTGTCCCAATTGCAAGTAATCCAAGCCAACGTCGACCAAAGTCTGAATCACTTGTCGAATCTTCGGTATGTTGTGAAACAACTCCACCGCTTGTCGACACGTCAAGTTCAAGACGTCGTTAATGGAGTGCCCGTGGAATTTGATCTGCAATGTTTCTTCGTTATACCGTTTGCCATCACAGGCCTCGCAGGGTACCCAGACGTCCGGCAAGAAGTGCATCTCGATTCGTCGCTGTCCCGTGCCCTCACACAGTTCGCAGCGACCTCCTGGAACATTGAAACTGAAACGCCGAGCCGTGTAGGCCCGCATCTTGCTTTCTGGCAAGTTGGTGAACAGAGTTCGAATAGACTCGAAGACACCGGTATACGTCGCCGGATTGCTCGTCGGCGTGTTTCCAATCGGCTTTTGATCGACTCGAATTACCTTGTCGATCGACGAAGCGCCCGCAATCCTCGTATGCAAACCCGGAGTGCCGGTTGCTCGGTGCAATCGTCGCGCCAGTTCCGGGTAGAGAATTCCGTTGATGAGCGAGCTCTTCCCACAGCCGCTCACCCCGGTGACGACTGTCAATGCGCCCAACGGAATCGAGACATTGATGTTCTTCAAATTGTGATGACGGGCTCCTTGAATTTGAATCGCCCCGGCAATCAGCCCTTGATGTTGTTCTGGATCAGCATCGAACGGTGCCAAGCCCGGGCGTCGATTGGTGGGAATCGGAATCGCTTTGCCGCCATTCAAGTAAGGACCGGTCACGCTCGTTTTTTGGACCGCGATTTCAGCCGGTGTTCCGGCGGCCACCAACTCGCCGCCCAAATTTCCTGCTCCCGGTCCGAAGTCAAAAACTTGATCGGCCTGGGCGATGACATCTTTGTCGTGCTCGACCACCAACAAGGTGTTGCCCAAGTCTCGCAAGCGCTTCATCGCACCCAGTAGCCGCAGGTTGTCGCGCGGATGCAGGCCAATCGTTGGTTCATCCAACACGTACAACACGCCACAGAGTCCGCTGCCTAACTGACTGGCCAAACGAATTCGCTGCGATTCGCCACCCGACAACGTATTGGCGGATCGGTTGAGCGACAGATAAGACAAGCCGACATCGTTCAAGAACTGAACTCGCTCACGAACCTCACGCAAGATTTCTCCTGCCACGTGGCGATGATGGTCTTGGATCTCCCACCGATTGATCCGTTCCAGTAACCGTCCCAACGGTATGCGAGTGGCCGAATCCATCGACAAATCCTGAAATCGAACCGCCGCGGCGTCGGCTCGCAGACGACTTCCTCCACAAAACGCACATTCGACTTGATCAATCAACGATTGCAGAACCAATCGCAATTGTGGAATCCGCCGTGCACTAGCCTCTAAGGCATTAAATAAACCTTGATACTTGAACGCAAACAGTGGACGTCGCGTGGTCGGATCAAGGACGGGAATCCAGTCGTTGCCGGCCCCATAGAAAACAACCCGTTTCTGACGCGGCGTCATTTCCATTAACGGAACATCTAAAGGCAACGCCGCATGCCGACCCAGTGCTTCGACCAACGACAGCGCCAATGGGTGTTCGAGATCGGGCCACAGCAAAATGGCTCCTTGGCGGAGCGTTAGTTTTTCGTCGCGGATTAATTGAGTCGGATCCGCTCCGTTCTGGGTACCAAGTCCTTCGCATTCTGGGCACCAGCCCAAAGGTCCGTTAAACGAAAAATGGTGCGGGGACAATGGTTCATAGCTTGTACCGCAGCGGCTACAGGCCAAATGTCGTGAATGAACAACCGTCTTCCATTTCGGTTCGGGCCAATTCTCGCTGGGATAAGCGACCACCAGAGTCCCGCCACTTAACTCCAAGGCCGCCGCAACGCTATCGGCGACTCGAGACCGTTTTTCGGGGTTGACCGCGATGCGGTCGACCAAGACTTCAATCTTGTAGGATCGCGCCATGCTGAGTTCGGGGACTTGCTCCAACGCGATGGTCTGCCCATCGATCCTGACCCGTACATAGCCCTCACGGCGCAGGTCTTCCCAGATCTCCGCGTAAGTTTTGCCCGGATCGTTTTCCAATGGAGCCAACAGGTACATCTTTGTTCCGGGCTCGTGTTGCATGACTTTGTCGACGATTTCATCAATCGTTTGCGTACCAATCGGAATTTCACACGTAGGGCAGTGCGGCTGTCCTAAACGCGAGTAAAGCACGCGGAAGTAGTCGTAGATTTCCGTAACGGTTCCAACCGTCGAACGCGGAGTGGCTGAGAGTGCCCGCTGCTGTATTGCAATCGCCGGCGATAATCCTTCGATCCGATGTAGTTTGGGTTTAGGGAGTTGCCCGACAAACTGCCGCGCGTAACTGGACAAACTCTCAACGTAGCGTCGCTGTCCTTCCGCATAGATCGTGTCCATCGCGAGGGAGCTCTTTCCGCTACCACTGGGACCGCAAAAAACCGTCATCTTGTCGCGTAGAATCGACAACGAAACGTTCTTCAGATTGTTTTGCTGAGCCCCTTCGACTTCGATGGTTTTCGCAATCTCCGGAACGGCTTTCTTCTTTTTCCGAACGACACGCTCTGCCGGGGATTGTTGTTGGCTCGCAACACGAACCTTCTGACGCTCGAACAATCTCGCCAAGGCCTGCCCGGTATACGAATCGGCGACACCGGCCACTTCTTCGGGCGTACCTTGAGCGATAACTTGACCGCCGGCTGCTCCGCCCTCGGGCCCCAAATCGATGATCCAATCCGCGGTCTTGATCATGTCCAAGTTGTGCTCGACCACCAAAACCGTGTTGCCCAATGCCACAAAGCTGCGCAGAACGTCAATCAACAACTGAATGTCCGCAAAATGCAAACCAGTTGTCGGTTCGTCCAACAAATACAGCGTTTTCCCCGTTCCGATTTTGGAAAGTTCTTTCGCCAACTTGATCCGTTGCGCCTCGCCGCCCGAAAGAGTTGGGGAAGGTTGTCCCAATTGCAAGTACTCCAAACCAACCGCCTTCAGCGTTTGAAGTTGCTTGAAGATCTTGGGTTGGTTCTCGAACAAGTCCAAGGCTTGCTCGATCTCCATGGACAATACTTGCGAAATATCGAAGCCACGGAATTTAACCTGCAAAGTTTCGCGATTGAATCGCTTGCCTTGGCAGACTTGGCAAGTCACCCAGATATCTGCCAAAAAGTCCATTTCCAACTTGTTGGCACCGTTGCCTTGGCAGGCTTCACAGCGACCGCCCGCCACATTGAAACTGAAACGACCCGCATCAAATCCACGAGCCTTGGCTTCAGGCATTTGGGCAAAGAGTTTGCGGATCTCATCAAATACTTTGATGTAAGTGCCTGGATTACTACGAGGTGTCCTGCCAATCGGTGACTGATCAATCGCGATCAACTTGTCCAATTGTTCCAAGCCCGTAATCGAATCATGCAAACCTGGATTCCCAGTCCCACGATTGAGGTCGCGATGCAAGGCCTCGACCAAGATGTCACCGATCAACGAACTCTTGCCACTTCCGCTGACACCGGTCACGCAAACAAAGGCACCCAACGGAATTTGAACGTCGATATTCTTGAGATTGTTCTGGCGTGCGCCGGTGATGTGAATCGAGCGTTGGAAATCGACGGGGTTCCTTGAATCCGGAATCGCAATTTGCAAGCGACCGGACAAAAATCCACCCGTCTTGCTCTCCGGATGTGCCATAACCTCGTCTGGGTCGCCCTCCGCCACCAAATAACCGCCCCGATTCCCGGGACCAGGTCCGAAGTCGACCAGATGATCTGCCGCCAACATCGTATCTTCATCGTGCTCGACGACGATCACGGTGTTTCCCAAGTCGCGCAGCCGACACAACGCGCCAATCAATCGATCGTTGTCACGCGGATGCAAGCCGATCGACGGCTCGTCCAAGATGTATAGGACACCAACCAGTGAAGCGCCAATCTGACCCGCCAAGCGAATTCGCTGCGATTCACCACCTGACAAAGTTGGTGCCGTGCGATCTAAAGACAAGTAGGACAAGCCAACTTCGGCCAAGAATCGCAGTCGGTTATGGACCTCTTTCAAGGCGTCCGCCGCAATCTTGGTTTGGATTTCTGTCAGTTGCAAGTTCGCGAAAAAGTTTGAAGCATCGTGGATCGCCATCGAACACAGTTCCGGCAGCGAGACGCCGTTCAGCCAACTCTCGTTCGAAGATGCTTTGGACGCGAGCGTGACATTGCGGGATTGTGGATTCAGGCGTTGCCCCAAACAGTCCGGGCAAACGATATTGGCCATGAACTTCTCGAAATTGGCTTTCGAAGCCGCTGTCTTTGCAGCGTTATGCCGATTGTGGAGTTCCGCTACGATGCCGGGGAATTTGCCTTGGTATTTCATTTCCCGACTGCCGCCCTGCCAGGAAAAGGTAATGCTCTTTTCGCCGGTTCCAAACAGCCACTGTCGGCGTACATCAGAGGGAAGATCCGCCCAAGGGGTCTCTAGCAAATAGCCCGCTGGCAACCCGCGTTCCGTTTCAATCGTGTCAGCAAAGCCTTGCAGAATGTGTTGCTGCCAGCGGCTCAGATCACGAAACGCACCGAGCAATTCGAAGCAACCGTCCGCCAAGCTGATCGAACGGTTCCAAACTAACAAAGATTCATCGAAGGTGTGCAACTCGCCCATGCCTTTGCAAGTCAAGCACATCCCCTGCGGGCTATTGAACGAAAACAGTTGCGGCGACGGCAATGGATAGCCGATTCCACAACTGACACAGGAATAGGCGACCGAGAACATTCGCAAGCCGTTGTCCCAACCGTCCGGCCATTGAACGGAACGCGTTTTGACTTCGCGTGCCGCTTCATCGTCCGACAATATCGCCGGCGGCTCTTCGGCCTGGGCTTCCCGTCGGGTTCCAGCTTTTCTGTGGGACGGCTGCACCGGACGTTGCGCTAGTTTTGGCAATCGCTGCGAGGCTTCCTCGATGTCTTCATCGTCCTCAAAGTCATCGTCGTCCAATTCGGCATCAGAGCCGGAAAACGCATTTTGAGTGTCAAACGATGAGGCAGAACCACGACCGACCGAACTGAGATTATTCTCAACCGGTTCAAGGTCTTCGCTGCCCAACATCGCCAAGATGCTACCACTTCCGATCTTCAATCCGCGTTCGATACATTCGGCAATTTGGTTGCGGTTTTCCAAACGAATCGATAATCGATCGACAAAAACTTCAATGTTGTGGCGACGACGGCGATCCAGGTTCAACTCAGGTGTCAAACGAACCAACCGGCCATCCACGCGGGCTTTTGTAAATCCCTGACGCAAGAGGTCCTCGATCAATTCGCGTTGTTCGCCTTTGCGATTCTGAGCCACCGGTGCCAAGATTTGCACGTCGGTTCCGCTCGGGAGTGTCAGCAGGCGTTCAATGACCTCTTCGCTGGTTTGCGACTGTATTTCCTCGCCGCATTTCGGGCACCGACCCTTGCCAATTCGAGCAAACAGAATTCTGAGGAAATCGTAGATCTCCGTCATGGTTCCCACGGTGCTGCGCGGGTTGTTGCCAGCGGACTTCTGAGAAATGGAGATCGCCGGACTTAAGCCACCGATGTAATCCACGTCAGGCTTCGGCAGCTGCCCGACGAATTGCCGAGCATAACTCGATAGACTCTCGACATAACGGCGTTGCCCTTCGGCAAACAACGTGTCAAACGCCATCGAGCTTTTGCCGCTGCCGCTGACCCCCGTAAAGCAAATCAGCTGGTTTCGTGGGATGATGAGATCCACATCGCGGAGATTGTGTTCGCGAGCACCTTTGACGACGATATCCGAATCCGGCATGCGGAGATCATTCTCAGAAGAAAGTCCGTGACAAGTTCCCACCCGACCGCAACTGGCCACGACTTGAGGGAACCCCCCATTGTAGGCGCAAGCAGCCAAATAGCTCAAGGGACGTAGTGGAGGAGCCGGCCTTCAAACAATAGACTGAGCCGCCTTTTTACGAAACACGGTTACTTCGAATCACGATGGTCGGGCACTTCGGAGCACGATGTTCGGGCGGGGCAGGCGACGAGCACGCACGCCGGCGGTTCTCTTTGCCGTCCGGCTCGAAGTACTGCCGTCTGGCTCGAAGTAAAAAGTCTAGAAGGTCCCGCTAGCACCTAGCAAAAAAAAGTGCGGTCCAAAATCGGACCGCAACAAGAATTTGCTTGAACGTGTCGACCCGGACAAAAATTTAACCGAGACGTTCGACCGATTGCCAAGGTTGCAACGGGCTAGGAACGACTTGAGCGGTGGTCGCAGCGCGCGAGGATTTTGAATTCCATGGGGTTGGGAAGGGATAACGTCCCATCTCGACCGCCAAGGCAATACAGCCGATCAACAATGCCACAAACGAGGCCAACAACATCATGGTGTAGACATTCACATCTTGTTTCATGTTCAGCGCCTGATCTTACTACTAAAATGCTTTATGGTTTCGTTTGAGAATTCATGCCCACCAATGATTGATTCGATTGGAATCCCGTGCGGAGGCGGTATTCGCCCCCGCCATGCGCACCAACTACTCGTTGACAGGCAGCGAAGTATTCAATCGCTTGGCCAGCACAGTCGTCACTTCGTCGCCGACTTGTGGCATCGCGTTTCGCATGCCATCCACAAACTTCGCGGTGGCGTTGTTGGGTTTGCTGGTCACGATGGTGGCCGTTCCAATATGACGTCCGTTGCGAACCACATCAATGGTGTGTCCTTCTCGTAACCCGTCGTCCATTCCCAAGCTAACCGCAAACACATCTTTTTGGTTCGTGCTGATCCCCGTGACGCGACCGCTCAAATCCGGCGGGATTTGTGCCCAAAGCGTGTTTTTGTCGATACCCACCACGTCGGCCACCTTTTTCAGGTCATTGTATTCGGCCATCATCTGCTGCAACTGGGCCGCCAATTGTTCCTTCTTCACTTCCGCTGCTTCAACTTGCGACAGGATCACTGCGACTCGTTGAGACTGGGTTGCCAATTCGCTGGCCAGAGTTCGGTTCTGTTCGTTGACCGTCTTGATCTCTTGATCTTGTTCCGACAGCCGCTTTTCCGAATTTTGCAAGGCAGCGATTGATTCGTTCAGTTGCGAGCTCAGGTTCTGGACTTGGAGGATCTGGGCGTTAAATCGTTCACGCTCAACCGCCAATTGGCTATTCAAGTACGCGATTGCTTGAGCACGCGCGACGCTGGCCTTCTCATTTTGGCCTTTCAACGTGGCGATCTGCTCTTCCGCGCTTTGCGAGCGTCGACGGAAATCTTCCGCCGTCTTCTTGTTGAACTCGGCGGTTTCTTTCCAGCTTTGGTGCGACGCGACAACAATGACGGCCACCACACAAAACGCCACGCTGGTCAAGAGAATCAAAAAGGTCAGAATCTTGCCCAGTAGGTTCATAGTCAGCTTTCCTTCTTTGGGACGAGCTTGCCAAGTTTGCGGTATTAGGAATCGGTCAACCCGAATGGGCCACGAACTCACCCGCTTGGCAGCGAGCTTTGTTCGATTGCCGCCGCCTCAGGGGAAGAGGGTCGATACAGTTTACTCCGGTAGTATAATTAGGCAATCAAAAACTTGTCAACGATTTAGGCAATATAGGTAAAGAAGGGTGATTCGAGTCAATCAACCGGACGGAATATCTGGGAAATCCGGACTATGCAAGTCGTAAGGGCGGCCTGATCGCGACCCATCAAACAAACGTTAGGCAGGTTTGGACTGGCGAATTGGATTCTGGATCACATCAGATCCGATTGTGCGAATTCAGAGACTGGGACATCGGGTCTGGCTGGGAATGCCAGCATTTTTTCATTAATCTGAGGGTGTCCAAAGGTCGAAAACGGAACCGAGACAGCGTCCCGGTTCAACTTCCCCGCGGTTGTTGTATTGCCTCGAATGACATTCGAATGTAATGTCCAGGCGTTCGCGAATTCCGCATCCTCGACCCGACAAAAGCGACATGAGCCGACTTTCACCATACCAGTGTTTGCTAACGGCTTTGGTCTATGGCATGTTGACGACTTTAATTGGGAGCGAGGTGGACGCGCAGAGACTTCGGCCGCGACCAATCACGCCGCGAAACAATCCGCCGGCATCTTCCACCAAGGGGACGGCACGTGATGCCAGCGGGAACGTCGCCAAGTTGCTCCATTCTAAGGGGCTGGCCTATTACCGTGAAAATCCCGGCGATTTGCTGGTGTTGATTCGTCAATCGGTGGAAGGACAACGGAAGTTTGCTGATACGGCACAAAACCGCAGTCCCTGGGGTGTGATGCACACGACCTTGGCCTGGGGGCCGCCTGGCGAAATCTTGATCGATGATAAGACCTACAATGCGATCAATGCCCTGTGCGACAATCAACGGCTAAAGGGGGTGCGCTTGCTCGCGGTCCAAGACGGGTTGCCGCACCCCTTGGAAGGCCCGGGTTTGCAGGGGCATCCGGGGCAGTTGTTGGCGATTTTGGCTCAGAATAACGTGCCGTTAACGCATCCGATTCGGATCGCCGACCAGACGTTTTCGGTCGCCGATTTGGTCGCTTACGAAAAAAAGACCTGCAAGCCGAACATGGAATTGACTTTCAAATTGTTAGGGCTTTCGCACTATTTGCCGCTTGATGAGATTTGGACGGCCGAAGATGGGGGCACTTGGTCTGTTGAGCGGCTGTTGCGGTTGGAGTTACGGCAACCGATCAATGGTCAACAAACTTGTGGTGGCACGCACCGACTGATGGCGATTCATCTTGCTGCGGCCAAACGAATCCGGGAAGGCGGGGATGTGAATGGAGCCTGGGCGGCAGCTTCACAATATATTGAAGATTACCACGAATACGCTCTTAGTTTGATTAACCCGGACGGGTCGTGCAGTACGGATTGGCTGGAACGCCGCGCCGCCTTGGACGATCCTCAGCGTCGAGTTCAGACGACCGGCCATGTCTTGGAATGGTTGGCCGTGTCTCTACCAAACGAGAAATTGTTGCATGACAAGCTGGTGGGATCGTTTGCGTATCTGTCGGCTTTATTGATGGTCGATATTGGGGAAACTTGGTCCGTTGGGCCGCGGGCTCACGCCCTGCGGGCGTTACGGATTTATCACGACCGCCTCGCGTCAGTACTACCGGGGACGCCGGCCGCAAACTTGGATCGTCTGGCCCGAGAGATCGAAGTTCCCGGCTTGGAGTCAGCCCCGACCGCGTCGTTGACCGATACCGGCCCGTCGGATCCCCCGTCCGCCGCATCGGGGACAGGCACCGCCGCGCCGGCCCCGGGGACAGACACCCTAGGACCGCTAGCACCGGGGACAGACACAACCACCAACCAGTCGGCTATGGGGACAGACACCGCGCGACCGCCAGCACTGGGGACAGACACCGCGCGACCCGCAGGACCGCTAGCATCGGGGACAGGCACCGCGCGACCGCCAGCACTGGGGACAGACACCGCGCGACCCGCAGGACCGCTAGCATCGGGGACAGACACCGCGGCACCGGCATCGGGGACAGGCACCGCGCGACCGCTAGCATCGGTGACAGGCACCGCCGCACGGGCACAGGGGACAGGCACCGAAGGGGCGCCGGCTGCGGGGACAGGCACCGAGCGAGTCGCCGCTTTGCCGGGTGCAAACCAGGACGATTCGAAAACTTCCAGTCCAAGCCCAGCCGCTTCAGGTTCTGCAGCGCCGGCCCCAGTGCCCACCAAACCGGGCGATGGAGCGGCCCAACCCAAACCAAGCAAAGACGGGTCAACCACCGGAGAGCCAAAGGGTGAAGAGCCTGTCCCCGAACTTGCGGCAGCGGTCCTGGATTCGCCCAAATCTCCAACACCAACACCAGGGACCTCAATTCTGGGGACTTTGACACAAGCAGCATCGGTCCTGGGTAGCTCGGTGTCCGGGATGGCCGACTGGGCTTTGGGTGGAAAGTTCCGCCAAACAAGTTCAGTTAATTCAATTGCGGACCTTTACAAATAGTTGAAAACCGATATTCTTTCAGACTCCATTCGCACCCGTAGCTCAATTGGATAGAGCGTCGGTCTACGGAACCGAAGGTTGCAGGTTCGAATCCTGCCGGGTGTACTCGTCTCATCCTGCGAACTTTAGGCTACCCGCCAGTTCGCAGAGTGAGAGGTTTTCTTTAGCGACGCATCAATCGCCGAAATCCCCAATGTTTTGGGCATTTTTGATTTTTCGGGCTAGTTCGGCCGCGCTCTCACTTTTCTTACCGCGAGCTGATTTTCCGAATGTTGCTTCCGTCTGAACGGTATTTTCTACCGCGAACTATCGCGTTCTCTAGTTGATAAGTAGCTGCTTGTTACAACGCCGATTGCTTCCGACCTACCGACCCGGACCTCAAACTATCTGACCGGTGGGTTAACAGTGAAGCCAGTTTCGGATCTGACTGGCAAGGTCCCAGCTAGGAAATTGCCCCTCCGGTTGAGCTCAAATCATTTGGCCGTAATTGTTACAATGCGGGGGCAAAACACCGAAGCAGCAACGGAGTCGGCCGAGCAGCAAATCGAGCCGTTTGCTGTTTTGCGATGTAATGAACGTCCGAAGACTCTCAAATTCAGGTCCAGCATGTCGACAACTGAAGGCGCCTCAAGAGTCTTCGATGAGATAGCTCAATTGTTTGGTTCAGGCCCGACCGATGAACAGATTTTGAATTTTCGGCCGTCTGCCGACGTCACCCAACGAGCCTCGCAGCTTCTGTCGTTGAACCGGACCGGCCAAATGGATGATTAAGCACGAACTGGACCAATACGAACAAGCTGAACTTTTGATGCGTATGGTAAAGGCACGGATACATGCGCGGCTAGGAAGCTAGGTAGCGAATATGTACCTGCAGAACTGCGACGGCTGATTAGTGAACGCGCCGGACATCGATGTGAATATTGCCTACTTCACGAAGAAGATGCCTTCTTGCCACATGAGCCGGACCATATTATCGCTGTAAAGCATCGCGGCGATACGAACGCAGGAAATTTGGCTTGGACCTGTTTCGTTTGCAGTCGCGGTAAAGGGAGCGACCTTGCGTCGGTAGACGAGATATCGGGAGAGATCGTAAGACTCTTTCATCCCAGGACCGATTTATGGGACGATCACTTGGAGTTGATGGAAGACGGATCCCTTTTGGCCAGAACGGCTATCGGACGAGTTACTATCTCATTACTCAGTTGAACCGTCCTGAGTTGGTGGCGATCCGAGCCTTGCTCGCAAAATCGAGTCGGAAACCACGTTAGTGCGGTTTTGTGCACATCATTTGAAGTCATGCCATCTATGATTAATGCGATGCGATAGAAGAGCCAGTGACGCCTTGACGCAACTTATTCCACATTTGCCTCTGCTTTTTCCAGTCGAGCGTCTTGGCGATGGGGCGGAGGTCGGCTTCTTTGATCGGGTCGCGGCCTTGGGTGGTTCTGGGCAGAAATAGGATCTCTTCTTGGATGTCGGGGGCCAGGTTGTCGAGCCACATGATCTGCGTCATTCGTGTCGTCGAGATCTGGCCGAAGTGGGCTAGCTCGGATTGGTTGATGATGGCGCCATTTCTAACCAGTTGAAAGCAGTGGTGAGCCAAGGCAAGAAGTCGGCTGATTCGGGGGACGCGACCAGCAGGGATAACTGGCTTAGCTCCGCTTTGAATTTGTTTGGCGCCACGGCGTTTGGTGGCGATATGGAACTGGCGGTTGATGGTTAGGCGCTGTGTCATTGTGCGTGCTCCAATTGGTTCTCGGTTAAGCTTCTCAAGCCAGTTGGATGAAACGTGATTGCTACGTTGCCACCTGGACCGTCGAAGCTGACGCTCTCGATCAGAAGTCGGACTAGGCGGACTTGATCTTTGGGCGGCAGCGATTGCCACAGGTTGTCAAAGCCGACTAAGACGTTTGTGATTTGCTGGTCATTGATCCTTTGAGTCTCAAGCAACGCAAGCTCCGATGTGATCTGCTGGGAGCGTTGGTCGGCAGTCTCAAGTCGCGACTGGATTTCGCTTAGCCCTGACAAGTTGCTGGCGATTTTCGGGTTGGCAACGATCGCTTGAAGCTTAGCATGATCATCTCGCATCTGCCTCGCTAGCGACTTCTGTTCGTCTCTTAATCGTTTGCATTCGATATGGTTTCGCTGCTGAACATCAATGTTTGTTTGCTTTAACAACGCCGGATCCTTGCCAATCGTTCGAATCTGCTCGACCACAAATCGCTCGATCTCACCAGCGGGTACTGACGGTGCGGGACACTCCGACCAGCCTCGTTGAATCGCCGTTCCGCATACGTAGTAGCGGTATCGCTTGTTGCCTTTGCAGCTAAACGAATGAGTCATGCCGCAGCCACACGATTTGCAGTGCAGTAAGCCCTTTAGCAAGGCGCTGTGCTTGTTGCGAACCAATGTTCCGCCGGATTGGCCATTGCGTTTCAGATTGTCCTGTACGCGGTTAAACAGTTCGACGGGCACGATGGCAGCATGTTCGCCCTCGTGAGTCTCTTCCTTGTACTTAATCTTACCGATGTAGGTAACGTTGGTGAGCAGTTTGTAGAGGGCGTTCCGTGTGAAGGCTCTGCCACCACGTCGATCATCTTTTTTTGTCACCCACCGTTTCGTGGTCCAGCCACGCCGGTTTAGCTCGCGAACCGTTGGTTGCAGTGATTGATGCTCCAGATACAGTTCGAATATCTGACGAACTGAGGAAGCCTCGATTTCGTCGACCACAAGCTTGGTGTTTTCAACGGTGTAGCCCAGTAGCGGCATGCCACCAGACCACTTTCCACGGCGACGAGAGGCAGCCACTTTGTCACTCACGCGTTCGCTGATCATCTCGCGCTCGAACTGGGCGAACGAAAGAAGAACGTTCAACACCAATCGGCCCATCGACGTCGCGGTATTGAACTGTTGGGTTACGCTTACGAAAGACACTCGCTGCGAGTCAAAAATCTCAATGATTCGAGCAAAATCCATGAGCGAACGACTGAGGCGGTCGACTTTATAGACGATCACACAGTCGATCTTGCCAGCCTTTATGTCGGCAAGCAATCGCTTAAGGGCCGGACGCTCCATGTTGCTACCGGTGAAGCCTCCGTCGTCATAGGACTCAGCAACGGCTTCCCAGCCTTCGTGCCTCTGCGACACGATGAACGCTTCCGCTGATTCACGTTGGGCGTCGAGCGAATTGAATTCCTGTTCAAGACCTTCTTCGGTGCTTTTGCGAGTGTAAATGGCACAACGAACGGACTTGGTCGTTTCAGTTGAAATACGTTTCTTCATCAGTTCCCCTCCTTGTCGCTGAAGTTGAAGAACTTGTTGCCGCTCCAGTGTGAGCCGGTGATCTTCTTGGCCACGGCGCTAAGCGATTTGAATAGCTCGCCCTCGTACTCGAAGCCACCGGTGACGACGCGGACTTGTAGTTGCCGACCTTTGTACATCCGCGTGATCAGAGTGCCCGGCAGTGGCACGTTAGCACTATTAAGTTGGCCACAGGGCAATACTCGCGTGCGCCGGTCAGCGTCCGCTGGTAGCGATCGTTGTTTGGGCGCCGTGGTTCGCAGATCCGCGCCACTAGCCAATTCACGTGCTCGTGCGATTGCACGCTCCGACAAGCCGCCTTCTTCGATCGACTGCATGCGCCAGATGATACGGCGTACGAGCCACTTGCGATTGGCGGCCTGCGTCGGTTCGCCGGTCACCTGCAAGTAGCGTTCACGCAACTCGCCCACCGTCATCTGCTTTAGCAAGGCGACCTCTTTAGTCACATTCAACGACATTCGTTCCTCCTTCGTAAGTGTTCGAATAACCCGATATTGAACCCGAGTTCACAGAGAGCCCTGAGTCCGAACCGAAGTCAAGCGAAGCTGGCGAGTCAGGCGAAAACTCTTTTGCGCTTGTGCCGAGTCGCCCTTGCTTGTGCAAGTCAACGATGCCTTGCGCCAGACATGTAGCGATCTCCGCCATTCGTTGCTCGGGCGTCAGTTGGCTCATCCCTTGGTTTGTTGACATATATTGCTTCCTTTCTTGCTGATGCGATGACGTGATCCGTACCTAAATTCCGGACAACTCGACGTAACAAACTGTGCCTATGCTTGCGGCCTTTCCCGCGGCCCTTGGTTGAAAGATTCGCTGCCGAGGACCCACGCGTACCTTGCAGACGTTTCAGACGTTCAGACCTTTCCTGACCTCGCCTATTACGCGTGCATACACACGCACATTCACAAATGTGAGTGCGCCTCACATGTGAAGAGTCTCTGTAAATGGTCTGCAACGTCTGTCATGGATCGTATTGGCCTTGATGTTTCCCGGTTCTCTTGCCACAGACGTTCTCAAATTTCCACGTCCGCAAAGGTCTGAATGAACGCTCAAACGTCTGCACCAATCGCCTCCAGACTGACGTGGTACAGAGTCTTGCGGCCTATGTCGCTACGATGGAAGATTGCGATGCTGCCATCATCCATTCTGAAACGTTCTTCGACATAACGACCTGCAAGTACGCCTAGGCGTGTGCATTGCGAACGAGGTGTTCCTTGACCAAGTTCGGATCGCAGTAGAAAGTGTTCGTTGGCCAGATCGGTTAACTCGGCTGCAGTCCAAGTGCCCTTTGGATGTTGGGCCAGCAGTCCAACTAGCTCGCTAAACTCGCGCCTAGTGTCGTCCATGGCTGCAGCAGCTTCGTCGGCATTATCGAGGAAGTCTGGCTCGCCATTAGCTTCCAAAATGCCGCCGATGATGTTGCCCCAGTTCTTCTTGTTGAAGCGAGTTTGCGTCGTCGCTAGCCGCATGCCAGCGTCCTTCCAACGCTCAACCATGTTCACAAGCTCGCTCAGAAGCTGTTGCCGATGTTTCTGCACATAGTCTTCGGGATCGTTCATCGCGAACGTCCGCGATTTTGGATTCCCCATGTGATGGAGATTGATCACAACGCTCCGAGACATTAGGTCGGGGCTGACATCGGGAGCGTTTGCAGTGATGCAAAAGATGTGCGAGTTTTCAGCTCGTATCTCCGACGATTGTCCGAGTAACCGATACGAAAGAATCGGATCTGTGATGGACCGCTCAAGGCAAGCCGAATCGATCTTGGCTTTGCGAGATTTGGCTTTCGCGTTGTCGATGATGATTGTTGTCGCGCCCGACTTGATGATCGCACCTAGTCGCTTTTCGAACTCTTCGTCGTTCTCGTTGTAGGATGCGGTCGGCGCTTCAGCACCGTCACGAAGACGGGCTAGTATCTGAGCAAGGGTTGACTTGCCAAGCCCTGCCTGGTTGCCGTTAAAAAGCACCGCCGGCTTGGAACCCACAAAGTGCGAGACTAACAAGCTGGTCAACAGAATGCCGATATAGTTGGTGCGGTCCGATGGGGATGCGAAGCAGAAGTCGCTGAGCAATGTATCGAGGTGCTTCGTCCCCTCGATCGGCTCAACGGCTGGACCGGCGTAATAAAAGCACGACTGCGGATCGTAGCCTGGACTGATCAAACGCCAGTCGCTGGTGTAAACCGGATTCCGACTGAAGAGCTTGATGGCGGGGAGGCGATTGCGTTGGTGCGTGTTGTTGAGCCAAGTATTGGCATAGCTGGTCGGCAGCGGTTTGTACTCCCCCATTTCCTTCTTGATAAAGTAGAACTCAACGTACTGGTTGAGCAGACCCGCGAGTTCGGCTGGCGATAGAATGGGCGAGATCGATTCGCCATTGACAACAACCAGTTGATTGGCGCGTGTGTAGCAACAGTTGCTGGCGGAGAGTCGGCTGGTGATCTGTTGCATCGTGGTAGCCACGGGCGTCTCTTTCGGGTCGACCGTGATCTTTGGCTGAGTATCCGATTCCGGCTCAGAGAACGCGTCTGTGGCGATCGTCGGGCGTTCGGTGGCCTTTTCAACACGCCGCTCCAGTTTGTCGTAGAGAGAAGTGCGAACATCGTGCTGAGCATTGGCCCAGGTGCGATCAAAATACGAGCGTCCGGCTTCCGCGAACTTACCTACCGACTCGACTCGTTGCCAAACCTCCTCGGCCTCAAAACCGTTGCGAATCGCATAGCAACAAAGGGCAAAGTCGGTTTCAGATCGTGCGCCCTCGCGAGCGATGGTACTGGCAGCGATGCATTCTGAAAGCTTGTCGGACTTCGCTGCTGTTGACTTACGAATGGCTGGCAGCGGCATCGCATCGATGCTGCGTTGTCGCCTGGTAGTCGCACTCGGCTTGTGGAACCTGCTGAAGGCATCGAGTGCGTACCTGCGGCTAGCATCGCATTCGATAAGCTCAGACAATACCGGTTCGCGACCGTTGCGTTGGTCCTTGCGATTGTATGTGCCAGGCACTCGCAGCAATCGCGTGAGATCGGTTGTATGGTCGCCACCGATGGCTTCCGCGATACCCGCCAGGATGTCTTGTATCTGAAGTGCTTTGGGGCTAAGCTTGGTTAGGTGATGTCGCTGATCAAGATAGACGCGATCCTTACCCTCAAGCACATAGCGACGGGCTTTCTTGCGCGATTCGCCACTCTGGATCGGTTCGATGTGAACGGGAATTGAGGGCCCAGCATCATCGATGACAAAGGGTTGCTCCAGTCGCCAATAGAGATGCACTCCGTTGCCGCTGTTGACGACGGCCGTTGGATAAGAGAGCGCGGCCGATGCGGCTCGCTCGAGAGCGACCGAAACATCGCAGTTGTCGATGTCGGCCCACAAGCAGCGAACCGTTCGAATCTGCCATGCTAGATCAAAGCGGCCTTGGACAGCGACTCGCGGACAGACGCCAAAGAATCGATTGGTAAATTCCTTCTGAGACTCGAAATCGAAATTGCTGATGAAGCGCTGCAAGCCATCGCAGGTAGCACGCCGATAGCGAACATTCTTGTAGTCAACGCGACTCTTTTTACGGTCGCCTTCGATCCATGTTTCCACTGGACGAAACAGCAGCAGATCCTTTTCATCGTACAGTGTGGTTAACAGCGTAACCCCTGGATGCACAGCGTTGACCGATTCGGTTGCTGGCGCTGTGGGTTCAATTTGCAGACTGGATTCCATTGCGTTTTCCTAAGCTACGAGACTGGAATCCAACCGCGACATTGATAACTGCGGATCATGCAACGCGACTCCGCGCGATGCAGAACCGGAATCAACGCATGGGGGCCGACACCAAACGCCTCGGCAAGCTGCTTCGTTGTCACCGGTCGGCAACCGTCGTAGAGCGAGTTGAGTCGCGCTAGCAGTTGATGGACGTTGGGGAGCGAACGAGTTATCACCGATGTGCATCGGAGTTGCTTTCGCATGTTGCCGTTTCTTCCAATTATGAATAGTGTTCTTCTGCCTGCTTGACGATCTTGGCATGCAGTCTGACGAGCGCTTTGGCCCATTCCGCTGCGAGCTCTTCCGGCACCTCAGCTTCTTTGGTGACTTCCTCGATCTCTGCGTCCATGTTCCATAGCTTCCTAAAGTGTTGATCTGGGTCGCAGCGCCGTGAGAGCAAGCCTCTCCAGTACTATCTATGCAATTTGCGCGGACGACGTCCCAAAAAGGTTTGCAAGGTTTTCTTTGGTACAGACGTTTTGAAGTCATAACCCACTATCCCTTGAACTACTCAGTCCGCACGCACACTGGCGAAAGCAGAAGCAAAAATCATCGAAATCGTTGGTGGCTCATCGCTTTGAATCGCAGACGTCGCAAACCACGTTTCCCTATCTGTAGGGTTACACGCAAAGTCTGCATGTGGACGAAGGTCCGACGGAAAATTCTTTAGAGTCGTTGGTGAGCGTCGCTCGCGAATTGCAGACCTGGCGAACTATCGATCTCTATTGGTAGGAATACCCCGAGACCACTTCAAATGACGGAAGCTTGCGGTCGAACGACCCGAATTGAGAGGTCCAAGTATCCTCTGTGATGACGCACCTCTGTAGTGGCGCCAAGGCAACTCCACGCGTCCGATAGCGACTGTCCCCATACTTTTCTGCAGACTCGGAGGAATACTCAGCGGCCTCCTTATTATCAAAGTGTTTTCTGAGTCTTCTCGCACAATTGCGCTCAGTCGCTTTTGGAGAAAAGTGTAAGGGCATTCGTCCAATCTATTGCACTTGGCTGGTCGAACTTTACATGATGACGATTCCCATTTCTCAATTGGCTTGGCAAACCGAACTCGAAAGAGGGGTTCAAATGTTGCAAGCCGCCCGTCTAGTGGATTCCGCCATACCAAAACTGGCTCGTCCTCAATGGGATCTCTCACGTCGAACTGCATAATTGGTGACCGATAATACGACCTAAGCAGTCGGATGAAAAAAGTTCCAGAAAAATTGTGACCTCCAGCGAACGGCCCAGGAGCCAATACATGAATCTGCCGCGCATGCTCAACCGCCCCAAAATCCACACGAAACGAATAGTCGACATCGAGCACTCTCAAACAAAAACTAGACTCGCGCAACAACTCGTCCTTTCTAGCAGCTATGCCGAAGTTCGCTGCATTCGATGTGAAATCCGCGATGGCGTTTTGTACCTGAGAGGCCAGGTCACATCCTTCTATTTGAAGCAACTGACGCAGGAAGCCGTCCGTTGGATGAAGGGTATTGATGCAATTTCAAACTGTGTGGAAGTTGTCTATTCCGACCGCCCTGTGACGGTGGCCGATGCATTAATGCCGGAACGCAGCAACATACAGCTCCCAACTGTGCTCATGGATGTTACCGAGTGCCGGTACAATTCGGCTGGCAGCCAGTTAACTATTGGACAGCGATGACAGACACTTCTGCTCCCAAGTCAAGCTACCCGAGTTGCGTGCTTCCGCGCACCTCAATTGAGTCCGATTTTCCGGAGCGCCCGTTATGCGATGAATTGTTAAGTGCCGATCAATTGGAGCGGTATGCGGGTCATTTGGCCTCTTCGCATTCTCTCGCCGTTGGCAAAGTCGCTGACAAGCTTATCAATAGGCTCACTGAAAACGAAAAGGTGCTTCAATCGACTTATGATTTGGTAGCGGCTGCAGTCACTAGGAATCGCAGAATCGACCCGGCAGCAGAGTGGCTGCTCGATAATTTCTATCTATTAGAGGAACAAATTCATTCTACTCGTCGGCTTCTCCCCCGTTCGTATAGCCAAGAACTACCGAGATTGGCCAATGGACCGGCTGCTGACTACCCACGCGTATACGGAATATCTCTTGAGCTGATTTCGCACACAGATGGTCGCGTCGACTCGCAGGCTCTGGAAGGGTTCATCGCAGCCTACCAGTCTGTAGTGCCGCTTCAATTGGGCGAACTTTGGGCCTTACCTCTGATGATTCGGCTCGCTCTAATCGAGAACCTGAGGAGGATCGCTAGCCGAATTGCGATTGCACGCCAGGAACGGGACTTGGCTTCAGATTGGGCCGACAAGATGATCATTACAGTCGAGCAATGCCCCTCCGATTTGATTTTGGCACTGGCGGATATGGCGCGATCGAATCCTCCACTCTCTGGTGCCTTTCTGGCTGACTTGACCCGTCATCTACATGGCCAAAACCCAAGCTTTGCGATCGTTCACAGTTGGCTTGAACATCGACTGAACGACTCCGGACTTTCTACCGAGCAACTCGTTCTCAATGAAGGACAAGTTCAAGCTGCCGAGCAGATATCTGTTGGAAACTGTATTACCAGTCTACGCTTCTTAAGCGTTCACGATTGGCCGCAATTCGTTGCAACTCAAAGCCTGGTTGAGCAAACCCTCAATCGAGATCCTTCTGGAATCTACCCCAAAATGGATTTTCAGACACGAAATCGATATCGACACGCCGTCGAAGCGATTGCGAAACGCTCGGAACTCTCTGAGTTCGATGTGGCGTTTAGGGCAATTCAATTGTCGGAGAATGAACCGGAGAACAGTAAAAACTCGCATAGGCGGCATGTTGGCTATTATCTCGTCGACAATGGCAGACCCGTCCTCGAGAAGCTCGTACAAATGCGACTCACCGCTTCCGTGGTATTCGAAAAACTGCGGCGAACATTTCCGCTTTCAATTTATCTTTTGGCTGTATGCATTTTTACTTGGCTGGGGATTGCAGGGCTATTCAGCTTTGGCGATTGGAGTACTAACTCGGCATGGTTGCTATTGACGATCGCACTGCCCATTCTCTTGTGCGGGGTTCAGTTCGGTCTTGGGATCGTCAACTGGCTATGTACTGTTCTGATGCGACCCCAAGCATTGCCAAGAATGGACTTTCGCAATGGTATCCCAGAAGAGCATCGCACTTGCGTGGTGGTTCCTTCGATGCTTTCAGGAATCGACTCGATCGATCGTCTACTTGAGGGATTGGAGATTCGATATCTTGCAAACCGTGATGCTTCACTTCAGTTCGCTCTATTGACTGATTTCCTGGATGCCGATCGCGAAGTAATGCCAGGCGACCAAGAGCTCGTGGCTCACGCGCAACGCGGCATCGATCGACTCAATCAAAGCTATGGCAACGATGGTCGCGACAAGTTCTTTCTGCTAAACCGAAGTCGAACATGGAATGCGTCGGAAGGAACTTGGATGGGGTTTGAGCGAAAGCGGGGCAAACTTGCTGATTTCAATGCAAGCCTGCGGGGTGCTAAGGACCGTTTTTCGAGTTCCTCCGGAAATCTGGAGGATCTTAAGCAAATCCAATATGTGATAACTCTCGATACGGACACTCAGCTACCACGTGACGCTGCACGCAAGTTGGTCGAGGCAATGGCGCATCCTCTTAACCGACCGCGATTCGATCCAAGAAACGGATTGGTAACTGCCGGATACGCGATCCTGCAACCAAGAGTTGCCATCAGCATGACGAGCTCGCGAAGATCCTGGTTTGTCCGGCTGATCGGGTCCGATCCAAGTATCGACCCTTACACTCGAGTCGTATCGGATGTGTATCAGGATTTCTTTGGTGAAGGTTCTTTCATCGGGAAGGGCATCTATGATGTAGATGCATTCGAGAAGTGCTGCGGCAACTTTCCAGTGAACGCGATTTTGAGCCATGACTTACTGGAAAGCTGTTTTGGCCGCTCCGCACTGATCAGCGATGTAACTTTGTACGAAGATCATCCATCAAGCTACTTGGCCGATGTAAGTCGTCGCCATCGTTGGATACGCGGAGACTGGCAAATTGCGGGTTGGTTACTGCCTCGTATTCGTGCGACTCATTCCACGTCAGTTAGTAATCCCATTACGGCCTTGTCCTGGTGGAAGATACTTGACAACCTTCGGCGGAGTCTGATGCCGATCGCGATGGTCGCCCTGTTACTCTGTACCTGGCTATTCGCTAGTTCAAGTGCGGCGTTAGCCACGACTTGGTTCGTTGTTTTGGTAGTCGCAGCGCCGAGAATCATGGCTGCTTTGCTCGATTTCGCTTTCAAACCTACCGATCTTTCGCTTACAACGCACTTGCATTTCGGAGTAAAAGCATTGGTTCGTCCCATTGCTCAGTCGTTATTCAGTCTTGTCTTCTTGCCGTATGATGTCAAGGTTAATTCCGATGCGATCGTTCGCACCTTATTTCGTGTGAACTGGACCAAACGAAGGTTGCTAGAATGGCGAACTTCGAGTGATTCGGAACTCAATGCCAACTCCGAACTCTTTGGATTTTGGCGAACGATGGTTGCTGCTCCCTTGGTAGCACTCTTCGCCTTTTTCAGCATCTCGCTTTTTAATTTCGGTACACTGGCGATAGCGGCTCCATGGCTGATGTTTTGGTTGGTTTCACCATCGATTGCTTGGTGGCTAAGTCGTCCAATTCCGGTACCTCTAGTTCGGCTGAAAGCTCCCCAACGTCAGTTTTTGCGGAATATGGCTCGACGAACGTGGCGGTACTTCGAGGTCTTCGTAAATGAGGACAGCAATTGGTTACCTCCAGACAACGTGCATGTAAATCCGAAAGAAGTCGTCGCGCATCGAACTAGTCCGACTAACATCGGCATGGCACTGTTGGCCGATCTGGCAGCAACCGATTTCGGATACTGCTCCGTGCAAAGGCTAATGAATCGGACAAAGAACACCTTTAATACACTGTCAAAATTGGAAAAGTATCGGGGCCACTTCCTAAACTGGTACGACACCAGAACGTTAATGCCGCTCCTACCACGATATGTTTCCACCGTAGACAGCGGGAATCTCGCCGGCCATCTTAGAGTAATGGCGGCTGGATTGGATCAAATAGTCGATGCGTCCATCGTGCCCAACAAGACTTTTGATGGATTGTACGACACGCTGGACGTTCTTTTGGAAGAAATGGCAACGATCACACCTCGCATTGGCGAGGTTGCTAAAAGACTTGTCGGAATCGCTACCGTCCGGTGTATCGAACAACAGATGGCGATTCTTTCGAATCGGCCACCCGACCTGCGGTCGTCGCTTGAACTCCTGCCCAAGTTGAAGGACGAAATCGATCAGTTTAATAAGTCGTTGCCTGCTGACACAGAGCCTGCTTGGTGGAGCAACGCTTTTACGCAAACCTGTGACGAGCAGTTAGCCGAGCTACGGACAATGGGCCAGTGGGCCACGATGGCGATGCCAATCATGCCAACTGATCTGGTCTGGGGCCAACAGACACATGCAATCGTTGAGTCGCTAAAGGAGTTGCATTTGCAGATCGAAGAACTCCAAGCACGCCCGACGCTTCGTTGCATTGCATCCTTGCCAGAATCAGTCTGCAAGATGATTCACTCGGTTCGGCTACTGATTGTGGAAACTGGACTCATGGAGCCTGTGTCGAGCGCGGCGAACCATGAAATGGTTGGTACGACAAGTGTCTCCAGCAAGGATTTAACAGTCTTGTCTTGGTTGGATGCGTTGTCTACGTCCATGATGGAAGCGGCGAAATTTGCCGGAAATCGAATTTGTGAGCTTAAGCGGCTGGCCGAGGATTGCAGAGGTTTCGCAAATATGGATTTCCACTTCTTGGAAAGCAATTTGCGAGATCTATTTGCGATCGGGTTCAACGTCACCGAGAACCAACTCGATTCGGGCTGCTACGATTTAATGGCCTCGGAGGCTCGACTGGCAACCTATGTACTCATCGCGCAGGGACAACTTGGACAAGAACACTGGTTTGCATTGGGACGATTACTCACAAGTACGAAAGGAGAGCCTGCCCTTTTGAGTTGGTCAGGCTCTATGTTCGAGTATTTGATGCCTTTGCTGGTCATGCCCACTTACGAGCACACGCTACTGGATCAAACGTATCATGCCGTGGTCTCAAGGCAAAAGGAATACGGTCGGCAGCATGGTGTGCCGTGGGGTGTTTCTGAGTGTGGATACAACGCTTTCGATCTCAATTTAAACTATCAGTATCGGGCATTCGGCGTTCCTGGACTGGGATTAAAGCGAGGGCTGGCGGAGGATTTAGTGATTGCACCGTATGCTTCTGCATTGGCATTAATGGTATCCCCCGACGCAGCTTGCAAGAATCTTGAACGCCTTGCTCGTGAGGAACGATCCGGTAAGTATGGCTTTTACGAGGCCATCGATTACACCGTTTCACGCTTGCCGCCCGGGACCAATAGCGTCACCATTCGCCAGTACATGGCCCACCATGCGGGCATGAGTCTATTATCGTTCGCCTACGTTTTGTTGGACAAGCCGATGCAGCGGCGGTTCAGTTTGGATCTGGCATTGCGGTCGACGGAGTTGTTGCTTCAAGAACGCGTCCCCAAAAATACGGTACCACTCTTTCCGCATGCAAACGAAGCCAACGCGACTCGCACTGCGACGGCGGAGGAGTCTGGTACCATGCGAGTCATCACCGATCCCGCAACTGCGGTGGCAGATGTCCACCTTTTGTCCAATGGCCAATACCATGTTGCTATCAGTAGCGCAGGAGCTGGCTACAGCCGATGGCGTGGTTTGTCCGTAACGCGTTGGCGCGAGGATCCAACACGCGATTGCTGGGGTAATTTTTGCTACATCCGAGATTTGGATAGCGGAGGATTATGGTCAACAGCTTGGCAGCCCACGACGAAAGCCGCAGATAAGTACGAAGCCATCTTCACTCAGGCACGAGCTGAGTTTCGTCGAATCGACGAACAAATTGAGATGCATACGATGATTAGCGTAGCGTCGGAAGACGATCTTGAGATTCGACGAACGAAACTGACCAACCGATCTGAACGAGTTCGGCGCATCGAGATTACCAGCTATGCCGAAGTGGTTCTAGCACCGCAATCGCATGATGAATCGCATCCAGCATTCAGCAATCTTTTTGTGCAAACAGAGCTGCTGCCTTTGAGTGGGGCTATTCTTTGCACACGTCGTCCAAGATCCGCAGAGGAACAACCACCCTGGATGATACATATGATGACAACCACCGGCACACAGGGCGACGAAACATCGTATGAAACGGATCGAATGCGATTTCTTGGTCGAGGAAAATCGCCCGCGTCGCCCGCAGCGTTTGACGGTCGAAGCCCTCTCTCAAATAGTCAAGGTGCGACGCTAGACCCAATGGTAAGCGTTCGCAAGACAATCCTGCTCCAACCCAGTGAAACGGTCACCGTCGACCTAATTACGGGAGTAGGTGAATCAAAAGCAATTGCTACCGGCATGATCGAGAAATACAAGGACACGATTCTCGCGGATCGCGTATTCGAATTGGCCTGGACTCGTGGCTTGATCATGCTGCAACAGCTCAATGCGTCGGAATCGGAAGCCTTGACCTATAGTCGCCTGGCGGGGTCTGTCATTTACGCAACCGGATTCCGTCGCGCCAAAGAGAGTGTGCTCGCTCAAAATCGCCGAGGGCAATCCGGACTGTGGAGTTATGGGATTTCGGGTGACCTGCCGATCGTGCTGATTCGAATCCGCAGTGCAGAAAACATTGATCTAGTGCGAGAAGTTGTACGCGCGCATGCATACTGGCGAATGAAGGGTCTAGCTGTCGACTTGGTGATTTGGAACGAGGATGACTCGGTCTATCGACAATCCTTGCAGGAGTCGATTTTGGATATCGTGTCGGCCAGTCCAGGGGCCGCGTTGCTGGATCGACCGGGCGGAGTGTTTGTGCGACGTGGTGAGCATATGTCGGATGAGGATAGAGCACTGTTGCAAACTGTCGCTCGCATTGTGCTCGAAGATGATGCTGGAACTCTTACTGATCAAGTCAATCGCCGCCTGCGACCTGAGATGGCAATGCCGCAGTTCCGATCGAGCAGGACGCAGATGGACATCATCCCGACGCCGGAGTTTCCACAGCGAGATCTCGCGTTTTACAACGGAATTGGTGGCTTTAGTCGTGACGGGCGCGAGTACGTGGTGATGCTCAAGCCAGGTGATGCTACACCCGCGCCGTGGGTCAATGTCATCGCGAATTCGAAGATTGGTACGGTAGTTTCGGAATCGGGCAGCGCCTACACTTGGACGGAGAACAGCCACGAGTTTCGGTTGACGACTTGGAGCAACGATCCCGTTTCGGACACCGCTAGTGAGGCACTCTATTTAAGAGACGAGGATACCGGAAAGTTCTGGTCGCCGTCCCCCTCACCGGCTCGCGGCGCAGGAACTTACGTGTCTCGACACGGATTCGGGTATAGCATGTTCGACTATACCGAGGATGGTATCACTACGGAACTTTGCATCTATGTCTCGATCGATGAGCCAATAAAGTACGCACGATTGAAGGTCACGAATCACTCGGGGCGACAGCGGACTCTCTCAATGACTGGCTATTGGGAATGGGTGCTTGGGGAGGTCCGCAGCAAGTCGCATATGCATGTTGCGACCGATATCGATTCCGTAACAAATGCGATCTTCGCGCGCAATCCATACAGCCCTGAGTTTGCTGACCGCGTTGCTTTTGTGGACTGCAGTGAGTCGACTCGAACGCTTACCTGTGATCGAACAGAGTTTCTCGGTCGAAATAGAAGCCCATCGAATCCAGCCGCGATGCATCGCACTAGGCTCTCAAACCGTGTGGGAGCCGGACTGGATCCTTGCGCTGCGATTCAAACGCAGTTTACGATAGAAGACAATCACGAAAAAACCGTTATGTTTACGATCGGCTCCGCTAAAAGCGAAGCCGAAGCAAGACAATTGATTCTGAAAACGCGGGGCACCGACAGTGGTTATCAAGCATTGGAAAAGGTCTGGCATTATTGGAGCCAAACCTTGGGTTCCGTCAGCATCGAGACGCCCGATCCTGCGGTCAATTTTCTGGCGAACGGGTGGCTCGTCTACCAGACTCTCTCCTGTCGCATGTGGGCTCGATCAGGTTTCTATCAGTCTGGTGGTGCTTTTGGTTTTCGCGATCAGCTCCAAGATGCTATGGCGCTCATCCACACGGAGCCCAATTTGTTTCGCGAACAGATTCTGCTGGCTGCATCGCGACAATTCCGCGAGGGCGATGTGCAGCATTGGTGGCATCCACCCGTTGGGCGCGGCGTGCGCACTCATTTCTCGGACGATCTACTATGGCTGCCTTTTGCGTTATGTCGTTATGTTCAAATGACGGGCGATGCGGCGCTGCTGGAAGAGCCAATCCCTTATCTGACTTCAAGTCTATTGCATGCGGACGAGGAAGCGAACTACGACCTGCCTCAAGTCTCAGAGGATATCGGTTCGATCTACGATCACGCGTTGCGAGCGATCGACCATTCTCTGAAATTTGGGGCGCATGGCTTGCCGCTCATGGGCTGCGGTGACTGGAATGATGGGATGAATCTAGTTGGAAAGAATGGAAAAGGGGAGAGCGTCTGGTTGGCCTTTTTCCTTTATGAAGTTTTGAATCAATTCGCGACGCTGGCAAGAACACGTGAAGACTCTGGCACAGCGGATCGACTTCAACTAGAAGCAGGTAGGTTGCGAGGAAACATTGCGCAGTCGGGATGGGATGGACAATGGTACCGTCGTGCCTACTTCGATGACGGTACACCGCTAGGCTCGTCACAGAATCAGGAATGCCAAATCGATTCTATTTCGCAAAGCTGGTCGGTACTGTCGGGGGCTGGGACACAGGATCGTACGGCAATTGCGATGGAAAGTCTCTATACGCGACTGGTCCGACCTAATGACGGAATCATACTCTTGCTTGATCCGCCCTTCGACCATTCGGAACTGAACCCAGGTTACATTAAAGGATATGTCCCGGGCGTTCGTGAAAATGGCGGGCAATACACTCACGGCGCGATATGGACCGCGATGGCATTTGCGAAGATAGGAGATACCGACCGAGCCTGGGAGTTATTCTCGCTTATCAATCCAATCCATCACGGTTCGACCGCTTCCGGAATTGGAAAGTACCGAGTGGAACCTTATGTTGTTGCCGCCGACGTCTATGGGGTTCAGCCGCACTTAGGCCGCGGGGGTTGGACTTGGTACTCCGGATCTGCGGGTTGGATGTATCGTCTCATCATCGAATCGCTGCTGGGGCTTCATTTGGAAGTCGATAAGCTTCGCTTTTGTCCAAGGCCCCCACGCGATTGGCCCTGGTTCAAGATGCATTATCGCTATCGGGAGACTTTTTATCATATCACGGTGACCTGCAATCAAAATTGCAAGTCGATCCAGTCCCTTCGCCTTGATGGTGTCGACCAACGGGAACACTTTGTCTGTCTCGTCGATGACAAAGCGAGTCACCATGTGGAGATTGTGTTAGGTCCGACACCCGGAGTATAGAACACAGAGGCACAGGGTTCCGACAATGACTCTTTTCCGTGCCCGCCATACCTCTGTGTATTAGGCGAAACGACCTGCCTCGATCGCAAGTCGTTCATCATCTAGGCATTCACTACTTGAGCGATGGTATTTGTGACTTGTCTTGAAAGTTACACAAGGTTTAGCAGCCAGACAATCTTAGTGGCAGTCAACTTTTGCGCACATCGAGCGTCTACCGACTCGATTGTGGCGGTTTCCGCTAGGGGTGATCCCACATTGGTAGGACGATGACGTTGCCGACTACGAATAAAACGTGGCAGATTCCGCCAGCTTCGAATCAGGCCCTGCTCGATTCAGCAAACTCCAAATGCTTCGTACGATCATTTGTAGAGACAACAGACTGACTTGCGAGTTCGATCTGCAATTTTGCATGTCTTTCCGACTTCCATTGGACTAAGGGGATGAAATGAAATTACTGGGATGGCTATTTCTGTTGCTAGCTGTTTTGGCATGCTTCGGTTTTTATCGTGGCTGGTTTTCACTTTCGACTCAAAATGCTTCTGATCGCAGTCGAAAGGTCGATGTCAACCTTTCGGTGGACGGAGACAAGTTGGAATCGGATACCAATGCAGCGAAAGAAAAGATCCGGGAACTGACAAGTGGCGACAAGGAGTAATCCAATTGATTGGTACTACGAAGAATTGCAATCGGTGCAAACACAAACAATCAAGACGCTTTGTGAAGCCATTGCGTAACGCCATGACGATACACAGCACCCCGATTTCTATAAAAATCCTTTAATTGGGAGAAGACGCAAATGTTAGGTACAGTTTTGATCGTGGTTTTATTACTAATTCTATTGGGTGTCGTGCCAACTTGGCCGCACAGCAGAAACTGGGGATATGGCCCAAGCGGCGCATTGGGATTGGTGCTCATTATCCTACTCGTTCTGTTATTGATGGGACGTTTGCCGTTCTGATTCAAACTAAGGCCAATCAACTTACCTCCAAAGCTCAATCACGTTCATCAGCCTTTCCCCGATGTTCGTCTGGTTGGTCATAAAAGCGAAGGTATCTCGAAGGTGTTGTCCGTGAACGAGACGTAGAGAGAACTTGAGCGTGGCATTTAGATTATCCCCAAACGACGAACAAACAGTCAGCATTTCGCGCGATGTAATGGCTGGTCTCGTCGTTTTCTTGGTTGCCCTACCTTTGTGTCTTGGCGTGGCGTTGGCATCTGGTGCGCCGTTGCTTTCTGGAATCTTGGCCGGAGTTGTCGGCGGAATACTCGTAGGTTTGTTAAGCGGATCACAGTCGAGTGTCAGCGGTCCTGCGGCTGGCTTGACGGCAGTAGTAGCAGCGCAGATCGCATCACTAGGCTCATTCCAGGCCCTTCTGTTGGCGGTGATTCTTGCCGGGGCAATTCAAATTGCCTTGGGACTAGCCCAAGCTGGCTTCCTTGCCTCCTTCTTTCCGTCGAGCGTGATCAAAGGTCTGCTGGCCGCCATTGGCGTCATTCTGATCCTCAAACAGATCCCACACCTTTTCGGCTATGACGCCAACCCCATCGGAGATTTCGCTTTCCAGCAATTGGACAAAATGAACACGTTTAGCGAGCTTAAACGTATTGTTGGAAACACAAGTTCGGGAGCGACCACGATCGGACTCTTGTCACTGGCGGTGCTAGTTATTTGGGACGGGTGGAAGCTTCTGAAACATTCAGTCGTTCCAGCTCCACTAGTAGTTGTCCTTCTGGGTGTTGGAATCAGCCTCTTATTCCGTAGACTTGGATTGCAGTGGGACATCGAACAGCGACATATGGTGCAGGTGCCTGTTGCCAGCAGTCTGAGTGAGTTCATTGGGTTCATTCAATGGCCCGACTTCGCACAGTGGAACAACCCAGCAGTCTACATTGCAGCCCTAACTATCGCCGCTGTTGCATCCCTCGAAACTCTGCTCAATTTGGAAGCCGTCGACAAGCTTGATCCGCACCGGCGAACGTCGCCGCCGAGTCGGGAACTGCTCGCCCAAGGGATTGGTAACATAGTCGCGGGATTTGTCGGGGGGCTACCGATCACTTCGGTTGTCATTCGAGGTTCGGTGAACCTAAACGCTGGTGCGAAAACGAAACTCTCCACCGTTGTGCATGGCGCCCTTTTGTTGGTCAGTGTCGCGTTCTTGCCCGTTTGGCTGAACCATATTCCGTTATCGTGCCTGGCTGCAATCTTATTGTTCACGGGAGCCAAACTGATCAGCCCAGAAATGATCAAGAAGATTTGGAGTCAGGGTCGCTACCAGTTCATTCCTTTCGCAACGACCGTGCTTGCGATCGTGTTCACTGACCTTCTCATCGGAGTCCTGATCGGGTTGGCGGTGAGTCTCAGCTTCATTCTCCACAGTAGCATGCGCCGACCAATCCGCCAGTTCGTTGAAAAACACATGGGTGGTGACGTGGTGCATGTCGAACTAGCCAACCAAGTGAGCTTTCTGAATCGTGCTGCATTGAAGAAGACTCTCGACGATATTCGTAGCCATGGGGAAGTATTGCTCGATGCGCATCATACGGACTACGTCGACCCAGACGTACTTGACCTGATCCGCGAATTCAAAGAAGTTACCGGTCCAGCTCGCGGAGTGAAGATGAGTCTACTCGGTTTTCGGAGCGAGTACGAACTGAACGATCGCATTCAGTACCTAGAGTACTCGACTCGAAAACTCCAAAGCTCGCTCACATCGCAGCAGGCTTTGCAAATCCTCAATGACGGCCACGAGCGATTTCGCTCGGGTCGGCGACTTTCCCGCGACCTGGACGGGCAGGTAAGTGCAACAGCTACTGGGCAACATCCCTTGGCCGTCGTGCTGAGTTGCATTGACTCACGCACACCTGCAGAATTAATCTTTGACCTTGGTCTGGGTGATATACTGAGCGTTCGCATCGCTGGCAACGTCATCAGCCGCAAGGTGCTCGGCAGCGTGGAATATGGGTGCGTAGTGGCCGGAGCAAAGCTGGTGCTAGTCATGGGGCACACTCGCTGCGGTGCGGTCACTGCTGTGATTAACCTCATCGGTCAATCTCGCTCGCCCGCCGAAGTTACCGGATGCCAACACATTGGCTCGGTCGTGCGTGAAATCCAACAGTCAACAGAACCCCCTGGCTACTACAGGGGGTTTGAGCGTCTCGCGCCAGCCGAGCAGGAGTCCATCGTCGATGCCGTTGCCCGCCGCAATGTGTTGCGTGTCGTAGCGGAAATGCGCGAGCAAAGCCGTACTCTGGACCATCTCGTTCGCGAAAATCAAATTGCGATCGTGGGTGCAATGTACGACGTCATTACGGGTGAAATCGAGTTCTTCGCCAGTTAAATCGAAGGCATGGAGTCATGTCGAGTCTAAGTAGGGGCAAAATTGGCGTGGGCGGCGCTATCAAAGGAACTTCCAGAGGCCGCGAACGAGCACTGGAGACTTACCCATCGGACGAATGGTGAAATCAACTAGGGCTTTATGAAGTAATGCTCGATTCGATTCGTGCATGGCATCTGTAACAATCGAATCTAGCGATCCAGTTTATTTGTAGCAATGTTCTCAGAGTAAAGGATGCCTCTATGCCTCTTCTAATTCCCTCAAATCAAAATCGACTCGAGAGAATTCCGTATCGGACTTCAAAAATCTCGATCGAAGAGATTGAAGGTCGGGCCGCTCGAATTGCGAGTAAATGGACCATCTCTCAACGTTCCGAGCGCAAACGCCTAGGCACGGCAAAAAGCAATTGGCTAATTCGGCTCATCAACAGTTCTTCGTGAGCGTTCGATGAAGTGCGTCTTGTGGTGTTTGCTAGGTTTATGGGGTTTCGTATCCCCCCTAACCTAGGAGTATATCCATGGAACGTCCATCGATTAGCCCCCGCGCGGGCTATTGGCAAGAACTGATTGATCAGCA
>JAEUIQ010000093.1 GCA_016794985.1 Planctomycetaceae bacterium | reverse complement strand
CAAAAACGACCCAACCAAACGGCTAACCCCGAGCCCCGAAGGATCGTCGACGGGGAGGGTCGGATTAATGAACGTGTTCTTTATTGCAACAGCCAGGAACGCCAATGCCAATAGGCAACATAGAAAGCCCGCCAATGTTCGAACGTTCATTCGTTCCTCCATTTTTTTACGGTCAGAAACTCAACTGACTTACGCTGGAAAACCAAACGTTAACTAAACTCAGCGCCGGGACCGATCATCCTCAGTCAGTGTTGTTTGGCAATCGTTGGCGGCATGCCACGTCAGCAGGCACAATTTCGGGTTGGGCTTCCCCACTTAGCCAGGTGGACGTATCGCGGAACTGCGGAGCGCGCTTCCGACTCCTGCCCCTCCGACGATCGCAAGCAATAGGGCGATTCCTTGAGGATACTCGCGTTTGCCCGAACCATCCTCTGAGATTTTGACAATTGCTCCGCCAACCATCAGTCCGATGGCAACGCCAATGATAAGTCCACTAAAGAACAGTCGAATACTCATCGAATGACCTTTCGCAATGAAACCTTGGAAAGAGCGGCGATAGGAACTGCTATTCGAATCGCCAGTGCAACGTTGCTCGTTGCCAGCAAGTTATCCCACACAGTACCGGAGCCTGTGACGGCGCTCCACCGAGCTGCGATAGCCACTGCGGCAAACGATGTTTTTTTGCTTGCGTTTCGTTCCATTTTCCAGTTCTTTCCCGGTGGTGATAATCCGAACTTGATATCATTCTCACATAGCAGGGGATAATTGGCTAACTTCGGCGACTCAGACACATATAATTCTCGATGCGTCAGCCCATGCGGGCCTTATGCCCTGCGAAGTTGCGTCAGCCCATTCGGGATTGGTGCCGTGGACGGTTGTGTGCCGCCAGTTTCTTTCTAACAACATCGTCAACATATCTGCCAATCGTTCGCTTTTGTCTCACGAAGATCGGCCCTGAAAGTTTAAGGCTGACTTAATACCCACCGGCGCCGAGTTTGGTGGGGGAGGATTGGGATTCCCCCGTTTCAGCGCGGCGACGGTACTCGTCCAACATGGCCGCGGTGGCGGTTGCTCCGCAGCGACTCGCTCCCAACTCCCGGACGCGAATGAGGCCATCAAGATCGCGAACACCACCCGCGGCCTTCACTTGCACCGCCGCCGAACAACTTGCTCGCATTAACGCCAAATCCTCTGCCGTGGCTCCTTTGTAGTTGTAAGATCCGTCCGCTTGTTTGACAAATCCATAGCCCGACGACGTCTTGACCCAATCCGCTCCGGCCTCTTCGCAGACTTCACATAGCTTCTGCTTGAACTCCGTCGAACTGAGGTCCGCTCCACCAGCGATTAGGTAATCATTCTCTAAGATCACTTTGACTTGGGCGCCGCGAGCATGAGCCTCCGCACATACGGCTGCCACATCCGCCTTCACATACGACCAATCGCCACTCAGCGCTTTACCAATGTTGATGACCATGTCGATTTCAGTCGCTCCATCACGACACGCCAACTCGGTCTCGTACCGTTTCGATTCGGTACATGAACTGCCATGCGGGAATCCTATCACGGCCCCTACTTTCACTGTACTACCCTTCAACCACTCCACCGCCTGCTTCACAGCGTAAGGCTTGATGCACACCGAGGCCACGTCGTATTTCGCAGCCAACTTACAACCGGCCTCCAATTCCGCATCGGTCATCGTCGGGTGCAGTAGCGAGTGGTCAATCATCTTCGCTAATTCTTGGCGGGTATACTTCATTTTGATTCAATCCTATTGTTTCGCTGAACATTTAACTCAAGAAGCGTTAGTCGATCCAAGGGGAACGTCAATCCAACACCGCTCCCGATGACTGCGCAAGATGGCCTCGCACAACAAAATCTCTTGGTGGCCGTCCTCAAATGTCGGAAACGGGGGTGCCGACGAGAAATCACCCGCTGCGATGTACCCATAGAAGCTGCGGAACAATTGCTTGAACGTATCAGGGAACCCTTCGTTGTGGCCCCCAGGATAACTGGACACGGCCCTCGCAGATGGTCCAAGCAACGCGGGATCACGCACGAGAAGTTGGTTTGCCGACTCGCGACGTCCAATCCACAGTTCGTTCGGTGCTTCGCTGTTCCAAGCACATGATCCTTTTGAACCTCCGATCTCGTATCGCAGACAGTTCTTTCGCCCCGCGGTGGTTTGCGACACCCACAAGGCACCATTGGCTCCATTTTCTAGTCGAAACATCACGGCACCACAATCTTCGGTCGTCACAGCAACCGCTTCGCTATCGGTTAATGTTGTCAACGGCCCCGAGAATGTTTCGACTCCGCCGCGGGCCCGTCGCCGCACGGGATGAACGGTTCGCAAATCTGCACAAACGGAAGTGATCTGGAACCCAGTTACAAACTGGACCAAGTCAAGCCAATGGGTCCCGATATCGGCGATCGCACGCAGCTCACCGCCATCTTCCGCCAACACTCGCCAATTGAAGTCCGTATCGTTCAGCAACCAATCCTGAGTGTACGACCCATTAACATGCAACACTTCGCCGAGCGCCCCGGAGCGAACCATTGTGCCTGCCTCATGACACAAAGGATAGAAGCGAATGTTGTACGCGACTCCGGCTGCGAGCCGACGCTCACGGGCTAGGCGGACGAGTTCCGCTGACTCTAAAGAAGTCATCGCCAGCGGCTTTTCGCACAAAACATGTTTGCCAGCGCGCAACACAGCAGCCGCCTGCTCAAAGTGCATTCGATTTGGAGACGCCAAATGAACGGCCGACACCGAATCGTCATGCAACAACTCTTCCAACGAACGATAACCGCAGGACAACCCAAGACGCTTCGCTGCCTCCGTCGACTTCGCTGCCGAGGAACCCAGAATTCCTGTTATGTGAACCCCAGCGCGACGCAGTCCTTCTACATGAACCGGACCGATAAACCCTGCTCCGACGACGGCCGCCGAATGCCCGTTTTCGGAAATACTCATCGCACAATCCCCCGCGCCGGGGTGGCCGATTGAATCGGACCCAACCGACTATGAAACTCGTATCGATCACCTCGATACAAGGTTCTTTCCCACCACAAAGGCGTATCGTCGTCCAAATGTCCGATCGACACGACCTCCAGCGCCGGCGACTTGGAGGTGGTCCGTAGCTCTTTGGCTTCACTATGGGTCAGCATGACCGCACGAATCACCTCGTTGGCCCCTCCGATTCGAAGTCCATGGCTATGGGTCCATGCATGATAAAGCGAGCCCTTCACTTCCCCTTTCGTCAAGTCTGGACAACGACTTCGAACAATGTAACGATGCTCCAAAATCATCGGCGTGCCGTCCGCACAACGGACGCGATCCAGTTCCCAGACTTCGTCCGACGGTTCGACACGCAAAACCGAGTGCAACGAGATGGGCAACGATTCGGCAAGCAGTTTGCGGAATCGCAGCACTCTGGTGGTGGGTACCTTGCCAGCCGCACGGGCCTTTTCGGTAAAACTCACGAGCGAACGGACGTCGTAATCTATCGTGTCGCGCCGCACAAACGTACCGACCCCGCGACGAAATTCGATCAATCCTTCCGAGACCAAACTCGCCAAGGCCTTGTTCGCGGTCGCTCGACTGACACCATACTGCTCCGATATCTCTCGTTCCGTGAGGAAACGATCGCCACGGCGAAAGTCGGACGCGAGTGAGCGGCGCAGACGATCGTTGAGTTGTTGATAGACCGGGGCTCGAACCAAAAGATCCTTCATCTTGCCGGGGCTCCAAATCTTGGGAACGCTGCGTTGACGTGGTGGCTAAGCCACAGTACCATAGGTGCCGTTGCTTCGCAATGGTCGCTTGAGGATTTGATCGATGTTACGTGGTCGGCACTCCGCGTCGAAGATTCGTCTTTTGATTTTCCAATCGATCTGCGGCTCGATCTTGGCGATCATGAACACATCGAACTTGCTGGCTCAAGACGGAACTCGGGGCATCGCTCAACGTTTCTTGGAAGCGCACTGTGTCGCCTGCCATGACGGCCCTCAGGGCGAAGCAGGACTTGATTTGTCCGCCTTCCAGCCCGATCTTGGCAACGAACGCGACTTCGCGCGGGTCGTGCGAATTTTCGACCGAGTCGCTCAAGGAGAGATGCCGCCTTCCACGGAGGCCCGACCGGCAGCGAACGAATCTTCAACCTTTCTGGCGACACTTGGAGCGCAACTCACCAATCACGAACAGCAGCGATTGGCGGTCTCGGGACGGACGCCACTGCGGCGTTTGAATCGAGTCGAATACGAGAATACGATTCGTGAAGTGCTGGGCGTTGATGTCAATGTCAAAGACATTCTCCCCCCAGACACGCCTTCGGATGGATTTGATACCGTTGCCGTTGGCTTGAGATTTTCACAACTACAGATGGAGAAGTACTTAGAGGCCGCGGACGTCGCGTTGGATGCGGCCATTGATCTGACGGAACGACCAGAGCGATTTCATCGTCGACTTTCACTGAAAGACGAACCGGCGATTCGCGAGAATCTCGACACAGCAGAAGGAACGATTCGGGACCCCGTGTCCCAGGAGAAACACAGGGTTTTGTTTCGTGAGCTACCTGATGCAGTCGTCATGTTTAGCACCGGCTATCCACCGGGTGATTTTCGCGCGTTCAACGCACCGGTCGCTGGGAAGTATCGCATTCGCATGTCAGCGTATGCTTACCAAACGGATGGGTCACCAGCAACGCTAAGACTGTTTGCCCATCGTTTTCGGGAAAAGCGTTTGCTCGGGTTTTTCGAAATGCCAAGCGAACCGCGTGAGGTCGAGTTGATCGCTCAATTGGAGAGGAATGAACTTGTGCAGGTCGTTCCTCACGGCGTTGGTTTTGATCGCCGAGGCCAAGGGATCTGGAATGTAGGGGCCGGCGAATTTTCAGGTAGTGGTTTGGCATTTCAATGGTTGGAAATCGAAGGACCATTAGGAGATTGGCCGCCATCCAGTGTCCGCACGCTCTATCCGGACGTTCCGATTCGCGAGATCCCGCCGAACCAAAGGCGCTGGAGAGAGCAGGGGACTCTGGGCTATGAACTCGCCCCTGAAGATCCTGCCTCCGCAGCGCGTCGCGTCGTCGAGCAGTTGATGTCACGGGCCGTTCGCCGCCCGCTTGAACAAGGCGAAGCGGAACCGTTTGTGCAGTTGGCGCTGCGTTCGTTGAGAGAAGGTGACTCCTTCGAACAGGCAACTCGCTTCGCCTTTCGAGCGATTTTGACGGCGCCGCAGTTCTTGTTCTTGGACGAGCGTCCGGGCCAACTCGATGATCACGCGTTGGCGTCGCGACTCTCCTACTTTTTGGGAAGTGGCCCGCCGGATGACGAACTTCGGGCGCTGGCCAGTGCAGGAAAGCTTCGCGACCCGAACGTTTTGCGGGCACAAACCGATAGACTTCTGTCGAGTTCACGCGCGTCCGAGTTCGTAAAGAACTTCACGGGCCAATGGTTGGACTTGCGGAGCATTAAAGCAACGTCTCCGGACAAGCAACTTTATCCCGAATTCGATGAACTGCTGGAGCATTCGATGGTCGGCGAGTCCGAAGCGTTCTTTTCCGAGTTACTGGCGAAGAACGAATCCATTACGAATATCGTCCACTCGAATTTCCTCATGCTAAACCGCACGATGGCCGCGCATTACAAGATCGGAGGTGTCACTTCGGAACGATTCGAACGAGTTGAACTTCCCGTCGGCAATCCTCGCGGTGGCGTTCTTACCCAAGCGGCCGTCCTGAAAGTGACCGCCAACGGGACGGTCACATCTCCCGTGATGCGTGGCGCATGGGTCCAGAAGCGAATTATGGGGCAACCACCTCAGCCGCCACCTCCTAATGTCGGTTCGGTCGAGCCGGATACACGAGGATCATCTACCATCCGCGAACTCTTGGACAAACATCGAAACTCGGAGTCTTGCGCGGGTTGCCATAGCCAAATCGATCCACCTGGATTCGCTTTGGAATCATTCGACGTGATCGGAGGCTGGCGCGAGCGTTACCGCAGTTTGGGAGCTGGCGATAAACCAAGCTGGCAATTCGAAGGTCGTGACATTTGGGAATACAAGTTGGGACCAGCCGTCGATTCCTCGGGAGAATTGTCCGACGGGCGTCGCTTTGAAAATATCATGGAGTTCAAACAACACTTGCTAAAAGATCCATCGCAAATCGTCCGGTCGTTGACCAAGAAACTAGTGGCCTATGGCACCGGTTCGAGCAGCTGGTTTTCGGACCGCGACGATATCGAAAAAATCGTAGCCACGGTCGACAAAAAAGGCAACGGCCTGCGCACACTGATCCATGAAATCGTACAATCCCCACTCTTTCAATCGAAGTAGGTCACTTCATGCGTCGCTCCATCAACCGACGGCTATTTCTCCGCAGTTCGGGCATCGCGGTGGCCCTGCCGTTCCTGGATGTCATGGGATTGAGAGCCGATTCATCGAATCCCTCGAGTAACCCCAAACGGATGGTGGCGATATGCACTTCATTGGGCATCCACGCACCATTTCTTTTTCCAGAAAATGTCGAGGCGAACTACTTGCTGACGCCCTACATGCAAATCTTGCAGGAGCATCATCGCGACCTAACTTTGTTCTCCGGGTTGTCACACCCGGATCAAGCCGGCGCGGACGGCCACACTTCCGAACAGACGTGGTTGACTTCCGCCAAGAATCCTGGTCTGGGTGGGTTTCGCAACACGATCAGTATCGACCAACTTGTCGCGGAAAAGATCGGCGTGGAAACTCGGTTTCCTTCTTTGGTATTGGGAACGAACCATGCGAGCCAGAGTTACACGCGAAGTGGCGTGATGATCCCGCCCGAGGTCCGACCGTCGCGCGTCTTCGAAAAGCTTTTTTTGGATGGCAAGCCGGAGGAAGTCGCCACTCAGATGCGGAAGATTCGCGAAGGACGAAGCATCATGGACGCCGTTGCTGAAGAAGCCAAACGCTTGGGAAGTCGTGTCAGTCATGACGATCGCCACAAATTGGCGGAGTACTTCCAAGCAGTGCGTGAAATGGAACAACGATTGGCGTTGGCTGAGGAGTGGTCGCGTAAGCCAAAACCAAATCCCGGTATTGCCCCACCGCAAGATATTGACGACGAAAAGGATTTGATCGGACGCATGCGACTGCTGATGCAACTCATACCCTTAGCATTGCAGACCGACAGCACGCGTTTGATCACGGTACTTGTTCAAGGACGAAACGACGTTCCCCCAATTCCGGGTGTCAATATCGATCACCACAACCTGTCGCATCATGGGCAAGATGAAGCCAAGATTCAGCAACTCAAGTTGATCGAGGCAGCGGAGTTTCAGGCGTTTGGCGAACTCTTGACGGGACTGAAGCAAAAGACTGAAGGAGAGACGACGCTACTCGATCAAACGATGGTGTTGTTTGGTAGCAATTTGGGTAACGCCAATTCGCACGACACTAGAAACTTGCCCATCTTGTTAGCTGGTGGCGGGTTCCGCCATGGACATTACCGCACGTTTGATCAGAAAAACAATATTCCCCTCTGCAATCTATTCGTTCAGATGCTACAACACATGGGGCTTGAGGCTGAAAGTTTTGGCAGCAGCACCAGCACCAGCGTTCCAGGGTTCGAATCGTCATAGACTCTGCCTCGAACAATTTGAATGTTATAGTGTGTAGCGGTCCGCTCCGGTCCAGTTATCAAGCAACACCAACGGACTGACCAATCGGACCGACGGGGCGTGTCGTGGAACGTTCCTACGGTCCAGTTATCAAACACGCTAGAACACCCTACCGACCATCGAAAGCACCCCTATGTCGTTAGCAAAGTCACCTCGTCTCACGATCTTGAGCTTTTGGATTCTGTTCATCTCGCTGGCGATCTACACCGATCTCGGCATTACACAAACGACGATTGACAAGCAGAGTTCTTTGCCAAAGATGGAGATCAAACTATGGCCTCAAACAGCTCCGAATGGTGACGGAACGTTCGAGGAATCGGCGGCCAAGATGACGGTCCACTTGCCATCAAACCCCAGCGGTTCCGCCATTATCATTTGTCCCGGTGGTGGTTACGGTGGATTGGTGACAGATGCGGAGGGCCATCGAATTGCTGCCTGGCTAAATACTCATGGCATTGCAGGGATTGTTTTAGAGTATCGCTTACCCGGTGGACGTTCGTATGTCCCTTTGTTGGATGCACAACGTGCGATTCGTTTGGTCCGTGCCAACGCCGAATCGTGGCGCGTCAATCTACGCCAAGTTGGAATCATGGGCTTCTCCGCCGGCGGGCATTTGGCATCCACGGCGGCCACGCATTTTGACGAAGGAGATCCCGCGGCCAAGGACCCGTTGGACCGGCCCAGTTGCCGGCCTGATTTTGCCGTTCTAGTTTATCCCGTTGTAACCATGGGCGAAAAAACGCATCCCGGCTCGCGATCCAATCTCTTGGGCGACAATCCATCGCCCGAATTGATAGAACTGTTTTCAAACGAAAAGCAAGTTACCGAAAAAACTCCGCCAATGTTCTTGGCTCATGCCATCGATGATGAGCCCGTGCCGAGTATCAACAGCCAGTTACTATTTGCTGCGCTGCAATCCTCCAAGATTCCCGCGAAGTACTTGGAACTTCCTTCCGGTGGGCATGGATTGAACGGTTATCAAGGTCCTATGTGGGAGGCGTGGCAATTCGAGTCCTTAAAATGGCTCGAGGATCAGAAGTTCATCGAGACACGAGCACAATGAGATGACGATGAGAACGCTCTCTGGTATTTCAATTGGGTCATTTGTCGGGCTATTGGCGATCTTGCACGTTATAAAGTCCGACCTGGATCCTTCTTGGCACTTCATCAGCGAGTACGCGATCGGCGACTTTGGTTGGTTGATGCAACTAGCATTCGTAGCCTTAGCGATGGCCAACCTTTCAACTTGGATGTCCATTCGCGGCCACCTCACAGGGTTCACGGGACATCTAGGGACAATCTTTTTTATACTTGGCACCGTCGGCGTTATACTCGGAGCAGTTTTTGTAACAGACCCCATAAATACTCCTCCACAATTGCAGACGACCCATGGTCGATTGCACAATGCGGCCGGCGGCTTGGGATTGTTGGGGTTTGTCGGTTCGTTGTTGTTGAGTTGGCGATTATGGCGAAGCGAGAACTTGCGACACGTTCGGATCTGGGTCGCTGCAGCAACAGGCCTGCTAGTGATTTCATTCGTAATCGCCTTCGCATCAATAGCGTCCCTGGCGGCGAGTAGTGGCGGCGTCTTCGGCCCGGAGACGCCGGTAGGCTGGCCCAACCGAATCGGCATCCTCGGTGCTTGCGTCTGGTTGGCATTGATCTCCTACGTTGCAGATGCCAAATCGCTTTAAAAAAGTAGAGAACGCTTAACGCATAAGCAAAAGCGCATGTGGTGAAAGATTCGCTGGAAGGTCGCCCAGTGCCCCCCTGGGCTTGCCAAACGCGCCATGTGATTTTTGTACGCGAGACGACCAAATCCCACTGAAGCGCCTTCAGCAAGTCATCATCATGCAGCTTGGGGTTGAGCAGATTCCTTAACAATAGGACGAGCGCCCCTCTGAGCAACGCCTGATGGTCAAGAATCCAATGGAGTCGAAAGTTTGCGGGCACATTGAGTTGATTCTAAGACTCGGAGCGAATCCGCAAATTGGATCCACAATTCAACAGGAGCGAGCTTGGAATCCACGCTGATTAATCCACTCAAAGGGCAACCTGGGACGGCAACCTGGGGACACACAACTTGTGGAGGCTATCGGGACGGGGCCGAATTTCCCGGCTATATTTTTTGGGTGTCTCCATTTCCCATCTCTTGAGGTCCTCTTCGTCCAGGAACTTGAAATCGAGATTCTCCAGCACCCAATCTTTGTGCCGCAGCATCTGTATCTTCAACAGCGAGCCATCCGACTTGGTCATCTCCAAATTCAACTACACCCACTGCGCCCAATTCGGCTCCTCAAACGCTGCACTCCGTTCCCAATTGCGGATCTGGAAGAGGAACCACTAATGAACCACTAATGAACACTAATGAACGCTAATGAACGCTAATGAACGCTAATGAACGCTAATCAATAGCAAAATCAAATTGGTCATGGCGGTGGTCGTTGCTCGATGCGATTGACCTTAGCCTGGCTCGTTCCTGGTATTAGCGTCCATTAGCGTCCATTAGCGTCGATAAGCGGTTGGCGAGTCCTTCTCGCGTCGAAGCCATAACCCAAGTCTCCGATTAGCTCGAGACAATGGTTGTCTCATGGGTTCTCGACTGAACAATCGGTGTCCCCAGGATTTACTCCGGCTCCTCAAACGCTGCACTCCGTTCCCAATTGCGGATCAACAAGCAACGGGGACACACAATTTTTGACGGCTGGTCGAAGGGGCGGTGATGTTTGCTATCGGGGTGGTCGTTTTTGTTTATCGACCCGACTGATTTGAAAAGATACGTGTAACGTTCGGGTTGGAGCGGAGCCGAGCGAGTTAGATCACCTTGGGCGGTTGGACGCCAAGAGTTGGTCCGATGAATGGACACTGAATTCCTAGATTGCAAGTCGCCAAATCGAGAAGTGGGACGACGGTTGCAGTTGTTTCGGCAAGAAGTCATGCTCGACTGAACCGAGAACTCATTTAGACGCTTCGCTGGATAATAGCTGGCGAGTCTTCGCAGGGATGTTGTAACGTTGCTTTCGCTGGCGACTGCGAATGCTGTCGATGACGGTCGGTTTCCCTGCAACCGAACTAAACAACCGACCAAAGTTTTTGGTCAACTCGCACCAGGATGAAGCATCGATCCCCAATCGCTTGAACAAGGGTGCCGCCGATTCCGGCGTAGACCCTCGTTTGTCCGTTCGTATCTGCCGAGCCGTCCAATCCAACAACTCCAAGTAGGTCGCCGTGCTCAAGGGCAAGAACCCTTTGTCGCTGGCCCGAAAACCACCTTGATGCACGCAAGGCCCGGTTTTACTGCCATCCTCGGTTAAACACACGGGGCTCAATGATCTGGCAATCGGCTTGAGTCCCGGTCGTGCGACAGGTAGCTTCGGCGCTTCATCACTGGACCGCGGCGCGTTGGCACGGCCTAGTACCGTCTGTGCCTGCAATTCTAGAACCCGCTGCTGGGCCGATGTGTAGGGACTGGTTTCAATGGTCTCAGCCAAAGCAGCGCGTATCGGATTCAAGTCAACATAGGCCGCGCAGGCCAGGATGGCGGCTTCATCGAGTAGTCGAACGGCTCGATATCGCGCCTGCCAGAACTTGCCGATTTCTTTGTCCTCACGATTCGCACGTCGCCCGATCTTCTGACACAACAGACGCATCCACCACGAAATATCGCTCAGCCGAGTCCGAATCTCGCGGACCGCCACCGGGTTATTCAAGATCATGTTTAGTTCTTCGGCTGTGGGTTCCAGTGGCTGCTTGTTGCTGTCGCGTCGTTTCGGACACAACATCAACCACCGCCGAGCAACCTCCGCATCATTCCAGGTACTCACAACTTCTGGACGCGACCGAAGTATCAAGTGGAAATGGTTCGAAAGAATCGCGTAGCACAGTAGGTCGATCCCAAAGAAAGTCGCTAAGTGTTGCAGTTCGTCTTCCATCCAGGATTTCCGATGGTCGTAGTTCTTGCCTGTCAGAGAATCTTCCCCCATGAGGTAGCACCTGCGAACCGTGCGATTGATTACATGGACGATGGCAACCTCGTCGGCTGCAAACACTTCCGCTCGAGATAATCTCGCCATTTCGCACCTCCGATTTCCTGGTCACGGTCCTTCAAGGCATGGGTACCAAAACTTTTTGCTGTCAAATGGGCTATGTTCGATATTGGTGTGACACATCAGGTCACTTCGGTTAAGAAAAACTTCAGTTCTTTGGATTTAGGTTGAAGTCAGTAGCCGGATAACTCGACTCATCAAGAGGCTGCTCGACCCGCACTTCACCAGCCGCGGCAACTTGGTCCTCATTGCCACCATCAACGGGACTACACAGGCCAACAATCAATGGCGACCGTGCTCCTATCATCAGAAAATTGTGTGTCCCCAGGGGTTTCTCAACCAGAATCACCATCGAACTTGCTTTCCAACTGCTATTGCCATGCTGCTTAAAATCGGCGAACATGTTGTCGGTCACAATCCACTGCAATGCTCGCTTTAGCAACGCTCCTTGATCTGCACCGGTGCTGGACGATTTTGTATTTGGGAGCGACTTACCAGTTACGCCAGTTCTTGAAGACATAAGCCAGATTCCTTTCAGACTGATGTGTGTCAGTTTGTTGATGTTGGAAATCTGGCTTTTCTCATTTATCCAATTTCAATAAAATCCCAGTTTTTGCCCCTTTTTAATCCGCTACGGCGTTGCCCGGGGGTTCCGCCAATTCATAAAGCCACGGCTCGTGACGAAGCGCATGAGAAATGGTTCTGCTAAGTTGAATCGAATCTATCATCGAAAGTCCGCATTCCAGTACCGCTTCGAGGATTTTTTGCCGTTTATTGTCAGGACGTAGAACGGTTCATTTTTTTGGTGATGCCAATGAATCTCAACTACTTTGGCAGATTGTTGTTCACCTTTCGACACAACTTCCACAGTATCTCCGATCTGCTTGTGCGGGCGCTCGACGGAACGAAACAGCTCCGGCTTTGCGCGAAACGACAACTCACCATATGAAAGAACGAGGTAGTCCCCGTCTTCTCCAACGACCTGAAACACTTTTCCACTGGGCATCAGACTCTTGACAGTGACCACATCCTCTGGATGAATCATCGTTTCCCCGTGCTCAGGGAACCAAGGATACAATCCCCAGCGCGTTGAACTCATCTGTTCCATGGCAAAAATCCTTGAAAGTCTTTGTGAAACGCGCTTTCGGGCAGTAGTCGACGGAACGCTTCTTCCGCTGCTCCTAACGACCCCGAACCGGGCTTGAAGTGGCCAGATGCATTGTCCACCGAATAAATCCGACCGCCACGTATGTCGACAATTCCAGCAGCACGAACTTGCGGATTGGCTCCGCCAACCAACGTTGGATGAGGCATCCGTTGACGACCCGCACGCGTTCCGATGATGATGTCTCCTGCATCATCCACAACGTACATGAATTGGCCGGACATTTGTTTGCTGCCAATTTTGCCACTGTCCGTTAGAAGACCGGCAAGGTTCTTTGCCGTAGGGTTGGTAACGTACCGGCCATTGACGATTACGCCCGCTGCTTCATCGGCGGCACGCATCGCATTGTCCACTCCCCACCTTGGGGCTCCGATTGGCGGACACCCATTATTATGCACCAACAGTTGTTGGTGGCCGACGTAGTAGGTGTGTTCTCCGTGGACTTCTAAATTGTAGACTCTTTCCGGTGGACCGGGACGTGGGAGAATGGCGGTGAGGCGTTTTTGCTGGCCGTGAAGGGTGAGGAGTTCATCCCCGACCGATAACTGGCCGATCGGAACGAAAGCGTTTTGCTTCACGCTCCAAAATGGATGTGTTTCCGTCACCCCGATCGTCTCGGCGGTGTCACCTTCTCCAATCGTCACGTCCAGAATCTGAAACGTGGTTGGGTGAGCGAACGTGGCCGTGATGACTTGGCCCGGACCGGATTTGATCTCTGGGCACGGGTAAACACCTAAGACTCGGGCGTTCCCTTGGGCCCCAAGTTCGGGCATGTCCAACGCCACGCTGCCGCCCACAACGACGTTATGAGCATCAAGCCACTCTAACGGCCGCAGCATCGTGATGTCCAACACGCCGCCCGACGCTTTGGGCATTTCCAATTCCAGCATCCGCCAAGTTGCTGGGTCGGGGTCTTGGAACGTGGCCCGTTGGGTCGAAGTGACTTCCGGATTAAACGCGGCCACCCGCATGCCGACTCGTAAGTCCGAAATCCGAGTTTGGACTTGCGAGTAATAACCAGAATGTGTCGACGGTGTTGATGCGGCCGTACGGCTAATATCGCGAGTGGTCGATCGAGCAGACGAAGGCGATGCATTGCCGCCGCCCATCACGCCCCAAACGATCAGCCCTGTGGCTGATAGGGTCGCGTAAACAACGATTTTTTCCTCACCACTGGTCTCACAGGCCGATTGGCCAACGATGTGGTACACCCAAAGAAGAAAGTAGCCCTATGTAAAGTATATGTCGTGCGATTCAAGTAATTTTGAGTTTGGAAACGCTCTACGAAATACGAAGTGATAGCGGTACCAAGGTGGACAATACGTCGCGAAACCCATGCTAGCTTCCATGATCGAAATCTCGGCTTCCGATGGTTCTGGTACCCACCAAGTTCTTGTGCCTCGTCCACCATAGTCAACAAAAAGTACGCCTCTACCGAGTCGTAATTCATTGCGGACTTCCCGCCAAGGCTTCCAACGGCCATTGGTAAGCATGAAGTCTTTCCATTTCAGGACTCGATAGTACGTCATACCGAAACCGAACAGGAAGCACAGAATAGCAAAGATGAAGAGGCAATAGACAAATACCATTTCGTCTGACTTTACTGCTTAAGCCATTTCCAAGTGAAATACCCACCAACAAGGCCAAAACCCACGGCACCTGCAGAATAACCTGCGTCGATGGCCATTACTTCCCAAGGTGTGTCCTTGCCGATTGCACCAAGAAATGCTTTCCCAATATGGTAGTTGTGCTCAGCCATATTACCATGAAACTCAAGAAGAAAATTGGCAATTCCTTGACCGGGAGTTCCGGGTTTAGTACCAGCCACGAGGGTAATCCGTGGAAACGCATTAAAAAACCGAATATGTGCCTCTTCGTGGCGAGTGATCGCTGGGATTTCTTCGACGGGCAGATTCTTGGCGAGACCGTAATTCGCCTTTGGAAAGCTAATCTTATTGATTCCCAATAGCCGGAAGACCAACCAATCGGATTCTTCGTAGAGCGGAGGCCCGGTGTGAGCTTGCCCCTTTAGCCCATTGTCGACCCAAGCCTCGCCATATTTCCCCTTCCACGGTTTCGTCTTTGAGCCGAAAGAATATCCAGCGGAGTGGCGAAAATCATCAGCTTTTGAAGAATACGAAGCGCCCTGAAGAGCTTCGACAGTGTCATCAAGGCCTGCCGCCATCTTCCCAACAGCTGCTCCATTCTTGAGTTGTCTTGCTCCGCTGAACGCCGCACCGGCGCCGCCGAGGCCGCCGACGATGCCGACCAAGGCATCAACGCCTTCACCGAACTTTTCTAACTCCTTCTTTTCGTCTTCATTGGCAGGTTGGAAGACCGACAGGAACGCCGAGTTGGCCAAGCGTTTGGTCAACGTGTCCGCTACTTCGCCGGTGACCAATTGCCGAGCGCCCGCGTACATCGTGTCCAAGCCGTGAACGATGGCGATCACGCCAAACGGGGCACCAACTACGGACTTCAGCGCCAAGACGCCACCCACCACCTCCAAGATCCCAAACACCAACTTCACCCCGCCCCAAACCCGAGTCCACAACGTATCAATGACCGCATGGTACTCGTACGGATGATCGGCCGATCCGTAGGCAAAGGTCTTGAGCTGACTCTTATCAAAATTATCGCCCCAGGATTTTACTTCCGTGGACGTCGGAGAATCGTGCGTCACTGAAGGTAAAACGGTGAAGCTTAACACCGATTTCACTTTGGTCTCGCGAGTCAGTAAGATCTGGCCAGGATTCGCCGGCCCGTTGTTAGCAGGATTAACAAGATCGATTACCCCGACATACGTGCCGGCGACGACTTCATCAATCGTCTCCGTCGTGACCTTTTTTGTGATCTGGTTGCTCATCGTCATGGCCGGCAACACAACGTAGTTCTCGGTCGTTGTCTGGCTCGCGAATCCAGTGGCATCGGCCGTCGCGGTTGTTTCCGTCTTCATTGTCTTGCCGACGTTGCTGTCGAGCGATTCTCCCGTATCGCCTTCCGTGTTGACCGTGTCATTCGAATAGGTCCCGCTGAAGTTCGAATGGAATCCGACCGTCTTGGAGCCGCCAGTTCGGTATTCTGCGACGTTGCTGCCAAACGTCACATTGTCCCATTCGGC
>JAEUIQ010000009.1 GCA_016794985.1 Planctomycetaceae bacterium | reverse complement strand
CTCCGACCAAGTTCTCAGCTACACCAAGTGCATTGACAATCTTTGCCCCACGGGTACCTGACTTTATGAATATTCCACCAACTATTAGGCAATCTCCGACGAATACTAATGCAATATAGCCATCGCTGTCAACGCTTTCTCTATGTCCCCACCTATTGTCAACAAAGTTGCCAAATGGCACCAAATGCAAAGCAAACTCAGTTGCATTCGCCGCCCCATTCCATGACTGCAGATCACTTTTCAGCGTTTTGTTTTGAGAGATCGCGTTCTCAAAATTTATTGGAAGCACTCCTGTGAAATTCCATACGACACGCCCTCCCGTCGGGACTTCATAAGGCATCCTAAGTTCGTCATAGTGTGTTTCCATCACAACACCTACGACTTCGCTGTCGAATATGAACCACTTGGCGTTGCGTGTCGGTTTTATACCAATCCGCCCAACCGAGTCATCACGATAGACTTGATAAACGCCTGTCGACAGGGCCATCAAGTCTTCGAAAGAGAGTTGATTAACCTTAGCGAGCCCCTCCTTCATCAACAACTCAATTTCTGCAGTCGTCTCTGCGATTTCTTGATTAATGGTAGAGCCATTGCCTCCCGAATTCGGGCCGTCGCCCTGTGTTCCTCCACCACCTTCTTGACTGTAATCCCCCTCATTGGCGCCGCTGCCGGTTGTGGTTGATGGTGGTGGGGAGGAGTAGCCGGTTTTGGTGGTGAACTGGCCTACGAAATCCGCCATCGGTTTTTGGACGGTAAGGTAAGTGGTCAACGTTGACGTGCCGCGGTAGTGCTCTCCTCCAGGGGCGACGGTGGTGGTCGTGCCTTGGTTGGGGATCGTGATCGTGTTGTCGCCCGATGGTTTGGTGTGGGTGATGTTTTGGGTGATGCCCGAGGGCTGACCGTAAGCACGCGACTCCTCGAAACGAGTTGTTGCTTGCTGGTTGTTCTCGGCCGAGGGTGGCTCGATGACTTTGTTCAAGCCGCGATAATCGTAGATCGTGCCGTTGTCCCGCTCGTCAAACGTCGCTTTCGAACGCAGCGTTGTGCTGCCGTTGAAGTCGTAGCCGGTTTTGGTCACCCAGGCACCGACGTTGACCTTCACTTCATCCAAGAAGCGATACAAAATCGGGGCAGCGTTCGGGCTGCCATCGGAATTGTAAGACTCGATCCAGTTCTTTACCGTCTTCGTGACGTCGGCCAAGGGCGAAAAGTAAAACGTGGTGTGTGTCGATGCGGAAACCAATTGACTGCCGCTGGGTGCGTTGCCCAAGAGCGATTGACTCGCACCGGGGCTGGTCGTGCGGAGGGCGGTCATGGTCGTGGGTGGAGCCGAGGTCGGCGCGGCGTACTCGCGGTGTTCGCTGCGACTGTTGATCTGTTTGTCCATCCAGTTGTGATTCGTCTTGACTTTGTCCTCGGCTTGGTTGATCGTGAACTGGCGGCCTACGCTGTGAGTGGCCTGGAACGCACGGTTGCTCTCGCGCGACATCTCCTCTTTGGACGATGCTTCGAACTTGACCACGCCCACCTTGCGGCCTTGTTCCATTCGCATCAAGTCTTCCGACGACTGCGACAATTGCTCGCGATGCACGAAACTGGAACCGCCACTTTCCGTGACCGTGCCAGTCAAATCAAAGCCTTTGTCAGATGCATCCCACTTCGAAATGCCGGTCTGAATGTACCGGTAACACTCTGGCAAGGTGGGTTCAATGCAACGAAAGTGTTGATCTATCTGGCTTCACGTCGAGATCATAGCTTCGAATGGATGGGTGGCACGGTCTTCCGATCGCGCCGTCCTAAACAATTGTGTGTCCCCAGGGGGCAACGCCGTAGCGGATTAATAAGGGGCGAAAACTGGGGTTTTATTAAAATTGGATCAATGAGAAAAGCCAGATTCCCAACATCAACAAACTGACACGCATCAGTCTGAAAGGAATCTGGCTTATGTCTTCAAGAACTGGCGTAACTGGTAAGTCGCTCCCAAATACAAAATCATCCAGCACCGGAGCAGATCAAGGAGCGTTGCTAAAGCGAGCATTGCAGTGGATCGTGACCGACAACATGTTCGCCGATTTTAAGCAGCATGGCAATAGCAGTTGGAAAGCAAGCTCGATGGTAATTCTAGTTGTATTGACAGCCTGGATGCCAAGCCCCCAATTGACGGAGTCTTTCTCCAAGGCGACTGTCTTATCGAAGAAGCTGTTTGATGTTTTGGCAATTCGTACGTATCAAGGAATGATGCGTGCCTTAGTGACAAATGGCTCGAACTTGCTGAGCATCGTCTGCAGTCGCATTCAGGCCTTGATGTCAGAGGTCTCACCGGAGCACTTCCGAATCGGAGGCTGGGTTCCCTTGGCGGTCGATGGTTCAAGGTTTAGCACTCCTCGAACGCAGAGCAATGAAAGCGCCTTCTCGGCTAGACACTATGGCAGTGGTACCCATGCCAAGTCGCGTAGGAAGTGGAAGAATAAGTCTCGGCGAAGTAAGAAAATAATTCCTATCAAGCCGCAAATCTGGTTGACATTGATCTGGCACATGGGCCTGAAACTGTCCTGGTGTTGGAAGAAAGGTGCATCAACGTCCAGCGAACGCCATCATTTCATGGAAATGCTAAAGTCGATGGAATTCCCGGCAAAAACACTATTCTGCGGTGATGCAGGATTCGTTGGTTACGAGCTATGGTCCACAATAATCGAGCAGGGGCACCACTTCCTGATGCGTGTGGGAGGCAATGTGCGGCTGTTGAAAAAATTGGCAACCGTCCGGCACGGTGATGGGATCGTATTTCTCTGGCCAGACACGATTGCCCAGAAGAAACAGCCACCCCTGATCCTGCGATTGATTCAGGTCACGACAACGGCTGGCACTATGTACTTGGTGACCAATATACTGACCGAAAAGCAACTGAGTGTTCAAGTCGTTAGAAAACTTTATCCCTTACGGTGGGGAATTGAATTGCAATTCCGCTCGGCCAAACAAACTTTCGGACTGGGTAACCTCCGCAGCCGAAATGCAGAACACGCCCTGGTAGAGCTGGACTGGAGCTTGGTGGCGCTAACGATGATTCAGTTGCTGGCGATCCGCGAACAGGTTCCCATAGACATCCCTCCAGAGCGTTCGAGTGTCAGTGAAGCGATCAAAGCGATTCGCTCGGCCATCGATAGCTGGAGAGAGACGGAGGTCAAGTCGACAAACTTTCGAGCCAAACTACGACAAGCGATCAGAGACGAATATCACCGCACGAGTTCCAAGAAAGCACGCTACCAACCGAGCAGCAAGGAAAAGCCCTCCGCAACCAAACCAATTCTCGTTAACGCCACTGCCAAACAGAGGGCTAGATACAAGGCACTTTTGATCGCCGCGTAATATCCGCTACGGCGTTGCCCAGAGGGTTGCCCAGGGGTTGCCCAGGGGTTGCCCAGGGGTTGCCCCGCACGCTTGTCAGACCACGACCCAAATTCTAGCCAAATCCGAATAATGAGTCAATATATGGGTGGCACCTATCTTTCCGCACTTATGTTTCCTCAAGCAAACCGCGGGTTCATTTTAGCTCCAATCGGGCCGCTTTCAATTTCAAGCAAATCTCGACCAACTTCTGAATTGCCATTTCATGCGTGTCAACGATCGTACTTACCGATTCTGCGACTTCCCACTCAATATTTTGTGCGTCCCTCACCGCCACGATCCAGCGGCCATCCATCTGTCGTTGCCTGATTCCGCCATGGATTGCGTTCCATGCAACTTGCAATCCAGAATCGGCACAATGCAAGACTTTGCACCCTGGTAATAACTGGTCAACATTCATTTATAATCCCATTCCACCTAAGTTGTTAGAAATTGAAACCTCGCACGCGTAAGCCTCGCCGAATCTCGTCTGCGGCCTGCCTAAACTTTGCTGCTGCTGCTCGTTCGAGGAATACATGGAAGATGTTTCTCCCGTCCGATTCCAGCATTTCTGCTATCCGCTCGAACAATTGCATGTGCCATACTTCGTTGTAATATTCCCCAAACAGTTTCTTCAGTTTCGGGAGTGCGTTCTTAAGTCGTCCATCATCATATAATCCACTGACTTTATCAATTGCATGTCCAACTTCTTCCGCTAAAGTACCCTTGGGAATAGATGGTAAGCGTACACCGCCGCGGCTGCTTTTTGGGCGGCTTGGCGCGGGGGTTACTGGGCTTGTTTTAGCTGCTGGCGGCACTTGCGTTTGGCCGACTCCAGGACGGCGGTATCGGCCTTGTACCGTCGCTCCTCGGCACGAT
>JAEUIQ010000084.1 GCA_016794985.1 Planctomycetaceae bacterium | reverse complement strand
ACACTCGCCAACCGCTGATCGACGCTAATCGACGCTAATACCAGAAACGAGTCAGACGAAGGTCAATCACTTCGAGCAACGCCAACCGCCATGGGCATTTTGATTTTGGTATTGATTCGCGTTCATTAGTGTTCATTAGTGGTTCCCTTCCCGGCAGTTCGTTTTCGAACGATTCCCATCGCGACGATATCCTCGTGCCACCATCTGCTATAAACGACGGCTCAGGAAAATGATGGTTTGATCTGGGGACTTGAGAAGGTTTGATGATGTTAAGACGATAAAGGTAAGAAAATATTTCTGAGTTGGCAGCCGAGTCATGGTGGCCGTCACAAAACTAGGTGCCATCCATCTAAATATGGTCAGCTATATATGGCCATCTAAGTATGCTCGAAGTGCGACCCTTATGTTAGTGATGATTCTCGAACTTGGCCGAGATGGAATCGGCAGCGTGAAGTCTGTCGCAAGACGGCTGTTTACACCATTAGGACGGTTTCGGAAATAAGTTCGTAACGCGGAGATGATGATCGTGATGCACTGTGAGCACTCGCTCGGTGGCTGGGTGCCAGTCCATATCACGGGCGAGGGCCGGCAATTGGAAACGATGAATGTCTTTCTCTGATTCGGCGTTGAAGAAGAGCAGGAATCCCCCAGAACTTCCGCCGCAGGCCGCTACCGACGTGTTGTCGGGCAGGGTGCAGACACGCCAAATCACACCGCCCGGAATGCCGTCGCATACGTGACTCTTCAGCAACACACCATCACCTGTCGTGAAGCGGAGCAACAGCGGTTCGTGGACGGCACCCAAGGGGTTGGTGCCTTTATGCAAACCGCCGGCCAGAAGTTGGGCACCATCGGTCGTTAAAGCCATGCCGCGAACTCCGCCAAAGTCCACGCGTTGGCCACCTTCATAGGTGTGAAGCGGCTTGGCGTCGAAGGACTTCACGATTTGTTGGCTGGCGATGTTCCACAGATGAATTCTTCCGCCTAGATCTCCAGCGAAGAGGTGCTGGCCATCGGGATGAAACAACACACTGTATATGTGCTTTTCGTGGCCCACCCACTCGGAGATCTTTTCGCCCGAGGCCATGTCCCACAAACGAATCGCGAGATCGTTACCTACGGACACCAAGCGAGTCCCATCAGGGCTAAGATCAATCGCGCGAATCCAACCGGCATGAGCATCGATCGAACGCCAAGGTTTTGGTTCCGTTTCGGCAATCGACCACCAAATGAGTCGTCCTTCGCAGCCGCCGGAGACAAGTTGAGTTCCATCGGCCGAGTAACGCAGCGCATGCACCCAACTCTCATGGCCTTTTAGAACGACCTTTTCGCCGCTGGCCAAGTTCCAACGTTGCAACGTGGAGTCTTCCGCGCTCGTCACCGCGTGCAGGCCATCCGGCGCGACGCGAACGGCTAACAAAGGACGGTCGTAGGCCCAAGCTTGAGCCAAGTGCGATTGTTTGATATCCATGTTAGGTCAAGACTTCCCAGATGGGCCCCACTGCGGGATCGGCCATTGGAAGTTCTTTGCCATCCACGACCAATGGTTGTCCGGAGTCCACACCGACCGCGCGAAGATAGGTGTGAAAGAGTTGCCCGTGATCGACTTGTCCTTCAACGACTTCTGTCCCTTCCGCATTAGTTTGTCCGAATACCGCACCGCGCGCGACTTTGCCGCCCGCCATAACCACCGACCATGCTTTTGACCAATGATCACGACCATAGTAGAGATTGATGTTAGGTGTGCGACCGAACTCGCTTAAGACAACCACCAAGGTTTTGTCCAGCATGCCACGTTCCGAGAGGTCGTTTACGAGACAGGCAAACGGTCGATCGAATTCCCCGAGTTGCTCGATGTGGAAGTTGAAATTTTCATTGTGCGTGTCGTAGTTGCTATGCGTGACCTGCACAAACGAGACGCCATTTTCTAGTAACCTGCGGGCCAACAGACATTGGCGACCGAAATCATTATTACCATACCGTTCGAGGTCTGTTGCGGGTTCCTTGGCCACGTCGAATACATCACGTCGCTCCATCAGACGCAGCGCTTGCTCATAGCTATACGTGTACGCATCCGTAATGGCGGTCCGTTGTCGCGAAAGAAACTTTTCGTTAACGCGGCGTCGGAACTCGTGGCGGCGAGATTCCGCTTGATCAGATATAGTTTCGGGCTTGGTCGAGTTTTGTGGTGGTTTATCGCCTCCCAGCGAGATGCTGGAATATTTGGGACCCAAGTAAGCCGCTTCGTTGCCACGTCCACCGGCTCCGCCCGGGGTCACCAAAATGTGGCCGGGCAAACCCGTCGAGTCGTTGGCCAAAGTTCGAGCGGCAACGGCGCCGATCTGCGGGTAGTCGACCGCCGGTGTCTGGCGACGACCGGTCAACATCATGTACATCCCCTTGCCGTGATCATCTTCGCTAGTGTTGACGCCCCGCAACAAGCACAAGTGATGCATTTGTTTGGCGGTGTACGGCAGTAGTTCGCTAATATGTATTCCGGGAACGCTGGTTGGAATCGCGCGAGTTGGACCACCGGTCTTTGTTCCTGGTTTGGGATCCCAGCTCTCCAATTGACTCAAGCCACCGTGCATGTTGAACACGACCACACGCATGTCTTGCTGACGCAGCGACTCAGCCGCTACTCCACGCGTCAGGCAACCCAAGCCACCCGCCATGATTCCGCCGCTCATTAAACCCAGAAACCGACGACGACTCGCCGAGTGTTCTCGTGATTGGCAAGCGTATTTAGCGTGCATGTTCATCTCCTCGATTTGGCGGACAGTTGTTTAGCGGTCAATTTGTAAAGCGGAACTCGGCACTCGCTAAGAGTCCCCACACCATTTCTTGGATCACAGCCGAGCGTCCGTCTCCGGCAGCAATCAATTGTTCGACGACTAACTGCGTTTCTGCTTCCGTTGGGTGGCGGGCTAGTAAAGTCCAATAAAGAAGTCGAGCAATTTCGGCGTTGTCGGTGATAGCGATCGCTTTTTGGGTCACGTTGTCATTGCCTGGGCCCGCCCATGCATAAACACTACCCGCATTCGAGACATAGAGCGCTTGGTCAGCCGATGCGAAGAAATCATCTTCCGTGTTGTCGGGGCCGGACGAGTACAACGTCACGTAAACGTCGGCGATGCCACGCAATTTGTCGAACGCTGCCCGAACCGCTTGTCGATGGCGCGCGGCTTTGGCATTGGAATCGGCATCCGGAGCCATTGGCGCTTGCTTCTCCAGTTCCGCCGCCTCGTTTCGAACATAGGCATCGAGCACACCCGTGATTCGCAACGTGCTCCAACAAAGTTGTTCCGGGGAGAGGGGCTGCAATGAAGCTGTCGCTAATTGTCGGGTCGAATCGACTTGAACGGCAGCTTGTTTTTCGATCGCGAGCGATTTGGCTGCAGCGAGTGACTGTTCGAGTTGTGATATCGTCGCGCGAGTGGTCGCGATCCGCTCTTCGATAGACTTCCGCTTCGCTTCTTGGAGGGTCCATTCTTGAGCCCGAGCAGCAACCGCTTGCGCAGCGATTTCAGCCGATTGTTTGGCGGTATCGGCAGTCGATTGAGCAGCAGCTAGTTGATTACGGCGGGCTTCCAGTTCTTGGGCAATGGCAGTTTGAGCGGCCAACAGCGGTTCGGCGGTTGAAACAAGCTTGGTGGAATGGTCCAACGCTTCCCACGACTGTTGCAATTGTGATATCTCGAACGTTTGTCTTTGTAAAGCTTCGCTGGCTTCGACCACGGCCGAGGTCGCTGTTTGTTCGGCATTTTTTGTCGCGGTCCATTGAGATTGTAAAGTTGCCAAGAGTTCCTCCGCTGCGGGCATTTCGGCTTCAATCTCGGCCACGCTTCGAACCTGGCTCGCCAATTCAACGGCTATCCGCTGCGCCGCGTCCATCGCTTGCAAGCAAGCGATCATTCGTTCATGTCGACGGATGCGGCTTTCGTTGCTTGCGAGTGCTTGGCAGGCTGCGGACCACTGTTGGCGTTGGCTGATCGTGGTTGCGTCTGCTGCGAGTAGCGCTTGATGGATCGATTGCAACTTGGCGTTGATCGTTTGGATGTTCGCGATGCTCGTGGCCAATTCCTGTCCCAAAGCCTCCGCAGAGTTCTTGGTATCGGCAACGGCTTTTTCTAGCTCGGGAAGACTGGCACGAGCTGCATCGGCTCTTTGTTGGACGACTGCAAGGGCTTGTTGGAATTCGGCATCTTCTGTCGCCGCGATTTTCGCAGCTTCCTGCAAGTTGGCGCTGGCTTTGTCCAATGCGTCCGTTCGTGCTATGGTATCTGCGTGACGTTTTTGGGCAGCGACCAACAGCTGCGTGGCATCGCTGGATTTTTGCTTGGCGGCTAGCATCACAGCTTCCGCCGCATCCAATTCGGAGCGAGCACTCGCGCGTTCGCCTTGTATCTTCAGCCAAGCTTCGCGCGCGGTTTGATAAGCCGACAAGGACTGGGCTTCGACCGCCGCTAGATCTTCACGTTTTGCTAATGCGGCCGCAAGTTCTGTCTCGGTGGCTTGACCGACCGCGGCGAACGGCGTATCGCTTCCAAATTCGTCGATTCCGTCGATGATTTGGGGAACCGTTCCGCGGCGGTAAGCCTCGGACAATACAAGCGATCTTAAAAACTTTCGCGGCCGCATGTCCGACTCGACGAAACCATCACTGATTAGCGACAACATCGCGGGGTGACTGGCGGGGTTGTGGGCATGATGCATATCAAGCGGATGCACCAAGCCTTGCCCAAATGCCAGAGACCACAGCCGATTCGCCCAATTGGTTACAAAGGCCCGATTGGTTCGAGAAGCGAGTTGCTCCGCCAATGCTTGTCGGCGGCTCCGTTTGGGCGGCAAAACAGTTCCAGCCAACGAACCTTCTGGTGCGGTTCCAGCATAGCGAGCGTCCGGCAGATCGTATTCTTCAACTAATTCCGTTTGCTCGATAAAGCGAGGCCCGGTTCGATACAACACGCCCTTTTCGAAGACCGATTCAAAAGGGGCGTCACCGGCAGCTCGTTCGACATACAACTGCGTCTTTTGATCTTTACCTTCCGTATCTTTGTAGGTTACCTCCGTCAGGCTGCTGGTGGAGACAAATGCGAACAAGCCTTGATAATCCATTTGCTTGAAGTCATCGACCAGTGGATGATCATGGCACTGGGCGCATTGCATGTCGCGGCCGAGAAAGACTCGCCCGAGGTCTCGCGTGATCATGTTGGGATCACCCCCACGATCCAAATAGAAGCGTTGAGCCGGGCGGTGTTCGAGATTCCACCAAGGAGTATACAAGAGCTGCTTGCTGATGACATCGAGTGGCACGTCGTTCGCCACTTGTTCGCGAAGATAGTTGATCCAGGCCGATCGATCGACTTGAACATGGCTGCGGCGCAGCATCAACGTACGATCGAGGAAGTTCACCAGATGTTCGTCGCACAGTGGATCGGCGAGAAACCGATCAACCCAGATAGACCAGCGATTCGGCGAAGAATCGGCAACAAAAGCATCCAACTCATCCTGAGTGGGAACAACGCCTCGCAAGTCCAAAGACAACCGCCGCAATAACTGCCCGGCTTCCGCTTCTGCGGCGTTCCACGGATGTGGTTCAGATGCCAACAACTGATCGATGCGGTTGGCTAAGGAGTCGTCGCTTGAATGGTCACCACTTGGCAGGGAACTGGTGGCTGTCGCTGGACCGGTTGCTGTCGTGGCGGGCTCTTGTGCGTTAATGTGCTTCAGCCCAATTGCCAAGGAACTGAAAGTCACAGCCAAACAAACGACGAAACAATCGATGGATCCGAGGCGAATCCGTTGCAGAACCGCGTTGAAACATTCAGCGGCGCCCATGGCAAATTCTCGACGGTGGGATGATGTAGGTGGGATTATTAGGCGGGGCGGCTCGACGATTCCATCGGCGAGCCGTGCTGCGATTATCATCGAAACGAATGCTCGCTGCAACAGTTCTTCGAGATCCCCCTACATGACAAGGCTGTGAAGAATCTTAAGTGCTTCAACTGTGCGTTTGTGTCGACCCTACAGGCTTGGGGGGGATGAGATGTCACTCAAGCCGCTGGCTTACACACATCGCCTAAGGTTGTGTCGGCCCCGTCGGGCCTGTTTTCGCCGGAAAGAATGCTTCCCAGCGTGGCCGACATGGGTGGGGCGTCATGTCCAGAAAGGTCCGGTTTCTGATGTGGAGCTGTCGTTAGCGAGGTTGCAAAGCGGCTACCTTCAGCGGGCTGTTGCGGTCATCTCGATTTGATCTACAACCCGTGAGACTCCCGGTTGCATCGACGCCAACAGGATGGCCAGCTCCCTCTGGCGCGACGTGGCAACGGTGCCGGTCAAGTAGGCCACACGGTCGCGAATCTCGACTTGTAGGGATTCGGCTCCAGTTTTCGACAATAGCTGGGCCAACTCGACTTGAGTCTGTTCCGCGTGCTGCCGCGTTTCGACCGACGTTCGATCTTCCGTCGCATCCAAAGGGGCGAAGTCCAAGATCAAACGCGGAGCGTAGGGTTGGCTTGGACCGACGGGAGGCATACGCCGATTGATTTGCGCAGCGAGGTCAACGGTGGGTGGGAGTGACTCGACCGCCGATTGCACTCGACCAGACTCGATCACGGCACCGGAACCGACAAAGCGTGTCGTTGCTTGGTCTGAGCCGACAAAAGTGCCAGCCCGGCGACGATCCCGAAGAAAGCGTTCCGTACCAGTGATTCCACCCGCCGTTTCGGCTTCGGCGGCGACATCGGACAGTCGTTGTGGGCCGGCCTGGCGTTGCAGCGGGCGCCCAAACGTTCGTTGTTGTTGAGCTTCGGCTATCGAGCTTAGGCAAACGCAGCTCAGCAACATCGTCCAACCGATGCTTGTCCAGAGCCTCATTGTTTTATCCTTGGGTTTGGGGAATTCCGCCGTTGCGCTTCGTTCCTGTCGTCGTGGAGATCTGTTCTCTTGAGCCGTTTATCATCATCTTCCCGAGTTTTACAGACTCGAGGAAATCTGTAGCGGTTAACGAAATTCGACCAGCCACACGAGGGGGCCGCCAGCCCGCGGAGCGATAGGGCGTATGCCCGGATTGCACGAGGCAAGCTGCTGAATTAACGTGATCGAAATGAGGCGATTGTTTGGTGCTGGCAGTTCGAGGTGATTTCATGGCGTCACGAGTTAAGTTAGTTTTTTTGTGTCTGACGCTGTGCTTGTTGTTTTCGTCTGTTGCCATTGGGCAAGATTCTCACGAAAGTGATCGCTCTGCTCCGGCGGCCGAAATTGAACGCGTGCCCAGCAAATTCGTTCCCAATTTGATTCGTGTGACGTCCGGGGTCTATTCAGGAGGATTGCCGGAAGGAGAAGCGGCGTTTCGCGAATTGGCCGACTTGGGCATCAAGACCATCGTCAGCGTCGATGGGATGAAACCGGATGTTGAGACGGCGCGGCGCTTTGGACTAAGGTACGTCCACCTGCCGCACGGCTATGACGGGATATCGGATTCTCGGAGCCGCGAAATCGCCAAAGCCATTCGTGACTTGCCCGGCCCACTTCTGGTGCATTGTCACCACGGCAAACATCGCAGTCCAACCGCGGCTGCGGTTGCGTGTGTCTTGGTGGGAAGTTTGGACGCCAAGCATTCCGAATCCGTATTGAAGATGGCTGGGACTAGTCCACACTACCTTGGCTTGTATCAGGTGGCCAAAGACGCCCGTCGCTTGAGCCAGGAAGAGTTGGACGCCGTGCAGGTTGAGTTTCGCGAGGTTGCTGAGGTTCCGCCACTGACAGAGACGATGGTCGCGATGGAGCATCACTGGGGGCATTTGCAAGCGATTGAAAAGTCGCAGTTTCAATCTCCGGCGTCCCATCCTGACCTGGTGCCCGCGCACGAGGCGTTGCTTTTGCGTGAGTTGTACGCCGAGATGTTGAGGTCGGACGAAACCGCGACGGCATCTGATGCCTTCAAAACTTGGTTGAAAGATGGGGAGGCTTTGGTGCGCCGCTACGAGCAAGAACTTGACTTGTTGGCAAAGAACAACGACTCCGCCATGGTTCTCGCGAAATTAAAACAATCTAGCCAGGCGATCCAGGCCAACTGCCAAGGCTGTCATCGACAATTTCGCGATGTTCCTCAGCGATAAAGCGAGCATTGGCGGTATCGCAAGTATTCTTACTCCAGCCAAAACATGGATTCTGCTGGGCCTTGATACTTGACCGCCATGTCGGGCGTTGGGTAAATCACTTGACCACGATGCAGTGACTCGACACCGCCGATGACCATCCCCGAGGTCAGCAGCGTCCTCTCGATGGGGTAAGCGGTTCGGCGGGCCACCATCATCTCTTCAACGTGTCGAGTAAGCGGGTTGAAGAAATCCGCAGTCGTGGCGCTCGATCCCGGCATAGGCAGCATCATTTGACAACCAATAATCGCATCGTTGTCCGCGCGCAGCCCGGCATAATTGAAGTCTTGAATGCCCGTCAAGAAGATCGTCGTGCGGAATTGATCTCGATGTTCGATAAAGTAGGCTGTGGTGTTGGGGAGGACGCGTTGGACCCACTCCATCGACAAACGATCGGTGGGATACCCGCCTTCAACTGGAAGTGTGTGGCTTCGCGCGAGCGCCGACAAGAACAGGCGTTGCGTTGTCTCTTGCTGGGCCAAGTGTTCCCAGACTTTTTCGCCTTGGATCGCCTGGACGGACGCGATCCCGACTTCGCCACCGCGTCGGCGTTCGGACATGCACTGGGCGGTCTCTAACGCATGGAAATCATAACTGTCGACGCCACCGTAAGCGACACAAACGCTCTCGCGGAGCGGAACATCAAACGGCAGATCGATCGCAGGCAATCGCCAAGTCACAGGCAGTGAAGAACCGGCGTAAAACGGAAAGTCCAAGCGTTGCGAATCTGCGACCATTTCTTGGCACTCGCTCCAAGTCGTCGACAAGTGCTTGTCGTTGAATACAGGGACGCTGCGACCGCTGTCTTCGAAAACCTTGACGACTCGTTTGAACCAGTCGTAACGCGGGTAGCGAGTTTGTCCCTTTTCATTTACCGGGTACTCGCCATGTTCAGCGATGATCACCACACCGTCGACCGCCAATTTTTCTCCGCCCAAGTTCAGTGCTTCTTCAATCGAAGTGAAGACCGGAGACTTGTATTTCTCGAATCGCTGCTTGCCTAAATCGTTGGCCGGAAATTGGTCGATATAAACACTGGCCATTTCCACCAAGGGTTCACGCCATTGACCGCCCATCATGTATCCGACGGTCATTCGATCCAAGAAATGTTGAGCGTGAGAATGTTGGAACACGGTTGTTCCAAGAAATGCGATCTTGGGTCGCCGCGTTGTTCGATGGGTGGCGTGAACCTCCGAGTTACCTCGGTTTCCAGCAACCAACACACTCAATCCAGACGCGAGACTCAAGCATTGAAACTGTCGACGACTCAGCATGTCTCTTCCTTCCAAGTTTGTCCGTTCCAGCAGCGAATCCGATCGATCAACCCGATGACGCCACCTGCAAATAGTTTAAACAAGTATTCCCCCTTCTCGATACTTGCCAACGCGGGAAAACCGATATGCCCAACAGCCGACCGATCTTGGGTCACCCACGCACGATAAGCAGGCAGGAAGCTGCCGGAGGGATCAACCGATTTGGCACTCAGGTAGTTGCCGACGAGCGCGGGTGCCAATCGCAACATCATCGACGTTTCCCATTCGCAAGCATGCCCCATTTCGACTTGTTGAAACCGTAGTTCCGGGTCAACCTCGGACGGTCGCAATCGCCAGTAAGAGCTGAACAGCAACAGCAAATCGCTGCGACCGCGGTGTTGTTGGCGAATTTCGAACATCGACTGCTGTCCAGGGATGTCGTTGCCGCCATGGCCGTTGAGAACCAAGATGCGCCGAAAGCCATCGTCGATCAAGTTGTTGACTAATCCCTGAACCAAATCCAAATACATGCGCGGAGCGGCTGACAAGGTGCCGGGAAAATCGCGATGATGATGCGAATTTCCTAGCCATTGCAGCGGGGCAATGACCACGTCTTGTGGACGAGCATCTTGCAGTCGGCGAACGACTTCTCCCAATAAATAGCTGTCGGTGTACAAGGGCAGGTGGGCACCGTGCTGCTCGTGGGCGGCGATTGGTACGACAACCGGGAGATTGCGATCAAGTTCGCGCACTTGTGGGGAAGTTAGTTCAGCCAACAACATTCGCCATTCCAATTCAAACAGTTAACTTGAGAACAGGGGGGATTCCGCACCCAATCGATTCAACATGGCTTGCAAGCGATCGAAGACCAACTGGACCAACGGATCGCCGTCAGCGCCGCGCCGAGCGGCTCGGTCGGTGGTCACTTCAATCGCTGCACCGACTTCGACCACGCATTTTAGCGGCGCGATCCTTGGTGCCTTGTCGGTGGTGTCTTCTTCAAATCGTTCCACGGTTTCTCGCAAGCGGTCGACCGAGGGACGTTCGTTCAGATAGCCGAGCGGGAAGCAGGCCATCTGATGCGCGACATAAGTGTCGCGCAGGTCCGCAAATCGAGACGGCATTTCCGAAACGGGAACTTTACCTTCGGTCATGTCGGGCAGGATTTTGGTTCGCAGAGTCTTGATGCGCGCGGACGTCGTCCCACTTTGGGGACTTCCTAACCATTTGTTTTCGAGTGGTTGTAGCAAACGCTCGATCAAGTTGGTTAGCCGCTCGGGCAGTTCGCCAGACTGTTGGCTGCCGAAGACCTCGATTTCTTTGATTGACAGGAGGGCCAGGCCAATCCGATGGATGCGCGGCAAGAGCTCGGCAACTCGATTCGGTTGCCAAGTTAGTCGTTCTTCGATGCGGTCGAGAATGGGTGACACGGCGGCCACGAGGTCGCCTTCATAACGATATTGAAACGCAATGGGGTGAATTACCGTCTTGCCTCCATCGAGTGCTTGCCGTTTTTTGGCTCCTGTTCTCGCGATAAAGCCTAGGCCGTCCAAGAACGGCATCAGTCGATCCGCCGTGCGGCTAGTCGAACCTTCGGGAAAGATCACCAGCGGACGTTCGTGGGTCTCTAGTATTTTCAGGGCGTAGTCGATCGAAGCCCGGTCCAATCCTTCGCGATTGACGCTAAAGGCACCCAGGCCTCGCACCACTTGGGTCGTCAACCAACCCTGGTTGAATACGTGCCAGCTGGCCATCGCGAACAAATCCACGCCGACGGCTTCTTCTAGGAATCCGAACGCAATCGGATCGGCCGTGCGGCTATGGTTGGGGGCCAAAACGATGCTATGACCCGCGGCCAACGATTCTCGAAGATGCTCGGCACCACGGACTTCGTGGCCTCGGACGCCCTCCAGCTTCCAAATCAGTCGGCGGTGAAATCGGATCCAACGCGAAAATCGAGAAAACCACCGCGTTTGGTAAGGGGGAATAAAGCGGTAAGGCTTGAGCGAAAAAATCTCTTGCATTGATGTCCTTCTAACAACCGTTACAGCCGGACGGCATTTCAGCCGATCATCTACAAATGTCCGTGCTTGCTCGTTCCTATTCCTTGCGTACCGCGAACAATTGGAACGCCACCAATCGGAACGCCACCGATTGGAGTATGACCGATCGGAGTACGACCAGACGCTCCACCTTCCATCCCACCGAGAGATCGCGATGTCGTCGAAGCCAAGTGACGGAACGCCGAAACTGATCAAAGGTGGACGTCGCGGAAATCGAGTGACGACCGGACCGGTGGTCGCTTCACCCCCGGCCAAGACCGAAAGGGCTTGGGTGGACGCTTTTTTAGACTATTGTCGCAGTGAATGCCACTTGGCAGACAATACGATCGCGGCCTATCAACGAGATTTAAGCAAATTCTCAGCTTGGTTGGGGCGGCGTCGGGAAGCAGATTTGACCGTACCGATGCTCGCGGAATTCATGGGTTCGCTGGCTGATTCCGGATTGGCACCGGCCAGCATCGCGCGAACGATCGTTGGTTTGCGGATGTACTTCAAATACCTGCAACTCGAAGGCGTGCTCAAGGAAAATCGAGTCGAACTGTTGGGCAGCCAGAAACTCTGGCAGCGGATTCCTTCGGTGCTTTCTCCCAAAATGGTCGATCGCTTTTTGCAAGCGCCGCGGATGAGCTACTCCTTGCATTTGCGGGACCGAGCCTTGCTGGAGGCCTTGTACGCCAGCGGGTGCCGAGTCTCGGAAGTCGCTCACCTGCGCATGCAGGATCTGCATTTGGACGAAGGTTATGCGAAAGTAAAAGGGAAGGGGAGCAAGCAACGAATGACACCATTGGGGCAACCCGCCATCGCCGCCATCCGGACCTATTTGGCTGAGTTGAGGCCCAAGTTGATGCACGGAAAGACGGACTACGAGCATTGGGTGTTTGTCTCGCGGACCGGCAAGCCCCTCCGTCGGGAGGCGATTTGGGAGCTGGTCAAGAAGTATGCCTTGGACGCGGGTATCACAGATTCCATCAGCCCACACAGCTTGCGACACAGTTTCGCGACCCATTTGTTGGCCGGTGGTGCCGATTTGCGGCAAGTGCAGGAAATGCTGGGCCACGCCAGTATTGCTACCACACAGATTTACACCCATGTCGATCAGTCGCGTTTGAAGCAAGTCCATAATCGGTTTCATCCACGGTCATAATTGTCGGGTGGTGGTCACGCTTCGAGTCGAGGCGGCGTGCCGCCTTGTCTTCAGGTCTTTTTTGTTCGCCACTCGACTCGCTGGCATGTGTGACCCTACCGAATTGCGGGTATAAACAAGCACGCACGGGGTGATTGCGGATAAGGTGATTTCAGTGCTTCGAAGACTTGCAGCAGCTGTCGTTTACTATCCGACGCTGGCTTGGAATATCGTCCAAGGCCGGATCACCCGCCGTTGGCAGTGGTGGACGGTGCTGGAGCCAACTTTGATCTTGGGGGCGGTCCCGTTTCGTTCGGATGTCGAGAAGTTGGCCGCGCTTGGCGTCAAAGCGGTAGTGAATACTTGCCAGGAGTTTCCCGGCCACCTCGAGTTGTATCAGGAGTTTGGCATCGAGCAATTTTGGATGCCAACCGTAGATTTTCAGCCGCCAAAATTGAAAGACATTCAGGCAGCTGTCCAGTTCATGCAAACGCAAACCGCCGCAGGCAGGTCGGTCTATGTTCATTGCAAAGCGGGTCGAGCGCGCAGCGCCACCGTCGTCGTTTGTTATCTGATGGCTCAATACGGATGGACCGCCGAAAAAGCGTTGCGGTGGATCTTGGAAAGAAGACCGCAAGTCCTGAAAAAGATCGCCCAGCGGACGGTTGTGACTCAGTTCGCGCAGACACTTAGCCGCCAGCAAGACCAGCGTTAACGTCGCTTCACGTCCGACAATCGGCGAATTTGTTTGTTTGACGGGAAAAAAGCTCTATTCAAAATGGAGCGAACGGATAAAATTTTCGTTCTTGGGGTTTGACGCTACGGCTTCCTGTCCATCGACCACGAAAGGCGGACTTTGATGGAACACCACCACGCTGAGAGTTGGAACATCGATCACGCAATCGATACATATCAAATTGACCGCTGGGGCGACGAGTTCTTTTCGATCGGCGAAAATGGTCACATCATGGTGCATCCGTGCCCGGGCAAAGATATTGCCTGGGATTTGGTCGAGATCGTGAATCAAGGTTTGGCGCAAGATCTGACGCCTCCGGTTTTGATTCGATTGCCGGGCATTATTCGGGCCCGAGTTCAGCAACTCTATGCCGCGTTTGCGGCCGGACGTGAGAAGTACGGTTACCGAGGTAAGTACACCCTGGTGTTCCCAATCAAGGTCAACCAACACCAGGAAGTGTTGGATGCGGTCTATGCCAGCGGTGTGTCGGTCGGATCGGCGGTCGGCATGGAAGCGGGCAGCAAGGCCGAAATGATGGCGGCGATCTGCAAAGCCGACAACCACACGCCTGTGTTCTGCAATGGGTTTAAAGACGATACCTACATCGAGTTGGCGGTGCGGGCGTTTCAACTGGGGCGAAACGTCACGATCATTATCGAAAAACCGCATGAAATTCAAATGGTGGCGCAATGTGTCAAGCGTCTCGGCGTTTGTCCGCGTCTGGGTGTTCGCGTGAAATTGGCAGCTCGCGTCAGCGGCCACTGGCAAAGTTCCGCTGGTTCGAATTCCAAGTTCGGTCTTTCCACCAGCCAATTGTTGGAGGGAATTGACCAGCTGCGAGCCCTGGGCCTGATCCATCGACTCGAATTGATGCACTTTCATCCTGGTAGCCAAATCAATAACGTACGGCACATCAAGGCTTCGATTATTGAAGCGACGCGGATTTACGGTGACTTGTACAAGCAAGGCATTCCGCTCAATACGATCGATGTGGGCGGTGGGTTGGCCGTGGACTACACGGGCAATCGCAATACCGAGCCGTCAAGTATGAATTACACGTTGCAAGAGTATGCCAACGACGTGGTGTACTACATGCAACAAGTCTGCAATCAAATGGGAGTACCGCATCCGGACATTGTTTCGGAGAGCGGTCGCGCGGTGGCGGCTCATCACGGCGTCTTGGTTGTGCCGGTCTTGGGTGCGGTCCAAACGAATCGACAAGATAGTTTGACATTGACGCCGGAAGAAGAAAAGATTCCGCCGTTGTTTGAGCTCCAAGGTAACTTGGTCGAACTCAACGAAGACAACGTGTTGGAAGTATACCACGACGGCCAACAAGCAGTCGAAATGGCACTGCAACTGTTTGCCAACGGTCACATGACTTTGGACCAACGCGTCAAGGCCGAGCGAATGTTCTTTGTGCTATGCCAACGGGTTCGCGGTCGCTTGGAAGAGCTGGAGTTTATTCCCAAAGAACTCCAAGAACTGAGCCAGAATCTGGCCGAGACCTACTATGCGAACTTTTCGTTGTTCCAATCGTTGCCGGACAATTGGGCTATCGATCAACTGTTTCCATTGATGCCGATCCATCGGCTGTTGGAAAAGCCCACTTCGCAAGGGACCTTGGGCGATATTACCTGCGATTCGGACGGTTGTATTGTCAATTTTGTAGGGCCGAACGGAAAACGCAAAACATTGCCGTTGCACCCGATGCAGAAGGATGAGCCATACTGGTTGGGCATCTTTTTGGTGGGGGCGTATCAAGAGGTGTTGGGTGATTATCACAATCTCTTGGGGCGATTGCATGTGTTGACGGTGGATGCGGACGCCAACGATCGCATGATGGTTTTCACGCGGCGCGGAACGGTCGTTTCGGAGGCGTTGGAATTGGTGAATCACACGCCTGAAGACGTGATGCGCGGTGTGCGATCGATGATCCATTCGGCCGTTAGTGACAAGCGAGTCTCGACGGTTGAAGCCCAGTCTTCGTCCCGATTTTTCCAACGGTTGGCCACAGAGTACACGTACTTAACGGACGATTTGGATGCTCCGTCGGAGGTCGTGTTGACGCGGGCTGTTGAAGAACGCGTCAACGGAACTTTTGCCAATCCTCGGGTCGGAGCCTTGGACTTCGTACAAGATGCCGAAACGAATGGTGACGTCGAAGAGTTTGTGGCGATCGACGGCTAATCCGCCTCGTGCAGGGGGATCGTTGGCCGCTCTCGCGATGGACGAGTTTCACTGGTTGCCATTCTGACTTTTTTAAGCACGAATCGCGAACAGCGAACAGCTGGGGAGCAGGACTGCGGGAAAAGGCCTTGGCTTCCTGGTCTTGAACACAGCGCCAGAAATCGGACCGACCAAGAATAAAAAAGCCTGCCGTCCTTGAAGACGGGCAGGCTTTTATTTTTATCGATTTCGCGAAACGCCAAAGCGACTAGATCATGTCCTTGAGTTGCTTCAAAGGACGAACTTTGACAACGCGCTTGGCTGGCTTCGCTGGAACGTCCATCAATTCGCCGGTGAATGGATTCTTGACGCCTTTCTTCGCGGGTTGAGCAGGCTTGTTGACAACAACGATCTTGCACAATCCAGGGATTGCGTAGCTTCCAGCACCTTTCTTCGAAACGGCTTTCGCGATTTGAGCATTCATCGCTTCGAGAACGGCGCCAACATCTTTCTTGGCCAAGCCAGTCGTTTCGGCGATGCCAGCCAAAATTTCAGACTTGGTCATGGCCTTCGGTGCTTCTGCTTTGGATTTTGCCATAGGGTGAAACCCTCCTTGAGCTGTGGGGACTTGGGTAATGTTTTCGGTTTACGCAAACCGTAGTGAAACATTGAACGCGTGGAATTAGACTGATTTAATAGGCTTTTGCAAGCGTGAGTTCGCTAAAAAAGCCCATTTGAGCCCATTTTTTCGGCAATTATCGAAGAAAACCCGCAGTTTTTTCAGCCTCACCGCTGGAAATCGCGGGTTTTCTCGGGATTTTTTGCGTTTCGCTGACTTGCTGCCATACCCTCGCTGGAAATCACCGGGGCGTTAAACTTTCCTCGGGCAACTGGCCCATGTTGATTTTCTCTCGCAGAACGCCCGTACTCCAGAAACGCATGCTTCATGAAAGTCGCTGACACTGTTTCCAACGACCCGTCCAATCGTCCCGGCGATGTTTCGGGCGAGCGCGCCAAAACCGGTTCGCTGTTGGTGATCTTCTTGGTGGTTATGATTGACCTGTTGGGTTTTGGTATGGTGTTGCCCTTGCTGCCGATCTACTCCAAGCAATTTACGTTGGACGAGTCCGGTTGGCAGTTGGGGATGTTGATGGCCAGTTTCTCGGCCATGCAGTTTCTGTTTGCGCCGATTTGGGGATTGATGTCGGATCGAGTCGGTCGTCGTCCGATTTTGATGTTTGGTTTGTTCGGATCGGTGGTGTTTTATACGTTATTTGGTTTTGCCACGATTTGGCAGAGTCTGCCCTGGATTTTTGCTTCTCGAATTGGGGCCGGCATTTGTGGAGCGACGATCAGCACGGCTCAAGCGTACATCGCGGATACGACAAGTGAAGCGGGTCGATCACGGGGCATGGCGTTGGTAGGGATGGCGTTTGGGGTCGGGTTCACGTTTGGGCCGTTGTTGGGTTACTTCGCGGTACCTGACGGGAAATCCGCACCTGGACCTTGGTTGGGTTATGTGGCTGCTGGTTTGTCCGCCGTGGCCTTGGTTCTGGCAGCATTCTTACTTCCTGAGTCATTGACCAAGAACAGTCAATCGGCGGCGGCTCGTTTTCGGTTATCGAATTTTGGTGTGGCTTGGCGATTGGCAGGAGTGCCAGCCATGTTGGGGTTGATCTTCATGGTCGTGTTTTCATTTGCGGGGTTCGAAACGACGTTGACGTTATTGCTCAAGGGCGAGTTGTTCGATTTCGAATGGCGAGATTTGTGCTTGACCATGGCGCTGATCGGGTTCTCTTCCGCAATCATTCAAGGTGGAATTGTACGGCCTTTATACAAGCGATTCAGCGACGCGCAGATGGCCGCGATGGGTTCGATGATGGAAGTGGTGGGATTCTTGGCGATGACGGTCGCCGTATTTTCCGCATCTTTGGTCGGATTCTTCGCGGCCATGATGATTGTGGTCGCGGGTTTTGCGTTTATTCAGCCATCGATTCATTCGCTTCTGTCGCGCGCGGCACCGGGGGACCAGCAAGGAGCAGTGTTGGGGACGGGTCAGAGTGTCAATGCGTTGGCTCGAATTCTGGGTTCTGCCTTGGCCATTCCGCTCATGAAGTGGAACCTGTTGGCTCCGTACATGATTGCGGCAGTCCTTTTGTGCTGTGCAGGATTATTTTTGCAGTATTCGTTGCGACAGCGGACTACCTAGTGACTTGTGCCGCTGGATCGCCCGGCGTGAGGATTTGGCCGTCTTCAGAAACTTCTTCGAACTTGATGCTGACTCGCTTGCTGACGCCCGAGTCTTGCATGGTGACGCCGTACAAAGTGGTCGCGGCGGTCATGGTTTTTTTGCTGTGAGTAACGATGACAAAACGGGTCCAACCGAGAAACTCTTTCAAGACGTCCACGAAACGTCCAATGTTGGCCTCATCAAATGGCGCGTCGACCTCATCCAAGACACAGAAAGGGCTGGGGCGATATTTGAAAATCGCCAGCAACAAGCTGACTGCGGTAAGCGCTTTCTCGCCACCGCTCAGCAAGGAGTTGTTGAATTCTGACTTGCCGGGCGGCGTGGCGACAATCTCAATACCGGATTCCAAAATGTCTTCGCTCTCATCCAAGATCAAGTCGGCATTGCCGCCTCCGAACGTCTTGCGATAAAGCTGTTGAAAATTCAATCGAATCGCTTCTAATGTCTCCGCAAAGATCCGGCGGCTGTCCATGTTGATTCGTTGGATAATTTTATGCAGCCCATCTTTGGCCGACATTAAGTCTTGATATTGCGTGTTCAATTGTTCGTAGCGAGATTCCAAATCTTCTAATTCGGCCAAGGCATCCATGTTGACAGCGCCGATGTTATTGATTTTCCGGCGGAGCTGTTGAATTTCTTGTTCCACCAACTCGCGTTCGGCTGAAACCAGCAAATCGGCATTTTCAAGCGTGGCTGGAGTCGCCTCCGACTCAGACACCGCAGTGCTCTGGTTGGCCGCGGACGAGTCGCCGACGGCTAGGTATTGTGGGACATACTCCAAGACGGTCTCGATTTCTAATCCGTAATCATCACGGAGTCGTTCCAGCATTTGCGTCTTTTGGAGCGCCAGTTGATTGCCTTCGCCTTCGATTTCCAGCTGGCGATGCTCTTGGCGTTTGATACTAGCCTGATGCGACTCCAGCTGCAGCGAGATTTGGACGCGGCGTTGTTCCCATTGATCGCGGTCTTCTTTGGCATGTGTCAACTGGAGCTGGATTTGCCCGCGTCGGTCGTCCAGTTGTTGCCGTAGTTCGCCCAATTCGACGATCCGCTTTTGCAGCTCGCCATGTTCGGCACCCACCGCTTGCAGTTCCGAGTGCAGCTCATTCAGCTGTTGGTCGCGTTCGTTCAAGGCGGCCACGATCGATTCTTGCTGGGTCTGGTATTGTTGTAGTTGTTGTTCGAGTTTAGCGAATTGCACTTTCGCGATCGTCAGTTGTTTTTCAACCTCTTGTACCTCGGTCTGTGACCCGCGAGCTTCGTTTCGCGCTGTTTCCAGTTGTTGATTGGCCTCCTGAATCGACTGCAACAGCGTTTCGTATTGCGAATGGTCTTGCTTCAGTGACTCGTCCAGTTTCTCGAGTCGTTGTTGTTCTTTCTGTTGTTCTTGTGACCATTGTTGGCTGAGCTGTCGCGCTTGAGTTTGCTGCGATTCGTTACTAGCCAAGTTTCGATGCAACTCTTGCAGTTGACCGCTGAGTTCCTTCTGTTCTTTCAGCAAAGACTGATGGTTCTGTCGATAGTTTTCTAACTGGCCCTTCAAGTGGGACAGTTCAACGGCTAGCTCTTGCATTCGCTCTTGACGCCGGACGATTTGAGTTTTCAGCAGTCGTAATTCGCTGCGACGAGAGACCAAGTTGCTATTCGGTGACTTTGCTCCGACGATCACTCGTCCATCCGGTTCCAGGATCTCGCCGGCCATGGTGACCAGCCGGACATTGGTAAAGCCTTGTTCTCGCAGGTCAAGGCCGCTGGTTAAATCGGCGATGATCCAGGTGCCGCCCAGTAATCTTTCGACGAAGCTTTGGTAACTGGGTTTGGCTTGGATGAACTCTACGGCACGGCCAATGACTTGCGGGCTAGCGGGCAAGCGGCTCTCATGATCCCCACCTAAACTGATGGGGTGGGACAAAGACATCAGCCCCACGCGTCCGGCAACCTTTAATTCCTGGCGAGCCACGGCGCGTACCAAGTCGTCCCCCGTTAAGACGACGTGCTGCGCCACATCTCCCAAAGCCAAGTCGATCAACAGGGCATGTTGCATTTCGACTTGAATCAAGTCGGCCACCAAGCCGACAACTTCCCGGTACTTGTCCTGACCTTGCTTTGCAGCAGCCAGTACTTGCTTGACTCCACTATTGACCCCTTCCAACTGGCTTTCCATTTCACGGATGACGGCTGAGCGTTGTTGGTCACCGTTTTGTTCGCTACGGAGTTCGCCTTCTTCGACGCGTCGTTGTTCCAAAGTTGTCTGGGTTGACGAAATGGCATCACCCAATCGCTTCAGATCCGAGTCTTTTAACTCCGCCTGCCGATGCAGGTTTTCAGCGGCGCTTTGCCATTCGACTTGCTGCTGACCAAGGCCAATCAATCGATTGTCATATTCCGCGAGCAAGGCCTTGCGTTTTTCGATGGACTCGCGAAGGGATGTCGCTTCAGTCCGCGTCGCCGCCAAGCGAGACGCCGCTTCATTGGTTTCGGTTTGCCATGCGGTGACCTTGGCCTGTAGTTCGCTAATCTGTTGTTCGGAATCACGACGTTGAAGTTGAAGGGTCAACAGTCGTGGTTGCAGCTGTTCTAATTGCGTGCGGAGATCAAAGTAATTGACTTCGCAGAGCTCGACATCCTTCAACAAGAGCGATTGCTCGTTCGCCAGTTGTTCGCGGCGTTGCCGACCGCCTTCCCACTGCGCTTGTTGGCGCTCGAGACGCTGTTCCAATTCAGTGACGCGAAGTTGTTTTTCCTGAAACTCGGAGCCAATCGCCGCGATTTGTTCGCGGAGATCAGCGAACAGTCGCTGATTCTCTTCGAAGGCTGCTTGCGCTGTTTGACTTTCGGCGATGATGCCTTGCAGTTCGGCTTGAGTTCGAGTGGCGTCTTGCTGCGATTGAGCCAGACCCTGTGTGAGCGACAAGCGTTCGCCTTGCAACTGTTCTAGTCGGTTCTGGAAGAACTCGTAATCGAGTTTTGCCAAATGGGTTCGCAATAACTTCAGGCGGGTGGATGCTTGTCGATAGCGCACGGCTTTGGAGGCCTGGGCTTTGATGCTGCGGTAACGACTGCCCACTTCCTCGACGATGTCTGCCAGGCGGAGCAAATTTTGCTCGACGCGAGCCAAGCGACGCTGAGTTTCGACGGATTTGGCTTTGAAGCGGCTAATACCCGCTGCCTCTTCGAAAATGGCGCGACGGTCTTTCGAAGTGGATTGCAACATCCGTTCGACCTTGCCTTGTTCGATCAAGCTGTAGGCATCGGTTCCTACGCCCGTGCCACGAAAGAGGTCGCGAATATCGCGCAGTCGAACAGGTTCGTTATTGATCAGGTATTCGCTTTCGCCACTGCGAAAGACTCGACGCGTCACACGGATTTCATCATGGTCGAAGGGAAAGCGACGGTCGTCATTTTCGAGAATGATGGTGGCTTCGGCGCTGTTCGCGGGCTTCCGGCCTTGCGGACCCCCGCTGCCTTTGAAGATCACGTCCGCCATGTCTTTGCCACGAAGACTTTTGGCGGACTGTTCGCCCAGGACCCATTTTAGCCCGTCGACGATGTTCGATTTACCGCTGCCGTTGGGGCCAACAACGACAGTAATGCCAGGCGGAAAGTCGAACCTGGTTCGATCCGCAAAACTCTTGAAGCCAGACAATTCGAGAGCTTTAAGCATGGAATCCGCGGACTACTATTGCCACCACCATTTGAATTCCTTGGCCGTTTTTGGTTTGGGTTCATCATCGATCTTGATGTCCCTTGCGGTCGGTTCCAGGTCCGCACTGACCAGGGTTTCCAGTTCCCGATCGCCATCATCGGGACTTGGCCCAGTCTCCCCGTCCAAGCCGCCCTGGAACAACTCCGGCATGGCCATTTGTGTCCCAGAGGGATCGTAAGCCCGATCCGGTTTGGGCAGCGCGTTGATCACCAACCGACCATCCAAAGCCTGCTCAGCCGACGCTTGCTTCAAGAGTCGAACGACAAGCGAGTAGTTGGCGTTGATCTTACCTAAACAACGCAACACATCGCTCAATTGAGAGCTGCATTCCATGCGTCGGTCACGACCATCCACAGGAAAATGTTTGATTTCCACGCGGCCGTCGGCTCGGCTGGTGACCGTCCAGCCCATGACGATGTAACTGAAACCGGGTTTAAGCGTCTGGTCAGGATTGAACAGCACGACTTCTGGTTCTTTGAATCTGGCCAAATGAATGACTGGTTCTGCGGTGGAAAAGACGGTCTTCATGGCGAAGTTTTTCTCGTCGTCACCGCCAGGACCAAATGATTCAACCATCACCTCCGAGTCGTCTTTATCATTGGTGATCAAACACCGAACAGCGCCGTACCGAGTTTCAACACTCTTGGCCTGTAAGAGCTTGCGCAGCGTCTCTTTGCCAGTTGGGTGAGGGATCGCAGCCAAAGCGGTCAGCGCGTGCCAGCGATAAGCCCATTGCTCTTCGGCCAATCGTCCCAACTCTTCACAGGCCACCGGCTTCTCCTGATAAACCAGCGACATGGCTGCCATGAAGCGGACCTTTGGGTCGGAGTGTCGCAGGGCTCGCTCGAGGACGGCGACTCCGATTTCGCCCAATGCCTCTAATCGCAACGACGCCACTTCGGCAGTCTTGGGATCTCGCAGTTCCTGTTCCAAGCTTTCCAAACGGGATACCTGAGCTGCGGCGGATTCACCGATGGCGATATTGCGAACAACATGGATATAGCGATTGATATTCGAGCGATAGATATCAGGAACTTGCAAATCAATCTTCAAATCACTTTTAGCATTCGCGACCGGTTGTCGTTGCGAGTTTTCGATAAAGTTGAACCGAGCGTTGATCGCCGCCGTCACCTTCATAGAGTCTTTGATCGTTTGATACTCGGACTTCGTTTGTAGTCCAAACTGTCGTGTAATGGTGGATCGGCCACCACCTGGAACGACACCCGCGACCTTGCTGCCACGGCTTTCTCCGTCAAAAACCGCATGAACCAACACCGGCCCGGTCGCGGTACCGGCCAAACTGCCTTGCAGCACCTTGCCATTGCCGATTTGGACGGGAGTCAACCGCGCCGGCATCAAGAATCCACCTTCAAGACTGGTTGTGCTACTGCCAGGATCCAGTCCAACAAAGACATCGAACGGCGAACCATTGCGACAACCGGCAGGTAGAATTCCATTCAGCAAGACGAGGCTGGTCCAGTCTTCGCTCAATAACTTGTTTGGCTCTGGAATGTTTCGTAGTCGCAAGTCTTCAACCAAGTCATCGCGAAAACGAGTTGGAGCGGGAGCACTGCCTGTGCCGGCTAATTCGCTGACCATGCCGACGCCATCAATGCGAGCCGGAGCTGCTCCCCAAACATTGGTCATCGTGGAGACGTAGGGCAGTTTGTCGGTGGCGGGCGCCAGTGAAGTTTTTGTCCGGTCTCCGCCAAGGTTCCAGCTCTTGCAACCGCCTAGTCCGATCAATCCAGCCAATAAAAAACTACGGCGATGACAAAGCCACTGTTCCGACTTGTCCTCGGAGCTGCCATCGGCTGAGATTGGTTGTGACAGTGCAAGTTCTTCCATTAGTCCAGACAACGCTTGACGAGAGAATTCTTGATTGGCCACCGGAAGCACCTCATCTTCTAAATACACACTATCAACAAGGACTAGGCCTCGCCCAAACTCATCGAGAGAATCACAACCAGCCTCTGACGAGCCTTCCTGAGCCTGCAGTCTTTGTTGTACGAAGCGACCACACACGCTTGTTCTGCTCGGAACATTCTGGGCGCGCGGCGAGAGTAGAAGAAACTCCAGATTGGAGTCAAGGTCAAACGAAAATCAGTCTTTCAAAGAAGGATGACCTTCCGTTAGCATGAGGACGGAAAGTGCTCCGAATACTCGCTAGCAAGTTGAAGCAACCCATGCCCAAGAATCGTATCGCATTCGATTTTTCTCCAGGCGATAGCCCGCACCTATTGATCACGCGCCTCAGCCATATTGGCGATTGTGTTTTGACCCTGCCGATGCTGGAAGCTCTGAAGCGAAATTGGCCAAACTCTCGGATCTATTGGGCGATGGAGTCTCCTGGGCCGAAACTATTGGCGCATCATCCGGCCATCGATGAAATTTTGCCGATTCCTCGCGACTATCTGAAGAGCCCACGGGAAATCTGGAAGTTGAGAACTCGGTTGCGCGCGGCTCGAATCGATCTGGCCGTGGATCCACAGTCTTTGACGAAGAGCTCTGTGCTGGGTTGGTTATCAGGCGCCCGTTTTCGCGTCGGGTTTGGCGGGCGATATGGCAAAGAACTCTCGACATGGCTGAACAATCACTTGGTTCTTCCTGACTCAACGGCGACCCATTTGGTGGACCGCAGCCTGCAATTGGTAGACTCGTTGACAGATTGCCAGGATCAAGTCCGCCGGAGCCTCGTTCGGCAGCCTGGAACAGCGAGCCTGAATTTGCCGCTCACGGTGGAGGCGACGCAGTGGATGGCGGAACAGCAAAGTGCCGGAGCCATTCCGCAGACCTATATCGTGTTGAATCCAGGCGCCAGTTGGCCCAGCAAACGCTGGGAAAACGACCGCTGGGCTGAGGTGGCCAGCCAACTCGCGCAGGATGGACTGTCGGTTGTTGTGACTTGGGCCGGGCCCGAAGAAAAAGCATGGGCGGAAGAAATCGTCGCCAGATCTGGGGCCGGCGTTGTCTTGGCCCCGAGCACGTCGTTGTTGCAGTTGGCGGCACTGTGCCAATCCAGCCTGTTCTTTCTCGGTTGCGATACGGGGCCGATGCATATTGCTGCAGCGGTCGGCAAACGCTGCGTGGTTTTGTTTGGCCCAACACTTCCCGAGGAGTCCGGACCCTATGGGCATGGCCATGTCTGCCTCCAGGCATGGCACCAGACAGAACAGTCCGGAAAGAAGAAGTTGGCCGAGAATCGTGCCATGCGCGACATTCGTGTGGACCAAGTGGTAGCTGCTTGTAGAGGAGTTATGCAGATTCACGGTCGCAAGTGCATTGAATCTGACCGACGGAGCGGTCAGCGACAGACGGGCCAGGGCTTGCATGTTACGAATGAGTCAGGGATTGGTGAATCTGACCGACGGAGCGGTCAGCGACAGACGGGCCAGGGCTTGTATGTTGAGAATGAGTCAGGGATTGGTGAATCTGACCGACGGAGCGGTCAGCGACATGCTGGCTGAAAGTCGCGTCGAATTTCTCGAATTGGGCTCGGATGAATTTGAGTTTACTGGTAAAACTAAAAGCGGACCGCTAGGACGGCGGTCGTTGATTAACCCGCGCACACGACATTTGATCAGGGAAGACCCATGTTGCTACGTCGCCGTTTTCTTTTTGTGATGGTCGCTTGGTTGACGGCCAACTTTGCTTCTTTGCCGGTGATTGGGCAGCAGGCGGGAAGACTTGATGATTTCGGCCAAGCTGGCGTTGGCGCCAACGGACTAAATGGGACTGTTGGCGATCAAGCGGTGAATCCGGCCAACGAACAAACCATCGCCATTCCGGCACCCGAAGGCTTTCCACTTAGTCCGGCCTATCAAGAATACGTCGACCAAGTGTTGGCGTATTGGGAGAACTCGAGCGGTCAAGTGGAACGGTTGCGTTGCCAGTTCAATCGCTTCACTTATGATTCTGGGGTGTGCAACTACGTGGACCCGGCGACATCGCAAATGGTCGCCCATGAAATCGCGGGTGGAATGATCAAGTACGAAAAGCCGGATCGCGCGATCATCGAAGTGGACAAAAAGCGGATTGCCTTGCCGCCAAGTGCCTCCAATCCAAACCTGGAGTATCAGGATCTGGATGCGACCAATATGGACAAGCAGAGAGAACGTTACGTATCGAGCGGGGATGCGATTTACTTTTTCGACTATGCGGAAAAACAGCTGATCAAACAAAACCTACCGCTGGAATTGCAAGGGCAGGGCATCAAGAACAGTCCTTTGCCATTTTTGTTCGGCGCGAAGGCCGACGAATTGAAAGCACGATATCATATTCGTCCTATTACGCCCGAAGGTGTTCAAGAGCAATGGTGGTTGGAAGTGTTCCCCAAACGCCGTCAAGACGCCGAGCACTATAGTCGGGCTGTCGTGGTGTTGGGTGGCAAAGAATTCTTGCCGATCCAAATCCAATTGTTCGCACCGGACCACAACCCGGTCAAGGTTGTAATGGCTGACGGAGCGGTCCGGCCAGCGGTATTGAAGTACCAGATCTACGATTTTCACAGCAGTGCCTTGAACCGCGACTTGGGGGTGGATGTTGCCCGATTGTGGCGCGACGAATTCTCACCTCGCCCACAAACTCTGTTGGGATGGCGATTGGTAGAGAAGGAAGCCCCGGCCATGGCAGCTCAACAGACGCCAGGTGGCGGAACACCGATTGTCCCGCGGTAGTTTGATGCTTTAAGTCATTCACGAATTGTGATACGCTGACGGCAGGCTCCAGTTGGAGCTTGCTGTTTTTGTTACTACTTGGATCGAGTTCTCAGTTGATTGGACGGCATCATCGTTTTGTGTTGTGGATTGACTCGGTGGCTGGGGTCTTGGTCTGCCCGCAGGATGAAGTGTGGATTGGCCAAGCGGTGGCGGAGTCGGGAGTGCAATTGCCGTTTCAGGCCAATCTGCGACGGCGACATGCGAAATTGCGGCGTGAAAACGGTCGCTATTGGCTACACGACTTTGCCGGTCGTGAGGGGCAGGCGTCTGTCCCCGAGTCGGTCGCTGCCAATGGGCCGGAGGATTCGCAGGGAGAGTTGATCACATCCGGGCAAGAGCTCAAGTTGGGCGAGGGCCTGGCGTTGCGTCTGCGGATCCCGAGTCCGCTGACCAATACCGCGGTGCTGGATTATTTGGGACCGCTCAAGTCGGTTCCGCGGACCGACTTCGCAATTCTAATGGCTCAAGCGTGTTTGCTGGGCAACACGAGTCAGCATCACATCGTGATTCCGGAATTGAGCCAGGCGACCTTGTACTTTAGTGGCGAGTGTTTGGCGATTCGCTGCAACCATCGCCTCAATATCAATGGCAACGCCGCCGAATCAGGGGCAAAGTTGGCCCACGGTGATCGAATCGAATCGGCCGAGTTTGCCATGTCGCTGGAAGTGCTTGGCTCTCGATAGTCGGGATGGCGATTCCTCGGGGTTGTAACGATTTTTCGGAGTGGGGCTGAGCGGATCGGTCGGACTGGGATGACTGGCTAGCACCGGGCACAGTTCACCGCCCAGACCGGTCGATTCTTCCGACATGGACGGACGCCATCTAAATCGAGACCTGCTCAGCCTGGGACTCCTGGTCGTAGTATTACTATTGGCCATGAGCTTGGTAACTTACGATCCTGCCGATTCGATTGCGCAGGCATCGCCCCGTTTGGCCGTTTGGTTTCCCACGGATCAAGTCGTTTTTCCGGCTAATGAAAAAATCCAAAACGCTTGTGGGGTTCTGGGAGCGTTGGTCGCCGAGACATTGTTTTCAGCGTTGGGATTTGCGGCGGTCTACGTAGTCGTTTGTTTGGGGCTGTTGTGTTATTGGCTGTTGACCGGTGCCTATCGCGAGTATGTTTTTGGGCGGGGCTTGGGGTGGGTTATTTCTCTGGCTGGACTGACGACGCTCTTGTCGCTGTTGATCCCCTCGGCTACTCCCGGACCATTGACCGGCAGCGGTGGTTATGCCGGCCTGTTTATGTCCAGTACCCTCCGCGAGCATTTCAATTTTGCTGGATCATTGGTTGTCGCCGTCGGAGCAACCGTGATCGGTTTGATGATGTGGACCGACTACGCGATTCTACGCTTCGCAACGGCAGCTTCGGCGATGGCCGGAACGGCCTGGACGGCTCGAGGTTCTGTCGCCACAACGCCATGGCAGAGCTTGGTCGAGAAATGGAAATCAAGGTGGAAGAGATCTGGATCGACCGACATTGAAGATCCCGATCAATGTGGTACGGATGCATCCGGCGCGCATGCCTGGGGTAGCGAGCCTGGTTACGCGCCGGCAGTGATCATTGGCGGCAAGCGTCGTTCCGGATTGATTGTCCATCATCCTAGCGAGGAGACCGAAGCAGACTGGGACGATCGTCACGAAACCGAAGAGTTCGACGACGCGACAGAATCAGACGCTGACGCAGCGGATGAGACGATGCTGTTGGTCAAGATGCCGCGCACGGCGCCCGCGATCGAAGACGCCGCTTCCCCACCGCCGTTGGATGATGAATCCAGCGACCACCCGCATACTAGCAAAGAAGCCGCTCGAACGGTTAAGGTTGTCAAAAAAGACAAAAAGAAATCTAAAGAACAAGAACGAGAAGAGGCTATCTCGGAGATCGAACAACGCATTGACTTGAAAGACAAAGCCGATGAGTTGGACGATTACGAATTGCCGGCGTTGGAATTATTGGCAACCGGCGACGGCGTCAACTACGAAGAGCAGGAAGTCGAAGTCCGTCGCAAGGCTCGGTTGTTGGAGCAAACTTTCAAAGAGTTTGGTTTCAACATCAAAGTGACGGAGATTGAGACAGGGCCGGTGATCGCCCAGTACGAACTGGCGTTGGAAACAGGTCTGCGCTTGTCGAAGATCGTCAGCTTGGCGGACGACTTGGCGATTGCACTTCGCGTTCCCAGCGTTCGGATCGTGGCTCCGATCCCCGGCAAAAACACAGTCGGCGTCGAAGTCCCGAACGAAAAGCGCCAAGTCGTGCGCCTGCGCGATGTGATCCAAGAATCGTCCGAGAAGACCAAGAAGATGAAGATCCCGATCTTCTTAGGTAAGGACGTCTCGGGTAACCCCATGGCGGCGGACTTGGCCGCGTTGCCGCACTTGTTGATTGCCGGTCGAACGGGTACTGGTAAGTCGGTATGTTTGAACGCGATTATCTCGTCGATCTTGATGACGCGACGACCGGAAGAAGTTCGCATGTTGATGATCGACCCCAAGATGGTCGAGCTCAGCGGTTACGCCCGTCTCCCGCATTTGATGCATCCCGTGGTCACGGACATGAAGAAGGCAGAAGCCATCTTGGCCTGGGCTGTCGACAAGATGGAAGAGCGATACGCGCTTTTGGCTCAAGTTGGTGTTCGCCACCTCGTGAACTTCAATCAATTGGGCGCCGAAGAAGTCTACCGCCGCTTGGGAATTGAAACGAAGGAAGAACAAGAAGGCATCCCTACGAACTTGCCATTCATTGTCATCATCGCTGACGAAATGGCGGACTTGATGATGACCGCTGGTAAGACCGTCGAACAATACATTATTCGATTGGCCCAGAAATCCCGCGCGGTTGGGATTCATTTGATTCTTGCGACGCAGAAACCCACGGTCGATGTAATCACGGGCTTGATCAAATCCAATCTGCCAGCGCGAATTGCGTTCCAGGTCGCCAGCAAAACGGACAGCCGCGTGGTTTTGGATGAAAACGGCGCCGACAAGTTGCTAGGCAACGGTGACATGTTGTTTCTTGGCCCCGGAACCAGCATTCTGTCCCGGGGACAAGGTACTTACTTGAGCGACGACGAGATTGAAGCGATTGTTGATTCGTGTGCAAGCGCGGGCAAGCAAGACTTCATCTCTGAATTGGTGAACTTGAAGGTCAAGGATGATTCCGACGAAGGTGGTGGTGGAAACGCCGACAACCATGGCGACGACCTGTACGAATCGGCCGTCGAGGCCGTGATTCGGGAGAAACGCGGGAGTGTGTCGATGCTGCAACGGATCTTCAAGATCGGTTATGGCCGCGCTGCTCGGTTGATCGATTTCATGGCCGAGGACGGTGTCGTAGGTCCGTACAACGGCAAGATTCGCGAAGTCGTTATGACCATGGAGCAATGGCGCAAAAAGGGTGGCCAAGCGAGCGATCATGACGAGGATTCTTTGCCGCCACCGAAAGCCACCGTCACTAACCAAGACACCGCCGAACAACTCCCGCTGCGTCGGCCCACTGCAATCGTTTATCATGACCCAGAGGATCAAGACGGCTTAGACAACGACGAAGAAGAACGGACGACGCCGGTCGCACAGGGTTCGGAGCAGCGTTCGATTGCCCAGGAAGCCAAGGCTCCAAGAATTGCCAACACACTGGACTCCATTGATTCCTCCACCGTCGCTGAAATCGTTCCTCAGAAATCGACTCGGTCACGGTCATCACTTGCAGTGGAGAAAGCCGAACCCGCGCGAGAATCTGTGACTCATTGGCTCGAAGAGAATAACGTGCAATGGGAGGATGTGGAGTAATCGTCGGTTTGTATTTTCCGTCCCCCGTTCAGCGTCGTTAGCAGCGGCAGTGCCGCTGCAAACCGCACATTGATCCCCGATTCGCGAGTCTGATACTTTCCTCTGGCGTACCAACGAAAAAAGTCATGAATCCTCGAGCCGCGGCAAGACTCGAGCCACAATCGCGATCGAGTCGAATAAACGGTCTCGCTTCGTTTATTGTACGATTTTCCAGGATGTTTTACCTGCCGGAAGGACGTGCACTACCGACGATGACGCAGTCGCTCTTGGAGCCCCGTCCGTATTTGTTCTAATTGAAGAATGTCGAGTTCTAGTAGCTTTTCAATGGGTGACACTTCGTCGCCCATATACTCCTGCAACGTTTGGACTTTGCCAATCATTAGTCCTTTTTCAACACCCTCTTCCCGTCCCTCTTCTCGTCCCTCTTCTCGTCCCTCTTCTCGTCCCTTTTCTTCGCCTTGCTTGATCAAGCGATCAGCAATTGATCCAGGTTCGATTTGGGTCGGGAATACACTTTGAACAATGCGATCCATCTCTTCTAAGCTCATATGTCGATTGACTCCCATGACATAAACCCCGAAAGCTTCCAACCATATCCGAACGTTTTGTTCGGACAACACGCTCGCCAATGTTCGCAAGATGTCGGCGTAACGATGCGGCAACTCTGGGCCACGTCCGTATTTTAGTAACTGCAAGACGCTTTGTAAAATTGGAACGCCTCGGATTTCCTCGTCCGGTAATCGTCCCAGATCCAGCAGTGGAAACCGAAATCTCACCTGATAATCTGCCAGAGTCGCCGAGCATGAAACCAAATCATTGATTTCCCGAGCTACCGTCCAAGGTGCCGCTCCGTGATAGACCACCAACGGTAAGATCGGGTGCAAGCGATTGCCGTCTCGCGCACACCTCTCCCAAAAGCGGACGATATAAGAAAGCAGTTGCAGCACGGTCAATTGGTCCGGTTCGCTCTTGTGTTCGAACAGAATGTACACGTATACCGATGTCGCTGCGTCCATATGCGAGCCTTCGGGTTCGCGCAAGCGAGCCGACAACAACAAGTCGGATTGCTTTTCACGTAGTTTCGTATCCACAAAGTTACATTGTTCGATTTGTAGTGAATCTAAATCGATCGCCCGAAGCACTTGCGGTGAAAAGTTCGTTTCAATCAGACTCCGCGCATTGGGCAAATGAGACATGGCGAATTGAAACAAGTTGTTGTGTGGTGTTGGTAGCCCTTCCATTTCACTACTTCCAAAAAAACAATCCTCAAGCCAATTCAACATGACATCATCGCAACGGCGCCGATACGACACAACACCCCAACCAACGATCCGCTAGCGGCGATCGTTACGCGCCAAGAGAGCGTCTTCTGGCAGCGCGCTGCGGAGCAAACTTGCACTCCAAAGCGTTTCCGACTAGGCTTTCTGCGTGGGGCGCAGATCACTGATGGCTTCGCCGGATCACTGGATCGATAAACATGACATCAAGTTGGCGGATATTGTGGTGCGCCGGGTTATCGAGTCTCTTGGCATTGCTCGCAAGCACTCGTTGTGGCCACTCGCAAGAACGAGAGGCATCCACAGACGTTGCCGTGGACTATCAACGTGATGTCGAGCCAATACTGTCCAAGCATTGTCTGGCCTGCCACGGCCCGGATCGCGATGCCAGTGGCCTGCGAGTGGATCGCTGGAAGAGCCTCTTAGAAGGCGGCGAGTATGGCGTACCGGCCATCGTACCGGGACAGCCTGAGTCCAGCTTCCTTTTACATGTTGTCGACGGCACCAGTGACGACCTGGCCATGCCGCCCGAAGGCAATGATCCACTAACAAGCGAGCAAGTCGAAGTACTGCGAAGATGGATTGCGGGCGGGGCGTTGGTTCCCGACTCCTTTCGGCAGAGCAGCGAAGATCCTAAACGATGGTGGTCTCTACAGCCCATTTCCCCGCCCATCGTTCCCGAGTCCAGGTCGGCGATCGACTATTTGATCGAAGCGAAACTTCACGAAAATGATTTGAGTCTTTCCCAGCCCGCCGACCGAGTGACTTTGATTCGACGATTGTACTTGGTGATGTTGGGCTTGCCGCCTTCCCCGAGCGAAGTGAAAACGTTCGTGAATGACAGCGAGCCTGAAGCTTGGGAAAGATTGGTGGATCGGGTTCTGGCCAGTCCGCACTACGGTGAACGATGGGCTCGGCATTGGTTGGACGTGGCTCGGTTCGGTGAAACCGATGGTTACGAAACGAATCGGGAGCGCCCCAACGCGTGGCGGTATCGCGATTGGGTGATCGAGGCCTTCAACCGAGATATGCCCTACACCGATTTTGTTCGCAACCAAATTGCCGGTGATGCTCTGGGCGAACCAATCGGGACTAGCTTTTTGGTTGGCGGGCCACACGACATCGTGAAAAGCCCAGATCCTCTGCTCACGTTGACGCAACGCCAAGATGAGTTGACAGACATGGTTGCGACGGTGGGCAGTGCGTTTTTGGGACTGACGATTGGCTGTGCTCGATGTCACAATCACAAGTTCGATCCCATTACTCAAACGGACTTTTACGCCATGCAGGCCATCTTCTCTGGTGTTCACCACGGAGAGAGTCCGCTTCCCGAGCACTACTCAAAAACCGCGATAGAACAAGCCGCGATTGATGCCGAGTTTCAACAGTGGCAGCACGACGTATTGACCCACTATCGAAACCAAGTGGCGGGTACCATCGTTTGGCCGGCGGTTGACGCGACGTTTAATATCGAAGTGTTTGAGCCACAACCAGCCCGGATGGTTCGCTTTTCGATACAGGCAACCAATGCTAGTGAGCCCTGTTTAGACGAACTCGAAATCTTCGCGGGGCAACGGCAAGTCGGCTTGGCAGCAATGGGCGGAGTCGCGTCCAGTTCTGGCAACTATCCGAACAATCCCAAGCATCAATTGGACCATATTCATGACGGTCGATATGGGAACGACTACAGTTGGATCAGCGACACGCCGGGCGCGGGTTGGGTGCAAATTGCGTGGGCCGAACCGGTAGCGGTTGATCGAATCCACTGGGGCCGTGATCGAAAGTCAGAGTTTGCCGATCGTTTAGCAACGACTTACACAATTGAGTTGTCGCTTGATGGACAGACTTGGACGACGGTTGCCGGTTCGCAGCATCGCTTGCCGTTGGGGAGCCGCGAGCCGAGTTTATACGATCAAGTTGGAGTTCACGTATCGCTCGCTGCGAGTCAGGAAACTTTTGGCCAACGATTGAATCGGATTCGCCAACGTTACCAGCAGTTGGCTGGCGCAGCCATGGCCTTCTGCGGTACCTTTTCGCAACCGCCGACCATTAACAAGTTGTTTCGCGGAGATCCGTTGAGCCCGCGCGAGGAAGTTGCACCGGATTTCTTAGAGATTCTCGGAGGTCTGGAGCTGGGGCCGTCGGCCTCGGATCAAGAGCGACGTTTGGCGTTGGCCAATGCGTTGGTACGCGACGACAATCCATTGTTGGCGCGAGTGATCGTCAATCGAATTTGGCAATACCATTTTGGCACTGGCATTGTCGAGACAGCCAGTGACTTTGGCAGAAACGCGGCGTCGCCATCGCATCCCGAATTGTTGGATTGGTTGGCCGCTCGGTTGCGTCAACATGATTGGTCGCTAAAGGCGTTGCACCGCGAGTTGTTGTTGTCGCGAACTTGGCAACAGAGCAGTCTACCGCATGAAAATGGGCTACAACGTGACGCCGGTGGTCGCTTGTTGTGGCGATTTCCTCCCCGCCGATTGGAAGCCGAGATTATTCGCGATCAAATCTTAGCGACGAGTGGGGCGTTACAGCATTCGGGAGGTGGGCCTGGCTTTAGTGCTTTTGTTGTGGAAATGGAGAACGTAAGGCATTACCATCCGCTGGAATCGTACGGTCCAGAGCATTATCGGCGCATGATTTATCAAACGAAGGTTCGTCAAGAACAGGATGCCGTCTTTGGCGCTTTTGATTGCCCTGACGGAACACAGATCGCTCCGCAACGTAGTCGTTCGACGACCCCTTTGCAAGCCATGAACTTGTTCAACAGTGGCTTCGTGCAACAACAAGCGGAGATGATGGCCCGACGATTGCAAGAGAGCGGTGTCGATCTGGAGACTCAAATTCAATTGGCCTTTGACTTGACTTATTCCAGGGTTCCAGCGCCGGACGAACTGGACGAATTACGTCGTTTTACCGCGGATCAAGGCTTGCCGGCCTTGTGCCGAGTTTTGTTCAACTCGAATGAATTCTTGTTCATTCATTAAGGCCCTGGCCGGGACTCGTTGTCGACTGGCCAAGTTTGTCCGGGCGTGGTGTCGCGACCGCATTGTGTGAACTTTTTGGTTATGATATCAGGCATCGTTGGGGTTGGCTGATTGAATGGGAATTTGCGTTCGAATATGAGCAGAAAATGAGCACACTCGTAGTTGCGGTGGCCACCATCGTCGTATTGTTGGTCGCTTATCGCGTTTATGGCACCTACCTAGCCAAAAACATATTTCAGTTAGACGACTCGCGGAGAGTCCCGTCGCGCGAATTCGAAGATCAGGTTGACTATGTGCCCACACGAAAAAGTGTCGTGTTTGGGCACCACTTCACCAGCATCGCGGGGACAGGACCGATTGTTGGCCCCGCCTTGGCAGTGTTCTGGGGTTGGTTGCCAGCGCTACTGTGGGTTTTACTCGGGGGAATTTTTGTCGGTGCCGTGCATGATTTTGGGTCGCTGGTGGTCTCGTTGCGTAATCGCGGTGAGACAATTGGACAAGTGGCTGGTCGGTTGATCAGCAAACGCACACGACTCTTGTTCTTATTGATTTTGTTTTTCGCGCTTACGGTTGTGTTAGGGATATTTGGATTGGTAGTGGCTCAGGTCTTTCAACTTTACCCGTCCAGCGTCTTGGGGACTTGGATTTCCTTACCGTTGGCCGTGTTGTTCGGATGGTTGGCACGCAAGGGGCAATCGGCTTCGTCGTTGCTGTTGTTGATGATGATGTTGGTGATCTATGGATCGGTGTGGTTGGGAGCTTACTATGTGCCAGTTCGCTTGGAACCGGAAACGTGGTGGACGGCGATGGGGGGAGCAGCGGTTCCGAGTTGGGCGAATTCTGTCGTGTTATGGACAATCATTTTGTTGGTGTATTGCTACTTCGCCAGCGTGATGCCGGTCAGTTTGTTGTTGCAGCCGCGTGATTACTTGAATAGTTGGCAGTTGATCATTGCACTTAGTTTGTTGGTGCTGGCGATCTGTTATGCAGGAGCAACCAATCAAGCCGATTTGGTCGCTAGTGCTCCGGCCATGGTTGCGTCCAACGAGATGCCCGCCGGGGCTCCACCGATGTTCCCCTTCTTGTTCATCACCATCGCCTGTGGAGCGGTGAGTGGGTTTCATTGTTTGGTGTCGAGTGGCACGACCAGCAAGCAAGTTGCCCAAGAGTCCGATTCCCAGGCGATTGGCTTTGGCTCGATGCTGTTGGAAAGTGGCCTCGCTGTGACGGTGATCTTGGCATGCTGTGCCGGGATTGGCATGGGGTTGTTTGAGCGAACGGAGTCCACCGATGCTGCTGGCAAAACTCGATATCAGTTTGTGGCGAAGGCTACCGATGCTGAGGCGGATCGACCATTGACGCGCGCAGAACTCAAGGGACCTTCTCAGTTCGCGGTTTGGCGGCAACGATACGATGCTCATCGCTCGTGGGCCGACTATCGCATGGCGGAGACGGTGGGCGCGTTTGTTGATGGCGGTGCCAGTTTTCTTTCGGTGTTCAAGATTCCATTGGTGCTTGGGCAAGCCGTTTTGGCCGTTTTGGTTGCCTGTTTTGCAGCTACGACATTGGATTCGGCGGCGCGATTGCAGCGTTATGTGATCCAAGAATTAGGAGCGAACCTGAGAATAACACCGCTGGAGAACAAGCACGTCGCAACGGGGGTCGCGGTAGGATTGGCGGGTTTGATTGCCTTCATGCCTAGTAGCAGCGGCGGTCCTGGTACTGGCGGAACCATACTTTGGCCGTTGTTTGGGGCAACCAATCAACTGCTGGCCGGGTTGGCCTTTTTGGTGATCTTGTTCTACTTGTGGCGGCGCGGTGTCGCCATCCACTTCTTGGTCTTGCCGTTGATATTGATGGCTGTGATGCCGCTTTGGGCGCTCGGTTACCAGTTATTTGGGCCGAACGGCTTTTTGGTTGCTGGGAAAGGGCAGAATTGGATGTTGGGCGGTATCGGTATTGCCACCATCATCTTGCAAATTTGGATGTTTGCCGAAGCATTGTGGTTGTTCCCTCGAGCCCGTGGGGTGTTAGAAGCCGCCGATGGGAAAAGCTCGACCGTCACGTGATTTTCGCGTGAGCTGAGATCGATTACAATCTAATTCGACACCGGCATTTTAACGAGATCGTTTTGAAGCTCAAACGATGATGATTGACGGTATCCCCCTACCTCCTTGGAAAGAAGCCCGCCTTATGAACATCAACCATCGCTTGGTTTGCACAGGAATTTGGTGTCGAAAGTGTTGCCCGGTCGTACTGGGGATCGTGGTTGTTGGTCTTAGTTGGGTGACAAGCGGGTTCGCTCAAGACAAGCAATTAACGAATCATCCAGACCCTGACAAGTTGGTCATCTCGGACGGTTTTTCGAAGCAAGTGATTACCGAAAAGTTTTTCGCCGAGGGCGCGTCGTATGCCGATTTCGATGGTGACGGGCAAATGGATATTGTCTCCGGTCCGTACTGGTACCAGGGGCCAAAGTTTGCTGAGCGGTTCGAAGTGTATGTTCCGGAAGAGTATCCGATTGGTAGCTATTCGCAAAACTTTTTGACCTTCACTTATGATTTCAACAGCGATGGTCATGCGGATGTCATGCGAGTTGGATTCCCCGGCGCGGAGACCGCGTGGTACCAGAACCCTGGTCCAGGCGGCATCCATCAAAAGGAGCACTGGAAACAACACATCATCTTCGATATTACCGATAACGAAAGTCCGGGATTGTGGAATATTGTTGGCGATGAAAAACCAGAATTTGTGTTCCAAACCGACGGATACTTTGGATTTGCGACTCCCGACCCGAATGATCCGTACGCCAAGTGGACGTTTCATAAAGTGTCGGAACAGATCGCCGGAGGTCGTTTCACGCATGGTATCGGAGTGGGTGATGTTGATAGTGATGGACGCATAGATTTTTTGACTCCGGGCGGATGGTTGCAACAGCCGGAAGATTGGACCTCAGGTCAGTTGTGGAAATATCACCAGGTTCAATTCGCTCCAGCTGCTTCACAAATGTATGTCTACGACTTCGACGGCGACGGCTTGAACGATATCCTTTGTGCGGTACATGCGCATCAGTGGGGTGTTGTTTGGCATCGACAAGTTCGTGGCACAGAAGGCAAGATTGACTTCGAGTTGAATTGGATCGTCGGAGTGACACCGGAGCAGACCGATCATCAAGTGGTCTTTACCCAGCCGCACGCCATGGAGTTGGTGGACATGGACGGCGATGGGCTGCGCGATGTGATCACCGGGAAACGATTCTGGGCGCACAATGGTGCCGATCCGGGTGAAACGGATCCAGCGGTGTTGTACTGGTTCCAGACCGTTCGCGAGGGGGGCAAGGCTCGATTTGTACCTCATTTGGTGGACACCAACTCCGGAGTTGGAACTCAAGTCACGGTCGGCGACGTCAATGGGGACAACAAGGCCGATATCGTGGTTGGCAACAAGAAGGGGACGTTTTATTTCCAGCAGAAATGACCGTCAGGCCTATTCGTGCCCGACACCAAACGAGGCGTAGGCTGGTCCAGCCGTGATAACACAAACGGGTTCGATCCGATTAAACCCTCCGGACCGTGCCTTTGGTTTCGGCTAACGGGGGGAATATTTGCGTCCCCGGTGCCGTTTTCGGAAGATGGAAATCCGCTAAACTATGGGGCCCTGGTTGCGGCGATTCAACGTTTGCCCACGCGTCAGGGCAACGGCTTATCGGGGTTTGGCTCTCATGATTAGATAACGGATACTTTGTGAAATACGCAGCTTTGGGTCCGATTGCTATCCACTATCCCGAGTTGATTGAAACCAATGAATTCCTCGCGGCAGCCAATCCGTCGTGGGACATGGAGTTGATCGGGGAAAAGACCGGAATCTACAAACGACATATCGCAGCACCGTCAGAAACGGCATCGGACTTAGGGGTTGCGGCCGCCGAGAAGCTGTTTGCGGAACACCAAATCGATCGATCATCGATCGACTTCGTCTTGTTGTGTACGCAGACTCCGGATTGTCCGTTGCCGACAACAAGTTGCATGATGCAAGAGCGACTGGGCTTGAGTACCAAATGTGGCGCTTTGGATTTCAACCTGGGCTGCAGTGGTTATGTTTATGGATTGAGTTTGGCTGACGGTTTGATTCGGACTGGAGCCGTCCGGCGCGTCTTGTTGATCACAGCGGAAACTTATTCGAAATACATCAATCCTGCGGATCGCAGTTTGCGGCCTATTTTCGGGGATGCGGCGGCTGCGACCTTGTTGGAAGCTCACGATGAGCCTTCGATTACGAGCATGCAATTTGGAACGGATGGCAGTGGTGCCAATACCCTGCTTGTAAACCAGGGAATCCGACCGAAGGAGAAGGCGTTGCGCCCGCGGCATCGGGCTCGATGGGGTAGCGACCTCTACATGGACGGTCCAAGCCTAATTAATTTTGCCATCGGAGCGATCCCCAACGTCGTGGAAGATGTTCTGCGCAGTGAAGGCATCACCATGGACGACGTAGATCTGTTCTTGCTGCATCAAGCGACCTACAAGATGTTGGACCAGCTTCGGGAACGCTTGGGGCTGGTTTTTGATAAAATGCCTCTATGCATGCGCGATGTAGGCAATACGGTTTCATCGACGTTGCCTATCTTGATTGACGACTTGAGACAGAAGCAACAGCTGACTCCGGAGTTGCGGACCATGATGATTGGATTTGGGGTCGGATGGTCGTGGGCGGCCTGCGCTTGGCGGGATGTTCTGGGGAATCGAACCCTGTCCTAGGGAGCGTGTTGATGCAGGATCTGACGGGAAATTTGTTGGTTGCCGCCGCAGATATGGAGGATCCACATTTCGCGCGCACGGTGGTGTTATTGATTCGCCACAGCCCTGAAGAAGGGGCCATGGGGTTGGTTTTGAATCGGCCCATCGGGATCTCGCCGGCCGAGATTTTTGCGAGTGTTTCGGAAGACTTGGAGGTTCCCGAGGGCGTCCCGGTTTGTTGGGGCGGACCGGTGCAAGGGCCGTTGGTGGTCATGCATACCCAGGACGAATTGGCGGATTTGACGGTTTTGCCCGGAGTGTGCATCTCGACGCAACGCGATCAGATTTTGGAATTGCTCCGCCTCGATGTTCGGCCCTACAGCTTCTATCTAGGTTATTCGGGGTGGGGAAAGCAACAATTGGAAGGCGAATGCCAGCAAGGCGGGTGGCATACGGTTGCGGCGACGCCGGAGCTCATCTTTGCCGACCCTTACGAAATGTGGGCAACGGCTTGTGGGATGGTGAGTTGGGAAGTCATGCGACGTGATCCCCGCTTGGCGAAAAATCGACCAAGTGACCCGAGTTTGAATTAAATCGTTGATTGGGAAGCCGAGTATGTCATGGACTGCTCCGCCGGTCCAGTCTCGTGTTATCCAGCCGTGTGATCGCGAGCTGACATTGCGACTTCATACGTGATTTGCTAGAAGCGGCGTTGCAATGGATTGCGAACGCCCCCCTTTTTTTCGACAGTACCCAAGGCACCATGGTTTGTGCCTCCGGGTGATTATTGTCTTGCTTTTACCCAGTTGGATTAGCGGCGTTGCCTTGCCGACGTGGGGACAGGCACCTGCGCAACCTAACCCATTTCTTCCCGGCGCGGGCCAACCTGCTGCCGTTCTTGGCCAACCATCGCTGCCCGCCTTGGGTGCCCCTCCCGCTCAAATTGTCGCCCCTCCTAGTTCTGGTAGCGTTGGGGCGGGGACAGGCAATCCCTTCCTCGCGGGCGGCAATCCGGGGCTCGCGAGTCCTGGCTTCGGCGGCCAGGCGGCGGGGACAGGCACCATGGGGACAGGCACTGTCCCGGGGGGCTTGGCGCCGGGCGTTTACGCGCCCAACCCATACAGTGGTGGTGCTGTGATGCCCGGCAGTCCGACAGCACCGCCCAGCATGGCCCCCATGGGTACCGGTGGGATTCAACCCGGTGTTTTTCAGCCTGGGATGGGACAACCTGGCGCGATGCTGCCCCAGACCGGCGGGATTGATCCGTTTGCGCCGCAGGTTCCTGCAGGCTATCCCAACCTGCCGCCGCCACAAGCCAGCATCTTTCGCAATCCTTTCGCAACGGAATCGCGAGATTCGGCTTCGATTTTTGCTGCACCGCAATCCGATGGGTTTTGGTCTGGTGGTTTGTTGAACAATCCTAACGCGAACGGCTCACAGACGTGGTCGGCCCAGTCTTGGCAGCGATTTTGGCAGCAAAGTGATTGGCAAAAGCTCTGGCACGCTTTCCGCGTTAGGCACACCTACATCCGCGGTGGTACCGTTGATCGCGTCCAAATCAACGACACCGAGATGGCGACAAGTCTTAGCTTGCCCAACTTCCTGGGCTCCGAGATGCCCTTGACGATCTCACCTGGATTTATCTTCCACAATTGGCAAGGGCCGAATTCCCTTACAGGAAATGATTTGCCGGGCAGCGCTTACAGTGCTTACTTGAGCTTTGACCATTCAACGCCGTTGGATCAACAGTTTGGTGGTGAATTGAGCTTTACGACCGGCGTCTACTCGGACTTCGAGACCTTTACCAAACACAGTTTGCGTTTTACGGGGGTGGGGTTGTTGTGGATGAGATTGTCTCCGAATAGTACTGTCAAATTCGGTGTCGAGTATTTGGATCGAGTTGAAATCAAACTATTGCCTGCGGGTGGATTGTTTTGGACGCCAGACCCGAATACCCGGCTCAGTTTCTACTTTCCTCGCCCCAAGTTTGCCAAACGCTTTCCCAATTTTGGCAACGTCGAGGTATGGGGATATGTCTCTGGTGAGTACGGCGGAGGCAGTTGGACCATCAATCGCGAAGCCAACTTCAAAGATCAGGTTGACCTGAACGACATGCGCGTGATGGCGGGCTTAGAGTGGATTGGCGTTCGCGGAATTACGGGTTTCGGTGAAGTTGGCTATGTCTTCGAGCGTCAGTTGATTTATCGTTCGACTGCTCCAGCCGACAGTTACCTGGGGACTGCCATCATGTTTCGTGGCGGTTTTGCGTTTTAGCAGCCGAGTTCCCGCAGCTTTCATCTTTGTGAAAATCGTTGGGATCGATAGAATTCGACCACGGGATCGAGATCGTCGGCGGAGGCCACAGCATTGAACTTATCTGATCATTGGCTTTGCATGTGGCCTGGATTGCCGAGGTTGTGGCTGCGCGGCAATTGGAACTCCTTGGCTTGTGCGGTTTTATTCGCAGGCGCGTTAAATCTGTCCTTGATTCATACTTTTTTGTGGCCACTTTGGCTGCCACTCCCCAGTCCAATCTGGCTATGGTCGATTCTCTTCTTGGTCTGGACCGCGGCGGCTTGGTTCGGCTGGAAGCAGATCCCGGATCTGTTGCTCGTGCCGACAGGAGTGCAACTGGAAGCCGGAAAACCCGACTATTTGGCAGATGCCCAGGCTACCTACTTGAAGGGACACTGGGAAGAAGCCGAATTGCTGCTTCGGCGCCAACTGCGAAATTACCCCGACGACATTGCGGCTGGGTTGATGCTAGCAACAATGTTTCGCCACCAGGGCAAATTGGCCGAAGCAAGACGGCAATTGAGCGAAGTTCGGGGTTGGGATGCCGCCCAGAACTGGGATTTTGAAATCCAACGTGAAACCGATGCAATCAATCAGTGGCGACCGGAAGATTCCGGCGAATTGGCCACTGATTTGCACTAGAGGGCTGTCATGGCGACGAATATGGCGGGGACGATTGGTCCGGAAAGCCTGAACGTCAGGCGGAGTGTTCTGCGGTGACGGTACGGGCGGTTGCCGATCGGTCGTTACCGCCCCACCTTGACCTTTGTGGTTTTTGCGGCACGATTACCAACGCAAGGATGGAATCGTGAAGCAAAACGAGATATAGGGAGAAACCAAAACATGTACGAACGATTCACGGACCGCGCTCGGAAGGTCATGCAGTTGGCCAACCAAGAGGCCCACCGCTTTAACCACGAGTACATTGGTACCGAGCACATCCTGTTGGGGTTGGTCAAAGAGGGTAGCGGCGTTGCTGCAAATGTCCTCCGGAACTTGGACGTCGATTTGCGCCGGATTCGCAATGAAGTCGAGAAGTTGGTTCAAAGTGGTCCGGACATGGTGACGCTGGGGCGGTTGCCGCACACTCCGCGAGCCAAGAAGGTCTTGGAATACTCGATGGAGGAGGCTCGGAACCTCAATCACAATTATGTCGGCACCGAACACGTTTTGCTGGGGCTCTTGCGCGAGCAAGAAGGTGTTGCGGCCCAAGTGCTGATGAATCTCAGTTTGAAGTTGGACGACGTTCGCGAAGAAGTCCTCAATCTGTTGGGGCATGGCTTGGAAGGCGGCGAAAGTTCGGAGCGTGGTGGACGCGAAGTTAGTTCTTCGTCCTCCAACAATCCCGCTCAGTCCGATGGTGGTTCGACCGGCGAACGCAAAGGTGGCAAGTCGAAGACGCCCGCGCTGGACTCGTTTGGCCGTGACTTGACCGAATTAGCTCGCAACGGTGAGTTGGATCCGGTGATTGGTCGCGAGCGAGAAATCGAACGCGCCATTCAGGTTCTCTGCCGTCGCACGAAGAACAATCCCGTGCTCTTGGGTGAAGCAGGTGTCGGCAAGACGGCGATTGTGGAAGGTTTCGCTCAACGTTGCATTAGTGGTGACGTGCCAGAGATTTTGGCTGACAAGCGAATCGTTGTTCTGGATTTGGCCATGATGGTTGCTGGTACAAAGTATCGCGGCCAATTCGAAGAGCGTATCAAGGCCGTAATGAACGAGGTTCGGCGTGCGAAAAATACGATTCTGTTCATCGATGAATTGCACACGTTGGTGGGAGCGGGTGGTGCCGAGGGGGCGATTGATGCCGCCAATGTGCTGAAGCCGGCCTTGGCTCGTGGTGAAATTCAATGCATCGGTGCCACGACCTTGGACGAGTATCGCAAGCACATCGAGAAAGACAGTGCCCTGGCACGTCGATTCCAAGAGATCATGGTCGACCCCACGACACAGGAACAGACCGTGAAAATTCTACACGGTTTGAAGCCACGATACGAAGAACATCACCGCGTGCAGATTACCGACAACGCGATTGAAGCGGCGGTTGACTTGTCGAGCCGCTACATCACCGCACGTTGTTTGCCGGACAAAGCGATCGACGTCATTGATGAAGCGGGTGCTCGGGTTCGAATTCGGTCTTTGGTCAAACCGCCGGATCTGCAAGAAATCGATGAAGACATCGAACGATTGAACAAAGAAAAAGAAGAAGCGGTTGCCGAACAGGACTTCGAGAAGGCTGCGGCGTTGCGCGATCAAGCCGATAAGCTTCGTGCCAAGAAGGAGCAGATCAAACGAGAATGGCGTGACAAGAGCCAGATCAGCGAAGGCTTGGTCGACGAAGAAGTCGTCGCGGAAGTGGTCTCAAAGATGACCGGTATTCCGTTGACTCGGATGAGCAGCGAGGATTCGTTGCGTTTGCTCAAGATGGAAGATGAAATTCACGCCAAGGTTGTTTCCCAGGATGCGGCGGTGAAGGCGGTTTGCAAAGCCGTTCGTCGTAGCCGCTCGGGCTTGAAGGATCCGCGTCGGCCGATCGGCTGCTTTATGTTTGCGGGACCGACCGGTGTTGGTAAGACGTTGTTGGCGAAAGCTTTGGCCGAGTTCATGTTTGGAGATCAGGACGCCCTGATTACCTTCGACATGAGCGAATACATGGAAAAGCATAATGTCAGCCGATTGATCGGCGCACCTCCTGGCTATGTGGGGTACGAAGAAGGCGGTCAATTGACTGAGAAGATCCGTCGTCGGCCGTATGCGGTCGTCCTTTTGGACGAAATCGAAAAGGCGCATCCGGATGTGTTCAATATGTTGTTGCAAGTCATGGAAGAAGGGCGATTGACCGACAGCTACGGTCGCAACATCGACTTCCGAAACACGATTGTGATCATGACGACGAACGTTGGTGCCCACGCGATCAAAAACGAATCGCAGTTCGGCTTGCCCGGTACGAGCGATGATGCCTCGTTTGAAGGAATGAAGGAACGCGTGCAGGATGAAATTGGCAAAGCCTTCCGCCCAGAGTTCATCAATCGATTGACCAACGAACCAATCATCTTCCGCCACCTGGAGAAGAAGGATTTGGTCTCGATCGTGCAATTGGAATTGTCCAAGGTCCGCGAGCGATTGACGGAACGTGGCTACGAATTGGTGCTCAGCGAACCAGCCGTCGAATTCGTGATCAAGAAGGGCACGAATTTGGATATGGGTGCTCGTCCGATGCGTCGTGCGTTGGAGAATTACATCGAAGATCCACTCAGCGAAGAAATCTTGCAGGGAAGCTTCGAGGGTAAGACTCGAATCTATGTCGATGTTGTTCGGAACGAGGAAGGCAAAGTCAAGCATCTCAAGTTTACCGGTTTGAGTGCTGATGAACCGGTGCCCAGCTCGGTTCCGGTAACGGTCGGCTCGGACAACTGATTTCCGACCTCGCTCCATCGCGGTTGGGAAGAACGATTCTGGAAGGTGTCACTGCCGCAGCTTGACTGCGGCAGTGTCGTTTATGGACAATGGTTGGTGTGTCCGGCATTGCTGTGAAACATTTTTTTCCGATGAGCATAGCCCCGGATGGGCCGAAACAGCCCTAGCTGCTGTGCGTAATCCACCGGTTAGAGTGTCCTTTCAGCTTGGTTAAGCCAGCAAGGATACGCGTATTCGTGCGATGGGCTAAACGCCTCAGATAACGTTAGCATCGACCAAATCGAAATTCTAAACGCAAGTAACGAAGGTAGCTCATGCTGTTAAAATTCTTGGCCTTGTTGTTAGTGTATTGCACCGTACAAGATGAAACCGTGTTGTCGCTTGGCGATTCCTATACGATTGGCGAAGGTGTGGCGGAAAACGAACGCTGGCCAGTTCAGATGGTAGACGAGTTGCGAGTCCAGGGCAGGGCGATTCAATCGCCGCAGATCATTGCCAAGACCGGCTGGACCACAGACGAATTGCAGGCGGAAATCCAGCAAACCGAGCTGGCGCCGCGCTACGATTGGGCCACGCTGTTGATTGGAGTCAACAATCAATATCGAAATCGAGATCTAGAAGAATACCGTCAACAATTTCGCGAACTACTAACATTGGCTATCGACAAAGTCGCAGGCAATCCGAAACGCGTGATTGTCTTGAGTATTCCTGATTGGGGCGTGACTCCCTTCGCTACGAAACGTGGCCGGGACCCTGCCTTGATTGCTCAGCAAATTGACCAGTTCAACCAAGTCAATCGCGAAGAATCCGAAAAATTAGGAGCCCATTACATTGAGATCACCAAGCTGACGCGGGACGCCGCGGATCAGCCCGAAAAGTACTTGGTGGCTGATGAACTGCACCCATCTGCCGAGATGTATCGGCAATGGGCCAAATTGGCGGCCGAAGTGATTGCGACCAACAAATCCGATCGCGAACCGAATGTTTTAGAGCGGTGAACAACCGTGGTGCAGTTCGATAAGTTCGCGGAGCATAACAGCACGAAAATAATGTCCGCGCAATTTCCGCGGCGTTCAAAACCGCGTTCTTCGTGTTGGAAACGATGGCGACGGAGTTCTCATGTGACGCCGCGACGCTGTGTGGGATAAGCCCGATAAGTGCCGTGAGTCAATGAGGACTCGAGTGCGGCGACGGCCTGCTCGATTTCGCGGCCCAGGGTATAGAGCGGCGTGATGCCGAATCGAATGATGTCAGGACCACGAAAGTCCGGAATCACCCGATGATGCTGCACTAAATCCTGAGTAATTTGCCACGCGGCGGGATGAGTGAACGAAACATGCGAACCGGCCGCTTCGGGGTTTCGCGGAGTGACCAGCTTGAACCCGAGTTTTTCTAATCGCTGATCGAACAACGTAAAAAAATATTGCATCAATTGCCAGCCTCGTTGCCGCAACGCATGCATCCCGGCCTCGCACGTCAAATCAACCCCTGGTTCGACCGCCGCCAGCGACAAGATCGGCGGTGTGCCGACTGCAAATCGTTCGATACCTAAATGTGGTACGTAGACGCTGCCAAAATCGAACGGCCGAGCGGCACCAAACCAGCCTTGAATTGGATTTTGCAATCGTTCGATCCAATCCGCTCGCACCGTCAAGAATGCTGGGGCCCCCGGACCACCGTTGAGATATTTGTAGGTGCAGCCGACCGCCGCATCCACTTTCGCGGTTCCGAGGTCGATCGGTACGGCACCCACGCCATGACTGAGGTCCCACAAGATTGGCGCTCCGTGCGCATGAGCCATCTCCGTAACTTGCTCCATGCTGAAGGCGTAGCCGGTCTTGTAGTTGACATGCGACAAACACACGAGCGCTGTCTCGTTGTTGATCGCGCTCGCCAAAATGGAACCAACCTCCGCGTGATTTCCCTGGTCCAGGTCAAGTGATTCCAGTCGCAAGTCCGGGCCAAGCTGGCGTCGTAACCCATCCAGAATATACAGGTCCGTGGGGAAGTTTACCGCATCGGTCACGATGGTCCGGCGTCTCCCTCGATGCTGCAATAGGGCCCAAGCGACTTTATACAGGTTGATTGATGTGGAGTCGCATACCAGGGTCCCGCCCGGCGCCGCTCCAATCAAACTACCGATCTTGTCTCCGATCCGGCGCGAGATGGGTAACCATGCTTGGTTCCAGCTTCCGATCAGCGCCCGTCCCCATTCATCGGACACGACCTGCTCCATTTTCGCCACAGTGGCTTTCGGCAACCGCCCCAGCGAATTCCCATCCAGATACGCCACGCCCGGCTCGTCAATCACAAAACGATCACGAAACGGCGCGTGGTTCAATTCCGAGTATGTCGTCAATCTTTAGTCCTTCTAATTGCAACTCCGTCGTTCAGGCAACATTCGCATTACGAAGCGTCGCGACTGCTGGTTGCCATTATACGAGTAGTTCGGCCGCAGGATTGTTGGAATTCTGGCCTGAAAATACAACGGCAAGATCAGTGACCGCCGCCGAGGATACTGTCCCACGCTGGACGCGTGCGGACCCAGCTAACGCAGTCGTTGCAACGCTTCATATGGACAGCTTCCACCGAGCCATACGACGTTCGAGTGTGAATTCTCTGTGAAACCCAATCGACTTCACAGATTCTACTTCGAATTGGATGAGGCAGGATTCTAAACTATCAAAAATGCCGAACGCCAATTCGAAGGGGCCCAATTAATCGGCCACACGGGATGGCGTTTCTGGAGACTTCGCAGTAAATCATTGGCTCCAACAACGAGGCCTGGTTCATGAGATCTTTGCTTCCGCTTGTTTCAGTGTTGTTGATGTATGCCAGTTTTGTGATGCTTTACTTCTGTGACTTTACTCCTCACGACCCACGTTCGAAAGAGGTCGCTTCGGAAAAAGACCTGATTGGCGAGTGGTGGTTCATCCCCGACTATCGACTACCAGGTCGGGCCGGTGATGTACCAACCAACGACACGGCATCAAACGTTCGGCCAACAGTACAAGTTGGTTCGCTGCCGGTACTATTCCACGACCAGTTACCGACCCAACGTTTCGTCGACTTACGGCAGGGGAATTCAAGTGATCATCGTCCTTTGCCGACAACCGAGTTTTCGATCGAAATGTGGTCGATGTATCACGTGGATCGACCAGTTGGTGCTCTAATCGCCGGGCGAGTCCATGGATCTGCGACGGTTCCGTGGTCGGTGGGCTTCTACGATTGGAAGGCGAGCATTCACGCGTCAACCGGAGATGTCTCCAGCATCGAATTACAAAAACAATTCAAGCCATGGTCCGGATTCAAAGAACGTTGGTTTCATTTGGTTGCTAACTTTAGTAGGGACACGGTTTCGCTGTATGTTAATGGAGACTTCGTTGATTTGAAGCCTCGGCCGCCCATCAACATCGATTGGCCGTCGGCAGAAACTTTCGAAATAGCAGCCTATCTGCAAAATGAGCCTTACATGGAACTTGGGAATCTGGTTCGGGCAGTTAGGTTATGGGATCAACCACTTCGGGAGGACCAGATCCGCTCCAATTTTTCGGAATTTTGCGAACAGGTCGAACAAGGCATCGTTCATCCCAACCGCTTTCACTTTACCGCGCCGCCCAGTTTACATTTAGCCGATCAAACGAGTGTCAATCTGATTTGGGAAACCGATCGACCGACGACTGCCACGTTGAAATGGGGTGCGACATCGGACTTCGAGCACTCCGCAACATTTGAAAACTCTAGTCGCTTACATGAAACAACGATCAACAACCTGGAGCCCAATACGACTTACTTTTATCGCGTGTTGTGTCAAGCAGGTGAACAAACTATCGACAGTGGGCTGCTTTCATTTCAGACGGCCGTCGAATCAGGTAGACCATTTCGCTTTGCGATCATTGGTGACACGGAATCAAGGCCTCACATCAATTACCAACTGTCCAAGTTGATCTGGGATGAACGCCCAAACTTCTTGATCAACTTGGGTGACTTGACTGACGGAGGCATGGAACCCCATCGTTACGAATGGACTCACGAGTATTTTGCGGGAATGGGCGCATTACTAGGCCGTCTGCCGGCGTTCCCGGTACCTGGGAATGGCGAAGGAGATTTGTATTGGTATCGGCACTATCACCGTCTACCGGAGCCCGAAGGCTTTTATCAATTCAATTATGGCGATATCGATTTCTTCATGCTCGACAGCAACCAGCGGAAGACGGAATTCGCGCCCGATGGACTGCAATATCAATGGCTCCAAGCGGCGCTGGCGAAGTCGACGGCCAAATGGAGAATAGTTTGTCATCACCACGCGACTTACACGAGCGAGGAAGACGACTACGGCGATCGTTGGCAGCAAGTATCCACCTTGGGTGATACGGATGTTCAGCAACTAATCCCTCTTTACGAACAGTTTCACGTCGACATGGTCATGTTTGGGCATCTGCATTTGTACGAGCGATCGTTTCCAATCAAAAACGGAAAAGTCGATTTAGAACAAGGGACGCTTCACTTACTAGCCGGGGGGGCCGGAGGTAACTTGGAAGATTTTGGACCCACCCCTGCTTGGTTTACCGCGAAAACCTATCGCGGTCATCATTACATCATTTGTGAAGTCGTCGGGGATTCGTTGATTTTCCGTATGTACGATAGCGCCGGCGGCTTGCGTGATCAATGGCAAATGGCCGCTCGATAAACCGTGCGACGCAAAAGGCGATTGTTTGTTGAGGAATCAAGCACTCGCGAGAATTTCATTCAATCGTCACGAAATTCAAATCGTAGACACATCGGTTCTTAACACCAAAGTGCTAGGCTGTCCGCGATGAAGATTTCGCCGTACGCAAACCGCGGCGGAATCCAGCGGACCGGCAACTAGGGAGAGGGTGTCGAGATGGCTCGGGTTGTGATCAGTTTTTCAGGCGAAGGACGAGGACACGCCGCGCGGGTTCTTAGTTTGATTCAGGCGTTACGCACCAGTCAATTATACATCCTGTGTCCGCAAAACATGCTGCAGTTCATGGAAGAGTCAACCCAGAACGAGCCACATGTTCAACTGCTCGCCATTCCCAGCCTGAACTTTCGCTATGATGCCAACGGTAGGCTCAGCTATGTGAGATCGTGCTTTTCTGCGGTTCCGTTCTTGTTTCGGATGCGGTCCTATCTCCGCGAACTGACCGAGGTAATCGACCAATTCAATCCACACCTTGCCATTGTGGATTTTGAACCGCTTCTGCCGCGAATCACGCATCAGCTTGGCATTACGACGCTCAGCCTGGACCATCAGCATTTCTTGGCGGCATTGGACTTGCGCACCTTGCCTTGGGAGCTTCGCGTTCGAGCGGAGTTTCTTCGGCCAAGCATCAAACTTTTTTGTCCGTGGGCGGACGCCCATTTGATTAGTTCGTTTTACCGCTTTCCCCAACGTGCCGGCACGACCAACTATCGCCAGGTCGGCGTTCTTATTCGCGAAGAACTGGGGCAATTGCCCAGCCAAGTTGGAGAGCACTTGCTCGTTTATCTAAGGCGCAACAAGGCAGGGGCATGGCTCGAACAACTCAAGCGATTGGGCCGACCCTGTGTGATCTACGGACAGGATCGCCAGGGCCGGGATGAAAACCTTGTTTACAAACCGATCTCATCGCGTGAATTTATTCGTGACTTGGCGAGCTGCCGTTGTTTGATTTCTACAGCTGGGAATCAATTGATCGGAGAAGCGCTGGCGGTTGGCAAGCCCGTGCTGGCCATTCCCGAGCGCGGAAATTTCGAACAACAGATCAATGGTCACTTTCTCCACGACAGTGGTCTGGGACGATGTCTTTCGCCTGCGAAGGCGACTCGATATCAGTTCGAATGTTTTCTTGACGATTTGCCCATGTTTCGCGAACGAATTGATCAACAAACTCGAACTGGAAATCACGAAGTGTTGCAACAGATTCAACAAATGTTTCCGTTCTCGATGGCTACGAAAGCGAATTTGGGAGAGACCGCTGACCTTCATGCGGGAGCAGCCCCATGATCTTTGAAGCATCATCGAGTTTGGAGCCTGCAGTGATTCAACCTTCGACACACAAGTTGCCGGTTTTGCCAGGCGATTCTGGACCGATCCTTGACCAGGAATCGAGCCCGATTCGCCAGTCAAGTCCTCGCCAGCGATCTCGTCATTGGGCACGCTGGAATTACCTAGGAATATTGGCGGTTCGCGCTCTGCGATTCCCAGTGACCGTTTATCGTGCTCGAAGCGGGGTGGTCATGCCACCGCGCCTATTAACACACACGGTGACTTTTGGTTGCAACGCCAAATGTGTCATGTGCGATTCCTGGCAATTGCCAACCACTGGTGACCTTTCTCATCAAGAAATCGAACGAATCTATCAACAGCTTCCACCTATGGATGCCGTGCGTCTGACGGGCGGCGAACCGTTTGTGCGACCCGATTTGTTGGATATCTATCACTCGGCGATCCAGTACCTGCGGCCTCTAATAGTTCATGTTAGTAGCAACGGATTTCTGACGCAGCGGATCACCACTTTTTGTGAGCATCGCGACCAAACTGTCCCATTGGAACTAGCGATTTCAATCGATGGAGTCGATGAATTTCACAACCAAATTCGCGGCAGTCAATTGGCTTTTCGCACAGCGTGGAAAACGTTAACAGAACTTGCTGTACGGCAAAACGAACTAAACATTCGCCTGACCGTTAATCAGACGGTCGTGAATGATGAGGGCTTGGAACAGTACAAAGTTTTGAGCGAACGGCTAAGACCTTGGAATGTCGAGCATCACTTGATCATGGCCTATGCCGAAAGTGCGACTTACAGTTTAGAACGCGAGCGTAAGATCGAGCAAAATGGGTTTACGACTTTCGGGCAATTGACGCCAAATAAAGTGGAGTCGGTTTTGAAACTCGCCGAACAACAAGCTCGACGACTCCCTTGGCTTCGGCGCAAGTTGCGTTTGCACTATTTGCAGGGCGTTGCGGAGCGAATTCTGCATGGGCGTTCGACCGAACCACGAGCCTGCCAAGCCTTGCATGCTCATTTGCGGATTTTTCCGAACGGTGATGTTCCAGTTTGCCAGTTCAATAGTCAAACCGTGGGCAACCTCCGGCAACAAAGTTTTGCCGATGTGTGGTCATCAGCCCTGATCGCAGACCAACGCCGTTGGGTCCGCGGTTGCAACGGTTGTTGGGCTGAATGTGAAGTTGCTCCCAATACGATCTACACGCTTGACATACGTTAGATTTGCTGAAACCTCGACAATCAGCGTTGTCTTTGAAACGATGTCAACTGTGGTCGTTCATGCCAGATCCCATTCAATGGGATAACAGTAGGAACCATTTCCTCGCAGCATTCGTTCGCATTATTGAGGACATTTTGTCGGGCACCTTGTGTCTCGATGTCTTTCGCTAATTCTGTCTTGTTCTACCATCAATCCACAGGGTGCGGTTCGGATCGAACGGGCTTCAACGAAATTAGATACTCGCGCAAGATGATTTCGCATTTTTTTGTGGCGCGAGAGTGATGATCATGTCATCGTCTTTGATTCAAGAATATTGAATTTTTCAAGAAACCGAGTTTCAAAGGAAAACTGTGGAGAGCCACAGAACACAACGATGGTCGGACAGCGATTTCAAAAAAAGCCCTGCGGAGTCATCGCCGCAGGGCTCGGATTTAGAATAAGTCGGGCTGACTGGATTCGAACCAGCGACCTCAACACCCCCAGTGTTGCGCGCTACCAGGCTACGCTACAGCCCGTAACTTGCTTGCGATACGATCGAAGCCTTCGCTTCATTCGCCGCAACAAGATTTCCGGAGCCCCGTTTTCTGTCCTTCATAAGATGGTTGGTGCACCAAACGAAGGACTGGCTTAGTCTAATGGACAATTGACTCGGTCACAAGTTCAGCAACTCCGAGTATCGCCCGAAATTAATGGTCGCGATCTGTTCGCCGTGTTGATGCGATCGGAACCGCAGTGAAGCCGATTCAATGTGTCGGCCCGTTCGGGCCTTTTCTTGTGGAGAGGCAATCCCAACCGGTGGCTCACGCACACCGGCAGAGGATGTGTCGGCCCCTTCGGGCCTGGTCTCCGGAAACATTGTCCGCATCGATGACTAGCATCTACCGTCGACCGGTTTGTCAGCGATCGATGTGTCGGCCCGTTCGGGCCTTTTCTTGTGGAGAGGCAATCCCAACCGGTGGCTCACGCACACCGGCAGAGGTTGTGTCGGCCCCTTCGGGCCTGGTCGCCGGAAACATTCTCCGCATCGATGACTAGGATCTACCGTCGCCCGGTTTGTCAGCGATCGATGTGTCAGCGATCGATGTGTCGGCCCGTTCGGGCCTTTTCTTGTGGATAGGCAATCCCAACCGGTGGCTCACGCACACCGGCAGAGGATGTGTCGGCCCCTTCGGGCCTGGTCGCCGGAAACATTCTCCGCATCAATGACTAGCATCTACCGTCGCCCGGTTTGTCAGCGATCGATGTGTCAGCGATCGATGTGTCGGCCCGTCCGGGCCTTTTCTTGTGGATAGGCAATCCCAACCGGTGGCTCACGCACACCGGCAGAGGATGTGTCGGCCCCTTCGGGCCTGGTCGCCGGAAACATTGTCCGCATCGATGACTAGCCTCTACCGTCGACCGGTTTGTCAGCGATCGATGTGGCAGCGATCGATGTGTCGGCCCGTTCGGGCCTTTTCTTGTGGAGAGGCAATCCCAACCGGTGGCTCACGCACACCGGCAGAGGTTGTGTCGGCCCGTTCGGGCCGGTTCGCTAGCCATACAAACCCATTTCGCCTTCACTTCAAAAAGAAAAGCGGAGACAACGGGGCGGTGCTGGTCCCGGAATACTGGGAAAGACTCGACTTAGCGGCGTTCTTTCAACCGAACAGCCTTGCCGATGCGTTCGCGGAGGAAGTAAAGTTTGGCACGGCGAACCACCGAGCGACGCTTGACTTCAATCTTTGCGACCTTGGGCGAATGAATCGGGAATTTGCGTTCCACGCCTTCGCCAGCCACGATGCGACGCACGGTGAACATTTCCTTCGAGCCGGAGCCACTGCGAGCAATGACAATCCCGTTAAAGACCTGAGTGCGGCTCTTGTCGCCTTCCAAAATCAAGCAATGAACGTCAACCGTGTCGCCCACGTCGAACGTTGGAACGTCGGCCTTCAAGCTTGACTCTTCCACCAATTTTAAAATCTGCTGACTCATGGCGTTCTACCTTTACGATCCAAAACTTCAAATATGTCATTCCGACTCAAATTGCCGCTTCCATTTCGCGGCAACTCAAAGTCGTTATTCATCCAGTAGTTCACGACGCCGTTGCCGGGTCCGTGTTTCACTTTGCTGCCGCCGCCAAGCTTCGATCTTGGGATGATCGCCACTCAGCAGCACTTCCGGCACCGACAGCCCGCGATAATCGCGAGGCCGCGTGTATTGGGGGAACTCCAAAATTCGATTCTCACTCGAAAACGAATCTTGCAGCGCCGATTGCTCGTCGCCCAACGCTCCAGGCAACAATCGCATCATGGTCTCGATCAAGACCATCGCAGCGACCTCGCCACCATTAATCACATAATCGCCAATCGAAACTTCAATCGGCTGAAGGATGTCCAAAATCCGTTGATCGAATCCTTCGTAGCGACCGCACAACATCATTAAATGTGGCTCGGTCGCCAATTCTTCTGCCCAAGGTTGGTTCCAAGTTTTGCCCGCCGGTGACAGCAGCAAAACGGGGCCTGGTTGTTCCAATTGCCCTCGGATTGCCTCGACCGCATCCACGATCGGTTGCGGCGAAAGTACCATTCCCGGCCCACCGCCATAAGGCCGATCATCCACTCGCCCGTGTTTGTTTTCTGTCCACTGCCGGGGATTGTGCAGGCGAACATCCAACAACTGCCGGTCGAGAGCTCGCTTCAAAATGCTTTCGCCGAGAAATCCAGAAAACAACTCTGGGAACAGCGAAAACACATCGATTCGCATCGCACCAGCCTATCGCATGAGGCCTTAAGCGTCACCGCCGCTGGCTTCTTCCGAGCTGGATTCGGCTGGAGCCGCGGCTGCCGCTGCTTCCGCCGCAGCCTTGGCTTCGGCCGCCAATTCGGCTGGGGTCTTGCCGCGAGGTGCCGTTTGGGCCGCTTCCATCGCTCGGCTGATCGCGCGATTACGTCGGGCGCCCAAACGAGCCAACGCTTCTTGTTGAGCCGGCAAGTGCGACCCATTCGAACCGTACTTCTTGATTAGTACCGCGACTTTGGGAGAAGGCACGGCACCAACACTCAGCCAATAACTGATCCGGTCGCCTTTCAAGATCGCCCGGGCGTCGGTTTCCGGCACCATCGGATCATAAATTCCCAACTCTTCAATCGCGCGGCCATCGCGTGGAGCCCGTTGATCCATCGCACAGACGCGGAAAAACGGACGACCCTTACGGCCCAATTTTTTCAATCGAATACGAACTGCCACTTCACCAAACTCCTCAAACGTACGAACCTAAACTAATCCCCGAATGTCTTGTGTAACTACCCCTCTTTGCGTTTCTGCTTGAGCTTCCGATCTCGCTCTTTCTTGAGCTTCTCGCGCTCTTTTGGCGTCAAGCGTTTGCCCGTGGTGCCTTTGTTTTTTGGCAGGTGAGCATTCGGATTCAGCATCTGCTGTTGCATTTGCTGCATCGCCGCTTGACGATCCATCGTGTCCCCGCCCGCCATCATTTGCATCATGCCCTTCATCTGATCGAATTGCTTGATCAATTCGCTGATTTCATTCGGGGCTGCACCCGACCCACGAGCGATCCGATGCCGTCGCGTGGAGTCGATGATCTTCGGGTTGCGCCGCTCGTCGGGCGTCATCGAGTCGATGATGCCGACCTGGCGTTTGACCGCTCTTGCTGCTTCTGGCGAGCCCGTCAACTGTTTCAATCCGTCACGAATTTCAGCCGGAATCCCCGGCATCATCATGACCATCTTTTGCAATAAACCTGGTTTGGCAATCTTCTGGATGTGGTTCCGGAAATCCTCCAGAGTCATCTGGCCTTTTTCCATTTGCCGACGGAGCTTTTCCTGCTCTTCTTCGTCCATCAGCATTTGGGCTTCGCGCGCCAAACCGACAATATCACCCAGCCCCAAGATCCGTCCGGCCATCCCTTCGGGATTGAACGGCTCTAGCGCCTCCATGTTCTCGCCCGTTCCGATGAACTTGATCGGAACGCCAGTCACATGCTTGACGCTCAATAAGGCACCGCCCCGCGCGTCACCATCCAGTTTCGTCAGGATGACGCCATCCAGCTCCAAGGCCTCGTGAAAGGCCGCCGCGCTGTTGACGGCGTCTTGCCCCGTCATCCCGTCCACGACCAAGAAGACGTGGTGCGGTTGAACTTGTTTATCAATGTCGCGGAGTTGTTGCATCAACTCCTGGTCAATCGCCAATCGCCCGGCCGTATCCAAGATCACGATCTTGTAGCCTTCGGCGGTCGCTTTGGCCACCGCGTTGCGGCAGACCTTGACCGGGTCTTGTTGCCCTTCTTCCCAATAAACCGGGACACCGAGGTTTTCGCCCAGGACCCGCAATTGCTGGATCGCAGCCGGACGCTGCAGGTCGGCTGCCACCAACATCGGCTTCACTTTTTCGTGGAGCAGCAGCTTGGCCAGCTTTCCGCAGGTCGTTGTTTTGCCCGACCCCTGTAAACCACACATCATAATGACGGTGGTCGTGCCCTCACGAAGTTGGATCGAATTATCGACCGGCCCCAACAAGTTCACCAACTCTTGGTGGACAATCCCCACCAATTGTTCGTGCGGCTTGAGGCTTAGTAAGACCTTCTCGCCCAACGCCTTTGAGGTAACCGAGTCCATGAAATCTCGGATTACCGAGATACTGACGTCCGCCTCCAACAGCGATTTCTCGACCAGTTTTAGCCCATCTCGCATGTTGGACTCGGTCAACCGACCCTTACCGGTCAGCGTTTTGAACGCCGAACGTAAACTGGTCTGTAGCGAATCGAACATCCGAAAATCCTAGCTCAGCAACCGGTTCCAACACCAATTCATGACGTAACCCGGGCGCAGCGCCCGAATTATCGAGCCGAGCATCTTAGCAGACCTCCCCGGCTTTTGTAAATGGTTTCAGCCCCCAGAATCGACGCCTTTTCGCGGTCCAATGGGCTCGCGAAGGGCAAAACTGCCGGAAAACGGATCGGCGGGGCTAAGAATAGGTCCCCGAGCGGGCTGCCGAGTTCAACCAGCCCCGTCCGCGGCCTCGGTCAGATCGACTTTGGCATAAACTTCCGCCAGCGGCAGATGGCAATGAATTGTGTCGAGAGGCAAGCTGTCCGCCAGCGACTGACTTTAGCTGAGCAACCACGGGTCGACCGCTTGGTTTTCGCGGACCTGTCGTGTGAACACTTCGACCGAACAGCGATCCTGTGAAACCAAGACATAATGGCGGAGCGAAGGGATCAGGCGGTAATGTTCGAACTTTTTGCCTCGGTCGAACGACTCGGTGGATTCGGAGAGAACTTCGAAGATCACCACCGGATTGCGAAGGACATCGCCATGGTCGTAGACAAACTCTGGCTTTCCGCAAACCACCATCAAATCTGGATAGGTCATTAGTCCCGTGGCTTTGACTTCCAGCTTAAGGTCGCTCGGGTAAACCACGCAGGGGCGTTCCTTGAGTTGCTCGCGTAAGACGGCACCACAATTAAGTACGATAATTAAGTACGATCAAGTTATGTTTGGCTGAGGCGCCAGCCAACGCGAACGTTTCGCCTCGAAAAAATTCGCTTTTAAAGGTCGCGCGTCGTTCACGAGCCAAATATTGTTCGGAAGTAAGGCCAGTTTTCGGAACGCTCGACATGCTCGAATTCCCCAAAATGGCCACGGAAGCTAAGTGAATTCGCCAGGCATTTGGTTCAGGCCGTTCGTTCGAACCTGACATTCAGGCCCTTGGTTTAGGCTTGTCAGCAAGGCCCTTTTGTCAGCGGGTACTGCTGTCATCGGGTGCTTCTCGGTTCGCCTGAAGTGTCTTTCGGCGGCGCACTTCGCAACGTCCCCAAACAACGTCCTAGAAAACTACCGGCGCGACGTTCGGTTCTTGCTCGCTTCGTATACCACTGGGCGTGCGAGTGGAAGGCCGACTTTTGCTGCTGGACTTGCTGGAAAAGGCGAATTCTCCGTAGAATCAGCGCCGGAACCACTATCGCGCGGCGTCGCCTCGCTGTTGAAGAAACCAAATTTTAGAATCACGACATGAATCAGAAGAAAACGGCGATTTCGCCGACTCGGCAGGAAAACTATCCAGAGTGGTATCAACAAGTCATTCGCGGAGCGGATTTGGCCGAAAATTCGCCAGTCCGTGGTTGCATGGTGATCAAGCCGTGGGGCTATGGGATCTGGGAGAACATGCAGCAGCAGCTGGATGCGATGTTCAAAGACACCGGTCACGAAAACGCGTACTTTCCGCTGTTGATCCCGATGAGTTTCTTGGAAAAAGAAGCCAAGCACGTCGAAGGCTTTGCGAAAGAGTGTGCCGTTGTGACCCACCATCGCCTCGAGCCCAACGGTGAAGGCGGCCTGCGACCTGCGGGGCCCTTGGAGGAGCCACTCATCATTCGCCCGACCAGCGAGACGGTGATCGGAGCGATGTTCTCGAAGTGGGTCCAGTCGTATCGCGACTTGCCGATCAAGATCAATCAATGGGCCAACGTCATGCGTTGGGAGATGCGCACGCGGATGTTCCTCCGCACTTCGGAATTCTTGTGGCAAGAAGGGCACACCGTGCATGCCACCGATACCGAAGCGTGGGAAGAGACTCGGCAGATGTTGGACGTCTACGCCGACTTCGCTGAAAACTACATGGCGGTTCCCGTTATCAAAGGTGAAAAGACGGAAACCGAACGTTTTCCGGGCGCTGTTTCGACTTTGACAATCGAGGCCATGATGCAAGATCGCAAAGCCTTGCAGGCCGGAACCTCGCACTTCTTGGGTCAAACCTTTTCCAAAGCGCAGGAGATTAAATTCCAGTCTGAAGCCAGTGGTGAACAATATGCTTGGACCACCTCGTGGGGTGTTTCCACGCGACTGATTGGTGCTTTGATCATGACCCATTCCGACGACGATGGATTGGTTCTACCGCCGAGGCTAGCGCCCAAACATGTCGTGATCTCGCCAATCTATCGCGATGACGCGCAGAAGGCGCTGGTCATGGAATACTGCCAAAGTTTGCAGCGTGAGTTGACCGCGATTGCCTATCAAGGACGGCCAATTCGAGTTTGGTTGGACGAACGCGACGTGCGGGGTGGTGAGAAGAAATGGCAACACGTTCGCAAGGGGATCCCCATTCGGCTCGAGATTGGTGCACGAGACATTGCTCAAGACAGTGTCTTTATGGCTCGTCGCGACCAAGGCAACAGCGCGGCCACCACCCGTGCGGAATTGGTGGCCAATGTGGTGAAGGTCTTGGACGAGATTCAGGCGAACTTATTCCAGCGTGCCGTGCAAATGCGCGAACAGAACTCGCATCGTATCGACTCGTTGGCTGACTTTCGCGACTTCTTCGGCAAGGGCGATAACGAAGAATCCTCCGAGCAGGGTGGCTTCGTCTACGCGCATTGGTCCGAATCAGAAGCGATGCACGAAGTGTTGAAGGAATTGAAGGTGACGCCGCGCTGCATTCCACTGAATGCCGTCGAGGAACCTGGCCAGTGCATCTTTACCGGACGCCCAAGCACGAAGCGATTGGTTTTCGCCAAGTCGTATTAGTGCCCGAGGATTGGGCCAACAGGAAGACGCTGCGACGCTTGCGGCAGCGTCGCCAGAGTTCGATTTGTCATTCAAACTCTGGCGAGCGAAGCCACGAAGCTGCAAACAATTATTACGGAGGGTGATATCAGATGGCGAACTCGATTGTGATTTTTGGTGCATCGGGGGACCTCACCAGCCGCAAGTTGATCCCGGCGTTGTACTCGCTATTTTGCAAGAAGTATCTGCCGCCGGACTCGGTGATTGTCGGCGTCTCCCGCTCGCCGTTTACCCACCAAGAATGGCGTGATGCCCTGCGTGAAACGACGAAGCAGTTTTCTCGTCGATACACCGATGAAAAGTGGGAAGAGTTTTCCAAACGAGTCTTTTATTTTTCCGGCGACGTGGCCAAGCCCGAAGATTTTGTCAAACTTCGCCAGCAGTTGCATGTGATCGAAGCTAGTGAAAACGCGAACCGCGTTTACTACTTGTCGGTCAGCCCCAAGCTGTATGCCGCGACGATCGCTAGTATGGGTCAGGCTCATTCTGTTCCCATTGACGGGATTAACGAGCCACCGCTCAAGGGCAACAAAAAACGCCGTGTTGTGATCGAGAAGCCATTTGGCACGAATCTCGAGACCGCCAAACAACTCAATCGTCAAACCTACGATGTCCTGGACGAGAGTCAGGTCTACCGCATCGACCATTACTTAGGCAAGGAAACAGTACAGAATCTGATGGTTCTGAGATTCGCCAACAGCATTTTCGAGCCGATCTGGAATCGGAACTACATCGAAAACGTGCAGATCTCGGTGGCTGAAGAAGTAAAAGTTGGTCGGCGCGGGGATTACTACGATACGTCCGGTGTGCTCCGCGACATGTTCCAGAATCACTTGTTGCAATTGTTGGCGATCACGGCCATGGAAGCCCCGGCCCAATTCAACGCCGGTTTGGTGCGCGACGAGAAAGTCAAAGTCCTGCGCACGGTGCAGCCCATGAGTGGCAAGGAAATCAATCGCAACACGCTGCGGGCTCGTTACACGGGATACTTGGAGGAACCGGGCGTCCCTCCCGACAGCCAAACCGCTACCTTCGCGGCGCTGCGGCTGCATCTCGATTCGTGGCGCTGGAGTGGCGTGCCGTTTTACCTCCGCAGTGGGAAGGCGATGAACTGTCGCACGACCGAGATTGTGATCCAATTCCGCCAACCGCCAACCTTGTTGTTTGCTTCACCCAACGCACTGCCGCCCCAAGCCAATCGTCTGATTATTCAGATCCAACCGGCGGAAGGGATCCAATTGCAGTTTCAAACCAAAGTTCCGGACGCCGGGATGAAGATTCGGCTTACCGACTTGGATTTTCGCTTTCAAAAAGAGTTCACGGGTGAAATGCCCGATGCGTATCAAAGATTGCTCCTGGACGCCATGAATGGAGACGCTAGTTTATTCATCCGTGGCGATGAAGTAGAATTGGCCTGGGGAATTATCGACCCGATCTTGGAGCAATGGTCCAGCGGATCGGGTCCACCACTATTCGAATACGAACCTGGCAATTGGGGACCAACAGAGTCCAACGAGTGGATCCGCAGCTTTGGCCATTCTTGGTTTGATGTTTGTCCGCTGTTGGCATAGGTCAATGCAGCGATGGAGCTGAGGCATGAACTTCATGCGGTGGGCGGTGTTATTGTGTCTGGGGTGTTTGTTCGTCGGTTGCCAGTCGCAAAGTACGAGCACGACGGCAGACGGAAAAGAAAAGCCGCTCTTCGAGTTGTCTGAGCCGGTTCCGCTGCCGGGAAACCATAACGAAATCTCGATCACGGTTGATCCGAACCAGAAGCCTGCTGACGGATCAAAGTCCAACACCGAATCCAATGACGAGAATCGCTCGGATCGTAATCGCGATGCTGGCGGCAATTCCAGTGGGAAGTCGGGTGAGAAGGCCGACGACAAACCCAAGACCATGTTTGATCCCGAGAACATGCGGGTCAAACCGGGACATTGGATCGCGGTGCAAAGCGAGGGTGTCTCGAACCAAGACGACTTTGCTGGCCAATTGAAGTACTCCATGCGGTTGGGAAATCTCAACCCCCAATTGATCCCTGGGACGCGTTATTTCCAAGGCAGTCATCGTCCCGCGACCTTGGCCAAAGAACAAGAAAAGCGATTCGAAACTCCGCTGTTTGTGGTTGATTCGCCCCGGTTGAATGTCTTGGCGGAGTTGACCACGCGCAGTGGCGGCCTGGTGATCAACCAACCAGAACGATTCTTAACTCTAAAGGACCATCAATATCACTGCGTTGTTCTTTCTGATCGACCTGATACCTACAACTTCTTGTCGGTGTTGCCTTCGATTCGCAACTTGAGGTTGAATCAGTGGCTGGGCGAAACGCAAGATTATTCACAGGAAGAGTCGGGAGCAACGGTTCAAGATTTCTCGAATTCGGAAATGCCGTTCCAGATCGACTCCTTGTATTACAAGTTGACGCTTTCGCGGTGGAAGTCGGAGGTCGAGCTGCCCACGAACGTTCAACAATGGACCTCCATTGCTTATCTGGTATGGAGTGATTTTGCTCCTGATCGTTTGTCGGTGGACCAGCAGATCGCGTTAGTGGATTGGTTGCATTTCGGTGGCCAATTGATAGTCAGTGGCGATGGTTTGGATGCACTAAACAATAGCTTCTTGAAGGATTATTTGCCGGTTCGACCCGTCAGCTCTCAAAATGAACCAGGAACGACTCTCCTGCCAATGCTGGAGCGATGGGGGCTACATAAAGACTCGAATGGCCAGCTTATCTTGCCAAATTTTTCAAGCACGGACGTCTTTGTTCGCAACGTTTGGGAACTCCGGCCAGAGGCGGTTGAGATTCCCGGGACGAGTGGACTCGTCGCGGAACATCAAGTTGGCAAAGGTCGGATTGTCACGACGGCATTCCCCTTGAACATGACGAAGCTGCGGAGTTGGACCAGTCTTGATCACTGGTTCAATAGTTGCTTGTTGCGACGACCGGGACGAACTCATCGCTCAGAAGAGGAAGTCATGAACGTGGTCCAGCCGTGGCAGTTCCCAACGCCCTTGAACAATGGACAGGGCACCGCCGAACCAGGCCCAGCCTCGATTACAGGTTTTGGTTGGAATTCCAATGGACTGGATCCGCATCTGCCCAGTGTCTTCACGACGTTGAATTTCGCCGCGCGAGACTGGCGGCTCTATCAACCAATGGCGACGAATCAGAACAATAACTTTCCAACCGAAGTCGGCACCAATCAAATCTATCTCCCGGCCTTTAATGAAGAGGCGCGGCGATTTGCGATTGGTTCTGGCCAGCGTTCCCAAGGTCAATGGGATGACTACAGCGAATTTTCGCGCGCGGCACGAGCCTGTTTGAAAGAACAGGCGGGCATCACTCCGCCCAGTCGTGAATGGGTGTTGCAAGCATTGTTGATTTATTTGGCGGTCTTGGTTCCGCTCAATTATGTGGTCTTTCGTTTGGCTCGACGTTTGGAGTTGGCTTGGTTTTCGATTCCACTGATTGCGATTGTGGGGGCGGTGATGGTGGTTCGAGCCGCGTCGTTGGATATCGGCTTCAGCAACAAGATGTTGCAAGTGAATTTGATTGAAGTGCCAACCGACTACAGTCGTGGGCATTTGACGGGTTATGGCTCGTTGTACAGTTCATTGACCACGCAGTTTCGTTTTGAATCCGAAAATGCCACAACGGTCGCGCTGCCATTTCCCGCGGCGAATGTTCCGACCGAATTGGGAGAAACGCCTGCCGAGTTCGTGTTCGAGTACGGGCGTCCGGTGAAGTTCGGACCGCAACAAGTTCTCTCGAACACGATGGAAATGTACCAGTTCCAGCAGATCGTGGATCTGGGGGGACCGTTCAAGTTTACTCGGGCGAGTAGCGATTCTGGTGCCACCGACGGAGTGGATCGAATCGAAAATCGAAGCAAACTCAACGTGGCCGATGTGGGGCTATTCAAGTTGGCGGACGATCGCCAGACGGTGATGTTCTGTCGCCTGCCTAATCTGGCAGCCGGCGCGGTATTGACTGTTCCGTGGCAAGTTTTGGAACAAGAAGAACAACTGCCCAACTCGTGGGCGGGGACTTGCTTGGAGGATCGGGCCTTCAATTTATCGAAGGTGATTGGCCTGTTTGCGGCGGCGGAACGCGATCCTTACGCGATGCCTTGGCCGGAAGCCGTGGCTTTTTTGGCAGACAAAGAACCTTCGGTTGCCGAGTCGCTGCAAGCCGTGGCCACACGCCGCAATTTGGCCAGTGATTTGAAGCTGGAGTCCGGGCTGCTGGATTCCGCCCTACAGGAAATCTCGCCACCGGGGTTGAGTCTGGGCAGCATGTTTCGCGCGGCGACTCGATATCCGCTGGGGCCAGGAGAAGTCAGAATGGTCGGGTGGACCGATGAAGTTGTCGAGCAATGGAAAGTGTATCCTGTCGCTTCGCAATCCTCTCAACGCAGTCTGGTGTTGGCCCACTTGGTGCAACCCGACTTGCCCGCGTTGGGTTTTGATACGAACCTGGCCTACCCACCACGCAATAGCCAGCGGAAGGACGATTCATTGCTGGATGGAGTTGAATTGGACGCCAGCGAGACGGACTCTGAATCCCAAGACAACGGTGGATAGGACGCCTTCGGAGACGAACGGGTGGCCGCTCGAGTTGAGTGGTCGGTTCAAGTCAACCAACAAACACGACCTTCCTGAGACGCAATAACCAAGATGATTGAAATCAAAGGCTTCGGCAAATCGTATGGTGACTTTGTTGCCGTGAAAGAACTTGACTTGACGATTGGTCAAGGTGAAATGTTCGGCTTTATTGGTCCGAATGGTGCCGGGAAGAGCACGACGATCCGCTTTTTGGCGACGCTACTCAAGCCGACTCGTGGGAGTGGATCGGTCAATGGGTTTGACATTATCAAAGACCCGATGTCGGTTCGGCGGAACATTGGCTACATGCCAGACAACTTTGGCGTCTACGACGGCATGAAGGTGTGGGAGTTCTTGGATTTCTTTGCGGTTGCCTACAAGATTCCTCTGTCGCAGCGCAAGAAGGTGATTTCGGATGTGCTGGAGTTGTTGGACCTGACTTACAAACGAGACGACTTCGTCAATGGGCTTTCGCGGGGCATGAAGCAACGATTGTGTTTGGCCAAAACTTTGGTGCATGATCCACCGGTGTTGATCTTGGATGAACCGTCCAGCGGTTTGGATCCACGCGCCCGCATCGAAGTCAAAGCGTTGCTGAAAGAATTGCGGTCGATGGGCAAGACGATTTTGATCTCGAGTCATATTTTGACCGAGTTGGCGGACTGCTGCACTTCGATCGGCATTATCGAACGTGGCGTGATGTTGGCGCATGGCTCGATCGCCAGTGTCTACCGCCAGATTCGCACGCATCGCACGATTGAGATTCGCTTTACTAATGAGATGGATTCGGGTCTGTCGGTGATTCGCAGCTATCCGGAACTGCTGAACATCTCGATCAATCAATCCAGCCGCAGTGTGACGGTTGAATTGGATATGCAGGATGATCAAGTGGCACAGATGCTGAATCGCTTGATCAACCAAGGCGTGGGCATGTGCGCGTTTTCGGAAAAAGAGCCGACCCTGGAAGATGTGTTCATGAGCATCACCAAGGGAATCGTCAATTAAAGTTGAAAATCCCGATTCGCTGTGTGATAATACTTCAGGTGTAACAGATCGAGTCGGTGCCTTGTCGCTTGTCACTGGCTAGAAAGTTGCCGTTGCTCGCGAATGCCAAGACCAAACCGCAGGCCGCTCATGAGAACCTTTGCGACCAGCCCGTTTCCCGGCATGAGCCCGTGGCTCGAACGCCATTGGAGTGATATCCATTCTGCCTTGACTCTTTACGCGCGTGACGTGATCGACCAGGCCCTACCGCCCGGATTGCAAGCCAGGGTGGAAGAGTACCTGGCAGTGGACGGCCCGGACGAAGAGGACGATGACGATGTGCCTCGACGCTTCGTGCCCGATGTCACCATCTACGACACCCGCGCCAGTGGTGTGTATTTGTCGCCGCGCGGGGTTGCGGTCATGGAAGGCTCGGAACCGGTGGTGTTTCCTCGGCGGGTCGAGCCAATGACGCTGCGTTACATCAAGATCATTGATTCGCGAGAACATCGGCAGGTGATTACTGCGATCGAATTCGTTGGCCCGGCCAACAAAACTCCCAAAGGTGTGGTTCGGTTTCGCAAGAAACAAGATCACTTGCTCCACGGAATGGTCAACTTGGTTGAGATCGATTTTCTGCGACAAGGCGAATGGTTACTGACCGCCGATCAGGATACTTATCCGTCACAAGTCGCAACTCCCTATCGAATCTGTGTGACTCGGTCGCTAGAGCCCGACCATTCGGAAGCTTATCACGCATCGTTTGCGTCGCCATTGCCCAGCATTCGAATTCCGCTGCGATATCAAGACGACGACATCCGACTACCGCTGCAAGATTTGTTAAACGAGGCCTATCGTAAAGGCCGCTACGGCGACTCCATCAATTACGACCTCCCACCCGCTCCGCCGTTGTCTGAATCCGAACAACAAGTTGCCGCCATCCTCATGGCTGCGAGCATTCCGCAAACGTCTGCTCCGAATCAAAAATCTTAGAGATCCGCTGCCACGCCCCATTGGCCGCCAAAGACAATTTCACCTAATGGCTTGCGAGTGCGAGGGCTCAGTTCTTGGCCTTGCATGTTTTCTGGAATATCGCTGGGTGCAGCGGCGTAACCGATGGCCAGTCCAATCAACGGTGTCACACCTTCGGGTAGTTTGAATTCGGATTTGACGCGATCCGGCAAGATCCCACCCATGGGATGCACCGCCAAGCCACGGGCGGTTGCTTCGGCTGATAAATTGCCAACGGCCAAGCCCAAATCATGAGCGGCACAGCCGTTGGGTTTTCCGTTGCGGGAGAAATTCAACATGTAGCATCCGATCGCCAAAACTGGAGCGGCTTTGGCCCAGGCTTGATTGGGTTCCACCAAGCAAGAGAACACACGTTGGTATTGAACCGGATCCGCTTTTGTTGCCAAAATAAACCGCCACGGTTGTTCGTTGTAAGAAGACGCCGCCCACCGAGCCGCCTCAAACAGCGAACGAAGATCGGCCTCAGCCACCGTCCGATCCGCATAAACATACGGACTAAAACGCTGCGACAAAACTTCCAAGATCGGATGATCCGGATTCGCAAACTTGGGATGATTGGAAGTATTCATATCTAAACCTCATTCGTTTGGTATGTTTGAGCTAGAACGTAAAGCAGGGAAAGGGTGAACCTCGGGTGTGTGATGTCGGCAGGAAGCTAAACATGATCGCACTCAAAACATCGCTTCGAGCCGACGCAATACTCAACCTCGATCCAACTTGCTACCCGAACGCCCCAAACCAGTTTCCGAACCTTTGATTATTTGCCCTCGATCGCCATTGGCAAATCTTGTGTGGGTAGGATCTGCCGACGGATCAGTTTCCTGCCCTCGCCGGTTATTCGCAAGTACCACTCTGCCGCCATTCGTGAGCAACTCTGGACGAGCGAATGTACGAGCACTGGTTTGTAATGGCTATTTACTTACGGCGAGAATGAAAAGAGCGCCGCGCGCATCGATGCTTCGAAACTTCATCGGTCCCTTCAAGCCCGCAATAAAATCACGTAGTCTGTTCACACAACTCACAAGTTGTTCGACTGGGTTGCGAACTTAATCTACTTGATCGCGGGTGGTTGGAGTTTTGGTTTTGGGGTTGATGGTTTGAGCACAGCAGATTGTTCGCTGGCGGACTTCAGGGCGGGGCCGAGGAGTTCTTGGGCTTGGGTTTGTTGTGCAGAATTGAGCTTTGCCAGTAGCTTCAACCGAGCGGCGTGTTGGAGCCGGGCGATCTCGCGGGCCAGTTCTTCATTCAGCTCCGATTCGAACTCGATCAATTCTTTTGCCTGTCGATCGGTAATCTGCAGGGTCTCCTTCAGCGGGGCTTCACTTAACAACGTGGCCAAGCTTTTTCGTCGCAACTGTTGTTCCCAAACGGCTTGTTCCAATCTTTTGACTTGGTGGGGCAACAAGACCGCTTGCAGAGCCGATTCGGTTTGGTGCTGAGCGGCCGCGACCTTACGCAATATCGCCGGCATGTCGGAACGATCTCCGGCTCGCAAGTCTTTTTGCAAGCGAGCCGACCATTCATTCTGAAGCGATTGCATCTCGCGATACTGCGATTCTGTAATATCCAATTCCGTTCGAAACGATTCGTTGGCCAACACACTCAGGCCATCGTTAGCCAAGCCGAAGCGTTGTCCGGTGGTCCCCAAGGTCTGCCCTGTCATCAAGTCGTTGATCAACGCGACACTGCCATGAAGTTCGGGATTCTCGACGGCTGCCATTTTCAACCCGCGCATGAAGTCGTCTTGTTCTGCACGATTGGCGAACCATTCGCGGTTCCATTCGCGATCGTCCGCCATTGGCGGCTTCTCCTGACAAAGGGCTGGAGCCAACGTCAGCCACGCGCTGCAAAGGCAAACGCAGAAGACAAAGGGACAAGCCCAACCTGGAAAAGTTGCTCGTTCGAGGCAGTCGCTGCTTCGCAATCGCACCAGTTTCATCTGACGGTTCTCCCAAGTGTCCCAAAGGCTGCGATGTAGACTATGATATTTCGACCACCCCGTACTATCGGCACCGAGGTCCTCAATGTTAACCGCTGCGATCCATCACTTGAAGCTTGGTCAGGATCTTTCCGCAACGGATATGGAGGCGTGCGTCGAACAGTTGATCTCAGGGCAATGTGACCGAGCGGACATCGAGGCCTTTTTGACTCAATTGCATCGGAAGGGAGAATCGGTCAGCGAATTGGTCGGTGGAGCGCGTGCTCTGCGCAGGCATGCGGTACCGGCGAGGTTCACTCAGCCGGTTCTGGTCGACACGTGCGGGACCGGGGGCGACGGCGCGGGAACGTTCAACATCAGCACGGCGGCCGCGATTGTCGCTGCTGCGTGCGGCGTCAAAGTCGCGAAGCATGGAAATCGCAGGATCACCAGTCTGACGGGGTCGGCCGACGTTTTGGTTGAATTGGGAGTCGAGATTTCTTGTGATGCTGAAGCGGCTCAGCGCTGTCTCGATGCAGCCGGCTTGTGCTTCTTGTTCGCTCCGAATTTTCATCCTGCGATGCGGCACGTTTCGGAGGCCCGCAAGTCGCTGCCATTTCCAACGATCTTTAACATGCTCGGGCCGTTAGCAAATCCGGCTGGGGTCCAGCACCAGGTTTTAGGGGTCGGCAAAGCAGGGGCTTGGGACCTGTTGGTGGGCGCCTTGGCTCGCCTGGCAACCGGCACTTGTTTGGCAGTTCGGGGGCTGGATGGCCAAGGTGAACTATCGGTTTTGTCCCCCACCCAAGTTGCGATCATCGAGCCGGCAGCCGTTGGGAATTCGGGGAACTTGCTGGCGACCGTGTCCGAACAAGTCTGGGATGCTGCCGAGTTCGGTTTGGGCGGCGGAACATTGGGGGACATTCAAGTCGCCACGCCCCAGCAAAGTGCCGCTTTGATTCGCCGAGTCTTGGATGGGGAAACGGGAACAGCTCGGAATACAGTAGTTTGGAACGCCGCCGCCGCCGTTTGGCTGGTTGATCCAGCTCGAAACCTGGCTCGGGCGGTTCAGCAATGTCAGGCGGCTTTGGACTCGGGATTGGCCAAGGAAACCTTGGCAATCTTGGGTCGGACGTCCCGAGCCTGAAGTTTTTCGGCGGTTAATTTTCGAGAAAGTTTGGCTCGACCCTTCGTTCTGACTGGACGAGAACCCCGGCCCATGTGTACAATCCGCGATCCCGAAACTTGATCAACGACCGAATTGGTCGGGTCGAGCCCTCGCGCGACGTATATATAGGAAGACAACCATGGCGAAACCGCACCGCAAACTCAAGAAGGCGAATCACGGCAAGCGTCCTGCCAACGCCAAAGCTCGACGTTCGAAGCGAAAAATTCGTACTCCGTGACCCGACGCCCTAATACTCGGATTGATCCCTCCGTCGACCTTTCGCCGTATTACAAGGTCGTCGATCAATTATCTGAACCTCTGTCAACTTTGCGACTTTTCGGAGCGGAAGGTCCACTTGAGGTGGAAGTTGGCAGTGGCAAGGGGTTGTTTCTTGAGACCCACACCACTCGTTTTCCCGATCGATTCTATATCGGGAACGAGTTGGCCTTTGGTTACGCCAAATTAGCGGCGTTTCGCATGGCTAAAGCTCAGGTCAAGAATGGCCTGATGATTCAAGGGGATGGATTAAAATTGTTCCGTGAGTGGATTTCGGACAATTCGCTTGATGCCGTGCACGTTTATTTTCCCGATCCTTGGTGGAAGGAACGGCATCGAAAAAGAAGGGTGATGCAGCCCGGCTTTATCGCGGACATCCAACGCACTCTCAAGCCAGGCGGTCGGTTGCACTTTTGGACCGACGTGGAAGAGTATTACGAAAGTACCTGTTCGCTAATTGCCGAACATAGCCAACTGTCCGGTCCGTTCTTTGTTCCCGAGTCTCCGTCAGAGCACGATCGAGATTTCCGCACCCATTTTGAACGTCGCATGCGCCGGAACGACCATCCTGTCTTCCGCAGCCACTTCGACAAGCCGGCGGTCGCGGTTTAGTAATGCCGCGGTCTTTACATGGTCGTTACGAGGCAATTGTTTTGACAAATTGGACGGTCAGTTCCAAAATAACCGTCGAGCTTCCGTGAAAGCTCGTGGTTTTGTCTTGCGCCAAAGCGATAATCATTCGGTGCCGGTAGTCGTGTGGGCTCGACGATCGAACACTCCAAAGGCAATGCGGTTTCGACGACGTTCTTCAAGTCGGATTCCTATGCAACTTGATTCGCCAATCAGATCAACCTTTAACTGGTCGCACCGAAGCCTCGGCCGGTGCGCGATGGGGTGGGTTGTGTCGATTCTGGCGATTGTCGCGATTGGAAACGTGGGCGAGTCCTGCTTTGCCGGTTGCGCGCATTACGTCCGCGATCGATTGCACCCAGCGGCGAATGAACATTCAAGTGAGTTGGCCTTCGGAAGTTTTCAGCCGCAAGACAAGTCGGGTCTTCCTTGCCAGGGCTCCCATTGTCAAGCTCCGCAATTACCATGGTCTCCCGAGACGGTTGCCATCGTCGTCACGATGGAGACCTCTCGAATCTTAGCAGTGTCTGTGCCGTTGAATTGGGAATTTGAGCCTGCGACTCGGCCGAAGTATGATCGACCACTTTCGGAGCGAATCGTGATCGCGCCGCTGCGGAACATTCTAAGACCGCCTTGTTAAGCCAACTTTCTTGCCTGCCTGCGGACCAGTGACCGAGTTGCCCTGTGGTTGATCCACAACTAATGGAATGTCTTGGCTCGGCTTCCTCGGCAGGATCTGATTCTGTTTTTTCGATTCGTGCTTTGTTCTTTCGTGTCTCACTGCTGCTAGGAAGCTATCCCATGTCCGACTCCTCCGGCACCGATCGTCCGTCAACCGACCGTCCCGCTCGGGTTAAGAAAAAATATGTCCCGGCAGTCACTCCGCGATTGCGAATCGTGTTGATTGCCGTCTTCGCGATGTTTGCCTTGTTGTCTGCCAATTCCGTTTATCTGGCTGGCATCACGTTCTTGGAATACACCACGGGCAAAGGCTTGCAAGATCAGTTTTACCAATGGATGGTTTTGTTGCATCTGGCGTTGGGCTTGCTGTTGCTGTTGCCCTTCATGGCGTTTGCGTACTTTCATTTGATTGCGACACGGGCGCGGAAGAATCGAATCGCGGTGCGGGTCGGATACGGCTTGTTGGCGGTGTGTTTGGTCTTGTTGGTCTCAGGGCTCTTGTTGTTTCGCATCGACGGTCTGCCTAAATTGCAAGGCGGGCAGATACGTGCCGTGGTTTATTGGGCGCACGTTATTTCACCGATTGCTGTTGTCTGGTTGTACATCATTCACCGCTTGGCCGGCCCTCCGATCAAATGGCGAGTGGGATTGTCTTACGCCGCGGTGGTTGCGGTCGTGGTTGGTGCGTTGGTGGTCCTCAAGCTCCAAGACCCACGCGACTTGTACGCAGTCGGAAGTCCAAAAAGTAAAGACTATTTCGAGCCCAGCTTGGTACGGACGCGCGGGGGTAATTTTATTCCCGAGCGATCCTTAATGAACGACCAATACTGTTTGGATTGCCACCAAGACACCCATGCGGACCACTACACGAGTGCCCACCACTTTAGCTCCTTCAACAACCCTGCGTACTTGACCAGCGTCGACGAAACTCGGCGTGTCGTTTTTGAACGTCACGGTAGCGTGCAAGCCTCGCGGTTCTGTGCCGGTTGTCATGATCCGGTTCCTTTCTTGTCGGGCAAGTTTGACGATCCGAATTACGACATGATCAAGGATCCCACAGCGGATGCCGGAATCACTTGCATCGTGTGTCATTCGATCACGAACGTGGGTGATGGCGAAGGCCATATCAAAGGAAATGGCGAGTATTCGATCGAAGAACCGATCCATTACCCATTTGCCTACAGCGACAACCCGTTCTTGAAGTGGATCAACCATCAGTTGATCAAGGCGAAACCGGCCTTCCACAAGCAAATGTTCTTGAAGCCGGTTCACAAGAGTACCGAATTCTGTGGAACCTGCCATAAAGTTCACTTGCCGGGGATCTTGAATGATTACAAAGAGTGGTTGCGTGGACAGAATCACTACGATCCTTACTTACTGAGCGGTGTGTCGGGGCATGGTCTGTCCAGTTTCTACTATCCACCCAAGGCCGAGCAAAACTGCAATGAATGTCACATGCCGCGAAAAGAGTCCGAAGACTTCGGGGCCTTGCGGAATTCTGTGACTGGCAACAACGAAGTGCATAACCACCTCTTTCCTTCGGCCAACACAGCGATGGCCTGGTGGAATCACGACGACAAAACCATCCAAGCCCATAAGGACTTCAACAAGGGCGTGATGCGAATTGACATTTTTGGTGTCACGGAGGACGCGAGGATCGATGGGACATTGCATGCACCTATTGGCGAAAACGTGCCGACCTTGGCTCCCGGCAAATCTTATTTGCTCGAAACCGTGATTCGTACGGCCAAAATGGGTCACTTGTTTACGCAAGGCACTGTCGATTCCAACGAAGTCTGGGTGGAATTGACGGCCATCGAAAACGCTAAATTTGGGGCAGATGGGAAACTGGCGGAAGGACGTGTTTTGGGTTCGATTGGTGGCTTGGACAACAAAGGTGAAGTGGATCCTTGGTCTCACTTTATCAATGTATTCATGCTAGATCGTCATGGCAATCGCGTGAATCGCCGCAATGCACAAGACATCTTTACGCCGCTCTACAATCGCCAAATTCCACCCGGAGCGGCCCACATCTCGCACTATCGCTTGGATGTTCCGAGCGACGCCACGGGGCCGATCACGGTGATCGCAAAGTTGAACTATCGCAAGTTCGATTGGGATTTCTTGCAGCATATCCACAAGTTTCATCGCGAAAAACAATTGCCGCTGCGCGGGTTACGCGACGACGGGATCGTGATCAATGAATTGCCGATCATGCTGATGGCGGAAGACAAGGTGACTTTCCCGGTCCAAGAAGGGCCTACACAGATGGTTCCGGCGGCTCCTTTGAATGGAGAGGTCAAGAAGCCGGATTTGTGGATGCGTTGGAATGATTATGGCATCGCTTTAATGATCTCGGCCGAAAGCGTCAATGCTCGCGGTCAATTGCGGCAGGCCGAATACGCGTTTCAGCAAGTCGAGAAGCTGGGGCGATTTGATGGCCCGCTCAATCTGGCGCGTATCTACGAGTCGGAAGGCTCGTTGGATTTGGCGACGGAGGCGTTATCCCGAGCCAGTGAGAAGAAAGGCGACGGCAGTGCCACCGATCCCTTCCCCTACTGGACGCACGCGTGGTTGACGGGGCTCGTCAATCGCCAACAAGGTAATTTGCGGGAAGCAGCGAAGAACTTGAAGCTGGCCTTGGAGTTCACCTCTCCGGCAGCCCAAGAGCGGAAGTTCGACTTCAGTAAAGATTACCGCGTCAGAAACCTACTGGCACAAACCTTGTTTGACCTAGCCAAGCAGTTCCCGGTGGAAGATCCAACTCGAGTGGAGTTGCTGGAAGAAGCGATTGGCGAGTATCACAAAACTCTAACCATCGATATCGAAAACGATATTGCTCATTACGGGTTGTATTTGATTTACCAATTGCAGGGTAACGCAGAAAAAGCCGCAGAACATGAGGCTTTGCATGCGAAGTACAAATTGGACGACAATGCCCGTGACGTGGCGGTGATCGCAGCTCGCAAGAAGTATCCTGCGGCGAATCATGCGACGGAAGCGGTTGTGATCAATGACTTGATCTCTGAATCCGAGTTCCGGACGTCGATTCAGGGGTATCGTTTGGGCGAAGAAGTCACCTTGGAAACGAACCGCACTCAAGCGACAGCACCCCGGCAGAAGTCGTTGCCTGAATCCGCTCCCGTCACTGGCCACCTTCAAAAGTCGGATACCAACTTGACAGCCAAGGAAAGCCGTCCATGACCAGCAAGAAACCCGTTTCCAAAAAACATGAAGTCGTTGCGCTGGACGAAGGCGAAGAACAGTCCGACGACGCCATCGTCGGTAAAGCGGTATTTTGGTCGCTGGTAGTGATTGTGCCACTCTTGTTGCTGGGTTCGGTGGTCGCGTATTGGTTGACACGCAAGCCGACCGTCGTCGTAGAAAATCGTTCCAAGGAGTCCGCGTTGTCGAAACTCCGGGACACGAAATCCATCGACATTCCTCAGTTTGTTTGGACGGATGTGACCGACGCCGTGGGATTGGATTTCGTGCATTGCAACGGACACAGTTCGGAAAAACTACTGCCGGAAACGATGGGAGGCGGAGTCGCTTGTTTTGATTTCGATCAAGACGGCCACACGGACTTGTTGTTCACAAATTCCTGCTATTGGGAGCCAGCCAAAAACGAGGCCGAGCGTCCGTCGGTCGCTTTGTATCGCAACCAGGGCAACGGCACGTTTGCGAATGTCACCAAACAAGTTGGCTTGGAAACGATTGGATACGGAATGGGCGTTGCCATCGGCGACTACAACGGTGATCGTTGGCCGGATGTTTTTCTGAGTTACTTGGGCCAGAATCGCTTGTTCCGCAATGAAGGCGGAAAGAACTTTGTCGATGTGACCTTGGAAGCTGGCGTGGCCGGTAATCCGAACGACTGGAGCACGAGTTGTGGTTGGTTCGATGCCAACAATGATGGGAATTTAGATTTGGTCGTTTGCAACTATTTGGAATGGTCCAAGGAAAGCGATATTGCCTTGGGATCAACCCTGAATGGAGTGGTACGAGCCTATTCGCGGCCGGATAGTTTTGGCGGTCGTCAACCGTATTTGTACATCAACCAAGGAAACGGGACGTTTCGCGAGGTGGCCGCCGAGGCAGGACTGCATATTACGAATCCCGCTCATGACGGCACCAAGCCAGTCGCCGTGCCCAAGAGTCTGGGACTGGCATTTTGCGACATCGATAACGACGGTTTGATGGATATCTTTATTGCGAACGACACCGTGCAGAATCTATTCTTTCGCAATAAAGGCGATGGCACCTTTGAAGAGATGGGCATGAAATTGGGAGTCGCTTTCGATAGCAACGGACGAGCCCGCGGAGCCATGGGCATCGACGTGCGGTTCATTCGCCGAGATTCGCAGCTGGCCACCGTTATTGGTAACTTCGCCAACGAACCGGTGAGCTTTTTCGTGCGACAAAACTTGGCCGGTGTCAATGTAATGACGGACGAAGCCATGTCGGCGGGCATCGGTCCACCGTCGCGATTGGAGTTGACCTTTGGAACTCTGTTGTTCGATGCGTTTTTAGCGGGCCGGTTGGATCTCTTGACGGCCAACGGGCATTTGGAGACCGAAATCGAAGAGGTCCAGCCGAATCAAAGCTACCGTCAGTCGCCGCATTTGTTTTGGAATACCGGACAGCGAGGCGCTGATGTTAGTGAATTTGTGTCAGTTCCAAAAGAAAAGGCTGGTTCGGCATTGACCGCGCCGATGGTTGCCCGCGGTGCGGCGTATCTCGACTACGATTCGGATGGCGATTTGGATTTGGTGTTGGTGGGGCTCGGTGACAAGGTTCGCTTCCTTCGTAACGATCAAGCTTTTCAAAACAAATGGGTGCATGTCAAGCTGCTCGGGCCAGCTGGGAATGTTGACGGTTTGGGGGCCCTGGTCACCGTTCGCTCGGGCGACTTGGTGCAAAAGCAGTGGATCTCACCGACGCGTAGTTACTTGTCTCAAGTAGAACCGATTGCCTATTTTGGACTGGGGAAGAACTCGAAAATCGATGGCATCGACATCGAGTGGCCGGGCGGCAAGAAGCAAACCGTCGCCGGAGATCAAGTCAAAATCAACTCGCGGATCGTGGTTGAGTATGAAGCTGAATGACGGTCGTTGGACAGTCCCGCGGATGAGATCTGTCGAACTGCTCTCGGATTAGTTCATAGTCAAGATATCCGAGATCACATGCCCATGCACGTCAGTGAGGCGGCGTTCGATGCCGTTGTGGTAGAAGGTTAAACGTTCGTGGTCCAGGCCCAAGAGATGCAAGATCGTGGCATGGAAGTCGTGAACGGTCGCCACGTTCTCTACGGCTCGGTAACTGAATTCGTCAGTGGCTCCATAGCTGAACGGAGCTTTCACACCAGCACCGGCCATCCAGCAAGTGAAGCCGGCTGGATTGTGATCACGACCGCTCGCTCCTTTTTGAAACGTGGGCATCCGACCAAACTCGGTACACCACACGACGAGGGTGTTCTCTAATAAGCCTCGTTGCTTTAAGTCGGCCAATAATGCCCCAACCGGTTGGTCCAGCACTCGGCCGTGTTGGCGATACTGGCGCTCTAGGTCTTTGTGTCCGTCCCAATTGCTGACCCCTTCGCCGCCGGTTTGATACGCACCGTTAAACAGTTGCACAAACCGCACGCCTTGTTCGATCAATCGACGCGCCAAAATACAATTTCGTGCGAAGGCCGCTTTGAGCGGATCTTCCGAGTCATTCGCGCCATACGCACGCAGCACGTGCTCGGGCTCACTTTCCAGATTACTCAGTTCAGGGACGCTGACTTGCATCCTCGCCGCCAATTCATAACTGGCAATTCTCGCCGCCAACTCACTGTCGCCTGGATATCGTGCCATGTGCCGACGGTTCAAGCGATCCAGCATCTCGCGTGCTTGTCGATCGGCATCTGGTGATAGGTTGCTGGGACGCTCGAGGTTGCGAATGGGCTGGGCGGCATTAAAGGCCGTCCCCTGAAAAGCGGCCGGCAAAAAACCAGGCCCCCAATTGTTGACACTGGATTGCGGGGTGCCGCGTGGATCGGGGATCGCGACATACGCGGGAAGTTCGCTGTTTTCGCTGCCCAACGCCCAGGTGGTCCAGGCACCGATACTGGGAAAACCATCAAACGTGAATCCGGTGGACATGACGTTTTCGCCGGGACCATGAGTGTTGGTTTTCGTGGTCAGCGAATGAATGAAGCACAATTCGTCCGCCATCGCTCCAATATGGGGAACCAAGTCGGAAATCATCTTGCCGCACTCGCCACGCGGACGAAACTCCCACGGACTGCGAATCAGGTTGCCTTGCTCGCCTTGGAAAGTGATCAGTTTGTCCGAGCCTGGCATCGGGCGATCGTGTTGCCGAATCAGTTCTGGTTTGTAGTCGAACGTGTCGATCTGGCTACAAGCACCCGAACAAAAAATGACTAACACATTCTGGGCCGCTGCGGTGTGATGACCCGACCTAGGAGCGAAAGGTTGTCGCGGATCTATCTGCGGATCATCTTGTTTGTGGGCTGCTTTGACGGATCCTAGCAAGCCTTCCTGGGCCAAGAGGCTTACTAAGGCAACTTGACTCAGGCCACTGCTGAGATCACTTAAAAAACGTCGGCGATTGGGCATTGAAGTTGGTTGTTGTAACATAAGCTGAATTCGTGGACTCGCCGATTAATCTATGGGCATCTAAAATCCAAGTTGCCCGACCGTATTTTGACTCAAACGCAGAGACAATGCAACTTGATAAGGTGGACCTCCTTGGACTGGTGGCGCTTGGCAATTGCAAACCTATCTGTCGAATCTCAGGTCGGTCATGACTGGCAAGTGGTCTGAGGCAATTTTGGCCAGCCGACTGGTGATGACTTGGCTGGTTGTCTGGATGTCTTCTGAAACAAAAATATGGTCGACACGAAGTAGCGGATAGGGACTGAAATAGGTGGGGTATGGTTGGCCGATTCGCCCATGTTCGACATCTCTCAAGCAGCGGTTCAACGTCGCCCAACTGGATGATTTCGGCGCGGCGTTGAAGTCACCACACACAACGACAGGTCCCAGATCCTTCGCGGGCTCGATCCACTCGCGAACTAGCTCTTCGGCTTGACTTAGTTGTTCGGTCGGGTAGATGCTCAAGTGGGTTGTGATCAACTGCAAACGTGTGGGAACTTGCTTGGGAGATGTGGCATCGGATGAAGAACCGGTGGCTAAGACGGTTTCGATCCAAAGGGCCGAGCGGCCATTGCGAGTGGCTTTTTGCCGCTGAAGCATCCCGGACTTGAGCAGTTTGAAGGGCAACGCCGATAGGATCGCATTGCCGAACGCTTGTTCGCCATCCTCCCACGCCGGGGAAAATACAAAGTGCATGCCTAAGGCTTCCGCGATGGCGTGGACTTGATCGATGCCTTGGGAACGAGCACGACGGCGATCGACTTCCTGTAGGCAAACGAAATCCGGTTGACATTGCCCCAAGACTCTGGCGATACGCGCGGGCGACAGTTCTCCATCCATGCCCACGCAGCCGTGGATGTTGTAAGTCACAACACGCAGACTCTTCGTCCCGGAGGGAGGTGGTCCGGGCGTCGATTCGTTGTGCCTAACCAATGGCTGCGCTTCCAACAGTCGGTGGGCGGCAAGTTTCAGGTCGCTCGGGCGCGGCGTCGAATGGTTGGGTAAAGTCGCAAACACGTCGGAAGGCAACAAGACGAACCCGGTTGTTTCCTCCACTCCAGGGCCATTGTGCCCACCTGCTTGCCCCAAGTAGTTGATGGTCTGGTTCACGCCACTCCAGCCAACCAGAATGAGGTCCCCGGAATTCGGCAACCCAACCAGCCGAACAAGGTCCTCGGCCAAGTGCCCCAAATTCGGATGCGTGGCTCCGAGGGCGTGCACGGCATTCTCTGGCCAGATTCGAAGCTGCCCATCCAGCCACAGTCGAACGAGGGGAGCCGATTCTTCTGTCGGCAATGAATCGATTTTTTCCAAGATGAGCGGAGCCAATGGGGAACGGGATAACTCGCGCGCGATCATGGTTTGTTGCTGCTTCAGACGGTCGCTAAGCAAGTAGACATGCGCCAGAGTGCCAGCGGGTACAACAAGAACATCTGGCGGCTTGCTCGGGCGCTGTGTGTTGGTTTGGTTCTTGCTCGACCGGGCCATCCACCATCCCTTCCAGCCAAACCAAGTGGAGCGCGGGGTTGGGAGCGATTCGGAGTGGCGCGTCTCGATCCGAACGGGCTCCGCTGTTGTGTCGCCTGACAGCGGCATCTGAGCAGTGATCTTGGAGAGCGTGTCGCACACACGGGCCATCACCTGGGGATTGGAATCCGTGGTGACTTCTTGGCCGTGAGTGGAAAAGATCCACATGTCGTACTCTCGCCCTGTCCCCAGATGGGCGGCTCGCCAAATCCTGCGCAAACTGCGGTCAATCGCACGCAATTGCCGACCCGCGCGGCGAGAAGCTGGTCCGAACCGATGGGCTTGCTCGTCATAGCCCAAGAAGTTGATCTGGATAATCGGCAAGCCACGCGCCGCATCATAACAAGCCCCCAAGGTCGAGAGTTCGCGCAAGAAAACCGTGGCCACCACTCGGCTCGGAATCTCTCGCAATTTCTTCCACCACGAAAGCTCCCTCTGTGGATCTTCCGCAAAACACAAGTCGTAGATTTCGCGCGCGATCTGAAAAGCGCCGCGCACCCACATGCCAACATGCAGCAGGGCCGTGCTCAATATTTTCAGTGGATGCAGCGACCGAAAAGAATCGCTCCACCCGGAGGACGTGCCGCAGAAATGGAGATCGGTCGCTCCGCCGCCCAACATGTTGCAGTAGGAACTGCCTCCCCGCAATAAACCAACGTGCTCAGCGGCTAGTTGCTTTTCGAGCCGCCTGGCGATGGTTGGGTCAGTGATGTGAATAACTTGCTTCTCGTTTCGATCGTAGAATAGCGAGCCTGGGACAAAACTCGGCACGCCATAGAGGAGTTCGGCTTGAGCCGCCGCCCAATTCGAAGGTATCCCCGAATAGCAAGGCCCTAATCGATACTCGAGGCCCGCCGCAAGCGATTTCACGAACGGCATTTCATTGCGATCCAAGGCTTCACGTAAGATCGAGAGTGAAAGTCCATCGATTTGTACTAGGACCAAACCTGGTTGAGTTGTCACGTTACTCTGCCGCGGCAGTCCGAGCCAAGTCACGGCCCATTCAACACTGGACCACCATCGACGTACGCTTCGCGCCACACGAGTGAAGCCCGTGATCTTGAGCGGATCTTTACGACGGTTGGCGTTCGAATTGGACATCGGTGATTTGAGGTTATCTAACGAAGACTTTCTGGACGGAGCATTACGAGGCTCTGCTGCGTTACGAGCACAGCCCGCAAGCGTTTGGCATTCGACACGTACTGGCTAAGTCGCATCGATTGACTCCGGCAATAAATGAGCAAGCTCTTCGGTGCTGAGCGGCTCTTGCTCCAGGACTTGTTGGTGTAGGACCGACAATGTGGCCTCCGACGGATCGTTGGTCCGTTGACGAATTCGTTGTTCGAGTTCCGCGAGCGATGCCGAACATCGTGCGATTAGAAACGGAACTTGGTGTCTTGCGGCAATCGCCCACATTTGACGACGATGACGTTGTTGCAGGAATGTGGCGTCGATAATGGCCGTGAAACCCGCACCAAGAATGTCGTCGGCGATCACTTCCAATTCGTCATACACTTGATCTCGAGAGGCAGTTGCATAGCGCTGATCCGGACTCGTTGCGGAAGACACCCATTGCCTGACGCGATCGGATCGGACTCGAAGGCCACGGTGCTCCGCAACCAATGATTGCGCGACGGTTGATTTACCGCTACCCGATAGGCCATGCATGATGATCAGTTTCGGACGACTGCCACAGGCTAGGCGTTCGGCCACCAACAAGTATCGTTGCCACTCGGGCAAAGCCTGAAACTCGGCTGTCGTGTCACAGGGATCAACGGAGGCTTCGGCCAGCGACAATTCGGCGGGGCTCAGGCTTCCGCAGTTCACGCCTTTCAAATGCCCAATCTTTGCCCGGACCATCGCTCGGTAAACCAAGAAGAATCGCAATACTTCCAGGTCGTGGTATTCGCCGGTTGCTTCCAAGTATTCGCTGAGGAACACCGCTCGCAGGTCGGCTCGTCCATACGCCTGCAGATCCATCGCGGTGAATGCCGATTCGCTGAACACATCGATCCACTGGAAGCGATCATTGAATTCGATCCCATCAAACGCGGCCCACTTTCCTTGCCAGTGAACGATGTTTTGCAAGTGAAGATCGCCATGGCATTGGCGAACATGACCGGAGCGGGCTCGAACTGCCAAAGATGAGTTGATTTTCAACAATTGCGTTTGCGACCATGCCTGGAGTTGGGCGACGCGATCAAGCCAGGTCTGCGGGGAAGCGAAATGAACCGAACGACTGGGCATGGCTTGCGTCGTGGCTTGGAAATAGTGAAAGTTTTCTTCGCTGTCGTGTTGGACGCCGTTGATGTACCAATCGCAACGTTCGGCGGGCAGTGTCGGAAGGTTAGCGTGCAGGTGCGCGAGGTCGCTGCCAAACTGGGCCGCCAAGCGTCGGGTTTCCATCATCGGTTGATCGCGAGCGCCGAGATGCCGCCCGACGATTTCTTCTTGGGGGAACTGACGCATCTTGACGGCATACTCGATGACTTGTTTCGGCGTGAAACTTACGCCGTGAGCAACGGGGTCAATCAAGATTGTGTCACTTACACAAACAATGGGGACACAGTCCAAGTACAACTCGGGACAGAATCGCCTGTTGAATTCGAGTTCCAATTCGCAGAAGTGCCGACGTTGCTCCAACGATTGATAATCGACGAACTCGAATCGAACTGGTTTCTTGATCTTGTAAGCAAACGACCCCGTGAGAATGACCCAGGAAATGTGCGTTTGCAGCACTTCCCACTGGGTGGTCTGGTGAGCCACGCTGGTTGCGTTCAGTTGCGAGACCCAGCTTTCGATGGGTGCTGTATCCGGTGTCATCTTTCGAATTCCTCTGTCCAGCTCGCGCGGTAGGCCATTTTCACAGGTTCGAGCCGTTTGGCGCTGGGGAAGCCAGGCCGAGTGGAGCCTGGCGGCACTCAGCCTGGCGACACTCAGCCTGGCCCGCGAAGCTTGATACTTGGAACCTGAAATGATTGACGAGGTGTCCCACTCACGGTCGAGTCTAGCATATTGAAGCTATCGCTCGAAGGCGATCCGCTGCGACAAGTTGCGCTCGACAAATTGTGGCGGTTTGGAGCAGAGACATGGCTGGTGCATCGGTATGGAATCCAGCTTTGCCAGCAGTCCAAGTTGCGCGGCGGGGTGGGATACATCCGTTGGCATTCTAGCGATACAATTGGCATGCTCGTTCGGATACTCGCGGGTCGGGAGTCCTAGTTCATCGCCGGTTCAGGGAGGAATTGTTTCAAGTGGAACCTCGTGCCACCGAAGTCAGGGAAGGCCAAAATATCACCGAAGCGGATCCGATGTTTCGATCGGCCGTTTTGGGAGATGCTTGCCGCCAGTGGCACGCTGGGATGGCATTGGTCAGCGATTTGGCGCAGTGCCGAACTCGTTTGCGGCGCCTGTGTCCCGTGACCCCAGGTGTTTATTACTGGTTTGATGCGACCGGCAAGTTGATTTACGTTGGCAAAGCCAAGTCGCTGCGGCATCGGCTCGAAGGATATTTTCAAGCCACGCCCGCCGAGGAGAAGATGCGGCGGATTCGTGAATTGAGTACGCGATTGGTGTGGGAGGAAACCTCGCACGAATTCTTAGCTTTGGTGCGTGAGCAAGAGGTGATCATCGAGCAGCGACCAACTTGGAACGTCCAAGGTCAACCGAAGCGTCAACGCTTTGCGTTCTTGTGTCTGTCGAATCATCGCGCAGCCAATCTCTATGTCTCGTTCGACGAAACTCCGAATTCGCACACCTACTTCGGCCCGATTCTGGGTAGCGGGAGATTGCGAGAAGTCGCCGAGGTGCTGAACCATCACTTCATGCTGCGAGATTGTTCGGAGCGGACGCCGATGGAATTTGGTCAGCAGTTGTTGTTGTTCCCGATCGAGCGCGAAGCCCTGTGCTTTCGCCATGAAATCGGCACATGTTTAGGGCCATGTGCCGCCAAGGTTTCGGCCGACAAGTATCGCGACTCCGTGAATCAAGCGTTGGCGTTTCTACACGGCTACGATCGTTCGATCCTGCAATATCACCAACAAGAGATGCAGCAAGCCGCGCGCAGCCAGCGTTTCGAAAAGGCCGCTAGTCTGCGCGATCGTTTGCGCATGCTGCAATGGGTTGATCGACGATTGGACGAGCTTCGCAAGACGCGTTATGAATACAACTGCGTCTATCATTTACCGGTCGACGGTCAGCGACCTTGGTGGGCGTTGATGGTTCAAGGTTGCGTCGTGGCAGTCATTCGTCAGCCGCAGAGAGCCAAAGAACGGCAAGCCTCCCGACGGAAAATTCAAGCCGCACTGGAAATGGCGATGGCGGCGGGGGCGAACTTGGATGCGGAGCTCGGGGGGCACGAAAAATCGAATGTGTCGCAACGCATGACACGAAAAGGCTGGCGTTTGCCAAAGCCTCGTCCCGAAGACAGTTGGGGAGCACTGCGCAATCGAGTGCCACAACTTTTGATGCAATCGTTGACTAGTCGCTGGTTTCGACGCCATACCGAACAACGCGAAAACTTGTTTTCTTACCGCCAGGCGTTGGAGTCGTTGAACGGAGACTCGTCGAGTATCGAATAGAACTTTCCGCGAATGAACTTGCAACACACGCAACTGGGTTCCGATTACAATGGAACGAATGGGGTTAGGTGTTCTCTAATGTTGGTCAAAGGGAAGTCTGCGTGAAAGTTCGCAAGGTGAGTCGCTGGGTGCGTGGCGCAAGTTTGTTTGGTGTCGTTGGCATGTTGGGGTTAGGGTGGGCGGAGTACTCGTCGCATCCTCTGGCTGCCGTTGGTTTGGTTTCGGCGACTTCCGCGGTACGGCCTCTCAGTGAATCAACTGATGAACCTGTGGCCGAGTGGATCTGGGCGTCAGCCGAGCAGTCACGGCGAATTGCCTTGCGGAAGACCTTTGCTCTGCCTGACGATGTCCGACAAGTTAAAATCGCAGCAACGTGTGACAATCACTTCCAATTGTGGTTGAATAGTCAAGAGATATTGGCCAGTGGCGAATGGGAACAAATTGCCAGCTGCGATGCCACGAAAAACATTCGCGCCGGGGCCAATGTCTTGGCGGCCTTGGCCACGGATGAAGGTGGTGCGCGGGCCTTCTTGTTGCGAATGGATGTTATCGACAAGAATGGCCAGCGATTTTCCATCGTTAGCGACTCGAGTTGGCGTTCGCGTTCGCTCGATGGCGAACAGGCCCCTTCAGTCGATTGGAATGCGGTCGGCTTTGACGATCAAGCGTGGGCCACAAGCAAGGTGTTTGGTCAGGTTGGTGCGGGCGATTTGCCGTGGAGTGGGCAGATCGACGAGGCTACTTTGGCCGAGGCGGTAGGGCAAGCCGCATCTCCGGGTGAACAAACAGCGCGCGTGGCCGATAACGTTACTGCTGTGCCTGGATTTGTGGTTCAGAAATTGTTCGACGTGCCGCGGAACATGGGATCATGGGTGGCACTAACCACCGGACGCGCAGGACGATTGATCGCTAGTGATCAAGGTGGGGCAGGGCTGTTTGAAATTTTACCAGCGGATTTGCAGGATCCCGCCGCGGTGACCCGAGTTGAAAAGCTTCCCGTTTCATTCTCATCAGCGCAAGGATTGTTGTGGAAGGACAACGGATTGTTTGCGGTAAGAAACGGATCGGGTTCTGGCTTGTACCGCTTGGATGATTCGGACGGCGATGGTCAGGTGGACTCGGCGCAGCTGCTGAAGCCTTTACAGGGCGACGGTGAGCATGGCCCGCACGCGGTTTTGGAGACCCCGGATCAGAAATCGTTGGTCGTCATTGGCGGCAATCACACGGCGGTACCGGAATCACTGCATGCGAGTCGCTTGCCGCAAAACTGGAGCGAAGATTTGTTGTTGCCACGTCGTTGGGACGCCAATGGACATGCGGCCGGTATTCTCGCCCCAGGCGGGTGGATCGCTCAAACAGATCAGCTGGGGAAGCGTTGGGAACTGATCAGCGCTGGGTATCGAAATCAGTACGACATGGCCTACAACGGCGACGGCGAATTGTTTACTTACGATGCCGATATGGAATGGGACTTGGGTTCGCCTTGGTATCGCCCCACGCGAGTCAACCATGCGACCAGCGGCAGCGAGATGGGCTGGCGCAGCGGGACTGGCAAGTGGCCGACCTACTATGAAGATTCGTTGCCGCCCGTGGTTGATATCGGGCCGGGTTCACCGGTTGGTGTCACCTTTGGGTACGGTGCTCGGTTCCCTGGCAAGTATCAACGAGCTTTGTACTTGTTGGATTGGACCTACAGCACGATTTATGCTTGTCATTTGACACCAGAGGGCGCCAGTTATTCGGGTCAGGTCGAAGATTTTGTATTCGGCCAGCCATTGCAAGTCACCGACGCGGTCGTCGGTCATGATGGTGCGTTGTATTTCACTGCGGGCGGGCGCGGGACACGCTCTGCGTTGTATCGGGTCGTTTATGTCGGAGAAGAGTCGACGGCGAAGGTCGATCCTCGCGATGTGAAGAATGCAGACTTGCGTCAGCTCCGTCGGCGATTGGAGGCCTTTCATCAGGGTGGGACCGCGGACGAAAAGTTAATCTGGGACCATCTTGGTCATGAGGATCGATTCATTCGTTATGCCGCTCGAGTGGCATTGGAGCATCGTCCCGTGGATTCGTGGCGCGATTCGGCTTTGGCCGAACCGAATCCGCGGGCTGCGCTGACGGCTTTGATGGCACTGGCTCGTTGTGGTGGCGCAGACGACTTGCCGTCATTGATTGGCGCACTATTGAAGTTCGAACCGAAACAGTTCGACTCACTGGGGCAACTAACTTGGCTGCGAAATTTTCAATTGGCGTTTCTTCGGTTAGGAGCACCTTCCGAGTCGCTTCGTCAACAGGTCGTGGAACGTTTGTTGCCGTTGTATACGGTCACTGGTGATAGTGAGTTCAACCGAGAATTGCTCCAACTGTTGGTTTATCTAGAGAGTCCTAAGGCCGTCGAGTTGGGCTTGGCCACCATGCGGCATTTGGCCACACAGCCCGAACCAATTCCCCAATGGAGTCGTTTCTTGCAAAGGAACGCAGGCTATGGTGGGACGGTTCAGGCGATGTTGGACAACATGCCGCCCGTTCGAGAGTTTTATTATGCGTTTGCCTTGCGTAACGCCAAAGTGGGCTGGACCGTTTCGGCTCGTCGCGAATACTTCAGCTTTTTCACTCGCGCGGCCATGCATCCTGGTGGAGCGAGTTATCCGGGATTTCTCAGTCAGTCGCGCGGCGATGCGCTGGCCAACGTATCCTCGGAAGAATTGCCATTGTACGACGATCTTTTGGCAGTGCCCTTGGGCGGACAGCCTTATCAAGCGACACCGCCTCAAGGGCCGGGCCAAGTATGGACGGTGGACAAGGCGCTTGATGTATTGGGCGACAAGATTACCTCAGCAGACTTTGAAGCGGGCCGCAATTTGTTTCACGCAACCAACTGTGCCAAGTGTCACCGGTTTGCCGGCGAGGGCGGTGCCATCGGTCCCGATCTCTCGACGGCTGGACGAAAGTTTTCCTGGCGTGATTTGTTAGAGGCGATCATTGAGCCAAGCAAAGCGATTTCTGATCAATACGGTTCCCATCAAATTGCCACGGTTGATGGACAGGTCTTGATCGGCCGAGTCGTAAAATTGGGCGAACAAATTCATGTCTACACAACCGATGTGGATCGCCCGGCGGTGGTGTTGTCCAAAGACGAGATCGAAGAGATGGTGCCAGCGTCTGTATCGCAGATGCCGACTGGAACCATTGATTCGCTGAACGCTGACGAACTGAAGCATCTGATGGCCTATCTGCTTTCCAGTGGCGACCGGAATGCGGAGGTCTATCGCAATCCGTGAACGACGATTCCCTGGATTGCTAGACTTGAATTTGGCGTAGATAATGAACTCCGCGGTGGACTAGAGTTGGTTAGAAGTAGTTGGAAAAGGAAATCGAAATGAGCGCCATTGGCTTGAATTGTTTGGCTTCGTTGGGTTACGCGCAACAAGTGTTGGCTGACATCGAATGCCCGCAAATGGCGGAGCGTCCCCTGGGATTGAATCCTCCGGGTTGGCTGTTGATGCACCTAGCCACGGCTGCGGATTACACCAGCAAGATGCTCGGTGGGCAGGGGGTTTGTCCAGCCGATTGGAATGAACGTGCCGATACCAAGAAACCAGTCTCGGGTAACCGTGCGGACTATCCCACGAAGGATGAATTGGTCAATCATTTTCTGAATTCGTATCGACATGCGGTTGAGTTGTTTGACCGGGCCACACCGGAACAGTTGGCGGCACCGCAAAAACTGGGGTTCTTTGAGAAAGAATTACCCACGGTCGCCGATATGGCTGGGTTCTTGATGGTGGCTCACCTGAATATTCACTTGGGTCAACTTTCTGCTTGGCGGCGGGCGATTGGAAAAGGACCGTTGTTCTAGTCGTTGTTGGTGGTGATAGCACGCCCACATCGAAAAAGTCGAATTCTGAGTGGCGAGTTCATGGATCGGATTCAATCGATTCGCGTTGTTCGTTCGATGCTATCACTATGAACATATCCAATCGCGTGTTGTATTATTGGCTTGTGTGCCTACTGTGGTGTTGCCTCGACAGCAACGCCGTCAAGGCCCAGCCGTCGGCGGATACCGGCGAGTGGTTTGCAGTGTTTGCGCAGGGCGACTTGGAACGAGTTCGCGACTTGGAACGAGTTCGCGCCGAGTCGCCCAATCTCAAGTGGTGGTTCGACGGACATCTCCGCCTGTTGGATGATACTGGCGGATACAATCAAAGCATTATTCGGCCAGGTGTCGGAGTTAAAGTAACCGAGCGAGCCACGCTATGGGTTGGCTATGCGTTCATTCACACCAATCCACTTTCCGGGATCGAGTTTGATGAGCATCGGATTTGGCAACAAGTGACGTGGTCCGACACACGTGGTCCCTGGACGTTGGCGTTGCGATCTCGATTGGAGCAACGATTCCTCGAAACGGGCGATGATCTGGGGTGGAGGTTTCGCCAATTGGTTCGAGTGCAGCGGAGTCTGGACCCGTTTCCACGCCTAAGTATGGTTGTCTGGGACGAGGCATTTTTTCACCTGAACGACACCGACTTTGGGGCCAGGGCTGGCTTCGACCAGAACCGAGCGTTTGCGGGATTGGGCTTCAAGCGGGATGAAGATGCCAAGGGCCGAATTGAGTTTGGTTATCTTAATCATGCGGTTGATGTTCCCAGTGGGAATGATCGAACCGAACATCTGCTGTCGGTCAATTTCTATTTCTGATGATTCGGCGGGACGCTTGGAGTTCGGTTGACGCAGGACGCTGCGACAAGAAAGGTGCGGATAGCGACCGGTTTATCGGAGACATTTTGGCCGTTCTTTTGGTACAATGGACGCCCGAGGGCATTGCCTGGGAAGTGGTCGTCTCATGAGATTTCGAAGCAGTTTTCGATGGGGGGCGTTTTCGGCGCGTGTCGCGGGCGCGTTGATAATGTCGCTGTGGCTCGTAGCGGACTCGGTCGGGCAGGCTCCCGTTGAGGACGGAGCACGCATCTACCAGCAGAAGTGCGCCAGTTGTCATGGCGAACAAGGGCAGGGTGTTGCGGGCGTTTATGATGCCGCGATTTTTGGGGAGCGGTCCATTGCCGAATTAACTCGCTTGATCGAGCGGACCATGCCGGAGGGGGAGCCGGAGGCCTGCGTTGCGGAAGAGGCCGCGCTGGTAGCGCGCTACATCCACCAGGAATTCTATTCCCCGGCGGCTCGGATACGCAAAGGCTTGGACCAACCTTTGCAGGTAGAACTTTCTCGCTTGACCGTTCCCCAATATCGCAATGCGGTGGCCGACTTGTTGGCATATTTCACGCCGGCCCCGAGTCAACCGAAAGCGGACGACGTTGAACCAGGTCTGCGGGGCGCTTATTTTGCCTCGGAAGGCATGAGCAAAGCGAACAAGCTAATTGATACGCGAGTGGATCGTCGCTTGAGGTTCGATTTCGGAGACACGGTACCGTTCGAGGGTCTGCCCAAGGAGCAGTTCGCCATCGTGTGGGATGGATCGTTGTTGGCGGAGCACACTGGCGAGTACCATCTTCGTGTCAAGACACCCAACGGCGCGCGTGTGTACTTGAACTTGGATCCAACTTCCGGGTTGCACAAGTTACGCGATGATAGTGCGGCCGCTGGCCAGTTCCCGTTGATCGATGCCTGGGTGGGCTCGGGAACAGAGCGAGAAGAAACGGCGCGCGTCTTTCTGCTTGGTGGTCGTAGGTACCCGCTTCGAGTCGAGTTTTTTAAGTATCAAGAACCAACGGCCTCGTTGCTCGTGGAATGGAAACCACCGCATGGAGTGTGGTCGGTTTTGGATAGCGCTCATTTATCGACAGCGACTGTTGGCCGAACCTTTGTGGTTGATGTGGGCTTCCCAGCCGATGATCGCAGTTTAGGCTTCGAGCGCGGTGCTGCCATTTCGCCTGACTGGTATGCCGCGGTGACCAACGGAGCGGTCTCGGCAGCCGAGGAGGTTGTCAATCGCTTACCGCTACTTTCTGGCGTGCCACCGTTGTCGAAAGAACAGGCCAGCGACCAAGCTGCTCACGAGACTCGGGTGCAAAAACTCCAGGACTTTGTCGTGCGAGTGGCGACCATCGCGTTTCGGCGCCCCTTATCGGAAGAAGAGACGCAATTGCTGCGAACTCGGCCTTTTGCCAATCATACGCAACCTGAAGCAGCGGTTCGCCAGGCCATGGTTTGGATCTTGTGTTCACCAAGTTTTGTTTACTCGGAAATGCCTGGTGCGAAAGTCGATGACGCGGCCAACTCCGATACATCAGGTCTTCCATCTTCGGTGGTGGCCAACCGTTTGGCATTGACTCTGTGGGATTCCATTCCAGACGCGGAATTGTGGTCGTCGGTGGAGGCGAATGACTTGACAAGCACTGCAAACATCGAGAAGCACGTCTGGCGAATGATTAATGACGGTCGGACGCGTCACAAAATGCGAGGGTTCTTCCAGCGATGGTTAATGTTGGAGCAGCGCGACCTGACGAAGGACGCCGCGCTGTTTCCCGGATTCGACGAAGCCGTGATCGCAGATTGGCGCCGATCGTTGGAGTTGTTCATTGAGCATGTTGTTTGGAGCGATTCTTCGGACTATCGCCAGTTATTGACCTCGGAAGAGTTGTGGTTGAACTCGCGTTTGCGACAACACATGTTGGAGTCTGGTTCAGCATCAGCATCTGTCGTCGCTCAGGACAGCGCGATGTCTGAGTTGGAGCCAGAGGCATTTTCCCCGTCGATTTTGGAAACGGATCGGCGCGCCGGAGTCTTGACGCATCCGTACCTGTTAAGTGCTTTGGCTTATCACAACAATACATCGCCAATTCATCGGGGAGTGTTTGTGACTCGAAACGTTTTGGGTCGCGCTTTGCGTTCTCCGCCGGTCGCAATCGCTTTTGAAAACGACGAGTTTCCGGCCGACTTGACCATGCGGCAGAAAGTGGCTCATTTAACGCAAGACGCCAGTTGTTTGTCGTGTCACACGATTATCAACCCGCTTGGATTTGCGTTAGAGAAGTTCGATGCGGTAGGTCGTTGGCGCGAAACCGAGGGAGAGCGACCGATCGATACGCATAGCGAATACGAGACCGAGGACGGGGAAGTTGTTTCGATCGGCAGCGCCCGCGATATTGCCCGATTGGCATTACAGAGCCCAGCCTCGCAGCGGGTCTTTGTTGCTCAACTGTTTCAACATTTGACGAAGCAAACCCCGGCGTCTTATGGTCCCGAGGTCTTGGCGAACTTGGTCGAGTCCTTCGAGCAGGATCAATACCACATCCAGCGCTTGATGGTCCGCATTGCGGTTTTGGCGGCCACGCATCAGGCGACGCAAAAAGTTTCGAATACGAGGTGAACCAATGACCCAACGGCATCGTCGGCAGTTTCTACGTGACCTTGGATTAAGCGCCGCAGCCCTGCCGTTTTTGGCCGGCCTGCCCAGCATTGGACTTGGTGGTGTGGGCGGATCGAATCGGCGTCAGCGATTCATCGTGTTCTTCTCACCGAATGGAACCTTGCCTGATGAGTTTTGGCCCAAAGCTTATGGTGCTGAAATCCCTCTGCAATTGTCAGCCATGCTGAGCCCCTTGCAACCGTTTGCGGAGCGGATGTTGATTCTCAAGGGTGTTCACAATCAAATCCTCGGCGACGGCGACAATCACATGCGCGGCATGTCCTGTTTGTTGACCGCTACGGAATTGAGTCCAGGAAACATTCAAGGTGGAGGCGAAACTCCAGCGGGCTGGTCCAGTGGTCCGTCGATCGACCAACATGTCAAAAACTTCTGGCAGTCGCAGGGCGAGACGAATACGCGGTTTGGTTCTTTAGAGTTTGGCGTTGCGGTGCCCAATCGCGCGGACCCCTGGACTCGGATGTGCTACGCGGGTGCGAATCGGCCTGTGGCACCAGTCGACGATCCCAAGTTGATGTTCAACAAACTGTACGGAGGCGCTCAACAGCGCCAATTGGTCGGGAGCGTCTTGGACATGGTCAAAGACGACTTGCGTCGGGCGGAACAACGCCTCAGCCGGGAAGATCGCCGACTCTTGGATGAACATCTGCATTCGGTGCGGCAGTTGGAGCAAGACATCGCCGCTGCGAATTCGCAAGCAGAACTCGTGCATCCGGAGCCCGAGATTGATCCGACCATCGAGTTGATCAACGACAACACGCCCCAGATTAGTCGGATGCAAATTGATCTCATGGTGAATGCCTTGGCCAACGACATGAGTCGCGTCGCTTCGATTCAGTACATGAGGAGTGTTGGGGAAGCGAGAATGAGGTGGTTGGGGGTTGAAGAAGGACATCATTCTCTGTCGCATGAACCAGACAATAACGAGGCTGCTTACGAAAAGTTGAAGCGAATCAATACTTGGTTTGCGGGTGAATTGGCGTACTTGGCGGAGCGGTTGGCAAGCACCCCGGAGCCGGGCGGCGACGGCACGTTGCTGGATCACACTCAGATTATCTGGGTCAACGAATTGGGCAAAGGCAATTCACATACATTGTCCGATATCCCATTCTTATTGCTGGGTGGCGGGGCGGGGTTCAAGACCAATCGGGCCCTGGATTTTGGTGGGGTTCCACACAATCGCCTCTGGTTGGCGCTGGCGCAGGCCTTCGGCGAGACGGGACTGCAAACCTTTGGGTCCGTCAAGTATTGCGACAATGGCCCACTCAACCTGGCTTGAGCGACTCCGGTGTTAACATCTGAGCGACCCCGGTGTTAGAATCCGTACGATCCGTAGAACCAGCGTCTCGGTCGCCTTTTGCGCTCGTATCCTCGGGCCGGCGTTTGGCATTGGAGTGAACTGCGATCTAAACACCTAGGGTTTTAGGCTAGGATTCTCGAAGCAATATCGCAGGATCTCCCACCCAGAGGCTTAAGAGTGTGTCCGCAGGATTCCTTCCAACCCGACGCGTAAGTGAGGGATAGGATTCTTCCAGCGCGCCGCTGGAGTGAGGGTTGGATTTCCTGTTATTCCTCCGCTTAAGAGTGTGTTAGCTGGGGTTTGGGAAACAGAGCTTCGTATCGAGTGCGAAAAAGGTTGTTCCGTGTCCATCAAGTCGATTTCCTTTCACGCCGTGGGCCACATGGCAAGTGATGTGCAACGCGCGTCTCAAGGTTGGTTGGCCATATTTGTAGCAGCATTGGTGCTGATGAGCATGGGCTGTGGCTCCAAGCAACAGGAGACGGTCTTGGACCCGTTGGCTCTGTTTGCGGATCAAAACACCAGCGCGGCTCGCCATCATCCCTATGATTTTGTGGAATTGGATTTGGGTGCATTTGACGTAGCGATTTCGATTCCCGACAGTGTTGATCAATACCGGATCGAGTTTCAAGCAGCCGCCATTGCGCCCAAGTCAACCGCCGACAAAATCAAGCCGCTTTTGGAGGAGTACAAAACTAGAATTCGCGACATGATTCTAGTATCTGCACAAACGTTGTCGGCCAACAACATCACGGACCCGCATCAAGCGTGGCTCAAGTCCGAAATCATTGCCAACTTGAGCAAGATGCTGAAGACACGTGAGATTCGTGACGTTGTCTTTTCGGAATACAACTTCGAACGTCGCTAGACGAAATCGAATCGCAACGCCGAGAACGGATCGCGTTCTGCGGGAGTTCCGTCACAATCGCCACCGAACAAAACACCCGTGTCGCCCGTCATTCGTTTTTGCCTATTGCCATCCATCTTTTAACCATTACACATCAGCCACCCGCGTTGGTCAAGAAATCAATCCAGACACGACAGTCTCTTGGCTCACTCACTTTGTGTCTGAGCGCCGTTGCGTGAGACTTCCGCCGTTTTCACAAATCACATTCTCGCCGCTTGACTCGGTGCGAGAGTGTTGTGTACTATTTCGTTAGTACAATAAAAACGAGCACGATACGGATTAAAAATGTTGATATCGATTGACCCTAGTAATGGGACGCCGATCTACGAGCAGATCGTGCGGCAAGTTAAGTACAACGTAGCGAACGGCTCGTTGGTCGGCGGTCAGCAAGTCCCGTCGGTTCGCGATTTGGCCAAGATGTTGGCCATTAATCCAAATACGATTCAGCGCGCCTATCAGCTTTTGCAGAGCGACGGAGTTTTGGAGACGGTTCGGGGACGTGGGCAACATGTCGCAGCGGGGGCCAAGCGATCTTGCGTTAGTCAACGGGCACGTGTGATTCACGATGAATTGGCAATGGTTGTGGAAGAAGGGCTGCAAGCGGGATTAGAGCCTGCTGAACTACGCGAAAGTTTTGAAGCCGCGATCCGCAGATTCAATCGACGTAAACCGCCTGGAGATTCTTCGGCCTGATTGAGACGAAAATCATTGCTACATGCATCAAAGAAACTGTCGAAGTTTTTAAGCCCGATTTAGAAGATGAGCGATACCGCCGTGAAGTCAGTACGGACTTTCGGACGATCCAAGACTACTTGAAAACGGCTTACGCCACTGACGATGTTTTAAGTGGTCGAGAAATCATGGTTGGAGTAACGAATCGAAGAACTGGCATTGCAGACCAAAACAACAATTGGCAGCGGCAGAGCAACGCGATGGCTCGATGAACGCGCCGTCTGGGTCCAGTCATCAAGAATCGCATCCAGCTAGCAACGGGGGCGTCAATGCCCCGTACCCAACCCACAGACGATCGACGATAATCCTGGCCGACGCCGCTCGGGTTACCGAGCGTTCGAACCAAGGAGCTTGATTCAGGAACACCGCCGTGCCAGAGATTCGACAACTACCGACTAGCGTGATCAATAAGATCGCCGCCGGTGAAGTCATCGAGCGGCCTTCCAGTGTGGTTAAAGAATTGGTCGAAAACAGCGTTGATGCCGGGGCGACTCGGATCGACGTCCTGATTGAAAAGGGGGGCACGGATCTAATTCGGATTGCTGACAATGGTTGTGGCATCGAAGCCTCGCAACTGGAGTTGGCCGTCAGCCCTCACGCGACCAGCAAGATATTCTCGGCGGATGATTTGTTCTCTGTTTCCTCGATGGGATTTCGCGGAGAAGCGTTGGCTTCGATTGCGGAAGTGAGCCAGTTTCTGATCCGTAGTCGCGTCGCGGATTCGCCCAGCGGTTACCAATTGTTGGTCAACGGTGGTGAGCGACAACCGATCGACCCGTGTGGGTGTCCGATCGGAACGATTATGGAAGTTCGAAATCTGTTCTTCAACACACCGGTTCGTCGCAAATTTCTCAAGACCGCCCAAACGGAACTTGGGCACATTGTGGAAGCCTTCACCCGGATCGCTTTGGCCTACCCGGAAGTCCATTTCACGCTTAGTCACAACGGCAAGCTGTTGCACGAATTGCCACCGACGTCGGCCTGGGCGCAGCGGATTGGACATTTCTTCGGCGACGAGATTCAACTGAATTTGATTCCGGTGGATAGTCAACACGAAGAGATCCAACTCAGCGGTTTCGTAGTGGCTCCGACTGTGAGTCGGTCCCACAATCGGATGCAGTACTTGTTCTTGAATGGCCGTTTCATTCGTGATCGAGCTTTGCAACATGCCTTGACGGAGGCTTATCGTGGTCTGTTGATGACGGGCCGTTTTCCGATCGTGTTCTTGCGTTTGATGATGCCGCCGGATCAAGTGGACGTGAACGTGCATCCGGCCAAATTAGAAGTGCGTTTTCAGGAAAGTGGGAAGCTCTACAGTCAGTTGTTGGGGACTTTGCGGAGCAAGTTCTTGTCAGCGGACTTGGCCGAGAAAGTTCGCAGTGGGTCGGAAGGTTGGAGCATGTCTTCTGCCGACGCTGGTGTCGTGCCGATGCCACATGCGTTTGCCGCGACCACCGAATTGGCTTGTGATCCGACCGTTGTTCAGTCGCAGGCGGCTTCGGTGATTCGGTGGGCGCGCGAACCGGGCGAGATAAAGCAGCAATCGCTTCCGGTGACGATGACGCGCACGGGTGGTGGTAACTGGACGGCAGGGAATGCCACATCGAATGATGCGACAGCAACAAACTCAACGGACTCCGTAGAGTGGGAGCCGGCGGACTCGGCGGTGGCCTTGGTCGACGCAACGGATCGAGCGGAGTCGGGCGGGCCCGCTAGTTTGGGCTCGTTGCCGGCGCAGCTCACTCCCGCTCCGCGGCGTGGTTATGTCGATGGGGGAGCGTTGGGCGGCTTGCCTGAGTTTCGCAAGTTCCCTGAGTTGGATTCGAAGTGGCCTCGAATGGCACCGCCGCACACGCATCCGGCCGGATCGCCCGAATCGGATTGGGGGCAGGGGGATGATCGTGAGGCACTTGATTTGCGAAAGTCGGTGCCCGGGGATTCGTTCCACGCCAACATTCCGACGGGGCATGTTCGCCCGACCACTCGGCCGCAAGTCTTGCAAATCCAACAACGCTACCTGGTGTGCGAAAACGAAGACGGCATGGTTGTGATTGACCAACATGCCTTGCACGAGCGAATCTTGTACGAACAAATCAAAACGAAAATTCTGTCCGGAACCTTGGAGTCCCAGCGGCTCCTTGTTCCGCAGCCTGTTGACTTGACCCCTGCGGAGGCCGCCGCGGTCTTGGAGGTTCAGGACGACTTACTCAAAATTGGCTTGGGAGTCGAGGGATTTGGCGGCGGCACCGTGTTGATCACCAGCTATCCTTCGCTGCTAAAATCGCACAATTTGGCAGAATTGCTACGAGTGGTCGTCGATCAATTGTCTCAGGGTAAGCAGCGACCGGACCCTCAGGATTGGCTGGATCACATGTTGGCGACCATGGCCTGCAAAGCGGCTGTGAAGGCTGGGGATCGGCTCAGTCAGGAGGAGATGTTGGCCCTGATCGAACATCGTGATTTGTGTCGGGATGCTCATCATTGTCCGCACGGTCGTCCTAGTTGGCTCGTTTTTTCCCAAGAAGAGCTGGATAAAAAGTTTAAGAGGATTTGAAGCCGATCGTCTGCGCAAGCAAAATACAACAGATCCGCTGCGGTTGGGAATTCTCAAACGATGGGGCGGAGACGTTCCTTGTTTCAAACTGCCGTCCAGAATCGCGGGAGCCTCGTCCGAGTGACGGGTGGTTTTCCGATCAACCTCCTTTGAAAATGACCTGGCATGATTTGTGTTACCGTCGCACGTGGTCGTCATCGAATGGCCCAGGCCGAGCAACAACTGCTGGCCGATCAAAAGATTCCGTTGACGGAATTGCGGGTGGACTTTATCACCCGCGACGTCGATATCTCGCGCTTGCTTCGTGACCGCCCGACCCCGGTTTTGGTGACTTGCCGTCGCCCGCAGGACGGCGGTCGTTGGCGATACAGTGAGGAACAACGGCAGACCTTGTTGCGAACGGCCATTGCCCAAGGGGCCGAGTACGTCGACTTGGAGTGGGACATTGCGCTCAACATCCGTCGCTACGGCTCGACCAAACGGGTTGTCTCCTATCACAACTTTCAAGAAACACCAGCCAACCTGCCGGTCATTTGGGAGAAGATGCGGGCTCTGGATCCCGACGTTATCAAAATTGCGACCATGGCCAATTCGCCGGAAGACAATTGGACGACGCTGGGCATCACCAAAAACGCCGACATTCCCACGGTGGCGTTTTGCATGGGCGATATGGGGACGCCCAGTCGGATCCTTTGTGGCAAGTTTGGCGCGCCGTTTACTTTCGCTTCGATCTCGTCCGAGAAGCAATTGGCACCGGGACAGATCTCGTTTGACGTGATGCGCAGTACTTACCACTACGACGACATTAAACCCACCACCAAGATTTTGGGAGTGATCGCGGATCCGGTGGCTCACAGTATGAGTCCGGTGATTCACAATGCCTGTTTGCGTAAAGATGGGCTCGATATGGTCTATCTTCCCTTTCGCGTCCCTGCGGAAGGATTGGACGCGTTTATTGATCAAGCGGCCAAGTTCGATATTGCTGGGCTAAGTGTGACGATCCCGCATAAAGAACGAATTCTTCGTTGTGTCAACGACATCGATAATGATGTTTCAGCCGTCAAAGCTTGCAATACTGTATTGTTTCGCAAGAACTTGCGCGCGGGCAAGAATACCGACATCTCGGCTGCGATGAAAGTTCTCAAGCAGGGAATGGAACTGGATCCCAATCACAAGAAGCCTTTGACGGGACTGAAAGCGTTGGTGTTGGGCGGCGGCGGGGTCAGCAAGGCGATTGCTTGGGGGTTGCAACAAGAAGGCGCGCGTGTCTTTGTCTGTGCTCGCAACAAGCCGCAAGCCGATGTGATCGCGGCGGACTTGAAAATGGAAACTCATGATTGGGACACTCGGCAGAACTTTACAGGCGAGATCATCGTCAATGGAACACCGGTCGGTATGTTTCCCAACATGAATGAAACGCCATTCCCGGCGGACGCCCTCCGCGAGGGGATGGTGGTGTTCGACACCATCTACAATCCACAAAACACCTTGCTGATCAAGCAAGCCCGAGAAGCCGGCTGTCGGGTCGTGTACGGCAGTGACATGTTTGTGGAACAGGCCGCCATGCAATACCAATACTTTACCGGTAAAGCCGCCGATAAAGAGTACATGGCCGAAGCACTCCGTCGCGCCATCAACCCAGCGAAGTATAACTAAACTGAAAGACTTGCATGAATATTCGAACGGCATGGGCACTTGTTTTGGGATGGCATCTGGTGGCCGCCATGGATTTGGCGGAAGTCAGTGGGAGACACTCCACCGAACGAGGCGGTCAGTCTGCTGCGCTTGAAGACCTTTGGACGGGAACCTATCAAATCGTCCCGTCGGCTGAATCGTCTCCCGACGTCAAAGACGTGACCATTGTTCGAACAGAACAAGGGTTTCAAGTCAGCTCGCCGTTTGCGGTGGCTCCGTTCGTCGAGAAGTCACCAGGGGTGTTGGTCTGCTCAGCGGACAAATCACTGAAGTTGTACTTAGCTGAAGCGACCTTTCCTGACGGGAAGAAGATGCGATTGATCCGGGCGGAGTCGCCCAACTCGAACTATCTAATGGTGGCTCGACCCAACTCGAAACCAGAAGCCGACGGTACGACCTTGGTACTGAATCGAGATACTCCGAAGTTTGAAACCGCGCAAACGATGGTTGGCTTTTCAGATACGCAAATCTTTTATCGCTTGCTGGAACAAAAAGTGGTCGTTCGAGTTAAGATTGCCAATGAGGCCGATTTCCCGTTCTCGGCCACGGTTTACGTGTTTCCAACCAATTCGACGACCGAGGGGATCGAGGCTTGGATCAACAACCAATACTCGGATGCCCTGTTTCCCGAGACAGCGGAGCCAAGTCATTCGGAAAACGTACCAAACGAGTTATGTAAAATCACATCTGCGAAGCTATTGAAACGCGCCCAAGAACCTTTCGGAGTATTCAAGCAATACGAAGTCGCGTTTGAGATTGCCGAATGCGACAATGTCGCCGGCTTCACCATGAAGCCATTGCGTGATACCGCTCAGGTGTATCTCAAAGAGTAGTCCGAAATGTCGCTTTTCATTTTGGGTTGAGTTCGGTCCGGCCAATATTACGGAAGCCTTGGCCATCGAAGCGAAATAGTCCGCCGGAAAAGCCAAACCACAGCGTACCTTGACTGTCCTCGACCATGCTTTGGAGACCGAAGTATCGAGTCCAATAGGGACGATCGGTCTTGTCGAACAACGTCCATTGTTTTCCGTCATACCGGTAGACACCGACGCCAGTCGCTCCGATCCAAACATCCCCTGATCGCGTCGCGTAAATCGTGTAGATATCGTTTGCCGACAATCCTTTGGCCTCGTCAAACTTCGAAATCGATTTGCCGTCAAAAAAATTGACTCCGCCCCGCACGGAGTCTCTTGGGTTCGACGTGGAAAGACAGGCGAACCAGATGTTTCCTTGCAAGTCTTCGGCAATGTGACTGACGATGTTGCTGTGTAAACCATCCTTGGTTGTAAAGTGAGTGAATTGTTCACCGTCAAACCGACTGGCGCCCCAACCATCACGCGCGATCCAGATATTGTCATGCCGATCTTGCATTAGACACCACACTTTGCCGAACTCGACTTTCCAAGTTCGTTCGGAGATGTCTGGAGCGGGAATTTTGAACTCGGAGAACTGTTCGTCCGCAAAACGAAAAACACCGCGTTCTGTGCCAACCCAAATATTGTTCTGTCGATCGGCCAGAACATAACAGCGCGTTCCCGGCAGGCCTTCCGAAGTCGAATACGTTTTCCAGACTTGGCCATCGTACTTCGTGACACCGCCGTCGGTTCCAAACCAGAGTACTCCTTGAGCGTCTTCGGCAATACTCACAACGGTGTTTCCCCCCAGGCCATCTTTGCTCGACAACCACGTCAAGTTTTGACCATCGTAACAAGCAACGCCTTCGCTGATCGTTCCAAACCAGATCCTGCCCCGTGAATCGGCAAAGGTTTCGACAACGTATTCCGAGAGGCGATCAAGATCCGCGTGATTCAGTTGGAATGACTGGTCAATCCATTCCATGATCTGCTGTCGCTCGTTGGAGGACATTTGCGGGGAATCGGGCGGAGGCATTGTCCCATCGCCCACACGTTGATGCACGGAGGCAAAGCTGTTGCGTAGTTCGAGCGCCGCGGGGGTCGTCTTGGGCCATAGAAACTCGACGGTTTTCCCTTCGGGGGCATGGCAATCGGCGCAAAAGCGGTCGAGCAGTGGCCGAATCGCTTGGGCGTAAGAATCTTGAGCTGGCTCGGTTGAAGTCGGATTGTCCACGAAACGTTCTGGTAAGGTGTGCAGCAGGCCGATGGTGGCCCAGGCCGTTCCCCAATAGGAGATGACTTCCAGCAAGATCGGACTACTTCTGCCTGGTCGCATCCGATCGGGAGGCACATTCCACAAGCCATCAGGTTGTTGGGAATCGACAAGAAATGTTCGAGCTCTTTCAACGGCAGTTGGATCGATGGGCTCTTGCGAGATGGTCAGAGCGTAAATGGTTTGCCCTGTGGCAAACGCGTCGCTCGCGGAGACGTCGTATCGATTGCTCCAGCCACCATCGGGGTTCTGTCGCGCCATGATCTTGGCCAGCATCTCAGCTCGAACCTGCGAATTCAATTCGCTGCGCAAGAACTGCAACAGCAAGCCTTCATGGGTGGGGTGTGGCTCGACGGTCTTGAGATACTCCAAAGCTTGGTTACGGCAATCCGGGTATCTCTGTCGGCTGGCCAAAACTTGAGCCGCCAACTCATCCGTCAGATCCGTACCCGAATGGATTGGTTCACTGGCGGCTGTATCCGGACCAGCCAACGAGTCGAGCGCCAACAAAGCCCATCCCGTAGTAATTTCCGGCGGAGTTGGCAATTGGCCTTCCGGCGGCCATGATCCATCTTGATTCTGTCGTTCGAGCAGAATCGTCATTAGAGTTTCATACGGATCACTGGATTTGACATGCCGCGAAGGTTTTTTTCGCCAATTGGACCCTTGATCGCGGCCCAAGATCATTTGACTAATCGTATCAACTCCGCCAAATTCTTGCCGTTCTGCCAACATATTGGTCAACGCCCAATTGGTGACTTGGTCCACTTGATCACGATTTACATGGAAGCCTCGCGCGGTGGCCTCATTGTGAGACCAAATCATGAACGACACTCGATGGCAGGAGACACAGCCACGCTCTTGGATCCATTGATGACCAGCGCGTTCTAGAACTGGAAGTGCGTTTTCGACTGCATGTTTGACTTTCGCGTCGCTATCGCTGCCGAATGCCAGATGCTGTGCCAGCAGCATTGACAGCAGGAAAGCTGTGGCTAATCGAAACGCAGATTGGGCGAGAACAAGCAACGCCAAGATGAACGTTCCAAAGTACTTGAGGACGTTGAGAAACAGGTTGCTTGCCGTCATGGGGAAATCCAACTTCGTGGCAGAGTGGTTCGTTTCGTGCAACCGTTGTGGTGGGTCAACGCTGCCAAGAGTGGTAACCAGTGCCGCCAACACACCGACAAACATTTTTTGAATTTTCGCCACGGCGTTCCCATGGTAGTGGATCGCTCCGCGATCCAATTCCCCAACGTCATGGATCGCTCCGCGATCCGATTCTCCAGCGTCGTAGATCGCTCCGCGATCCAATTTGCAATGGTAGTGGATCGCTCCGCGATCCAATTCACCAGCGTCGTGGATCGCTCCGCGATCCATTCTGCAATGGTCGTGGATCGCTCTTTGGTCCAACTCTTGTTCCGAATGCGAGCCACCCTAACGACTCCCGAAACACGCCGAATTGCATTCATACACCCGGAATGGACTTGAGCAAAGGATTCGATGATACTCTTTCGATCGCGACAACATAGAGCTTCGTGTGGGCGATGGGTTTCAACATGCATCCTGCTACAACAGATTACAACACTCGTTTGCCGGTCGAGTACCAACCGATTGCGAACTATTTGGCTGACGAGATTGACCTCCGATTGTCGGAGGCTGACAACAAAATTTGGCATGCTCATCCCGTTTGGTTTTTAGAGGGAAATCCGATCGTGGGTTATAGTCTTCAAAAGCGCGGACTACGTCTGATGTTTTGGAGTGGTGCTGATTTTGAGGAAGAAGGTCTCAACGTGGTGGGGGCGAAATTCAAGGATGCCTCCGTGTTTTACAACCAAGTCGCGGAAATCAAGAAGGCACAGTTGCGGCGATGGCTAAAAAAGTCGAAGGAGAATCAGTGGGACTACCAAAACTTGGTCAAACGCAAAGGGAAACTGGTCAAGTTGAAAGGTTAGGCATCCTCGATACCTCCAGATTTCAGTGTGGCGATTGCAAAATGACAATCGAAATTGGAATTTGATTCATTCAAGTGCTCGCCGTTGGCAACTATTCTGCGCAGTTTTTGAACGGGTAAACACGAATAGGCTGGCAACCGGCGGAGAGACATGATAGTTTGGCGGGCGACACATTGGACCAATGGAGTAATGACGGATGGTAACGCAAAAGAAGTTCATGACGAGAGCTGGATGGGCTTTGACCATTTTGTTGGCGGTTATGTTAACGATGAGCGGAGTGATGAAACTGGCCTATCCAGAGTTTTTTCAGAAGGAATGGGAAGGGAAACTTCAATATCCGGCTGCTGCGGCGCTGGCGATTGGCATTGTCGAATTGGCGTGTGTCTTGGTGTACTTGTATCCACGAACGGCTATTTTAGGCGCAGTGTTGTTGACGGGTTATCTGGGCGGCGCAACGGCGACGCACGTAAGAATCAACGACCCATTTTTTGGTCCGGTTGTGATCGGCATGCTCGTATGGTTGGCGATCTACCTTCGTGAACCACGTGTCCGTGAACTATTGCCCTGGTGTCAGGCACGTATCGAACGCGTTGGTTGAGCTTTGCACCACGAGGCTTTTCATGGGATTCCCTGCCGGGTTCGCTCGGCAGAACGCAACGCTTTTCAGTTAGACTTCGATTACCGCAAGTTCTCCCGTTGCCGTTGTCGTTGCCGTTGGCTGGACGCGCCGGCTAGGGCAACGCTGTGGAGCATTTCTCTTGGGGAAAACAGGCCCGAATCGGCCGGCACATCCTTAGCCGGTGACGCAAGCTACCGGTTAGATTGACATCAATCCCAGAAAAAGCCTGGAGGGCCGCACCAATGCTGAGGCTTGGCACACAAATGCTTTAGGGAGGTTCGGCGAGGGGCACGGAGGGGCACTTCGCTCGAATTATGGATTCAATTGCAGAATCACGACAAAGCAACGCTTTGTATCTAGTTTTGTGCAAGAATGCCATGTGAAGCTCGGTGAGCAGGGAGAGTAGTTGCAGGGAGTCGCCCGCTGGGGTTCATGTTTGGAAAATGATGAGTGAAATGTTGATTCGGGATCAGTTCGTAGGAGTTGCGTTGGTGGCTTGGCTGCTCTGTGGTTTGGAGCTGGCGCTAACGCCAGTGACTATCGCTCAAGTACCTGGTGATATGCCGGACACTCGTGCGGCTTTTGAGGCGATGCAGAACGGCAAGTACTTGCAGGCTCTGACAATGCTAGAGCAACACGACCCGAATCACGCCATGGTGAAACAAGAACTAGCAACCGTGCGTTCTTTCGTCGGTGATTGCCAAGGAGCTCTGGCCGCTTTCGCAGCAGACGCGGCGGGCGCGGCAGAAGAGCCGACCAAGATCGAGGAACTAAAAGCACAACTTGATGCGGCGCTACCGCTGCCGGCGCTCGAGACAATTGTTCAGTTGGCAAAGGATCGGCAAATCGTCATTCTTAACGAAGCGCATCACGTTCCTCGTCACCGTGCCTTTGCTCTGGAGTTGGCCGTTCGCTTGAAAGAATTGGGCTTCGATTATTTTGCGGCCGAGACATTTTCGCCAATGACCGATGTCTTGCAAAAGCAGGGTTATCCAGATTTGACGACCGGCTTCTATTCGAACGAGCCGGTGTTCGGTGACTTGATTCGGACGACGTTAAGTTTGGGGTATCGCCCCATCGCGTATGAGATGATGTCGCCGCCACCCGCCAATGCGGACCAAGCGGATCGTGTCAATCATCGGGAAGCAGAACAATGCAACCATCTTGTGGCGAGAATTTTCCAAGGAAATCCGCACGCAAAAGTTTTCATCTTCGTTGGCTACAGCCACGCGACCGAGGACACCCGAACACTTGCCGATGGTCGCGAAGTGGCGTGGATGGCAGCACGCTTGAAAAAAGCGACCGGAATCGATCCGTTGACGATTGACCAAACTTTGGACACAGATTTTTCTGCCGACATCATTCGCCCAAATCCGTGGCAGCAGCGAATCACCACCAGTGGCATCGAAGGGCCTGTCGTGTTTCGCCAATCGGACGAGCGATACTTGGTACAAGGCCCGTACGCCGGTAAGGTCGATCTTCAAATCATTCATCCACTGACGCGGTTACAGCGGGGGCGTCCCGCTTGGCTATTGGCATTGCCTGGACGCCGCGCCGTTGAGATTCCTACTGAGATTCTTGGGGCGAAAAAGCGAATCCTAGTCCAAGCGTTTGTTGCTTCGGAACCGAACGATGCGATTCCCGTCGACCAAGTTCTCGTTGTTCCCGGTGTTGAGCCGCCCGTGTTGGCATTGCGAAAAGGATCGTATCGGATCGTTGTTCAGGACGAGGAAGGTGTTTGTTACCCGCATGGTGCATTAACCGTGGAGTGAGAAGACGACAGAGAACGGGCGCCGAATAATCCATGGAGGTGGATTCAAGTCTACGTTTTGACACAGAGTAGGCCTCCTCGAATTTATTTGTTGACGAGGTCGCTCCAAATCATTGCTGGCGCAAATCTGCAAATTATCTTTCGACCGATTCGGGTTTGTCTCGCAATAGCGGATTCCACTCAAAAAACTTCTGGAGCCTGATTGGTTTTTCAGCTGTGGCCAATCGCCTTGGCTATTGCGAAGCTGGGCCTTCGAACCAAGCCTTTAATGCAGGAGATGCTTCCAGGGTTGCTGTTGGTGCCACGAGGATCGCCCCATCACGTTGAACGTAGCGAAGCGGTGGTGACAAGGTTGGGGTCAAACCAAGCTCTTCCAATTTAGAATCGTCGATCTCGGCTAACTTCGCCGTAGCGATCTCGACTGTAGAGAAGTCGTACACATCAACTCGATCGTTCCCAATTTGGAACTCGACCAAATTTGGAACCGTCTCTTGATGTTTCATTCCTTCATGCGTCTTGGGCAGCGAAGCTGAATAGACCAAATTGTTTTGGTTCAAATACGCCATCGCGGCCATGATTCCCGGCGATAGCGGCGGAACATGGACTTGGAACGTCCCGCGGTTGGTCTCGCGGGTCACGCTGTCTTGGATGATGATGGCCAAGACATGTGATTTTCCCGCATCTCGTGTTGCAGGTGCCCAAGTCAAAAAACCGGTTGCTGCATCCCAAGCGGAGCCCGTTGGGTTTTCGGGAGCGACTTGAAAAGTCCAGCGTGCTTTATCAGCTGCCGTGTAGGAGCTGGGATAAGTCACTGCAATCGGGATGCGAACTGATTTGCCGACTTCCGTGGTGGCATCGTTGACAAATTGGATTTCCGGAATACTCGGTCCGCTGTTGGTAAGGCTCTTGGGCAAAAAGACAATCAAGAGGGTTACGATCAACGCAAGCACTGCCAAAGCGCCGACTCCCAACAAGATGATTGGCCACGGGTTGGCATGTTTGCGTTTGATTTTTACTCGAGGTTTGTCCGCGGCTACCTTGGAATCCAGCCCCGAAAAATTAGGTGGAGCTTCTTTTGAGACAGGCGGCTCGCTTTCCTTCGGTGGAGCCGGGACCGTTGGGGTAGAAGCGGGTTTGGGCTGAGCCTTGTTGATGACTGGGAGTGAATCGGTTGAGACGACGGTCGCCATGGGGACAATCGGCTTGGCCATGATGGGGCCGGGAGCCTGGGCGCTTGTGGGAGCGACGGTTGGAGTCGGGGGGCTGGCAACGGGCACGGGACGCGCGGCCGCCCTAGCTGAATTGGGGGCTGCTCCCACAGGTACCTGTCCCCGGTTGTTCCCCGCAGGTGTCTGTCCCCGGTTGTCCCCCCGGTTGTCGGAGGCCACGGGTGCCTGTCCCCGGTTGTCGGCCGCAGGTGCCTGTCCCCGGTTGTCCCCCCGGTTGTCGGAGGCCACGGGTGCCTGTCCCCGGTTGTCCCCCACAGGTGCCTGTCCCCGGTTGTCCCCCCGGTTGTCGGCCGCAGGTGCCTGTCCCCGGTTGTCCCCCGCAGGTGTCTGTCCCCGGTTGTCGGAGGCCACGGGTGCCTGTCCCCGGTTGTCCCCCGCAGGTGTCTGTCCCCGGTTGTCGGCCGCAGGTGCCTGTCCCCGGTTGTCTCCCACAGGTGTCTGTCCCCGGTTGTCGGAGGCCACGGGTGTCTGTCCCCGGTTGTCGGCCCCAGGCAATTCCGAAGGTTTGGGCAGTCTAACCACTTCTTGGCATTTAGGGCACTTTATCTTTCGTCCCAAAACATCGACGGGGACGGTCAAGTTAGCCGAGCAATTGGGGCAAGCGACGCTGGTTTTGGACATGGGGCGATTTTCCTGGTCCGACAAAAAAAGAGCCCGTTCGGGCTCCCCACTCAGGTAACAGTATAATCACTTCTCGTACGAACGCCCGATCCATGCAGCTCGGAAAAGAATGGAGTTCAGCCAGTAAATCCGGTTCTTCTGAATAATCCGTAATTCAAGGACTCGAAATGGCTCGTTTCCAAACAAATAACGCCGGTCCACAAACCGGGCGGCTTAAGTTTCAAAAACTCGGGGCGGTCGCGGTCGAAAGGTCAGGTTTACTCGTGAAATCCACTCGCCTACTGGTCGGAATACTCGGGATCGGGATTGCTACCGGGATAGTCGCCAACAGTCTTTGGACCGCAATGCATGTTGATGATTTTTGGCGTCCCGTGTTTTCGGGAGCATTGGTGGCCATGGCGGTCACGGCGACTTTGCAGTACCAGGATCACCGCATGGTGCTAGGACAATCGGACAACGACGGGACACGAAAAAAGGTCGTCTGAAGCTTGTTCAAACGACCCTTGGATCAGATCCGCAGCGATTTTGGGCGAGACGATTCAAATCCGCCCCACTAATTCCCAGCTCGTTCGGTTAGCGTCATAACGCCCCAACGGCTTCTGCGAAGCGGCTTATCAACGCCGAATTACTTCTTCTTTGGTTCTTCTTCCGCAGCCTTGACCTTCTTCTTTTTCTTCATCGTGATCTTCTTGACCCGAGTCTTGGCCATGCCCAACACCGTCGATTCAGCCGTCCAGGTTCCTTGGGCGATGCACTGAGCCATTCGTTCGGCTCGATTCAAAACATTGCGGTCCTTAACCGAACCGGCTTTCACTCGTAAGCTTTTGTCAATAGTCATGGGAAATCCCGCTCGAATCAAATACAACCGCCCCGGCTCATTCCGGCCGGCGCTGGGAGGGCCAAGTATAGTGGAGTCGCCCCAACCCGACAAGGGTCTTTTTCGGGCCAAGATTCTGTCGAGTTTATCTATTTACCGGTGATATTCCGGTGAAGATTACCGATCCGGAGGCGAAAAAAAGCCGGGGCGTTGCATTCCACGACTATGAATGTCGTTTGCCGGCCGGTCCATCGGGTCCCAGTCGCCGCGAGAAGTATATGAAGTTGCACTGTCTCCACTGCGGAGTTCGGATCTGGAAGCGGTCGACAAATGCCAAAAAGAACGTGGCAAAATGCGACTCCTGCGGCCACCGCCAGAATTTGGCTTACTTGATCGAGAAATCAAAACAAATCGGTGACTACGATCCGAAACACCCTCCGTTCGGTGCAAGGTTATCGCGAAACGGTCTGTCCTGGGAGGTTCGAGGCTCCAATTGGAGTTGGAGACACGGTTTTGTCTTGCTCGCTTGCACTGTTCTGCTTGGTGGTTTTATAAGCGAAATCGAACCAATGGAGTCCAACACCAGCACGGCCGGCCACGTCGTCGGTTTTGTCTTGTTCCCGCCAGTGTGGGTTGCGACTTTCGGTCTTTTGTTCGGAATATTTTTGGCCTTTGGCGGAACGACCATTCGGAGCGACGGGAGTTCGTTGGTTATTTTCGAGGGAGTCGGAGGGATCGGGAGAACCCAGCGACTTCGAAATAGCGACGTTCAACTCGTGCGGCAGGATTATGTTGGCAACAGACGCTCGAGTAGCGGTTACGCGATCGTCGTCGTTGGTGACGAAATCGTGTCCACGGGGCATTTTCTCAACCACCATTCTCAGCGCTACGTGTTGCAAACGTTGCGTGGTCTTCTACACGTGCCGCTCCGACCAAAAACACGCCGCTCGAGAGGAGGCGCGCCGGTTCAAGTCGCTGTCACTTCGTCGTCGGCGATCCCATCCTGACGCACTCCAGATAAAGTTGCTCGGAATACAGAACGGAGGCCAAAATACTCCGATAAAACGGTTGTTTCTTAGTTCGGCTCGGCTTCTTCGCTTTACCCACCATCATTTGCGGACTATCCTAGGGACGTAGCCTTTCCCCGCGAAACCGCCAGCGAAAGTTAGGTGTGATGCGTTCGGCCAGTTGTTCTGGTGTCCCTCGCGACTCAGCGATCGACATCCAGGAGTTGTCGTTTCCAATGGATCGACGGCACGACTTGCTCGGCGAATCCCAACGACTGCGACGGTCATTTCCCTACCTGCTGGGATTCGCTGCCCCCGCCCGCCTTTTTAGCTTGATGGTTTTTGGCTTTGCCAGGTCCGTCCGGGACCGTTCCATCTTGATCTTACTCAACTCACTCTTTTTATAGTTCATTACCGATGTTGATTTCATTGATTCCAAATCATTCGTGGCGCTGCCGATTTTGGAGCTGCTTGACCTGGGCAGGCGTGTTCTGGATTTCAGGTCAAGGAATGAGTCTTGGACAGGAAACACCCGTTCTCGATGCGACGGCTCCGGCTCCAATTGCGGCAACGGAAGGTACCACCCAAGAGAAGTCTGGGCTCAAATTCAACTTCGACGATCAGCCGTGGCCGGAGGTTTTGGCCTGGTTTGCGCGGCAGGCCGAATTGTCGCTGGTGATCAACGATTTTCCCCCGGGCGGATTCACATTTCGCGATAGTCGCGGGTATTCGCCAACCGAGGCCATCGATCTTTTGAACAGTGTCTTGTTGACCAAAGAGTTCACTTTGGTTCGTAAGGACGCTCTCTTGATTTTGATCAACACGAAGAATGGAATTCCTTATGATTTGGTGCCACGCAAGACTTTGGAAGAATTGCCGTCGTGTGGTCGATTCGAATTAGTCACCGTTGCGTTCCCGTTGCAAGGACGAGTGCCGGAATTGGTGCAAGCGGAAGTCAAGCCGTTGATCGGGCCACTGGGCAAGTTGGAACCACTCCCGGCCACGGGGCAAGTGTTGGTCACGGAAACCGCGGGCCGAATGGCTGCAATTGGCGCGTTGATCCAAGCAATACCTTTGCCCAAAGCGCCGGAGAAACCGGAGCCGAAACCCGAACCACCACCTCAGGTTTTGAAAACGTATTTGATCACCGATCTGGGTCTCAAATCGACTTCCGAGTTTTTGCCGTCTGCCGTACCGGGCATTCGAATCACCGTCGATGAGCCAACGAATCAGTTATTCGTATACGCGACAGAGAAGCAACACCTTGATATCGATGCGGTGTTGACCAAACTGCGCGAATCGGCTCGGCCAGCGGACTTGTTGGTCAAAACCTACCGTTACCGTTCCACGCAGCCTACTGTTTTGGTCGAGCAACTCAAAGCATTGGTCCCAGGCGTGCTCTTTCAGATCGATGCGGTTAGCACTCGGTTGATTGCGATTGGCAATGCCGAACAACAAGAGACTTTGAGGCAAGCGATTGAATCAATCGAAGGCCCCGCCGAAACTAGCTTGACTTTGAAGCAATATCCGATGGCGCGTTCGGCTCACGAGCAAGCCTTGGCGACAATCCAGAAAATTGTACCGGGAGTTTCGATAACCCCTCACAGTACTCGACCACAACTGTTGATTATCGCTACAGATGACCAGCATCAACAAATCGCGAGCGTGGTCGAACAGTTGTCAGCGGCTGGAGTGGACGTTGAGATGGGGGATCAACAGCTGGCCGCGTTTGCGCTGGAACATGTCGATGCGACCACAACAACGCAGACTTTAAAGGCGCTGTTGCCGGATGTTCAATTCACGGTCGACGCTCCGAACCGCCGGCTGTTGGCGGTTTTGTCTGCCGACCAACAACAGCGGGTTCAGCAGTGGCTATCGGTCATCGACCTGGCTCGGGACCCGCAGCGCGAAGTTACGATTGAAGTTTATCCCGTGTTGCCGAATGTCCAACAGCGACTATCACCGTTGTTAACATCGGTGTTGCCTGAAGTGAAAGCTACGTACGATGCGGCCAGTAAGCAGCTGCTGGTCACGGCGGTGGCTGCGGATCATCAGAAGTTGTCGGTTTTGTTGGAGACTCTGAACTCGACCATGCCGGACCCCGTCGAGTTGAAGGCTTATCCATTGGTTCAGGCCGGTCAATCCGCGGCAGTTGCCGCCCTTCAACAGTTGGCCCCCGAGATCAAAGTCACCGCTGACCCGGAAAACGAACGACTGGTTGTCTATGGGACCAAGGACGAGCACACGCAAGTCGCCGCAGCGCTCGAACAAATTCGGGCGGCAGGGTTACTCCAACCCGATGACCAGCAATTGCTGCGAGTCTATTCCATCTCTTTGGAACAGCATCGTCGGCTGGAGTCCATCAAATCCTCTTTGCCGGCGGAGTTTCAAGGCTTGAAGTTCCTGCCCAGCTCGGAGCAAAGTCGATTGCTGGCTTGGGGAACACCAACTCAGCACTTGAAACTTGAAGAGTTATTGGACTCACTCCAAGATCCGGCTGGAACGCATAACGATCGCGTGTTGGTGGTCTACCCGGTTGGTCAGGGCGATCCGAAAGTGCTCCAGGATGTCTTGGCCAAGTTGTTCCCGCAAGCAGACGTTAGTCTTGACGCGGCCGGCGGCAGAGTCATCGTATGGGCCACGGAGTCGCAACACGTTCAGATCAAGCAAGCCACACAGCAATTGGCCACGGCGGTCGAAGATGGTTGGGAGCGAGTACTCAAGACCTATGTCGTACGGGACATGGATTTGGCTTTAGTGGTCAAAACGGTCACGCCACTCGTACCGGAACTTACGATCTCGATGGACAGTGTGTCGAACCAACTGATTGTCTACGGTCTCGAAAAAGATCACCTGAAACTCAACGACTTGTTACAGCAGCTGCAGTCGGGTGCGAAGGAATCCACTCGCGAAATCAAAGTCTACGAAGCCGGCGAGCAAGACCCTGTCATCTTATCAACACTTCTTGCGGGCTTGATTCCTCAGGCCAAAATCTCTGCCCAACGTGGTGCAAAGGGGTTAGCCATTTGGGCGACGACCGAAGAACATACACGAATTCAAACGACGATCGAACAATTGAATTCGTTGGAAAGTGAACAACGTCAATTGAAAATCTTGCCAACGGTTCACACGGGGGGCAGCAACGCGCTCCTGTTCTTGCGAGGTGCTGCGCCAAACGGAGTCTTTTTTCCTGCGGCCGACGGACAGTCCGTCTTCGCGTTTGCCACGGAAGAAGATCTTGCTCGAGTCGAACAGATCATGAGCGAATTGGAACGTAAAAACAGTCAAGACGCGCAAGACGAACTGCGGACCTATCGCTATCCTGCGCCCGTCATTCAAGCGGCCAAATCACTGTTGACGACTCGAGTACCCAAGGCGAAGCCCATGACTTCGGTGGTGGACGACCAGTGGATGGTATGGGCCACGGAGACCGATCATGCCGCCATTGAGGATTTGCTCAAGAGCTTGAGCGAAAACTTGCCGCAAGATACTAGCTTTCGACTCCAGCTTTATGCCTTGGAACGCGTCTCGTCCACCGATGCGCAAGCTGCCATCGCAGCGGTCGTTGGTACGGTGACGTATTTGACCGGTGCCGAACCACGTCAATTGCGGGTTTGGACAGATGGGGTCAAGCATGCGCGTGTGAAAGAACTGTTGGATCAATTGGAAACGCAGTTGTTGAATTCGACCGAGCCGAGACCTTTGCAAGTCTTGCCAATCGAGTTGCCAACGACAGTGGGATTGGTCTATCAAAATTTGGATGCAGACTTGATAGCGAGTGCGTCCATCGTTCAAAACGTCGAACGCAACGCGCTGCTGGTTCGAGCAACCGATGAGGTCTACGAGCGTATTCGCAAGTCGGTTGAAGAATTCGTAGCGGCCTTGCCAGCCGCGCCACAACGCACGGCCAAGTCCTATCAAATCAAACATCTCACGCCAAGTGCCGCCGTCACGCTCTTGACGACTTTGGTACCTGCTGCCACCTACGCGGTCGATTCGGTCAACAATAAAGTGGCTGCGACTGCGTTGGAGGAACAACATCAAGCCATTGCGGCGGCCTTGCAACAAATTGATGTCGCGACCGAAGTTCAAGTTGAAACCCGAGCCTACCGCGTCCCGACGGGTTATGGGGCGGCGTTGGGAACTTCACTGGCTCCGATGTATCCGCAAGCCAAAATCACCTGGGATGTTTCGGGATCCGCGTTGATCGTGGTCGCGCGTGAATCCGAGCATGTCGAAATGGATCGCGTGCTGCGGGAAATCTTAGAAGGGACGCAAGAAGAATCGACGACCGAGATTTACAAATTGGTCACGGCCAGCCCGGTGAATGCCTTGGCGATGATCAAGCAAGTCTACCCACGTAGTCAAGGGACCGTTGATTTAGCAACGAACTCGGCGGTCATTACGGCGTCTCCTCGCGAACATGAGGGAATTCAAGAGCTTTTACAAAAGTTGGAGTCGGCAGGGCAGGGTCGCCAAGTGATCGCTTATCCTGTCCGCAAGACCCTGCCGACCGTTGCGCAAGCGGCCATCACGCAAGCGTTGCCACGGGCGACGGTGTCGTTGGATTCTGGTCGTGATTTGTTGGTAGTGACTGCGACCGCGATCGAACATTCTCAAATCAAAGAGCTAATCGATGCCCTAGAGCAAGGCCCCGCTAAACCGCTATTGGTAGCCAAGTCCTATTCCCTGCAACACTTGACGGCTACTGCGACATTAACCCTGTTGCGAACGTTAGTGCCAACAGCCAACTATGCGGCCGATTCAGAAAACAATCGCTTGGCAATCACTGGGACTGCCGAGCAGCATGCGGAGATTGCGGCAACGCTGCAAGAGATTGATGTTGCCAGGGACGTTAGCGTGGTGACCCGAGCTTATCGAGTGCCTACCGGCTTTGCCGCCTCCATGGCGACCGCCATCACTCCGATGTTTCCGCAAGCAAAATTCTCGTACGACTCGACGGGTTCGGTATTGATTGTGGCGACCGAAGAGTCCGTGCATGAATCCATAGATCGATTGCTAAGTGAAATGGTCGACGGTAATGAATCGCAAACCGTGTCTCGAGTTTACCGTTTGAATGTGGCTTCGCCGACGAGCGTGCTGGCAATGGTAAAACAAGTTTTCCCCCGTTCTCAAGGCACGACTGACGCGACAACCGGCACATTGATCGTGACGGCATCCGTCGACGAGCATGGGCGAATCGAGGATTTGGTTCAACAATTGGAAGGGGCCTCGAAATCGCAGGCCGTCGAAGTCTATTCCTTGAAGAGGACCTCTCTGACTGCCGCCCAAGCTGCGATCGCGAAAGTGCTACCTCGCGCGACCATTACCGCGGATCTGCAAAGAAACAGTTTGATTGTGGCCGCAACGACCGCCGAGCAGGTGCAAGTTCGTACGATCGTTGAGCAGTTGGAGACAAGATCGTCCACCGACTTGCTGACGAAAGCCTATCGACTCCCTGCCGGAGACCCGCGCAGCGCGGAGAATGCCCTGGAAGTTTTATTGCCAACGGCGACTTTTTCGCCCGACCCAGCGGCCGGTGTATTATGGGCGACGGCGGCTCCTGATGAACACTCGACGATTCAAAATGTAATTGATCAATTGGAAGCAGCCGACCAAGACAGCTCGCGCGTCCAAACGTTTCGAGTCAATGGTAGTAATTCCGAGGATCTGTACTCGATGCTCCAACGCATGTACCGCAACGATGATTCGGTTCGTTTGAGTTTTCAAGAAACTAGCAACACGATCCTTTTTGTTGGCCCAGCGAAGCAAGAGACCGCGATCAAACAAATTGTCGAACAATGGTCGGCGTTGGGCGGCGAGCAAGCCGGTCGTGAAATCAAGGTGTATGACTTGGCAGAACTTGACGGCGATGTCTTGGTTGAATCGCTCGAAATGTTGTTGGAACGGGAAGTTCCGGTCGTCGATTTGCAAGTCCAATACACGACGAATCGCTTGTTGGCGGTTGCCACTCCCGAACAACACACGCAGATCGTCGCGGCCATGAACGAATTGAAGGGTGAATCGCGGCGTCTGGAAGTTTTTAACTTGCAAGTCAACACGCCGGAGACGATTGAAGATGCGATTCGCCAGTTGTTTTTGGACTTGCCGTTTAGCGCGTCTCCCAGTGTGAATTCGAGTCGAGAGAACCAGCAGTTGTTTATTCGCGCCAGTGAATCGCAGCTAAAGCAGATTCGCGAACTGCTGATCAAACTGGGCGAGCCATTGGTGGACACTTCTTCCAACACGCTCCCTGCGGCGGCAGCGACACAAGGAGCCGGCAACTTGCGAGTGCTGACTTCGCCATCCGCTCCTCGTTTGTTGCAACAAATTGAGACTCTTTGGCCGCAAATCAGTCGGAATCCGTTGCGTGTGGTATCCCCTCGCTCGCCCAACTCAACCGACCTGAATACTTTACCCGGTGCCCAAGGACAACCTGAAACCAGGGAGCCAAACGCTGAGCCGAAAACAGGGGACCGCGATGAATCGTTGCCTACTGGAGAATTGTCGTCTTCTGTTTCGGAAGCAGAGCGAACCGAAACGCCAGTCTCCGCATTCAATCAAGAGATTCAAGAGTCGGCACCGGTTCTAGTATTTCCGGGATCAAGCGAATTGACCATCGCTTCCGCCGATCAAGAAGCATTGACCATCTTCGAGCAGTTGTTTCGGCTCTTGAGCGAGCAAGTAGAAACGGCGGGCAAAGTCGAGATCAGCGGCAACTTCACGATCTTTCAGTTGGAGAATGCGGGAGCGGAAGAGATGGCCAAGACGGTCGGGCAGCTCTTTCAGCAAGTGACGGCGGGGCAAAGTCGCGGTCGGTCTTCGGGGAACTCACAAAATCGAGTTTCCATTGTGGCCGACGAGCGTCTCAATTCTTTGATCGTTTATGGTTCGCCGGTGGATCGCCGCACGATTGAAAGTTTGATCCGTGTTTTGGATGTATCGGATGTGGAACGATCTAAGGTGCGAGCGAACGAGCCCAGGATCGTCAAGGTAGAAAACGTACTGGCGGACAAGATCATGGTCGTATTGGAATCGGTTTATCGAACGCAGTTGCGACCGGACCAACCACCGCGTGTGCAGATTCCGGCGGGCGTTTCGGTTGAGGTGGCGATGGCTTTGCGTGAAGTGAACGCGGCGGCTGCGGCGCCTTTATTAACTTTAGAAGTGGATCAAGCGACCAACAGCATTATTGTGTTGGCGTCGGAGCGATTGAGTTTGGAGGTTGAGTCCTTGATTCGTCGTTTGGATCGTGAACAAAAGGAAAGCAACACGCAAGGCTTTAAAGTGATTGCTTTGGAAAAGGGAAACACGGAGCGCATCGAAGCGACGCTCCGCAACCTCATTCGCGACTACAGTCGTCGCCGTCCGTAAAGATCGGGTCACAAGCAGCGAGTCTTGGTCGGGACGTGGTTCGCAATGTTGCAACACTGGAACCCGCCAGGCAGTATTGTTTCGGTGTAGCAGTTGTCTATACTTGGCCACATCCGTGGGGCAGATATTCGCTCTGCGTTCTTTCCGTCCGCCAATGAGTATTGCGATGAAGAGTCTTAAACTTGCGTTGATTGTGTTTTGCGTGTTTGGCTTGATCACTCCCAACCTTAGCGTGGCACAGCATGGTGCCGATGGAGCCGACGGGGCGCGTTGGCAGTTTGGCGGCAACGGCGGGGACGGGACTGACTTCGTTTCGATTCGTCCAACCGTTGGTGCTCCTTTTTCGTGGATGGTCCAAGGCTTTAATGGTGGTCGCGGCGGTCGGGGCGGGGAAGGATTTATTTGGAATGCGAAACCAGAGGACTCGGCCATTGGAATGCCGGGCGGTTGGGGTGGCCGCGGTGGCGACTTAAGCGCGATCTGGGAGCCGTTGCTTCGACTAGGAGTTGATGGACCGATTTATCAACAATCCGTTTTCGTCGAAGCTCGGGCCGGACATGGTGGAGCTGGTGGGTTGGGAGGCAATGGATTCCAGGGAGGTCGCGTTGGTGATGCGGGGCGTGGAGGAAATGGCGGCTCGGCGCATGCGATCGCACACGGTGGCCTGGATGTCACTTCTCGTGCGATTGGTGGGATGGGTGGCACCGCAAACGGCTATGGTGGGCGTGGCGGAGATGGAGGCAACGCCTCTGCGGAAGCCGAAGTTACCAACCCTCAGCACTATGTCCGTGCAACAACCAATATTTGGATGAACGCCATCGGGGGTCGCGGTGGTAACGGCTTCGACCAGGCACTCGGTGGAAACGGTGGAACTTCCAACCTTGGCGACACAGCAAACAACTATCAAATCCTCGCAAACGGGTCCCAACTGCCTTTATTGAACCTCGACATCGTTGGTCGCGGCGGAGATGGCGGCAATTCGTTTGGTTCGCATGGCGGAACGGGTGGCGATTCGAGAATACAGGTTGCCTCCATGTTGACCGCCAATCGATACGTAAGTCGCAATGCTGGTACGCAATATCCGGGCCCAATTACTTCGGCTACGTTCAAACTATTTGGTGGACGTGGTGGGGATGGTCTGGCCCATAGTCGCGTTACAGGTCACGGTGGCGGAGGCGGTTCGGTAATTGTCGATACGCAAGGCGAAGCATCTGCGGCTCAAAAACTGACCATCATCGCTCGCGGAGGACGTGGTGGCGACGCACTGGGTAGTTTTGGCGGATCTGGAGGATTAGGTGGCGAGGTCTCAATGGGGACGTTGACGCTTGTTGGCGGTGAGGTGGATATTTTTCTCCGCGGCGGTGATGGAGGTCATTCGACCAGTGGGCACGCAGGGGCCGGACGTACGGTTGAGTCTTTGATGCCAAAGTATAACGGTGTCGGCACTCCATCTCACTATAAATTTACAGTTCAAGGAGGCGATGGCGGTAATCTTCTCGGCTCGACTTTTTCGTTCCAAGGTGTACATCGTCTTGCGGGAAATGGCGGTGACGCGGTGATTAATTCGTTTAGTCAGAATGCCTACTTGTCTCACGGAAACAATGAAGTGCGCGCGATCGGAGGCATGGCGGGTCGTGGTATCAGCGCCGGAGGAATCGAGCGCGCAGGACGAGCTTTAGTTTCTTTTCGGCAAACGGTCATGTCCGCAGGTTCGTTAACTGCGATCGCCGAAGGCGGACTGTCACATCAACGGACGAATGGGTATGCTCGCGCTATTCTCGATCTGCAAGCAGCTGATGGAGTTGATGGGGCCATTACAGGATCAGCGACTGCTCGTCCAGCACAGCACGGTTCCGGCCCAGGCCCTCTACCGGTCGCATCGTTCGCAGGAAGCGCACACGCTGAGTCGTTTGTGCTTCGGCGAAATGGCAGTGGTTTAATAACCTCGATTGCGAATTCGGATGGAGGATTTGGTACCGTCCAGTCTGGATCGAGTCGTGCGAAAGCAACAGCCGTCAACTCCACAATGGCATCCACGGGAGTACCGCGCGGGCGTGAAGCTTACGCGTCTGCGACGGCATTGGCACGCGCGGATGGCTCCCTCCACAGCGCAAACCATGCAATTAGTTCTGCGACGGCAGTTTCCAATAAAGCTGGAGAAGCCTTTGCAGTCTCACGTGCGCTTGGTCAGTACAACTATGGAAATGCCAGGGCTGAGATTCGAGCACCCAAGGGAATCGCAAAAGCTACAGCGGAGGGAGAAACCACCCAGTGGATACATCGTTCGAAAGTTTCTTCGTCAGCCTTCTCGCATGCGACTACGAATCAGCCCCTCATCTTGACATCTTCCGCGTATACATCCTTTCGTCATACACACATTGAAATATCCACGGCTCCCTTTGAGAACTTTGCTCCGTCCGCCTGGAATCATCTCTTGATCAATCCTGGCCAGACGGCAGTCGATAACTTTACGAATTCCAATATGTTCATCGACCAAGCGTTTGACTTCGGCTCCAGAAGCACTCAGGTCGGGAATATTTTGGCAATTGGGAAGACCGGAGGTGGCCAGTCGTTAACCGATCTCGTCAACGGCGATTTCCAAGCAACGAATGAATTCGACCTGACGTTGCATTTGCATCCAGCCGTGCAAGGTTCAGAAGAGCTGTCACTGGCCTTTTTTAATCCGGTGGCCTACCGCGATGGATTTGAATCGCTGACCGTGAAGTTTGATTACCAAGGCGTTAACGTTTTACATGAAGAATTCACGGACATGGCGACCGCTAAGGCGTTTTTTACCAATCGAATTGTTTCACTGGATAGTTTGGTGGCAACGGAAGGATTGGAACGTCATTTTAGTCTCCAGTACGACATGCGGTTTTCGAGCACTGGAGATGTGTTTGGTTTTGACTTTTTGATTGGCAGTCGGAATCAGGTCGCGTCGTTCGCTGCTTTTTCGTCGGTGCCGGAACCCACGATGGTTCCCATCATGATTGGGGCTGCGATGGCCATGCTGCTGCGCCGTCGGAGGCAGGTATAAGGCCGCTAAGTGGATTTGTGGGGGCCTGCCTGCGGCCTGTTTCTTATTGCCTGAACCGTTCGCGTTAACCGCGATCCGTGCCAAACGGTGTTCCGCCTCGGTTCGGATTTATGCCGCGAATGCCGACTATCCGGTTGGAAAGATTCAAGCAAGCGGTGGGCGAATTCACTGGACTGCGGCAGCCCGTTGCCGCTTGGCTGCCACAGCCTGCTGCGACAGGTCTGAAACCGATCCAATTCCTCAAGTTTGCAGAATGCCTCAGAACGGACTCGTTTGAGACTTCAGATTCTCAGACGCTCGGCCAACGGTTTTCATAAACTTCGTCAATTCTGAATGATTGAAAATCTTCCCGCAGTAGGCTGCTGCGGGGATAGCGGCAACAGGCGGCCGCCGTCCAAGCAAGTCAAACTTGGGGTGAGTTATTCGACATGAACGATGTCCAAAGCAAACCAGGCTTCGGGAATATTGATATCTGCCATCCATACTCCTGAATTCGAGTAACGTCGAATCCGATTAAAGGAATTCAGCGACAGTAAATCGCCTTGATGGTTTACGGCCAGTGCCCAACCGGAAGTTGATCGATCGGAACTGGATAGATGATGGGCCTGAGAATTGAACGAACAAACCCGATCCTCTAAGACCAAATGGACATGATCCATTGAATCGCAGACCGCACTCATTGTGTATCCATTTACGAATATGCCATGATCCTGCCCATTGGTATCGAACACTCGAACTTGTGAACGAACAATGTCCGGAGCATAAATTCGTCCGTCGGAGCTGACTGCCAATTGTCCAAGACGAGGTATGTCGGAATTGATAAGCAAGGTGACGGTGCCATCGAGCGTGATCTTGAATATTTCGCCACCATCCCAGCGAGTTGCATACAGACATTTCAGCTTTTTGTCGAAGACGATCGTCCTCATATTCGGTATGCCGCATTTCAGCGTCGTTACGAACATGCCAGACGCTGTGTACCAATGAATGCACCGAGCGCTCTGATCGGCGATAAAGACACTTCCTTCGCCATCGATAGCCAATGAAACCGAATGAACGCCGTGCGCAAACTCGCCCAGGAATTCACCCGAATCCGAGTACCGCAAGACCGCACCGTATCCCCAGTCAGCGACCAAGTAATCGGCACGACTGAAGGACGGTACGTAGGTCAGGATGAGCGAGAGCAAACACAAGCAAGTGATTCGTAGGTTCACAGCGAATTCTTTCCCGGTAACAAATGAGGTTTTTTGTCCCGACCATCAAATGGCGGGCTCCTTGGAAGTAGATTCTGTGCGCGTGGCGGAGGCGTCCACCGGTTCTTCCGGTAGTTTCATGAAAGTTGAAGAAAATAGGATTAGTCGGGTCTTCTGGTGGCTTTGCCGGTCCTTGTGGTTAGAGGGGTTCAAATGTTTCTGATAATTTCGATTTTGTCGGTGGATTGTGGCGTGGCTGGGCAGAATTCGGATCTAGGGGCGAAGTCTACGAATTCTTGGAGACGCGAAAGTGATCCGTTTTGCCAACCGCCGAATGAGTCGAATCCAACGTATTGAATCGCAAAATCAGCGGCATTTGGAGGTTGCCAATCGTGCGAACCGCAGCGGCGGTTCTCAACCCCAAGAGAAGCGTCAGTCGGGTTTGTGCAAGTGGTTGCTGGGTGCGTCGGTCGCAGTGTTGGCGGCACTCGCTCCGCAAACAGCATTTTCACAAACGACCTATACATGGAATAACACGGGCGTTTATTGGCACAACGCTGCGAATTGGAGTCCAGGCGGCGGGCCTCCCGGAGCGTTTGACATCGCCGAGTTCTCCATCGCTGCGCCCGGCGTGGTTGGCTGGGGTAATGACACTGGTAATCGGGCTGTGGATCAGCTTCGATTCATAGCGGGCGATTATACAATCAATAACTTTGGGGATTCGCAGTACGAATTAAAAGTTGGTGCCACCCATCAAAGTTCGATGGAGATTTCAGGGCCGGCGACCGTGTTCACCATGCGAGGGCTCCACTTGAACGCATTTAATAATGGTGGAGTTATTGTCTCAGATGGTGCCAAGCTCAACCTCGATGGACTAAATCCGAATGGCACTCGCCTCTCGGCCCAATCGTTGCAAGTCGACGGGACAGTGAATATCACTAACGGCGCGGAAGCGACGACCATCAGTGGCGTTGTCGGACTGTATTCTAGCGGCAACAGCGTCGTGGCAGTCAATGGTGTTGGCTCGAGATGGACGAACACAGGAAATCTCGTGATCGGCCAAAACGGCAGTGGATCGCTTTTGATCCAAGACGGCGGTGAAGTCGCGAACGCGAATGGCTCAATCGGTAGTGCCGCCGGAAGTTCCGGGAGCGTGACCGTCCAAGGCCTCGGTTCTCGGTGGGTGAATTCGGGGGATTTGGCCATTGGCAGTGGAGCGACCGCTTCACTCACTATCAATGCCGGGGGGCAGGTTACTAATACAAACGGACTCTTGCTTCGCGGGGAAGTGGCCGTTTCGGGTATTGGATCGCGTTGGGATAACTCGGGAGTCTTGAGCATTGGTTACGTCGGTTTAGGCAATAGTCTTTTGGTCGAGAATGGAGCCGAAGTAACGAGCGGGACTACTATTATTGGAACACTATCTCAAGGTGGTGCGAATGTTACGGGGGTGGGTTCCAAGTGGACAACTTCCGCGTTAACAGTCGGTGCCGGCGGTACAGGTACTCTTGCCGTCCAAAATGGTGGCGGCGTATTCAGCAGTCATGGCACAATCAGTGGTTATGTGCACTCAACGAGTGGCAACCATGGCATCGTCGCAATCGAAGGCACCGGTTCCCATTGGATGATCAGCGGCGACTTGATCGTTGGGAATTCCGGGCATGGATTTATGGATGTAAAGGCGGGCGGAGAGGTCGCCAGTGTGGATGGAACCGTAGGAAGCTCGGGAATGTCTGGAGCGGGTAATGGTGCCGTCACTGTGCAGGATGTTGGTTCGAAGTGGTCAAACTCTGGTCTTTTGACTATTGGAGGAGCTGGCAATGGGGCCTTGAATCTATTAATGGGAGGAGAAGCATCCAGTGTAAATGGGGTAATTGGAGCAAACGCATCCGTCTCTGGCACCGCCCTTGTGACCGGCCTAGGTTCGAACTGGCTGAACTCGGGACTCCTGACAATTGGCATTTCGGGAAATGGCTCTCTAAATATTGAATCAGGTGGAAGCGTGAATAGCGGTTCCGGGATGATCGGCTCGGCATCAACTTCGAATGGAACAGTCACTCTCAACGGTGTCGGTTCCCGCTGGATCGTTGCCAACGACCTGAACGTGGGAGGGCAAGGAGTTGGAGTATTGAATGTCCTCGGAGGTGGCGAAGTTTCAAGTGCGTTCGGATCTATTGGCGTTGGCCTTACCGGTTCTGGAACCGTCACGGTGGCCGGTGGAGGATCGAGATGGCTGAATTCGGGGATGCTCCACATCGGCGGTTCGACAGATGGAACTCTAAACATTCAAGCTGGCGGCCGTGTCGAGAGCGGCAATTCAATCATAGGCTCAGGGAGTTATTCTAATGGAGAAGTTGTCGTAACAGGTGCTGGATCCCGTTGGACCAATACTGGCTCATTAATGGTCGGTGTTAATGGAAGCGGTATGCTTGCCGTAGAAGCCGGTGGTGAAGTGTCGAGTCAAAACAGCAATATCGGTTTTGGCGGCATTGGAACTGTGACGATCGCAGGAGTTGGGTCGAATTGGATTAATTCAGGTTCCCTAACGGTCGGCAAATTTGGAACCGGAACCCTGCGAATTCAAGACGGCGGTGAAATCAGCAGTTCCACTTTGACCGTTGGTGGTCCTGGTTCTGGTTCGCTAAACGTTCAAAGTGGCGGCAAAGTTTTTAGCAATGTGGGCATGGTTGGATTGGACGCGTCTAGCGCGGGAACCGCCACGGTGACGAATGCCGGTTCGATATGGCTGAATTCAACAAACCTTACGGTTGGCGGTGAAGGTACCGGCACGTTAAACATCAATAATAGCGGCTTAGTCAGTGTTGGCGGAAACACGACGATCAACGCCAGCGGTACGGTGAATGTGAATGGTGGACGTTTCGAATTTGGTACGACCAATCTAACCAGTTTCAGTCGGATAAGCGCCACCAGCGGGTCGTTGGCGGGCAATTTGTTGAACACCGGTGTTACGGCGGCCTTATCGCTCACGGGGTTATCGAATAACGCGGTGGATACACTGGAAGTCAATCTGGTGAACTCAGGACGACTGCACGGTAATGGAGAACTCAACGCTCAAGTCACCAACACGGCCACTGGAGAACTTCGCACACTAGCCAACCAGTCGCTGTATTTTGGCGGCACGAACAATTCGAATGCCGGCGAGATCAATAACTTCGGTGGATTGATTGAATTCGAAGGCAGTATGACCAACGTCGCCGGTGGCATGATTGCGGGTCGCGGCGTTTTCGCGGCCAATGGCGGTTGGACCAACAATGGCGTGATGGCTTTCAGCGGTGGATTCGCCGATGTATTGGGCGATGTCCAAAACGGAAGCAATGGCGTGCTGGTGGTCGCCGGTGGCAGCACGACAACCTTCTATGACGACGTTGAAATGGCCGTTGGCAACATGAATATCAGTGTCAGCCAAAACAGTAGCGCGGTTTTCCTTGGTTCATACAATGGCGGCAGCACGGGACTAGGGTCTGTGCATATCATGGGCGATCTTCGTCCCGGACACAGTCCTGCGGCTGTGAGTTTTGGCGGCGATTTGATTTTGGATAACACTGCTTTTACTGAAATCGAATTGGGCGGATCGGGCGGAGGAGAGTTTGATCAATTATTTGTTGGTGGCGACTTGCAACTTGGCGGGCTCTTGGATGTGAAGCTCATCAACGGGTTTAGTTTGAGCTACAACCAAACCTTCGAGATCGGTGTCGTCGACGGCCACCTCTTCGGAGAATTCTCCAACTTCAACGATGGCGATTTGATTGGAAACTTCAACGGAATTGATTTGTTCATCGATTATCGATCCGGCGGAATGAGCGGCAATGGGGTGTCGTTTTTTACTGCAGTGCCCGAACCAACTTCTGGGCTGTTGGTCGGTCTGTGGGGCCTCGGTCTGGTAATGCGTCGTAGGGTAAGAACCAAGTCGTTCATTTTCACTTGTTCGTCAACCAAGTAGGTGCCGCCTCCTGTTATTGAGGGCCTTAGAGACTTGAAGTGTTCTCTGAAATAAACCCAATCGTTCGAGAGCGGATTTAGATACGGGACATCAAGAGCAAGTTCGACAGGACTGGCTGTAACAATCAAAGGCGCACGAGAAATCAGTATGAACGACTACGGACCAACGATTATGAATTCCAGTGCCGTCACAAGACTCCCAAAAGTGCAACGCTTGCTGAATAAGCCATCCGAGTTCATCCTAGGTCGATCGTCTCGTGCGTGTGCCGGTATATTTCTTGTTTTGATTGCTATCTCAAGCTCCGCTTGGAGTCAGAGCCGACTCGATGTACTGGGCGAGATATATGGGATTCAGTTGAACAATCAGGGGGAGTATGCGGGCTTTCGATTCCGGGACGGTAGTGGACTCAGGCAGTTGATGAGATCTAGTGGCAACACGGAGATTGAAATTGCGGTCGAGGGTCAAGAACGGCCGGGAGGTGGTTTTTTCAGCGGATTTGTACTCTATCGATTTGACGATGACGGGCGGGTAACGTTTCATGATGACCAACCTAACCAAGGACCATATCAAGGGTCCGGTGGTCCCCTTCGACGAATTATCGGTTTCGGTGACGTGATCCAGGGTCAGTCCGTATCTGACGTATTCGAGACGTCCAGCAATAGTTCCGATGAAGGTGTCAGTAGAGTTTGGTTCGGTTCCGCAGCCAGCGAATCGCTGGTCCATTGGCAGGGAGATAACCGTCAGGTTGTCGCACGAGTCGGCGAACAAGTCCCCGGAGCGTTTGGCCAATTCAACCGCTTTGATCGAGTCTCGATCAATCCTTCTGCGCAAGTTGCATTTAGTTCCTTTTTGCAAAACGCTCCCAATGAAAGTGGGGTCTACCGATGGACGAACGGAACCATGACTGAAATAGTGCGCTCGGAGCAGTTGGCGCCCGATGGAGTTTCGAAATTTAAAGATGTATTCTCGCGTGGAATTCTCGATAACGGTGAAGTTTTCTTTACGAGCACCTTTGGCGGATCGGACGAAGGCCTCTTTTCGGGAAATGGAAGCAGCATTCAGCAACTCTTACGTACCGGAGATACCTCGCCCGACGGAATGCATGTTATGGACAGGTTCGTTAATTTTTCGGATCGGAGCCTGACATCCAAAGGAAATCTTGTTTATCTGCCTAGCTATCAGGATGTGGCAGGATCGCAGGCAGATGCGATTCACCGTTATGACCACAACAGTGGGGCGGGTGCGGTAATCGCCAAAAGACTTGATTTAACCCCAGATGGACTGAACATGTTTACTTCTTTTACGGACCAAAATCAATCGTCCATTCTTGCGATACGGCACAACGAGTCCGGTCAAGTCGCGTTTAATGCGTCGATCGCGAATTCGCCCGGACTCAGTGAGGGTGTAGGTGTTTTTACAGGAGACGGCATTGATTCGTTTACCGTTGCACGTCGTGGAGATTCCCAATTCGGGAGCCTAGTACGAGACGCACATATCTCTCACCTGAACGAGTTGGGACAAATTGCATACACGGCAAGATTGGTTGACGGTTCGAACGTTGGCGCTATCTGGACGCCTGTTCTGCGTTGGCGAGTGGAGAATGATGGGCAATGGTCTGAACAATCGAATTGGACACTGGGGCTCAATCCAGCCCATGTGCATGATGTGAGAATTGATGCCAACCTTGATGTCAACGTTCAAGGGCCGGTTGGAACAACGACGGTGCGGACCCTGTTGTTGGGTGGAGGGGCGGGCGTGTCCACGCTCGATTTACAGGATAGCTCGATCCTGCAGGGGATCAACGGTGTTGAAATAGTCGCGAATGGAGTCTTGACGGGATCCGGGGAAATTCGAGGAGCATTCGCAAATCAAGTTGGTGGCACCATCGATGTTCGCCCGGGCGATCAACTTCGCTTCACGAACGGTTCGTTCAAACAGGCCGGTCGTATCTCGGTTGACTCAGGTTCTCTGAGCGTCAGTGCCCGACTCCAGCAGTCGCCCGAAGGTAGTATCATGCTTCGCAATGGAATCTTGAATGTTATGAACGGAGGGATTGATACTCGGGGTTTGATTCATGTAACTGGCGGAAACTCTAGTATCAATGGAGACATCAATAACTACGACGCAGGCGCCTTGATCATTGACAGCGGTGCCAATGTTTCTGTCTTAGGTGACTTGGTGCAAAACGGACAGATGCAAGTGGATAAGGATGGTTCGGTCGATATTCTCGGTACTTATTCTGGCACAGGCGGATTCGAAATGGGTGGCAATGTCAATGTGTTGGGAACGCTCAGCCCTGGTAACTCGGCAGCCAGTGTATTGTATGGTGGCAACCTGACGTTGTTGGGGAACTCGACGACCTTGATCGAATTGGCAGGGCTGAATGTGGGTCAATTTGATCAGATGCGAGTCACGGGGGATTTTCAGTTGGATGGAATTCTTGACATTCGTTTGATCGATGGATTCACATTGGACTACAACCAGACTTTCGACATTGGTGTGGTTGACGGGAGCCTGCTGGGACGATTTCGGAATTTCAGCGATGGGGACTTGGTAGGCAATTTTGGCGGTATTGATCTGTTTATCGATTACCGCCGCGGCGAGTCCAATGGCAACGGTGTCTACCTTTTTACGGCAGTCCCCGAACCAAGTACGGGGCTGTTGGACGGATTGATGGGCCTCGGGCTGGTAATTCGTCGCCGGTCTAGATCGCGAACTTGATCTCGAATAATATTAAAAGGCGTTAGAACTGGTAGTTGTTGATGCGCGGAGGGTGATCGTGACGTCAGCCGAGAACGAGGCGACACTGGAACGTTTGAAGCAGGCTTGCATTGACGATCGAATCTGGGGTGCGGTGATGGAGGAGCATCGTTCACGATTGCGGGCCATGATCGACGTTCGCATACCGAATTTGGTGCGGGCACGATTTGATGCATCGGATGTGATTCAAGAAGCGATGATCGATGCATCGCAAAGATTGCCGGAGTATATCGCTAACCCAACGGTTCCGTTCTACGTGTGGTTGCGCGCCCTGACCGGCCAACGATTGGCGGCGGCTTTTCGTCGGCACTTAGGCGTCCGTAGCCGCAACGCCGCACGCGAAGTTCGCCTGATCCCAAACTCATTTCCCTCCGCCACTTCAGCCGCGATTGCAGCCAAATTGGTAGGAAAACTGACATCGCCCAGCAGCGTTGCCGTGATGCAGGAACGCCGCATGAGGTTGCAGAAGGCTTTGGAGCAATTGGAAGAAATCGATCGGGAAATCTTGGTGCTGCGGCACTTTGAAGAACTCAGCAATTCCGAGTCCGCTGCGGTGTTAGGACTGCAACCGACAGCTGCGAACAATCGGTACATTCGTGCCCTGGGTCGGTTAAAGTCAGCCCTTGGTGCCATGGACGAGGAATTCTAGTTTTTTTCAGGCTCAACGAAGGATGTTTTTTAGCCGTCGGATTTAGGGTGTGCCCACGATATTCAAGCGATACGCAAGGCGATGTGATGCAACCGGGCCCGAGTGAAGAAGAACGATTGGGGCAGATTCTCGATGAGCTGGTTGCGCAAGCTCGGCAGGGAAGTACGCCTGAAATTGAGCAACGCTGTGCTGAAAACCCCGACATCGCCGATCAAATTCGTGATTTGTTTTCCGCGCTGTACTTCATGGAGGAGAACAAACCCGCCGTCGAAGTTGCTCACACCGAGGCGACTGCCCCGGAGATTGTCCAGCAAGCCAACTCGACGATTGGCGGATACTTGATTTTGCGTGAAATTGCCCGTGGTGGAATGGGAATCGTCTACGAAGCAATTCAACTGTCTTTACAACGTCGCGTTGCGTTAAAGGTTATCTCACGTCACTTGTTGCAGGATGCCAAGTCGATCGAGCGATTTCGCCGGGAGGCAAGATTAGCATCCCAATTGCACCACTCCAATATAGTGCCTGTGTTCGATGTCGGCGAAGAGCATGAGGTTGGGTATTATGCGATGCAGTTTATCTCTGGCCAAAGCCTGGATCAAGTGATTCGCGAATTGGCCTGTTTGTCACCTGAAGACTCGTTCACAGCAAGATTTCAGCACGTCGAATTAGGGGAAGTGGGTGTTCGTCATGACAGCGAGAAAATCCGAGCACTAAAGAGCGATTCTGAACTTGCTCTTGGTGCTAATCACTCAGCCGCCATGAATCGTGTTCTTGAGAATTCGAAAAGACATCCGGTGCTTTATATAAATGCGGCTCGCATCGCATTACAAATTGCGGAAGCATTGACCTATGCTCATCAGCGTGGCATTTTGCATCGGGATATCAAGCCATCGAACATCTTGATCGATTCGGAAGGGAACGCTTGGGTCACTGACTTTGGATTGGCGAGATTTGATGACTCTTCGGGACATGACGATCCGTCCTTGACCAAGACAGGCGACGTGGTTGGCACGCTGAAGTACTTAGCACCCGAGCGTTTACGCGGTCAACATGATCATCGCTGCGATATCTACGGGCTGGCGGCGACGTTGTACGAATTGATTCTGGGGCAGCCACTGTTTCAAGCGGTCGACCGCATCCACTTGGTGGATTTGGTGACGAATCACGAGCCAGCGCGACCAGCGTCGCTGGACCGTCGCATTCCTCGGGATTTGGAGACGATTATCCTGAAGGGGTTGAGTAAAGATCCTGAAAAGCGATATCAATCCGGGCAACAGATTGCCGACGATTTGCGTTTGTTTCTCTTGGATCGGCCCATTCAAGCTCGACGAGTCACTTGGATCGAGAAAACGATCTCTTGGTGCCGCAGAAACCCAGCGGTCACGGGGTTGGCGATGGTGTTGTTGATGGCCGTCGCCCTTTTGGCAACGTTTTTTGCCATCAATCGTGCGCTATCAAGTGAACGCGATTTAGCGACTAATGCCCGCAATAACGCCATCGTGCTGCTTGATCGTGCTCGACAAGCCGAGCAAGCCGCAGCGGTAAGCGCGGTGGTTAACGACATTGCCGCCTATCGCATGACCCGAGAACCTGAGTTGACGCGACAATTGGAACGCTTAAAGGATGTCTCCTCGCAGGACCTGCCGAGCGACTTGCGAATTAAGGTCCGCAACGAGTTGATTTCATGCCTATTGCGTGATGACTGGTACACGAGCAGTCTACCTATCGAGCGTCCCGCGATGGATGTGGCTTTTGATTCCAGGCATGGTCGGGTGTGTACGCTCGGCAATACTGGGGAGCTGGAGTTGATCGATTTTGAATCGGGAGCAAGCCTAGCCAAGTCCAAGCGATTGTTTCCGTTTCATTTCATCAGCTTTAGTCCTGGCGGAGACTATTTGGTTCTTTACTCACGAGGCGGTGACCACTCCATTGTTCGCGTTAGTGATCTGACAGAAGTTGAAACGTCGCACCGACTGGCGGTAGGCTGCGTGGTGTCCGATTCGAGTCATCGGATGGCGTATTGGCATGAACATTTGATCACGGTTGAGAAAATGGACCCGGGGGTGGAGCAACGTGTTTTGTTGCATCATCCGACAGAAGAGCTGATCGATGCCGCGGCGCTCAGCCCTGATGGGCGCTTCATTGCCTATCGCGGTCTTACCAAGCTTGTCGTCGTCGAGGTTGATTCAGGAAAGATAGTCCATCAGCGACGAATCGAGGGCGGTATTGCGGTTGCATTCAGTCCAGACGGTCGGTGGCTGGCAACGTCTGATGAAACGGGACGGCTATTGGTGCTTGACGCGAGTACCTTGGAACCGCGTGTAAAGACGACGGCATTCAATGATCAGATATTCAAGATCTGCTGGGACCAGGATTCCCGTTTGTTAGTGTTGCAAACGTGGGGCCGACAGACTGCAGTCGTCAACCCTTGGACTCAGGAAACGCTCGTGCGAACTCGGAAGCAGCTGGACGAGCATCGTATGTTTTTTCGAGATGGTTATCTGGGTTGTCGGTATCACGAGGGCAAGCTAGATCTTCTCCATTGGCGCTCTGGGTTAGCTCAAGATTTCTCGGCCGGTCCGCGACGTTTGTCGGAAGTTCTAGTTCAAGTAAGCATTCACCCGAATTTACCCATCCTGGTGGGACATACGCAGGATCGTTTCTTGTGGTTTGAGTTTCCCAGTGGACGTCTCTTGTTCGAATCAAACGGGGTTCAGCCCCTCGCCACCCGATTTAGTCAAGACGGAAAACGATTGGTGTTAATCGATCAGATGATGATCCAGGATTGGCAGATTGAAGCGAAGCCTGGTTCGGGAGAAATTGCTATTCGCGCCGAGAAATGGAAGAAGCATCAATTGCTTGAAGATCAAATTTGGTCCTTTGTCTATGCAATGTATGTCAGGCCAGATTTGCAGTCGGGTCTCGTGATTAAGCCGAATGAGACAATAGCAGAATTAGATCTCAGAACTGGAGAATTGATCAAGAAGATCGGTGAATCCATGGACGGAGAAATAAGCCCTTTGGGCGATGGCCATATTTGCGGCATCTCGGGGTGGCTTTTGCAATACATCACGATTATTGATACTAGGTCCGGAGAAGTTCTGGGGCAATTGGACACCGGTCCATACTCGCGAATTTTCGCTGACCAGAACTTGAAGACGATTGCAACCACGAACGAACAATTCATCGAGTTTTGGACGCTTCATCCGTTGGCGCGAACAGGGCAAAAGATTCCGCATCCCGTTCAGCATGGTCAAGTCGTCTGGCATCCGAACGGACAGCACTTGGTCACACAGACAGAATCGTCGAAGTTGGACATTCGGTCGGTTGACACTTTGGATTCAGTGGGGCAACTTCAGACCAGTCCCGATGTAGTATATACCCAAATGCACTTCACGCCGGATGGACATCATTTGGTTGGAATCGCAGCCCAAGGAATGATTCGAGTTTGGCATTTATCCCGCCTGCGTGAAGCCCTACGCGATTGGGGTCTCGATTGGGAATCGTCGCCAGCGGGAAGTGTTGGCGTATTGGAGCGGATTCCTAGCGATGATCGTTCCAGTCAAAGCCGGTTGAATTCTGGGCAGCCTTGGAAGTTTGATTTGACGGAAGCCCAAACATTCGTGGATTTGAAAGCGTCATTGATGGCGGACCTTGCCAGGGGGATGCACTCCCAGAATTCTAGCGATCTTTACAGCAATTATTTGGCTTGGCTATTGCTGCATGCCAACCGAAGCTTGGAAGAAGCAAGAGAAGCGGAACAGATTGCGACGTCGTTGGTCGAACGGAATCCTGACAATCCTTCATATCGAAATACTCTGGGGTTGGCCTATTATCGGGTGGGCAAATTAGAGGAAGCTCGCGATGTCCTGGAGAAGAACTATCAAAACCGATTCGGTACCGTAAATGCGATATTTGATGCAGTGATTTTGGCCTTGGTTCACAAACAGTTGGGGAACGATTCACAAGCCGCAAAATATCTCACGATCACCGATCAGCTTCGCTTTGAAACAAATGACGTCTCTACAGTTTGGGTTGAACAACTCAACCGGCTCCGTGGTGAATATTAGTTTGGTTATCGCGGTTTGCCTTTCAAGATGGTTTGGAGGGCCCCTTCGTAGCGGTTGGCCGCGTCGGTGAGGTTGTGTTTGCGGAATAAGGTAATGGCCCGCTCGTACATGCTCACGCAAAACTTGTTGGGCGCTGTGCCGCGAAATGGTGGGATGCGCGGCAAAAAACGATCGTAAAAAGCCAAGAGGTGTACGTCCGAGTCTTCGATTTCATTGCAGATCAATTCGACTTGATCCAACATCTTCGGAACATAGCGACCTTCATCTGGAAAAGCGTAGATTGTTTCGGACAAGCCTTGGACGGCTTCGATCTTCTTGCCGTCAACGACTTGCAGCTGGGCGACCTTCAAACGAGCTTCGCACGCCAAATCCGGCCGCTCGACTTTGGTGTACATCAAAACCAAACGTTCGTACAATTTGCTGCGTTCCGCAGGGCTCTCTTCCGAGTAGACCAACGAATCAAAGATCTCCCAAGTGAAATCCGGATAGTTGCTGAAGGTGCGAAACAAATCGTTCACCAATTTCTTCAGCTCGTTTTTTTGGGTCTTTTTGACTTCCGGATTGCCTGCCATTTTCGACATTTCTCGCCAAACTGCTTCGTGTCCGACGCACAATCGTTGCAATTGCTGCCAATAGTCGAACTTTTCGCGCAGCGTCAATTGGTGCTTCTCGGCGAAATATGGAAACAACTCGACCAAACGGTCCACGTGTCGCTTGGCTATTGGATTCGTGCCAATGTTGTGCAGGCGAAGTTCTAATTGGCGGTCAGTAATTTCCTTGCCACTTTGAGGATCCTTTAGTTTGCCAACATAATACTTGTCGTAGTTGTAGCGTCCATGCGATTCCAAACTAAATACAATACTGCTTTTGTTAACGTTCTTGACTTCGACCCACATTACCCAGGCATGACGTCCCTGATTGGCAGATTCCCCCGAGACATAAGCTGCCGGAACCGCCAAGCTCTTCCCCACCCGCGCTGCAAAGTCTGCTTGCTGAGCACACACACCACCGAGCGCCAATAGATTTGGCAACGTGTACTCGTGGCCATCCATCTTCGTCACTTGGCCTTGCGACTCGAGCATCGGCATGTCGTAAGGCACGTCCGAGTAGCATTTGCCAAACATCGCTCGAACGGGAAGAAATCGCTGCAAAGCCCATTCACGTTCTTGCAGCGGTGTTTCGTGGTTCACGATGTGACACAGAAACTCCCACGGCAACCATTCGCCGCGGCCTTGCATTACTTTGGGGTTGTCGACAATAAATGCAAAGTTTTCAAGCGGGCCAACCGGCGAACCAATCGGGACCGCTTTGCATTGCTGCGCCAAATGGGTAACTTGAAATACGTTATCGCGTCGGTCCCATGTCACGGCCACCGCAATGGCTAAGTTGCCGTACTGAGCCATCTGATCGGGATACTTTTGTTTCAACGCCTGAAACACTTGCAGTGCGCTTTGGATCTGATCGTCGCTTGGCGATATCGCAGTATAAAATTCTTCTTTTAAATCGGAATGCGTATTCATCCATTCGAGCAGCTGCGGATATTCGCTGTCCCAAGCTGCTTCGAGGTCGGGCTGGTGTTGCCGAGCAAATCGATCCGCGAATATTTTTCGAACTTTGGGATAAGACTTCAGATTGAACAGCTCTTTTTTGCGATAGAGCGACTCCAGCAATTCGATCTCGTCTTCTTGGAATCCCAGTTTGTCTAATTCAGGACGGACGTCGGATTTAGAGCCACGCCGTTCATCGCTCGCATCAAGCCAACCAACCGAGTCATTCCAATCTCTGTTCCTGGCGACCTCGGCGAACGACGGCCAGATCAATAACATCGCAGTCAAAAGATTTGACTTCGAGAGCCAACGGAAAACTTCAGAAAAGCCGCTCATCAAGCATCGATTCATCATGTACCTCATCGGGAGGGATGCCTACCGCTTGTATTTGCCGCGATCGCTCTAACCGGGGCGAATATACTAATTCCCTTCAGCCATGAGCCAATATAAGTCCGCTCGAGATTTTTGCCACTGGGCTTGAAGGTCCTTCTGAGTCGCGCGGAGCTTTAATAGTTCGCGGCGTAATTCGATCAATTCGCTGAGCGTGGCCTGATTGGCTTCGTAGGCAGTCGTGGTGACTTCCAATGCTTGTTCCAACGAAGGCACAATCGTCTCACGGTATTGGTGTAGTTGCGCTGCGAGGCTCTCCAACTGAGCATGAAGTTGTCTCACGTCGCGTTGGATTTCGGCCTGCTGTCTTTCCCACTCCCGCATCGCCTTCTCGACCTGAATCTGCGATTCCCGCAACGCTGCATCGCGGGAGGCAATTCGCACGGGTAGATTGAAGCTGACGCCTGCTGTCAGGTTGTCGATTCCATCGGCGGTTGGCGAAATAGCTCGCCGCGCGGTCATCACTCCCCACCCGGCCGAATAAGTTAGATCCGGATAATAATTCAGTTGAGATTCTTTCACACGCCATTGATCGCGTTGCACTTCAGCCCATCTCGCTTGAAGTTCTGGGTTCGCCGCCAAGGCTTGTGTCGAAACTTCTTCCCAACTTGGCAACGTCGTTTCCATGAGGTCAAACGAAAGCGGCAAACCGTCATGAGAAAAATCTGTTGGCTCTTGAATCACTCTGGCAAATTCTGCCAGCGAATTCTTGCGATCGGCCGTCAGACGCGATTGTTCGGTGTGATTGAGTCCAATTTCCGCCTGAATGCGCAAGACTTCTTGTTGGCCACTGGTTCCAGCTTCAAAACGAGTTTGGGCCAAGTCCAGCAATCCTTCCAAGAATAACCGATCGTTCTGTGCAATCTCCAATTTTTGCGAAGCCAACCAACATTCGATGTAAGCCTGTCGAACCTCGTTTGCGACTTTCAATTCGGTCGCTGCCAACTTGTTTTGCAACCGAGTCACTTCCCCCGACGCTTGGGCAACGCGTGATTCTCGTTTGCCTCGCCAAGGCACCTCTTGCGAGACGACCACATCCGCGATCATCCGCCCACCTGCTTGTTGTTGGACGTTGGGATAAATTGGCCAGGCAACGACATCGACCATTGGATCGGCCAGACTGCCGACTTGCGGAATTTTGGCGGAGGCGATTTCCACTTCGCGGCGCGCGACAGCCACTTCCGGGTTGCGCTCGAGTGCCAGCGAAATCCATTGCGACAAATCTAAATCAGTATCCTGAAACGTAGCCTGCTGGATTTTCGAGTCCGGGAATGGGGTCACGGCGATTTTCGCGGAAGTCGCAACCGATCCCGCGGTCTGTGAAGACTCGGGAACCGTACGGGTCGTCAAACGCGGGGCGGTAGGCGTCCCTTGTTCGAAGACTGGCCGTTGGTTGGGGAAGACGATTCCCGAACCGGATTGGCATCCAACTTCACCGCCAAGGCAGAGTCCAAAAACTAACGCCCAGGCCGGATTTGATTTCCGACCGGGTAAAGTCGAGGTGGGGCGCATGGGATTCTCACGTCGGGGCAGCGGCACGGTTCCGTCGAATTCATCGGAAAATCGATAAGATCTGATCCAGTACAACCAAGCCGGATAATCCTTTTCGCAAATTTCTTCGTGCCAACAGGGACAACTTCTAACGGTTGTAACGACTATGACATCAACGATTGTTCGATAACTTGGACCGAAGGTTTTGCACCCGTCCATTCCAGATACCAACAATACAAGGTCGGGACCACAAAGGTCGCAAAAGGTTCGACTAACATCCCGCCCAGAATCGGAATGGCCATGGCTTTGGCGACGTCCGCACCACGTCCATCAGAGACCAGGATCGGTACCAGTGCGACCAATGTTGTCACGGTTGTCATGACGCAGGGCCGAACTCGCTTTAGTCCGGCCTGGAAAATGATTTCTCTTAATTCTTGGACTGTGCGCCAATGATGCTTTTGCAATTCGTCTCGAATATACGTCATCATCACAATCCCATCGTCGGCAGCCAAACCAAATAGAGCAATAAAGCCAATCCACATGGCGGTGTTCATGGGGATGCCCGTCAACGCAACTGCCAACATACCGCCACCGGCTGAAATGGGTATTCCCGAAAACACCATGAGCGACTGGGGTAAATCGCGAAAATGCAGGTAGTGCAACAACAGATTGATCAAGATGACCAACGGAATGATCCACATCAAACGCTGATTGGCTTCCACTTGGTTTTGAAAGGAACCGACCATCTGCAACTCGAAATTAGCCGCTGGCAGTTGCAATTTGCCAGCGACTCGATCGGCTTGCAATTGCTCCAAAAGTTGCTGAGCAGTTTCAACGGGTCCGGTCACCCCAGACGGCATGAAGGCGACATGAGCAACCAACCGAGCATCTTCGCTATTGATCGACATTGGCCCCCAAATGGTCTGAATTTTGGTCAACCTTTCCAGTGGCACAACGCTGCCTGGGGGCGTCACGACTTCCAATCGCCCCAGATCCTCCAAACTCTCGCGGGTGCTTCGCTCGTAGCGCACTTGAACGGCATATCGTTCACGTCCTTCGACCGTGGTGGTAACATCCATTCCGCCGAGGCCTGCAGCCACAATCTCATTAACCATCATCGTGCTCATGCCGTAGCGCGCCGACTCTTCGCGATCGACTTCGAATTCAATGTAAGGCTTGCCCAGCACGATGTCCGGGCTAACGGTATTGCGATTGACCAAGGCATTGGTCTTTAAATGTTCGGCGATCGCCAGCGAGGCGGAGGCCAAATCATCCAATTTTTCACCGTAGATCCGTACGGCCATGGTGGCGCGAATTCCGGCCTGCAACATCACGACGCGACCTTCAATTGGTTGCAGGGCAGACGCCGGAGTGACGCCCGTGACCGTGGCGACACGATTGATTTCGTCCCAGATGTCACGCGACGTGATGCCCGGGCGCCACTCAGATCGAGGCTTCAACATCACGTAGGTTTCGATCATCGTAGCCGGGGCCGGGTCCAGTGCCGATTCGGCTCGGCCAATCTTCCCTAGGACGTTGGCCACTTCAGGTATCTGCTTGATCAAAACATCTTGCTTTTGGAGTACTTCAAACGTCTGCGAAAATGTCGCGGCAGGATAAAGGCTAGGCATGTAAAACCAACTGCCTTCGTCCAAAGCAATCCAATCGGAGGACTTGAGCGGGGGCACGGACGATTTCAGTTCAGAATATCCAGGCAAGTCCTCCAAGCGGGCGCCCATAATTTCAGCAAACCGTTCGACGGGCCGCAGAACATTCCCCGCACCTACCCAAGCGACCAATCCGGCCAACATCACGATGGTCGGTAGACTTAGCATCACCAGTTTGTGACGCAGAGCCAGCCGCAATCGACCCGCGTAGAGCCAAACCACAAAACGGCTCACAGGGTTTTCGTCCAATTCTCGCAATCGTTCATGGCAGATCCAATGACCCAACAATCCACCTGCAACGGCAGCGATGGCCGCAAATACATCTGCGTTGCGACCCGTCCAATGTTCAAGTCGAGGCCCCCATACGAAATAGGTTATCCCACTGCTCAGGCCCGCCAGCGTGGCGATGACCGCCATCGATTTGACGCTCGACCAGCGATTGCTCCGCAAGAAGATTCGACACAACATCGGTACAGCAATCACCGCAACCAACAAGCTCGCTGCCAAGGCAAAACTCTTCGTCCAGGCCATGGGAGCAAACAAACGTCCATCGCGACCAGTCAGAAAAAATACGGGCAAGAAGCTGACAATCGTGGTGCTAACGGCCGTCATCACTGCCGGAATGACTTCGGAAGAAGCTCGGCGGATTACGTTAACTCGCTCTGGTTCACCACCCACCTGTCCTTCGCGTTCCCAGGTTGTCAAAGCCACATAGACGTTTTCCAAAACAATGATGCCCATATCAACCATCGTGCCGATCGCGATCGCAATACCAGCAAGTGACATAATGTTGGCATCGACTCCGAAAAAACGCATGGCGATGAAGGACATCAAGACGGCCATCGGTAGGGTGATGGCTACAATTAGGCTGGCGCGAAAATGCAACAAAAACAACACCATCACGGCGATGGTGATCAAGGTTTCTTCGATCAAGGCATCCGTGAGAGTCGCAATTGTCTCGTGAATCAATTCCGTCCGATCGTAGATGCCAACGATTTTAATACCTTGCAGGTCGGCCTCTAGTAAGTTGATTTTTTGCTGGAGTCGCTCGATCACTGCCAACGGGTTTTCGCCAAATCGCATCACAACCACCCCTCCAACGGCTTCGTTTCCATTAAGGTCCAAAGCACCCGTGCGCAAGGCAGGACCGACTTGAACCCAGGCAACATCCTGTACCCGAATGGGTGTACCGCCTCGGGTTTCAATAACAGCTTGGCCGATTTGTTCGATGGTTTCTTCTTCCGTTCGATTCGCTCCCAGAAATCCCTTGCCGCGCACCAAGTATTCGAGTCCGCCTTCATCGACTACTTTGGCTCCGACATCTATATTTGAATTGCGAATCGATTCGATGACATCATTCAAAGAAATTCCATGGAAGCGGAGTTTCTCTGAGTTGACATCCACTTGATATTGTTTGACATAACCGCCGATCGAAGCGACTTCGGCGACGCCATCGACCGACTGCAGTGCGTACTTGATAAAGTAATCTTGTTTCGAGCGGAGTTCGGCCAAGTCCATACCGGCAGGCGCTTGGAGGACGTAGTAATAGATTTGACCGAGGGCGGTTGCATCCGGCGCCAAAGTTGGAACGACATTGTCCGGTAAGGAATTGGAAATCGCGGTCAACCGTTCGGCAACTCGCGAACGTGCCCAGTAGAAATCGACTCCATCAGCAAAGGTCACCTGGACAAAGCTGAATCCGAACATGCTCTTGCCACGCACGCTCTGCGAGCCAGGAACCGTTTGCATGGCGACGGAGATTGGATACGTCAGCTGATCTTCAACATCTTTGGGGGAACGTCCCGGCCAATCGGCAATCACGATGACTTGGTTTTCTCCCACGTTCGGGATTGCATCAATAGGAACTTGCTCGACGGAGTACCAACCCAGTAAGAAAGTAGCCACGATCAGTGCACCAACAAGCAGACGTTCGCGAACGCAAAAATCAATCAAGGCGTACATCGATCTATTTCTGTTAAAGAGAGTTCGCAGTTGAATGGTTTATGTAAAGTGAAGCATTGCAATCATTTTGGCAACTTCGACAGATACTTCTCCGGGCTCTTCAACAAGCCACTGCGACAACCTTCGCAGCACAGGAAAACCACTTGGCCTTCAATTTCCACTCGAACCGGGACGCCCATCGAACCTAAAGGTTGGTCAGCAACCGCACAGATCCGTTGCTTTTTCGCCAAGACCTGATCGTCCGGAGTCAAGGCGGCGATCGCCGTTTCCATTTCGGGGGTTAGTTCGTCGCCCAGTTTCTTTGGTTTGGCCTTGCCAGGATCAATCAGTGATGGATTCCCTGCCAGTTGCATTTGCGAATCAATCAAGAAGTTTCCGCGACGTGCCACTATTTCACCTTCGCGGAGTCCCTCAAGGACAAACACCTCGCGACCGGAAACCGTACCAATCTTGATCTCTCGCATTTCAAAGCGACCGGGTTCTGTCTCGACGTAAACCACGCTATGACCACTCATCAAGAGCACGGCATCGCGTGGCAGAGAGACCAGAGGCGTGGCAGTTTCTGCACCGGTCGCTTGGTCATTCCGTATCGGAATCGTCGCCCGTGCATAATCACCGATCCGCAAGTCGCCGCTGGGATTCTGCAGGACTACTCGCACGCTGACCGTGCGGGTTTCCCTGTCGATGCTGGGTGAGATGAACTCGATCGTACCAGCAAAGGTTCGCCCCGGTGATGAATCAATCGTCGCTGCAACGGATTGTCCTGTCCGCAGCGCGGCAGCATCGGCCGGGAAGAGTTTCAAGATCAACCAGACTTGTTCTAGATTCGCTAGGCGGTAGATCGGATCGCCTTGGCTGACATATTGACCTTCGACTGCTAATTTTTCGATGACGGTTCCGCCAATTGGAGCAACGACATCCAAGCGATTGCTGGCTTCTCCGGTCGATTCTAGTGATTCGATTTGCGAGGCGGTCATGCCCAATTCGATCAAGCGACGCCGGGAAGTTGCATAGAGACTGGCGGCGTTCAACTCTTCTTCGCCCATTCGATCCGAGTTGCGTTTGGCAACCAAGAGTTCTTTTTGAGCGACAAACAATGGTGGCGAATAAATGACCGCCATGGACTGGCCGGCCGATACTTTGACACCGGTGTAACTGGCATGCAGTTGTTCTATGCGGCCATCGACATAAGCGGCGATGGTCTTGAGCCGTTGTTCATCGAAGGCCAATTCACCAACCGCGTGGATTTCACGACTGGCTTGGTCATTACTTTGAGCTGCTTTCGCCACTGGCACCGTCTGGATGTTCAGCACTCGACGCATGGCCGGATCGATAAAGACTGGTCCCATCGAAGCGGCTACCAATTCCATTTCGCAAACCGGACAGCGTCCTGGTTCGTCGGTTGGCGGAACACACATCATTGGGCAGATGTATTGGACGCCTTCCATCCGCGTGGTCGTCGATGCATCTTCGGGAACCACGATTTTCTCAATCCAACCGGCTCGTTGCGCGTAGCCAATCACGAAAAAAGTTCCACTAAAAATCAAACCGACAGCCATGAGGGTCGCTACAAGTTTGGTCGATTTTTTCCAAAAGTGCAGCGGCTGAGTGGCAATGATTGGTTGTTCCGGCCGTGCTCGTTCGTCATGATCATCGTTCATTGGACGCTCCGGGATCGCTAGGTCTGGCAGGTTCCTTGATTGCAGCAAATACGATCCAAGGACTAACGGATGTTAACTGCCTCAATCCTAGTAGTTGTTCTAGATGCGTGGCCGGTTTAACAAATATGGAATTGCTGCGGCGACCAAACGGCATCCAGCAAATCCCCTCTTCACGCAAGAAGCGATAACCTCGTCCCATCATGTTGCGTTTCCAGGGCAAATATCCCGCGGTGTAATGTCTCATGGTGCCTTGTAACATTGACTTGAGATTTAATGCGGCACGCCAAGAATGTTTGTTTTGGAAGACGCCGACAAATATCCCGCCATCTTTAAGGACACGCCCGACTTCATCGACAAACCAACTTTGCTCGACGAGTTCATGAACTTCGATTGCCAAGATCAAATCTTGAGAATTGTTCCCACAAGGTAGGTCTCGTGACTCCAAATCAACCAAAACACATCGGCTATCTGGAATCCGTTGTTGACACACGGCCAGAGCGACGGGGTCAATTTCGGTGCATGTCATCCGCCAGCCCAAGTCCGCCAATAGTTTGGACCATCGTCCACCTTCAGCTCCAATTTCGAGAGCGGTCGTCGGCGTCACGAGTTGTGAGTGTGCAAATCGAATTATTTTTTCTTCGATTGCAGAGATATATTGTCCCCATCGTTGTTCGGCATACTCTTCCCAAAACAATGGCGGTATGCCGTCATGTATTTGTGCGTTCATTTTGGTTTCTCACTTTCGACGTTCAAACAGTTGAAGTAGTTGCTGTAACTGGGTAAGCGATACAAAGGCGACTGGCGCTAGAATTGGAGTCGATATCGCAGCGTTGATGCAACGCGCGGCCATGCGTGAGAAACTGGCAAGACACTGCCGCACTTGGAGAAAGATCGCCAGTAACGCTCACACGTGTGATTTACTTGCCAACGATGGCCGCGGAGAAGCTTATATCACCCAACGACAGAAACGCGCGCAGCGTTCATGGGTAGAAAGTGGCTTGAATGAGATAGCAAAGAGACAATAGAAGAAATTCGATGTGCGAGCTTGTTGAAACACAAGCCCCTCGATGGCAGGTTCGTCGAGGTTAAGTTGAGACGTTTGGTTCAAAGCTGGAACCAAGGTTCGATCGTTTGATTCGGCCGGCAAACCCTCTAAGCATCCGCACGCACACCTTTCCACATCACTAAACGTGAAGGATGCCGTTTCTTGGGGGGGCTTCGACTCTCGCCTCGCAAACGCGGATTCACCATCAACCAAGTCACTTCCGCAACAGCAGGAGGACCGCGACTTTAAACTCGTGGCCAAGTCGTTTGGCAACGCGTTGTCTCGGCAACCGCGATTCTTGCTGCAACAATTGCTCGCGACCGGGCCGCCTGACTGATCGTCTACGTCGCCTGTGCAAGTGGCACATTGGCAATCACGGGCGGAAATATATTCGGCAAATGGCGCCACCAGCAACGACGCAACGATCATTAGTCGGATCGCGAAATCGATGATCGGGTTTCTTAAAGCCATGCCAAAGCCTACGTCGTCGACGCTACCAATGAGACTGGATGCCCTGCTCAGAACCAGGACGGAGTAATCTAGGAAGTTCGGAAACGACCCTCCTGGTACAGTGTAGACAATATGGTTGTCCGAATCTAGTCCAATCAGCAAACTTCGCTCAAGGCACCTATAATTAGTGCCCCAAAACCCTTACCGAATTCTTTGTCAAGCCTCTGCATTTTGTTGCTGCCCTTGGCGAAGCTCCATCATGCGGGTGTCTTCTAACGAGAATTGCCCAAATGGCTGGCCCAGAACCGTTGGGTGGACGCTCCAATCGATTGAGAAACCAGCGGAGCGGGCAAGTGTCCGCGCCCATTATGGAGGACGACGAAGACGTCCATGGGGCAACACCAGCCCGCGAACACTAGCCCGCGCGTTCTGGGCCGCAAGATTCTAAGAGTCGCCAACTGGCAAAAACGAACTACCAGTTCCAATCGTTTAACCTTTGACCCCAGCCGTTGGGTTGGAGTTGGAATTGCTGTCCGTGATGATCCGTATAGAAGTGTTGGCCTTGGTGGGTTTGAATCTGATTCGGGTGATACGACAGGTTACTGACTTGTCCGGTATGTGGGTTGTAGTAGTCCGATCGCTCGTGAATCATGTTGTTGAAGTTGTGTGATTGAACATCCATGCTATGCATGCGATTGTTGAACCCAGTCATGCTCAAGTTGCTGATGTAGTTCACCTTGTCGTTGTGAATCGCATTCATGTTGTTGAAGTAAGTCTGGTTGTCCTGCGCTCGTTGTTGGGCAATCTTCTGATAGCCTTGAGCGATCCGAGCGTCATCGGCCATCTTCTGTTGCCAAGCTTGAGGGTTCTGGGCGTAGTACTGTTGCATGCATCGCTCGACCACCACTTGATCCGGCGTTTGGTAATCGCCAGTTTGTTGGCGGTATCCTTGAATGATGCGCGCGCGATTTTGCTGCTCCATCTGTTCTAACTGTTGAGTCGTTTGTTGATAACGACGTTGGAGGTCTTGTTGAAACTGCTCCCATTGTTGGTTTTGCAGAGCGTGCTGCTGGGCGATTTGGTTGTAGTACTGGTCAAAGTTACCACCTCCAAAGCCATAGTCGTAGTCGAATTGAGCCTGAGCCGACCCGACGAGGCAAGCGACCAAGCTGAAGAAAATCACAGTGCTAACGAAAATCGATTTCATGAACGTTCTCCGGAAACAGGGGTGAGTTTGTGCGGCTGAAGCATTCAGCCTTTCAATCTCAATACGTGCGACGAAGAGCACTGTGACAGGAGGTTGTGATTTTCGAGCGGATGTGAAGCCCTTGGACCGCAGCAGCCTTCTTCCGGCTTGCTGCCACCGCCTGCTGTCGTTTGATCGAGATCCATCAAAGAATTGAAAGTCGAACTTTGGAATGGTGTGTTCAGCAAGTCGAATTGTAGCAGTTCCAAGGCTCACTCGCATAAACGTCGTGTGACTGTACGTATTCTGTTTATCAAGCGTCTTGCGCTATGACAAGCAATTTTTCAATCGCTGAAATGAGAAAGAAAGGAGGGCTGTCCCGAAAGTCAAAACTGTAGCGGATGTTGTCAACGGCTTGATAATTTTATCGAAACTCGAACCGTTAGTGAGGGAATTCGGTCCACTCGCTCACGCTTCGGGTTAAGAAATTGCTGCCTTCAATCGCCGAGGTCAAGAAATCAACAAGCTGTCAAGACTTTCGTTTGTTTTCTCAGCGACTCGAAAGTCTCGGCAACTCGAGATTCTGGACGATTTCGACTATCACTATCGAGACAAAGCCTAGAAGCTTTCACCAAACGTTGTCATTAGCTTTTGATGCATTTCGGCGAAGAACTTTTGCATCGTGGCCACTCGATCTCTTTGGGCTTGGCCTTGAGGCGACAACACACCGCGTTGTTCCATTTCGCCAAAATAGTCATGGGCTTGTTTGAGTTTGGCTTGGACCTCGCGATGGGCTTCCTCCAATTTGGTGGTGTTATCGCGATCGGCCTGGTCCATTTGTTCGGAATAGAGTTGCCCTTTGGCCAAACCAATGAAAAACAGAGTTTCACCATACGTTTGCTGAAGAACTACATTTTGCTCTGCAAACGGCTGGAGTTTTTCGATCACCCGCTCTCGCAGTCGGATGGATTCATCAACTTCTCTTTTAAGCCAATGCCAATAAGCGAGCACGCCAAAGTATTCGAGTGTCTCTGGCTGATTTGTCCAATCGACCCCGCTCAGAGTTTGATGTTGGTCCAGATACGCCTTGGATTGGTCGAGCGAAGTCTTCGCCGAATCCAGATTATCCAAGAACATGTGGCATTCCGCTTCGTGTTGGCAAGCCAGCGCCAGATTAAAGAGTGTTTCAAGGTTTTCAGGATCGCGTTGTAAAACATCACTCCAGACACTCCGCTGTTTCTGATAGATGGCCAGAGCGTTTGAGAAGTCTTGTGTTTGGAACAAGGCATCCGCCAGGAATCTTTCCAGCGAAGCAAATTGGACCCGCACACTTAGCGATGGTGGTTCGTTTTTTATTAGTTCTTTCAACTGCGTCATGACCGGAATCAACTCCTCCAGCAACTTGTCGGTTTGCCCCAGAGTGATCAGCAAAGTCCCTTTGGCAATCCAAATCGATTGCAGCCAATCTAGTTCGCGCGAAATCGAGATCGGCTCGTGCGACTGCTGCTTCGCTCGGGCCTCCTCGAGCTCCGAAATCAGCTGTTCCAACTTTGGGAGGTTTCCTTGGCGGCTAGCTAGTTGCACCTCAGCTAATGAAAGCGTCGTGAGCAGTTCTTGGTGGAGGTCGACCGCTAACTTGTCGCGATGATTATTGAGAAGCTGCCGAGCCTCTGCTAGTCGTTGGGCACCGGTCTCGGTATGTTCGGCTTGGAAGTCCAGTTCGGCTTCTCGAATCGTGGCCCAAATCAAAAGTGCGATTTCGTTCGGATCTTGTAGTAAAGAATTCATTGGGATGGCATCTTGGACGCGACGCAAATTGCTGCGGGCGGAATCCCACTCGCCCAAGGCAGCTTGCACCTGAGACAACCGCACTTGGGCGTCTGCGATAGCGAGCTTCAATGGTTGGTCATGAGTAACTTCGCGGCTCATCTGGTTAAGATATTCTTCGGACTTTTGAGCCAGTTGTTTCCGTAAACTGGTAAATCCTTGATCACCTTCCAGAGCCGAGCTGAAGTCATACAGTAACCAACGGCTAAACTCTCGGCCACTTCCAACCATGCGATTGGTCCGTTCCAATTCAGCCCGCAGGCTGGCGTTGTAAACTGAAGTACCCGTGAGTGCCACAACGACCAACAGCAACGTGAGCGCCATCGCCGTCGATAGTGCTGGATGTTGTTTGATCCAGAACAACGTTTTGCGATAAGCGGGGATCGGACGCGCCTGGACCGGTTCGCGATGCAAGAACCGTTGTAAATCGGCCGACAATTCTTCGCATGTCTGGTAGCGAAGACTTGGGGACTTTTCCAGGCATTTCAAAACAATATTTTCAAGATCGACGGGAAGTCGAGGCACCAGTTGGCGTGGCGAAACCGGTTGATGTCCTAGGACCATCAAGATGGTTTGCAATGGTTCGGACGAAGTGAAGGGCGGGCGACCGGTCACCAACTCGTATAATACGGCGCCTGCGCTATAAACATCCGAGCGGGCACTGAGGTGCTTCACGACGCCGCTGGCTTGCTCGGGAGACATGTAGGCCGGCGTACCCATGACGTCGCCTGTTTGGGTCAAGCGACTCCGTACGTCTTGGCTAGTCAGTCGAGCCAATCCAAAGTCGGTCAACTTCAGTTTACCGGTACGGGTCACCATGGCGTTGCTGGGTTTGACGTCGCGATGCACGATTTGCTTCTGATGACAGGCATGTAGCGCCAGCGCCAATTGACTGATGAAGTCGGCCGCGACTTGAGGCGCTAAGGGGCGACCACCGGCCAACTCGGTAATCGTTTGGCCATCTATGAATTCCATGACCAAGAAAGGCCGGCCAGCAGTGATGCCGACCTCATAGACCTTGGCCACGCCGGGGTGGTCAATCGAGGCCAGTAACTGGCCTTCGCTTTGAAAGCGTGCTTTGGCTTCGGACGTCGGCGAATCGAATACCACCAATTTGATCGCGACTTGTCGTCCGAGATGCAGATCGTCCGCCAAATAAACCACACCCATCCCACCGCGTCCCAAGATTCGTTTAATTTGGTAGCCCGGTATCGTTGGGAAGTGCTCGATTTCGGTCGATTCTGGAGTTTGCGAAGCGAGTCGCAACGTGGATTCTGATGGTTGGCCAACACGTAAGGTTCCGCGATCCGAGATAGCCAAGTGACGTCGGTCGATCGGCAACCGGGGAGGCAAATCGTCCGAGTCATCCTCGTCCTCCACTACGATGGAGTCTCCCACCGTTTGGGTATTCTCCTGGTCGTCCTTCGACGAGTGGTTTGGCGATCTTTCTGGATCGGGATGGCTCATGGAATAGGCCTTCAATGACAGTTTAGCCCCAAAACCGACACACAGTGGTTTCGGTGTTCTGAGGCGATACTCGCGAAGGGGATCATTGTGACACCACTTTTCAGAATTTCCACCAGCAGTTCGTTGGCAGGGGCTAACTACAGCTGAACAATCGCCCTGGATGGCCAAGTTTGCCCCTCCTTCGACATCAAATGAAATGGACGTGGAACGAAAAATCCCTTGTTGTAAAAGCCTGACTTCACTTGCCAAAACTGGAAAACCAAACTCTTCGATATTCGAAGTGGGCAATCTCCCTGCGGTGTGGATGTTGAACCGATGTCGGCAGTCGAACGAAGCTGCTACAATTTGCTTGCGTTTTCGGTGGTGGTCGTGGCTGTGTACTTTATTGATGGAATACGATTGGTAATGGCATGAGTGAAGATGCGTTTGCTCCCAATATTGATATGGTAGAGACTCGGTGGAGTATTTTGCGACGAGCCTATCAGCCCGATGATACTTCTGCTGCCGATGCCCGGAACTTCTTGGTTTTGCGGTATGCTCCAGCGATCCGAGGCTATGTGCAGGCGTTGACGCGAAATGAGTCCGACGCCGATGAATTAGCGCAGGATGTCATTGTGCGGTTGATTCAAGGTGACTTTGCCGGTGCTGACCCTCAGCGGGGCAGGTTTCGTGATTTACTGAAGGTATCCGTCAAGAACATGGTCCGTTCGTTCTGGGACAAAAAGCAGCGACGCGGTGCCATTGACAAACGCTTAGCGGAAGAGTCGGCTCGCGAGGAAGCCTATGAACAAGAATCGGATGAGACCTGGTCGTCGCAATGTCGAGATTCGTTGATCGAAACCGCCATGGCCCGCTTGGAGGAGTATCAAAAGACAAATCCTGGCAACGTATTTTACGATGCGTTGAGAATTCGTTCGACTTTTCCGGAGCTGGATTCTACTGGACTGGCGACCGAGTTGTCCAAGCTTCACGGAAGAGAGATCAATGCCGCCAATTATCGTCAGCAGTTAAAACGAGCCCGGACGAGGTTTGCCGAATACATCGTGGAAGAGATCGCTCAAAGCTTAGATTCTTCCAGTGCCGACCGGATTCAAGAGGAACTGATCGAATTGGGACTCTACGATTACATTAAGGATGTCCTTCCCCAAAATTGGCAAGTGAAGTCATGAATCATTGATGGCGCGGTCGCGTCGCAGTCTGATCGTTCGAGTCGATCTCCGCTGCGACTGTTGCCGCCGAGAATTGCTCCGCTAAAAAGTCTCGCAAAGCCATTTCCAAATCGACTTTTTGGGATTGAGCATATGCGATGACAGAGAACAAGAATTGGGCCAAGTGCCGAGGGGTGGGCTGCAAACGCTCTGCGTCTTGTTGTAGTTCGGACATACTCGGAGGCGAAGATCCAGTGGCGGATCGCTGTTTGGCCAAAGCCGTGGCCCGCATGATGGTGGGCAAGTTACCGGGAATCGTTTTCTTGCGAGTCGGTTCTTGAGCCTTGATTGCCTGCCAATTGATGACAACTTCATCGGCATTCGAAACTTGCGTCGTTCCGAATACGTGGGGATGGCGGCGAATCAACTTGTTGACAATGCTGGATTCAATATCTTCATAACGAAATCGACCGGACGCTTCGCCAATGACGGCATGAAAGGCGACTTGCAGCAAGACATCGCCCAATTCATCAACCATCCACTCCGAATCGCCCGATTCGATTGCTTCAACGGCCTCTGCCGCTTCTTCCAACAAATACGGCCTCAAGCTGCTGTGAGTTTGCTCCCGATCCCAGGGACAGCCGTCCGGCGCTCTTAATCTTCGCATGATTGCTAACAATTCTTGCATGAAAAAACCACCTAATCCCGAAAAAACTCCACGCAATCCTCTTGTAACAACCCGTTATTCGTTGAATCCCGATTGCGGACTTAAAAGTATGGTAAGATATCTTCATCTAGGGCGACAACCCTAGAAGAAGGCCCCAATGCGACCGTTTGCCCGGCGACCAATTGGGTCGTTAAGGAGTACGGTCCTGCTGCTTACGGATTTGATCCGCAAGCGGAAAGTTTGGGTACGGAGTGGTTAAGCGAACAACGACAACTTGGAGAAATCATGCAAATCCAGATTCATAAAGGCAAGCAAGTCGAAGTTGGTGAAGATTTCAACGAATTCGTTTCTGTTGAAGTCGAAACCAAACTCAAACGGTTTGAAGAACGAATCACTCGCGTCGAAGTTCATTTTGCTGACGAAAACAGTAGTGCAAAGACGAGCGACAACGATAAAAGATGTGTGTTGGAGGCTCGCTTGACTGGAATGCAGCCCATTTCGGTAACGGCTCATGCGTCGTCGGTGCGGTACGCTTTGGAAGGCGCGATTGAAAAGATGAAAACCACTTTGGGCCGGACACTCGACAAATTATCGCACACCAAAGGGCGGACTCCCATGAGCGATATCACCGAGTCGGAGATTTAACGACGGCAAGTCGTTCGACTTTTGCCCTTGATCGCATCGATTCCAGTAGCTGCGTTGACCAAACTGCGAGAATAATCCGTCGTGATGGTGCGCTCGGTTGACGCAGCTATCTGGCAAGTATTCACTGTTATTGGGCTGATCGCAGCCGCAGGTGCGTTGCGCAAGTCATCCGGTTCTTGCCCTGAGACTTGGGGATTGCCGTTAACTGTTCATCTGCCAATGACAGTTCATCGGTTCGCGCCCGTTGCCATCGCGACTTGCTGCACGCCACCCGCCATTGAGAGACCGGCGGCGCTGGTTTCTATCTAAAGTTTGAGCCAGACGTTCTTGACAGTGTTAGGTTGAGTCGATCGCGCGGAGCAACGCTTCCCGAAATTTGGCTGGGCTAACGTTGGAGTTCAATTGCTTCGCTTGCGCGATCAACGGACCGAGAGCCTGTTTTTTTCCGTGACGGTAATCGTCAATGGCCGCTTGGTTTTCAGCCACGATCCGGTTGACCAACTCTTCAACTTCGTTGCCGGAGACGGTGGCAATCCCGAGCCGTTCTTTGGCTTCTCTTAGTGAGATTGGTTCCGTTAGCCACAGGGCGAAAATCTCGCGGGCTCTGGCATGATCGAGTTCGCTGTTCGACACGGCAGAAACCAACTCCCCCAATTTGGCGGCTGCAATCGGAAAATCGGAAATCGACTGTTGTCGTTCGTTGAGCAGACGCAGGATTTCTTGAGTGATCCAGTTCGCAGAACGTTTGCCGTCTTGGCTGATTTGAGCGACGGTCTCGAAATACTCAGCAACGTCACGCCCTTGTTCGACGATGACCGACGCGTCATACTCGCTGAGTTTCCAAGTCCGAGTGAATTCGGATTTCCACTGCTGTGGCAGTCGCGGTAGTTGGGCCCGCCGTTGGTCGATTGATGTTTGAGATAAGACCACAGGTGGCAGGTCAGGGCAGGGGAAGTACCGGTAATCGGCGGCTTCTTCCTTTTCGCGTTGTACCGTGGTGACTTCGCGATCGGCGTCCCAACCGCGCGTCTGTTTTGGGCGTTGCCCCATCCGCTCGCCTGTTTCGCGCCAGTGTTTTAGTTGGCGCTCTCGTTCGTACTCGATCGCTCGTTCTGCGTTGCGAAAGCTATTCAGATTTTTGATTTCAACAATGGGCGTCGCAATAGTTTCAGTTTCATTCTTGATTCTTAAGTTAACGTTGGCGTCAACACGCATCGAACCTTCTTGCATGTTGCAATCTGATACGCCGAGGTATAGAAGAATCGTGCGCAGTTGGATCAGAAATGCCTTGGCCTCCTGGGCGGAGCGTAGATCCGGTTCGGTGACCACTTCCAGGAGGGGAGTGCCAGTGCGATTTAGGTCGATCCAAGTACCGCCATCGATCCCTTCGCCATGCAAGCTCTTGCCCGCGTCCTCTTCCAGATGGGCGCGGTTGATGCGAACCACGCAAGTCTTCTCCGAATCTGCCGGGTCGCGAAATTCCAAGCGACCATGGCGTGTGATGGGCAAGTCGTATTGGCTCGTTTGATAACCCTTGGGCAAGTCGGGATAAAAGTAGTGCTTGCGATCCCACCGGCAGCCAGAGACTAATTCCATGTCCAACGCCAAACCTACATCCATAGCCAATTCGATGGCATGTTGATTGATCACCGGCAAGGTGCCCGGTAGGCCTTGGCAAATGGGGCACGTTTGCGAATTTGGCGGTTGACCATAGCGGGTCGCACAACCACAAAACAACTTGCTTTTGGTTGCCAATTGCACGTGGATTTCCAAACCAACGATTGTCTCATACGCCAAGGCAGGTGCCAGAGAATTGCTCATGTCATGGCTCCTGTTTCAATCATCTGGTTACGGCTGTGCAGGGATCTAGCGGCGGCGAAAAGGCGTGATTCACCGCAGGGTGGTGCGTGCATTTGGATGGCCACCGGCAAGGTGGAGTCGGCGGAGTTCAATGGTTCAAGCTTGATTGGAATGCTCATTGCGGGTAGCCCGGCCAAATTCGCGCTTACGGTGAATTGATCCGTTAGATACATGGCGACAGGATCTTGGGAATGGGCACCAATCGCGAACGCCGGTGCTGGGGTGGTTGGGCCAAGCAGGAGATCCACTCCCGCGAAAGCCGCCGCAAAATCTTCGCGTATCGCCTGTCTCATCCGAGTGGCTTGCTGGTAATACTGCTCGGCATAACCGTGACTCAAAGCATAAGTTCCTAGCAGGATTCTGCGTTTCACTTCGGGGCCAAATCCTTCACCGCGCGAGGCGGCAATGACGGATTCCAAACTCTCCGATGCCTCCCTCCGCTGGGCACGGTGTCCGAAATGCATGCCATCATATCGCGAGAGGTTGCTGGCCGCTTCACAAGCGGCAATTATGTAGTAAGTGGCGATCGCATGTTCTTGCTTTGGCAATGAAACTTCGACGATCATGGCACCCGCAGACTTCAGGTGTCGCTCCGTTTCTTCCAACGCGGTTCGTACGTCAGGGGATAATTCTTGTGCAGAATGTTCGCGAATCACTCCAATCCGCATTTCAGAAAGCGGCTTGTCGGGAGTTTTCGTTTTGGCATGTTCCAGAGAGGTGTTCGACAAACTAGTTGCATCGCGGCGATCGTGACCTGCAATGACTTGAAACAACAGTTCCAAGTCGTCCGGGCAGTTGGCAAACGGGCCAATTTGGTCCAAGCTACTTCCAAAGGCAATCAGGCCAAAACGACTGACGCGACCATACGTTGGCTTCAGTCCGAATACGCCACAAAACGCTGCCGGTTGCCGAATGGACCCGCCCGTGTCAGAACCCAAGGCCAAGGGGACCATACCCGCGGCCACCGCGACCGCACTCCCACCGCTTGAACCGCCGGGGCTATAGCCAGCAGGCGCTGTGTCGACTTCAATGCCACCGTACGGATTACGAGTCTTTCCGAAGATCGAGTATTCGGTACCGGAACCCATCGCGAATTCATCCATGTTGGTTCGGCCGATCAAGATGGCATCGGCTGCCACGAGTCGTTCTGAAACCGTGGCGCCATACGTCGGTCGGTAATTCGCCAACATCTGCGAAGCGCAACTACAGATTCGTCCCGCTACACACATGTTGTCTTTCATGGCAATGGGAACGCCAAACAACGGCCCCCAGGGTTCGCCGCTGGTTCGTTTACGATCCAAAAGCTCTGCGTTTCGGATCGCTTCTTCCGACCAAACCTCGATAAAGGCGTTGAGCGAAGGATTTTTCTCCGTGATATTGCGCAAGGTTTCCCGGGTGGATTCCACCACCGAAGATCGGCCCGAGCGAAATAGGCTGATTCGCTCCGCTACGGTCAGGTTGGACTTCTCTGCCATGAGCTACTCCAACACTCGAGGTACTTGAAGGAACGAACCAGCCACTACGGGAGCGTTGGCCAAAGCTTCTTCGACCGATGAACTCGGCTCGATGACGTCGCCGCGCATGACATTGTCTTGGTCTATCGCATGAGTTTGCGGGGCAAAGTCTTTTAGATCTAGACTGGCTAGCGAACGGGCGTACCCGAGAATCTTGCGTAAATCGTTGACGAAACTACCACGATCCTCGTCCGATAATCGCAAGTAAGCCAGGCGTTCCAGTTGGCAAATCGTTTCGACCGTTACATCCTGGGTTGTTTCCGCAGGGTTGTGGGAGTCCATCGTGCTTGTGTTCCTTCAATGCAACGCGAAGTTCAAGCGACAGTTTAGCAATCCTAGAGCACTTCGAGAATTGGAATCCAGCCCAACGGCCATAAAAAAAGAGTACAAGGATTTCCTTGTACTCTTTTGACACTTGAATACCTACGGACGTTGTACTAGCGAGTTGCAACGTACACAGGTTGTTCACTGCCAAACTCGAAGCTCATTGGCTTGCCTGCTTCGAGTTGGACTCGTTCTCGCTTCACCACGGTCTGCCCGTCTTCTTCCCACTGCACTTCGATTTCGTAGTCATCCCACACTTGGCCAACCGCCAGCGCGCTGGTGTAGAAATAACGCAGATCGCCACCACTCTTGGTGTCAACACCTGCCAGACGCACCTTGGCATCCACCGGTACTCGAAGCGTTATCGAGGTCACTGGCGCAACTTCGCGATTGAAGTCAAATGCCAACAACGCGGGCTGCTCCGGCGACAAGTCGATGACTTTGGTCTGTGCCACTTCTTGGCCGTTTTCCAGCGTGACAACGCGAATCTCATAGGTGTTCTTACGGTTGTAGCTCAAGTTCTTGGCCACAAATTTCCGCTCCGCACCTTGTGTCTTCATTCGTTGATCGTTGACATACACGACCGCATCGGCAGGAACATTCAAAGTGAGTGTGGCGGAACCTGTGCGGTTGTCGGTGACCGACCGAACCCGCTGGGCGACTTCATGAATCGAGTGACCTACTCCCGCTGAATCGAAGTTGTCCCGCAACGAGCGGCGGTTAGCACCAGCGCCGGGGGCGTCCGGATTTGCGGCTCCAGCTCCTGGATTCGCTGGGGCTGGATTGGCTGGACCCGGATTGGCAGCCTCAGGGTTCACTGCTCCCGGATTGACGGTTCCGTCTACCGGAGCGCCCTGGACTGGTTCGCCCAGGTACCCGTCCAAATAAACGTCAGGTCGGTAACTGGTTGATCCGCTGTAGCCGACCGAACCACCACTGGATCCGCCGCTCGAGCCACCTGAACTACCGCCGTAGACGATGTAGCCACCGGATGATCCACCCGAACTCGCATGGCCAAAACTTCCACCGGACGATCCGCCATTGAATCCGCCGCTCGAACCACCACTACTACCATGATAATGGTAATGGTGGTGGACGCGGTGATGATGCGAATGAAGGCGATCGTGAATCCGTCCCAACAACCGTCGAACCGGACCCGTACCGCCTGAACTTCCGCCATGTGATGCATGGCTTACATACCCGTAACCACCCGAAGAGGCATATCCACCCGAAGAAGCATAGCCACCGGACGATGCATAGCCCCCAGAGCTACCACCGTACGAACCAAACGAGTCAGCTGAGACGGTTTGGATGGATACAAAACAGGCAACCGCTCCGCTCACTATCGCTGAACCGACGCGGAATAATTGGAAACAACGTTGCATTCAATAGGACTCCTAACTTCCGGACTTCTCCCCAGGCGTTACCATCCTCAATGGCCCGGCAGCCCAATACGGCCGGCCCGAGATGTCGCCAATGACGACTGGGGTATTTAGGTAACTTAGCTAATAAAAGTTGGTTTCGCAAATCCTGTGCGACGAAAATGGTCGATTTGGGTGGATTTTGAGGAACAGAACCTGAATTTTTTCCGTAATGCCGTGCTGAGGCGAGAGCTTCGTTGGCCGGTCATGTTTGGTGGTTTTTTGAAGTAAATCACAAAAAAAGTCACAGGAAAGTTGGCTTTCCTGTGACGCTAGATTTTTTTCCGCCGTCGGACCAGTGCTTGACCGCGAACTGCGCGGTTAAGCCAAGGATCGTGCGATTACCGACCGCCGCTACGAAGCTCGAAGCGATTGTTCGTTCCGTCTTTGCTTTCGCCGGACCCTTCAGAACCGCCCCGTCCGGAAATCGTACGTCGGATGACGGGAGGCCGTTCCGATGCCTGGTAATCGAACTCTTTGCCCAGCATTTCCTCTAGTTTTTTCCGCTGATCGGGGTTGAGTTCATTCAGCAATTCGGTTTGGGCTTTTTTCTTCAACTCCTCGATTCGCTTCTTCATTTCTTTGTCTAATTCCTGGGCCTTTGTCTCCAAGGCTTTGACTTGTTCATCCGACAGGCCTAAGGCTTCCTTGATGTCTTTGCGACCCAGCATACCAACGGTCCCAACTTGCTTCATCTGCATACGAAGCGCGATTTCCTTCAATCGTTGAACTTGCGCTGGCAAAAGCTGTTCGCTGATTTGTTGTTCAATCTCCGCACGTTGGGCTCGGACGACTTCGGCCATTTCTTTGGCTTTGCTGGGGTCAAAGCCGCCTTCCATCATTTTGGAGACTTCTTCCTTGATGCGCTTTTCCATATCGGTCCGCGCTTGGTTGATCTGCTTCATCTGATCATCCATGACGTCCAATTCTTTGCGGACTTCTGGGATATTGAGCAAACTGCTCCAGTTGTTCGCAGCGCCCATCATGGGCAGGCCGGCACCAAATCGAAATGCGGTTGGCCCTCCCGGTCCTTCTGGTCCACCGAAAAACCCGCCCCCCATGTCCCCGCTGTCGAAGCTCATGAAGTTCCCGTCTACCGAATTGAAAGAGAAACCACCGAAAACTGGCAAAGCTTCCCCGTCGACCGATTCAGCCGACATCACGACGATTCCCTCTTGAGCGCCACTGGCTGGGTCAGCACTAATGACGATCGAAGCCGACTGTTGTACATTTTCCTGGACAACTTCTTCCTGTCCCATGGCGCGAACGGCAGGGACAAGGCCCATAGCACCCACGAAGGTTGTGGTAGCTAAACTGCGAATCCAATCTCGTTTCATGAATTACTCCCAAAAAAATAGTTCAAATCGAGCATGACAGAGCGGCATTCAAAGCGAGTGCCTCGACATTTGCCAGCGTACCATCAGTCCGCGAATCGCCACACCCCAAGTTTGGCAGGCGGACCGAAGCGTTTACATGGTTCTCCGACTTGGCGATCGATTCTTGCGCGGGAACCAGAAATGTCCCAAAATTAGCGGACCGAAGCTGTTTTTGGCACGAATTTGAAGATCCGGCCGGCGGGATCACTAAAGTAGACTTCGCCGTCTTGGTCGGTTCCGAATGTAATGACAGGCACATTTCCGGGTAAAGGGAGCTCGTAATGCGCTGTCACTTTCTTTTGCGTTTCGTCGTATCGAATCCCCCACATTTTTCCGGAGACGTAGTCTGCATACAAGTAAACGCCTTGCAATTCGGGGATGGCTGTTCCCCGATAGACCAGCCCACCAGTAATCGATTTACCTAGGTCATGATGGTACTCCCAAATCGGCTCGATGAAGTCTGCCGAAGGCCCCGCTCCTTCCGGACCAAACGGGTGCATGCCTTCGCGTTTGCTCCAGCCATAATTTCCGCCGCGTTCGATGAGGTCGATTTCTTCCCAGAGATCCTGACCGACATCCGCAGCCCACAAGAGCTTTGTGGAGGGGTCGAACGACATTCGCCAGACATTTCGCAAGCCGTAGGCCCAGATCTCAGGTCGAGCCCCTGCGGTATCGACAAAGGGATTGTCCGCTGGGATCGAGTATTTCGCGTCTTGGGAAGGTTTGTCGACGTCAATCCGCAAGATCGAGCCCATCAGAGTTCCGAGGTTTTGGCCGTTCTTGAACATGTCGTTGGCACCACCGCCGTCCCCCAAGGCGATGTAAAGGTAACCGTCCGGACCGAATTCAATCGTGCCGCCGTTATGATTCCACGCCGGTTGTGGGATCTCCAAGATGCGAACTTCCGAACCGCGATCTACTTTGTTGTCTCGCGAAACAGTGAATTCGCTGATGGCCGACAAGCGGGGCTTCTCGCTGCTAGTAAAGAACAAATAAAACTTGCCATTGGATTTGAACTGAGGATGAAATGCCATCCCCAGCAGGCCTTCTTCATTCTCACGGTCTTTGTAGGTAACGGCTTCTGAAAAATCAAAGAACACTTTTGGTTCCGAGACTTCGCGATCCGTTGGGTCAATGGTGTACAAAACTCCGTATTGAGATGCGATAAACAATCGGCCCGATCCATCGCCGGCATGGTGAATCAAGATCGGACGCCCAATTTCTAAATTTGGGAATGCCATTTCGATATCGGCTGGCATGGCTTGAGTCGCTAGTTTTGGGTTACCGCAAGCGGCAGCCTTCGAATGATCAACATCGTCACTCGTCAGTGGGGAAGTGTCATTCGCCCAACCGCCAGTAGCGACCAAGCACAAACTCCAACTGACTCCAACCAAACCAGACGCAAATTGACGAACCATCGACATGTCATCTATTCCACATTGAGTGTGCTTCACACGTTTCGACTTTTCACTGCGAAAAGTCTACCGAACCCAGCCGCTTCCCTAGGGACCTCGGACGAGCCAGTGTAACATGCGAAAACCGTGAATAGAAGCAAGCGAGTCAGCGCTTTCGTGTGGCCTTGGACCCGCTCCGCACACCAGGTCTCCTGCTCAAGCCATCCTAGGGCAAGCGTGTCAAGCGATAACTTCGCCTAGGATTCGGGTCGCCAGCGGCTGTCGGATAGGAGATCCTGGCTTCGTTATCGGTTTTCCGATACTCAAAGGCTTGTTGGGTAAACGGATCGAGGGGAGCTGGGAACTTCAAATGCTGCAAGCTATCCGGCAGTTGGCCACCGTTCCGCGCGGCATGGTCACGAACGGCTTCAATGGTTTGCAAGAAGCAAACCCGACGGTGGAATTCGAAGCAGCCGACGATGGCACCAGCAACACCTGAAAACGCATTATGCTTCGAACCCGTCTCGTCCATGATTTTCGCGCACTTTTCATTAATCTGTCGATAAACTTCCAGTGCTTCTGGAATCGACGACACCGTCATTTGTTCGGTTTGCAAATCAAACCAGTGGCGCTGAACAATGACCCAACGCATGATTCGTTCCTCGATCGTGACTTGTTGCAGCTGCTGGTCGGTCCACCCCAACTCCTCGTTAAGGAAGCGACTGGCGACTTGATCAAGTTTTGCAGTTAACGTTTGGATCTCCGCTGCGTTGTAACGCTCGTTGTTGTTTTCTTCCATCATCTTGATGAATTCACCGGCAATCAGCGGCCAGCGATCGGAACCCATCTCTGGTAGTGGTTCGGTGAGACTCGGCAACATTTTGCGGAAGGCATAACTTTCCCATTCGGCCATCGCGTGCAGATCACCAAGCGATCGCGGTAAAGTGGCCAACGCCCAATACATGTTTTTGCCGTCCGCGGACTGCTGGATTAGAAGTTCAAGATTGTCCAAAGCCTGCAGGGCCATGCTTCGTCCAATCAATTGGCAGACAGCGACCGGAGTCGCAGACAGATGGCGAGCACACCCCAGTTGGGCTTGAATTCCAGTCAACGCCGCTTCAAAGTCCTGCTTGGCAATTTGTTGTTTGATCCAAACGGTCATACCCCATCCCAAGAATTGTCGCATCACTTGGACGTCCGGCAACAAGACCTCGTAGGGTTTCGACGAGTGAATCGGATACTCCCAATTTGCTTGATTCATATTTCCAGCCCGAATAATCTGCCGGGCGAAGGAATCGAAGCGAAACGCTTGTAGTTCGGCATCTGAGGGGGCTCGTTCGGCCAACTCGGGAGTTAGCTTAGGAAGCTCCTTGTTCATCCAATTGTTTTGCTCGTATGTCATCCTGAGCAACACCGGCACGGCGTTTCCTGGTTCCTGATTGGCAGCCCGCGGGATCAAGCGGGTCTCCAGTTGGTTTTCGGAAATCTTCTTGGGGTGGATCACGAGTTCTCGCTCAATGACATCTTGACCAATCACGGGTACCCCGAGTCCAAACAAGATCCCTCCTACAAATAGCGACAACAGAAACGACGCTTGCTTCATGGGTTTCTCTCCAAATAAATAAGGGCGATAACCAATCGAGCTATTTTGTAGCTCAACTAGACATGGGTTGGTACGGAAATAGGGAACGGTTCCACAATCAGTGGAGTAAGTTGAGACAATGCTGTGCGAAAGACGTGAGGTTTCACGTGCGATCTAACAAGCTGCGATAGTCGGTAGCTCGCAGAGGTGACTCGATCGTGTTGGCCGGATGCGTGTTTCGTGAATCGGGGATGGGTTGAAGCGCCGGCTCGTCGTCGGTCCATGGTGTACGAACGGATGTCACGCGATACGCACCGTCCAGATTCGGCGTTGCCTGAGCGACCTCCGGTGCCATTCCCGGCCAAATTTGAGCTGAGGAAGGTTTGCTCGTTTGAACAGAAGGCTTCTCGCTTGATTCGGCAACCACCGCCATCGACGACGGTCCCGCGGTGCCGTAAAAATACTTTGCCCCTATTGCGGCGACCAACATGACCGACATCGCCAGGGAGAAGAACTTCCATTGCAAAAGACTTCGGCCCGACTGGCTCCTTTGAACGTGCAGTTGAACTTCCAATTGCGCGACGGCCGCTGCATAACCGCTGTCGTACATCAAGCGATCACGGCGCTGGGCGGATGGTCCCGTCGAGGAAGGTACCTCGCTCAGTTGCTGTTCAAACGCGGACCACTTTTCAAGCTCGCGAGCATCAGGATTGTTGGCATCGGGATTGTTGGCTGCGGACATGATTTCGCTCATTTCTCTAGTTCTTGCTCGTAATGACAACGCAATTGTTCGATGGCGGATTGGTACATTCGCCACACCGTCGCCTTGGGAAGGTCAGCGGCAACGGCAATTTGCTCAAAGGTCAGGCTACCCCAAATACGAGCCACCACAATTTGGCGCGCTGGCGGCTCCAGTCGCTCAAGGGTCGCACGCAGCTCTTCGGCATCCAGCGACGAAGGCGGCCAGCGTGTCGCATCGCGTTGAGCGTTCGCGATTTGTTCACGTTGACGTCGGCGCTGCGTTGCTTTTAGCTCGTTGAGCGCCAACCGACGACTGACTTGGAACAACCAAGCCGGACAGTTGAGCGGCGGCGGTGATTGAGTGGCCAACTTGATAAACGCGGCTTGGACCACGTCTTCTGCAAAGGCATGCTCCCACCCCACCCAAGCCACCAACGTACCCCAGTACTGGTCCAACAATCGGCCAAGTTCGTCGGGAGTCAAAGGCATGATGGGTTCGCAGGAGGTTCGTTGGTTCACTAGAAGACAGCGCAAAACGGGGGTTGTTTCAAAATTTTGCAACTTTGGGGTCGGGGTGGTGGAATGCCTACGGCGGACGTGCCGAGTGACGGCTGGTTGGTCGGATTCACGCCCAGCCAGGTTCTGCTCACGCGGTTAACCGCGTGAGCTTGGAGTTCGACGAGTCGCAGGGCTCTGCTCACGCGGCTTTGTTTGGCACCGCATCATGTGCGCGTCAGCCCGGGGTCCGGCCCGGATTTGAGCGATTGCATGGTGAAAGTCAGTGAAATCAGGGCAATTCCGTCCCTTGCTCGTTTGGCGCTAGAATTAAATGTAGCGAAACGTTGCGATGTTTTTAATCAGTCTTTAGGAGAGCCCTTCATGACCAAGATCACACAACACAATTTGCACTTCCTCGACTGGGCGGCCAAGTCCACATGCCCAGACACAAAGTCGGCGTGAAATTGGGGCTCGAATACCTATTGGATTCGCGCGCCAGTTGACTCGGCCAAGTCCAGATTCGGCTGGACTTCGCAACTTGGATCGATTACAGCCGCCTCGCCGTTACTATCGATGTAGTGGGTACTGTGTACTAGAAGCCCGTAGCAAATTTGTTCGACGGTCACACTGACCCCGCCACTGTTGTTGATCACCGCACCGGGAAAGAACACAGTGGCCGCGATCCGCTTGACTCGAGTGGGTTTTGATCGAGCGCTCGGGTACCTCGAAGTTGGCATTGTCGCTTGGAGCGAAACAGGGTAGCCCGTGGTAAAAATCCAGATGAACACCGCGGCTGAGTTGGCTCGAGTTGAAAAGCCCATGATCTTGGACGTTCAGCGCGAGAGCGAGTACTTTAGTCAACCTATGATAGGAGCCGTGAATGCTCCCTTGGATTATTGGTGGGAGCAGTTGGATAAATTGGATCGCGAACGTCCGCAAGACGTGTATTGTCGCAGCGGAAATCGGTCCATGTTTTTTGTATCGATCATGAAATCGCGTGGCTTCGGACGTGTTGGCCAATGTCGTGGTGGCTTCGAAGCGATTGCAGAATCCTTTCAATTCTCGCTAACGGATTCGGTCTACCCATGCACTTTATCATCAAAGGGATTGGTGAAGCGGTTGCTGATCCCACACGAACACTCCCGACAATTGTTTGAATTCGAGTCATTCAATTTTGTAACACCATATCACTCGGAGGGATGCGGTTTCGCTGTTGATGGTTGCGGTAAGTTGGTTGTTTTCCCGCCTGGGAAACAATCGAAACTGCTTGCGTTCCGATTTGCATTTCCGATACCAAGTTTGTGTGACAGAAGATACTCTTTCAGGAATAACAACGAAGCAACTTCAATGGTATGATACGTGGGGTGTCGCGTTGCCCATCGGTGCGCTCCAATTCAAAGGACAAAGTTTATGCGAGTTTCTAGGCCTTGTTTGCGGTTTTTGGTCATTGGCACCTGCCTGTTACTTCAGCTGTCTTCGGTACATGCTCAAGCCGAGTTTGAAGTGTTGGTTGCCGAAGCCAAGTACGAGCAAGCCATTCAGTCGTGTCAACTGGCGATCGAAGCCGACCAAGCCGACGATCAAGCGAAGTTTCGCTTGGGTGTGGCTCAGTTCCTGCAAACGATCGAAAAGCTTGGGCAGTCGTGGCATCGACATGGGCATTTGGATGGGTTCTTGACCAGCATGGTTCCGTTGTTGCGATTGGACACGCCGGAAAATCCGCGACCAGCGCCAATTAGCTACGAGCAATTTCGCGCCATCATTCAGCAGACGTTAGACGGGTTACAGGTCAGCGAAGCGACGTTGGCGAGCGTCAAGTCGAACGCCGTTTTTTTGGAGCTTGACCTGATGCAGGTTGGAATGGACTGGGAGGCGAACGGAGTTGCCGACCCGCACGACAATTTGCTGGGAAGTTTTCGTCAGGTGATTAGCAATCGAATTCCATTGGATCCGGCGCGCGGCTTTGTGATTCGCTTTGACGCAGCGGACGTTCAGTGGTTGCGGGGTTACTGTCATTTGCTGATGGCAATGTGCGAGTTGGCGTTGGCGTATGATCAGGAGGATCTCTGGAATGTGACCGCTCGCCGAGTCTTTTCCAAGGCCGAAACGCCGTTTGAGTTTCTGAACGAAGAGCCGCCCCATTCGGCCGATTTTGATATGAATCTGATCTTGGACGCGATTGCAGGGATTCACCAGTTGCGATTTCCAATCCGAGAACCCGAACGAATGCCGCGCGCTCTGACGCATGTCAAGCAAACCATTCAATTGAGTCGCGACATGTGGAAGTTGGTGGAGGCGGAAACGGACGACCAACGCGAGTGGATACCTAGCCCTCGGCAGAAGCCCCCATTTCCCGGCGCTGAAGTATCGCGAGAAATGATTGTGGGTTGGCATCAGTTTTTGGACGAGGCGGAAGAGATTTTGGATGGCGCAAAGCTGGTCCCATTTTGGCGTGGCACCAATCCACGTCGGGGCGTCAATTTGAAGCGAGTTTTCGTCGAGCCGCAAGATTTTGACTTGGTGCTGTGGTTCCATGGTAGCGGAGCAGAAAAATACTTGCAGGAAGACTTGCCGGTCACCGCTCCAGCGACCTGGGACCGCTTCGAACGTATTTTTCGTGGCGAGTTCATCGGATTTGCAATTTGGTTCAACTGAGACGGCGTTCGAGAAGTCATTGCTCCAAAAATGTGTATTCCCGATTGTTGTTGCTCGTTATAATAGCGAACGGCGAGTTGTGCGGGTCTTGGGGGAGTCGAGCAAGCGACCCAAGTCGGCGAGGATTGTGATGAATCTGGTGAAATTGAAAACTGTTGATTATCCGGAATCGGATGGCTGTCCTATGGGTGAGACCGATGATCATCGCGAGGCGATGGTTCGCGTGATCGAATTGCTGAAGAATCATTATCACGGTCAGAAGGTATACGTCAGCGGCGATTTGCTGGTGTATTACGAACAAGGGAATGCTCAGAAATTTGTAGTTCCAGATGCGTTTGTTGCCAAAGGGATCGCGCAGAGTCGGCGGCGCGTTTATCGCTTGTGGGTGGAAGGTGTTGTTCCACAAGTGGTTATCGAAACGACATCGAAGTCGACCCGGATCAAAGATACTACGGATAAACCGCAGATTTTTGCAAAACTTGGGGTTTGCGAGTACTTCTTGCACGATCCAACAGGGGAGTATCTCGAACCCTCGTTGCAAGGCTATCGGCTGCATCACGGAGAATACGTCGCGATCGAGCCGGATTCACAGGGTGGATTGTTCAGCAAAGAACTGGGACTCGTCTTGCGAATAACGGAGGGTGAATTGAACTTTTTCGACGCGAAGTCCAGCAGGCGACTTTTGACGAACGCCGAATCGGCCAATGTCGAAGCCGAGGCGCGGCAAGTGGAAGCCGAGGCGCGTCAAAGGGCTGAAGCGGAAGTGGCGCGATTGCAAGCCGAGTTGGCTCGACTTCAACGCCCAGATCACTGTTAGTCCCGTCCTTACCCGCTTGGTCTCCTCGATTCGTTGTTCGACAAGTGATGAGAGTTTTCCACATCAAATCGACGAACAAACCAGGATGCGCCACGTGAAGACGGTTTCGTCTTCCTTAGCGGTGGGTACGTTCGCATTTCGTCGTTGTGCCGATGGTGATCTTTTAGCCACCGGTGGCGTAAAAATCGCCGCCAGAATCAGCGAAAAGGGGTTTGTTCGTTGTGTGCTTTCGCCGATTTTCGCGATTTTCGCTTGTCTCAATCGACGTCTCTTACTGGCGTGACATTTGCAGTCTCGTTCGTTGTCACCATTTAATTTGGGGGGTGGCCCGGAAAAGGGGGCCGTCGTCGATCGAGGAAGCGGCCCTTCGCTTGCTTCGCACGATGGATTCTTGCTCCGTGGTCCAAACCTTTAATTCAGGTTGTGGCACAGCACTGGACTGCCAGCGAAGGATGTTCGAATTTCTTTCGCTGGGTTGGTTTCAATTATTGAAAGTAAAGGTAGAGCGAAATGGCGCGAAGAGCCAATTGGATTAGTTGGGTTGGAATTTGGGGATGGCTGACGGTAGCGACAGTTTCGGGCCAGGAGTCTGCCAAAGAGTTGTCGAATTCGATCGAACGAGCGATTGGATTTCTCAAGTCTCAGCAGGGAGAAGACGGAATGATTTCGCTCGAGTTGGGGCCGGGCATTACGGCTTTGGCATTAACGGGAGCGATGCGATGTGGAGAAGCGGTAGATGCCCCGTGGATTACCAAAGGGCTGGAAGGGCTGGAAGCCCATGTCAAGCCAGATGGAGGTATCTATGGAAATGGTCGACTAAAGAATTACGAGACATGTGTATCGATTATCTGTTTCGCGGAGGCCAATAAGAATGGAAAATACAGCAAGTTGTTAGAGAACGCCAAGAAGTTCGTGGTCGCGAACCAATACGGGATCGGTACCGCAGCGGCCAACAAGGATTGGGATGGCGGTGTTGGTTATGGAGGACAAGGGCGTCCCGATTTGTCCAACACGACCTATTTGATCGAGGCTTTGCGTTCATTGGATGCCGGCGCGGATGATCCAAACATTCAAGCGGCGTTGGCCTTTGTATCGCGATGCCAGAATCTTCCTTCACCCCACAACACGACGCCGTTTGCGGCCAAAATAGGTGATGGTAGTTTTTACTATGAAATCCCCGCGGAATCGATCGATCCATCTTCCGATCCCGAGCGATACACGCCGGACGGAGGGATCCGGGGTTATGGTTCGCTGACCTATGCGGCCTATAAAAGCATGATCTACGCCGGTCTTGCTGCGGATGATCCCAGAGTGGTCGCGGCACTAAAATGGATCAAAGACACGTACTCTGTGGAGGTCAATCCGAATATGGGTGAAGCCGGACTCTATTTTTATTATCAAACCTTCAGCGCGGCTTTGCAGGCTGCCGGAATTAACGAACTGGTTGACGGCCAGGATCGTGCTCACGATTGGCGCCGTGAATTGTCGGAGGCTTTGATCAAGCGACAAGGTAGTGATGGTTCGTGGAGTAACTCGAATCGGCGCTGGTTGGAAAACGAGAAGTCGCTGGCCACTAGCTTCGCTTTGTTGGCGTTGGCCAATTGTCGATCCAAGCCAGCGGCCAATTAACGAGGGCTCGGATGCCAGCCATGCCATCGCACTATCAATCGGCAATTGAACATAGACATGTTTCGCGCGTGGTTGGGGCGGCGTTCCGCCATCGCGGAGCGATGGTGTGGCTTTTGATTCTGGTTCACGTGTTGAGTTGGTTCGGTTTGGCAGTTTGGAATTTTTTTGATCCACGATTGGAGCGGATTGCTTCAGATAACTTGTGGTCGATCGCTTGGCCATCACCTGAGGCAACCTCTAGCCAATTGATAGTGAGCGGTGTTCAGGGCATTCTCTTGCTGGCAACACTATCGGGCCTGAGTTTGGTTACCAGTTTGCTATGGGCACCGGTCGGATTTAGGTCCGTTCGATTTATCGGGTTGCTGGTTGTTTTTGTGTCGGGATGGATGGCTTTGGCCAGCCAATGGCAGCAGATTGCTTGGTTGGGACATCGCCAAAGGGCCATGTCCTCGCTTGAGTTTTTGGATCGAGTCGCCGCTGAATTGTCCCGCCAGTGGCCACGACACGATGGGGAAAATGAATTCATCGGGCCGTTTATGGCTTATCCCAATTGGGCGCCCGAGACTCTTATCTTGTTGCGTCCGACCCGGCTTGGCGACCAACGTCGTTATTTGGCAACGGTTGATCGTGATCGGGAGCGAGGTGTGCTTCGGTTCGAAGTTTCTGACGGATATCAAACATTCTGGTTGGAGCACCAGCCGCCAGGAACCGACCGGCCGGGCTCGTTTGTCAATGGGATTGGAGCGCAGTACGAAATCGAATCGTGGATCGGGTTGAATTCCCAGTGGCGACTGTCTCGCTACCGTTAATTGTTGTGTCAATTTTAATACCAAAGCCGCGCCCAACCGAATGCACGATGCTGTTTTTTTGTTCGTTAGCATGGTGCTGGACGCCCCGCCGAGTATCATAGAACGACCTGTTTTTGACCTGTGGTCGGCATGTGTTCCAGATTTGTCTGGGAGCCATTGTGGACAGTCGATGGTCAGCGAGACGCGTAAAACAAGAGACTTTGCACATGAATCAAGTGGTGGGATGTTTGGTTTTATTGACGATTAGTTTGGTAAAGCCCAGCGGCTGGTTTGAAGCCACTGCGGTTTCGAGCGAGACGACGGCAATCCGTAACGCAGATGACACCATTCCGGCTCCATTGCAGGGCTACGCCACGTTTGCTGAAATGGAAGCACGTCTGAAGGTCTTGGCCGAGTCGCCTTGGGCGGAGCTAAGTTCATTGGGGGTGACCCAAGGCCAGCGTCCGATTTGGTTGTTGAAGATTGCTTCGGACCCTCAGGCGACTCGCCCGGCGATCTTGGTGGTTGGCAACGTTCAGGCTTCTCATGTTGTTGGACGGGAATTGGCTTTGCGGATGGCCGAGCGATTGCTGAACGCGGGCGATTCGCCAGCGATTGAACAACTGTTGTCTAATTACACCGTCTACGTGATCCCTTGTCCAAGTCCTGATGCGACCGAAAAGAACTTTAATGGTCCGGGACGCGAGCGAAACGGCAATCTGACGCTAACCGATGACGACCGAGATTTTGAAACCGGCGAAGACCCGCCAACGGATCTTAATGGCGATGGGGTTATCACATTGCTGCGAATTGCAGACGAGTTTGGGACGCATCGCACGCATCCCGTGGACCCACGCGTGCTAATCCCAGTTGATGCAACGAAAAGCGAAGTCGGTAGCTATCGCATCGAAATGGAAGCGCGGGATGCCGACCACGATAAATCGTTTGGTGAAGACGGCGCAGATGGCGTGAACTTCAATCGCAACTTCACGTTCAACTATCCCTACTTCGCCGAAGGTAGTGGACCCCATCAAGTATCTGAAGTCGAGACTCGAGCCGTGGCCGATTTCATGTTTGATCATCCGAATATTGCCTTTGTGCTTTGTTTTAGTCCCGAAGACAATTTATTCCACACTTGGAAAGGGTCGCCCCCAACGGATAGCGGTCGGATCAAGACGAAAATCTTGACTCAGGATCAAGGTCCAATGGATCGACTGGCCGAGTCATTTCGTCAAGCTCACGGCGGCAAAAACGCTCCTGAACCTCCCATGGGTGCCGGTTCGTTCTCGGAGTGGTCTTACTTTCATTATGGACGCTGGACATTTGCTTCACGGGGCTGGTGGGTGCCAACGGTCGAACCGACTCCGGTGATCGAGCCCACCAAGACAGAGGCGGTGCCTGCCGAAACGCCGACAACGACCGAATCAAAGCCCGGCGAATCACCTGAAGCGGGTGGCGCTGCCGCAAAGTCGGACGATGCCGTTGCCAGCAGCGAGGTAACGCTTGCTCCGCAAACTCCGGCAGTGGATGGGGCGAAACCGTCACTTGAATCCGGGCTGGCCAAAGACGACAAACGTGGTGCGACTGAACTGAATGCTTTGGCGTGGTTTGAAAGTCAAAACATCGAAGCCTTTGTGCCTTGGCAGGCTATCGAGCATCCGGATCTGCCGGGCAAGTTGGTGGAGGTGGGTGGCTTCAAGCCATGGTATCTGTTGAATCCACCAGCCGCTCAGATCGATCCTTTGGTCGAACCTCATCTAGGGCTCTTGAACGCGATGGTCGACCATTGGCCCAGGTTGGCTGTGCGAGACTTGGAGGCCAAGCGACTCGGACCCGGCTTGTACGATATTCGTTGTCAGATTGTGAATACGGGTGGCTTGCCGACGATGCCGGAAATGGCTGCGGTCAATGGGCAGTGGTCGCCGATTCAGGTTCAGTTGGTTGGGCCAGGCAAGTTCAAGTGGATTCAGGGAAGTCAACGTCAAGCGGTTGGACGCTTGGCGGAACGCGGCGGCAAGTCCGAAGTCCGTTGGGTCTTTCAAGTGATCGAAGGCGACGATTTCGATTCGGCTTGGAAGATTCACGCCGCAGCGCCCACGTTGCATTCGGTCGAAGTGGACGTCCCACTGGGCGAATAAACGCCGGTGGTGGTCGTAGGCTCGGCTCAAGTGATATCTTCATACAAACGATTCCCTAAGCGAAGAACGATTCGATGAGATCTATCCTTTCTCCTTTAGTTATCACGGTCATAACGTTGGGACTTCAGTTGGAAAGTGCCAACACGGTCGCTCAAGAGGCGGAAGTGCCGGTACATCAAGTTTACAAGGCGGTTGGCGGACCGACGCAGCCGAAGGTTCCGATCTACTGGAATCGATATCACAATTACGCCGAGATCACCAAAATGCTCCAGGACTTGGCTGCTGCGTACCCGCAGTTGTTCAAAGTCGAATCGGTTGGCAAATCGACCGATGGACGGGACATGTGGGTGGCGACGATTACGAATTTTGAAGTCGGTGACGAGTCAAGGAAGCCTGGCTTTTGGATCGACGGGGGAATTCACGCGAATGAGATACAAGCCACGGAAGTGGCGCTGTACACGGCTTGGTTTTTGGCAGAGATGCATGGCGAAAACAAGTTTGTGCAACAATTATTGAGAGACCGGGTGTTCTACATACTGCCCGACATGAGTCCGGATTCGCGGGAAGCCCATTTCCTCGAACCCAATTCGACCAATACTCCGCGAACAGGGCAACGCCCGGTGGATGATGATCGAGATGGTTTGATTGACGAAGATCCTGCGAATGATCTGAACAAGGATGGCCACATTACGCAAATGCGCATTCGTGATCCAAACGGGCGATTCAGGGCGCATCCCAAGTATCCAAACTTGATGGTACAGGCCAACAGCGAGGCTGGGGAACAGGGCGAATTTACCTTGTTGGGTATGGAGGGTCTTGATGCGGATGGCGACGGGCGCTCTAGCGAAGATGGCGATGGTTCGTACGATCCGAATCGCGATTGGCCCTGGAAGTGGGAGCCCCAATATGTGCAGCGTGGGGCGTTTCGTTATCCGTTTTCGCTGATCGAAAATCGGAATATGGCGGAATTCGTCAAGCGACATCCCAACATTGCCGGAGCGCAAACCTATCACAACACGGGCGGAATGTTGCTACGTGGCCCCGGCTCGAAGCAAGACGCCTACGAAGCGGGCGATCTGCAAGTTTATGACCAGATCGGCAAAGTCGGCGAACGTTTGTTGCCCAAGTACCGCTATATGAACGTCGCCAACGATTTGTACGAAGTGTGGGGCGGCGAGATCGATTGGTTTCACCAGATGTTGGGTGTGTTCACGTTCACGAACGAGTTGTTTATTCAGTACAACTATTTTCACGATGCCACCGGCGGTGGCAGCGAGCAGTCTTACGAATTCGATAAATTCTTGTTGTTTGGAGATGGTTTGGTCGAATGGGTCGAGGTGGATCATCCGGTCTATGGAAAAGTGGAAGTTGGCGGGCTGAAGAAAAATTGGGGTCGGCAACCTCCGGGTTTCATGTTGCAGGAAGAGTGCCATCGCAACATGGCTTTCACCTTGTTTCACGCAGATCAAATGCCCTTGGTTCGGATCAAAGAAGTCACAACCAAGCCTTTGGGCAATGGGTTGACCGAAGTGACGGCGATCGTGGAGAACACGAAGTTGACGCCCACACATTCCTCGATGGATCGCAAACAGAAAATCACGCGACCGAATCTCGTTTCTCTGAAGGCCGATGGCGTTCAAGTGGTGTTTGGCCAATTCGGCGGTGATGTCTTGTTCCGAAACTCGACCATCCAGGACCGTGATCCGGCCGTGATCAAACTACCTGTGATTGATGGAAAAAGTTTGGTCTACGTGCGATGGATTGTGAACGGAGCAGGGCAGGGCGAGGTGGTCCTGGACACAATTAAAGGCGGGCAAGCCAAGGCCCAATTTTCCGTGCCAAGTGTGACGCCCTGATCGTTGATCACAATTGACGCGAAAGGACATTCGGTTTTTTGCGAAAATCTGGATGTCGCCGCCAGGCGGCAAGTTCTCGAATGTTTGGCCCAGCAGCAAGCTTTTGAAACCAACGGTTGCGAGAGGTGTTCCGGCTCGTTGAATCGATGGTTGTAACGCTTGATAAACGGTCGACGGAGATGGTTTCGTTTCAGGGGATGCCCGCCGAGGCCGACTTGATTTTTGCTGTTCAAGCCGCTAACTTCGAACGTCGGGATTTGGTACCGACCGACTGGGAAGTCGGGTGTGTTTGCCTAAGGTGTGAAGATGCGAAACATAGTGGCGTTGATTCTGGGTGGTGGACGCGGGACTCGGTTGGCACCGTTGACTTCCATTCGAGCCAAACCCGCCGTGCCATTGGCGGGCAAGTATCGCTTGATCGATATCCCGATTTCGAATTGTATCAACAGTGAAATCACGAAGATTTATGTGCTGACCCAATTTCTGTCGGTCAGTCTGCATAGTCATATTCGACGAACATATTCTTTTGATCAATACAGTGGTGGGTTTGTCGAGCTGTTGGCTGCCCAAGAAACTGGCAACGAAGGAACGGACTGGTACCAAGGAACCGCGGACGCCGTTCGAAAGAATCTGCGATACATGGAGCAGCAGGGAATCGATTATGTGGCGATTCTCAGCGGCGATCAACTGTATCGGATGGATTATCGCGATATGTTGGAAACGCATATCAAGAACAAGGCCGATGTGACGATCGCGGGCCGCCCGGTAGATCGTGAAGCTGCTCGTGGATTTGGCATCATGCGCATCGATGCCACGGGACGAGTCGTTGGCTTCCTGGAAAAGCCCAAAACAGAAGAAGAAATCCAAATGGTCCGGATGGACCCCGAGTGGTTGGATCAGCAAGGCATCAAGTCCCATGGCCGGGACTGTCTGGCCAGCATGGGGATCTATATATTCAATCGCCAGACCTTGCTGGATGTGCTAACCAAGACAAGTTACGCGGACTTTGGAAAAGAAGTGTTTCCGGCTGCCATTCGAGCTCGGAAAGTTCAAGTCCACGTCTTCGATGATTATTGGGAAGATATTGGAACCATCCGTTCTTTTTACGAAGCAAACTTGGAGCTGTGTCGCCCGGACTCGCCATTTGACTTGGTTTCGCCAAATACCCCGGTTTACTCGCGAGCCAGGTATTTGCCGCCGACTATTCTTCGGAATGCCACAGTGCGTGACAGCCTGATTGCTGATGGGTGTCAAATCGGATCTGGGACGGTCATTGAAAACAGTATCATCGGGCTGCGTTCCGTAATCGGAGATAATGTCACGATCAAGAACTCGATTCTTATGGGTGCGGATTACTACGCCGGTAGCATCAAAGCTGGAGACTTGCCGGGCCAAGTTCCGCTAGGGATTGGTGACGGCAGTTATATTCAGGGAACCATTGTCGACAAGAATTGTCGCATTGGCAAAAACGTCAAGATCGACGTGTTGCCGGATTCCCCTGACACAGACATCAATCATCCCCAGTTTGTCGTGCGCGATGGCGTGGCGATTGTTGTCAAAGACGCCAACCTGCCTGACGGTTGGAAGCTGGTTCAGAAGTAAGGTTTAACTGAACAAGTCCTGAATGACTCGGCCATGAACGTCGGTCAACCGAAAGTCGCGGCCCGCGTGTTTGTAGGTCAATTGCAAGTGGTCCAAACCCAGTTGATGTAGGAGTGTTGCGTGCAAATCGTGCATGTGGACACGACCTTCGACACCTTGGAATCCGAATTCATCCGTTTCGCCAAACGCAAAGCCAGGCTTGAATCCGCCGCCGGCGACCCACATGGTAAACGCATTGGGATTATGGTCGCGTCCGGTACCGTTGTTTTCTGAATAGGGAGTACGGCCGAACTCACTGCCCCACCACACAATCGTGTCGTCCAACAAACCTCGTTGTTTCAAGTCTGCCAACAGTCCGGCAATGGGGCGATCGACGGCCGCGGCATGTTCTGCGTGTTTTGGTAAGTTCGAGTGCTGATCCCAGGCCGGATTGGCCGAGTTGTCGCCATAGTTCACTTGAATGAACCTCACGCCAGCCTCGCATAATCTGCGTGCCAACAAGCAGCGGCGGCCATAGGTTTGTGTCTGTGGTTCGTTGATGCCGTAGGCTGCTAAGGTCGCGGCTGTTTCTTGACTCAAGTCTAAGATATCCGGTGCGACCGCCTGCATCCTCCACGCGAGTTCGTACGATTCGAGGACGCCTTGCAGTTCGTCTGCTGCGCCCAAGCGATCGGCTTGCTGCCGATTGATATGCCGCAGAAGTTCACGGCGGGCCAACTCATGTTGTGGAGCCAACGGTGATTTTAGAGCGTTGATTTGCAGCGACTCCGCTCCCGGAGTGCCGATCGGCGTTCCTTGATAGGTCGTTGGCAAAAAGGCATTGCCGTAGTTGCGGGCTCCACCGTTACCCAGCGACGGGGCGATCGAGACAAAGCCTGGCAAGTTTTGATTCTCGGCCCCGAGTCCATACAGGACCCACGAGCCAAACGATGGTCGAACCTCCTGCATTGCTCCACAGTGCAAAAATAGGGTGGCCGGTCCGTGAGCCACTCCTTCGGTGTGCATGGCATGCAAAAAACAAAGATCATCAACCTGTTTGGCCATCTCGGGAAACAACTCGGAAACCCAACGTCCCGCTTGGCCATGTTGCGAAAAGCTCCACGGGGAAGCCAACAGCCGTTGCTCTGTGGGACGACCGATCTTGGCCAATTGACGCGAGTCGGCAAAGGTCAGGACTTCCCCCGCACGTTGATTGATCAAAGGCTTATGGTCAAACGAATCGACTTGACTCACACCACCCTGCATAAACAAAAAGATGATGCGTTTGGCAGCGGAGCGAGGTTGATTCGTAGCGGAGGCTGGAGTGGAACTTGCCAAGAGGCTTTGCAACGCGAGGGCTCCAAAACCGCAAGCGGCACTCTGCAACCATTGACGGCGTTCCAATGAACAGGCCATGACCGATTACTCCAAGAAGCGGAATTCTAACGAACCGAACAACGCTTGAACCAAATCGACCAGCGGATCGTCTCCTTCGGGGCCAATCGTCTCCAAGTAGACTCGACCGATCCGCAACTCTTCTTCGGTCGGCAATCGTCCTAGACATTGTTGGTAGGCTGTTTTCACTAAGACTTTCGAGGTGACCTCCGCGTCCGAACTCGCGCGGCACTTTTCGCGAATCCGTTGGGCAGCGGCTTTCGCTCGCGCCGAGACCCACGTCGAGTTCAACAAGACCAAGCCCTGAGCCGGAAGGGTCGTGCGGTTTCGTTGACCAATCGAGCGCCCCGGGTCCGCAAAGTCGAACTCACCGTACAACGCTGGCAGCGCGTTGCGGAACACCGGTTGGTAGATGCTGCGGCGGAGCGATTCGTGTTGGTAGTCGTAATCCGCCACCGTTCCAGATGAGACCGTCGAGCCACCCCGCTGCTGATCCAATTCGCCACTGATCAACAGCATCGAATCCCGCAGCGCTTCCACCGACAAACGGCGGCGATGGCCCGCTCCATACCACTGATTGATTGGATCTGCTTCGAAAGATCGCTGGGCCACCCTTCGTTGATACGCCTTTGAGGTCACAATCAATCGGACTAGATGTTTGGTTGACCAGTGGTTATCGATCAGTTCGCAGGCCAGCCAATCCAGTAACTCGGGGTGCGTGGGTGGACTGCCGGTCGTGCCAAAATTGTTGAGCGACGGAACCAAGCCTTGCCCCATCAACCAAGACCAAACTCGGTTGGCATACACCCGCGCTGTCAGCGGGTTACGCCGATCCGTCAACCAATGGGCCAGTTCCAACCGACCGTCGGAGTTTTCTGGTATCGAGATCGTTTCTGGAAAGCCATTCGCCGATAAGAAGCCACGATCAACAACGTGACCAGGACGCTTGTGATCTCCGCGAATAAGGATTGGCAGTGTTGACGGTTCAACCTTGCGGCGGAGGCTCATGAACTTGGGCTGTGCGTCCAGTTGTTGTTGCCACTGGCGCCGTTGCCCCTCCGATCGCGCCACGGCCGCGCGGATTTCAGCCGAAGGGTCAGTGATTGACTTTTCATGGTTTGTTGCGGTCGGCGATGAATCGGCCTGCTTTGGTTCCTTGGGCGAGGACGCTTCAGCAAGTGGTAAGAACTGCACACCATCGATGATGACATGTCCGTCCGCATCTTGATTGGAGATCATCACGTAGGCTTGGCCATTGGCTTCGAATCGAAACGAACCCAGCGAATGCCACATGCCGTCCACATTGGGCCGCTGTTGCTGATTGACTCGGAGGGTTGTTTGGCCGTCCGCGCTGAACACATCGACCGTCACGTTGGTCGCTCGATTGCTGCCCATCGAGTAAGACATTCTGACATCGTACTTTCCCGCTGGCAAAGTTTGTGTTTGAAACGTAGCGGTCTTCTGTCCGCGAGACGTCGCCGCATCGTGCCGGTAGCCGGCTTCTAAAAACGGAGCCGTATGTTGCGAGACCACCCAATCGCCTACCAACTGTGCTTGATCGTCATCCAGCACGACTCCCGGCAACGAGTCCATGCGGATGTTCTTTTGCTGGGCAATCGGGGCTAGTTTGGCTTTCAGAATCGCTAGTTCTTGATCGGCCGCCGATACCTTCGAGATAAGATTCGCGCGGAGAAGCTCTTCTTCAGCGGATAGTGGGAGCGGCGATTCCACCCAGGTCGAAACATTGTCATGGACCAAGCCGATCGACCCATCCAAAATCTTGGCCAATGCGTAATAGTCCCGCGTGGGGATCGGATCGAACTTGTGATCGTGGCACCGCGCACATGAAATCGTTTGGGCCAAGAATGCTTGTCCGATCACATCCAGTTGTTCGTCGATGTAATCAAGTTCGAGGGCTCGTTTGTCTTGAGTTTCTAGATTCGTGTTGCCCAAGGTCAAGAAGGTCGTTGCGATCAACGCTTGCCGATAGCGGTGCAATTTTACTGGGTCAGCAATCTCATCATCCGCTGGGCTCGGCAGTCGATCGCCGGCGATCTGTTCGACAATCATTTGGTCGAAGGGCTTGTCGAGGTTGAAGGCTGCAATCAAGTAATCGCGATAACGCCACGCATTGGGCAATACAAATCCTCGCAGCGTGACCGAATCCGCGTAACGAACCACATCCATCCAGTGCCGCGCAAACTTTTCGCCAAAGGTCTCTGATGCGAGCAGTCTTTCGACTTGCGCGAGGTAGCGTTGGTCGAACTCAGCCGACGAGCTATCCGATGGCAACTCAGGTGAAGATTCTGGTGGCAGACCGCTGAGGTCGTTATGCAATCGTCGCCAGAGCGCCGCTGAAGTAGCTCGATCCAAGGCCGTGATGCCGCGTGCTTGTAGTTCGTGGTCGATGAAGCGATCGATGGGATTTGCGTCGTTTGTTTCGGAATCCGGAACCGGTGGTCGTTGCAGCGGTCGATAGGCCCAATGTTGCTGAGCGTCAGGTGGCGTAAGCGGCTGATGAGTCGGCTGGGCCGCGATAGGTTCTACACGTGGGTCCACCGCTTGGTTCTGGATCCAAGTTTGGATGTCGCGCAGTTCTTCGCCGGAAAGTTTTCCGGCGGGCGGCATTTGCAGATTGGGGTCTTCATACGAGATCGCTCGCCAGAGCAAACTCTGCTCGGGATCCCCTGGCGCGATGGCTGGTCCGGAATCACCACCCGTTTGCCAGCCCGCTCGCGAATCCAACCGCAATCCGCCACTGGCTTGAGTGTCGTGTGCGTGACACTCTTGGCAATGTTTGATCAGAAGTGGGCGGATTTTTTGCTCGAAGAATTGAAACGCCTCGGGATCAAGTTGATCGGTCTGCCCCAGAGCCCAAGGTTGGACCGGCCCCAACGTGCCAGATGCCAACAACCAAACTGCAACGAACCACACACCTGCCGTGCATCGCGTTGGAATTCTTGGATTGAAGGAAACCAATGGCATGGACATTATCGCGCGCTGGAGTAATCGGCCCGGGGTGGCCACTCCATCATACCAAGAATCGCTTCATGAAGGTTGCACGAATTTGCCGACGAGCTGGGTTCCCATGTTTTTCAAGTCATTCGCATTTCATTCGACCAGCGGAAATTTGTCCCCATGTCCAAATCACTATCCTTCAGGTGAACCGTCCCTAGACTCGGCTCAGCGTAGCATGTCAATTTGATGTGGGAGCCTGGAGGAATTCCGCGACTTGGCGGAGATTGGCTTGCTCATCAAAAACCGCCGGGATGGGAAACACGAGTTGGTCGATGACCCGAGATTGAAGCAGTCCTGACCCCGACTTCATGTTCAATCGGTACTTGTCTCCATCTAAGAAGTATTGCTCGATGGATGGTTCCTCGGCGTCGACAATCCAGTACTCACGGACACCGTTGGCGGCGTAGTCTTCAAACTTTACACCGCGGTCTCTCGCGGCGGTCGATTCCGACAGGACCTCGACAGTCAAGTCCGGGACCGGAAACTTCATGGTGTCAGCGGTGAAGTGCTGCGATTTTTCGAGGCCAAAGAAAACCACGTCCGGTTCGTAGTCATTCCTAGGAAATACACACAGACATTTTTTCAGTTTGACCTGACCAAGCTTCCGAGTTGCAACATAGGTCGACAATAGTCGGAAAAGTCCTCCGGTTGCGTCCAAGTGTCGGTTACGTGCCGGCGAATGCATGATTACCTCCCCATCAATAAATTCAACTTTTTGCTCAGGTGTCATTTCGTCGTAGAATCGCAGTCGCCTCTTCCGTTCGTTTTCCCACTCGCGTTGTAAAACGGCGAGTATCTGCGGCAGTTGGGGCGAATGTCGTATCGGTTGAATCAAAGGTCGATGGAAGTCATCGTACGCAACCCAAGTCTCGAGGTCGGATAATCAATACCGACCTGAATTATAAACAATCCCGGCGATTTCGCAACGGAAAGCCGCGAAACCCTCTCGTTCCAGTGCATCAAGACTGGGCAAGGACCCTTGATCAAGTTCGGCGACTGAGTAATCAAGCGAGTCGGCTATTTGACTTCTGTTTTGGGTCAGGTTTAGCTCAAGTGCACATGCCAAAAAACTCTGGCTTCTCGATTCGTCGTTGGAGTCGATTTGGCTAGCATTGGCTGAATAATGTAGACAATTTAGGTGTTGACCCGGCAGGCCGAGGTGTTAGAATTTGGCGGTGCGAGGGCTTTCTTTGGTTTTGGGCTCTCTTTGGTTTTGGGCTCTCTTTGGTTTTGGGCTCTCTTTGTTATTACAAGCTCGGTTGCTAAGCAGGAAACGATGATGATCAAACAATTGTTACTTAAGAGTCTTTGCGTACTAGCGTTAACCCAGGTTTGTGTTGGATTTGTTGATGCTCAGGAATACTATCCGGGGTTTTTGGTTCATGCTCGAAAATTTATTCCGGGTGGCACTGGGTTCGTAAGTTTTTTTATTGAAGTAAAGATGACGGTTCCGGGGGTGCAGGTGGGATGGGGAGAGGTTAAGCGCTATCAGCCGTATGACCCAAATCATGATCCGCACCATTCGAATTGTAATGGAGTCCGGTATTCGTATGCAACGGTAACTATGGATCCGGACTGGGAGGTAACACACCCGTTCTATGGTACCGTAACGGCTGCCCACACCAAGTTCTTTTTTGACTGGGTTTATGAAGATTACATCAAACCAGCCTCCCTGGATTATAGTCAGAATTGTCACGGCTTTGCCTTCGGCAAAGGCGATTGGCCCGATAGCGCTCAGTATCTGATTTCGGGAGTTCCACTCAATCAACCATGCTACATTGGTTGCTATCCAAACGAAGCGGTAATTGCTTCGGATGTTTATCGTCATTCGATGAAAGTAACTGGCACGATGTGCCAACACCCGTATATTCCACCACTTCAAGTCCCGAAGTATGTTACCAGTGCTGAACAGTACGCAACGAGCGGAATCTATACCCGCGCCAACGGATGTCCCAATGGGTTGGATATTGGTTGGGCTCACCGCGCTGAGAAATGGGATTGGCAACCAAACTGGACTCCAACGTACTTTTATGGGTACAAAGTAGCGCCGTGAGACCTTGTGCGATACGGCGGGTCAATTTTTTTCGTCGGAATTACTTACAGGTGCTTGCGTTCCATTTCAAAGGGAGACGACTATGAGAGTGAAAAAGTGGATGGCAGCGTGCGTCGGTGTTTTTGTAGCCATTTTTCTAAATGGATTGTTTGCTCAAGAGCCTCCTCAAGATGGCCAACATCAGTTTGATCGGGTCGCCAAGTTCAACGAGGTCCGCAATCGCTCGTTTGACGAGAACCTAAAGGCCATTACCACCGATGATGGCGGGTTAGGAAATATCTTGATACTAGGAACCATGACCAATACGGTGGGCTGGATTGACTATTTTCAACCCGTTTTTGCCGACCCGCGGATGCGACGGATGCATGAACATTTGGCAGGTATGGATGACACTTCCCGTCAGGCCGCGTTGTCAATGATGGTTGTCGCTATTCGCCAAAGTTTGGAGGCGATGAAGACGGATGATGTTGCTGCGGGAGACTTTTGCCTGGCACATGGCGCGCGTTGTCTATTGTTATTGCTATGTGACTATGACGATCCTCGGCTTGAAGAGGTAATTGATCAATGGTTGGAAGTTCGTGATTTCATCAAACTGAAGTTTCCTGGCGAAATAACGGTCGACGAGAATGGGAAACGAGTTCAAAGCTATCGGCCTGTCGCAAGCATTGATGATGTGTACCTGTACAATGTCTACTTTCAGAAGTTGGTTCGACTTAAAGGACGGCAAGATGCCGAGCGTCAGATCATGGAACACGCCCGTCTCTTGGACGTCTACGAACCGTTTTGGTTCATCAAGCCATTGACGTGGACCACCGATGGCAAAACAGCGCGAGTATTTGCCGTAGTATTGGGCTCGGGCGGTGCAGGTCGAGAGTTGACGCGAAATGGGATTCTCGGATCCGAGTTATTGAAGCGTCTGCGCGAAGATGTTGCGAAAATGGACTCGGAATGAACAAATGGCAAGTGCGTTGTCAGACGATGGCAGTCGGTACGCCACTTATATAGCCCGTTTGGTGACAATTCATCGCTCGGCTCATTTTCCTTTCGCGGTACTGGGTTTCGGTCGTGGCAGCGCGTTACTTTCAAATCGAACCTGACAGAAAACCGTGGATCGGCGTTCAAAAGAGATTTGCATGAATAAGCGATTCCGGTCAGTGACGTTCGTTTGCATTTCGCTAGGTTGGTGCATCAGTGCGCTTTTCGGTCAGGAAATGCCACAAGAAGGACAAGATAATTTTGATCGGGTCGCCAAGTTTAAGGAGGTTCGCAATCGTTCGTTTGAGGACAACCTGGCGGCCATTACGACCGAAGATGGCGGGTTAGGCAATCGGTTGGTTATGGGCGTGTTGACCAACACGCTCGGTTGGAAAGACCATTTCCAGCCTGTCTTTGCGGATCCACGGATGCGCCGCATGCATGAACACTTGGCAGTGATGGACGACACTGCACGTCAGGCTGCCTTGACGAAGATCGTCGAGAAAATCGTGTATAGCCTGGAGTTAATAACAAAGGCGCGATAGCGCCGCCGCTGATTTTCGTTTGGCGCATGGCGCTCGTTGCTTGTTGTTACTGCTTTGTGACTATGACGATCCCAGGTTTGAAACCGTAGTGGATCAATGGTTGGCGGTCCGAGCATTTGTCAAGGAGAAATATCCAGGCGGAATAACTGTCGATGAGAAGGGCAACAAGATTGGTCGTTTCACTCCGCCCGAGAGTATCGACGAAATATTTTTGTACAACGTCTACTTTCAGAAGCTAGTCCGACTCCAGGGACGACAAGAAGCGGAACGGCAAATCACTTCATACGCTCGCATGGCCGACTTGAACGAACCATACTGGTGCATCAAAGAATATACTTGGATGACTGAAGGCAAGGACGAACGAGTCTTTGCAGTGATTTTGGGTTCAGGGGGAGCTGGGCGACAATTGACTCTCCCGAATCTCGTTGGAGCTGAATTGTTAAAAGCACTGCGTGAAGATGTTGCAAAGCTGGATGTGAAGTAGACGCAAAGGTCATCGAACATCTCGGAACAACGTCGAAGCAATGGGTTGATTACGGAGTTTTAACTTGGCGGAGACTTGCTGGTTCGATTACCAGTGACTCCGCAATCTTTATTCCGTTGGACTAACGTTGGGGTTGATGCGAACAAACTTGTCGTTTTCAAAACGAACTTGATAACTAGAAAACCGTGGATCGGCGTTCCAATAATCGGTGCTGACGAACTGCGCGCCGCTGGCGATGGCTTTGTCGCGCTGCGTCGTGTCGTTTTTGCGTGCTTGAAAAGTGCTGGCGTCGGTTCGCGTGCGGACGATTAGACCTTGTTCCACCGACTTGCGGATTTCGTCGAATTGCCCAAAGGGGTCGTTCAGTTTGCGAAACGCTGCCGCCGGATGTTCGGGCGCGACCGACGCCAACATCACGCGACCTTCCAACGCAGGGTTCTCTCCCACATAACGATCCAGCAACGCGCCCTCGTTATCGAGCGCAAAAAAGATCTTGCCGCGACAATCCTTGAGCTGCGGCCAACCGTGTTTCCCAATCGCGTCGCGCAAGGTCGCTTCGCCGCGTCGCAGATCATCCGGGGTCAGCAATCGTTGTGCAGCAATCCCTTGCCGGATCTCTGCATCCACCGCCAACAACTGAGGTCGATCGAAGGGCACGAACTTCAACGGCGAGGCCACCGCTGATTTCTCTTTTAACTCCACCAGCACCAAAATCGGAACATGGTCCGAGTGCTCGGCCGACCAGCGATCGATCTCTTGCAAAGCGTCCAAGAAGGTTTCGTTTCGCGTCGCGTAATCGAAATTGGGTTCATGAATGATCTTGAGACCCGGTTGCGTCAGTTTCCCATCACGGTTCGGAACGTACAGAGGTTCCTTGCCTGCATCACGCAACATTTGCAGCCCGAGCGGATTGGCGAACAGACCGCCAACGGGATCCGCATACACGTCCAACTCGAATTGGCGAAGCCCTTGATCCAGTTGCTCGGTGAGCGACGGATGCGTGTAATCGATAGAGTCAGCGACCCGCTTCCCACCTAACTCGATGAACTTCATCAGCTCCGGTTCGGGAGCCAAATGATACGAGTTGTGACTGCCAATCACTTGGATTTGATTGAGCCGCAGCTGATCGTGTTCGGATGATAGTTGTGCGTGGGCCGATTCCCAGTACAAGCCCAGGGCCAAACTAAAAAGCCAACCGAAACAAACCACCTGTCGAAACTGTAGCGCGCTCATTGTCTCAAACCTCCGATGGACCATGCAGAAGCCACATGATAGTCCACGCAGCGCCCCAAAGTGAGGCGACTTGAGCACTGTCAGCATCCAAGCTTCATTCTTTCATGCATTCTTCACAAGCGGTGGCTCTGTCAGCTTTCAGAGCGAATTGCTGGAGGCGGGCAGGAAGTCTTCCACCGAGCTGTTCAAAGTTGCTTCAGCGAACGATTCGTCCGTTTCCCAAACCACAACCTTTGTGACCTGCACGTCGTAGCCAATAAATTCTTGGCACAGTTCTGGAGACACGACTTCCAGCAGGTACTTGGCCATGCTTTCGGCGGTTGGATTGTAGGGCAGGGTGTATAGTTTCATGGGAATGACTTGTCGCAAGGCGTTGATCGCGTTTTGATCGTCCTCATGAACTAAGAACCCGTGGTCCCAATGTTTGTCCAACCAGCCTTTGAACGATTTCTTGAGTTGTGAAAAATCGATCACACGCCCCACCGCATCGGCTTCACGGCCAGTCACATAAAAGTCGGCTACATAATTGTGGCCGTGAAAGAACTCGCAGGGGCCACCGTGATTCATCAACCGATGTCCGGCACAAAACTTGATCCGCCGCATGATGGTCATCGACATGGCATTGTTCCTTGATTATTCGTTGGATAATTTTGGGTTCTGTTTATGGCGGTCTTTGTCTCGCCGCGTTTTCTTTTCCAAGTTAGCCCTCAACGCCGTACTCAAATCGACACCGGTTTGATTGGCCAAGCAGATTAGGACGAACAAAACGTCCGCAAATTCGTCCGGCAGTTTTGAACCATCCTCACCGGCTTTGAAACTCTGTTCCCCATAGGTCCGATTCAGCAGGCGAGCAAGTTCCCCGACTTCCTCAACCAACTGAGCCAAGTTGGTCAGCGGTGCGAAGTAACGCACGCCATACTGCTTGATCCAGGCATCGACTTGTTGCTGGGCCTCTACCAGAGTTAGCGATTCGAAACCGGGTGATGGCTTCGCGTCCATCAGGCGGTCATCCCACCGGCGATCCCGGCGGTGGCGATCGCAACTGCATCATGTGGGTGAAGGCTTTCTTTGTGCCGGGCTTCCACGCGAAAATCCAAGATTTCCGGCATGTCCAGCAATGTCGCCTTCATCCTCCGAGCCGCATCTTCGCAGAACATTTGGTTAGCTCCGTTCAGTCTCGCAAACTCTTGCTCGTCTTGACGCTTCACCACTGTTTGCACCGCCGTCTTTAGTGTGCCTTCAATACGATCAATGATTCGTTCGATCGGGAATCGTTTCAGTTCCAAGGGATTCGCTAGTTCTACGTCGATGGTTGCTACACTTCTTTGGCTGTGCGGCGTCGCGACACTTCCATTCTCGATCAACCATTGGCTCACTTGCGAAACATTTACCCAGTTGTGGAAGGCAAAATCTTTTTGAAATTTTTGCTCCAGCAACTGGCGGGAAAGTGCAGCCGAACAGGGGCAAGTACTGCTATACACAACTTGAACCTGAACAAACAAACGAACATGTTCCCCCGCACGAACTCGAGCGGCCTCGCGAGTGTCCGATACCATCGACAATCGCACCGGGTAATGACGCGGTGCCGAGTAATCACTCAACAGAGCAGGTCGGAACGCGGGATGTTGAAACGAAAGCGATAGTTCTGCCCGCTTGCTTATTCCCGCATGCGACACCAGAAAATTCTCGCAAACGCGATTCATCAAACTCGGCGTCAGGCTTTCGCACTCCATGGCCGACGCCAGTTCCAAGAACAGTCGTGACATGTGAATGCCTTTGACCGAATCATCATCTAGGCTGACGTACGCATCTGCATTAGCAGGCACCAAGAAAGGTAATTGATCGGGGCCTTGGAAACGAGCGATTAGCTCGATTCCGGACATCCCAACTCGGTCCAGATGCCCGGAGATTTCGGGGCGATGTTCGTTGGCGACATCGGGAAGCTGTATCTTGCTCGACTCTGTGGCAGCCCTACTATTTGAATTTGGACCAGAGCAAGTCGCAGATCCAGTTAAGAACTCGTTGGGGACAGTACGGTACCGCTCTGCCAACTCGATGGCAGATGGGCCTTGCGAATGGTTCATTCTATTTCCTTTTGGGAGATGTCCCGTCAAAATCGTCGTCTGAGAACCCGATTCTCCAAGGAGATGTGGGTCGTCATTTCCGAAATTCTGGACGAGTGTGTTGCTCTCAAGTTTCCGGTGAATGGACCTTTACTTCACGCAGCCAGACATTCTGAAAACGCAAAATAGAAGGTGATGCTGAACGTTCAGCAGGTGGTGGACCGCAGTCGGGTCCGACAATTAACCCAGTTCGGTCAAAAGAGGCCGCCACATTATACCAAGTTTAATGCCGTTGGCCACTATTTTTTGCCCCTTCCGGTTGAACGTTTTGGGGAGTATCTTGGCCCAATGTCGCTGACCGCTCCGTCGGTCAGATTTTCTTTTTTTAAGAAAGTAAATAAAAGCAAGTTGGACCGTAGGAACGGTCCACGACGATGAATTGGACCGTAGGAACGGTCCACGACGATGAACTGGACCGTAGGAACGGTCCACGACGATGAACTGGACCGTAGGAACGATCCACAGAAATTTTGAGGAACTTAGTTTTGACGCCGCTGACGGTTGTATTGTGTTTTCCGGTGGAATCGCACCATGTTGCCCAGATTCGGCGTGTCGTCCCTGAATTCAAGGTCATCCCCGCTGAGCAAAACGAGATTGGCCGAACGATCTTTGCAGCCGATATTTTTTGCGGTCATGCCAAACAGCCAATTGATTGGCCGGCTGTTGTTGCTGCTGGTCGTTTGCAATGGATCCAATCGTCGGCTGCGGGATTAGATCACTGCCTTCATCCGGCAGTCATCGAATCGAACATTCCTGTTACCAGCGCTTCCGGGCTATTTGCCAATCAAGTTGCCGAACAAACGTTTGCCCTGTTGTTTGGATTGGTTCGCAGCATGCCCGCGTTTTTTCAGGCGTCGCTCGCACGCAAGTACGACCGGTTGGCAACCGACGACTTGCACGGCAAGACCATTGGCATTGTTGGATTGGGCGGCAACGGACTGCGAATTGCTGAGATGTTGGCGCCTTTGGGTAATCGGATTATTGCGACCGATTACTGGCCTCGGAACAAGCCGAGTTTCGTCGATCAATTGTGGTCGGCGGATCGTTTGCCAGAATTGTTGTCGCTTAGTGACGTTGTGATACTGTGTATTCCTTGGAACGAACAAACCCATCATCTGATCAACGCCCGAACTATATCGCACATGCGGCCCGGGAGCTACTTGATCAATGTGGCCCGTGGTCAAGTGGTTGACGAGTCGGCGTTGATTGCGGCATTGGCCAGCGGAAAAATCAAAGCGGCTGGATTGGACGTTGCGGAAGTCGAGCCTTTGCCTGCCGATAGTCCTCTATGGAACATGCCGCGAGTCATGATCACGCCGCACGTCGGTGCCCAAAGCCATCGTCGCGTTTCGGACACCGTTGATTTCTTTTGCCAGAATTTGTTACGGTTCGTCAACAAGCAACCTCTAAAAAACTTGGTCGACAAGCGGCTGGGTTTTCCTGGGATGGAAGATTGAGTATCCAGATGAATCAAATCCAGAGCCAATTAGACCGAGTCTACAATTTCAATGCCGGACCGAGCGTCTTGCCGGTCCCAGTGTTGGAGCAAGTTGCACAAGAAATGTTATGTTTACCGGGTGCGGGTGTTTCGATTTTAGAGTTGGGACATCGGACTGGGCCGTTCAAGAAAATTCTGGCCGACACCGTGGCACGGCTGCGGGCGATGTTGTCGATTCCTTCCGATTACGACGTCTTTTTCGTGCAAGGCGGCGGACGGTTGATCTTTTCGGTGTTGCCGATGAATTTTTGTTTGCCGGGCACTGTTGGAGAATACTTGGTAACCGGTTCGTGGGGCGAATGTGCGTATCAAGAGGCGCGGCGCTGCGAACAGGGGCGAGTGGTTTGGTCGGGTAAGGACAGCGGCTATTCGACGATTCCGCAGACAAGAGATTGGAGTTCAGTAAATGGAGCTTACTTGCACTACACGTCGAACGAAACGATCGAAGGAGTCCAGTTCCCTGCCGATATTGCTGCGTTGTTGGAGAATGCTCCGTCGTTGGTTTGCGACATGTCTTCGGATTTCATGAGCCGTCCGGTTGATGTCGGCCGTTACGCCATGATCTATGCCTGCATTCAAAAAAATCTTGGACCGGCCGGTGCGACACTGGTCATTGCTAAACGCGAGTTCTTGGAACGAGCCTCGGAAAAAGTTCCGGGTTATTGTCGTTTGTTGAATCATGCTGAAGGCGATTTGATGTACAACACTCCGCCGACTTTTTGCATTTACGTGGCCAATTTGGTGCTGCGCTGGTTGGAATCCACGTTCGGTGATTTGAAGCAGGTGCAACAATTCAACCAACGAAAAGTCGGATTGGTTTACGACGCTCTGTTGAAGCGTCCCGACTTGTTTCAGTTGCACGCCCACGAAAGCTGTCGTTCGCAAATGAATGTAACGTTCCGCTTGCCAACGCCAGAATTGGAGAAACGATTCCTGCATGAATCGGAATCGCAAGGGTTGGCGTTTTTGGCTGGTCATCGCAGCGTCGGCGGTATGCGTGCGTCGCTGTACAACGCCATGCCCATCGAGGGGGCGCAGGCTTTGGCAGCGTTTGTTGAGGGGTTTGACAAGTAACCCAATTCGTGGCGGTCCAAGCATAAGCTCCAACGAGATGATCAACCCAATTTTTTCGAGTTGACTTCGATATCTCGCCGATTGGATCTTCAGCATCCGAAAGGCTACGTCATGTCGCAAAAGCGCAATGTTCGGTGGATCTGGTGGTTAATGGTCTTTGTTTTCTGGGTGGCTTTCCTGGCGTTGGGAGTCTGGGAACTATTTTTCGACAAAGTGGAATTCGAAACGGTGAACTTGGTCTTTGCTGTTTGGTCATGTGGATACTTTCTGGTGCCAACCGCCTTGGTGTTTTGGATTGATGGGACGATTTGTAGGCGACTCGATTGGATCATTGGATCGACGTTTTGTTTGGCAATCCTTTTTATTCCGATACTGATGTCAGGTCTTTGGTTGGACTCGGTCATTCGCGTGGATTAGCTTGCGTTCGCAGAACGCTTGATCGGATTGTTATGAAACAGACCCGAAACTCTCCTTTCTTGATTGGTTGATCGTCTGTATTGAGCATCGGTAAGCCAACCTTGGCTAAATCGAAGTCAATTTGACGGTCGCGGTGATCTCAAACGATTGGCTCTGGATTGCGGCCAGGGCAGCGGTTATGCTCAGAAACTGTTTGGGGAGAGAGTGGCGTTTTAGTCCAGGAGTCGGAAAATGCGTACTTTGTGGCTGTGGAGTTTTGTCTTCCTGCTTTGTCCGCGAGCCGATGAAAGAATGTCGATGGCACAAGAGGCGAACTATGATGAGGCCAAAATCCCGCCGTACGAACTGCCTGATTTGTTGCTTACAACCGGTGGTGAACAGGTCACGACAGCCGAGCAATGGCTAAAAGTTCGTCGCCCCGAGTTGTTGCGATTGTTTGAAGAGCAAATGTTTGGCCGAGCCCCAAGTAGACCGGTGGATCTTCATTGGCAGATTACTGACGAAGACCAAGCGGCTTTGGCTGGACGAGCGATTCGAAAACAAGTGACGATCTACTTTAGCAAAGATCGCTCCGGCCCGAGGATGGATCTTCTCTTATGGTTGCCGAAAAGCGTTTCCGGTCCTGTGCCAGTTTTCTTAGGCTTGAATTTTGTTGGCAATCATGGCACGCATCCCGATCCGGCAATTCGGCTCACAGAGAGTTGGATGCGCGATGACGACAAAGCGGGAGTGGTGAACAATCTCGCCACCGAGCAATCGCGCGGACGAGACCAAAGTAGTTGGCCCGTCGCAGAGATTTTAGCACGAGGTTACGGTCTAGGCACGATTTACTACGGGGACATCGATCCGGACTTTGACGATCAATTCCAGAACGGTGTGCATCAACTGTATCATGGATCCGGTCGAGGCGGCCCAACTCCAGAGCAGTGGGGTAGTATTGCGACATGGGCCTGGGGATTAAGCCGAGCCTTGGACTACTTACAAACCGAGGCAGCCGTCGATGCAAAACGCGTGGCCGTGGTGGGTCATTCCAGGTTGGGAAAGACCGCGATGTGGGCTGGAGCGATCGACGAACGATTCGCCTTGGTGATTTCCAATAACTCCGGTTGCGGCGGAGCGGCGCTCAGTCGACGTCGAATAGGCGAAACGGTCCAGCGCATCAATACGGTGTTTCCGCATTGGTTCTGTGACAACTTCACGCAGTACAATGGTCGTGAAGACGAACTGCCTTTTGACCAGCACGGCTTGGTGGCACTCGTGGCGCCTCGACCAATCCTCATCACCAGTGCCGAAGAAGATCGCTGGGCAGATCCACGGGGTGAATTTCTGTCGGCCTTCCACGCATCGCCCGTCTATGAACTGCTAGGACAGCCTGGAATTGCGGGACCGGACATGCCGCCCATGCATCAATTGAGCGGCGGGCGAATCGGCTATTTTATTCGAGCCGGCGAACATGCGATGACCAAAATGGATTGGGAAGCCTATCTAGAGTTTGCCGACCGAAACTTGGTCAGATCCACCCAATAGATCCAGGTAGATTGGAGTCTTGCCGACATCCGTTTGCTCAGCGATTCCAATTATTCCAGGTAATCGTGAACTGCAAAACCGTCGCTATGGAGACCCAAAGCAGATAGGGAACTTGCGATATCGCCACCCACTTGTAGTGGCTCCAGATGGCCACGATCATCCAGCAAATGGTTAGCCAGACCACGGCGATATCCAAGGCTGCCAATGGTAAATTTCGCCAGCCAAATTGGATTGGCGTGAACACCAGATTTGCAACCAGGTTGATGGCAAACGGCAAGGCGACACTCCAGGGCAAGAACCCGCGAAAGAACTGTACAAAAACAAAGCCAAAGGTGACAAAGATTACCGGATACAAGCACTGCCAGATCATCCCGATCGTCCGGGGCTCCGGCGTCCATTCCGGTTTCTCCAACGAGTTGTACCAATCCAACCAATTCATCTGTCAGCCTTTTGCAACATGCGCTACCCAACATCGGTTACCATAACCGATTGGCGGAATTTGGAAATAACGGATGATTCCGCCAAAGTGATCGAACTATCGAGGTGAGCCCATCAATATTGCAGTTGTAGGTTGTGGCATTGCCGGTACGACGCTGGCTTTCTTAAGTGCCGAACGAGGACATCGCGTCTCATTGTTCGAGCAGTCTGACGTGTGCCGTCCTATTGGTGCCGGGATCATGATTCAGTCGAGTGGGCAGCGTGTGCTGCAGCGAATCGGCATGTTGGACGAATTGGCGGCCACTTCACAACGGCTGGAAGGGATGACCGCCGAGTTGCCCAACGGTCGCACGTTGGTAAAACTCGATTTTCCAAGATTGCATCCAGAGGCCTACGCCTTAGGTGTCCATCGAGGTCGTCTTTTTCAGCTGTTGTTGAGTCGGTGCCATCGTGCGGGGGTAACGCTTTACAATGGCTTCCGAGCGACAGAATTTGATTCGATTCGTGGCGAGTTGAAGTCCTCGCAGGGAGAAACTCGGGGGAGATTCGATTTATTGGTGGTCGCCGATGGTTCGAGAAGCGAGTTACGCAAGTCGCTGGGGTTCGCAGCGAAAGTGACCGAGTATTCGCATGGCGCTCTGTGGACGACGGGGCCATGTGACTTCAAAGCGAATTGGCTTTATCAGCGGGTCGATGGCACGCAGCGTTTGGTGGGATTGTTACCCATCGGACCGCGCGAGTGCAGTTATTTTTGGGGCCTGCCCGTCGCTGATTGGCCAACGATCTTGCAGTCCGATTTCGAACGATGGCGGAGCCGGGCGATCGAGTTTTGTCCGCCATCCGCTTCAATACTCAATCCATTGCGAAGCTTCGCTGATCTAACCTTTGGTAGCTATCGCAGTGTTGCCTTGCGCGTTCCATTCCGCGAGAACGTCGTGTTTATTGGCGATGCCTCTCATGCCACCAGCCCACATCTTGGGCAAGGTGCGAACTTGGCTTTGGAAGATGCCGAGGCTTTAGCCAGCCTCTTGTTTGGTTCCACCAGTATTGGCAATGCTTTGCAGATGTTCTATCACCAGCGAGCAAGAAAGATTCGCTTCTATCGTCAACTGACAGCGATTTTATCTCCCTTCTTTCAATCCCATAGTGTCTGGCGCGGCTGTATCCGCGACGCGACGTTGCCGCTGATGCCTCGTTTGCCGCTCGTTGGCAGACAAATGCTTTACACACTATCGGGACTGAAGGAGGGTTGGTTCGATTGGAGTTAAGCTGTCGATGGAATTACTTACCACCCAGGCTAAGGCTTACTTCCAAGTCGACCGGAACCGTTATTCGTTTTGTCGCAGCGAAATAGGTCACCTCGGCACTCAACGATTTAGGACTGCCGGCGACTTGGAAACCTCGAGTGTAGGTAAATTCATCGCCAAAGCCAAAGCTAGATGAGCCGGCAGGCGTTGCTTCCAGCGCTTTGCCTTGTTCGTCAAAGAATTTGATTTCTGAGATGACATCGAGTGCTTGATTGGTTTCGAAATTGATATTGGTCGTTGGTTCACCAAAGTCATAGGCTTCGACGGCCGAGATTTTTGTGGTCGCAGGGCCAAGTTGGACTTGTTCGCCAACGGCAACTTTAAACTTGACTTTGTCTTTTTTCTCATCCGTGCCGGCCTTTAAAACCAACTTGCCGGAAACCCTCACGGTGTTCGTACCCGCCGGTGGAACCTGCGTAGCCGCGACCGGGACGATGGCTCGGTGACCATTTTCAGAGATTTGCGACATCGAGCCGATATTGCTAAAGCCTTGTTCGTTTTTTAACGTCTCACCGTTGGCTGAAAGTTCGAGCGATGTCTTTTCGTCGCCGTCGTCAACAACCGCGATCAAAAAAGACTTCGAATCTTCTGCCAACAAAACGACTTCGATTCCGGCCGAACGACCGAGGGAGTAAGAGCCACCGAAGCCGCTGTCTGGGTCCGGAAGATTCACACTCAAGCCAACCGCTTTTATAGTCGCTTTTGCGTCTTGAGCCTCCGTTTGGCACGGTGTTGTACTCAGAATTGTGAAGGCGGCCAAAACCAACCATGGACCAACGGCTTTAACTTTCACGGGCCAATCTCCGAAGAGGATTTGTACGGACTTGGGATGGGCCGGGGTGCCACATCCGCAGGTGTATCGTACCATCAATTCGCCCAGGCCAATCGATTTTGGGTGCACGGAACAGGAAAAACAATCGGAATTTGCGGCAGATTTATGAAAATCTCTTGAAACTCTGGGTGGATTGGCGAGAATACCTCGAAGGGTGGAGTGCAAAGCGGGGCAAGTGATGCGGAACGAGGCCGTTGCAACGGTTTGATAGATTATGGCGGAAGGCTTGGTACTGCGAATTGTCGATGGATCGGATCGCGGTCGTGTCTTCTCCGGCATGTTGACCCCTTTGACCATTGGCCGCGAAGAAGGCAATTCGATCCAAGTCAACGACGAGCGAGTCAGCCGATTTCACGTCAAAATCAAGCAGCAAGAGGAAGGCATCGTTCTGACCGATCTTGGTAGCACCAACGGTACCAGAGTGAACGGCGAACGGGTCACGCTCAAGAAGTTGCGGCATGGCGACATGATCCAAATTGGCAGGACTTGTCTGCTGTACGGGTCGCGCGATCAAATCGATGCGCGATACTCGAAGCTCAAGGAATTGTCCGAGGGCAACTTATTGGGTTCGACGAACAATTTGAACGAATGGATCGAACGGCATGGAAATGTCGCTCCGAGCGTCATTGGTGAGAAGCTGCTCAACACCTCGGAACCACCTCGGCTGCCCAAACAATTGACCCCCGGCCAAGTATTACAGCTCACTGAATTGTTGGAGTTCTTTCATTTGCGTTTACGACAAATGGTTGCCAATGCGGAAATTGGCGAACAAGGGCAAAAGGCGACGTTTAGTTTTGAGAATTGGCAATTATTGTTAGACCTGCAGTCTCACGTTGCGGAATATTTGCAGAAAATTTCCGGCGACGAGTAAAGAATTGCCCTTGCAGCAAATTTCGAATTTTCATAAATCCCGCCGTACGAAGTGCAAACGAACATCAAAGGCGCTTTCGTGTGTGCGGGAATTGCGGGATTTCCGGACGCCTCCCCCCTCCTGGGTTGAGCACTCCTACCCTTACGCTAGATTCACTGGGTCGATCTAGCTCGAGGTTGCTCGCGAAACCGCCTTTTTGAACTGAGCCCTCGGACGTTCGCGTCTTCGAGGGCTCAGTCTTTTTGTAAACGTCCACGCTTGGCGGTAGATGCTAGGAAGTCAGTGAGTTTGCGCACGTCGTTTCTGGGTTGCGAGGAAACTTGGCCTTCGGCTTCCGGATTAAATCGATCAATTCCGCACTCACAGTGAATTGGGACAACTCATCGCGCGGGTCGTCAAAGGCTTCGTTCGATTTGGCCAAGCCGTTTCTTGTTGGGAACTTGGGGGGGCGCAATGAGTTCTCCTGATCAACTCCGTTGATCGTTTCGAGGAGTTTGCTCAACATTCGGCAAACCGGGGCTGACGCTCGGCTTTTGAATTCAGAGCTTTTTCATTCTCCAGCAAACGTTGCTTCATTCGCGTGCCATCAGGAGCCGAGAAGCCCGTGAGAGCTCCGGAACGAGCGATAACGCGGTGACAGGGGACTACCAGTGGATGTCGGTTACGGGCCATCACGCCTCCCACTGCACGACTGGCGCCAGGTGAGCCAACTTGCTTGGCAAGTTCGCCGTAACTCAAGGTGCGTCCCCAAGGAATGTCACGACAACCTTGGATGACTTGGCGTCCAAAATCGGACAAATAGTCGAGGTTGAGACGCAATCCGCGCAGGTCGACACATTGGCCTGTTGCGAACTGTTGCAATTGCTCGATCCAATCTTGGACTTCCGCTTCGGTCGACTCGTCCCAGGTTGTGTCCATTCCTGTTGCGAATTTACCTTCGAGGTCGGTTCGCGCCGCGGTCTCTGATGGGTGGCCAAATGTCAACTTGTCAATTTGCGGTCGATCTTGGGCTGTCCGAGAAATGGCCAGTCCGAACCAGCCCAATTCGGTCTGGAAAATAACTCGGTGGGAGGTTGTTTCCAGAATCATGATCAATGGGTACCTTCTGAAATGTTTTCGCGACTACTACACTGGCTATCCAAGAGTCGGCCCTTCGGCTGATCAGAATTGGATCGCGGAAGCAGATGCCCCATTTTAGGCGAGTTTGAATGTTTGTCGATCGCGTGCAGATCAAGGTCGAGGGCGGGCGTGGCGGGGACGGTTGCGTAGGTTTTCGTCGCGAAAAGTATGTTCCCAAAGGGGGGCCGAGTGGCGGGAACGGCGGCGACGGAGGTTCGGTGATCATTGTTGCCCGCGAGCAGGTCAATTCTTTAGTTGCCTTGGCTCATCGAACCCACTGGGTGGCCGAAAGAGGCGTCCCTGGGCAAGGTTCGGACTGCCACGGCAAGAAGGGGCAGGATATTTGCATCGAAGTTCCGGTAGGGACGTTGATTCGTGATCATGCGACTGGGTTGGTTTTGAAGGACTTGGCCCGCGACGGAGATGAAGTGGTGGTCGCGTTGGGCGGCAAGGGCGGAAAAGGCAATGCGCATTTCAAATCAGCCATCAACCGGGCTCCGCGTCAGGCAACACCCGGTGAGGAGGGTCAGCATCGACATTTGGATTTGGAGTTGAAGGTGATTGCGGATGTCGGGGTCATCGGCAAACCGAATGCGGGCAAAAGCACACTCCTAAGTCGCTTGAGCCGAGCTCGACCTGAAATTGCTGACTATCCGTTTACGACCAAGTATCCGAATTTGGGCATGGTCCAATTGGATATCAATCGTAGTTTTGTGATGGCCGATATTCCTGGGCTGATTGAAGGCGCCCATGCCGGGGCTGGTTTAGGACATGAGTTCTTGAAGCACATCGAGCGGGCTGGAATCTTGGTTCATTTGGTTGAACCTTTGCCGATGGACCAAACCGACCCGATCCAAAACTACCTCAACATTCGTGACGAGCTGGTGAAGTACAACGACAGCTTGGGAAATCGCCCAGAGATCCCGGTGGTCAGCAAGGGCGAACTGCCCGAAGCAACCACGGTCCAACGGGAACTATCTCAAAGAATCGGACGTCCCGTGATGTTGATCTCGGCAGTGACTGGAGCAGGACTCAAGCAGTTGACCGAAGCGATCTATCAAGCGTTGGTTCAAGCCAAGCCCGCCTAAACCCACAGAAAGTCGCAAAGCTCCACGCGAAAATCGGGCTCGCAAGTCGCATCGTGCCGAGGCGAGGCAGGCAAAGAGGCATCCGAGCACAGGGAAGCCTGCGTTTGTGGCGGCGTCACATGGTCATCGCCGACCTGGGGGTCGTTTCGAACTGTTCGAAACGACTCTCCGATGTTAAAGACACAACATTAATCAATCGCCGAGAACTTATTGACGAACTTCTGCGCGATTGTCAACTTGGGAGACGCCAGGTTCGAGCTTCAGGACGCGAGTAATTCGCTGCTTTTCTTCTTCGCTTTCAACAATGCCGGAAACGATCGCGGTTCGATCGACCAACTCTACAGAGACGTTGGAGTTCTGCAGTGAAGGAATGGATCGAACTCGAGAAGCGAGTACTTGGCTACGAACGGGGGTCTGAAGTGACCGAGTTGTCGGAGCCGTCAGGTGCGACGTCGGAGTGGTGTTAAACGACAGGGAGCTGCGAACCGGGGTTGCTTGTTGAGCCCCCAATCCACCGAATCCAAATTGACCAAATGGGCTGAAACCACCAAATTGGCCGAATGGCGAATTGAATTGGTTCATCCCGCCAACGTTCCCAGTGTTCTGCAGGTTTTGGGTTCGTGCGGCCTGTCCACCTGCACCGCCAACGCTTGCTTCAGAATTCCCGTCAGTTTGGACGGCTTCGCTGTTGCCAACTCGAGTAAACGGATGAACGACCGTTTCGCGGGAGACGCCTGCAAACCGAGGGCGTCGAATATCGTCGAACTGGTAGTTGTCGCCTCCCAAATCCAGGGACTGCTGATTGAAATCGTTGCCCGGAGCACCACCTCCGGTACCACCACCCCCAGTAGTGGCGCCGGTGCCGGCACCGGCACCGCCCCCCCCTGTACCACCGCCGCCAGTTCCACCTCCCCCGGTGCCACCGCCTTGTCCAAACGTCAGCTCTGGGAGACCGACCAGAGAAATCATTACCAAGAGCCCCAACGAGAAACGCAACGTTCGCGTTAGCCATCCACAATTCAGCATGGTACTTTTTTCCTGGCGTAAACAATCCGGACCAGCGACGCCCGCCACCCATTCTAACCCCGTGGTCGCCACTTTGGTTTCGCTTATGTCCATAATTCGTGGATCGATCCTCAGCATTAGACAAATCCAACTTCCTTTCTCTCCTGGCACAATAAGTACAAGTTGCAAACTTTTGCCAAGTTATCTAAACACGCGTTCGATTGGGAAAAAACGCAGAAATCTGCGAAACCTGGGTGATGCTTGAGGGGTAAACTGGGAGTTGCTGGGGCTTGGTTCCGTTTTATTTTTTGGAGCGATTCATGCGAGCGAATTTGCCGCCCGTCATTGGCTGGAGTTGGAGCTACCTGGCGTTATTTTTGCTGAGCTTCACTGTTGCCCTACCGGTTTCTGGGCAAGAGGAAGATGAATTGCCAACCCGCCCAGCATGCAACCGCATTCTACCGGAGGAAACCGTTTTGTATTTCCGGATTCGTTCGATTCCGGAGATGGTCGAATTGGCTCGACAAAACGGGCTGGATCAAATGGCTGAGGACGAACGCTTGTCCGCTTTGTGGGGCGATCTCTACAAGGAGGTCCAAACCGAATACGACGCTCAAGTCAAAGGGGAACTCGATGACTTGGAACTCGAGCAATTTCAGGATCTGTTTGCGGGAGAGATGTGCTTTGCTTTGGTGGCCAAGCGACGGCAGCCGATGGAAGGCGTGATGATTTTGGATGTCAAACCGGAAAGCGAAACTGCCGATCGCTTGTTTGGTGTCGCGGAACGTCGCTTGGAGGAAGACGGGCGTCCGGTCGAGACGGATACGGAAGACGAAATCGAAATCAAGATCATTCGGACCGGTGAAGATCGTGACATCTTTTACTTTCGACAAGAAGATACTCTTTATTTTGCCACGAATCGCGATCTTTGTGCTGAAATGATCGCTAATCTCAAGGGCAAACCACTGGAAAAGACTCGACCATTCTTCGAAAACCGCAAGTATCGCACCATCATGGGGCAATGTCGTGTCGATAAAGATCATCCGCCGATGGCGACGTTTTTTATCGATCCGATAGAATTGTTCAAGGCTTCGACTCGTGGCGAACCGTTTGCTGCAGTGGCCGTTGGTTTCTTCCCGATTTTGGGGGTTGATGGACTGTTGGGTATTGGTGGGGCTGTTTTGCCTGGCGACAAAGAGTTCACTTCGATCAGTCACCTGCACCTGCTCATGTCCAGTCCGCGCGAGGGACTGTTGAAGGCCATTAGTTTCCGATCGGGCGATTTCGACATCCCGTTGTCGATTCCGGAAGATGCGGGTGTCTTTATGGCGACCAGTTTTGACGTCCCGCGATTGTACTCCGGTATTGAGACGATCTACAACGCGTTCAACGGTGAAGGAAGTTTTGGTGAGATCGTCCAACGTGGAAGCGAAGAAATCGGCTTTGATATCAAGAAGGATCTGATCGATTTGCTGACCGGTACCGTGATGATGGTCAACCGCAGTGATCCAGAATCGCAAGCGTTCAACGGCGCCAGCAACGGATACTTGATCGAACTAAATGACCCGAAAAAATTCGAAGAGACCCTGAAGATTTTGCTGGATCGGATTCAACAGGAGGAGGGCGGAGCCGAGGGTGAACGTTCCGAATTTTTCTCGAAAGTCAACAAAGATGGGCAGGAGTACTGGGTGGCTGACATTGCGCGAGAGAGGATGGAAGATTCGCGTGAGTTCAGGCGTCAACAACTTGAGGAGTTGGAAGACGAAGACGAACGTCAGCGTCGCGAACGCGGACTTGATTTCGAAGTGAACTTCACGCGATCGCCGGAGCCTGCCTTTGGTTTTCTCGAAAATCAATTTGTGATCACGGACAGTGTGGAATTGATGGATCATCTGGTTGCTTCGTTGCAAGGCAAGGCCCCCAGCTTGAACGAATCCGAACACTACTCGGAAGTTCGCAAGAAGGCGGAGTTTCTACTGGGTGGAAAGCAACCTGCGGGCATCATGTACAATCGTCCGATCAATCAGCTTTCCTCTTTGTGGAATGCGATTACCAACAAAGAAACGATTGATATGATGAAGGAAGGGGTTCAGGACGAGCCTTTCTTATCGCGTTTGGTCGAGGCTTATTCACGCAATCAACTGCCGCCGCTCGAAGAAATGAGTGAGTACTTTCGAACGAGTGGTGCGGTGATGACCGACGACGCGACGGGACTTCATTTCCTGATGTTCGAAATGAGAAACAAGCCAAAAGAGTAGTTCCCAAGGTAATTTTGGGCATCTTCTTCGCCCGTAAGTATCAATTGGTTGCGGCTTTTGTTAGACTAGGTACCGAATAGTAGCGTTCGTAGGAGCGTTTTCGGTACTTGTCTAACGAGGCTGCGGTGGCTTGATGTTTGCTGGGATCTCGAGTTTCGATTTCGGCCGGTGTAAACAACTCTTGTTATGTCTGGCGGTGATTGGCTTCCTAAGTGTTTTTGGCTGCGGCCCCAATCAACAAGGGGCAACGGATCGGGCAGCTTCGGCCGTCACCAATTCGAACGCTGCGAAAACGGATTCTCGGTTGAAGTTGGACTTTGGTAGTCTTGAGGAGACCAAAGCGACACCAATGGTTCAAGCGAACTATACCGACATCGCGTCACATGTTGGTTTGGACTTCCGTTACTACAGCGATGCGGTGTCAGGAAATTTGTATTTGCCAGAAGCTTTGGGAGGCGGAGCGGCGGCGTTCGATTATGACTTGGATGGCTGGTGCGATGTTTATTTCGCGAACGGTCGGAAGCTTCCCGCGACCCAAATGTCCGAAGAACACCGGGATCAGATGTTCCGAAACCGCGGAGGTCGATTTCAACCGATTACGGATCATGCGTTCATTCAAGAGTTTGATTACACGCATGGCGTGGCCGTAGGCGACTTCAATGTGGATGGGTTTGAAGATGTCGCAGTCGCCAATTTCGGGCAGGCACGCTTGTTCGTGAATCAAGGTGACGGTTCGCTCGTTGAATTAGAGTTGGAGTTGTTGTGCGAGAACACCTCTTTCTGGTTAGCTCCGTTGTTTGTCGACTTGGATGGCGATGGGTTGGAGGATCTCTTGTTGGCTAGTTACGTCGAATGGGGTTATGAATCGGAACTTGAAATGTACGATCACGGTCCAGGCTATCCGAGCCCTGGGCACTTTGAGGGCGGACCGTATTTGGCGCTGCAAAATTTAGGCAATCGAGCCTTTCGCGATCAAACGGTTGAATGGGGTTTTAAGGCTGCTGCCAAATGTTTGGGTATTGGCGCCGCCGACTTGGACCATGATCTGAAACCAGAGGTTTATGTTGCGAATGACGGCATGGCCAACGCCTGTTATACGCGCAGCACAGGAGATGGGATTAATTCGCGGGTCACCAATGCGGCTCGTGAGAGCAGTATTAAGGAGATTCATTCTGAACAAGACGGAGTTTACTGGAACGACATTGCCGAACGATCGGGAACTGCCGGAAGTGAAGACGGGCAAAATGAAGCCAGCATGTGCGTCACATTAGCCGATTTTACTCGGAATGGTTGGACTGATATTTTCTTGACGAACTATCTCGGAAAAAAGGATACGTTGTATGCGAACAAAGGCCAGTTGAGTTTTCGCGATACGAGTCGTGCCCTTCGATTGGATACCGTTGGCGCTCCCTACGTTAGTTTTGGCGCTGTACCTATCGATTTTGATTTGGATGGTTGGTGGGACGTGTTCGTGGCGAATGGTCATGTGATTGGTCCCAATGCGCCAATCAATGAAATGCCCTGCCAATTGATCCATAACTCGTCTGGTATTTTCTACGATGTTTCGGCCTCCGCTGGGTCTTTTTTCAAGGAACAAGGCTTAGGACGTTGCACCGTCACGCTGGATTCGACGAATCAAGGGTTGCCCGACCTGTTGGTAACTTACACGGATCGCGGCGTTTCTTTGCTTCAGAACCAAACGATCGCACCACACCCGTGGATCTGCCTCGAGGTGTTTGATCCGCAACATCGACCACTAACTGGTGGGCGTATGGAATTGAAGTTTCCCGAGCACGTCGTGGTGATTCCAATGACCGCTGGAGGTAGTTATATCGGGGAAAGCCAGAAACGCTGGACGCTCGGCTTGGGCTCCAGTGGAGCCATTCCGATCGTCACGGTTTATTGGCCCGATGGCCGAATTGACTGTTGGGAATCTTTGCCCGCGAAGATCATCAATCGTCTTTCTCCCGGGCGTCATCAACAAATTATGCCTGTGGGTTCGGCGAGCGACCGCATCAATGCAGGCCAAAGTCAGTGATCAGAAAGTTGATGTTGCAACGGGGGCGAACCTAGTAACGAAAAGAAGCCTGGTGGAGTGCTCCATCAGGCTTCTTTAGGCGTTGTTCGCTACGTTGGACTTAGTTGTTATGCTTGAAGTCCAGATACCACCAACCGTTTTTCCATTCCAATTCCACTTTGCGCCATCCCAGCGGTACTTGTGGATATGGATAGAATGGACCGATGTACGGCCAAGCGGCTGCTGAGTACTGACCTGGGTAGGTCACGCCAGCGTAGTTCGGATAAGCCGCGTAAGCTGGCCAAGCATGGCCTGGCATGTTCGGGTGATCCATCATCGGGGCCATCCCACCGGCGGGTCCGCCCATTGGAACTGGGCCACCGGCCATCGGAGGAACGGCTGGCATTGCTTGAACCGCTGTTTGCGGAACAGCATTCGGTTCTTGCGGGGCGTAGGCGACCGGGGCTACTGTTTGAGCAGCATTCGGACGAATCTCGATCTCATCCACGATTTGGACCAATCCCAAATCACGGGCCGACTGAGCGATGTCGAACACCAAGGCCTCTTGTTGCTCGTTGGCTACATAGCCGGTAATCGCCGCGGTGCCCTCTTCTACTTTCAGATCCAATTGAAAACCCTTCAATTGGCCTTGTTGCTTGGCTGTTTGCAAGCCTTGCATGATTCGATTCGCAATCGACTGATCGTCAGCTCGCCCTGTTTGGGGCATCAACAACAGCATCGTGGCGATCGCGAAGCCTAATCCTAAACGTCGCATCATTACCCTCCTGAGTAAGTTCCTGCGGCCCACGAATCCGTCAATGCAGCGCGAGCATCCCGCTACTTTCGCAGTAGCAGATCTCGACGCGCGCGCCTCAGGGCCAGTCCATTCAAATAGTTTTGGGTCCGCACGATCCGGCAATCGGGGAAATTCACCCCTGATTATCCGTGCAGGTATCGCAACCCATCTTTATTTTCGGATGTTTAAGTCTCGGAGTGGTGGCTTTTTTTCGATTTTATCAATCTTCGCGGAGATACCGAGCCAGAGACGCTGGTTAAATTTCGCTAATCGCTATAAACCACCACGACTAGAGTCGCGGCGGAGCCCGCCGAGGCTTGCGTTCCAACATCATCGCTCGGTCATCATTGGGATTCGGAATGTCATTATTGTTGTTATTGTCCATCTCTGGCGGACGTGGCGGCTCCGTATACGATTCTTTCCAAGTCCAGCCCAGGGGCGAGGATAACTCACGTTCGGCCAATTTGGCCCAAGGAGTGTTCGGATGTTCTTGTACCACTCGAGTTAGGTACATCGTGGCTCTCTCCGCCATGCTTTCGAGACGGCTACCCACTTCAATGGTCTCGGCACCTTCCAATTCCCAAGTATTATTTTTCGGGTCTTCAAACTTCAAACGTGTCTTCGCCGCTGCTAGCATCGCGTTGTAGGACTCGGTACGAACCTTGGCCGCCAAGACTCGGCCCATTGCCAAATCGTATCCCGCCCGCCAACGCGGCACCAATTCTCGTTCACGACTGGTTTCCCCAACCGCCAAAATCGCATGGAGCTGATCAATCTGCGGCTCTAAAAGTGCAGCTGCTCGCTGGGCTTGTGACAAACTGTTCACAAACTCCGCTTCATCCAGTTTCGGAAACCGCAGTCCAGGCGTTACCAAAGCACCGACGCTCGACTGCATGGCTGCTCGTACTAGAGCTTCGCGACACGGATTTTGTTTGAGACCCTTTTGATACCTTTCCAAGTTGATATAGTCCGGCCGGTACCGCTGCATGATGATCGGATCGAAAAAGTAGTTGATATGGGCAGCATATGGCGAGGTTTCCCAAGCACTTACTCTGCGCCCTGTCGATTGGCGATTCGGGTGCACCGTGAAGTAGATTCCACCCGTTTCGACCGACAAGCGGGATAAGGAAAACGGCCCAAATCCGGAGTCCATGGTTTCCAAGTCATCATCAGGCATTCCAAAAAAGCCCAACTGAATTCGTTCAGGAAGCAGGGTCTCAGGGCCTTGATCCAAGGTCGCCCATTGAGGGTCTTGATTGTAATCTGGATCCGGATCGACCCATTTGAATCGCACTTGTTGTGAACCGAACGGAGCTGGTACTCCAATAACGTAAACCGGGGCCGCAGCTTTGCGACAGACTTCAATCGTTTGGTCCATCAAATCGCGATCATCGCCAACTTCGTCCGTGACCACCAGCAACATGATTTTGCGTTTGCTCGACATCGTAGATTCCCGCAAGTAATTCTTGTGGTCGGCGACGACCTGGGAAATCGCTGCAAAGGTCCGTTCGATGCCTGCATCATCGTCCTGAATTTGGTCAAAGGTCGACAAGATGGCGTCGATGTCGCGGGAAGGTTTTTCCAACATCGACTTCAAGCCGCTCGCGTACTGGTAAACTTGGGTTAGCAATGGTGCCGTTTTGAGTGGCTGGCCCTCGTCGGCAAAATTGAGAATCGTGTCCAGTTCACGATAGACTCGGTCGAATCGTTGCTTGATTTCCTCTCGCTGCGGCTGTAGCGACGCAGATTGGTCAAAAAGCCAAATAGCCAAGACCGGTCCTTGGTCACAAGCCCGCAAAATTTCATCGGTGATCTGGTCTACCGCGCCCGACGCACCCGAGACCCCGACACCCGACGTCCCCGTCGCAATGATGTTCGGATTCGCATCTTCGGCTGCCAACATCGTGTCCATTTCCGGAGCGAACGTCGAACCAAAGGTGTCCAGCAGTTGTTGCTCCATGACCGGAGCCAGAGGTTGTATTGCTATCGTTTGAGCTTCGTTCTTCAGGCCTTCGTCCATGGACTCGCCCAAATCGCCGATCTCTTCCTGCGGCAAGTCACTGATTGCGAGCTCGGTTAATTCGATCTCTTCAATCTTTTGAGCATCGGGTTCGCGTTCCAACACAAAGATCGGGCGTCCAGGGGAATGGAAAACAACCAAGCCAAGAGCAAAGACCAGGATCACATGGAAAAGCAAACTGAAAACGTAATATGGCGCCTCCCCATCAAAGGGAGTTGCGGTTTGACCCGTTCGGTATTGCCACCAGCGACGCAGTGACTTAAGCACAAGCAAACCCTCCGCAGAAAAGTCGAGCGGCCCGCTCCCATATTGTCTGTCAAATCGCCGCAAAAGGCAACCAGAATCGATGTTTCCCGCCAACTTTCCTAGAATTCCGATAAAGGCGGCTGCCGGCGCTGTGCCGGACGATTCGGTTGCCACCCATCATCCCGCGAGATGCCGCCCGAAAGCCCTCGATTATTCTCGCGAGCCGGGAATGATGTTCAACTGGAGGCGTTTTCCTTCACGCAGCACGGAAATCGACGTTTGTTGGCCTACTTTTAAGGCTTCAATTCCGTACGTGTAATCATAGACGTTGTCGATCGGTTTGCCGGACAATTCAACAATCACATCCCCTCCTTGCAGCCCGGCTTTATCCGCCGGGCTATTTTTCGTAACGCTCGACAATAGGACACCTTTGACATCGTCAGCACCGTACTCCGGCACGGTACCGAGATAGGCTCGCATGTTGACTCGGCGTTGGCCTTCGGTCTGAGCGCCTTGGTAGAGCTGGAAGGGGATTGGTTCATCGGCGTTGGCCAACCCGCGGGAAATCAGTGTCATCAAGCGGCCGATTTGAGCCGCCCCTTCTAAGTTCAGCTTTTCCGGTGTATCTGTCGGCTTGTGGTAATCTTCATGACTCCCGGTAAAAGCGGCCAAAATTGGAACGCCGCGCCGATAAAAAACGCTGGCGTCTGTGGGTAGATCACAATCATCTTGCAAAACCAATGACAGGCCGACGGGGACGTTGCGCTTTTCGATTTCCGACTTCCAAGTCGGCGACGAGCCCAGGCCTTGTAGCACAAGATTGTCTCGCAGGCGACCGACCATATCGAGGTTTAGATTGGCAGAAATCATTGGGTAGAGGCTGGTTGCAGTCGTCGCAGCGGCGGTTGTTGGGTCAAGATTCTTGGTCGCATCCGAACCAGTTGGAACATTGGAGTTGGAATTGGAACCGGTCGTAGCTTGCTGTTTCAGCAACTGATCGACGAAATGACCGGAACCAATCAAGCCCAGTTCTTCGCCGCTCCACGCAGCAAACACGAGATCTCGTTTCGTCTTTAACTTACCGGACTTCATGTCTCCCGCCAGCGCTTGGGCCATTTCCAACAGCACGGCCACACCTGAGGCATTGTCATCAGCTCCGAAATGAATCACTTCTTGTGTGGCATTGGTGTCTAACGAACCACGGGCTCGACCTTTGCCTAAATGATCAATGTGGGCCCCAACCACAATTGCCTGTTGGAGTGGCGAGTCCGATTCAGATTGATGGGTTGCCCGTAGTTTTCCGATGACGTTGCGACCGGTCTTTCGGATCTTTTGCACATCGATAGATGATTCCAAAACGACATCGGGCATGGGCAATCCAACCATCAACTTGCCTTGATCCAAGCTTTCTTGAAGTTTGCCGAGATCGCGATTGATGGTTGATAACCACTGAGCGGCCAACTCATCCGATACCGAGATAATCGGCAAGCTCGAACCTTGCAATGCTCCTGTTTCATCCAAGGGGACCAATTGGTTTCGTACTTGTGAGCGCGGACCGGAAACCACAATCAACCCACGCGCCCCTTTGTCTCGTGCTAAAGCCGCTTTGCGGTGCAAACTTTGATACAGCGCCAACTCTTGCCGGCGTTGCGGAGAGATGTCTTCTGGCATAAAGCGAAACACCAAAACCCACTTGTCGGTCACGTCCAAGTGCACATAAGAATCGTACTCCTCCGAATTTGCAGTTTTCGGAGCGGCCATACCGTAGCCTGCAAAAACCACGGACGTTGGCTCGACCGTTCCTGCGGCGGAAAAGGCCACCGGCCGCCAATCTTGATTCAGTTCCCAAGTTCGTTCACCTTGAATCAATCGATTGTTTGCTCCCAATTCCACCCCTGCAGTAAACTGAAACTCTTGATACCAAGTCCCATTATCGCCCGCCGGTTCAAGCCCCAATTGGTCAAACATGCTTGCGACGTAAGCGGTCGCCAGCCATTCACCGGCAGTGCCCGTCCCACGACCACCCAAGGCCGGGCGACACAAGAAGTCGACATGTCGCAAAACATCCTGGGGTGTAACCGACTGCTCTAAGGTGGCGTAGACCGCTTTGGCCTCCGATGCAACTTGGTCCAACTCTGCCGAAGGTACAACACTATCAGCGGGCTTCGCTTTGGCGTCCAAGCCCAACAGTTGAAGAGCATGTTCGTGATTCCAATCCCCCAAATAGATCTGTGATTGTTTTTTGGCATTCCGATTGGAGGTCCAGGACAACTTCCGACCGTCGGGGGTAAATGTCGCCAAGCCATCGAACCCGTCCGTATGCGTGACGCGTACCGGGGAGCTTTGGCCGTCGGCAGCGACCAAATACAGTTCGAAATTGGCGAAACCGTGGACATTGGTCGCGAATACTAGATATTGACCAGATGGATGAAAAAACGGGGCCCAAGACATGGCGTTCATTTTCGTTAACTGCTTCTCCTGGCGAGTTTCCAGATCCATCGTCATGATCTCGGCAGTGGCTCCGTTCTCGGCAAATCGACGCCAACATATCGAACGGCCATCGGCGGAAAAAAACGGTCCGCCATCGTAGCCAACCGAATTGGTCAAGCGTTCAATTTCAGTCCCATCGATGTTCATCAAATACAAATCGATAAAGTACGACGGATCGCGTTGCAACAACTCTTCTTCCTCGCGGGAACGTTCGCGCGCGAAGATAGCGCGGTTCGACGCAAGCACGATTTTTTTTCCATCCGGTGAAATCGCTGCTTCAGCATCGTAGCCCTCCGCATTGGTCAATCGTTGCAGTTCACCTTGAGCATCGCGCAGAAACAATTCAAATTGCGGATCATAGTCCCAGGCGTAACGACGCTCTTGGCCCGAAGCGCGCATTTCCAGTTCCTCGCGCTGTTTGTCCAGAGCCTTCGGATCAAGGTGAGTCGACGCGAACAAGACTTGATTTCCATCGGGATGAACCCAGGCACAAGTTGTTTTACCGAGACCTGGCGATACTCGCTCCACATCCCCGGTTTCGAAGTCCAATAAATAAATTTGGTAGAACGGGTTCTCGGCCGAACGTTCACTTTGAAAAACCAGCTTTCCGCCATCGGCGCTAAAATACCCTTCTCCCGAACGTCTTCCATCCAATGTCAATTGACGAATGCCCGACACCAGCTTCTGCTCTTGAGTTGGGTCCGCTGACGGTTCGGTGGACTCTTGAGCAAGCAGATTCGCGTCGCGCCAGTGAGCCTGGAGAATGCCTAATCCGACGGCAAAAACGCACAAGGACAGTCGCCAGACGCTGGTCGATTTGGTCAAGATTTGGCGAGGCAATCGGTTTTGACGACTCATCAGTTATTCTTCATCAGAAAGTATGACTTCGTTTGGTTCTGGGATCGAGGCTGCTGCCCGCTGGCTATTGCCACAAGCTCACTCCGGTCCTGACGCGTCCCCCATTTTAACTGCCGCGTGAGACAATTGTCACTGACCCTTGGCTTTGTTCCGTACTTTGATCCGGTGACCAACGCCACGCTGGAGCACAAAAAAACGATTGCGGGCAAAAAAAATGCCTTGCGACTTTCATCAAATCGCAAGGTCATCGAGTCATTTGCCGCCAAGCGAGGTTTGCGGCTACTCTCGCTCAACACTGACAGGTTGTTCTGCCAAACGCCGCTTGGGCAAAGCCAATTCCGGGCGACGATTGTCGTCGTAGGATCTTTCGCTTTGACCATAACGACCGTAGCCATAACCTTGATAACCGTAACCGGCGTAGTTCGAATAGCCGGACTGGTAGGCTCCATACGAATACTGGCTGCTGTATGTACCTTGGGCACCGACCCCATTGACAACGACGCCGATGATGTTCGCGTTGACGCTACGGAGGATATCAACCATCCGCTCAGCGCTAACCCGAACGTTTTTCTTGATTCTCATCGCACAGATCACACCATCGACGTTGGCCGCGATCGGACAGGGATCGGTCACAACCAAGACGGGCGGGGTATCGATGATGACCATGTCGTACATTTCGCGGAATTCGGCAATGACTTCCGGCAGCCGATGTGAGGTCAATAACTCTGCGGGTTGGACGGGTTTGACACCACACGGCAACAAATGCAAGCCATCCACTTCGGTTTCGCGAATCGCGGCTCCGATTTCGATCTGTTCGACCAATACGTCGCTGAAGCCCGGCTTGTCATCGGCCTTGAACAGTTTGTGGAGAGACGGACGTCGCATGTCACCATCGACCAACAGAACCCGCTTGCCAGACTGGGCAATCGTGATCGCCAAATTGGTGGCTAACGTCGACTTGCCGTCGCCTGGCGTCGGGCTAGTGACTTGAATGACCTGGTTCTTTTGTCCTTGAGTGCTGAAATAAATCGCGGTTCGTACAGCGCGGAATGCCTCAGCAGTCTGTGACTTGGGCTTGTGGAACGTACACAAAACCGGATGGAGGTTGCCACCGGCTTTGGCTTTTCCGCCGCGAATGACAGGAATGTGCCCAATCAACGCAAGATTCAAAGTGCGAATGATCTCATGTGGCGAGCGGAAGGTCTTGTCTGCCAAGTCCACCAAATAGGCGATCCCAAATCCAATCAGGACCCCCAATACGGTCGCAACTCCGAACACAACGGTGGGCTTCGGCTCAACTTTATTGCCTTCAGCAGCCGGATTCAGAACAAAAAACTTGTAACCGGTGTCATTCCTCGCCGTGCGAACTTCCTCGACACTTTTCTGTGCGCGATCGATGTTCTCATAAAGTCGGTTTCGCTTATCAATGATTTCCGCTTCGGTGGCAATGATTTTCGCATACCGTTCAGCCGCCGCCGTGTTTTCTCGCAACGCTGTGCTGAGCCGCTCCACTTCCGCGCGTCGTTCGTGTTCTTCAGCGAGCAATTTCTTCAAGGCGTGCTCGAGTTTCTCTTCCGCTGGGATATCAACACCCACCGTTGACGACTTCAACCGATCTTCCAGTAGTTTTCGCTTTGCTTGAATCAAGGCTTCCGTGCTCTTGATACGAGGGTGGTTGGCGCCCAATTTCTCGCGCAAGCTCATCAATTCGACCAACAACCGTTGCAGTTCATCTTTCGGTTGTTCGATCAAATGGTAGTCATGAAATACTGAGCCGTACTCTGTCTTGTCGTAGTAGTCCTTCAACACCACTTCCAAAATGACTGCGGCGGGGCTACCGGCCTCTCGAAACGACTTGACGAGCTCCAATTCTGTCCGTTTTTCATTGAGTTTCTCCCAGGCTGCCTGAAGCTGAGGTGTCAGGACTTCAGCCATCCGGAGGGCCTCGGTTCGTCCATCGGCGTCCAATTTCGGGACTGGGTTTGCGGCGCGAAACTCCGCCAACTCGCGTTCGGCGGCAGCCAAAGCCTGCGTAAACGTTTTGGCGCTTTCTTCGAGCTTGGTAATCGACTCGTTGATGTCCTTGCGAAATCCATCCGTCAAGTTCTTGCGATAAACATCAATCAGACGATTGAGGAACAAACCCGTGTCTTCTTTGTACTTGCTGCGGAACGATAGTTCGAACATGTATTCGTCCTTCCGATCCTGGCGAATTACTAGTCGATCTGCCAAATATTCGTAGATCGGTTGTCCAATCTCTTCCGGACGTGACGGGTTCACGAGCTCGACAAAGGTGTCCCGCCGAATCAATCCACCGTCAACCAAAACGCCGTTCAATACGTCGGTGCTCAACATCGAATTTGCGTGACTGGCGGCCAAGCGATCGCGATCTCCACCATACTTCGAGTCGCTAAACATTTGCGCCCCAAGGTTCATGACCACCGGCTTTTCTGGGATGATCTGAATCCTAGCTTGACTCTCGTACCAAGGTGTCGCGGTGAAAACATAGAGAGCTCCCAGCCCCAACGACACGAGCAAAAAGAACAAGATCAAGAAAAAACGACGACGCACTATGCCCCAGACGTCCATTTTCGCGACCGGTTCCACGGCCGGCGGTCCGGCGGACGGATAAGCCGTACTCTGATGAGAAGGCGGCGCAAAATGGTTCATGTTGGTCGGGGTATTGATTAGACCGGATTCCATCTCAATCCTCAAAAATAGTGCATCCGCGCCAGGCAGATTTGGAGGCGAGAGTCCCTTAGTAACACTGTGCGGCAGCAGCGGACCCTCTAACCGAGCTTCAGTATAGCCGAGCAATATCCTCAAACAATGGTTTCAGTCGCTTTTCAGACGACTGTCCGGATGCCGTCGACGTCACAATCCGCAAATTTTCCCCAATCGGCTCATTTCCAACAGCGTGACATGGCACGAGTTAGTCGTGATCGCTCGCCGAGACTCGGCTTGACAACCGATGAATCCTGCCGACAACTGAATATCATGAGCACGACCCCCATGATGAAACAATACGAGGAAGCCAAGTCCGCTTGCGGGGATGCCATCCTGCTGTTTCGGATGGGCGATTTCTACGAATTATTTCATGACGATGCGGTGGTAGCCTCCAAGATTCTTGGCCTGACGCTAACCAGCCGCGACAAGAATTCCAACCCAACTCCGATGGCCGGTTTCCCATACCACCAGCTGGAAGGGTACTTGGGAAAACTAATTCGAGCCGGGCACCGGGTGGCTGTTTGCGACCAAATGGAAAACCCAGCCACCGCCAAGGGATTGGTTCGTCGCGAAGTGACTCGCGTCGTGAGCCCCGGAACCGCGATCGATGACGACTTGATCGACCCCCGTCAGCCCAATTATCTGTTGGGTTTAAAGCTTGGCAAGTCAGTTCGTGATGTGGACCCGAGTTGTGGACTGGCTTGGATTGATCTTTCGACCGGTCGCTTTTTTGCGATGACTTGTCCACGGCGTTCTGTGAGTTCTGAGATTGCCAGAATCGCGCCCAGTGAAGTTGTATTTGCGGAGTCGGAATTGCCACAGTTGCCGCAATTCTCGCCGGACATCATGAGGTCGAGTCGTCCTGATTGGAGCTTCAACTGGGCCCATGCAAAAAATGTTCTCCAAGACCATTTTCAAGTGGCCAGTTTGGAAGGTTTCGGTTTTTCCGAGGATCAGCCACTACCGCTTCAAGCCGCCGGTGGCGTTCTGAGTTATCTCAAGGAAACACAGAAGTACTCGCTGGCCCATATCGATCGCTTGATCCCCTACCAACGCGGCCATTGTTTGGAGATTGATAATGCCACTCGACGTAGTTTGGAACTCGTAACGACGATCCGTTCCGGGTCGCGACAGGGATCCCTGTTGTCGGTTCTAGATCAATCGGTGACGACGATGGGTTCTCGCGTCATCGTCGAGTGGCTCAACAACCCGCTGACCGATATCTCGCTCATCAATGAACGTCTCGATGCGGTCGAGATTCTGCTGCGTAATGAACGTGTCGTCAAGGATTTGGGAGAGCTATTGGCTCAGGTGCATGATTTGGAACGGTCGGTTTCTAAGGTAACGACCGGACGGGCGACCCCCCGAGATTTGGCTTTGATTGCCATCACGCTGTCCCGATTACCCCGAATCAAAGCCAAGTTGGAGGGGCATTCCTCCAAATCGCTACAAGAATTGCAAGCTCGGATTAGCTTGTTCGAGGAGCTGCGAACTCAACTTTCCCTTGCACTGAGCGAGGATTGCCCTCCGACGACAAAAGAAGGTGGTTTTATCAAAACTGGCTTTGACCCGCGTTTGGATGAATTGAGGAATTTGGCCGCCGGTGGCAAGGATTGGATTGCGAATTATCAAGCGACAATTACCGAGCAGAGCGGCATATCGAGCCTGAAAGTCGGCTATAACCGGGTCTTCGGCTATTACTTGGAAGTCACGAACACGCACCGGGAGAAAATTCCTCCCACGTTCATCCGCAAACAAACGTTGAAAAACGCGGAGCGTTACATCACGCCGGAACTTAAGGAGTACGAGGAGAAAATTCTCTCGGCTGACGACCAGGCGTTGCAGTTGGAGCTGGAGCTGTTCGAGCAGTTGCGGGTTGCGGTGTTGCGGCACAGTCATCCGCTCCGAGAAACCGCCCAAGCGATAGCGCAAATCGATGCGATCCGCGGCCTGGCGGTATTGGCTGCCCGGCATGGTTATTGCCGACCGCAATTGACCGATCAGCGCACGCTTCAGATTGTGGCCGGTCGCCATCCGGTGCTCGACGTGAACAACCCCGAACTGGCATTTGTACCCAACGACACTCGACTCGACCCTGAAATTGGGGTGATCGCTTTGATCACTGGCCCAAACATGGCGGGCAAGAGCACTTACATTCGTCAAGTGGCGTTGATTTGCCTCATGACTCAAATGGGCTCGTTTGTTCCCGCGAAACAGGCGACGATTGGTGTCGTCGACCGTATTTTTGCTCGAGTTGGCGCCAGCGATGAACTGGCCCGGGGCCAAAGTACGTTTATGGTCGAAATGACGGAGACGGCGCATATCCTCAACACGGCGACCGACCGGAGCTTGATCATTTTGGACGAGATAGGCCGAGGGACAAGCACTTACGACGGTGTGTCGCTGGCCTGGGCGATCGTCGAATTCCTGCATGATGAAATCAAGGCTCGCACCCTATTTGCCACCCACTATCATGAGTTGACGGATCTGGCAAAAGAACTCCCTCAGGTACAAAATCTGACGGTACTGGTTCGGGAATGGGAAGAGAAAATCGTCTTCTTGCACCAAATCGTTCCCGGTGCGACGGACAAGAGCTACGGCATTCATGTGGCTCGGTTGGCCGGTATTCCTGCCGCTGTAAATCAACGCGCCAAGGAAGTCCTGGCCAAGTTGGAAGCGGATTACCTGACGCCCGAGAACCAGCCGAAACTCGCGAGAAAGAAACCAAAGTCAGATCGGATTCAGCTGACTTTGTTCGGACCACCGACTCATCCCTTGGTTGAAACCTTGCGCAACCTCGATACCAATGCCTTGACCCCGTTACAATCGCTGCAATTGATCCACGACTGGCAGGCCAAGCTTCGCCAAGACGACGACGCGGCCAATTAATTCTGAGTCGGGGTGGGCTGTAACATTCGTGTTACGAAACGCGAATATTTGAAGCCGACCGTTATACTTGAGTTCGATGCGGTCCGCAGCTGATTTCAAGCCACTTCAAGACGTGAAGGGTCTATGGGAACGAAAAAGCTTTTGTTGTTGGTAGGCGTCGCGGCACCCATTGCTTGCATCGCGGTTTACGTGATTTTATGGTACCAGCAACTTCCCTTGAGAAACGCCGAGTTCTACCACAAGTCGGGTGACGTCGGGGCGGCGATCGCGCAAGTCGATCAATACTTATTGACCTATCCGGAGAGCGTGCAAGCTCTGTCTCTGAAGGCACAACTGTTGTGCGATGCCCAACGTTTTCGCGACGCGACGGGAATCTACGATCGAATTGGCCCGTCTTCTCCGGAGGATATGTTGGCTTACGCGAAGGCGCTCGCGGCTCAACAGCGATGGAATGAAGCCGCATCGTTGGCGGCGACCTATGACGCGCAGTACGGAGCCAACGCAGAAAACTATCTGTACGGGGTGATCAGTCTGACAAACATGGCCCGTTTGGACGAGGCCATCGTCATGAGCAAAAAATTGGCGGAATTGGAAGGACGTGAGTCCCAAGGGCTATTGCTGTACGGTGAACTGAAGGCTCGACAGAACGCTGACGACGAAGCCGTGAAGGCTTATTCCTCGGCGTTGGAGGTCAATCCAACGGCTGCCAATCTCCACATTCCGCCGGAACTGGTCTTCGAGAGCTTTGCCAAGTTGTTGCTGGAGTTGGGCAAGTCTCAAGAGGCATTGGATGTTGTCGATCGCGGATTGGCAATCGCCGAAACGTCAAATCTTCATCACCAGCGCGGGGTTGCTTTGCTCAATCTCGGACGTTCGACTGAAGCGAGAGAGGCGTGGTTGGCCGCCAATAAATCGGCGCCTAACATCAACTCATTGATCGAAATGTCTCGCCAGTACTTGAATGAAGGCGACCCCAAACGGGCTCTGGCCGTGATGCAGCATATGCAGAATATGGAGTACATCAACAGTAGTATCGCTTACATCATGCAACAGATTAGTGACGCGCTTGGCAAAACCGACGAAGCTGAAAAATGGAAAGTAATTACCGAGAAATTGCGGGAAGAGGAATCGGTCGAAGGTTCGATGTCACAAACGATTGCAGATCAACCGTACAATAGCTGGAGTGTCGTGTTTCGGGCGTATTTCAGCAGCAAAGTCAATCGATGGGAAGAAGCGCGCGACATGTTGCAGACTGTCGAGAAAGACTTTGTGGACGAGAATGCCTACGTGGTGTTGAGAGAAGCGGTTCAGGCTCAAAAACTTGGCCCGGAAGTGCTGCAAGCCTTCAAGAAATTGATTCTCGATCGATCCCCAACAACGGAAACCACTGCTGAAAAATGAGCGGGAAGGGTAAAGGAAAACTTATGGTTAGGCCGCCCTTCGCAACCGATTGGCTTTGGGGAGTAGGCCTAACGGTACTCCTTTTCGCGGCCGGCTGCTCAGACACGCAACCACCACCGGCACCGAAGAAAAGCTCACTCAAGTTTGATTCATTGCTGGATGATGGCAGTGAAAAAAATTTGAAGAGCGATAGCGCTGGCTTGCAAAGTGCGATTCGATTCCGCACGGTGGTGGATCACGGAATCGATTTCGTTCACGAGTCGGGCAATTCGGAAGAGCGGCCGTTCCCGGCGGCAAATGGGTCCGGAGTCGGGGCCCTTGACTATGATTTGGACGGTTTAGCTGACTTGTTCTTCGCGAACGGTGCCCAGTTTCCGATCAACCTCGAAAAACGAGAAGTGGTGGATGGGTTTTATCGCAACTTAGGTCAGCTTCGATTTCGATCCAGTGCCCGGGTCGCGGGCGTTGATCATCCGGGGTTCTCAGCGGGCGTGGCCGCGGGTGACTACAACCATGACGGGTTTCCGGACCTGTACGTGACTTGTTTTGGTGAAAACTGCCTCTATGTGAACCAAGGGGACGGTACATTTTCTAATGTCGCAGCCACGGCCGCCGTCAATGACAAGCACTGGGGTACGAGCGCTGTGTGGCTTGATGTGGATAACGATGGGCTGTTGGACCTATACGTCGGCAATTATGGAATTTGGGAGTTTCGTGATCCAGAGACTCACAAATTTTGTCATGGTCACGCGCCCGATGTCAGGATTTTTTGTAGTCCCAAATCGGTTGACGGGGCCCCAGATTTTCTGTTTCTCAATCGCGGTGACGGTACGTTTGCGGACATTTCTCAGTCGTCCGGAATCGCGGCCAGGTTATCACGCACGCAAGGAGTTTTGGCTGCCGATTTTAACGACGATGGTTGGATCGACCTGTATCTCGGAAACGACATGCATGCCAATTCGTTTTTCTTGAATTCCGGGAATGGTTCCTTTCGCGACGATACAGACGCTAGTGGAATGGGCTATAGCAGCGACGGTTTGGCCCAAGCCGGAATGGGAGTCGCAGCGGCTGATATCAATCAAAATCTCGATCTCGAAGTCTTTGTCACCAATTACATGGGCGAGAACAACAATCTTTACCAGCAAGTCCGATCGGGGCGCTGGGGCGACCAAAGCAGTGTGCAGGGGCTGGCGGCTGATTCGTTGTCCTATGTCGGATGGGGGACGGCATTCGTCGATTTTGATTTGGATCGCTGGCCGGATCTGATCGTCACCAACGGACACACCGATCATAACAAACCCAACCAACCTTACGCACAACCAGCGTTCGTTTGGCAAAATGTCAAAGGGCGCTTCAACAAGATTGCTTCCCAGTCCGGTGAGTTCTTGAAAGCCACACGCGTTGGTCGTGGCTTGGCGGTTGTCGACTTGGATAACGACGGACGAAGTGACTTCGTGTTATCGAATGTTGGTCAGCCGCCAGAATTGGTTCAAAACCAAACGCCCGATACCAAGGCCTGGTTATTGACGCTCGAGGGTCGTTTCGCTAATCGGGATGCCGTTGGTGCCACGGTGCTAGTGGAATCGGCCGCAGGTCGCACGATCCATCACCTGTGTGGTGGTGGCAGCTATCTATCGCAACATCAATTGAGGGTGGCCGTGCCCTTCGAAGCTGGTAAGGTCAAAGCCACGATCCGGTGGGCGGGAGATAAGACCTCGCAAGTCAACCTCGATCAACTTCCGACCAATCAAGACATCCTTCTGCGAGAAACTTCTAAGCCTTAGCTCTTGGCTCTTGGCTCTTTACTCTTGGCCTTGGCCCGCAGGCCTTCCCGAAGCTAAAGAAGCCACCGAAAATCATTTCGAGTGGAACTTCGATTTGCAACCTAGAACCACACCGACGACCAATACGAGCAGCACGATGCTACCGGACACGAAGTAGGCTTGGTTCCAGGCATATTCGGCACTGCGGTAAACCATGAACGCGGACGCAACGCCGAATAGCAGATTCGGCAATGGGAAGCACCAAGTCTTGATGGGGCGATTGCGATGCGGGTCCTGGAAGCGAAGCCAAATTTGTCCAACCGCAACCATGGTCAGAAATCCCCAAAAAGCGGGGGCACTCACGCTAACCAGTTCGCCAAACGGGTTTTCATCTTGGAACAAGTGCCAGTCAGCGGGAAGCCAGTTTTCAATCAATCTCGTCCCGCCGGAGCAGGCGACCAATAACACCAAAGTGGCCAGCCACTGGGCGGCGATGGCGGCGCGGGGGACTTGAGATTCTGCATTCCAATTCGCGAATCGTCGGAACCAAGGATGGTGTTGACCGGCAGCATAGTAGATACGTGGGCTCGTGATCAACATGGCGTTAATGGCTCCCAAGCAAGAGATGCCGACCAAAATCCCCAGCAATCCGCGAAGCCATCCACCCCAATGACTCAGCCCCAGGGCATCCAATTTCTCTTGCAACATTTGCGTGGGGGCATTCGACGTTTTCGCCAATCCCTCGAGACCCAAGTTGGTGGCCAACACGAAATTGAGATACAAGTATACAACCGTGACAATTGCCAATCCCAAGAAAAGAGCGCGGGGCAAGTTGCGGTTGGGATCGCGAATTTCGCCGGCGACAAAAGCGACGTCGTTCCAGCCGCCGAAGCTGTACATGACAAACACTAAAGCCATCAATAGGCCAGATAGTAAGACGCTCCAATCCCTCGGCAGTGGTTTTGCGTCGCTGGAAGCTCGATGCGGAGTGGTGGCCCTCGGCTCGGTCAATTCAGCCTTTTGTGGAGTCGAAAAGTTTGAATTCCCGTCCGTTGATTCAACTTCATGAGCATGGTTACCAACGGGGCCGGCTAACGGCGTCGGCCAACTGCCAATCAAGCAAAGCAAGAGCAGGCCAGCAACTTTGCAAAAAGTCAACAGATTCTGACTCCATTTGCCTGCCTGTATGCCCAACAGGTTGATCGCCGCCAAGAAACTCACCCCACCAACGGCGAATAAGAACACGCTGCCTTTCTGCAAGCCGACCGCCGCTTCACGACCAAATAGGGCAAACGTGATCGCCATTGCGGCCATGTTTGCCGGACGGATAACCCAACCCGTAATCCAGGCATACTGGAATGAAACGAAATCTCCATAGGCTTCACGCAAGTAGACATACTCGCCACCATCTTCGTTGTAAGTGGTCGTGAGTTCCGCGAAGCATAATGCTCCTGCGAATGCCAAGACACCACCCACAAGCCAAACGCCGAAAAACATTGGCAAGGAATCGACCTGGCCGGCGACCCATTGAGGGATATGAAAAATCCCAGCCCCAATGATGGTGCCAACGATAATCGAGGTAGCATCCAAGACCGACAGACTTCGAGCCGGATGAGAACTCAGGGGTTGTTCGGTCGCATCGGATTCCATAAGCTCGACCAGGTTTGGTTGGAGACAGGGCTTCGTACCGGCAACGGTGCTTAACCATTTTGCCCCAGGAGTTTATCATATTTCCCTATGACAAACGAAACCCCAACTGACAATTCGACGACCCAACCAGAGGTCAATCTAGCCGGATTCCGTGTTCTGCTGGTCGACAACGATTCGGCCCATGTTTTTGCCATGACGGAAAGCCTGGAGCGAATAGGCTTTACTTGTGTTTCGGCAACGTCCGGGCCCGAGGGCGCCAAACTAATCGAGAACGAGCTCTTCGACATCGTCGTTACAGACTTGGTCATGAGTGAAGTCGACGGCATGAAGATCTTGGAGTTGGCCAAGAAGAAACTACCGGACGCCGAAGTGATTCTAGTAACTGGTCATGCTTCGGTGCCTCGCGCGGTCGAGGCCATGCAGCAAGGTGCTTACAATTTTCTCGAAAAGCCCATCACTCCCAAGCGGCTGCAAGCGATCGCGCGGAGGGCCGCTGATAGTTTGTTGCTGAAACAGCAAAATCGCCAACTTCAAAATCGTTTGGATGAACGGTTTGGGTTTGAGAATCTGATTTACGCGAGTCACTCGATGAAGATGGTCGTTGAGCGACTCAAGAAGATTGCTCCGACGGATGTGGGGGTGTTAATCACTGGGCAGACCGGGACCGGAAAAGATGTGATTGCCCAAGCGATTCATCAAAACAGCCCGCGCCGCAAGAAACCCTTCGTGGCAATCAATACCGCTGCGGTTGCCGAGCACTTGGTGGAAAGCGAACTGTTTGGGCATGTGAAGGGGGCTTTCACTGATGCGATTGGCGATCGAGTTGGCAAGTTTGAATTTGCCAATGGAGGTACCTTGTTCTTGGATGAGGTCGGCGACATGCCGATGCAAACTCAGATCAAATTGTTGCGTGTGCTGGAAGAACGCAAGATTACGCGGGTCGGCGACAACAAAGCAATCGACGTCAATGTTCGAGTATTGGCAGCGACGAATAAAGACTTGGAAAAAGAGATCGAACTGGGGAGGTTTCGCAGTGACTTGTATTACCGCTTGAAGATCGTCTCGGTCCACTTGGATCCTTTGGACAAACGCCGCGACGACATTATACCCTTGGCAGATTTCTTTCGCCGGCAAGCGAATAAGCGTTACGAAAAAAGTGTGGCGGGTTTCACGCAAGATTTAACTCGTTGGCTGTATCACTTTCACTGGTTTGGCAACGTGCGTCAATTGAAAAACGTGATTGAAAGCATGGTCGTCATGGACAGCGATGGTCAGTTGGATTTGGATGATTTGTCACCGGATCTGTACGACCCAGAAACGGCTCAACCCTTGGCAGACGTACCCGTGGCGGCTGATTCTTCGCCTACGTTCTTGATTGGCAAAACACTGTCGGATCTCGAAAAATGGGCCATTGGAGAGGCCTTAAAGTTGACCAATGGTAACCGCGAAGAGACCGCCAACATGTTGGGCATTAGCGAGCGCAATCTTTATCGGAAACTGAAGGAATACGAACTCAGTTGAGCGGGTTGTCTGCTCGGTGGAGAGAAGCGAATCTGTTCGGCCCCCGCCCGCTCGAAACGCGTGTTCTTTGTCCGATTCGGTCTCGGTCCAATCCGAAATTTGGAACGCAGATCGGCCCCTACAGTTGGTGCTGATTTGGAGGTATAGTTACCCCAGCACCCACAAGGTCCCTTCGCACGAGCGGAGCCATTCGGAGCCTTGTGTGGATGATTATTAAGCTCGCGTTACAAACCCCCAATCCTCGAGACAAAGGTGACTTCATGCTGACCGTTGGACAAGCATTTCCAGCTTTTTCTTGTCACGCCAATATTGGTGCTGACGCCAAGAGCCTAACGAAAATCGACAACCAAACCTACAAGGGCAAGTGGGTCTGTTACTTCTTTTACCCGAAGGATTTCACGTTCGTATGCCCGACTGAAATTGCTGAATTCAATAAGCAGCTGGGTGAGTTTCGTGACCGTGATTGTGAAGTGGTCGGAGGAAGCACCGATAATGAGTATTCTCACTTGGCATGGTGCCAAAGCCACGCCGATCTAAAGGATTTGAAGTACCCTTTGATTGGAGCCCAAAAGCTTTCTAGTGAATTAGGGATCCTGCATCCCGAAGAAGGCGTATGCTTACGCGCAACGTTTTTGGTAGATCCCAACGGCGTGATTCAGTGGGTCTCGGCCAACGCTTTGAGCGCTGGACGCAATGTTGCGGAAGTTTTGCGGGTACTGGACGCTCTGCAGTCGGATGAGCTCTGCCCTTGCAATTGGAAGAAGGGTGACGCCACCATCAAGGTTTGAAACGAGTTGAGGAATTAGTTCCCGGCTTCCTGGCCAATACGCTGGGCGAGGTGAGTCAGGCCGTGGGAATTCATTTTCTCGATTAGTTGTCGATTGATAGTTCCCACCATCAATGGGCCACCATAGATGAAGCCGGTGTAGACTTGAACCAATGTCGCACCGGCTCCGATCATTCGCCAGGCGTCGTCTCCATTGAAGATTCCGCCGACTCCGATGATCGTCAGCTGACCTTGAGCCCGGCGATATAGCCGTCGAACGACTTCACAACTTCGCGCGTGGACTGGGCGACCTGAAATACCACCGGCGCCCAGTTTTTCAATTTCTTGTGACGAGGTCTTTAGCCCGTCGCGGCGAATCGTGGTATTCGTCGCGATAATCCCAGCCAGTTTGGCTTCCAGGGCAATTTCGACAACGTCCTCAACCTGGGCGTCATTCAGGTCCGGCGCAATTTTGACCAAAACGGCCTTCGGTGGCCGTGCGTGTGCTTGGGCCAATCGTTGGTTCTCGGTTTCAATGGCCTCCAGCAACTCCAGGAGTGGTTGCCGATCTTGCAGGGCGCGCAAGCCAGGCGTGTTCGGCGAACTGACGTTGATCGTTACGTAATGTGCAAATGGCCACAGCATTCGAAAGCTCTTCAAGTAACTGCTGGTCGCCAACTCGTTCGGAGTTACTTTGGACTTTCCGATATTGATCCCGAGAACAATGTTCGGGGCTTGGCGTTCTAGTCGTTGGCGGGCCACTTCGGCACCGCCGTTGTTGAATCCGAGACGATTGAGCAACGCCTGATCGGCGGGCAAGCGAAACAAACGCGGCTTGGGGTTTCCCTCTTGTGGCTGGTCCGTGATGGTTCCCACTTCAATGAAGCCGAATCCGAGAGCTGAAAGCCAATGATGCCATCGCGCATCTTTATCGAATCCGGCAGCCAAGCCCACAGGATTCGAAAATCGATGGCCAAGTACTTCCATTGCCAAGCGATCGTCGCGAACGACGGTTAGGCTCCTCAATTGGGAAAGGAAGCTGGGCACTTGAGCCGCAACGGACAAGGCCGTCATGGCCCGATAATGAGTTTTTTCGGCATCACCACAGAACAAAAGCGGGCGAACCCAGTGCGACCACAACATTTCGATTCTTTTGCGCAAATGGCTTACGAGTTGGCGGAGTCGGCGTGTAACCTACGGCCTCGATTTTATAGAATCTCGACCCAGCCGACTATGGCGGGCCAAACCGTATCGGTCCTACGAAGCAGACGGACCATGGTCGTCACGGGATTATTGTGGGTGCCATGTTCGACCATTTGCCGATCGTCACACTTGCGTGGCAGACTTGGCACCTCTAAGACAGACGAGATTGTTTAAATTGAGGATGACAGGACCATCCCTGAAAAATCATCGGCAGGACGCCAAACGAATGGTCACCCGACATCGCCCAACTCTAGAACTTTGCCATACTTCTTCAATACCAATTGTCTCAGGCGTTTGCGATTGGGGTCCGCTAAATCTGGATCAACCTGTACCAAGGCTTGGGCATCGTTGCGGGCTTTGACCAGCCATTCCTGATCACGAAACAGATCCGCGATCAATAATGGCGGCAGTCCATGCTGACGAGTGCCGAATAGATCTCCGGGCCCCCGTATCTTCAAGTCCGCCTCCGCCAATTCGAAACCATCGGAAGTCCGACAGAACAATTGCAGACGCTCTCTCGTTTCGGGGTTTGTGGATTCGTCGAGAACTAGCCCGACGAATCCGGCGTGACTACCCCGCCCAACTCGACCACGCAACTGATGCAACTGACTAAGGCCCAGTCGTTGCGGGCTGCAAATGGCCATGCAATTGGCATTCGGGACGTCGATCCCAACTTCAATGACGGTGGTGGAAACCAAAGCTTGCGTCAAGCCACGGTGAAACGACTTCATAATCCGTTGTTTGTCGCCACTGGACATCTGACCATGTAACAACTCGACTCGCAATCCTTGCAGCGCGCCCGCCGTCAACTCCTCATACATTTTTGTGGCGGTCACGGTTTGATCGTCTTCGGATTGCGTTTCGATGCGCGGAACAACGACAAAAGCCTGGCGACCGGATTCGATTTGTTGCCGAACAAAATGCCACCAAGATTCACGTTTTTCCAGTTCAACCAAGTACGACTTGACCGGCTGGCGACCGGGCGGCGTTTGCCGAATGATCGACAAATCCAAGTCGCCAAACAACGTCATTGCCGCGCTACGTGGTATTGGAGTGGCGGTCATAACCAAGTAGTGCGGATCATTCCCGCCCTGTTTCAGCTTCGCTCTTTGCTTTACGCCGAACTTGTGTCCTTCGTCAATAATGACGAGGCCAAGTTTTCGCCATGGAATATTGCCCCGTACTAAAGACTGTGTCCCGATAAGGATATCGATTTGCCCGGCGGCCAGTTCGGTCTCCAGTTTGGTTCGCTCGACCGAAGTCAGCGATCCCGTCATCAATCCGATGCGTACACGACTGGATTTGAGTTGCTTTTGTAAGGTGTTGAAATGTTGCCGAGCCAAAATTTCAGTCGGAGCCATCAATGCTGCTTGAAACCCATGCGCAACACACAATAGCAAACTATAGATTGCGACGACCGTTTTCCCACTACCAACGTCACCTTGCAACATACGGTTCATCGGTGTCGTTCGCCCCATGTCCGAGCACACTTGGTCGATGGCCAGTTGCTGATCAGTGGTCAATTCGAAAGCAAATAGTCGCAAGATTCGTCCACGAATTTTGGCGTTATCTTCCAATAATGGTGCTTGGGCGTTGACCGTCATACGATAACGCCGCATCGCGAGACCAAGTTGCAACGCAAACAACTCTTGATAGACCAATCGGGCTTGAGCGGTCGTCACATCGGCGGCCTGTTCGGGGCAATGGATACCATTTACCGCTTGTGTGATACTGCAAAGTCCATGTTTCTCGATCAAGTCAGCCGTCAGCGCTTCCTCCAACAATCCGGCATAGCGGCGGACAATACTCGATGTGATCCGGCGCATGTCGCGTTGGTTCAAGCCTTCGGTTAGCCCATAGACCGGACGATACTTGCCAAGCCAGATCGAATCGGCTGAAGTGTCGTCGGGACGGGAACTGGCGGCGGCCACATCCGCCCCCCGCAACCCTGGCTTCGCCAGTTGTTCCAACGGGGGGGCGGTTGGCAGATCCAACCGCATGATTTTGGGGTGGATCATCTCCCAACGCATTGTCTTGCGCTTCGGCGTCCCCCGAACGGCAACCCAGATCCCTTTATGCAAGTCCTTGATTCCGAAAGTCGGATTAAACCAAAGTGCTCGCATGAGGTGATGCTCTTGAGCAATCAAAACGCCAACGATTACTTTGCCAGCGCGTGTGACTTGGCGTTCGACTGAATGAACCAGCCCCACAACCGTCGCTTCGACCCCTTCCACCAGATGCTCGATTCGAACGGTGGTGGTGAGGTCTTCGTAAGTTCGAGGAAAGTTGAACAAAACGTCGGCCACGGTTCGCAATTCTAGTTTAGCCAACAAATCGGCGCGATCCGGCCCGACCCCCGCAACATATTGGAGCGGTCGCAACAAGTCTTTCGTACTCAAAGGACGCGGCGTCATGAGGTTCGCCCGGAGAGATTGCGGAATCCGATCACCGCTGGAATCTTACTCGATCCCAGAGCGCCCACGTAGTAGCCCCGCTGAATGTCTGGGATGCGTTGGTGGTATTTGGTGTAGCAAACTCTATAATTCATTTCGGGTGCGGGCGGATTTCGTCAAGGAAGCTCATGTCGTATCGGTTGGTCAAGCGATTACTGGGTGGCTCCAATTTGGAGCAAAAACTTCGGGTTATCTTCGGAACCTGTATGTTCGTTCTGATCGCGACCGCTTTTTTTTGGGTCAATCGGATCACGGAAGACTTGATCCAATTCAATATGCGGGCCCGGGCCAGTCAGTTGGTGTACCTCAAGCTGATGGAATTGCACTTGCCGGTCATCAACTTCCAGCAAGTCGAAAATGAACCCTCGCAGAAGGAACGAATTCGCGATTTTATCCGAGAAGTACAACGTGAAATGCCGATATCGGTGCTTGATTACAAATGGATGCACCCAGATCCTCAGATGAAGGATTTGTATTTTCGGATTCGTCCCTCTTTGCCTGACAGTTCCGAGGAAGCTTTTGCTGCGGACGAGGCCGAAATATTGCTGCGGCTCTTGAATGCAAAATTGCCGCTGGAAAACGAAACCGGGAGGTCGGACACAACCGCCCTCGGGCCAGTTGAATTGCCGCTGCCAACCGATCGACCACCGGACTTCGATGTTCAGACGTTGGTTCCCGCCATCGCCCCCGCGGAGTTGTTCCCGTCAGAAGTCAGGGTTGCGGAAGAATCTCAGCCCGACGGTTCCAGCGTGTCCGTTTACAAGTTTTATCAACCCATCTTGTTGAAGCGAAAAACGTGCCTGACCTGCCACCAACAGGACACAACGATCAATCCTAGCTTGTTTGACAACGAAATCGCGGAGTTGGCCGAGGCTGCGGCCGATTCCCCGTCGGCATCAAGCGATGCGGAGGCAAAAGAGGAGCCTCGCTTGATCGCGCGGATCACGCTTCCATATCAAAATGTCGCTCAAGCTATCAATCAAACACGAGCGATTCTGGCAACCGTCGCGATCTTGACTGTCAGTTTATGCGTGTTGGCGATCTGGATGGTCGTGCGCTATATCGTAGCCAAACCGATCCAACATCTTCGCGAAACCAGCGATCAAATTGCGAAGGGCAAGCTGGATGTTCGAGCGAACCTCAGCACCGGCGACGAGTTTGAAGCGCTGGCATCATCATTTAATAAGATGGTTCGCAATATTCTTGAGGCCCAAGAAAAATTGTTGGCGACGAACGAAATGCTTGACCGCCGCGCTGACGAACAAGCACAACTGAACATGAAATTGATGGAGATGAATCAAGTCAAGAGCGAGTTCTTGGCTAATATGAGCCACGAGCTCCGCACGCCGCTCAATTCGATTATTGGTTTTTCCGAAGTATTGGAATCGGTCGACGCCCTCAATCAACGGCAGCGACGTTACGCTTCCAATATTCGCAAGTCAGGCCGATTGCTATTGGAACTAATTAACGACATTCTGGATCTGGCCAAGCTCGAGGCCGGAAAAATGGAAGTGAAGGCTTCTGACTTCAATATCCATAGCGTCATTCAACTGTTGACAGATCTCTTGCGACCGTTGGCCGAAGAAAAACGCATCGAGCTGGCCTCGGAAGTTCCCGTCAGTTTGCCGCCTATGTATCAGGACCAAGTCAAGGTCCAGCAAATCTTGACCAACTTACTTTCCAACGCGATCAAGTTCACGCCCGAAGGGGGACGGATTCACGTCGCGGTCCGGCGTTTGCTCAACAGCAAGACAGGGCAGTTCGATATCGAATTGGTTATTGCCGACACTGGGGTTGGTATCGCCCCTGAAGACCAAGAAATCATTTTCGAGAAGTTTCGCCAAGGTCCTTCGGCTACTGGCGGAAACAACCTCACTCGGCAGCACTCAGGAACCGGTCTCGGGCTGTCGATTGTTCGCGAACTGTGCCACTTGCTGCGGGGCGATATCAAATTGGAAAGTGAAGTGGGTAAAGGCAGTGTCTTTACGGTGACATTGCCGTGGCGATGGTCGCAATTACCGAGACTCGACACTCAACTCCAGCAACGACTCGACCAAATCACGCGTCCAGTTCGACATGAAATCGATTGGCAAAGAAGTTCTTTGGCGGAGCTTTCTAGCGACGATCCGGAAGACCTTGCCTAAAAGTTATTGGCCAAAATGCGCAGAAACACCGGATTCCCGCGATGAGTCTTTGCCTTGGCTCGCAAGCAGGTTCAAACATAGCGATTCAAATGTAGGAAGGAGGTCAGAACCATTCTCGACGTTGAACGGCATAGGCTTGGTAAAACTCTTCATCGCTCTTTGTCAGGTAGAGAATCCCTTCGATCATGCCAATAACTCCCATGGCCATTGGCGCCAGTATTGGAACGATCAAGCAAGCCCCAGTCACAGCACCTATAATTGTGGTCAATAGCATCAATATCCCAGACGTCGTAAAACCTAGGACAAACTTGTGGATGCCCATACCGCCGAGCAAGATGCCGCAAATTCCGGCTGCAATCTTCTTGCTCGCGAAGGCTTGCACAGGTCCTCCGTAGGAATTGCCATACGCCCCGCCGTGGTAAGGTCCACTTTGATAGGGCGGAGCGTTGTAGGCCCCGCTTTGAGAACCGTAACCGGCGAAGTTCGGTGCGCTGGTGGGTGCCTGGAACACGCCTTGGCATGTTGGGCATGAAATGTTCAAGCCGACCATCGCCGAATTGATGTTCACAACCGTTCGGCAGTAGGGACACGAAACTTGAAGCTCGGCTGCTGGGTTGGAATTTGCAAAAACAGGACTCGGGTTCTCTTTGCCGGTGGATGAAGACTGATCGTAAGGTGAACTCATGAAAATCCCCCCAAAAAAGGCCGACGCCTGAGCCGAGAATCAATGGTGACAGATTTCGACCACCAACAAAAATGGGAGCGAAGATCCGCTCCCATTGTAAAGGAATTCAATCGGCAAGTTCAAGCCAATCACAGCTTCGCCAACGCGGCTTCATAATTTGGTTCGTTGACTGTTTCCGGAACCAATTCCGCATGTTTCACGATCCCGTCAGTGCCGATCACAACCACCGATCTCGCCAGCAATCCCGCCAATGGTCCGTCTTGGATCTGAACGCCGTAGGTGCGACCGAATTGACCCGTTCGGAAGTCAGATGCTGAAGTGACGTTCTGGAGGCCTTCGGCGCCACAGAACCGCTTCTGAGCAAACGGCAGATCACGGGAGACACACAGGACGACCACGCCAGGTCGACTTGAAGCTTCGGTATTGAATCGTTTGACGCTTGTGGCACAGGTTGGTGTGTCGATGCTGGGGAAAATGTTTAAAACAACCGTTTTTCCCTGCAAGCCAGCCAAATTGATCTCGCCCAAATCGGTTCCGCACAAGGCGAACGCGGGAGCGGCACTGCCAACAGCAGGCAAATTGCCGATGGTGTTGAAGTCGTTGCCTTTCAGTTTGAAGACCGCCATGAACTAAACTCCTATGTGTTGGTGTATAGAAAGCTCGAAAATCCTGCCCTGTCCAAGGAGCAATTGGGCCTTACCGAGGCGATTCTGTCAACCCGCCCAACCCCATCCAGCCGTCACCGATCGGCAAATTGAATTCAGGTTGCGGTTGCCGACAATGCAAAATTCATGGTATGAAAAGGCACACACTGTTAAACCGGAAAGAAGTACATGATCGACAAGCGAATTTTCGTTGCGGGCCACCGCGGGATGGTTGGAAGTGCGGTGGTTCGTAAGCTCCGCGAAATGGGGTGCTGTCGCATCATAACGGCCGACCGAGCAGCGGTTGATTTGTGCCGTCAGGTGAACGTCGAGACATTTTTTGAACGCGAACGCCCGGAGATTGTCGTCTTTGCCGCGGCAAAAGTCGGAGGAATCCACGCGAACAATACTTATCCCGCGCAGTTCATGTACGACAATCTCGCCATGGCCACCAACGCGATACAGGCCGCCTATCGCAGCGGTGTCCAGAGGTTCTTGTTTCTGGGCAGCACCTGCATCTACCCTCGATTGGCGCCGCAGCCAATACCTGAAAGCTCTTTACTGAGCAGTCCGCTCGAGCCGACCAACGAGGCCTACGCTTTGGCCAAGATCGCGGGCCTGAAAATGTGCCAATATTATCGTAAGCAATACGGCGTGTTGTTTCATAGCGCCATGCCCACAAACTTGTATGGGCCCGGCGACAACTATCATCCGCATGATTCCCATGTGCTACCGGCGCTTTTGCGTCGGTTTCACGAGGCAAAAGTACAAGGACTCTCCCATGTCACCGTTTGGGGAAGCGGTAAACCTCGCCGGGAGTTTTTGCATGTTGATGACTTGGCCGCCGCGATCGTTCATTTGCTACAGCTTTCTGAACCTCCCGATTGGGTCAACGTCGGAACCGGGGTGGATATCGCGATTGGCGATCTGGCTCGTTTGGTTGCGGACATCGTTGGATTTGAAGGTCAGATTTTGTTCGACACGAGCAAACCAGATGGGACTCCGGTCAAGCGGACGGACATCGGATTGATTCAACAATCAGGTTGGAGCCCGCGAATTGACTTTCGGGCTGGACTTCAAAGCACTTACGCAGATTTTTTGAGTGGACAAGTTCGGGGATTAGAAAACCACTTGCAGTCAGTTTAATGAATCCCTGGGATTCTCGTAGGCGCGCTGGACCCCGGGAAAGGTCTATGACGCTGGTTGCAGTCGGTTTGACGAGCACCACGCCGATTGCCATACTCAAGGCGTCCGCTCACGGTTCCAAGTATTGATGAACATTTACCCTAGGCAATGACTCCATGAAAGCACAGCACAAAACGGCATTGATCACGGGAATTACCGGACAAGATGGATCGTACTTGGCGGAACTTTTACTTGCCAAGGGATATCTAGTTCACGGCATCAAACGCCGAGCCTCCAGTTTCAATACAGAGCGGATAGATCATATCTATCAGGACCCGCACGAAAATCCTTCTTTTCGTTTGCATTATGGCGACCTTAGTGATACGTCGAACCTCATTCGGATCATACAACAAACTCAGCCCGATGAGATTTACAATTTGGGCGCGATGAGCCATGTGGCTGTTTCATTCGAATCACCCGAGTATGTCGCCGATGTGGATGCCATTGGAACGCTTCGCCTGCTCGAGGCAATCCGGATCTTGGGCCTGCAAAACAAAACCCGTTTCTATCAAGCTTCAACTTCCGAATTGTATGGCTTGGTTCAGGAAATCCCGCAGAAGGAAACCACGCCATTTTATCCGCGCTCGCCGTATGCCGTGGCGAAACTCTACGCCTACTGGATTACGGTCAATTATCGCGAGGCCTACGGGATGTATGCTTGCAACGGAATATTGTTCAATCACGAATCGGCACGACGTGGAGAAACTTTCGTGACGAGGAAGATAACCCGGGGAATGGCCAACATTGCCCTGGGTTTGCAAGACTGTTTGTACATGGGCAACATCGACTCGTTGCGAGATTGGGGCCACGCGAAAGACTATGTAGAAATGCAATGGTTGATGCTTCAACAAGAGAAGCCCGAGGATTTCGTGATTGCCACCGGCAAGCAGATCAGCGTGCGGCAGTTTTTTGAGGTCGTTGGCAAGCGACTTGGGATTCGACTTCAGTGGCAAGGCAAGGGTGTCGAGGAAGTGGGGATCGTCGCAGAAGTTGATACGACCCAGTCGCGGGACGCTGCCGAAGAAGAGAAGTGGAAACGGCTGGTTGGCCAGACCATCGTTCGCATCGATCCCAAGTATTACCGCCCAACCGAGGTCGATACGTTATTGGGGGATCCTTCAAAAGCCAAGGCCAAGCTTGGCTGGAGCCCGCGGATTTCCGTGGAAGAAATGGTGGACGAAATGGTCACCCACGACCTGGATCAAGCTCGGCGGCTGTCGATTTTGCGCCAATCAGGATTTGAAGTTGCGATGAGCACTGAATAGCGGCGGGCAACAGACAAGCAGGAACATTCAACACAATAGGCGAAAAAAAAGGCCTCGCTGTTATGGAAGCGAGGCCTTTTTCATTGTTCGATCGAGCGAAAAATCGCGAGCCTATTTCAGGTGAAAGTCACGTTGATTCACCGTTTCGGCAAAAATTTACCGTTTTGGCAATAAAACAGGCGAACGAACCTGTTTGCAGGACATCAACCTGAATTGCGAACCAGCAAGTCTGAAACTTCCCGAAGCTGCGTTTTGACCCGCCGTGATTCGACGAGCCGTGATCTGTCACGCCGTGATCTGTTGCGCCGTGATCTGTTCCGCAGGAGCAAACTAGTTAGCGGTTGCCGTCGCTTCTGGGACTACATTAACCCGACGACCATCTCGATCGAACATCACTTTGCCCGCGACCAAGGCAAACAACGTGTAGTCATTGCCTTGCCCTACATTCTTGCCAGGATGAAAAACGGTTCCCACTTGGCGAACCAGAATGTTGCCGGGACCAACCAATTCACCACCGAAACGCTTCACTCCACGTCGTTGTGGGTTCGAATCCCGACCGTTCCGCGTCGAACCTTGACCCTTTTTATGTGCCATGTTTGCAGCTTTCCCGAATTCAAATGAAAAAGTTGTTCCTGCCGACCTCGGCGGAGCCTAGAAAATGTAGCGAAAATCCCAGAAGTAATCAAGAGGCCCGACAAATTGGAACTTCTCTCCGTTAAATTCCCAAGTCAGCGCTTTCAGCCCAACTGTCCAAGTTTTTCCGTCGGCGCCAGCGACAATCCAACGAGAGCCGGGGGCGGAAGCGGTGACGGTCAGGTTCTCTGCCGCTGGCCCTTCCAATTTGGCGATGAATTCGGCGAGGGCTTGAGGAACTTCGCCGCCATCCAACTGTTGTACGATGGCCGATTGCCGATTCTCTAAATTAAACTCCGCAGGAACATAACCCAAACGAGTCGGGGCTCCCGTTTCTGGTTGAATGCGATCGATGACCAATTCAGGCCCGGGCAAGCGATACTTTTGAACCAATTGCTGTTGGCGCTCGGCTTTTTCGTCTTCAAACGCAATCCCGAGACGAAACTGGGACTCGATGAGGTTTGAATCGCCGGGACGCCAGAAATTGATTTGCAAAGTCTTGACTTCGTTCTTCGTCGACTCGCCGGAACCCCCAACCTGGAAAGCGTTGGACAGGCCTTGAACCGAGACCGAGGCAAAATTGACTCTCGGGTCGACATCCAGCCAAGTGGCGACGCCCCAGACTTCCACCGAGCTGTCAACCTTGGCCAGGTCAACGCGGGCGATTTCGACATTATCGAGCAGCATCCCTGCCATTTTTTCCGCGGCGGCAATTTGCGGAATCGCGGCTGGCAGAACGCGATCACGATAGGCTCTTTGCACGTAGTCGCCATTGGGTTCCTCGATCCAACCTTCCAACTGGAACGCGGGGAAAAACCGTCCCGGCAGGGTGCTGGGGTCGAGATTTGCCAGCGGTGTTGCCACGTTTGGGCTAAGTTCCGCCCCAGCTTCATTGGCCTGAAAACTCAGGTGTTGGTCTAAGTTTCTGACGCGATAAATCATGTAACAAACGCCCGCCGCTTGGGTGTTTCCATCCGGCAAGGGTAGTTTTACCTCCAAATAACGCAGTTCTTTGAACGCGAATTCAAGCTGCCAAGTGTCGCGGTAACGGGTCACGCCCGTCGTGCGCCCGGCGAGAGTCTGAGAGTTTGGCAAATGCTTGGGCGTATAGTTTGGTGAATTCAGTCCGGCAAAAGGACGCGGGTAAACGACGCCTTCGTTGACATCGATATGGGGTGGTACGACAGTCAGAACCCCATCGGCCAGAGTCCGGGACCCAGTTTCTTCCGCCGGCCCTTCCTGAGCACTCGCTCGGTTGGATTGGCCTCGTTCCAACGTCTCGACCATTACGAAGAACGCCAACCCGACCAACATCGGGATCAAAGCTTCACATTTTCGCAGCATGGAATATCGACCAAGTACACGTGTAGAAAAGTGACGTCCGCAGCAGGGCGCTGCCCAGAAACACCACCACTGATTCCGTCATCATAATTGACTTCTGCTGGTGGTTGTAGACTGAACCGTCCACATTCCCGGCAATTTATATGATTCGGATCTTTGAGCTTCTGGGCTCGCCTCTGACACCATATTGGCGGCATAATTGTCGAGTCCTTCAACCGTTTACGACGGTTTTCCCAGTTGGTTTGGTGTCGTTTCCCGATCAGCCTCACCCAAAGACGCTCCCCCGAAATCCTTTCGAGAAATCCCGGATGCTTCTCTCCACTGAGCAAAAAAACGCGGTTTTACTGGCGATGTCCCGGCTGTTACAGGACCGGAAGGCCGCCATCTTGACCGCCAATCGGCTCGATGTGCAAGCCGCAGCGGAACATCCAGACAGAGCGTTGTTCGACCGGTTGCATGTGGATTCTGCGAAAATTGATGGAATGTCCTTCGCGTTGGAGTCGGTGGCCGCCCAACCGGACCCGGTCGGGCTGATTCTCGATCAGAGAACGCTCTCCAACGGTCTCCGCGTTGTCAACCGATCCGTTCCTTTTGGGACAATCTTAATCATCTACGAATCTCGGCCTGACGTCACGATTGAAGCGACCAGCATCGCGTTTAAAGCCGGGAGTCGGATCTTGCTTAAGGGCGGCCGTGAGGCCCAGCGGACCAACCAAGTACTGTTTGAAACTTGGCAAGCGGCCCTCGCGTCTCAGGGGTTGTCCGGCGACTGGGTCAGCCTTTTGATATTGGACCGCCAGCAAACTGAAGAGTTCCTGGCGCGACCGACCGAACGAGTCGACTTGATCGTGCCCCGTGGCGGGGCGGGGCTGATCGCCTTGGTCAAGAAACATGCCACTTGTCCGGTTTTGGTCAGCGGTCGCGGCAACAACTTCTTGTTTGTGGAACGTAATGCGGATTGGGAAATGACCCGATCCTTGATTCGCAACGGAAAGTTGCAGAAAGTCTCGGCTTGTAATTCCCTGGACAAGGTGTTGTTCGACGAAGCTTTGCCTTGCCTCGCTGAAAAGGTTGTCGAATTGTGCCGCGAGTTGCGAACGGAAGGTGTTTCGATTTGGGTTGATGCCTCGTTGGCCAAACGGTTGACTGGGATACCAGATTCCTCGATGGAACCAGTTTGGATGCCGTTGGACACGAGCGACCGATGGGATGAAGAATTTCTGGATTACAAGCTACTGATGGCGTTGGTGGATGATTCATCGGCAGCCATTCGAAAAATCAATTGTCATAGTGGCGGCCATTCGGCAACGATCGTCACCGACGACCACGACGTGGCGAGATCGTTCATGGAGGCTGTCGACTGCGCCGCCGTGTACCATAATGCCTCCACGCGATTTACCGATGGAGGGCAATTGGGGCTGGGGGCAGAGTTGGCGATCAGTACCGAAAAACTACATCATCGTGGTCCAATTGGCTTGGAACAGTTAGTAAGCAATAAATATTACGTATACGGCAACGGTCAGGTTCGACGATAAGGCTGCCCATGAGAATCGAATGCTTGCCCATCTGGGATCGAATTGACGCGGCAAAATTGCTGGAGCCCGCTCAGGTCGCTATTGTTCGCGCCGAGGTCATGTCTTGGAAGAATCCCGAGTATCGAACATTGGAAGCGGATTCCCCCGACCCGCAGGTAGTCGTCGCAGTCGAGGGACGCCTGCTCGATTGGTTGATCAGCCACGATCTTCTCACGGAGTATCAGTCTCAGGTGCTGAAGCAGGGCAACGCCGGGCCGCTCCAAATTGGCCCGCTACGAATGGTCGGGCAGATCCGTGATTGGGGATGGCCACACTTCTACGAAGTCGAGTCCAAGCGACGATCGGCACCGTCCCATTTGGACTCATGCCCTCCCTCGGCTTGGGCTGCGTTTGGGACAGGGCTTAAGTCGACCGACTGGTCTGCGATTCGGCGCCGGGTTTCTCGGTTGGCGGAATCAAAACGATCGAAGAACCCGCATTTGCTGGTCCCGTGGGGATCGGTGGTGGCACCGCCTTATTGCGCTGTTTTGTTTCCACCAGCGATCGCACTGCCGTCAACTTCGGGGCAGGCAACAAAAGGGGCTGAGCATCTCCCCGAAGCGCCCGACGACATGTCCCTTCGTGTTTGTTCGTTGGCCCAGCGGTTGGCTCCCGAATTGGCGACGCGCCTACCTGCGCCGTCTTCCAAACGGATCTTGCAATGGGCGCTGGATATCGCAACCGGACTGCTGGATTTGCACGAAAGCGATTTCGCGGTTGGATATTGGGATCCATCTAGCGTCTTGGTCACCGCCAACAAACGAGCGGTATTGTTCGCGTTACCTGGGATTTTTCTCCGAACCCCGTTTCTTGCAGGCGCACTGTTTTCCGGCGCTGCGGCATTGAAGGATGTTTCGGTGTTGCATCAAGCATTGGTCAGTGGCCCCACGCCAGAGTCGACTTGGGCGCCCCTGAATTTTCTGGCACCCGAATTAGCCGAGCGTTTTACTCAGGTTGCTCAAGCCGGAAAAACCAAAGATGCGATGGTTGCGAGCCGAGGATGGGCGACGCCGGCTGCCGACATGTACTGTTTGGGCAGTACTTTGGCTTGGCTTTTTTCCAGTTCCACTACGAGCGGTTCCGACGCGATCAAACCATTTCCGTCAGTCAAGCTTCCAACGCAAACATGGCCGGTGCCGACGACTGTCCCCGGACCAATTCGAGCACTTATCGAGAAGCTCTGGTCAATCGATCCTTTGCAACGACCATCGGCATCGGACGCGATTCAGTCGCTTCGCCACTTGATGAAGCAAAGCATTGAACCAACGCTAAAGTTGTCTGTGGTGTCAGCTGCGGCGCAGGAGTTACAAGCCCAGTGTGGTGGTTGGCCGGATCGGTGCTGGACAAACGAGGTTGATTCGATCAAGGCCAGCGAAATACCCGAGTTGGTCAAAGCCGTCGAAGTTCCCCACATTGTGATCCAAACGGAGTTGGTCACCGATCGGGTCGACGAAGTGCGGTCCGCAAGGACAGGCAGTGGAGTCGCGGGCCCGACGCCGGAGGGATCGCCACTCCGCCGTTTTCGAAAGCCATCCAAACGCGTTTGGTCGCCACCACTTGTCGCCTGTGTTGCCTCGGCAAGCGCGGCCATTTTGTTCCTAATGTGGTGGGTCTTGGCCGGGCCGGAAACCACCGACATGGTGCAACGGGACGACTCGAAACCCACAGAAAACTTGCCGCCCGCCGGAGCTGTCGAGGACGCGGTTGCGATTCGCCCGACAGGCTGGCAGCAATCCGTTATTCCTGATGATGGCCGGTTGTTGTGGGAGTCACCGACGGTAGGCTTGCCGTTGGAGGTCTCAGGCTTGCCCGATAATCCCACGGGTCTGTTGGTGGTGCACCGGGATTTCTGGAAGACCGGCAAGACCGTTGCAGCTTTACTTCGTGCGTTGGACGGCCCTACACCAACGGAAAGTGCCCAGACGATCATGAAATGGCGTTCGGCCTATCAAGTGGATCAATTTGCCCGCACGGTGGTGGCTCAATACCAATCTTTGTCCGAAGTCGAGCATGTGATGATGTTCGACAATGTGCCATCGGTCGAAGTCTCGCTCGCTGGTTGGAAGCTGATTGCGACCTTGGAGATTCCCGCCGCACCAGCAACCAATTCGGCCCAGGGCTCCGAAACCGCTCCGAGCGAGAATGTCTCTGTTCTCAACGAGGCGTCCGCCGAAGATTCGATGAATCCAGCAGTCGTGGATGGGACACGCTCGCCCGATGCGACACAACAACAAAACACTAGCCCTCCCGACAACCGCTCCATCAATTCTGAAGCGACCGAGAAAGCCAACGAAGTCGTGTTTCATTATTTGTTGGCACGTAGCGCTGCTGAGGGCAACGAAGCGGCTTGGCTACAAACTTCTGCTCCTTTGACGGCAGATTTGGCGGATGGCTTGGCGTTAGCCCAATGGGACCAAGTGGGGGCCGATGTTTTTGATCCAACGAATTCCGAAGTCACCTTGGACGAGCGAAAGCTCTACATCCGGCGATTGGTGGTGGGACCGCCAGAACTAATCGCGGCCACGATACACGATCGCGGCGCAACCCAGTTTGCTGGGACGATGGCCAGCTTATTGGCTTATTCCGATCAAGATCGTCATCTGCAATTGTTCATCAATCCCGTCACAATCTGGAATTCGCAAGGCCAAGATTGGTTGGGCGCGCGCTGGCAATGGCTTGGCCAATTGGTCAAGGATCGAGTGCCAACTGCCGTTCGAATGATGGGTTTGTCGCTTCATTTGCTAGAAAGCGGTGAGAGTTACGTAGAAGTCAAGGTGGTTGGTGATCGAGCTCGACCCGTTGGCGAAGTCTTGGGGCCCATGATCGACGAAATTTCGAAAATGCCGGAAGCGGTCAAACGAAAACTTTTGGACCTGCCGCGCGTCCAATACTGGGAAAATGCCATGCTGCGATACGACGGCATGTTGCAGGACGTCAGTGGACTTGTGCGGGCCGGGCAACACGATCGGTTGCCCACCATGAACGTTTGGTTGCGACCAACAGCTTTGGAGAATTTGGTTGCGGCCACCGAGGTTTTTTTCCTGGCCACACGCACCGGCGGTGGAACAACGTTGGCTCAAGAAGGTCCGAGTCTTCCGAAACCTGAGGCGAACACACCGAAAAATCTGGCCGAGTTGCTGCGAAGTCCGCTGAGTTTGAGTATCCCGGAACAAGACCTGATCAATGCGTTGGTCGAATTGGAGACGGAAATCAAATCAGCGCACCCGAAGCTTCCGTTCGAGTTCACCATCGACCTGGACGGGAACTCGCTACGACTCGACGGCATCACTCAGAACCAAAAAATCACCAATTTTCAGCAGAAAGATCGCCCGTTGGCCGAAATCTTGACGGCTCTGGTTTTGAAGGCCAATCCCGATCCGGCGGTGACCGACGCGCGAGATCCGAAGTGCAAGCTTATCTGGTTGATCGATCCGACCAATCCCGAGGGGCGAGTTCGTGTCACGACTCGATCCGCCGCCCAGGAAAACGGGTGGACACTACCACCCGAGCTCACGCCGGAGCAATGATAATTGCTTGTATCGTAGCAATGACCCATTCGAAAATCGGGCTTGGGTCGTTATTCTTTTAGCGATGCGGCTGGTTCTGTCCCTTGGCACCATTCGCCGTTCCGGAGTGGTTTGGCCTCCGGGAACTCTTTCTCTACGGCCCGAATTATGACTGAGAAGAAACTGTATATCGAAACGGTTGGCTGCCAGATGAATATCTTGGACAGTGAAATGGTTGTCGCCAGCCTCCGTCGTGAAGGGTATGTGTTGACCGATTCGACCGTTGAAGCGGATACGGTGTTGTTCAACACATGTAGTGTCAGACAGCACGCCGAGGACAAGATCTACAGTGCCTTAGGGCGCTTGCGACAGCATAAACTAAAACACCCGGAACAAATCATCGGCGTCATGGGGTGCATGGCACAAAAGGATCAACAACTTATTTTTCAACGGGCTCCCTATGTCGATTTTATTGTTGGACCGGGACAATTGCGACAAGTTCCCGAACTGATCCGTCAATCGCAAGCGAAGCCCGGTGGCCAATACATGGCCATTAGTAAAGAACGCACCGACGGTTCGACCGAAGTGATCAAGCGCAGTCATGAGACGTTTGATCCCTTGCGCGATCCCACGATGCGACCAACACCTTTTCAGGCCTACCTGCGAATTCAAATTGGATGTGACAAGTTTTGCACTTACTGCATCGTGCCAATGACTCGCGGTCCGGAACAAGGACGAGATCCTCAATTGATTTATGAAGAAGCGAAGATCTTGGCTGACCAAGGAGCGAAGGAGATTACGCTGTTGGGTCAAACGGTCAACAGTTACAAGTTCAAGAACGACAATGGTAGTACAACACGATTCAGCGACTTGCTTTACAAATTGCACGACATCGAAGGTTTGCGGCGAATCAAGTTCGTAACGAATTACCCGAAAGATATGACCGAGGATGTGTTGTTGGCGATCCGGGATTTGCCAAAAGTTTCGAACTATCTTCACGTCCCACTGCAGAGCGGTAGTAATGAGGTACTCAAGCGAATGAAACGCGGTTACACTTTGGAAGATTACCGCGAAATGATGGGCCGTATTCGCGAATGGTTGCCGGAAGCTTCGGTCAGTAGCGATTTCATCGTTGGCTTTAGCGGGGAGACTGAAGAGGAGTTCCAAATGACATGCGACGTTGTTCGCGAGTTCCGCTTCAAGAATAGTTTTATCTTCAAATATAGCGAACGTCCCGGTACTGTCGGAGCGAAACGATATCCTGATGATATAAGTGAAGAAGTAAAGAAGCGGCGCAACAACGAACTTCTCGCTATTCAAAACAAGATCAGTGAAGAGGACAATCACGCTTTCTTAGGTCGCAAAGTCGAAATCTTGGTTGAAGGTCCTAGCAAATGGAGCGAGAAAGGGAAGAGCTCGCCATCGGAACTCACCGCGTCGACAGGCGGGATCCCTTCCGCTTCCCATGAGGAGCATTCGCAGGCAGCTGTCGCAGGCGGCGAGAATCTCTGGCAGTTGGGCCAGCCAGGCTCAGCGTCAGAGGGCTGGAGTCAGAAATCCGGAACAGAAGAATCGTCGCGTGAAGCCATGAACGGGGCGGCAGAGTCCGGGGAATCGCAACACCTCATCCAGTTAACGGGGCGGACGCTTTGCGATCGAATCGTCGTCTTCCAAGGGCAGTCGAGACTGATCGGACAGTTCGTGGAAATTGGCATTTACGATGTGTCGCCGTTCACTTTGTTGGGGACGATTCTGACACATCATCAGACCCCGCAGCTTATGCAGTTGCAGTAACCGCTAGATCGGCGATCAACCGCTCATGAAGACATTGATCCTCCGTGGACCAGGGACGAATTGCGACCAAGAAACCGCCTACGCGTTTCAGTTGGCTGGCAGTCAGACCGAGATTTTGCACCTCAACCAGTTGCTGGCGGCACCTGAGCGATTGCGAGACTTTCAAGTCATGTGTTTGCCGGGTGGTTTCAGCTTTGGCGATGACTTGGGGGCCGGTCGAGTCTTCGGCTACAAATTGGAACAACAGTTAGGCGAGATGTTGCAGCAGTTTCGCGACGATGGCAAGCTGATCTTGGGGATCTGCAATGGTTTTCAGATCTTGTTGAGTTGTGGTCTGTTGGTGTCGCCGCGACAAGATGGTGTGCGTCGTGCGACATTGGCGACCAACGATTGCGGGCATTTCTTGAACCGTTGGGTTTATCTGGAAGCGTCAACTTCGAAATGCGTTTTTCTTCGCGGGATTCACCGTATGGTCATGCCGATGGCCCATGCCGAAGGAAAATTTATGACCGACGGTCCGGAAACAACTGCCGAGTTGGAATCGCATGATCAATTGGCCTTGCGCTACGTCGCACCATTACCCGACGAGCCTTCGTTGGGCGACTGGCCGGCGAATCCGAACGGAGCCATGTTGGATTTGGCTGGGATCAGTGATCCCTCGGGAAGGGTGTTCGGTTTGATGCCGCATCCGGAACGACACATCACGAAGACCCAGCACTTCCAATGGACAAGATTGGCCGCTAGTGGACGTACAAAGGAAAACGAGTGGCCTGCTCATTGGTCGCAGAATGGCCAAGGTGTCTTTCGTAACGCCGTAGAATATTTTCGGTAGGTAAGTTGGAATGTTTGACATCAAGACGCCAGAGCCTGATCAACTGTTGAATCGCGAGATGAGTTGGCTGGAGTTCAATCAACGCGTGCTTAACCAGGCCCAAGACACAAGCAATCCTCTGCTTGAGCGAGTGAAGTTCTTGGCAATTACCGGGTCAAACCTGGATGAGTTTTTCATGGTTCGGATTGGCAGCCTGCAAATCCTCATCGGCTCGAAACACGAACGACCTGACGTGACCGGATTTCGACCACAAAAACTGCTGCAAGTTGCGGGCGATCGAGTTCGGCGATTGATGCGCGAGCAATACGATTGTTTCGAAAAACTGCAGACAACTCTGCGTCATCATGGAATAGCTCAGCTTGATCCTGAGCAATGGACGCGAAAGCAAACGGTGTTTTTGCGGCATTGGTTCGATGAAAATGTGGTTTCGGTCCTCAGTCCGGTGGCCATCGATCTACAACAGAATTTTCCACTCTTGAACGATTCGGAAATGGCACTCGCGGTCCAGTTGGATTGGCAGCCGGAACAAATGCTTGGCGGAGATTGGAAAACCGACCTTTCAACGCTGGCGGATGATCAACGTCCATCACGCAGGTTCGCGATATTACCACTGGGCCGAAAATTAGATCGGTTTGTGAACGTCCCAGTGGATGGTGGCCATGGATATGTGCTGTTGGAGGCCGTGGTCAAGAAGTTTGTTGGCGAGTTTTTTCCTGGGCAAGCTATTCGTGATTGTGTGGCGTTTCGCATTACCCGCAATGCTGATATGCGGGTCGACGAGGACGGTGCATTCGATTTGTTGCATGGCATGCAAGAAATCTTGGCCGAACGCCGCGAAAGCAGTTGTGTGCGTTTGGAGATCGAATCGGGGGCGGATCCCGCGACTCGCGAGTTTTTGATGCAATGTCTACAAGTCGATGAATTACACGTGTTTGAAACTGCCGGGCCGGTTCGCCTGAAGGACTGGTTTCGAATTGCCTCTTTGCCGGGTTTTGATGGGCTACGCTTTGACGCCTGGTCACCCCAAGAATCTCCGCATTTTTCCGTCGATCGCAATATCTTCGATGTGATCCGCGAATCCGATCGGATTTTGATTCATCCCTATCAAGTTTATGACCCAGTCGTTCGATTTATCGAGGCAGCCGCTGATGATCCGGATGTGTTGGCGATCAAGCAAACACTTTATCGGACCAGCAGTCGCAGTCAGATCGTGCAGGCGTTGCAACGTGCTGCACAAAATCAAAAGCACGTCACGGCAATCGTTGAGTTGAAAGCTCGTTTTGACGAAGAGCGAAATATTAAATGGGCGCGGAGTTTGGAAACCGCCGGCGTCAATGTGATCTACGGCGTTCGCGGATTAAAAACACACTCGAAGATCTGCATCGTGGTTCGAAAAGATCCTGATGGTTTGCGGCATTACTGTCACATTGCTACAGGTAACTACAATGAAGCCACGGCGACGTTGTACTCCGATATCAGTTATTTCACCTGCAACGACGTGATTGGCAGTGATGCAATCAACTTCTTTAATGCCGTTACTGGGATGTCCATTCCGCAACCGATGCAGAAGATGTCCATGGCCCCTTTGGGGCTGCGTCAGCGAATTTTAGAGATGATTAATGTTGAGGTGCAAAACGCGGCCAGTGATGCACCGAGCGGAATTCGCCTCAAAGTCAATTCGCTAGTAGATCCAATGATTATTGGGGCGTTGTATAAAGCCAGCCAGGCTGGTGTGCCTGTCGAGTTGAACGTCCGTGGCATTTGTTGCTTGCGTCCCGGAGTACCCGGCCTGAGCGAACGGATTACTGTTACGAGCATTGTGGATCGCTACTTAGAGCATTCGCGAATCTTTTACTTTCACCATGGTGGCGACCGTCGAGTTTTTATTTCCAGTGCCGATATGATGGCCAGAAATTTGGATCGTCGAATCGAACTTTTGGTTCCCATCGAAGACGAATCTTGCCGCCGACGACTATTGGAGGTGTTGGATTACTACTTCCAGGACAACGTCAAGGCCAAGCGACTAATGCCAGATGGCTCCTATGTTCCTGTTCCGACGAGCGACCAGGAGTTTCATTGCCAAAAGCAACTGTATCGTTATGCCGTTCAACAGCGATCGGAACAGTTCTCGGCGGAAACATCCATGTTTCACCCCCATCGTCGCGACACCGAACTAGGAATCTTTTCTTGACGCAATCGCACGCGAGCGATTGCCTGTTTAAGAGAAGTGGGGTACTTGTTCCCATTCGAGCCAGCTAGAGCGGAACAAGACGCGGTTCTTGTGGTAAACGAGGACATTGGAACCAGTGTCGAATACCAGCCCGTTCTATTGCGAGCATTTCAAATGGCGAGCGGGCTATCAAAATTCGTGGGTAGGTTGTTGTGCGATGTGATCGTCACCGTCACATTGTTCTTGTTGGGTATCGGATTGGCTAGTTGGTTGCGCTTGCAGTGTAATCCCAATCAGGAATGGATGTACTCGGTCTGGCTGACGTTCGCTACGGTGCCGATGTTGTTGTACATTAACTACCGCTGCGAAAGTGAGGTGGATATTTGGGACATTTTTGCGGCTTTGCGGATGCTGATCACCATCGGATTGGTAAATTCGTTCTTAGGGGATCAATTTATCGCCCCAACCGTTTTGTTGATGTTTCCATTTACAGGGCGACTGAAAAGGTTCTTGTCGAGTGCGAAGCCTTCAGCGCGGGCAAGAAAGGTCATGAATCGAGGTGTATACTAGGCAAACAAGCTGCCAAATCCGCCTAACGCCAAATAGAGGGTCAATACCACCAGTGTTCCAGCAGAAAACAGCCGTGCCGTTGTTGGCCATTTGGCGATCAGGATGACTCCTGCCATCAATACGACCGTTGGTCCGATATCGCCCCACGAAATCAACGGGCAAACGTAGCCAATGTCCGATGCCGGCCAAAACGGTCGCACTGGCCAGTCCGAAAATCCAGTTCCGCCGGAAACAACCATGTCGCATGGCAAATGCACCGCTTGTGAAACAAGAGCTACGGTCGTCAGTATCAGCCAGCTGCCGCGATGTGCTGGTCTCGTACCGGAACTGAGGTAACTCGAAGAGTTCGCCTCGTGTTGATTCTGATGATACGTCTTGCCATACCATGTGTAGACTTGTCCTAACCAATCCCAGCGATACTGGCTGACAGCCAAAAGGACCGAAGTCACAAGAACTGCCCAAACGTTATGTCCCCAAACCCGATGCCCACTCTCGAAACGATGCATGTTGAACAACATTGGCACGCCATCCAAGTCTGGGATATTGGCTGCCACGCCCGCCAATGCGATAACTCGCCAACCTAAATGTCGATGGAGTCCCGCTGCTATCGCCAGGTGAATGCTAACCAGCGTGTGCTCAGGGGTTGTCATGGGGGCTCTCGAGCGAATGTACACGGCTCTCGACGGCCAACGAATCGGGCTTACGGACGGCGGTTTCCTCGATCTGCGGGTACACTATCTGGCCGGTTCGCGCGAGCGAAAAACGCTAGTCCAGACATTGAACTTGACTGGGACGGCACGTCATGAAAATTGTGACTAATGCCATCAAGACGAAAACGTAAATGCCTAAGTTTCCCATCGCGACCCAAGTGACGAATTCGCCATAATCACCCGCCGAGGCAAACCTTGAATGCACGACACTTCCCACAGTCTTCATCCCGACGCCGATTAGACCAGTCGCCAACAGCCAAGGCAACCATCGAAGCGATACAGTATATGTACGATTGAATTCATGATCCCGATGGGCCGTTTTCCAAATCAGTAACAACAGTAACGACCAACAGATCAAGACTGCCGCAATCGCAACAAAGCTTGTGAGACCGACACCCATTCCGAATGAAGCGACCGTTGCCCCTGAAAGAGCTGATAGTCCTTGAAACAATGCCGTTAGCGCCGTGCCGCCAATATAGCCTGTGATAATCCACAGGATTCGATCTCGCCAAACGTCGCTTCCGTTTACTTTACGAAATTCCGCGTTCAATGTCTCTGGCGTTCCCAAACGATAGGTAGCCACCAGGAATGCCTCTTGATCCGACAATCCCTTCGCCGTCAAGTCTTCAATAGCGTCACGAAGATGCGACTCTAGTTCATTTAAATTTTGCGGCGATATCGACCCGGAACGCGAGGCATCCGCCAACCATACTTCTAAATTGCGAGCTAAGTCAAACACAGTTTAGACTCCCATAAAGCAGTTAAAGTGCTGTGAACTGTCTGCCATTGTATTCGTTCTTTTTCCAGGGCCTTTTTTCCAGCCGCGCTAGTTCGATAGTATCTCCGCTGCCGACCGTTTTCTGCCTCTTTCCAGAACCCCACGATGAGTTTTTCTTGTTCCAGTCGATGCAAGACCGGATAGAGCATTCCTTCAGACCATTCCAAATCTCCCCCAGATAGCTCGCGAACCTGTTGAATAATGGCGTATCCGTAGTTTTCGCCCTTCGCTAGAACCGCCAATACCAGGGGTCGCGTCGATGCCGCAATCAATTCCCGTGAAACCATCGAATCTTTCTCCACCCAAACTGCCCCAATACCAAACGTCGTTAGGTATTATGCCTAGTTGCGTTAGGCTTGTCAATCAGGCGGGATTAGCGATGTTTGTGAAGTCAAGACCGCAAGAGTCTCGGGTCGTAGAATCCCGCCGATTTATTCGGCGGTTTGTTAGGCTTTTCGTGACAGGCATTGTCTACGGAGTCGCGTGCCGAAAGACCAGATGCATTTCAGGCACGTCCGCCAGTAGGCCGATCGAGTTAAACGCTCGGGTTCGTGGAGCCTCTGTTTTGGGGCATGAATCGTTGCGGCATCAATGGCAGAGTTCTGCAAAGCGACTCTGTTCCGCAACCGATTTCATTTATTCTGGTCGTTCTATGAAAAGTCTAACGAACCACGCGACCTGCCATGCGGGACTGAACTTCTTTGCCCGAATTCCGTTGCCTTTAACCGTGTTCGATACCCAGGCTTATGCTGGCGTGGTGGAAGGTGGTGAGCACGACTTTCCTTGGGCCAAGCAAGATCGCTCGGCAGCGTTTCGCCCCAATCACCACCGACTCGGCTGCCAGCCGCAGAATATTTTCTTACGTTTATCTTAATGCCCTTCCCAAACTCTCTCACATCAGATCTGACTCGCGAAATGCGGATCCGATTTGGTAAGAAGATGGAGATATGAAAAAGAAGTTTCCAGGGACACTCAACTTTCAGTGAAGGAAAGGACAGGCAACGAGCAACGGCGGGACGAACGTGATCTGCACGAAACATCACTTGCCCAAGGGAAATTTGTGTGTCCCCTGCTGCGCTTCCTTGTTCCGGTCGCGTTAGATCAAGTTCGGTAGTGTCCTGCACCAACAAACAGACCTTCGATTGAGAGACACGCCCCAGTGTTCGGGCTCGATGGGTTGCCAGAGATTTTTAAAGGAGTCACATTATCATTGTTGAAGAAGCGGTAAGCGGCTTCCATCTCAGCGCGACTCTCCAACGAGCCGGGGATGCTTAGGTTTGGTCGCTCTCCGAGCTTCTTTCCGATCATCGGTAGACGCTTTATCAAACGTAGGTCCTCAAAATCACACCCGGAGAACTCGCTTTCCAACGATACTTCGAACATCAATCACCTCCTGTCATAACGACAGAAGCCAATACGTTTTCAAGTTCGCCAAAGTTCGAACGCTAGCAAAACAATACTGGTTGTGTAGTACGATGAGCCCCCAGGGGTTCCCTCCCCAGGTTGTGTCTTGTCCCCAGGGGGTTTTCCTACTTTGGTCACGTCGCTTGCCCGGCGGTTTCAGGCTCAAAGCCAACAGCGTACAACATACTCTCGAATGCAGTGTTCCAAACAGTCTTCGAGTGAACTACGTTCCGTGGAAACATAGTCGCCCTTCAGTCCGCCACCAGAGATTACGACGGTGTAAGCACCGTTGTCTTCTTCTGACGTTCTTTGGCCATCAACCTTTATGACAACGACACCACCATCGCCACGAATGAGTTCTACCATTGGCCATACAGCGTCTAGCCCCTTCCAGTTGCTGTCCAAGTTGAAACCAAGCCTCTGACATAGTGTCGCCAAGTTCTCCATCGTTTCGCTTGACATTATTAGAAACCTCGTAGTGCCTTTGCGATCTCATCAATCTCTCGTAGTTCGCCTCTCGCAACCATACCGATAACTTTTCGCATTTGATCCGCAGATACACCCGTTGCAATGCTGTTGCGCTTCATAAGCTCCTCAACAACGGCCTGAGCGGTTCTCTTGTTTGCGTCGTTGAACATGTGCCTACCTGCAATCTCTCGAACTATCGCTGCCGCCTTGTTCCAAAACCCTTCTTGGAATGATACTGCGTGAAGCGCCGATGAAGCTTGGCCGATCATGTTGACCCCGCCACCTAACCGCCGATTTATCGCCGCGATCTCGTCAGCCGAGATTCCACGTGCAAATCCGCCAAGCTCGGCGGCTCCTCTAACTGGGGCTACTAAACCGCGATCTTATGCAAATACGTTCAAGTCATGGCTTGCCTCCATTCGTCAAAGTCTTTCGCGAGTCGTTGAAACACAGTTACGACTTCATTTCCTTCTCTCATCGCGATTTGCTCGATCGCATACGCCCAACCCGCTGCGCATGATTCGCCGGTCGTAGTCATGATCCATTCCGAGAACGCCGAAGAAAATGCTGCGTCGCGTTCAATGACTCGCAATTGCTGAAATGCTGCTGCATGTCCTCCCATTAACGCTTCCAGCTCATTCAGGGTTTTGAAATACATACTTGGCCGTCGCATCGCGTGCCGGATTATTTCCATAGCGTACTCCCAGTATTCAGAAGCCGAAATCGATGTCATCTGCATACTCCCATAGCTCCTTGTAGTCTGCGATCGATAAACCGTTTGGCCCGGTTAGTGCGTCGTAGACAATTCCATCTTTGACTACGACCTCGTGATGAGCCCAGTTTGTGGGCATTCCAGAGCGAGGTCCAAGGGAGCCTGCACCTGGAACTCGAGAATTCGGTTTGATTCGATGAATCGTACCGCCAATTGCGGATTGAATCTTCTTAGCGATTTCCTCGCATCCATTGGGCATGTATTTGCCCCACGGAACGCCCTTTAGTCCTTCCAGTAGTCCCTTTGGGGCATTGTCGGAAACCTCCCAGGGGCACTCGGGGTCATTATGCACCAGGATTCCATCGTTGCCAACGGCGAAGGAGTGGTTTTTGTCGATGGTTAGGTTGCAGATCGGCGCATCGGTGACAAACTCTTGCTCGATC
>JAEUIQ010000053.1 GCA_016794985.1 Planctomycetaceae bacterium | reverse complement strand
ACCACCATCCAGAACGTTCAGGGTTCCATTGCCCGTATCGCCAACCGTGAACTCCGCGGAACTGGTCCACTGCGATCCGGCTCCAGTCACCGTCGCGGAACTGGTGGATGACCCTCTCAAAGAAATATAGGCCCGTCCACTAGAAACTCGACCGCCAGAATCAATGGTCAACGTGCCATTGCCAAAATTGCCAACCCAAACCTCCCCACTGGCGTTGAGATGCGACGACGTTCCACTTACCAAGCCGCTTCCCGAGGCACCCGAATTTCCACCGAAGATGGTCGTCGCACCATTATTGACATTGACGATACTGCCCCCCGTGATGTTCAACTGGCTACCGCTGCCATTGATTCCTACATTGACCGTGCCCAACGAAGTTAGAATACTGCCAAATCGGACGTTTAAGATTCCGCCCGATTGCAGTCTGAGCGAGCCCGTGTCCAGGTTGAAGCGACCGGCCGCTGACACTCCCAAATTAAAAATGCCACCCGTTTCGACTAGTGTTTCGCCTGAAACGGTGTGACGGAAAATGGGCCCTCCATTGCTCCGAAAAGTCACATTCCCTGCCGCGAATTGAAGCCCTGCGGTCGCCGTGTTCCCCGTGACATTATCCCAGCTGACGTTGTAGGTGCTATTGACGCCAAACCGGGCTGTCGCGGCGGATCCCGGCCGAACCCCACCGTTCCAATTGGAGTTAACGTCCCAAAAACCACCGCTTGCGTTTTGCCAATTGATAATCTGGGCGTTTGCCGAATCCCCCAACGACGCCACCGTCAACCCAAGCATGACGATTGCCCAGCCTCGCACGGCAATTGCCACGCCATTCCTGTACGAAGATGATGGGTATGGAGAACAATTCATCGGCATCAAATCCTGTTTGCAAGAACCACGACCCGGACCGAGGACAAATTTCATTCATGTCGCCCGTCGAACCAGACCAAACACACTTGGCGACCGAAAAACACCACAAAACCGCGATTCTTCGAATATCCGGCTGGATGACGCAGGGCGCACAGTTTGCCTTATTGGCATGTCCTGTTGCGAAAACTCGTAAAAGACAACTTTTTTTGCGATTTGATTGAAGTTTTCGAAAATCATGAGCTTCGGAGCGATCTCCGTCGGAGATTGAGCAAAAAAACACGGACGAAGCCAAGTGCGGCCACTCCGCACGGCTTACCAGCTCCACGACCGCGGAGCTCAGGACCCCAGATTGGGGAGTTGGGACTGGAACCTTTGATAGGGTCGCAAAACGCTTGACGATCCGCGATTGGGCGGCGTCCCGCGGGCAACCGGACTCTGCGAACCGGTGAACGCGTGAGGCCAATCCAGACCCTGGCTTCGCGGTCATGTTGAAGGAAGCCGCCCATCGGACTACACTACGCCACACCGACAGCCAACCACGGTGCCATGACTCCCCCTGCGGGTCTTGCTCGATCATGAGTGACGATAACTGCGAACCTGATGCCCGAGCGTTAGCCGCTTGGCAAGCCGGCGACCCAACCACGGCGATTCAAATTCTGCACCAACTCTACGGCGCTCGCTTGCGGCAACAGATCGCCGTACGATTGGATCGTCGCTTGGCCAGCCGAGTTGACCCCGAGGATGTGCTACAAGAAGCGTTTCTCGACGTGATGGCAAAACTTGGCAACTACCAGAAAGAACGTAACGTCCCCCTTTTTCATTGGCTACGCATGATCGTGCAAGAGCGGATCATCGCCACCCATCGCGTGCACTTGGTCGCTGAAATCCGCGATGTGCGGCGCGAGGAAATCGGGGGAGCCGGCAGTGTCGACAGTGTCTTGACCTTGGCTGATCTTTTGCTCAACAACGATACGTCGGCATCCGGCAAGTTCTTTCGCGAAGAACGACACAAGAAACTGAGCGAAGCACTGGAAGAAATCGCACCGGCCGACCGCGAAATCATCCTGCTGCGAGTTTATGAGAACTTCTCCAACGAAGAAGCCGCCATCTCGCTAAACATCGAACCGGCCGCCGCCAGCAAACGGTTCATCCGCGCCATGCAACGACTAAGCGCGATCCTGAAAGCCTTTCCTGAATTCAAGTCGCCGTAGGTTTTCACCGTTCGAATACGGGTCAATATATGTTCCACGGATGAACACGTACAAAATGCTTTTTTTGCGAAACACCGACCTGATGCGCCATGAAGGTTTTTTGCCTGCCTAACCATGGACCTTGTGTCGGCCTGTCAGGCCTCTTCTGGTCAAGATACCATTCTAACCGGTGGCTCGCGCACACCCGCTAGGGTTGTTTAGGCCCATTCGGGCCTATCCTCGCGTTGGATAATTCCTCAAGGTGGTGAGCGTACGATGAACTACCCCTGCTTCGTTTTCCGTTTTTCGATCTGGCGGCGGCGATTTCGTTTGGCCATTTCTTTTTGGGAGCGTTCCTCTCCGCGGATTTCGTCGATCGTCCAGCGATGCTTTGGATGGGTCTCC
>JAEUIQ010000023.1 GCA_016794985.1 Planctomycetaceae bacterium | reverse complement strand
CGCCTACGGCTCAAGGCAAGAACACGGCACCCGGGGTGAATCCACTTGCAACACATTCCAGCAATCACTAAGCTGTTCCGTATTCAGAGACCACCAATGAGTTTTAACAATTAATGGGACATCCCCGTCTTGCCGTCGAGGCGACATGAAAAACCAGCTTTACAATCTGGGCGAATCCAGTAGTCATTACGGAAAGGAGCGTTGGTCACAGTTCATCGCCCCAAAAAACGCAACCCGACTCAGCAACGATAGGCGAGTCATTTTTCTGTACGGCGGCCGCACAAAAAACACGAGCCAAATAAAAGATCAAAGCCCTGCCTTCACCGACGTCTCGGCCGATTGCGACATGCGTCAACGCGTATTTGTCGTAGCTAGTGGTAGACACCGGGGGCACACAGCTTGGAGGCACCGAAACCGTCGTCGAAGCATACCAAAATGGCGGCGAATAATCAGAGGCAATCGTCATACTACTACCCAGCAAACATGTCTTTTTCGAGATTTTCAATTTTCTATTCGAGTCCCGCAAAGTCATTCGCTGTGACCAGACCGGATCAATCGACTGACTCATGATCGCGTTGAAGCCGATACCGACGTTCGCGATCACGAAATGCTCGTTCGCCACCTTCAAGGATTTCGCACACAATCCTTCTGATTTTCGAGTCTTCGATGGAGCCGCATCGATAGGTGACGGTCGGCAGGCCGCCAACAGCGTTCGGCTCTGATGATGCGACAATGACTTGGTCCGCGTCGGTGTTTACGACCAAATTGGCGTTGTGCGTCACTATGATGACTTGACGGCGTTTTCTCGCATTCCTGAAGTGCGGCACCAGTTCATCGAACACCGACATCGGGTCGAGGTTTTCCTCCGGCTGGTCAATGATGAGCGGTCGGCGGTCTTGAGCGTCGATAACTAGGTACAACAAGAGCAACACGATTCCGCGGGTGCCCGGCGAAAGCTGCTCGATGGCAACGCCATCGTACGTGATGCTGTATTGCATCTGAATATGGTCGGTACTATAGACCCAAGTTGCCACCTGCTGAACCCACTCCGGCTGCTTGTCGACCGTAATCGTTGAGGGCATAGCCTTTCGGATTTCCGGATAAATCGTTTTGAGGAAGGACTGCATGGCCTCGCCGACTTCTTCCGCCGTCCCAGTTCGCCAAGCTGGTGTAAGCACTCGCTCTACGTGTTTTTCGAGTGCGCCATGCCCGCGTAAGTCTGATTCTTTTCGTAGGTCGAGAAGCTGTTCTCCCGCCTGTATCCATCTGGCCAAGTCAATTTCGCGTGACACTGAGAGTCGTAACCGCTTCAAGGAGCCCGTGGCACCTCTGAGTGTGTCTTGAAGGGGGGCATAGAGTCCTTCCAGCACTTTCTTCTCATTGAGGAACGACTGAAACACCTCGATATAAAGCTTGCGTCGGCGGTCAACCAAAGCGTTGCCGCGAGCCTCCGCGCCCCGGGCGTTTGCCAGTTCCTCGATGGATTTTTCCTGTAACTTCACTTCCGCATTGAGCTTTAGCTGTAGCTGGTTGTACTGATGTTGCTTTTGCCCATCGAGACCGACAATCGCCTTCGCCTTGTCGCGTTCGATTGCCAGGGTTTTCTGTGGCCATTTATCTGGCGGTTCAGTCGCAATATCGACCGGCCCTGTCCCATGGGTTATCGCGTGAATCTGTTGTGCGATGCCGGCAGACCTACTCGTGATTACGCCATCAACGTCACCCTTGAAGACCAACTCAAAGTTTTTCCATTGGTCTTCAGTCAGCCCGGCCTCCGTGAATGATTGCTTCAGGTCCACCAGACTTTGAGGGGCAATCGTTTTCCGCGTGTCATCGACCTCGCGTTTTAAGTCATCCACCCGAATCCTCGACCGGTTGAGCCTTTCAATTGCCGAGTTCATCCTTGTCAACGCGGCTTCCAGCGTTTCGAGCTTCATGGCATGTGCTTCTCTGTTTGTCGGAATCAGTTGCTTCATATCGGCGGTGAGCTTGACGATTCTTGCGGCACGCTCTGTCTGCTCCCGTGTAATGGCTGGAATCCGAGCGTGCATGGCTTGCTCGATGTTGACCTGAACAGAAGTGTTCTCGATGGCTTCTTGCGCTACTTCGCGGGCACGGCGAATCGGTTTCAGATGGACCTCGGCCAGCTCCTCAAAATCTCCAGCATCGCACCGGTCGGCGGGTTCCGTCGCATCGAAGACAACCCGCTCGATTTCCTTGCGAAGCTCTGTCGCCAAGCCTTCTGCCGAGCAGAGTTGCTCAACGAACTGTTGCGAAAGGTATCGCACTAGTTCAGGGCCTCTGTTCTGGTTTGACTTGTTCATCCATCGCGAAACATTAATGCCATCGCCCCAGTGAGTGTTGACTATCGCGTCCCCGATATAATTTATCGGGTTCGAAGCGCGATGAAGAAAGGACGTAGCAAGCTCCAACGGGGATACGGCGTCTGAGCCGATGGCCAGAATGTCGGCCAGCGCCGTCTTGCCGGAGCCACGTGAACCGATGATTGCCACAAGGCCGTTGTTAACGGGAATCTCAATGTTCGTAATCCAGGGCGTTCCGCGAGTAGCGACCTTCGCAATACATTGACTGGCATCGTGCCGCGTCGGGGCGTGCTCGCCAATCCAGACCCGTTCCTCGGGTTCGAGAAGCCCCTGCCGCAGTGACTCAAAGGTCGGGTCGCCCTTAATCCAGCAGTACCGGTTTTCGATTGGCTTACATGTCTTGGCGACCGTATGGGCGTCGCAGCCATGCAGGCACGGCTTCCTTCCCCCGTATTTTAATTCCAATGACGTAAGATCGTCGCTAGTGCTTTTCCCAAGCCAGAAGTCTCGAGTCTTCGCATTGGACGAAAATATGACATGGGCAAACAGCTCAATCTCTTGGCGGAGAGCCGCGAACGAGGCGTCGTATTGAAGTCCCGCGGTTCCATCGTTGTTGCTTGCCGCCACCGCGACAAGGCAATTCTCAGTAACCCACTTGTCGTTTCGGAACATTTTGCGGAGGTCGGTGAGTTCGACCTTGAACTGATTTGCCCCCACGCTGCGCGCGGGCACCGTTTCGATGGCCCCGTTGTGATGAGCCTTTCCCAGCAGTGCGAGTTCTGCCAAGTTGCAACGGTACGGGCTACTCTTGTACTCGAACGCCAAGCCCGACAACGCCCGCTCGATTCGGTCAACGTGGTCGGCATCATCCGGGCAGAAAAGTAGGTGTAGATTGATTCCTTTAAGTTTGTCGGTCGCCACAGTCATGCGGAACTCGACGTTCGGGAAAATCAGCTTCACCTTTGGTAACCGTCCAGCGTCCTTTTGGGCCTTGACCGCCTTGTAGCATTCAATCGTGAGGTAGTCGGTGACACCCAACACCTCAACAACTGGGGAGGCGCTTTCTATCGCTTTGAGATATCCATCCCAGTCCTCTCCGAAGCCGTCGTTAATCAGCGTGCCGGGGGCATGGAGATGGGGGTTCCAGCGACGCCATTGCGAACCACTTTCAAACTGGATGGATTTATTTACTGCCACTGCTGCCTCTCCACCGCTTGTAAATTGATAATAATCTTCGCGCTAGTAATTTTAACCGGAAAAAATTCTCACTCAAGTGGGAGGTTTGCGCGAAGATGGGCAGTCGTCGCTGACGTACACAGGGCAATACTACATAAACGCTAGAAAGCAAACCTGGAAAGACTCACATTTTCTAGTGACTGAAGGTGTCGCCGACGAGCGAGTAGACTGTGGAGCATCCGTGGAAACAATCCGCCCACGGTTACGGCAGACCGTTCGTGTCCCCTGCCTGTCTTTAAGCATGTCTATTTGTCGTCTTGCCCAGCAAACGCTGATTCACAATATGCCTGATGTTTTCGATAAGCCTCCGGTCTCGAGATATTCTTTAACAAGCCATACATTTCAATCAGCGGTTTGAATTTTTCACGACCGTTTCGGTGCAAACCATTGTAAAATAACAAGACAATTTCTGCATTTGACAACTGGGCACGCACGATGTTTGTATAGAACCGTTTCAAAGGCACATCGCTGACATGAACAAACTCGATCAGATGAAATAGATTTCTAAAATAGCGAGAGAGATTGTTCTCAAAACGGAAGTACAAATCGTCGTAGACTACAAGTGCCGTTTCCATTTTTTCGTCGTCCCGCTTCCATTCCGGAAAGTTCTCATCCAACATTCGGTCGAACCCGTTTGTACCTTTCAAGATGCGTTCTGCGTCCGATTGATCGTTCAGGTCGGAAACGTACGTGAAGTCGGAAACGATGCTGTTATGAAGTGCAAGCAAGTGAAAGAAGGTGTTGTTGAATGTTTGTGTGCCCAACACGGTATTCTGGGAGGCGAGCAGTTCTTTTTGCCCCCGTAGCTCATCGCGAGTTAGGGTAAGCGTACACCGCCGCGGCTGCTTTTTGGGCGGCTTGGCGCGGGGGTTACTGGGCTTGTTTTAGCTGCTGGCGGCACTTGCGTTTGGCCGACTCCAGGACGGCGGTATCGGCCTTGTACCGTCGCTCCTCGGCACGAT
>JAEUIQ010000102.1 GCA_016794985.1 Planctomycetaceae bacterium | reverse complement strand
CTCCGTACCCAAGATCAATACCGATCGGCCTACTTGCAGAAGTGTCTGAAGCACAGTTAATCCTACGGCCTTTAAATCCTTGAGCTCCCTGAGGTAGCTGGCCAGTCATCGCCCCGTTGGCGTAAAGCCAACGGTGGCAACTGTGCTCAATATCCAAGGCCGCAGCTACCGACTAAAGCACTTGGAGGCAAGCCTGGGACGCTCAGCTTCGACCGCGACAAACGGCGGGTCGGACGCCACCCGGACGGGCTGACATTCCGCGCGCGCGAGTTGGGGGCCGTTTCGATTCCGCTGCGCTCCATCGAAACGGCCCCCAACTCGCTGATGTTAAGATAGGCACGGAATCAGAAATCGTAAAGGTTCGGTTCCCCTAACTTCGTAAAGGTTCGGGTTCACAGACAACCACTGAACTAGAAAGGAGCACAATAAGTTCAAGCAGCACGTCGATGCAGTCCGATTGCATAAGTCGAGTTAACAAACTGGGTGCTTATTGCCAGTCGAGAACTCCACTTCCCACAAGCAGAAACGGAGGCTCGAACCAACAGCAAAATGGCTAAAGCAGGCAATCTAGCCAGTGGCAATAACGCCACAGTCTCGCCAGAGCGCTAGCAAAGATCGCAAAGCGCCGTACTACAAAAGGCAGCGTCACCAGCGCATTGCCAATCGCAGCATGAAAACCCTGGGTCAATTTCAAATGCTCGCCAGTGGGTCAATTTCCGTTGCTCGTTGACAGCACCCAATGACCATCGAGCAAGACTTGCAGATCGCCGTGCGAGCGATCGTGCCGACCAACTCGGGTGCAACGTCGGTTCCAAGTTCGACGTCAACAACTGATTCAACATCCAGTCCAACATCGGCTCCAAGCAAAACGCAGGTGTCCTGCCACGAGGATGCCCGCAAGACATCGCTACACGGCAAGCGATTGGGGCCATCGGAATGGCGGTCCAAGTACAACGGCTGTCGGCAGTGCGGGGAGCAGATGGAGCGAGTAGCTCAGCGTTCCCAACACATGACGACGACCATCTTGCAAGCCGTTGCAAAACTTCTGTCGTTGCTGAGCCTCATGCCGTGGGACGTGATGATCGAGTTCTTGCAGCAATTGCGAACTGGACGGATCGACCACAGTCGTTGGCCAGATGCGTTGCAAGAAGCGATGGCGAGCACGAAGTGGTTCGACAAGTTGTTGTATCAAGCGATTTATTGGTACTTGATCGAACAGATTGCCGAGCGATTGAAGTCGGGTGAACTTCGCAATCCGAAGATCTACGAATTCAATCCCGACGCGGTGTACGATCCCAAACGGCACCACAAGAAAAGCTGTGATCAGACACGGCGAACGAAGAACCAAGCACGACGGACCAATCATCAAGATCAAGCTCAATCCGGAATTCCGCCGCCAGGAAAAAAACATCGAGGAAAATAACTTGACCAAACTGTCGCACCTGACGCGACGGATCAGAATCAACTTTCCGCAGCGATCAAAACCGTCTGCCTCGCTACCGGTCTGCAATCACTTCAAGTTCAGAAACGCCAAATCAACGGCATCGCCTAGTTCATCTGCGACTTCGACCACAAATCACACCGACATTCAAATCAAACATTAAATCAAAGCTCAAGAATCGGCCCATCTTTCGGTTAGCGAACCACATGCCAATCAAAGCCAGCCTAGCGGCAGCTCCCGGTCTAATCATCCAAATCAGGCTTACTCATGGTTCTTTCTTGAACCGAAACCCACTACCTCCGTTGGCCGTACGAGACGGGGAGGGCATCGAAGGCATCTTCGGGACAGAGAACACTTGTTGTTGTTGTTGTCTCTACAAAAGTATGTAAGGAGACTGTAATTAGACAATTCGTGTGGTTTTCTTGGTCTTTTTCAAAGGTAACGACGGCATTCGGATACTCTCTTGCTATTGCAGTGAAGATTTCGCTCGACCAATTGTCAAAATTTTGATCTTTTCCTCGCGATTCCAGCGATATTTTTGCAATAATACAAGCAACATGAGAAGATTCCAGGGAATCCATAAACCCCCAAAATTTCACACATCGCTTTAATACATCGGTGTTTTCAGCCTTTTCGCGCAAACGCCGGAGCCACTCCGGTATTGGGACCTGCAGTGTGTCTTGAATTGGCGATATATTGGATTCCGCGACAAGTTCATAGTAGTAAAGCTGTGCATCGCCTTTTGACAAAGACTTGGCTTCCAACAACAGAGCGACGAGAAACTTTTTCTCTTGTTCGATGTTGGGCTCTTCCATATCAAGAACGGACTTGATTTGGGTTTCCCAAAAACAAGGCATCTTTAGTTCAATCAACTCACATTGCTCGTGGAAGGCGTCCAAGGCCGCCGTGGGGATTTCGGGAAGATACGGAACGAGGTGAAGAAAATTAGTACGATACGCAAGTATCTTACTCCAATTCTCTTCAAAATTAGAAGATTCTTGGAGCATAAGAAACTGATTGATAATGTCAAGAGAAACTGCCGCTTCGACTTTGTCGCCTGTGTGAATTGACACGCAAAACACAAATATTAAATTGTCGAATATTTTCCAGGTTTCATCGGAGAAGTTTGCCGGTAGTGATCTGTTGTTGTTTTTGAATTCGGCAATCTGCACGTTTAGCGACTTGTACTTGTCCAAAAAGTGGATGTTGCGTAGTTTGAGCAAGTGATCGAAATGTTCCTGCTCAAATTTATACATTTTCTTAAATTTTGGCGGTTCTCCGATCCGTGCAATTTCATCCTCAATCAAATTCACTTTTGCAATTAGATCACTTCGCTCTGAATCGGTGCTCACAGTTGCAGATCTGGACGAATCGCAACTCGTTGACATCAATATTGCCAATGCAATCGCTAATGTTCTCATTGCTTTTGCTCCGCTTGCTTTTGCTCCACAGTGCAGCCGGCAGGAATGTTCTGAAGTGCCTTCATTTTTTGTATTACTTTACTGAAGACAGTGGAATCGCGAATTGCCCATTCATGCTTTCTAATTTTTTCCCTAATTTCTTCTGGTGTCCACGCTGCGGCATTGCCATTTGTATCCCCGACACGTACTGAGTCGACTGAAATCCAATATGGCCCACCACAGTCAAAATCAGACACATCCCAATAAGTTTCGGGAAGCACTACTGGAAACCCATTCAGCCAACATCTAATCGCAGATCCCCACCTTATCACGGCTGGGATCTCCACACACTCTCTTTTTGTGCAATCGACATCAAATCCAACTTCCAAGTAGATTCGATCAAGCCAAACCTCCACGATCTGCATCGTCGGAAGTGCATTTTTTGCGCGAAACATTAATATCGGATTCAGGCCAAACTTAGCGATCAGCTTTTTGAGAAGCTTCTTGAGCAATTCATCCGTAATATCATCAAACGAGTCGGGGTCGAAGGGTCCTTGCCCATCCGGATCATTTTCGCCCGGCAAATCATCAAAAGGATCGGATTCAAACACCTCTTCCTCTGCTCCATTTTTCCCAACAAAACGGAATCTAACTGCTCTCATCTGTGCTTCGATGATGCAGTCTCCAGCTTTGCACATGCCTGAATAGTCTCGCCCTTGAATTCCAAAATACCCCCGATACAAACTCATGCCATCCACATAACCCAGCGGATCGCGAGAGATAAAGCCGGCGGTGCTTGGGTCGTACCACCTTGCGCGGAAGTGATAGAGGTTGAGGTCGGCGTCGTACTCGCGGCCGGTGTAGGTGTAACGGTTCGCGTAAGTGCTGGTCGTACGAACCGTGCCGTTGGCGGCGTAGATGCCTAGCGTGCCGTAAGCGCTGTAGGAGTAGCGTTCAACCAGCGTTCCGGCGGCGTTGGTTAGGCCGATGATGGAGTATTGTTGGTTGCGATGGTTGCACGGATTTGAGGTTTTGAGTTTCGCACTGCGATGAGAAGAACACGACGAAGAGAGCGGTGGCGGTGATGGGGTTCTTTGATGTCGAGATAAGTGCAGGGGATCGGCTAACACGATGACGCCCTCGATGCGTTGGCTGCCTTGGTCGAGACTCGACCTCAATTCTAATCCAGCACTTATCCCGGCAGCAAGCGAAATCCGCTGCGACAGACTGGGATTTTTCAGGCATGGCTCAGGTGTTCAAAGTATCGGTACCGTCAGCGAATAGCGAGAAATCGCTCGTACCGAAGCAGAGATTGGTACACAAGATCCAACCACAAACGAGCGCCGCCCCCGACCGGTTGATCCGGTCGGAGCAAAAGCTTTGAGGTTAGAAAGACTCCGAGCGCGAGACGCCCCCGTACCGGTTCATCCGGTCGGAGCGAGAGCTTTGAGGTTAGAAAATCGACCCACGTGAGAAGCGGTCGAGGGACAGAATTGTTTAGCAGACGAACGTCACCGAGACCGCAATGATTCACGCTCGTACGTCCGGGCGGTCCGTACCCAAGATGAAAACCGATCGGCCTACTTGCAGATGTGCCTGAAGCGAAGTCGGTCCTACGGCCTTCAAAACCTAACCCACTGATGATTCTAGCTTTTGCGATGTCGTTCTAACCTCAAAGCTTCCGCACCGACGGGACGAGCCACGTCGGGGGCGGTTGTTGGGTCTATTGCCAACCCCGATGGTGGGCACGACGTGGTTCGACAAGTGGTTGTATCAAGCGATCTATTGGTACTTGGTCGAACAGATTGCCGAGCGATTGAAGTCGGGTGAACTTCGCAATCCGAAGATCTACGAATTCAATCCCGACGCAGTGTACGATCCCAAACGGCACAACAAGAAAAGTTGTGATCAGACACGGCGAACGAAGAACCAAGCACGACGAACCAATCATCAAGAAGAACTTCAAACCGGCATTCCGCCACCAGGGAAAAAGACATCGAGGAAAAAAGCCTAACCAAACTGTCGCACCTTCAGCGACGGACACGATTCAACTTTCCGCGGCGATCAAAACCGTCTGCCTCGCTACCGGTCTGCACCCACTTCACGTTCAGTAACGCCAAAACAACTTCGTCGCCGAATCTATTGTCGACATCGGCACTCAATCGCACCGTCATTCGAAACAAAGATTAAATCAAGGCTCAAGAATCGCCCCATCTTTCGGTTAGCGAACCACATGCCAATCAAACCCAGCCTAGCGGCAACTCCACGCCTATTCATCCAAATCAGGCTTACTCATGGTTCTTTCTTGAACGGCCAAATGACTCAATAACGCCACTTTCTCGCCAGAGCGCTAGCGAAGATCGCAAAGCGCCGCACGTCAAAAGGCAGCGTCACCAGCGCGTTGCCAATCGCAATATGAAATTCCTGGGTCAATTTCCGTTGCTCGTTGACAAGAAATACGAATTCGACGCTACTTGACACTACTAAGGCAGTAGAACGAGCCGCTGCGTTATGTCGCGTTCGGTTTGACGTTTTCATAGGGGATATCGAATCTAAAGGTAGTGTCGTTGCCCGAAAGCCAGTTGAAATACTCGGTTAATACATTTTCCAAGGAGTTCCCCGCACAAATAGCCCCACCGATATGATAATGATAGACTTGGTCGCCAACGGCCAACAATCGGTTTCCGCAATCGGCGTTGTAAAACTGAACGACATATGATCCTGCAGGAGGGCCGGACGAATAATTAGTTATGTGTTCGTCAAATTCCTCTATTGTGCCATGCATGTCGACACCAAGAACATAAGGCTGGCCAAAACCACACTGATGAATCGAGCCAACGACATCAAAGACCTCCCTAAGACGATCCGATGCACACTCGGGCAGCGAAGAAGGAGTCAAGCAAAGGCTCCCACCTAACGTATCGATTGTCGCTGCCCGCTGGTTCCTGTCGTCAATGTACGTTGTCAAAGAAACACTTTCGGAGGCAACGATTAGACTAAGCCACTCTTGCATCGGCGGAAACCTACATTTCTCGCGCAACGCGGCAAAAAATGCTGAGTGATCAGATAAGGCTGAAATTTCAAGATCCGTAATGATATCTCGATACTCTGGCGGAAGCTTCGTGACGTCCTCTATCACAGACATGTTGTACGACACCCCCCCGAGCAATGGGTCATTTTGAATTGTCCTGATCACGATACCAAACTCCAGCATGTGCTATTTGACGACTTCCCTGTAAATATCAACTGGCGCGCGACATGACTTGGTTTCTGAGCACTGCGTTTCATGTGCGTCAATCTCGGCTTGGCTATCATTGGTACGTCATGAACTACCCTGCAATCGTTGGCGGCACATATTGGGGAGTCCATCCAGGGCGACCCACCGGCGGTACGCGTGGAGTTGGTGACACCGGTGGAGCGCTCGAAGGTGGTAATCCAGGCCGAACAGTTGGCCGCCATATGAGTCGAACGAAGCTTTTCCTTACGATCCCGCCAAGTCCAAAGACCGCTTCCATTATTATAGGGTCTTCAATAAGACCATGTCCTCCTGGAGGTAGCGGAGCTAGGTGCTCAGGTACTCTTTCTTTTAGTACCTGTTCACGACATGGCATGTGAACCCATCGATGCAAATCATTTTCCTCTTCCTGGCAAGCGCGCGCCCTCTGATTTAGTAGTATCGACCAAGTTGAAAAATAATGCCACCCCTTCTTATCAAATGCTCCGCGTCCTTGGACCAACAACATGTCACTGGTCCATGGAAACATGTTACATTGAATCGGGTCTTCATAGTGACCTTCCCACTCAGGTACCCCACGAGCAAGCTCCCTATCTCGGAGTTCTTTGTAAGCAGCACGAATTCTTTCAATCATCGCAGTGAGAAACGAACAACAGGTCGTGCCAGGTTCCCCCAGCAGTAAAGAGACTTCTTCCTCCCATGTTGGTTTCCGCCACTTCTCAAGCCAAGTATGGTCTGAGTAGACCTTACTCATCCCCCTTTTTCCTGTTTCCTCATCAAAATAACTTGCAATCTGCAGCTTGGTTGTATATGCGTGAATACTGAACCCGACCTTCGAACACAGCGATTCTATTTTACTCTGATGCTTTTGAGGAAACCAATGGTGTTGCTCTACACCCCATCTATCGGGTAGCGGTTCATCAAACCCACGTACTACTAAATCACCGAAGGGATCAATATCTCGTACCCCCAAATACCCCCGGTGCAAACTCATTCCATCCACATACCCCAGCGGATCTCGGGAGATGAAACCGCCGGTGGCGGGGTCGTACCAGCGGGCGCGGAAGTGGTAGAGGTTGAGGTCGGCGTCGTACTCGCGGCCCGTGTACGTGTAGCGGTTGGCGTAAGTGCTGCTCGTACGAACGGTGCCACTGGCGTCATAGATGCCTAGCGTGCCATAAGCGGTGTAGGAGTAACGTTCAACCAATGTTCCGGCGGCGTTGGTTAGGCCGATGATGGAGTATTGTTGGTTGCGGTGGTAATACAGAGTGTTGTCGCCCGTCGTCGGCAAAGTAGTGCCAGTACCTGTGTGACGCAAGATCGGTTCGTCCACGTAATCGGCGTATACATAACGATAACTGGGTGATGCCGCGGCCGTACCGCGAGCGTAATCAGCGATTACTTGTTGACCCGCGTGAACGTAAACCACATTGCCACTGGAATGGCTGCGAGAGACTCGGCGACCGAGTGCATCGTACTCAAACGTCACTTCCAAGCTGCCTGCGGAACCATTGGTGTCGGCTCCGACCAATTGATTGTCGAAGTTCCAATCCAAGTTCAACGCTGGGGCCGAAAGTGTGGACGGACGCGAGGTTTGGTTGCCCTTCACGTCATAAGCCAAGGTCCCGGTACTGGCACCGGTGAACCCTGTGAACTCGTGAGCGTTGCTGTGCGTGCGATTCCAGGTGGAACCGGCACTGGTGAAGGCGTCCCAGTTCCCGACATCGGACAACGTCCAAGCTTGGTTCATCGTCCCGTTGGTGCGGTTCCAAGCCTGGAGTCTGTCTTCGTCATCGTAACCCGAGGCACCCGTCGAGAACCCAAAGCCCGACATCGTGCTGGTGATCGTTTCACCAGTTTTATTCTTGTTCGCGTCCCAAGTGTAAGAATAGGTGCCGATGTTGGGGCTACCCGCATGGGTGGTGGCTATCGACGTTGGCAAATTGTCGTTGCGATACGCGAAGCTGACCACCGCTGCGTTGGCATACGTACTGGTGCCCAAGCGACCACCGTCATCATAAGTTCGGGTATCGACGGTTGTGCCCAGGTACTTGACCATATGCAATTGGCTGCGGGTGGTTATTATTCATCCAGTCTCATTGGTTTGGCTATCATCGGTTGAGGCAGTAAAATCATCCGACACCATCTCTGATCCAACAATTTCAATAATTGGGAAAGACGGTTCCTCCACAGACAAGGCCAGAATGCCATCCTTTATCTTCTTCACGCTGGTGCCCAACGCCATTGACCTTATCTTAACGAACTTCGTACGATCCTTTTGGTCATACCAAACATCGCCGGACCGAATTCTTCCGCAAACCAAGCGACCGTCAACGGCAAATACTTGTGTTCCGGGTACTTGTTCCGCACTGACTACAATAAACCTCGTTTTCATAACCCACCTCCACAGGATCGGAGATACTGCAGCCGCTCGATTGTTTGCGTGTTCTCGGAATCCGGAATTTTCCACGCTTTTTGATTACGAATCAAGGTCTCTTGAGCCTCTATCTCGAGCAATCTGGCTGCCTCGTCAGGGCCAAATTCTTCGACAAGCTTGTCAGCCCGGCCTTTCCGGAATTGTGTTACATGAATGAACTCTTCGAATACAGCAGACGTGGTGGGTTCTTGAGGTAGGAAAATGGTTTCTGAATCGTACGTCCTTCCTTCAATTTCATTTCTTTTCATAAAGTCGTCAATCTCGGGACTCTGGTGTATTGTTCCGCCTTGTCGCTCGTATGCAGCCTTCATGCGAGCTAACCGTTCGGGATCGATTGCTTCCCCAGTTACCTCGGAATTCAGCGGCTTTAACCTCTTCTTCCAAAACTTCCCAAAGAAATCACGAATGCTTTTGACCCCGCCCCTGATGCCAGTTGGTGGCGAGAAGCCTATCGTGCTCTCTAGTACCGCATCTTTAGCAGCATCCCCAGCTTCTTTAAGAACGATCGCACCGAGACCATACACACCATAAGTGCTAATTCCATAACCAATGACCGCTCCGCTACCAGCAATCCCAGCTATTCCAAAGGCCCCTAACTTTGCCCTGGTCAACCACAAATCAACTGGATCGTGCGGATGTTTAGCCTCATATGAGAACAAATACTCCTCGTACTTTGGGTTCGAGAATGTTTCAGTGTTTTGTGCGGTATAGGTTCCCGTCCATCCGCCAAGCAACCTACAGGCTTTCTTGCAACAATCATCCAAGACGCGGTCGCACTCGACTTGAACGTCCGTCGTACTCCCGAAAACATCTCCATCTAACCAACCCGAATAACAACGACACCTTACAGTTTGTAGGCCACTTGGATCTACGTAATTGACGTCCATGTACCCGCGATACAAACTCATTCCGTCGACAAAGCCTGCGGGATCACGCCGTAAGAACTCACCAGTTAGCGGGTTGTAGTACCTTGCTCGGAAGTTGATGAGCCCCGATTCTTCGTCGTGCCAGCGGTTGGTGTAGCCGAAGTTATTGCCGAAGGAGGAGGTGGTGCGGACGGTGGTGCCGTCGGGGGCGTAGATGGTGCGCTTTCCACTAATGTCGTAGGCGTAACGCTCGACGATGTTGCCATTGGCCAAGTCATGCGAGCCCACCACGCTCCATTGCCGATTGCGAGTCACCCCGAGTCGCTGGTTGTTGCTGCGGTGGATCATCACCAACGAATCGATCTGGTCCGCGTAGACGTATTCCTGAACTGGAGTGCTGGCGGCGACTCCGGCGTTGTACTCAGCAAATAAATTTGGCCCAGTGTGAATGTAGACGCGATGTTCGAAGGTGCTGCCATTGCGAGTGATCTTCTTCCAAACTCGCAGGCCACCGACATAGCCATATTCATTAAACCCAGGCACCCCAGCGGTCGCTCCGTTGGGCGTGTTGGTATTCATCGTCCGCCCAGCATCGTCAACGCTGTGACGCATTTTTTTATGCTCACGTTCAGCACTTGTGTCGGCCCTTCAGGCCATTTTTGGACGAGGCTCCACTCTAACCGGTGGCATGCGCCGACCGGCTAAGGTTGTTTCGGCCCATTCGGGCCTGTTTACTCCAGAAAGAATGCTTCACTGCGTTGCAGCATCATCCCACGACGCCGTGACGTTGGTATGCTTGGCGAATTAATCCGCTTGGAACTGGAAGGTCAAGAAGAACCTGAATCGAAGAAGTGTGGTTAGAATCCACAATTCCAGATTTCCAAGATCAGAGGTCGGTCTTAGCGGGTCAGGCAGTTGGCGTTCGACCCGTTTGGTGTATGCTGATGGCCTGGGGTCCGCTAATCCTCAGTGTAACACCAAGAGCAGTAGCGGGGCGGGTTTCGGATTTTTTAATGGCTCGCTTTCCTGAGCCTTCATCACGAAGAGCCAAAAGTAGTTCCCCGATGGCTATTGGAATTCGCCCGTTAAACGACTACGCCTTCAAAAAAGTATTTGGTTCACCGGCCAATAAGTTGGCGTTGCTTAGTTTGCTCAATGCAATCCTCAAATCCGAGGTCCCGATTGTTGATGTCGTGATCCTCAACCCGTTCAACCTTCAAGACTTCGAGCAAGATAAACTGTCCGTCTTGGACGTCAAAGCGACTGACCAAAACGGAGTAATCTACGAC
>JAEUIQ010000058.1 GCA_016794985.1 Planctomycetaceae bacterium | reverse complement strand
GGAGCGTGGGCAGAAGGGGCATTGTTGCTCTTTCTTTTCTCGATCGGTCATGCACTTGAAAACTACGCAATGGGTCGGGCACGAAAAGCAATTGAGGCTCTTGCCGAACTGGCACCAGAAACGGCGAGCGTTCGCCGCGATGGAACAACTCTTGAAATTCCGGTGGAAGAATTAGTCCGTGGCGATATTGTCGTTGTGAAAACGAACGAGCGAATTGCCGCTGACGGGTTTGTGCTCAAGGGGCAAAGCAGCGTTGACCAAGCCGCCATTACAGGTGAAAGCATTCCCGTTGACAAAGTTCCTGTCGCCGACCGAGAGCAAGCCGCGCGAAACCCGTCTGACCTGGCTCCGGAAAATCGTGTGTTTGCAGGCACGATCAATCAAAGCGGATCTCTTGAAATTTTTGTAACTAAATTAGCCAGCGAATCGACACTGGCCAGAGTGGTTAAGATGGTCAGCGAAGCCGAATCGCAACAATCTCCAACCCAGCAATTCACCGATAAATTCGAAAAATATTTTGTACCTGCTGTTGTGGCCATCGCCTTCATTTTGCTGTTTGCGTTTTTGGTGATCGACGAACCATTTTCAGCTTCGTTTTACCGGGCCATAGCGGTGCTGGTTGCCGCAAGCCCCTGCGCTCTTGCCATCGCCACCCCTAGCGCAGTTCTCAGTGGTGTTGCTCGTGCCGCTCGCGGCGGCGTTTTGATCAAAGGTGGTGGGCCGCTGGAAAACCTCGGTCGCCTGACTGCGATTGCTTTTGACAAAACGGGAACATTGACCGAAGGTAAACCCCGCATTACCGATGTCATGCCTTACGGCGATGTCTCGAAAGTTGACTTCCTAAAGACAAGTATTGCCGTCGAAAAGCTTAGCGATCATCCGTTGGCTGCCGCCGTGGTTCGGGGTGGGCTGGAGATGCTCAACGGCGAACCGATCCCATCTGCAACGGATCTTCAAAGCATCACCGGCCGCGGAATCAAGGCGACGGTTGATGGCAAAACGGTCTACATTGGCAAGGATGACTTGTTCGCCGAAATCGAAGGCCCAGCGATCCCTGACGATCTGAGGGTAATGGTCGAGCAACTTGAAAGCCAGGGTCGAACCACAATGATAGTTCGACGGAACGTACAATACATCGGCGTCATTGGCTTGATGGATACTCCGCGCGATGCCGCCAAAACAATGATCAAAGACCTGCGAAAACTTGGCATTCAGCGAATGATCATGATTTCCGGCGACAACCAACAAGTCGCCAATGCCGTCGCCAAAGAAGTCGGCATCGATGATGCTTGGGGTGACCTGATGCCAGACGACAAAGTCGAAGCGATCAAGAAACTTCGAACTGAAGGCGATGTTGCCATGGTGGGCGATGGCGTTAACGACGCACCCGCGATGGCCAAAGCCACTGTTGGAATTGCCATGGGGGCAGCCGGTTCCGATGTCGCCCTCGAAACCGCTGACGTCGCGCTAATGGCAGATGATATTTCTCGTATGCCCTTTGCGGTCGGACTAAGCCGTCAAACCAGCCGCATTATTCGCCAAAACCTTTGGTACAGCCTCGGCATGGTCGCCATCCTTGTCCCCGCCACCATCTTTGGTCTCAACATCGGCTTTGCCGTCCTCTTGCATGAAGGTTCCACAGTCATAGTAGTCATCAATTCGCTTCGCTTGCTGATCTACAAGAATGTCTTTTGAAAAGCTGGAACGCAATTCTCGACGCTATGTCTTAAACAATGCATCGTTTGCTTAACATGGCATTTTTGGCTCGTAAAGATTTAATGTAATTTGGTGACAAACGAGGCTAGCCGCTCGTATGATGCCCGAGTCGGTCTAAAATAGCGATTTGATCAACAGAATGATTATGGCGATCTCAATGGTGTGGAATTCCAAATTTTTTCTGAAGACATCTCACGTGCCGCCGAAACGAATAAGCAAGAGTATCGCAACTTACCTAATCGGACGACGCATACTTTTATTGATCGTCCAAAATTCCTCACGCGGTCGGATCTGGAGGGCGGACGCAACTCGGCGTTAACCCCAACTTTGAGAGACTTGGAGAGTGCCGAGAGCTGGGGCGAGAAGGGGCAAAAGTCTCCCCAAAGGATTTGCGCCGAGGGACGGACCGGGGTCGAAAACGGGAGAGTTCGAGAAACGAGAGTTTCGCGAAATTCCGCGAAAACAAGGGCCAGAAACGCGAACAGGCCGACGTTTTGAGGCGTCGGCCTGTTGGTATAACCCAAGGGTCAAACTAAGTTTGATGCCCTTGATTCAGTTGCGGGAGCCGGATTCGAACCGACGACCTCGAGGTTATGAGCCTCGCGAGCTACCGGGCTGCTCCATCCCGCGTTCTATTAACGCCCGTCCAGTCCTCGCTGCAACGATCCAACCTCAAGTTTCCACCTGATTCGGTCACCGCTCACATGGCCTGAACTCCGATTGGATATCGGAAGTGCTAGGCGAAATCTTAACCGTTGGGGCGAAATTGTCCAGGGGCTCCGGGCTTTTTTTGGTATGAACCAGCTCACATCGTCACGTTCGACGTACAGCCCCGGATAAGCGCCAGGTTCTCGCGGCCTTGAAGTGTTGCTGCATTCCGCCCACGCTAACCCGCGGATCGCGCCCACTGGCTAAGGCTGTTTCAGCCCAGTCGGATCTGCGGTCGCTAGAAAAAAATGTTTCAAAGCTTCGCCGCGCCAGCCTTGGTTGATCGTGCGGGCACTCGATCCGGTGGCGCTCGCATACTGGCTAAGGTTTTTCCGCCTTTTCAGGTTTGCTTGCGTGTCGTTATGTCCTGGACATCTCTTGGTCGCCGCGGTGCGATTGGCGCGATTCCGCAGGTTGCGAAGTGAAACCAATGGGACCGATGGAGCGGTCGGCGATGTGTCGAATTGGGCACGAGGTGAAACAGGTTGGACCGACGGAACGGTCCACAGGACTTCGGTCCAAGCCCCACACTAACACCCGTCCGCCGGAAGTTGGACCGCAGAGCGGTCCACGACACTAGGTGAACCACTTGGTTAGGGCGTGGCCTTTGACTAGTTCGCGAGGTTGGTTCAAGTGGTTCATGACCATCATCTCCGGGTCGATGCCAAAGGCATGATAAATCGTGGCCAACAAATCGCCCGGATGGACCGGGTCTTCGGCTGGAGCGGAAGCCGTCTTATCCGACTTGCCGTACACCAACCCGCGCTTCGTTCCGGCGCCGGCCACCAGTCCGGTGTAGCAATAAGGCCAATGATCGCGCCCTCCCGCGTCGTTGCTGTTGCCCGATGTACTGACACCTCGCTGAGGTGCACGTCCAAACTCACCCACAGCGACCACCAGCGTGTCTTCCAACAATCCGCGACGATCCATATCCTCCAACAAACCAGCCAACCCACCGTCGAACATCGGAGCGGATTGGTTCTTCATGCGTTTTTCCAAGTCCGAGTGTTGGTCCCAACTGTGGTTGTCGGAGTTAGCAATCTTCGGCCAAATGACTTCGACCACACGTGTTCCGGCTTCGACCATCCGCCGCGCTAACAACAGGCTCTGGCCAAACGTGTTCTTCCCGTAAAGCTGTTTGGTTTCGTCCGTTTCCATCGATAGATCAAACGCTTGCCGTGCACGCCCTGAGGTCACCAAGCTGATCGCCTGTTTGTATTGGTCATCCAACTTGTAGGTCTCCACCGCTCGATCGATGGCGGGCATCTGCGAGTTGACCAAATCCAAGAGTTTGGCGCGACGCTCCAACCGAACCGTGAAGACATCTTGCGGCAATTGCAAGTCGTCAATCTTGATTCGTGACATCTTGTCCATGTCCATGTCGTCGCCCTCGGGGAACAACGTGTACGGATCAAACGCCTTGCCCAAAAATCCTGCGGTTCCGCCCTTCCCCACCACGTTGCTCTCTTGCAGCGGACGTGGCAACATCACAAACGGCAGCATCGGTGTATCCACCGGCTTCAACTTCACAATGTTCGATCCAAAATTCGGAAAATCCTTGGGCGAAGGCGGCTCCAATTGTCCCGACGGACTGACTTTATCCGTGGTATAGCCCGTCATCATCTGATAGATCGCAGCAGTATGATTGAACAGTCCGTTCGGCGTATAACTCATCGATCGAATCAACGTGAAGCGATCGTTCAGCTGAGCCAAACGCGGCAAATTCTCAGTAAACATGACCCCGGGAATCTTGGTCGAAATTGGCGAGAAGACACTCTTGACATTGTCCGGCACATTCTCCTTCGGATCCCACAAGTCGATATGACTCGGACCGCCTTGGAGGTACACCATGATGATGCTTTTGGCTCGACCCCAACCCGGGGCTTCCAAACGTGGAAGCGAGGCCGCCGCCGGACGCGAGAGTAACATGGGCAGCGAAAGTCCCAACATGCCCGACATTCCCACGCGCACCACATCACGGCGCGTCATCCGACGTTGATCACAGGTATCGCGGCCTGGAGCACCTAAAATTCGAAACATGACATTACTCCGTTAGAGGACTTTCATTTAGTGATTGAACATGAACGCAGGACTGTTGATCAGCGCCCAGGTCAGATCCTGAGCCAACGTCAAACGCAACTGGTCGACTTGGGTTTGACTGCGTTGTAAATCAGCCTGCAACTGAGTCAAAACTCGATCATCCGCAACCGGCCTTTCAGCGAATTGCAAGGCAGCACGCCGTTCGACGATCCCTGGCAAGATTTCCAGTGGTTTCGAAGCTTCCGCCAATTGTTGCTCCAACGCCCGCCGATGTTGATCGCCGGCTCGGAACGCCGCCAGCACCGTAGGTGGCGTGATGGCCAATAGGGATTCGGCGTTTTCCGCGCGAATCGTCGCCAATTCCGCCAAGAGCGGTTCGGCGAGTCCCAAGTCCAAGCCCGCCGTGTTGGTGGTAAACGAAATGCGGAAGCGCCCTAGCGCATGTTGGGCGTCCGAGAAATGCTGCACCAAACGCATCCGCCAGCGAACCCCGTTGGGGAACTGGACCGGTTCCGCAAAACGGCAAACCACCCAATGAGTCTTTTTAGTATCCGGGTGCAAAGCCCAGCCATCGCCGTCGTTGATCGCGCCGTTGAACATCTTATCGGGCGAGTAATTGACTTGGTGAAAATCCGCCAGGCTTTCGACGACCGCCACATTCTGCCATTGGTCGGGTTGATCGGTCGGAGCCACTTCAATGACCCATTCCGAAACGACGAGGTTCCCATTCGGGGCCAAACCAGGTCCACCGCCCGGCAATTCGGGATCCGCCAAAACTTCCAAACGAACTCCCGTGATCGACGGCAAGTTTGTTTCGTATTGCAAGGTGGTTTCGACGACTCCGGTGCCCAGCGTCGCGCGAATGCTGCGATCCGGTTGCACCGCAAGTTGGCTTTCGTTCGATTGACTCCAATGAATCGGGACCGGAACATGCCACAATTTTGCCGTCAGTTGTTGATGTCGCCAGCGAGCCAATTCGGTCGCTTCATTCGCTTGGTACGCGTTCCGTTGTTCCTTCAACGTGTTGATTCGGGCCGCGTGCTGTTGTTCGCGGTCGGCCAAGCCCGGATCGTGTTGGGCAATGTATTCAGCCAGTTCCGTTTGGGCTTTGTTGATCGCTGCAACGCGTTCCGCTTCCTTGCGTTGCCGTTCCTCGGTCCACCAGGCCGCCCGCTCCGACATGGCTTGTTGCAAGTCGCGATGAGCTTTCAAAATTTCTTCCTTGTGCCCCAAGATCCCTTGGACTTCTTCGGTCGTGGCGGGGCGATTCAGCACTTGCATGTAAACCGCGTTCACCAATTGCAAATCATCCAAAGTAGGATCGGATGCCAATTGTGTGATCTTGTTTTGCGGATCGGACACCAAGCGAGCGACGTCGGGGCCATTCACCATTGCCAAGATCGCCCCTAACTGTAACTCGTCCGACCGTTCGCATTCGCAGGCGCTCTCGCGGACTGGTCTTCCCAAGGTTGCCAAGAATCCGCTGGGAACGGCTGTCGCCACGTCCGCCAACTGGGCCGCGCGCGTTCCTTCTGGTACTCCAGGGATGTTCAGTTTGGCTCCTACCGAAGCATGCATCGCGTCGAACAGCACTTCCGCAGGCAAACGCTTGGCTTTGGCTTTGGAATAATTGACGGTATCGTCGCGGTTAAAATCATTAGCTTCAACGGACAATTGGTAAGTGCGCGATTTACAGATCAGCGCCATCAATTGTCGAGTGTCAAACCCGGAATCGACAAACGACTTTTCTAGGAACGCGAGAAGTTCTGGGTTGGACGGCGGATTACTGGCTCGCACGTCGTCTAGTGGCTCGATCAAACCGCGTCCCAGGAGATAGCCCCACACACGATTCACGTAGGTCGAGGCAAAGTACGGATTGGCCGGCGAAACGACCCAATCCGCCAATTGTTCACGGCGACTGGGAACGGGCGTTTCGGAGTTTGACTCATTCGAGGACGGCCGATCGTCATTCGGCACCGAACCGGCGGATCGAAGTTCATACGGGAACTTCGGTGGCGTGACGCTGCGGGTGCGACCATGCATGATCTCACCGTCTGTTTTGTCGGCAACCATTTCATACAACGGTTGAGCACCTTCAACGGCACTGCCTCCGATTCGCTGGCCGGCACTGGCCGGGTCCTCGCTCAGTCCCGTCTGAGCAAAGTAAGCGGCGATTTGATAGTACTGATCCTGGGTCCAACGTTCAAATGGATGATCGTGGCACTTGTTGCAATTGAACCGCGTGGCCAAGAACAAATGGGTCGTGTTCTCCATCATCAGTTCCGGTTCGCGGAGAATCTTGAAATAGGCCGCCGGCGGATTTTCGCGATTCGAGCCCGTGGCGGTCAGAATCTTGCGGACAAATTGGTCGTAGGGCAAATTCGCGGCGATTTGTTCGCGGATCCAGGCATGAAAGCCACGGGCCCCTTCCGTTCCGAGGAACTTGCTGTTGACTTGCAACAAGTCGGCCCATTTGTTGGTCCAGTAATCCACATAGGCTGGGTCGGCCAACAGGCGATCCACCAATTCGTTTCGCTTTTCCGTCGTCGAGCGGTTGTCGGCCACGAATGCTTCGACTTGTTGGGGAGTTGGAGGAAGGCCTGTCAAATCCAAGCAGACACGTCGAATAAATTCATGATCCGAACAAAGTGGCGCCGGCTGAATCTTCATTCGCTTCCACTTTTCGCTCACGAACCCGTCGACCGCGTTGAACTGAGGTGGGTCCGTCCAGACGAAACCAGTTCGATCGCCCATCACCGTCAACGTGGTGGCAACATAACAGCCGTCGTAACGCGCCATAACGGGTGTTTCACCACGACGAACGGCAGTGACACGGCCGGAGCCGGAGACTTGGCCAATTTCCAAGTCTGCGATTTCGACAAAGGCATCGCGACTGACATCGCGTTGCGAACCATCGCTAAGAAAGGCAACCACGCGCATTTGCTGTGTATCGCCCGCGGCTTGCAGCACGGGTAGGTTCGGCTCCAATTCAATCCGAGTCGTGCGTACCGGTTGCGATTCCAACACTGCTCCGTTGGCAATCCACTGATGGAGCATCCAATAGGCCTTGGAGTCAGCTTCGATAAGACGTCCACCTTGATGAGGAACCGCTCCCGTTGCCTTCTGCAGCACGAGGCTTTGATCCGGGTTGGCGACATTCACTCGACGCATCCACAATTCGTCAGTTAAGCTGCGAATATCAAATACACGGTCGTAGCCTCGTAGCGACAACTTGAATCCGTTTTTTCCGTCAGCGGCGCCATGGCAACTCCCCGCATTGCAGCCCAACCGGGTCAACATGGGTTGTATGTCACGAACAAATTGGATCTCGGGCTCGGCAGTCGTGACTTGCAACGGGATTTCAAGCTGATGATCCAAGCAACGAATGATCAACGAGTCTCGCTGGCCTTCATCGTCGGTCGAATTGTCCGAAAGCCCGACAAATTCGCCCGGCATGACTTGTCCCAACCCAGAGGCGTCCACAGAAATTCGAGCCCCAGAGAATTCCGCTTGCTGGGTAACATCCACCCACGAGCCATCTGCAATTTGGCCCATGACCACAAACTGAACGTAGCTGGTATTCGAAGTCAAAGTGACACTTGGCGGGAAAACTTTCAATGCTTGAATCTGCGGCGCCGTTTTTTCCCGCGCGTCGTGCACCGGACCTTCGACGGCTTTGGTTTCGGGCAGACGCCATTTCGGTTCGCCAAGATCCGCAACCGCTTGGGCCTCGGCAAGCGAAATCGGAGAACCTTGCCAGACGACCTCCCCGGTGGAAATTTGTATTTGCTTCAATGTTCCCGTCGCGGTTCCACACCACAAATGTTCATTGTTGCGATCAAAAACAATTGAGAAGACGCCGGATTCTACTGGGACCTTCGCCAAGTGCTTGATGTCGCGAGTGACATAATCTTCTATCGCTTTGTCTTCTTCCGGCGATCGAGTTCCGACCACCTTCACCAGCAGCGGCGCGAGTTCCGGTGGCAGCGCTGTATCGAATTCATAACCATAAATCTGGACTTCACCGCGACCTTCGTGGCTACTGCCAACGGCGAGTCGATTGCCCTGCGGCGAAATAGCCACAGCTTGAATGCCACCGACCACTGGCGGGAAACGGCGAATCAAATTGGCGTCGTCGCCGATCACTCGCGTCGTCAAGCGATGAATGCGATACACCTTGGGTATGCCGTCGGCGCCGCCAATCAGAATTTCGTCTCGGTTGGGATGCCTAGCAAGCGCCGTGATTCCCCCCTTCAGTACTCCCGGGGTAATCGAAGTGATGTTATCGACGAATCGCTCGGTCGCAACCTCCGTAAGTTTGCAGGTTCGATCTCGACCGACACTGATCAAATGGGTGCCATCGACTGAAAACACCGTGTCATGAACCCAGTCATCTGAAACATTCTGGAATAAGACTTGTTTCGCCGATTGAGCATCAAACGCACGGACGCTTTTGTCATTGCAACCAATCGAAATCTTTGTGCCGTCAGGAGACCACTGCACGCCACGCACCACGTCGGCTGTCACGGTACGCGACCAAATCAATTCTCCGCTTTGGCAATCCCACACTTGCAACTCGCCGAATTCGGCGGGACGTCCGCCGGCGACCGCCAGCTTACCACCGTCCGGTGAGAAGCGTGCGGATTCGATCCGTGGCGACATGCCAATCAATCGATGACGAACTTTTTTAGTTTGGGTATCAAACAAGAAAACTTCATGAGTACCCGAGACAGCCAACCATGAGCCGGCCGGCGAAGCATCAAGAGCCGTAAGCGACGGAATCCGAGCGTAAACCGGTGGCTCAGTTGCGGTCGGCACAACATATGGCGAGACCCAATCATTGGACGCACCTTGCGCGATCCATGTTCTCAGGAGCTCTTGCTCGGCGATGGTCAACGGATCGCCACTGGGTGGCATAGCGGGAGGACCGTTGGCCGTCGTGACGACCGCCACCAACGGACTCTTGTCCGGCGCGCCAGGCACGATGGAAGGCTGGCCACTGTCGGCAGGTGTCAAAAAATGTTCGTGTTGCGTCAGATCCAATCCACCCCCAGCATGGCTCGGTTGGTGGCAACCAAAACATTTGGCTTGCAGGACCGGGCGAATCTGTTTGGCATAACTGATGCTTGCGACGTCGGACGCATCGCTGGCTGAATTCGAATCGTCTTGCGACAAGAGGTTTGATGGAACGCACAAGGCGAGAACGAGGACCATGGAACCAAACGAACAAACAAACCAACGCCTCAACATATGTAGCGATTCCTCATGAATTGGTTTGGGGCGGGATCGGGGAGGGCAGGATTGAGCTAACCACTGCAAACGCCTAGTGCGACGGGTGCTTGTCGACTTGGCGAGTGGTTGCGTTTTCTTCGTAGCTGGCCGCCAGGGGACTGGCGACGCACAGTCGTGTTTGGCCGCCAGGGGACTGGCGACGCACCGTCGTGTTTGGCCGCCAGGGGACTGGCGACGCACAATGGCCGCCAGGGGGATGACGGGCTACGTTGCGTGGCAATTGCGGGACTTATCATCCCCTAAGCTGAGGCATTTTGCAAGCGAATTCTGAAACGAACGTTCAAAATCTTTCGAGTCAGCAGTTTTCTACAATTCGACGTTCATCGGCCGATTTCAAAGCCGCAAAGCATAAAGCTAACGAGTCGAGATTTTGCCGAGCGGAATGTTCCGGCTCGCGACTCTCCAAGATACTATTGGCCAATTCGGTCATCGCGCCTCCGAATCCGTCAGGGAACCAACCACCAACTAAGGGAACCTGAAATTGACCAGCATCGACAGCCACCGTCACCGTCTGTTCTGAGTAATCGGGTCCGGTCGAATGAAGCGAGCCTAAATGACCGCTCAGATAAGTTTCATTAACCGGCAAGTATCGCGAGTCTCCATTCAAACACAAAGATACTTGCGCGTCATCAAATTGGACCATCACTTGAGCCAAGAGCGGTGGTCGCATGTTTTGGTGCCGCGTCGATGCGACGCTGGCATGAACCGAACGCCATGGTCGATTCGGCATCAAAGCCGCGATCAAATCAAACCAGTGGATCGCGAAATCGTACAGCAATAAATGATGTATCTCCTCGAACGGGGTTCCCCGAGTCCAGGTGTGATCCCAGTGCAACTGAAACCGTATCGAGTTCAAATGGCCCAACACCCCACTTCGCACGGCGGCACGGGCATAGCTAAAGTGAGGCGCCCATCGCGCGTTCTGATTGACTGCCAAACGACGATCGCAAACTTGAGCCAACTTGACCAATTCTTCGCCAACTGCCAAGTCTTCCACAAATGGTTTTTGGCTCAGCACATGTTTGCCAGCTCGCAGGGCGGCAGCGACAATTGCTGGTCGCACGTCGGGATGCGTCGCAATGTCAACGATGGTAATCCGAGGGTCGCGCAACACGACCTGGAAATCCGTGGTCGTTTCGGCTGCCGGAAAGTATTGAGCGCGTCGAAGTTCCGCTTTGCCTAAATCAATGTCGCACAATGAAAGTACCGGGTAACCGAGCTTTCGGTAGGCGACAAGGTGATGTTCGGTAATGCCACCGCAAGCGATCAAGCCGATCGCACCAGGAAATGGGCCTGATAAAGTCGGCACGTATGGCAAGCGAAGCGACTCGGGAATCGGGCCATTCATTGGACTTCGAATTTCAATACCCTCAGACTTCGAGGAACAGCCGTGCGGGCTCTTCGAGGACTTCCTTGATGGTCTTGAGAAATTGGACCGCTTCGCGACCATCAACGATTCGATGATCGTAGGTCAGAGCCACGTACATCATTGGTCGAATGACGACTTGACCCTTAACGGCCACCGGTCGTTCTTGAATGGCGTGCAAGCCCAAGATACCGCTTTGAGGCGGGTTCACGATCGGAGTACTGAGCAACGAGCCATAAATTCCCCCGTTACTGATCGTAAACGTGCCACCCTCCAAGTCTTCCGTCTTGAGCTTGTTGTCTTTGGCCAATACGGAGAACTCGGCGATTCGTCGTTCAATCTCAGCGAAGCTCATTTTCTCCGTGTTGCGGAGCACCGGAACCACCAGGCCTTTACCACCGCCAATCGCCACACCAATATCGAAATAGTTGTGGTAATGCACATCCGTCCCAACAACGTAAGCATTGATGGCCGGGAAACGCCGCAGCGCTTCGACGCTGGCTTTGGCAAAGAACGACATGAAACCAAGCTTCACACCATGCTTTTCTTGGAACGCATCTTTGTAGCGGGCCCGAAGTTCCATGACCGGTTGCATGTCGATCTCGTTGAACGTGGTCAGCAACGCAGCAGTCTGTTGGGCCTGGACCAATCGTTGCGCGATCGTGCGACGCATCATGCTCATGGGCTTCTTGTCGGTCGCGCGTGATTCATCAACACGAGTGACAAACGGAGAAGTTGCCGGTGGTACAGGAAAATCGTCGGCTGGGTTCGCGGCAGGTCCAGCCACCGAAGCGCCAGTGCTGCCGCCCGGCTGCAATTGGCGTTCTTGCACAAACCGAGCCACATCCTCCTTCAAGAGTCGACCGCCGGGACCTGTGGGAGTGACCACATCGGCCGCAATTTGGTAGTTATGCAGGAGACGATCGGCCGCGGGCATGACACTTTCAACCCGTGGAGATGAAGCGACATTTGCCGCGGCACTGGCTGCCGCATTAGAGCCGACGGAAGCCGCAACCGGTCGTGACTCGACCGTCGCAGCGGCCGGGCCCGGAGCGAGCTTGGCAATAACGGTCCCGACACGAACAAACTCGCCGGCTTTGACCAACAATTCGCTGACCGTCCCAGCTTCGGGAGCCAAGACCTCCTGAGATGCCTTTTCAGTTTCCAACTCGACGATCGGTTGGTCGCGTTGAACCCATGTCCCTGGCGCCACCAACCATTGTGAAATCTGAGCTTCCTGGATCGATTCGCCAAACTCTGGGATCTTGATGTCAACCATGATTCGTTCCTACTTTCCAAGGGCCGCGTCGATAACGTCTTTTTGTTCCAGCTTGTGGGCATTTTTGCTGCCGGTGGATGGGCTGGCGGATTCGTCACGTGACACCAAATTCAATTGGTATTTCCCGAACACTCGTTCGCCCAAGCGAGTCAGCAAGAATTGCCATGCTCCCATGTTCCATGGTTCTTCCTGGACCCAAAATAATTGGAAGTCCGTTCCATAGCGAGCCAAGGTTTTTTGCAAGTCAGCCAACGGCAACGGATACAACTGTTCCAGCCGGACAATCGCCGTATCTTTTTTCCCGCGCGTGTTGCGTTCCTTCAGCAATTCCACAGCAATCTTGCCCGTACAGAGCAATACTCGCTTGATTCCTTGCGGGTCGGTCACGTACGGATCGTCAATCACATCGCGGAAGCAACCTTTGGTCAGGTCTTGCAGCGGGCTGCTCACATCCGGGTCGCGGAGCAAGCCTTTCGGAGTCAAGATGACCAGAGGTTTTCGCCAATTGCGTTTGACCTGTCGCCGCAAGACATGAAAATGTTGTGCCGCAGTCGTCGGATAAACGACTTGAATGTTGTTCTCCGCACTCAACATTAGGTATCGCTCCAAGCGGGCGCTACAATGTTCGGGCCCAGCCCCTTCAAAGCCATGCGGCAACATCATGACCAAGTTACTCAACCGCCGCCACTTGTCTTCGGCACTGGTGATGAATTGGTCGATGATCACCTGCGCAGCATTGGAAAAGTCGCCGAACTGGGCCTCCCAAACCGTCAGGCCTTCGGGTGTGTCCAAACTGTAGCCGTAATCAAATCCAAGCACTCCCGCTTCCGACAGCGGACTGTTGATGACATCGACCATCGCTTGGTCGTCGGACAGATGCTTCAATCCGCAATAACGCTTCTCGGTGGCGGTATCATGCAAAATGGCATGGCGTTGCGAGAACGTCCCGCGGCCGCAGTCTTGGCCGCTTAATCGTATGGGGTGCCCTTCGAGAGCCAACGTTCCGAAGGCGGCTAACTCGGCAGTCGCCCAATCGATGGGTCGCTTGTCTCCCGCCATTTCGGCTCGCATCTGCAGCGGTCGCACCAATTTCGAGTTCAAGTTGAATCCCGTTGGGACTTCCGCCAACTTGTTGATCACATAGGAAAGCTTGCCCAAAGGTACTCCGGTGTCCAAGTAGCGTTCTTCCTCACGCAACTCGCCTCCGTAATACGATTCCCAATGTCCGCCCATGGTTTGCGTATCAGGTTCGTACTTCTCGACGTTGGCACGCTCGAAGTCCGATTGCAGTTTGCTCCGACGTGCCTCCGCAATCCGATCCGCTTCCTCGCGTGTGACTTCATTCATCTGAAGCAAATGCTCAAGATACGAGTCGCGCACGGTCGGGCGAGCATCGATCACTTCGTACATCAACGGCTGGGTGTAGCGAGGTTCGTCGCTTTCGTTGTGTCCGAGGCGTCGATAACAGTACATATCGATCACGACATCACGTTGAAACTGATGGCGAAAATCCATCGCCAGTTGCACAACTTGGGCCACCGCTTCCGGATCTTCGCCGTTCACGTGGAAAATTGGTATCTGCAACATCTTGGCGACATCGCTGGCGTAAGTCGTCGAGCGACCTTCTTGTTCGGTGGTTGTGAAACCCACCTGATTGTTCAAGATCACGTGCAAGGTTCCACCGACCTGATAGCCCGCCAACTGGCTCAGATTCAATGTTTCTTGGACGATTCCTTCCCCCGCAAACGCGGCGTCGCCATGAATCAACACGGTCATCACTTGCTTGTGATCGACATCCTCGATTCGATCTTGCTTGCTGCGACAGCGTCCCATGGCAACTGGATTGACGAACTCCAGGTGACTCGGGTTGAAGCAAAGCGAGATATGAATGTTCTGGTTCTGACTAGTGATCCAATTGGTGCTATAACCCAGGTGATACAACACGTCGCCGCCACCGCGATTCGCATCGGGATTGGGATCATCAAACGACCAGAAAATGTTCTCGTTGCGTTTGCCCATGATGTTCGCCAAAACATTCAGGCGCCCGCGGTGGGCCATGCCCAGGACCGCCTCACGCACCCCGTGCTCACCGGCTTTTTCCATGACGGTATCAAGCAAAGGAATCAAGCTCTCGGCACCTTCAAGCGAGAAGGTTTTGGCACCCACGAATTTTTTTCGCACGAACTCCTCAAACACCACCGCATCCGTGAGTCGCGTCAAAACTCGCAACTGCGTGGTACGATCCAAATGCACGCGGTTTTCAGAACCTTCCATACGGTTCTGCAACCAGTTGCGAATGTCGTGATCGTCGATGTGCATGAATTGGGCACCAATCGACCGGCAGTACGTATTTCGCAGTTTCTGGACGATTTCACCCAAAGTCCGAATGTTGTCACCGAAGATCGTGCGCGTCGAAAACGGTCGATCCATGTCGGACGCCAATAGACCATAAGTTTCCGGATGCAAATCGCGATTGGTGGGCCGCGGCCTTCCCAATGGATCCACTTTCGCTTCCAAATGGCCGCGAACTCGGAAACCGCGAACCAATTGATCAACTCGATCTTGCAACTGAGCAATGCTCATGTCGCGTTCCGAGGCCTCTTGCCCCTCGGTAGCCGAATGGCTGCGAAACAAGGAGTAGGCACGCAAGGGACGCTTGACCGACTCGGTGCTCCCATTGCTCAACACAGCCTCGCTTGCCGTCGCCCCATTTGTGTTTCCGCCGTGCGATTCACTACGATATTTGCTTTTCCACAGGGCAAACTTCGTAAAGTAGTCCCGCCACTCCGGAGAAAACGGCGTCGGGTCTTGTTGGAAATCCAAATACAAACGTTCGACTTCTTCGCGGCTTAGCACACTCATTGGATTTTTCTAACCATTAATTTTGAAACGTTTGATGGCTGGAATTGTATTCCAGCAACGTCACACCACATTGTTGAGTTTTTTCGCGCGATTGGAAAGGCGACCGGACCCGCAAATTCGATAAAATCGCCAGAGTCCCTTGCCCACAAACGAAACCACGATTCGAGTTGGCACAGCCTCTAAATCACCCGCCTGGCCGTCTCTGCTTGAAAGAATTTGGGACGTCGCGACCGACAGACGGCAAACGCTAAACGTTTGGACGGATTGCATGGCCTGTGCTGAATTAGGCTAAACTTCTTGCATCGCTTCGACAGCGCTCGCTTGGTCGGCGTAGATTTCGACCAGTTCGTTAATTTTCATGATTTTGAAGACTTCAGCAACGTTTTCCGTGATCCCGCAAAACGCCAATTGAATTCCATTTTTTTTACAACGATTTCTTAAGTCCACCAATCGCCCGATCATCGCACTGGACATCAGCAAGACATTAGAGAAATCCAGCAACAACTTGCCGTTTTTTGCCCGCGCTCCCGCCTCAACCAGTTCGCTACCCAAGGTCTGCACCGTCGCTTCGTCCAGGATTCTTGCGTGTTGGAACAGAACCAAACTGACGCCATTTTCTTCGGAGTGCTCCAACATGGTCTTCCACCCTTATCCAGTAACTCAAATCTCGGAACTCGGTCGCGACGGGCTTGATTGTAACCACGGCTAGGCCGGAAAGCAAAGGCTGTTGATGACCAAACGTCGATTTCCCGCATTGGCCCGACACCCTACCGCCCGACCGTCGGTAACCGTCGGAAAACTCGACGGGCCCCGACCAACGAGCGGTATCGGCGAGTTGGCGATCGGGCGGGACGGGACTCGCGGTGTGTCTGCTACTTTGCTGTTTGCCGTTCGCATTTTGCATTTTGCATTTTGCCGTTTGCCGTCGGCGGTCGGACTCGACTAATTTTTCAGAACGGACCTCAGAATAGCCAAGCCGATCCCTAGTGTGACGAGGTTGCTCAACCACAAGGTCATCGGTGGGACCTTGCCGGCTCGAACGGCATCCGAAACCACGGCCAAGATCGGGTAGTACACGACAAGAATCGGCACGAAGCAGAATAGAAAAATGCTCCATGAGTCGGAAAAGCGAAAGCGAATGGCGACGGCGGCTCCGACCACCGCAAAAGCGAGACAGCTAAAACTGCCAGCCCATCGTCGAACGCCTTCGATTTGAAGTTTTCGCAGACGGTAAATTGCTTGCTCCAATTCCTGCTGTTTGTTGGACTTGTTTCCCGATATCGTCGCCGCGTCCACCCCGACTTCGTTTCCTAGTTGGGCGAGGTCGGTCTTCAACGTTTCGACGCGGGCCATTTGATTGGCCAACTCGGCTGGCAACTCTTGACTGGGGATCACCGCCGGACTGGTGTGAACGTCGGTCTTCTTGATCAACTGTTCCAATGCGATGGATTCACGGAATTCATGGGGAAACCGAAATTTGGCATCGCGGGTCTCTAATTCTCCATTGTTCGCGACCAGCACCAGTTGGTTGGCGTTGGGGTCGCAATCCAATTGCGCCGTCGCAGAGACCAGCCTCATTTTTCCCTCCAATTCGATGACTGGGCGGATTAGCGATTGGGCCGCCACATCGTCAACTCGGATCGAGACCGGCCCTTTTTGGTAAGCGCGTTGGGTCCGCAAGGCACCGTAGATGGTGTGATGGACCGAGTGCAGGACGACTCGATACATTCCCGTCCGCCCCCACGGCACGGCGACATCGGTCAAATACACGGTCACAAAACTGAGAGCCAACGCAAAAATGACCGCTGGCCGAATGACTAGCCAGGGCGAGATGCCCAAGGCTTTTACGGCGACGATTTCGTTGTCTGCCGCCATGCGACCGTAAACCGTGCAAACCGCGAATAGAATGGTCGCCGGAATTGCGAAAATCAAGGCACCTGGAAGCGCGTAGGGCACTAACTGTAGGGCGGTCAGCGGGGTCAGACTTTCCCGCAACATGTCCTGGACGACGAACACCAACATGATCACACTAGTGAGTCCGAACAGGGCGACCATGAAAACCCGACAGAGTTCCATGATGATCGTGCGAGTCAGTGCATTCATGAGGTTTACGAAGTTCCCGGAACCGCTCGAGTGTCACCAACCAACGCGTTCTGCCTCGGCGACTAATTTAGCGACTTCCCCCAAAACTTGAAACGGCGAAACCGTCCCAGTCCCGCTGGTGGTCTGGGGCATCCCAAGTCCTTGCCTGGAAAGACATTCCGATGTTATCTCGAATTTCTCGCGCCTGCGCCTTGTTCGTGGGCCTGATCCTCGTGTCGGTTTCTGCCGAGCGGGCCGCGGCACAATATGGGACGGTTGTTCCGCCGCCGGCGGACCTGCAAGTGGGTTTCGAGACCATTTCGGCGGAACAAGCGCAGCAATGGTTGGGATTGCTGGCAGGGCCCCAGTTTGCTGGACGCGGCACCGGGCAAGTTGGCTACAATAAAGCGGCCCACTGGGTTGCGGGCAAGTTAGCGGAGTTTGGGTTGGAACCCGCGGGCGATGGCGAGACCTACTTTCAAATGATGCCAATCACACGACGACTTCCCGAGATCGACCAGTGCAAAATCCTTGGTCCTGGGGACACGGTGATTGAAGGAGCCGGGAATCTGGGACTCGAGCGGTACGTGGACCAAGGCGAAGTCCAAGGCGAAGCGGTCTTCGTCAGTTTTGTCGGTCCGGAACCCAAGTTGCCTGAGGATGTCGAGCTGCGAGAAAAGATCATTTTTTATACCGCCGACGCTGCGGCAGCTCCGTCCGTCCCCATGTTATTGGCGAGACAGCGGCCTGTTGCGACCTTGCGATTGATCGGTTCCGCGCCCGTGTCCGCGCCTCAGACGTTGTTCCCCGGGCGAAGAAGTCGATCCACCAGTGTTTCTGGAACGCTGCTGACCAGCGAAGGACTCCGCTTAGCAAAAGCGTTCGGCGCGCCCGACGGTTGGGAAAATTCTGGACAGGTGTTCCTCGCCGGACAAAATGCGACTTTGCGTCTGCACTTGCGAGAACAACCTGCCGGAACTCCCAATGTAATGGCCTGGCTCGAAGGTTCCGACCCTGATTTGAAACATGAATATGTGGTGATTGGAGCTCACCTGGACCATTTGGGTGTTAGCGGCGACCAACTCTTCCCTGGAGCCGATGATAACGGTTCCGGTTCCGTAGCGGTCCTGAGCATTGCTCGCGCGATGGCCGCCAATCCGATTCGCCCCAAACGCAGCGTCTTGTTTATGTGGTTCACTGCGGAAGAAGTGGGACTGTTGGGATCGCGGTACTACACGGACAATCCGATTCATCCACTGAGCAACATGACCTGCATGTTCAATATTGATATGGTAGGTCGCAACGAAGACAAACCAGGCGATGTCGCGGCGGACAACGAAGGACACATTCACCTGGTAGGAAGCCAACGTGGCGAAACGAAACTCCATGATTTGATTCTGGATGCGAATCAACATATTGGTTTCGAATTCGAATTTGACGAAGAAGGCGTTTGGAACCGAAGCGATCAAGTCAACTTCTACAACCATGGTGTCCCCGTCGCGTTCATGTTCGGCGGTTTTCACCCGGATTACCATCAACCCTCGGACAAGCCCGAACAGATCAATTACTTGAAAATTCAATCGGCCGCCCGCTTGTATTATTTGGCAGTAACGGCAGCGGCAAACCACGGTCGTTTTCCGATGAAGCAGGAGGAATAAGCCATGTCGCAGCCGGCCAAAGACTTGAATTGGAACAGTCGAAACATCACCCAAGGATGGCAACAGGGAGCGACGGCTTTCTATTACGGGCTCGGCTTCTCGGAAGCGGACTTCAGTAAAGCCCAAGTTGGGATTGGTGTGCCCTTGCTCGAAGGCAACTTATGCAATGTCCATGCCTATCCTTTGGCCAAGAAAATCGAACAGTCGTGTCGCGCTGCCGGGTTGCTGGGGTTCCTGTTCGGCGTGCCAGCCGTCAGCGACAACATCACGCAAGGTTACCCTGGTGGTAGTGCCAGCCTGCCCAGTCGCAACATGATCGCGGCGGCAGCCGAAGCGGTGTGCGGCTCGCACTCCTACGATGCTGTTATTGGAATGCACAACTGCGACAAGAACGGTCCTGGTTTTGCCATGGGACTCATGCGACTGAATTTTCCGTCACTGATTGTCAACGGCGGCAGTATCCGTCCGGGTTGTTATCAGAACGAAAAGATCACGATCTTGGATGTCTACGATAGCCAGGCCGCGGTCGCGGCGGGCGAACTGGCGCCAGAAGTCGCACGAGGCATCTTGCGTTCAGCCTGCCCTGGGCCTGGCGGTTGTGGCATCGCAGCCAGTTTCAACACGTGGGGAATTGCCCTCGAAGCGATGGGCTGGTCTTTGCCGGGCACCAGTTCAAATCCCGCCGAATCACCGGAAAAAGATGCTGAGGTCATCGAGGTCGGCAAAGCCTTACGCTATCTGTTGGAAAACGATATTCGCCCCAGTCACATTATCACTCGTGCCGCGTTAGAGGACGCGACCGCTGCCGTGGCCGCGATGGGCGGTAGCACAAACGCCATCATCCATCTCTTGGCTTTAGCCCAAGAGGCAGGTGTGGAATTTACCCTGCAAGACGTCTCGAAGATTCTACAGCGCACGCCCGTGTTATGCACTTTTGCCCCGCGCGGCAAAATGACGATGCTGGACTTGCACTTGATTGGGGGTACACCGGCGCTGATCAAACATTTCTTGCAGGAAGGTGTCTTGCAGGGAGAACACTTGACGGTAACCGGGAAGACCCTGCGCGAAACCTACATGGCATTCCCTTCTGCACCATCAGGCCAAGAAGTACTACGACCACGAACCAATCCGATCAACCATCGCTCGGACCTTCAGATTTGTTTTGGGAACTTGGCTCCAAACGGGATCGTATTCAAAGTTTCAAGTCTAAAGGACTCGAAATTCACCGGACGAGCCATTTGCTTTCGCTCGGCACAAGCAGTGGCCGAAGCCGCCGCAGCCGGCAAGATTCAACCTGGACATATCGTGGTCTTGGCCTATTTGGGCCCGGTCGCTGCGGGGATGCCGGAGGTTTTGGTTGCCTCAGCGGCGTTAAACTCGAAAGCATTGTATGGGAAAGTTGCACTGTTGTCGGATACTCGAGTGTCCGGTGTGACGCATGGAGCGGTCGGTGTTCATTGTTGTCCCGAGGCAGCGGTCGGTGGTCCGATTGGTTTGGTGGAAGATGGTGACGTCATCCACTTTGATTTGGATGCTGGTTCGATTCATTGGGACGTCCATGAAGACGTCATTGCCGAACGTCGCCGCGTTTGGTCGTGGGAGCCGACCTATCCGAAATCCGGCTACTTGGCGACGTTTGCCCGACACGTGACCGGAGCCGACCAAGGTTGCGTTCCCGGTTAAAGATTGATCTGTGAGAAAGTTGGTTGTTCATGACAACATCTCGACGAAACATGACGGTTCCACGATTTGCGGCTGCGAAACGCGAGGGCCGCAAGTTGACCATGCTGACGGCTTACGATTTTTCATTCGCCAAAATTCTGGACGAAGCGGGCGTCGATAGCATCTTGGTCGGCGACTCATTGGGAATGGTCATGCAAGGCCAACCCAATACATTGCCTGTGACAGTCGATGAGATTATCTACCATACGAAGTGCGTCTGCCGCGCGGTTCAACACGCCTTGGTCATCGCCGATTTGCCATTTCCCGTGAATCACTTGGGCGTACACAAGACCATCGAAATGTCGGCTCGGATTCTCAAGGAGACGGGATGCCAGGCCGTCAAGTTGGAAGGAGGAGCGGACCAAGCCGCAGTCATCGAAGGATTGGTTCGTGCGGGGATTCCCGTCATGGGGCATGTTGGGTTGCGACCACAAAATGTATTGATGATGGGTGGCTATCGAATTCAACGAGATGCCGAAATCCTCTTGGCCGACGCCCGGGCCGCCCAAGACGCGGGGGCATTTGGCTTGGTGTTGGAAGGCATCCCCAGTTCACTGGCAAAAGAAGTCACAACGACATTACTAATCCCGACAATTGGAATCGGTGCCGGATCCGAATGCGATGGACAAGTCTTGGTCCTACACGACATGCTAGGACTAACCTCTGGTAATGTGCCCAAGTTTGCCAAGGCTTTTTGCAATTTGCGGCAGTCGGTCGCCGCGGCCGTACAATCGTATTGCAGCGATGTGCAACGTGGAGTATTTCCCGACCACCAACATAGCTACGAATAAAGGCCCCGTTTGGCTATCGCGAAACAAAAATAGCGTCAATTAGGCCGTAACGCCCATGAAAAAGAGGCCCATCCAAGTCGTGCAGGATTTGTTCGATTACGTGCCTGCCGACAATGATCATGTATTTCGTTTCGCAATCGGTGACACGCGTTCTAGCTGAAATTCTTTGCGGCTCATGGCGATATAGTGGTGACCCACATCGACTTGTTGGCCTTCCCAAACGCGATTGCCGTTTTCGTCCAACCGAGCGTTCATCGTTGCTTTTCGCCCCGATTGGCAAACCGTCTTGATCTCACTGATTTCCTCGGCCCACGACAACAGGTATTTGCTACCCTCGAACGGCTCGCCTTGAAAATCGGTACGGATACCATAACACAACACCGGGATGCCGATCAAATCACAGACTTTCGTTGCTTGCAGCACTTGTTTCGCAGTCAAGAATTGAGCTTCATCAATCAACACGCAATGAACCGGCTTATCGTGGTGACGCTGTTTAACGTCTTCGTACAAATCCATCTCGGCAGGCAGGACAATGGCCGAACTAGTCAAGCCGATTCGAGAAGTGATTTTTCCAATGCCATGACGATCGTCCAACATGGGTGCGTAGACTAAGGTCCGCATCCCGCGTTCGTGATAATTGTGAGCGGCTTGCAAAAGAGTGGTGCTTTTGCCAGCATTCATCGCCGAATAATAAAAATAGAGCTTAGCCATAAACGAATAATGGGGTCCTGAAACAGTGGAGCAATGCGTCGTTCCGCAAAATTATCGCCGACCTATCGCGATCAAGTCGATTTCGATTCGCTTTCAGTGCGCGGCAGCGCCTCGACCAACAGCCGATCTTCTACAGGCTGAACAGTTTTGAGATCCAGCAAAAATTGGTTGTCATGGACTCGGCCTACGACGGGAATCGTTGCACTGCGAAACAGCCCGCTCAATTGGTCCACTGTCAGCGACTTTCCAGTCAGGGCCACGGCAATGGATGGCAATTGTTGTGTGGGAAGACTGCCTCCTCCCATTGTGGCCTGCGTTTCCACCACCCGAGCGGAGGCCAAGGCAGGATGATCACGCCACTGTTCTACAATTCGTGTGGCACGCAATTTCAAATTCGCCACATCCGTGTGCAACAATCTCAAGAGTGGAATAGCCTCCATTGCCTGGGATTCATCACGGTACAGTTCCAACGTGGCCTGCAGCGCGGCCATCGTCATTTTGCCAATCCGAACCGCTCGCATCATGGGGTGCTTGGCAATCTTTTTAATGGCTTCCTGCTTGCCAACAATGATTCCGCATTGCGGGCCGCCCAGAAGTTTGTCGCCGCTAAACAAAGTCACGGTTGCTCCCGCCGCGACACTTTGCTTGACTTGAGGTTCAGAACCCAACCCCAATCGAGCAAAGTCCAATAGCGCCCCAGAGCCAATATCATCGATCAAAGGCACGTTTTTCTCGAGTGCCAATTGAACCAGCGACTTTAGAGTCGCTTCTTCGGAAAAACCGTAGACGACATAGTTGCTGGGGTGAACCCGCAACAAAGCGCCCGTGTCCGAGCCGCACGCCCGAGCATAGTCGTCGATTCGAGTCTTATTCGTCGTACCGACTTCTCTCAAACGGCATCCCGCGACCGTCATGACCTCCGGTAATCGGTAACTGCCGCCAATCTCCACCAATTGCCCCCGCGACACGATCACTTCTCTGCCGCCGGCAAGTGCCCCCAGTGCCAACATCGTTGCGGCGGCATTGTTATTGACGACCGTAGCGGCTTCAGCACCAGTCAACTCGCAAAGGATGGCTTGCAGTGCGGCAGTTCGCGAACCACGAGTACCATCGGACAAGTTCAGTTCGACGCTGGCGTAACGTTGGCTAAGCGCCGCAACCCGATCGCAAGCGGCTTTGGGTAACGGAGCTCGCCCCAAACCTGTATGCAACAAGACACCCGTAGCGTTCACAACGACTTGAACTTTTTGCGTTTCTTCCTTCCGCATCCAACCCGCAACCGTTTCGACGATTTCCTGCGGGGTCGGGACATGGGCCTCGGCAGCGGCCGTGGTCACTTTCTCTCGAACCGTGTCCAGCACCGTTCTAACTTTCTGCACCACCGCCGAATGACTGACCTGACCGACCAGTTTTTGCAGTTGAGGATGATTGAGAAGTTGATCCACACTCGGCAAATTTCGCAGCGGATTTTCGACCATTTTTTCCTCGCATCATCAAACGGGACGCCGACATGGAAACAAACTGCCCCCAGATTCAATCACGGCCCGCATTTTCCTCTTGGGATGGGGTTCCAACAAGGTGACCGAACGCAATTTCGCAACACGCACAATCATGCCCAGGGATTGTCGGATCGGTTAAAAGCTGGTTCAATAAACGCCGGAGTCGGGCTCGGTGACGATACCCGACGGCACGATTAGTTTTTGATTTGCCCTCAAACAAAGGATTCACCGCAATGGCTTATACTCTGCCCGAACTGCCTTATGCCAAGGACGCCTTGGAGCCGCACATTGATGCTCGGACCATGGAAATCCATCATGGTAAACATCATGCCGCGTACATCAACAATGTCAACAACGCCATTGCCGGTACCGATTTGGAAAAGCTGACGGTTGAAGCTCTAATTTCCAACATGAGCGCCGTTCCAGCCGACAAACAAGCCGTCGTTCGCAACAACGGCGGTGGCCACGCGAATCACACGTTGTTTTGGACTGTGATGAAGCCGCAAGGTGGCGGTACGCCGACTGGTGAATTGGCCGCGGCGATCGACGCGACATTCGGCAGTTTCCAAACGTTCAAAGAAAAGTTTTCGGCGGCAGCAGCGACTCGGTTTGGCAGCGGATGGGCGTGGTTGAGTGTCGATAAAGGCAAGTTGGTTGTCGAGAGCACCCCGAATCAGGATAGCCCGTTGATGGAAGGCCGAACTCCGATTCTGGGTCTAGATGTGTGGGAGCACGCTTACTACCTGCACTATCAAAACCGTCGTCCTGACTACGTTTCCGCGTTTTTCAACGTCATCAACTGGGACGAAGTCGCGCGACGATATGCCGCAGCGAAGAGCTAGTTAACAGTTGCTGTGCCAAGTTTGCGAATGGGCGGGGCGATCAAGTAACTCGCTCCGCCCACCTCCGCTCGGCAGGTACGGTAGTCAAGTATCTACGGTAGCCAAGCACCATGTCGTTGGCAAACCAAAAAGTCGTATCACGCATTCTCGCTCACAAAAGCCCAAAGAAAGTGCCGAAACCGGCAAGCACGCAGGTCGCGATCACCCCAGCAGTGTGAATGGACGCGTGCACAAGTCCATACGGGCCCGATCCATGAAGCAAATAAATCCATGCACCGATCGGCCAACACAAAATGTAGAGCACAAGAACAATCGACAACATGGTTATGCCCCGCGACTTGGCGTCCCGATTCGCCCACATCGTAGCGAAAGTCGCGAACAGCAACGCGAACGCGAGATCTAGCGAGCCATTCTCCGGAAACAGAAGTCCAAAATCCCCGCTCGCGGCTGCCATCACGTAAAGACCAATGCCACATCGGCGTGCCGATTTTGCGAATTGCAGGTTCTTCTCTGAAAGACTAACTGGAGAGCCCCACTCTGACACAAAAACACTGGGTATCGACCGTTCCCCTGATTGGTTAGCGAGGTACAAGCCGACGATTTTCTAATGGAATCACCGGCGGCTAGCGCCGTTCTGCTGATGAATGTGCCACTAATGTATGTGCCACTGGCTAATCACCAAACTGAGAGCGAAGCGGTGAATCGACGCGATCCCCAGCCACTGAACGTGATACCATCGGCAAGCGAATTCGGCCGTCACACGGAACTCTCGAGTTCAACCCTAGTTGATTGCCTCCGAATCGCAGGGCGTTTTCAACCAGTTACCAATCCCAATGTCATCCGCCGGGCTCCCTACGCCCAGAGGCGGCGACAATCCCCCAGTATTCGTGGGCCAAACCATAATGTTGCAAACACTTATCGGAGAGCTTCGTGATCTGAACTTGCTCTAGTCAGCCTGTTCCGTGCCAAAAGCTGATTTAATCAAACGCCATACGGAATCGGCCATGAGTTGGTGACCGGACTGCGAAAGATGAATGGTATCGAGCGTTGAATTGCGGTTCGCGATGACGGAAAGAAAAAACCACTTTGGGACCAGAGCAACTTTGTGCTTGGCCGCGATCGTGCGTTGAATGCGTCCATACTCATGGTAAAACGGAGGCAGAGGCAATTCGAACATAACAACTTGTCGATCAGGAGCCGTAAGATATCCCAACAGTGCATCAAGGTCACGCTCAAAGTTTACCAATGTAGTTGAACCCAGAACATCATTGCCGCCAATCTCGACCAAAACCAAAGAGGCAGTAATCTCGTGCGACTTAACCCGCTTGAGGGCCGAAGCCGCAGTTTCGCTCGCGCGCGAGATATTCTGCACACTCAATTGATGTTCCCGCGCCAGGATCACGGGCCATGTTTCGATTGCTCCATCGCCATGAACACCTGCGGTCACCGAGTCGCCTACGATTGTAATGCTGCGATTGTCCGTGCGAGAAAGGGCAGGTGTCATGTGAAAGCGAATCTCAATGGCGGCCGCCAATAGCCACACCACAACGGTCGCATATGCCGCCCCGCAACGCCATGATGTCTTGAACCGCGTGGCAATCCAGACAAATGTGACCGCGGCTGCGAGTAGGTACAGCCAATACGGAAGTGCCGTCGATGACACAACGACCGAGATGACGCCAAGGAGAAACGCGAGCACACTGATTCGGCCGAACCCGGGTCGATCGATGGTAGATGAAAACGCAGCAATGACCAATAGAGCGACGCCAGTGAAAAACGCCTGACCGCTGACGACATGATAGACGAGCCAATTCATAAATTCCAATTCTTGCACGTATTCCCGGGCGGCCCAGGATGGCGAGCAATTAAATCATAACAGATTAACCAAACAGCGAACGTTGCAATTCATCATCAATCGGTTCAAGGTATGTTTTGATTTTCCCTGGCTGAGCCCAACTGGCCGTTCCCGCCATTTGCCCAGACAAAAGATGCGGGGTCAGGTCTGCATCAAGCAAGTCATGGAGCACCCGCTGCGCAATTGTGATGTCCTGAAACGCCATGTAGGCTTGAAGCGATTGATTGGGAATCCACTGCCCAGTGAACAGACGCGGCGAAAACACATCTTTACCATACGCTTGCCACACAATCTTGTATGGGGAAAATGTATATGGCCCAACACCCAGAAGTGACCACCAATTTCCTTGGTGGATTTGTTGACCGATCATCTTTCCTTTTCGTGCGATCAACGTGCTCGAAATCGATTGTAGGTAATCCCAAGCTTGAGGGAATTGTCGTTCTAGAGCGGACCGACTGAGAGGCTTGCCTGTTGTTCGGTCATAAGGCAGCAACACGTACTTATGAAAGTTACGGTGCTCCTCGCTATCCGTGAAGTTCTTTCCAGTGATCAGAGGAAACAAAATCGAACTTTCGATTTGCGTTTCGCGTTCCGCGTTGGCAACCTTTACGATCGTCTTCGAAACGACCGAGCATTTATCGAAGAAGAATAGTGAATTGGCGCCACAAGTATTAACCCCTTGCCGTGGCATGGACTTCCTAGGTACACAGATATTCGGCGTTTCTCGCGTGTCGCCAACCGTCAAAGAGCTGTTCTTGCGAGAGTGCGGGCGTGCTTGTTCACAAACTGCATCCTTATGTGCTTCGTGTAGCCAATAGCGTATGGGAAAGCTTGTCCGCTGCTTCGCAATCAATTTCGCCAGGCAATATCGGGTATTGACGTTAGGGAAAAGCTGCTTGCCCGTCATGTCGTGTAGTTCGTCGATACCGAACAACTCGCCTTGGAACGAAAGCTGGCGAAAAGCGTGATGCGCCCCATCGTTCATAAATAGGGATAGGGGAACGAAAAGATACAATTGAGCACGTGGCAAGCAATGATCCATCACACATTTTGCAATCACAGCCGCAGCAAGATCGATCCTAGATCCACCCCACAAGACGTTTCTCAGATCGGGAACAAGCCCGTACTCGATAAAAAATGGCTTAATGAACGATTTATAGCGTACAGGCAGGTCGGTAAAATTAATCCAAGGAGGGTTACCAACGACTGACGACATCTTCACATCAGATTGAAACGCAAAGAAGTCTGTATTGATGATATTCTCTTTTGACAACGTTATTCCATAGCGAGCTTCAATTCGATTGGTAGCTCTTTGGCATAAGGCTTTATCCAACTCGACCATGTAAAGCCGACGCAACATTTCCTTGGTGATGGATCGCCCCTCCTGAGTCGCCTTTGAAATAAAAGCTTCAATAAAGGCTCCGTCCCCACCCGTCGGGTCAAGAATCGTTCCACCATTCAACCAATTCTCGTATGGACCTTGAGCAATGACCCACTCCGCCCACTTCAATGGCGTAAACACTTGACCAATTCTGAGGTCATCGAATGAATCGGAATTCCCGGTATCCATTTTTCTTGAATTCCCTTATCGAATCAATTCTGTTCGCGGCGTCCCGACCAACTCGTTCGTAGTGTCTAATCGCAAGGTCAGCAAAAATGTCAAAAAACGACGTGGTATCGCGGTTCCAATCAATCTCGTCCCAAACCTGGTGAACCGAATAGTTTAATCGAACTTGGCCTGTCCCAAGATTTTCGATTCGATACGAGTCAACTGGGAGCACGTGAAAAGGACAAACACGGACGTACTCTAAGTCGCGGCCTTTCTTGATTTCATGTGACGCTCGGAGTCCATCTACCCTCGACTTGAAAAGATAATGGTCCCGCTAACTTTAATGTGCAATAAATGTTCCGTGTTCCAATTGGACGTGGGTCGTCCCGACGGTTCAACCGTCATTGAGACGAAATCACACGGCTGCCCCTGAACATGCCCCTCATCTGCCGCCGATTCTAAATTCAGCAACGGGCGTATGCAACAAGATGACTGGCTTTGTGGCATCCCCTCTTGCCGAGACACAAAACGCGGTTTCGAACTCAGACGGGTTCGTGCTGTTGTATCCTGGGCATCAATTGAACGTTACACGTCACCGAACAACCGGTCACAACTTTGTCCCAGGTGACCGCCCGCGGTAGGCAATATCTTGGCTAGACTCAGCAATCACGAGGCATCCGATACGACCAAAGTTGCCGTGGAAAACTCGCACGCACGCCGAGCGTCCCTACCGTGAACCAGCCCGTTGAAAGACGCGAACATGATCGACTTCCATTCGCGCAGGAAACGGAGTCTTGGCGTTGGGGGCGCCAACAAATCCGCCGCCGACCGCCATGTTCAAGATCAAATGAAACTCTTGATCAAATGGAGCAGGAAATGGAGCCGTACCAGACTTCCACTTGTTCTGCGTTTGGTACAACTGGCCATCCACGTACCAACGAATTTCACCGGCTTCCCATTCCAAGGCGTAGTCATGAAACCCACTCGAGAAACTACCTTGCGGCAATTGGTACTTGGTTCCCGTGTACTTATTGTTGGGCCATGTCTCGCCGTAATGCAAGGTTCCATGAACGATATTGGGCTCCTGCCCTTTGTATTCGACAATGTCGATCTCGCCACTGGCGGCCCAAGTGCCATAGACTTCGGCAGTTGGCATCAACCAAATCGCCGGCCAAAGCCCCTGCCCTTCGGGAAACTTCGCGCGGACTTCGAACCGGCCAAACTTCCAGTCACCTCGATTCTTGCTGCGGATGCGACCGGAAGAATACTCGCGAACCGTACCTTGAACACTGGCGTTGTCTTTACGAGCCTCCAAAATCAATCGCCCATCGGCTACACGCACGTTGTCTGGGCGGTCCGTGTATATTTGCAACTCGTTGTTGCCGCCGCCAAACGCGTTGACCTCGACTTCCCACTTGGAATAATCCAGTCGGGCGCCGTCGAAATCATCTTGCCAGACCAGAACCCAATCTTTGCTGCTTTCCGAACGTTGGTCCTGCGGAACATCTTGGGCAACAGCCAACAATGTCCCACTGCCAATCAGCAATAGACCGACAATCCAACAACTTGTCCGGAGCGAGTTTTTCCCCCAATTGAGCACATTCGAATTCAATTGCATCATTGTCACTAAAATCAATTTCGCTCTTCGGCCAACACGCCCATGACTAACTTCGTCAACCGCGGAGCCGCATTATTGGCGGTGGCAATGATGTGATCAACGTTGGCCGGTTCCAAAGCATCCGGCAGACACATGTCGGTGATGACGGAAAAACCCACGCTGCGCATTCCGCAGTGAACCGCAACGATGACTTCCGGCACCGTGCTCATGCCGACCACGTCGGCACCTATATTTCTCAAGAACCGATATTCCGCGCGAGTTTCCAGATTCGGCCCAGCCACCGCCACAAAAACACCCTGGTGAGCCACAATGTCGTTTTTCCGCGCCACTCGCAGGGCTCGTTCGATCAATGCCGCGTCATACGGTTGACACATGTCAGGAAAACGCGGTCCCAAGCGATCGTCATTGATACCGAACAGCGGGTTGTCGCCCATCAAATTGATCTGATCCTCGATCAACATGATATCGCCGCTGCGGTAGTTAGGGTTCAAGCCGCCACAAGCATTCGAGACCACCAACAACCCCGCGCCCATCGCATGCATGACACGCACTGGAAACGTGATTTCCTTGAGGTGATACCCTTCATATTTGTGAAAACGGCCTTCCATGACCATGACAGGCAATCCGTTAAGTTCGCCACAAACCAACCGCCCACGATGACTCGTCGCGGTCGACTTCAAAAAATGCGGAATGTCCGCATAATCCAACGAGGCCTCTTCTTTGATTTCCTTAACGAGCGGTCCAAGCCCAGTTCCCAAGATGATCCCAGCATGTGGCTTTCGATTCCACACGTTTTTGATCTTGGCCACCGACTCTTGAATTTTATCGTACAGATCCAACATATACCGCGTCTTTTCACCAGGAACCAAGGCACAACAACATTGCCAGACCTCGCTCGGCATTGATGCCGTGATAAGGGATCAAAACTTAACGTTTCACTGAATCGGCGACAATACCCCGGTACTCGCCTTTTTTTAACATGGGATGGCAAGGCCAGATCATGAGCAGGATTTGATACTGCATTCATCGAATTGCTGCCCAGGCTGCTCCTGCGCAAGCACTCAAGATCGCCGCCGCATGACAAACCGCCGCCCAACGACACCATTCCAGGAACAACACGGTTCCATGATTCTAGAACGCCCAAGGTGAATAGCGTAATCGAGCGAGCGACCGCAGGCGGGTTCACGTTCCGACAGCTGGAGAAGCTAAGATCGACGAGCCGGGTTTTCCCACGCGGCAATGGCCGATTCAGAAACGACCATCGGCTGAGCAGACAAGAGCATCACAAGCCCCAACCCGACAAAAATTCCGCACACTCCACCACCCAAGACAATAAGTGTGCGACTGGAGCCCACATTCCGACTACCAGCGATGGGTTCTTCCATTGGCGTCAATAGATCGGTCTCCGCCGCTGACAACCTGGCTGCCCGAGCTTGCGCCAGTTCGTCTTGCGCTTGCTTCAAGTTATTGGTCGCGGCGGCTTGAGTGGCCACGAGATTTTGATAGGGAGCACGGAGACCGGCCAATCGAGTCAGCTGAGCGACGCGAGTTTCACGTTGGCGTTTGAGAGCTTCGATCTTGCCTTCGAGAAACACCGAGCTTGACTTCGCGATGCCGATCGACACATTAAGTTCGTTGCGGATTTGGTTCTCCAGTGTGCTAAGTCTTTGCTCAGCGCGCGTGTAATTGACGTTCCAAGGTTCATACCGAGACTTCACCTCGGTCAACTGAATTTGGGCGGCAACCAAACCCGTCTTTAGATCACGCAGCGTCTGATACTGTTCCAATAGCTCATTGGGGAAACCAAGTAGATTGGCAACGTCTTCCAGACCGTCTTGGAAAAACTTCATGTCCTGTTGTACTTTGGCATGCAGATTGGACTCTTTGACTAATTCGGCGTCCAAAGAAAGTAACAGCGGTTTCAGTAAAGCACTCTCACCGGACGACTTGTCATCCAACATCGCTCGTAGTTCAATCAAGTCTTCACCTAAACTACGTTCCATTTCAATCACCTCTTGGGTGATTTCGTCGGATTGCAGCCGAGCAGATTCGACCGCCGCGGCTCGCCCCGCCTCGATGTTCGCCGCCCTTTCGGCGCGAATCAAACGCATTTGTCGGCCCATGCCATTGCTAATCTGTTGCAATAACTTGAGGGCTCGCTCAGGTGTCGGTGCCTTAACATTCAGACGAACCATTTCCGTTTTGCCGACTTCGTTGCCCCCAGGGGCAGACACCCACACGTTGTCACGCAATTGTTCGATTTCGGATTGTGAAGGAAAGTTCTCGTCGGTGCCAAACCAGCTCGGATTTTCCGGGCCGACCTCTTTTAATGCCAGACGAAGTACTTCGGTGTGCTTGGCGACTTCCTGGACGGTTTCCTGCGCCGACTTCAACCACTCAAGCGATTGAAACTTTCCACCAGCGGCTTCGTCGCGAATCAAGAATAGCTGATTCGCCTGGTACGCCTTGGGAGTCATCAAGGCAAACAAAATGCCGCCCAGCCCAAACACAGCGATAGACCCCAGCAGCACGCCGCGAAATCGCAGCAGTACCGCGATTAGGCCGGGCAACTGACCGATCCATGCTGTGAGATCCATGTGTTCTAAATCCAATCAGACAAAACGGATTACAAACGGTGCTCCAGCCGCAACGCGATGGCTGGCTCACCCTGCATTTGCTGGAGCCGCAAGGTCCACCTCGCTTCCCTGCGATCCGATTGCCAAAGCCCCCGCCATTCGTCAATGTCGGTTGGTTAAGAAATCAGAACCTGCAGCTTCGGTTGTTTCCAAAGGATTCAATCGAATCAGCAAGTTCGCCGAATTGAATCTTTTTGGTTTTGTGACGCTTCCGTGGGGTTCTTAACAGGATTCCCTAACCAGCACAAGTGAAATCGAGTCGGAAGTCGTCAGCCGGACCGCGGCCCACGTCAATTTTTGGGCGAAATTGAGGCCATCGGGCCGGAAATCGACCTGCCGTTTTCTGCCCCATAACGGTGCAGGGAGTTTCGCGAGAAAAAAACAACAGCAGGTGAGTGATCCCGCGATGGACACCAAAAAATGACGAACAAATCGTCCGACGCACGCCGCAACGGCTTTGTCTGCCACGTAAAACAGCGATTAGCGGGGACGGTTTCCCTTCGCCGTGAGGGATTCTCCAGTCTCAAACAGGCCCGCGCGGGCCAAAACACCCCGAGGCGGAATGCGTTAGCCACCGGCAAGAGTCGGTCAAAGATCAGAAAAAGCCGGCTGGGCCAACGCAGCGGTTCTGGATTGGCCGGGAAGAATCCTTCGCGGCGTAGACAGGGGCCCACGATTCTGCTTGGGCGAAAATGCGACGAAAGCCAGCCCACGTCAGACAATTTCCGCCTTAGGTTTCGGTTGGCGAATTAAACTTAGTCGAAGGCTGGTAGAACGAATTCGGAAATCAACGCGGCGCACCTGGGCAAATGACTCGGGCTTCTTCCGGTGCTTCCTTGACAACCGACCGGTCGGTCGGTATCCTTTCGCTTCTATGACCAACGCGGCGACATCGACTCGGGATCGAATTTTGAATGGGGTGATGAGCCTGATTCGTGCCGGAGGAGTGCCGGCGGTTACCCTGTCTGCCGTCTGTCGCGTGGCTGGTATTAGCAAGGGTGGCTTGGTTCATCACTTTCCCTCGAAAGACGCCTTGATCGAGGCATTCTTGGATCGTGCAGCAAGTCAATATTTGGCTTGGATCAACTCGCACATGTCTCAGGTTCCATTGGGGCGAGGGCGATGGACGTTGGCGTGGTTGGAATTACTGTTCGGCGAATCGTCAGCCTCCACTTCGTTCGACTCGGGCGGTGCCGACAAGAACGAAGAGAACCAACTTGACGATGATCAATGCACGGCAGTGATGTTGGCCCTGATTCAGTTGGCAGGACGTGGTGGCAATCTCAGGTCGTTATCCGAGCATTTGATTGGTTGTTTGCGGAAAGATGGATTGTCGCTGGATTTGGCGACAACTTTATTGGTCACCATGGATGGCTTTTGGTTGCAGTCGGTTATCGAAGCCCCGGAAGAATTGCCAGCCCGCTCCGTGCGACTGCTTCGCCAATTGCGGAAGTTGGTGCGGACCGAAGTGATTGGTCCGCAGGGAAACAGGGCGAAACAGAAAGATCAAAAACGAAAATGAAACGGCACTGGGTTCGAGCTGCGGGTTGGTGGATGGGCGGCCTCTTGGTCATTGCGGCAACGGTGGCAACTCTGGCTGCGATCGCGTACACCAAGTATCGGCAAGTCGAAGCGGCGATGGCTGCTCCGCCTCCACCAGAAGCGCCGATCGCGGTGGGTCTCGCTACCGCGGAAAGTATTTCGTTTCGTCCCTCCTCGGTGGTGGTCGGAACGATATTGGCACCGCGTTTCATTCAACTTCGAACCGAACTTTCTGGGATGGTCACCCAGTTATCGATGGAACCCGGGCAAGTCGTGCGCGAAAAGCAAGTCTTGGTCCAATTGGATGTTCGTTCGGAAAACGCCGAATTAAAAAGCGCCACCGCGGCATTGAGTTTGGCGAACGCAGAATTAGCCCGTCTCCGCAGTTTAGCCAACTCGACCAACAGCGCTGGCAACTCGAACAACAACGCTGGCAACTCGAGTATCGTCAGTGCCCAAGAAATGGACCGGGCTTTGGCCAGCGCGATTCAAGCGGAAGCCGAAGTGGAGCGATTGACCGTCTTGATCGATCGAAAAACCATTCGGGCTCCGTTTGATGCTCGGGTGGGCTTGCATCAATTGCACGTGGGCCAGTATCTGGATGCGGGGACTCAGATAACTACCTTAGAGGGTATTGATCCATATTTTGATGTCGACTTTTCTGTTCCGAAGCATATTGCGGAAACCTTAGAGATCGGCGCTGTCGTCCGGTTGAACCTTGGTTCAAACAATGCCACGGGGACCCCTCAAGTGCTCGAAGTGCCCGTCACGGCACTGGACGCGAAAGCCGACGCGATTTCTCGAACGATGTTGGTTCGTGCGCGAATTGATAACCCACCGCCGACGATGCGGCCCAATGATTCGATTCGAATTGTAGTCGAGTATGGCAACCCGATTTCTGCCGTCGCCGTCCCTGCCACGGCGGTGCGTAGCGCTCCCACGGGGCGGAGCCTATTTGTGGCCAAGGAACAGAATGGACAGTTGCGAGCAGAACTGCGCAATGTCACTTTGATTGGGACTGGAGATGGCACACGGGCTTGGATTGTCTCCGGCGTGCAAATTGGTGAGCAAGTGGTCGCCGAAGGTTCGTTCAAAGTCCGCGAGGGAGCCTTATTGGCTTCGGTCCCAGTCGACCGAGCGTCCAGTCCGATCAAGACCCCCGACACCGCCTTAACTTCAGAAGCGGAACTGCCATGAAATCGATTACGGATCTGTTCATTAGGCAACCGGTTTTGGCAATCGTGTTGAACGTCATGTTGATCTTGATTGGGGTTCGCTGCGCTGTGAACTTGCCGGTGCAACAATTCCCTAAACTCGAAAGTGCGTCGGTCACCATTACGACAATTTATTTTGGCGCGAGCGCTGAAACGGTGCGTGGCTTTCTGACGACACCGGTCGAGCGCGCTGTGTCTTCGATTGCGGGAGTCGACTACGTTGAATCGACCAGCACGGCCGGTGTGAGTACTGTCACCGTGCGGTTGGTCTTGAATCACGACTCGACCAAGGCCTTGGCCGAAATCAGTGCAAGGCTGCAACAAGTTCGATCCGAATTACCAGCGGAGGCCGAGCCGCCAACGATCGAATTGGTGCGGGCCGATCGTCCTTATGCGACGTTTTACTTGAGTTTTACGTCAACCGAGTACGAGATACCCGCACTGACGGACTACCTGACACGCAATATTCAACCACGGCTGGCCACGATCCCCGGTGTGCAAAGATCAGGGATCGAAGCCGGCCAAACCCCGGCCATGCGAATTTGGATTTCGCCGCAAAGACTGACGGAACTGAACTTGACACCGGGCGATGTGTTCACCGCCTTGCAGCGGAATAACTTTGTCGCCGCGATTGGCCAAGTAAAAAGCGCTGAAGTGCAAGTCGACTTGTTGACGAACACGGATTTGCAAAGTGTCGATGAGTTTAGCGATTTGATTGTTTCACAAGTTCCGGCCGCAGCAGATTCGCCAGGTCGCATCATTCGCTTGTCCGATGTGGCCCGCGTCGAATTGGGGAGCGAGGAGCCAATGGCCGCGGCTTTGTATCGTGGCCAGAAGGCGGTGTATGTCAGTGTGTGGCCGTTGCCCGGCAGTAACGAGATTGATGTCGCGATGCGCCTGCGCCAAACGATGGACGAGTTGGCGCCGGATCTGCCTGCTCATGTCGACATGCAGTTGGCCTATGACGGGACCCGATTCATGCGCAAGTCTTTGACCGAGATTTCCAAGACATTGTTGGAAACGATTTTGATTGTCGCGGTCGTCGTGTTCTTGTTTATGGGTTCCATTCGTACCGCATTGGTCCCTCTGGTTGCCATGCCAGTTTCGTTGGTCGGTGCGACGGTGGTGATGTATCTGTTGGGCTTTTCGCTCAACCTCTTGACACTGTTGGCGATCGTGCTCGCGGTTGGTCTCGTCGTCGATGATGCGATCGTTGTCGTGGAAAACGTGCAGAGGCACATTCGTGAAGGGCGCGGTCGTTGGGAAGCAGCATTGATCGGCGCCCGAGAATTGGTCGGCCCTGTCATCGCGATGACGATCACACTGGCAACCGTGTATGCCCCCATCGGCTTTCAAGGCGGACTGACTGGGATGTTGTTTCGCGAGTTTGCCTTCACACTGGCTGCGGCTGTGGTTGTCTCGGGAATCGTCGCCGTGACCTTGTCGCCGATCATGAGCGCATGGCTCAGCCCTCCAGACGGTCGAGAAGGGTGGGCGACTCGGGCAGTCAACTTTTTGTTCGATCAGATCCGTACGGTCTACGGTTGGCTGTTGGACGGAATTTTGCAACTGCGTTGGGCAATCGCCATAGCGACCTTACTCGCGGCCTTGGCAGCCATTCCATTTTATCAGTTCTCTGCAAAAGAACTGGCTCCAGTGGAGGACGAAGGAGCGATCGCGGTCATGCTCACGGCGTCTCCTGATGCGACATTGGCGTCTTCGACACGCTGGGCAAGCCAGTTGGCTGACGGCTTTGAGTCCATTCCTGAAACCAGTTACATGTGGGCCCTGGCGACAGCTGCGGGAGGATTTGGTGGTGTCATCACAACAGATTGGGAGGAACGTGAAAGGAATACCGCGACCATACTCCCCGAAGTGTTTGGCGTCGCATCGGGGAGTCCTGGGCTCGAGGCGTTCCCGGTACTTGTTCCTCCCTTGCCTGGGGCCGGTAACTACGACGTTGAAGTGGTCATCAAGAGCGATTTACCCGTAGAGCGACAAAGTCAATTGGCAAACGAAATCGTCCAACGTGCCCGCGAGGCGGACATGTTTATGTTCGTGGACACAGACCTGAAGGTGGACTTGCCCCAGGCGCGCGTGAATGTGGACCGCGAGAAGTTGGCCGACTTGGGCTTGGATCAGGCGTTGGTGGGTCGCGAATTGGGCGTCTTGTTGGGCGGAGGTTATGTGAATCGGTTCAACTACTACAACCGCTCCTATCGTGTGATCCCGCAATTGGAATCGGCCGATCGACAATCGCCAGGCTCGCTGATGGATCTACAGATTCGCACGCCTTCTGGTAAGTTGATTCCGGTCTCGACCTTCGCGTCCTTGGAATCAGAAACGGCCCCGCGTTCTTTGAATCGGTTTCAGCAACAGAGTGCTTTCCGAGTGTTCGCCGCCGTTTACCCTGGACTGACCAAAGAACAAGGTTTGTCGGTGATCGAGGGAATTGCTCGAGAGCTGACGACCGGTGTGGCGACGTTGGACTACGTCGGAGAGTCGCGTCAATTGCGTCGCGAAGGCTCGACGTTGATGGTGACGTTGGTTTTTGCGCTGATCTTGATTTACTTGGTGCTGGCCGCCCAATTCAAATCTTTTCGTGATCCTTGGATCGTGTTGCTGGGTTCAGTCCCCCTGGCAATGACCGGCGTCCTGGCACTGACCTTTCTCGACTTCACGACGATCAACATTTACACGCAAGTTGGACTGATCACCTTGGTTGGATTGGTGGCGAAGAATGGCATTCTGATTGTCGAGTTTGCCAACCACTTGCAAGAGCAGGGCGCGAACAAGTGGACCGCAGCGATTGAAGCCGCCAAGACGCGATTGCGTCCGGTGCTGATGACCTCAGCGGCCACAATGCTAGGCCATTTGCCGTTGGTGTTTGTCACGGGCGCCGGCGCTCAAGCGCGGAACAGCATTGGGATCGTGCTGGTGGCTGGGATGGGGATTGGCACGATCTTTACTCTGTTCGTCGTTCCCGCGCTTTACTATTGGTTAGCTGCCCAGCATCGTGGGGCCACGGACGAACTTGTTCACGATTGATCGTTTCGCCGACGCCTTCATGCGTTCCATTCAACATCGCGGGTTGTTCCCTGTGGGCTCTGACACCCGGCCTGTTCGGCCATGCGTTGAAGTATTTCTGTCGAAAACAGGCCCGAATGGGCCGAAACAACTCTCGCCGGTTTGCGCGAGCCACCGGTTACATGGGTATCACACTTAGAAAGGCCTGATAGACCGACACCAGGGTTAAGGTTCAACGCACCCGTAATGCTTCCCAGCGTTGCCGGTTCGGTGAGTGTGGAACCCGAGTCTTTTGTCGGTGATCGCGCTAACGTATACTGGCGTCGCTTGCCAACGAGTCAAGAACCGTGCCATTATCGAGAGTGAGACAACATGTTGCCGGCGATCTCAAGTGCCATCATTTTATGGAAGTTGAGCGTTTCGTTCTTCCTGACGTCGTTTGTCCAACAGGAATCGCCGTGGTACGACCGGGTACTTACCGGAATGGAGACTGGGCCAACCGGCGCGCACTTTGGCCACAGCGACCCAACCGACAGTCGTTATGCAGCGAGTTTTGATGGGGCAGAAATCGTCCGACAAGCGGTCGCCGCGAACAGCGAGTATTTGGTGATGTGGGTGCGGGACGGGGACTACGCGTACTACCAATCGAAGCTGTTGCCCAAAGCCCCGGGACTTGCCGGTCGAGATCCGTTGCGAGAAGCGATGGACGAAGCGGCCAAATCTCGACTCCCGATCATTGCTTATTGCGTTGTCCAACAAGGCGGGCATTTTCTTACCGCTCATCCGGAATGGCAGATGCGGGATGCGAATGGCCAACCCATCGGTCGATTCTGTTACAATTCGGGCTACTTGGAAGCTCTGAAGCAAATGGTTGCTGAACAACTTGAATATGGAATTGCAGGATTCCACATCGACATGGTCGACCAAGGATTCGGAACGCCTTACGGTTGTTGGTGCGAAAGTTGTCGCCGACAATTCGAGCAAGAATACTCGCGGCCGATGCCGACCGGCCCGACGTGGGACGATACGTGGGACAAAATGTTAGAGTTCCGATATCGCTCGAGCGAACGTTTGGAACAATTGCTCGCCGCGCACATTCGGGCGCTTGATCCACGGGCAACCGTGGACTTCAATTATCACGGCAATCCACCGTTCAGTTTTGAAGTCGGCCAACGACCGGTTCAACATGCGCGAAACGGCGACTTTATCACAGGAGAAACCGGCGTGTGGGGCTTTAGTGCGCTCACGGTGGGATTGAACGTCCAATTCTATCGCGCCGCAGTGCCCGACCAACGTGTTCAAGTTGCCATGCAGCGCGGCGTACGCATGTATCACGATCAAACGACCCGGCCGCTGAATGATCTCCGTTGGGAGTTGTTGACACTCCTTTCACACGGGGCCTTCGTGACGATGGTCGACAAGACCGGATTTGACGGGCGATTGGACCCCATGGCTTACGAGCGGACTGGTGCTGCGTTTGCGGAGGCACAGGCAAAACGCTCCCACTTTGGACACATGCCCATCGCCGACGTGGGCATCTATTTTAGTAGTCGAACGCGGGACTGGGTGGGACGTGACAAGCCCGCCGAGTGGTTCCCAAGTTTTCTCGGTGCTCACAAAGCACTTGCGTACGAACACATCCCTTACGGAATCGTATTGGATGAAAACGCGACGGTCGAGTCTGTCCGTCGGTACCCCGTATTGCTGGTGCCCAATCCGGGAATCGTTTCAGAACGCGAAGTCGAGATGTTTCGCGAGTACGTGACCGGTGGTGGAAAATTGATTTTTACTGGACTACCCGGGTGTTATGACCGTCTGGGCGAGCCTATCGAGTCCAGCTCGCTGGAAACCCTGATCGGAGGCCAATTTGTACAAAGGCTAGACTCGTTGGATAATTGGCTGCGATTTTTGACAGACAGCGAGTCTTCAGAAGAAGAGCAAGCCGCCATGGCTCGCGGACTTCGGCGTGATTGGCCGTTTTTGGTAAAGGGTCCTGCCGCCGTATGGAAGCCGACGACAGCGAGTGCTCTGGGACAAGTGATGAAACCTTATCGAAGTATTCGGCAACAAACGGGACTCGAGGGAACCGATTGGCCGATGAGCGCGGAAGCTCCCGTCGGTCCCGCGATTTTGAGGCACAAAATTGGAGCGGGCGAAGTCCTGACTTTTGCGGTGTCGCCGGATTACGCGACGGCTTCGGAACACCACGTGGTCGAAGCGCGGCGTTTGCTGACTGCGGCGATTGACCTGCTACATCCAACACCACGTGTTCGAGTCACTGCGCCTGCCACGGTCGAGTCCATCGTGACGGACGATCCTGCCAGTCGCACGTTACGGATTCATCTGCTCGGGTACAATGGACCTCCACAAACGTTATCCGCGAAAGAACGCCCGTACGTCTTGCCTGCATTGATGGAAGACGCTCCAACTTTCCGTGCAACCATCGAGTTGCAGCACGCGCCTGAATCCGTGTCAACATTCAATTCATCAACCACCCTAAAGCTCGCTGGCAACAAAATCGATGTCGTGATCAGTGACGTGCATGACGTTGTCATCCTGAAGTATTGATCGGGGCTATTGACCAGCGAGCGCGAACGCGGGATTGGTCGATCTATCATCGAGAAAATCTGCCTCCCGCAAGCCGTGGAACGGCGACTGGTATCAGCCAAGGGTGTGAACCCATGGGTCGGATCCCATCCCCGCAATTCGAAAGCCGCGGAACGGAGGCAGGTGCGTTTGGGAGATTTGACTTGGCTGATTCCAAACACAGGTGTTGCACCGGCGACGCACAGGTCTCGCCGTTTTGCGGTTATCAGGATTCGGGTATCGCATTGCCCGTCGGTTGGCACTGCCGGTTAGAATGAGACGTCGCTCGGGGGCTTGCTGCGGCTCGATTCGAAAGAATTGAGATGACACAACCCAAACGGGTCACCACCGACCACACTCGGATGTCGGGGGACGAGTGGTCTCAAAACCTCCTAGAGTGAACGGATCAATTGCGGTATAAAGGCAGTTCGAGTCGAATCGTCATTCCTTTGTGGAGCAATGTAGAACGTGACAACCCCCAAATACAAGCGAGTTTTGCTGAAGTTATCCGGCGAATGTTTCGCTCCGGCAGGCCAGCGTGGATTGAGTATGCCCGAAATCGTGTTGGCGGCTCAAGAGATCCTTCAGCTCCAGCAATTAGGTTGTGAAATTGCGGTGGTGATTGGCGGTGGCAATATTTTGCGTGGGGCACAGTTTTCTGACAAAAACAAATCGATCCAAGAGACAACGGCTCACTACATGGGGATGTTGGCAACGGTGATTAACGGTCTAGCTTTGCAGGACGCTTTGGAATCATGTGGTTGTCCGGCCCGGCTGATGACTGCCATCAAAATGGACGGGGTCGCAGAACAATACATCGGACGTCGAGCGAAACGGCATTTGGAAAAGCGGCGGGTTGTGATCATCGCGGCAGGTACTGGCGGACCGTTTGTGACGACGGATACTGCCGCAGCGATTCGCAGCTTGGAGTTGGGGGCGGACGCACTATTGAAGGCCACAAAAGTTGATGGCGTCTACAGTGACGACCCTGAGAAGAACCCCCACGCGGTTTTTTATAGCTCGTTGACGTACAATACTGTGCTGGAGAAAAACCTCCGGGTGATGGACTCGACGGCAATCGCTCATTGTCGTGAGCGAAAAATGCCGATCCTCGTTTTCAACTACAAGACAAGCGGCAACATTCGCAGGGCAGCAGTGGGCGAGTCGATTGGAACTTTGATCAATGATTCTGGCGAACGAAAAGGAGATTAGAATGAATGCTCAAAAATTTATCCCGGACCTCAAGGATCGGATGGACAAAGCGGTGGAAGTCCTCAAGCGAAACTTGGGAGGAATCCGAACCGGACGCGCGAATCCTGGTTTGGTTGACTCGTTGCGCGTGGATGTTTACGGATCACCCACACCCATCAAGCAAATTGCGACCGTTGGAGTTCCCGAGCCAACTCAGATTTTGATCAAACCGTTTGATCCAAGCGTGATCAAGGATATCGAAAAGGCGATCGTCTCTTCGGATTTGGGTTTTGCACCTCAAAGTGATGGGCGAGTCGTCCGAATCAATATCCCGGCCTTGTCGACCGATGTTCGGAAGAAAATGGTCGCGCGCATCAAAGAACTGGCCGAGGAAACCAAAGTGTCCCTGCGAAATATTCGTCGCGACGGGAATAAAGTGGCTGATCAACTTGAAAAGGACAAACTGATTAGTGAGGATATCAAGACGGATCTCAAGAACGAAGTACAAGACTTATTGAAGAAATATGAAGACCAGGTCGCGGACTTGGCCAAGCAACGCGAGAAAGATGTGATGGAGGATTAGCAGATGAGCGGCTGGCGATGGACTAATTCCGATAGTAAGTCAGGTGTACTGGGATTTCGGTTCCGGAGATGGACATCGGACGGACCTCGTTGGAGCCGCTCCCGGGTGGTCGTTTTCGCTTGGGTGATCGTGATGGCGTGCGGACTCTGCCTGTCGGGTAATAGCTTCGGTCAGGAAGAAGAGACGCCGCCTCCCCGCAACACCAAGCCGAAGCAAGACCCGCCCAAAGCGAAGCTGACGGTAACCGAAGTGGAGCTGACGGCAAAAGATGGTTTTCCTCTAAAGGCAACTTGGTACGAAGGGGATAAAGGAACTGCGGCCGGTGCGTTGTTGATGTTGCATGACGTGGGACGCAGTCGGAAAGACTTCGAGGCACTAGCCACCTTTTTTGCGGATAATGGGCATTGTGTCTTGGTTCCGGATCTGCGTGGACACGGGGCCAGTGTCAATGACGCGAACGGCAATCCTTTTGCTCCCAAAAAGTATGGCCCGGCCGAAGCGTTGTTGCTCCAAGCGGACATCGAGGCGTGCAAGAAGTTCTTGGTGCAAAAGAATGACGCCGAAGTTTGCAATATCGAATTGATGTCGATCGTCGTCTGTGGCGCCATGTCGATTCCCGCGCTGCAATGGTCGGTTGTTGATTGGAGCTACTTGCCCGCCGCCGTCAAACAGGGACAAGACGTCAAAGCCGTCGTGATGTTGGGCCCGGTGCGTAGTTATCAGTCGTTGCAAATCAACCCATTGTTGAAGCTGCCTTTGCTGTCCGGTGCTGGACACCCGCAGCCGCTCGAGTTGTTGTTGGTTAGCGGCGAAAAGAGCAAGAGTTTTCGCGACACGAAATCCATTTATTCGAGCTGGGCCGTTTCACGGGGACGCAAGGATGAGGCCGACGATTGGAAGAAGCATAATATTTATCTGTTGACGACTGACAGCGCTCACGATGGAATCGCTTCGGTGATGCAACATACGGATATCGTCCCAGACGCGATTTTTGATTTCCTAGAGAACCGCGTTTTGAATCGTGCCGAAGAATATGGCCATAAGACTCGCACCTCTGGTAAGCCCAACGAGAAAAGGCCCCCGGCCCCTGGTGGTATCGCCCCTGGAAAGGACGCCCCTGGAAAGGATGCCCCTGGAAAGGATGCCCCTGGAAAACGCTCGCCTTGATGTTTTCTTTCTTTGCTAGAGCACGACACGACGATTTGCTGGTCGATTTTCCGAACGATGAACGTGGGACTCGGCTCGAAGAGCTGGTCCAGACAAGTTGGCGGAACTCGGTTGTTGGTAGATCGGCGTCGGGCCACTCGCTGATTTAACTTGCTCCAAGTCCCGGTGAGTATTGCTGGGACTCCTGTTTTTGCGGCGAACGTCATTATCATTCGCCCTCGACGCGGAACTTATCGGGCCCAAACGTTCCTCGAACGTCCACCAGGGCGATCGGAGGCCGCAATCGAACCCTACATCCAGAGCTGCTCGCCTTGATTGGCTACATTCGGTGCCACAATCAAGTCGCGTGGAATGATCCGCGAGTCGATCCAGTAGGCATGATCTTCCTTCCCTAAGGGAACGATGCAAGCGTTGACCATTGATCATCGCAAGCGATCCCAATAACACGCCGTATCGCCATCCAGCTTGTTGCAATCCGCTTCCGCAACTTCTAAAATCAGCCCCGTTGAAGCGACTTGCCAATCAGGATCGGCGGAGGCGAGTTCATCACGAAGAATCCTGCGTCAGTTCGTACACACGGGCTCGGTTCTCTTTTGACTCGAATTCATTGACTCGAATTCGTTAGCTCGATTCGCTACGAAAGGGATCGACTAAATTCGACAGCTGATCGAACCGTCATGCAGGTCAAAGATGTGCCAGGGCCAAGAAAAACGCTTGCCGGTTAGATTGCCATGATATTGCCATCGATAGCTGGATCGTTCACATGACACCAGATGCCCTGATCCTCATGTGCGTCGCCATTGGCGGGGTGGCATTTCTCTATTCGTCGGTAGGCCACGCTGGAGCTTCCGGATACATCGCGGTCATGTCATTAGCTTCGATGGAGCCAGTGGTAATCAAGCCAACCGCTCTGATACTCAATATCCTTGTGGCAACGATCGCCATTTGCCAATTCGCCAGCAAGGGACATTTCTCATGGAAACTGTTTTGGCCATTCGCCCTCCTGGCGGTGCCCATGTCATTCGTTGGCGGATTTCTCGACCTGCCAACGGCGGCGTTCAAGGTCGTGGTTGGCTTGGTGCTCATCCTGTCGGCCCTGAGGTTTATCGCCTACTCCAAGGATGATTCGGTTGCCAACGAGCCGTCTTTGTTCGTGGCAATTCCGACCGGTGCTGGACTGGGCTTGCTGTCCGGCTTAACAGGAACTGGCGGTGGCATATTTCTCACTCCCTTGTTGTTGACCATGCGATGGGCCACTGCCAAAACTGCGGCTGGCGTCTCAGCACTGTTTATTTTGGCAAATTCAATCGCAGGATTGATGGGCAATTTCGCGAGCACCCATAACTTTCCGACCTTTGCGGTACCATTCGCGGTTGTCGCAGTTTGTGCAGGACTAGCCGGTTCCTATTTTGGCAGTCGAGTATTGCCGCACACGACCATCAAACGACTACTCGCGGCCGTCTTGTTGATTGCCGGTACGAAACTTTTGATGACGGCGGCAACCTAAATCGCGAACATTTTCTTGGTCGCTTCGATCAAGTGATGCTCTCGAATCGAGACACTGAATGGAGACGTTTCTTGCATCCTAGTGCGTTGTCATAGCCTGATCTTGGTGTCGACGACTTCCGCTGCGAATCAACGCCATGTCTTGCATGTGACCAAGCACTGTGTTAGTCACATTTATACGTACATCTTTGTAGATTGCCCAATCGTGTCGTGTGCACCGGTTATAAGCGTTCATTAGTGTGAATTAGCGGTGTAACCCACTCGCAATGATCGAGCCCACGAGCAGAAAGGGCGAACCGCTGATGAACACTAATGAACGCTAATGAATACTTATGAATACCCATTCATGGCTGGTGCTTTGTCATAGCCTGATCTTGGTGGCGACGACTTCCGCTGCGAATCAACGCCATGTCTTGCATGTGACCAAGCACTGTGTTAGTCACATTTATCCGGCTATCTTTATAGATTGCCCAATCGTGTCGTGTGCACCGGCTATAAGCGTTCATTAGTGTGAATAAGCGGTGTAACCCACTTGCACTGTTCGAGCCCACGAGCAGAAAGGGCGAACAGCTGATGAACACTAATCAACACTAAAAAACGCTAATGAATACCCATTCATGCCTGGTGCTTTGTCACAGCCTATTCTTGGCGTCGACGACTTCGGCTGCGAATCAACTCCATAACTTGGTTGTGACACCGTGCTAGGTCTCTTTTGCGAGCTTACGTGCTTCATCCGGTGCTTCGCCATTTGCGACCCAACTCACCAAGCAAACGGGGCTCAAAGTGACGTTTAGCAGCAACAGACGACCCAATAAAATCTCGCGGGCGCGAAACCCAAGGGCGTCATAGAATAGGGGCTCCAACGGGAACCAGAGTGCCACGACAGCCAACCAAGACATCACAGCCATGTAGGCTGGCCAGCGTCCCGAGAACCAGGCCGCGGTGCCCCAACCTATGGTTGGCAGTAGAAACAGATAGCTTGCTCCTGGAACATAAGTCGCCGTCAACCAAGTTAGGGCAACGCCGATCAATGCCAGAAGATTGTACGCTTCGTGTACTAGTCTGAAACCAATCCGAGCAAATGCGATTGAAATCCCGAGTGCGATCACCCAAAACGCCAACAAGATTGGCACCGGATATTTCGGCCATGGCGGTGAAAAGATGTCTTGAAACTTCATGGTTTCGAAGGTGAGCCACAGTCCAACGCCGAGACTGATGATCAACCCCAACAACCACACCAACGCCAAGCTGATCCGAATCAAAGTCAAGCGATGGGCTCTCCATGCAATCATGAAACTAGCAAGAATCATGATGGTAGGCACGCAAGCGAGATAAACGGTGAACTCTTCCGGCCATGCGAGCACGCCCAAGCTCAAGTAGTCGAAATAAACCGACCGACCAGACTCGATCTTCAACTCTTTGGCATTCGCAAACTTTGCCATCAGTGCTGACGCGTGCACAGCATGGTGATAAATGCTACGTCGATCGACGTTGGCGAAATTATCCTGCGGCGTATGATAGTCCAGGACATTGCCAACGAAGGCAAAATTCCATCCTTGAATAGGCAATTTGCGATAGTGTGTAAAGTCTGTATTGTTTGGCAAGAGCTTGTAGACTTCGAAGAAAAGGGAACTGGTCGTCGGCCGTAGGGCGGACTCGCGATACTGCTCGATGGTCCAGCGACTAGCTTCGCCTGTTTCAAACATACAGCTCGGGCCACTGGTCCCGCGAGCTTCCAAATTGATTACCAAATCGATGGTCTTGGCCAAGGGATGTTCGTTAACAAATTTCTCGGCGCCTAACAGTCCGAGTTCTTCGCCATCTGTGATCAGAAACAGCAGATTGTTCTTTGGTGGATGTTGTTGATATTCTCGGAGCAGCTCCAAAGAAATCGCGACAGCTGCCCCGTCGTCGGCCGCACCGGGCCCCGCGGCAGTGCTATCGTAGTGCGAAGTGAGCGCGATCGTGGCGATAGGATCGGTCCCCGGAATCAAGACCAAAAGGTTGACCAGTGGCACGGTCTGCTTGGTCTGCCAAGCAACACCGGAAGTCTCTTGGAGTTCGACATGTTGCCCTAATCCTTCGACGAATTGGATGATTCGTTGTCGAACCACCGCGTTTTGCGGCGTCCCAGAGGGATGTGGAATGTCGTCGCCAACCAACATTTCCAAAGTCTTCAAGACTCGTTCAAGAAATTCCGCTTGTGGCTCTGAGGCCTGCGGCAGTGGCGGAGGGGCATACCGGACATATCCCAATGTCGCAAATAGCGTCGCCAAGAAAATAGCGAACAAAAGTGGCCAGGCAGAAAAACGTACCTGAGTCGTGTTCGTCGTCATTCGTCAACTCCGGTCAAACGCTGGCCCGAAACATTACTTGATTGCTTTCTCGACAATCCTCTGGTCGAAGTAATTGATACTCATTGCCGCATCGACAATCAGTTTTTGAGCATTGATTCCCGAAGAACGTGGACTCAGCAAAAAACAGGCGACGTTCGCGGTTTCTTGTGTTGTGATCGCCTCGCCACGAGGGATTACTTTCTCAGCATACAAATACGAATCCACATAACCTGGGATTCCGGCAGAAGCACTCGTTTTGAGCAGACCGGCTGCAACTGCATTAAATCGCACTTGAGAGAACCCGCTAAAACTTTTGACTAAGAACGCTAGACTACTGTCCAAGGCGGCTTTGATTGGCGCCATGAAGCCATAATTCTCACTGGCCATCGTTGTCGTCGAAATCGAGATCGTCACTACCGAAGCCTGAGGCGTCAACAATTCCTTGAAGGCGTTGGCTATCGCGATAAAGCTAAAACAAGAGACATCGACGGTCCGCAAAAATTGAGCGCGGCCCGTTTCGTGAAATGGACGCATTCCGCCAGAATAATCCGCGAACGCGATCGAATGGACTAACCCATCAATCTGCGGAGCAAGCTTACGAACTTGCTCGGCAACCGAGTCGATTTGCGATTGATCTTCGACGTCACACACCAGGATCGTCTGGCCTTCGAGCGTTTTCTCCAAACTAGCTCGACGCGCTTCCGAGCGTACCACGTAGATGACGTTCGCGCCGTGTTCACGGAGTGTTTTCCCGATGAAATACGCGACGCTCTTTTTGTTGGCGACACCGAATACCACAAAGGTCTTATTAAAAAGCTGCAAAAAGTCCATCAGCGGACATCTCCTCAAGTCAGCGTGATCGGGGAGCCATAGAGCAAGCAAAGTCGAAGCTGACAGCCAACTTGTCGGCAAGCTTGACTTTGCCTTTCAAATATATCGCTTGCGAAATTGCTTCGACGATTTCGGCCTCCAGTAAGACTTCATTTCCCGGACGAACCATCTGCTTGAATTTCGCGTTGTCCACGCGAGTAAGCACTGGCACATTCTCGCTCTGATCGTTCTGGATCCGTTGCGCGACCAACACAGCACCGGCTTGGCAACAAGACTCGACCAAAATGACACCCGGAACCAACGGGAATTCCGGATAATGCCCCTGAACAAAGAACTCGTCAGCACGAAAAGTCTTGCGACACACGATTCGATCGTTATCGCACTGGACGATTTCATCCAAGAGTAGCATTGGCGGACGGTGCGGAATCAATTGCTTGATGGTTTCGATAGACATAGGAATATCCTGGCGTGAGAGTTGATCTGCCGGTGTCGATGAGCGGGCTCTATTTTACACAATAGCGAGACTCAAGCTTTCGGATCCAAGCCTGCCACTGTTCCGCACTTTCGACATTGCCAATCGAAGTTCGCACTTGATAATCATCTTCGAATTCAGAAATCTCATCTTGAATTTCTAGACGTTTGGCTTCGCTCATGCGATCAAAGAACATGACGCCATTCAAGTGATCAAATTCGTGTTGCAGGATGCGCGCCAAATAGCCCGTCGCCCGAAGTTTTATATGTTGGCCCATGTGTGTATAGGCTTCGACATCAATTTCTGCGGCGCGAACCACCTCCCCAAACACTCCTGGCAAGCTAAGACAACCTTCTTCGGCCTGTTCGCTGCCTTTTGGGCGGCTTAGCACGGGGTTGATAAACACCATCTCCTCGCCTTCGTCTTTCTTCCCGGCGGGATTCACAACGAACAACTGGATTGGGAGATTGACTTGATTGGCGGCCAAGCCCACACCCTTCGAGCTGTACATCAATTCAAACATCTGCGCGATGTAATCCCTCAATTGGTCGTCAACACGCAGGATCGGCTTGCTCTTGTGACGCAAGGTAGGATGAGGGTGGACGATGACCGATAACTTCTTTTCTTGATCGGTTAGGGTCGTATCGGAGGGCGTTGTCATTGGATTACCACCAGGAGTTTCGGAAGGACTTCACGAACAAATCAACCAAGGCCAGCGTGGTTCTCGATTTTCTCCAAACGGAGAAGCCAATGCTGCGCGAGGTAAGTGGAGTGCTATTTACGCCGTGAAGGATTTTTTCCAGCCAATCCACTGACCCAGCCAGTCCACTACTTTTGTGTCGACCTTGCGGGCCTTTTCTGATTTTGGACCGACTCTAACCGGCGGGCTAACGCACACCGGCTCGGGTTGTTTCAGCCCCTGCGGGCCTGCTTTAGACGGAAAAACTCCTTCACGGCGTAGGGATGCTATGGTGGCCCCGTTGTGAACGTCGATGGCTGATTTTTGGCGATCGTGACGAGTCCATGGCGGGATCAAACATGCACGGCCAAAGTTTAGCGAAACTTCATTCTCTTGCCTAACGGGGCAAGTGTTCAGCTTGGACCAACAACGCAGCCCCCGCCATGGCGGCCGTTTCGATTCTCAAGACGTGTTGACCCAAGGAAAGTGACCGCCAACCCGCGTTACAAACCAACCGAACTTCGTCCGTCGTGAAACCACCCTCGGGACCTACCAACAAGGCGCGCCGACAAGTCGCCAAAATGGTATCGCCGGCGGCGTCTCCTGCGTCCAGCTTGGGCGGATTCGACGGTTCGGAGTTCTCGGAGCCTAACAGAACCTGGAGATCGACCGGCGCGCAGGCCACGTATCTCTCGGAAATATGTCGAGTCGCAAAAAGCAATTCGTCGGGGGTCATCGGGGGCAGGATTTCCAAAAGGGAGTTGCGTCTCGATTGCTTACAAGCCTCGATGACCCACTGCTCCGCCTTTTGACGCAGACTGGTTGAAAATGGATTAACCGTCCGCGTGGATTGAACTGGCAGGAAAGCCGTCACACCCAACTCGGTCAATTTTTCAATTAAGGTTCGAAAACGGTCTCCCTTGGGAACGGCCGCGGCCACAAGCAGCTCCGTGCTCTTTTCAGCGGGCCTTTCGATTCGAGAGACGACCTCGAGTCGAATCGACCGGCGGTCCTTGCTTACAACACGGGCCAGATACTCATCAGGGCCACCGTCGAACAGATGAACCTCGTCACCTAACTCGGCCCGCAACACGTGCAGCAGGTGGTGGGATTGTTGCGGGTCAAGTGTTACCAATTGTTGTGGCCGGAGCGGGACTTCCGAAAAAAAGCGATCGGGCATGGGAATTCAAGAATGGAAAAACTCGGGGTATGGCAACCAGACGGTTTCAGCATCGGTCGGGACCGCGAATTCTACTCGAAAAGCCAGCTCATGTACTACGGCGTCAGAGGATCCTCCGTGAGACGGGGTTCCGGACTAGTGGTTGGCGAATAGCCGCCGTTTGGGAGGCTGGGCCAGTGATTCTGGCAAAGCCTAGGAGAAATGGCAAGAATTCGTTAGACTGAGCCGGGGCTGGTAGCGAAGTGCGCGATTGGGAGTTGGAAGTGGTTTATTACGAGTCGCCCAAGAATACGGTACGGGTGGAGTTGGGTAACCGGTATTTGGCAGCGTTGTATGCTTGGCTGCTGCCTGGGGCTGGGCATTTTTACCAACGGCGTTACACAAAAGGTCTTCTGTTTTCCATTACGGTTTTGACAACATACTTTATTGGATTTTGGTTGGGTGACGGGCGGGTCGTTTACGCGTCCTGGAAAAAGCATGACTGGAGATGGCAATTTGTGGCCCAGTGTTTCGTGGGGGCTCCTACGTTTCCGGCCTTGATACAGGCTCTACAAACGGATGAAAAATCCCCGCCCTTGTGGATTCGCAATTACCGATACCCGCCCAATGACAAAACGAACCCAGCCTATAGTCGAATTACGGAGCCAAGTGAATTAAAAAGATTGGGCAAGTCCGCAATTCCCGACGGATTTATGGCCGCGCCCTTTGGAGAGGTGAGCCCAACGGAGCCCGATGTCTTAGCCGCTTGGCATGCTGAATTGGGGCACTATTTCGATATCGCGACGTTGTACACATTCGTGGCGGGACTGCTGAACTTGTTGGTCATTTATGACGCCTTTGCTGGGCCAGGCATGTACTTGGAAGGTACGGAAGAAGAGGACGGCGAATCAGGTAGCGCCGAGGAGGACGAATCATGATGCAATTGCTTACATCACACTACATGCACTTGCTGCCTTTGATTGCAGCGACTTCGATCGTTTACGGAGCCACTCGCGACGAACGCCCGATATTTATCTTGTCGCACATCGTCCGTTCAGCGATATGGATGACCGTTTTCCTGGGGATAATCATGGTCGTGTTGGCCGTTCTGGGGTGGTTGATTCAGTAATGGACGAGGAACATTGGGACGCCGGCGAAATGGGGTGTGGTGAATTGATCCTCAAACTGCGCGTCCGAATGAACAAAATGCCGCCCGGATCAGTTCTGCGTTTGACGGCCCTGGATACAGGAGCCATTGCCGACATTCCGGCTTGGTGCAGTATGACCAAACACCGCTTGCTTTGCGCGAAACATCCAGATTATTGGATTGGTCGTCGCGACCACGATTAGTTTTGTACGCCCCTCGAAAGGAACTCCAAAATGCCCGGAAAGTTATGTATCAACCTGACCCGTTCGACCGATGACCCGGACCGTGCCACCGTGGGTTTTGTCGTCGCGAACGCGGCGCTCGGCTCCGACAAAGAAACGATGGTGTTCCTGTCGACGGAAGGAGTGCGATTGGCCGAACAAGGCTGTGCAGAGACCGTCCACGAGTCTGGTTTCGCGCCGTTAAAGGAATTGATGACAAGCTTTCTCGAAGCTGGCGGTTTGGTTTACGTTTGTTCGCCATGTTTCAAGAAACGGGGCTTGTCCGAAGAACGATTGGTCGCCGGAGTAAAAATCGTCGGTGGTGCCAAATTGGTCGAGTTCTTGTCCGACGGCACACCTTGCGTCTCCTTTTAGTAAGTCGTGGCCAATGCAACCTGCGGACAACGATGAAGGACTCGTCCACTTGCAACCCAAAGTCTCGTTTGATGGAGGAGACTTGGATTGTGGCAACGGACTTTTATTGTTGATTCGCAAGCACATTGACCCGCTGTTGCCCGGAGAACTTCTCGAAATTCGGTCGCGAGAGAGTTCGGTCGCGGAAGACCTGCCTGCGTGGTGTCGCATGACGGCCAACGACTTGATTCGTGTGCAGCGGGATAAACATGAATCGCGATATCTGGTTTCCAAAGGGCCGAACTCAAACCGCTCGAATACCGTTCGAGAGTTGAACACGAGTCCTCCAACCGAGATCATCGTCGATGGAAGACCACTCGCAGGGCACTCAAGTGCTGTTGCACCCTCCGACGGATCATCGACAAGACGTGTCGTGGCTCCCATTCCCGAACTTGCTGTAATGGGGATTGGAAGTTGGCCGCGTCCGACTTGGTTGATGCGCGCATTAGGAGAACGCCTGCAAGGGCGGATGACCGAAGCCGATTTTCAAGCGACTGCGGACGATGCCGTGCGATTGGTCTTGGATTCTCAGCGCCAAGCCGGAGTCGATGTACTAACGGACGGAGAACAACGCCGAGACAGCTACTCAGGGTTCGTCGGTGCCATTTTGGACAACTGCCAACTGATTCCATTGACCGATCTGCTCCCTTACGTCAGCGACCCCGAGAGTTTTGCGGCGGAGCTTCGCGCCTTGGATGTACCGGCGGCTGAAGTTCGTCATCCGGCAGTTTTCGGACCTTTGGCACGCTCACGACCGCTGGCGGTGGCCGAATACGAATTCGTGGCGAAGCGATCACCGCTGCCTGTTAAGATTGCACTCCCTGGTCCCTATCTCTTGACGCGAACAATGTGGCTAGAATGCGTCTCGGATCGAGCATACGACTCCCGAGAATCCTTGGCGGAAGATATCGTTCGAGTCTTACGACAGGAGTTGCTGGATCTGTTGCAATGCGGAACTTCGCTGGTACAGTTCGACGAACCAGTCTTGTCCGAAGTGGTTTTTGCGGTTCGAGCGGAGCGCCGTTCGTTCATGTGTGGCGCATTAGGAGAACGCTTGCCAGCGGAACAAGAACTTGAGTTTGCGTTGGGTTTGTTTCGCAAATTGACCGCTGGCCTACCGATCGACCGAATTGGGATTCACATTTGCCGTGGCAATTGGACACCGGATGAATCCAAAGCGCTGTCCGGTAGCTATGAACCTTTATTGGATTTCTTGTGTCGCGTCCCGGTCGGTAACTATTTTTTGGAAGCGTGCACCCCGCGTGCTGGCGAATGGCAAGGGCTGACCGCATTGCCGGCAGACCGACGGCTGGGGTTGGGTATGGTCAATCAAAAGCTGCCTCACGTCGAGTCGGTTACCGAAATTCGCGAACGTCTGCAAAAGGCCCTGGACTTGTTTGGCTCAAGGTTGATGTTGACCCCCGACTGTGGTTTTGCAACCTTTGCTGACAACCCGATTAGTAGCACTGAGATAGCGACCGCCAAACTTGCGACTTTGGTGCAAGCTCGCAATGAGATTTTGGGCAAAAGCCGACGAGAATTGACATCGCAATGACGCAGCAAGACGTTGACTTACCCAAACTTTCGGCGCGAACCACCGCCGTACCGGGTTTGGCAGATCCAGTAACCGGCTCCATGCGTCGTGACTTCCCCACGCTCTTGGTGGATCAAACGATTGAGCAAGCCTTGGCGGGACTTCGAGCGGAGCCACCGTCGGGACGAATTGTCTACTTTTACGTGGTGGACTCCGAGAAGCGTTTGTGCGGTGTCGTGCCGACGCGACGCTTGTTGCTAAGTCCTCCTGTTGCCATGATCCGAGACATCATGGTTCACCAAGTCGTCAAAATACCCATCGCAGCGACCGTTAAGGATGCGTGCGAAGTGTTCGTCGAACATCGACTTTTGGCAATCCCAGTGGTCGACTTGGAAGATCGCATCGCAGGGGTCGTCGATGTCGATTTATACACGGACGAGCTAGCCGATTTGGATCGACGGCAGACCAGCGACGATTTGTTTCAACTGATCGGGGTTCATCTTAGCGAGTCATCCAAAGCAGATCCGTGGTCGGCATTTACCGGCCGTTTCCCATGGTTGCTTGCGAATATCATCGGCGGACTCTTGGCGGCGTTCCTTACCGGTATGTTTGAAGTTCAACTTCAAAAAGTGGTAGCTCTAGCTCTCTTTATTCCAGTGGTTTTGGCGTTGGCGGAGAGCGTCGCGATCCAGTCGGTGAGTTTGGCGCTCCAGGCGCTCCATGGACGACAACCCACCTTGGAATCTATTTTGCGGAAACTACAAACCGAAATGTTGACCGGACTGTTGTTGGGACTCTCGTGTGGCACAGTCGTCTCGTTGGTCGCCGTGATTTGGTTACAGCAATGGTTGGTGCCAGTTTGTTTGGCAGGGGGATTGATCGGCGGAATCACTTTGGCTGCCGTTATCGGTGTCGCCATACCAAACGTCTTGCGATGGCTGAATCGCGAGCCGCAAGTCGCGGCTGGGCCAGTCTCCTTGGCTGTGACCGATATGGTGACCTTGCTGTTGTACTTTGGTTTGGCTCGGTGGCTGATCGCCTGAAGCCAGCGCCTTCTGTCATTGACCGTCCGTCCACCGGAACAACCAAAGTGCCAAGCCAAAGGTGCCAACGGTCCAACTGAGGATCAGCGCCAATTCGATGGGATGCTGAGTCAGACTATTTCCATCGAGCATCACGCCGCGCAGCGTGTCCAACAAGGGCGTCAGCGGCAATAACCGAATGGGCCATTGGATCAGCTCAGGGAAGTTTTCGTACGAGAAAAATATTCCGCTGAGAGTCCACATGGGCAGCATCGCCAGGTTGATCAAGCCAGACATTGTTTCCATGGTCTTCGCCCGGCTCGCAATCAAGAGCCCCACCCCGGCAAACTGGAGTCCTCCCAGCAATACTAACAATGCGAATTCGAACCAAGACCCGTGGTTGGTAACCGAAAAACCAAGGTAACTCGCCAGCATGATCACCGCAATTTGCGGAATCACGAACATCATTCGGCTAAACACAATGCCGAGCAAGAAGTCGCTCTTTCGCATGGGGGTCGCGAGAAATCGCTTGAGAAGCTTCCGAATCCGCATGTCCACGATCGCGTAACCAACTCCCCACAAACCGCCGCCTAATAGAACCATGCCAATCAACCCCGGCACCAAGAAATCGATGTATCGTCCCCCCGGTTCGCTATACGGTACTCGATGGAATTGGTAAGACTCCGGCACACCCTCTGATATGCGCAACTGCCGCTGAACCAGTAGTTCGGCAGTTCGCGCCCCGATCCTCTGTGGATCGTAAATCAGCTCGAACGGAAATGTCTCCGTACCCCTATTGGTTCGAGCTGATTCGCGAATCAACACTGCCAATCGACCGGCGCGGAGTCGCCGCAAGCCATCTTCTAGATCGACAACCGCCACGACCAGATCCGGACTGGATTGAAGTTTCTGCTTCAAAACTTCCGCTTGCGAGCCCAGCAGTATTCCAACTTGACTGGGACTTTCCCCTTGCGAACGAAAGGCAGAGCCGAGGATGAACATCATTACCAAGGGAAAAACATACGTCCAAAACACGGCGGCCGGGCGGCGCGAAAATTCGATCAGCCGCGTCCGAACCAGAACACCAATTGGCCAGGACTTCACCGGTTCGGTTACCGACGTTACCAACAACTCGGTTTCGGACGAGGCGCGATTGGCGGACGGATTTCGTGATGATTTTTCCATCAAGCTGCACTGCCCTCCAAGCGTTTGCCAGTCAAGTGAATAAACACGTCGTCAAGCGTCGCTTCGCGCGTCGACAAATCACTCAATACGTAATCATGTTGATGAAGGAACTCAATCAACACGGTTACGACCACAGGAAACTGTTGGCACGTCAACTGAACGCGATCGGAAACCGATTCGACATGCGAAACCGTGGGCATTCCTCGCAGTCGATCCAAGAATGTCGCATCGGGACTCAGGTGCTGCTGCGGATCTTGCCGACGTGCAAAAGAAAATCGCACAACTTGATCGCCGCCCAGCGAACGAATCAACTGATCCGGAGTATCCAAGGCAATGACGCGGCCTTCATCAAAAATCGCCACTCGGTCGCAGAGCCGTTGTGCCTCGTCCATGTAGTGCGTTGTCAAGAGAATGGTCCGTCCGTTGGCTCGCAGTTGGCGAATGATCTCCCACACCTCGCGGCGACTGGTTGGATCCAGTCCCGTTGTCGGCTCGTCCAGAAACAACAACTCCGGTTCTGATACGATCGCGCAGGCCACCGCCAATCGTTGCTTTTGCCCGCCAGACAGTTTGTTGACCCGAGCATGAGCTTTCTCTTGCAGACTAACACGCGATAATGCTTGTTCGACCGGCAAGGCCCGGCGGTAAAACGACCGAAACAGACGCACCGTCTCCGCCACCGTCAAATCATCACTCAGGACCGTTTCTTGTAGCGAAACCCCAATTCGTTGGCGGATCTCTGCTGAATCACGCTCCCAAGTGCATCCCAACACCTGAACATCGCCACTCGTCGCCGACAACAGTCCTTCGAGAATTTCGATGGTCGTTGTTTTCCCAGCACCGTTGGGACCCAACACCCCGAAACACTCCCCGTACTCGACCTGCAAATCAATACCCCGCACGGCCTGGACCGGCGGTTTGGCCGCGTAAGTCTTGACTAAGTTTCGGCAGTCGATCGCGAACTTCACGAAACGCTCGTTTCCAAGAATGTCAGGCGATACACGGTATATCCCGAGGGCTCGACGCCGATACCAAGTTGGTCTGGGTTAGATCCGAACGAGGGCCAATCGCGTCGAGACGAATCGTTGTAGATGAATGATCGAGCAGGCACGATATCCCATACGACTCCGAATCGCACACGAGTCGATAATAACGCTCGCTCAAGAAACTGGCAGCATTACCAAAATCAAACACTTCCATCGATCCGTCCACACCGCGCCCCGTGGACTCGGACCTACTTATCATCCGCCCGCAGTTTCCACGCGAGTTGCCATTTCGGCTCACCAGGCGTCATTCCAAAGTCTTCGATCAAACGGCGTTCCATGTCTGGCAAGTGCCCCGCTCCATAAAACACACCCAATTTTCGTTTGCCAGAATCGATTTGAGCCTGCAACACTTTGAAAGCTTTGGCGTTTCGATGTGTAATGATCGTCGAGCCGTTGTCGCCTTCAAAAGCGGACATTCCAACGTCCATCTTGATCAACTGGTTCGCAGCCGATCGCCGCAAACGATACACTCGGTCTTCGCTGTTCGACAACAGGGCTCCTAACATCTCGGCCTCGCCACTGGCCCCACTCATCGCCGCACTTGTACCCAACATTCGAAAGAACATTTTGGCAACCGACTCGTTATTCTGTGTCATCGACTCGCCAAACTCTTCCGGCGTCATGTCGGCATGCACGAAATTGCTGGCGTTGTAGTTGATATGATCCAATTGGAATTGCAGTCCCAGCCCAGCCATCATTCCCTTTTGAAGCGCCGCAACTGGATTAACGCCACCATCGTTCCGGGCCTCGACTTTAGTTCCTTCCGGCGCTACCAGTTCATACAGCAGTCCATCATAGTTTTTGAATTGTTCATTAAACGCATCGTAGTAGTCCTTCTCGCCAATGTGGACCACACCGATCAATTCGACTGACAACTCGGTTCCATCGGGCATCTTTTTGGTGTACCGAATCGTCGATGTGTCCATCGAGATTGCACGCCCCTTTTCGTCCTTGTTGATGCGAACGAATCGATCGTGCTTCGAAGACTTCTTGCCAGCCCGCCGAGACGATTGTTCGGGAACCGCCTTTTCCTGAGCTCCCGGTGGCTGCGCCGCGGGATCCTGCACCGCCTGGGCTGCGAACCCTGGCACTCCACCAAGAACAAAAAGCAACAGCAAGAATTGTTGAATCATCCAATACCTGATCCACGAAACACGAGCGCGGGTAGTCGCTATCATAAGGGTTCTTTCTCTCCTAGCGAAACTGTTCCAGTTTAGGTCAAGCCTATCGCGAAATCACATGCTTGATGTGACCGCACGAGGTTGTAATACAAGGTGGACCCGCTCGATTCCTTTACCCGCCCGGAATATGCAAGCGGCGAGGTGCACACCAATCGCCTATTCCATCCAATGAAACGGGATTCTGAGCAGTGCGACTTCGGACCCTAGGCTCGCGGACCGAAGCCGCAGTAATGTACCCGAAACTCAAACGCTTGGCTACAAGTTTTGTCGCCGATACGGTTGGTGGGCAGCATCGAAACGCAGAGCCAACCCGTTTTGAAATAAAAAAATCCCCGTTGCTTTCTGAAAGCAACGGGGATGACATCTTCAACAAAATCGATTGAACAAGTTAGCGACGTCGTCGGCTGCGTGCGAAGTGGAAACCGGCAGCCATAACCAATACTAGAGCGGAAGTCGGTTCAGGCACACCCGAGAACCCGGCAGGACCGCCACCAATATTGTACCCAGAACCGCCGCCTAATCGACCACGGCCCTTGCCCCAATCGACCCAACCGCCACTTCCGCTCGAACCAGGCCCCGGAGGAACGCCTGGCAATCCAGGATCACCGGTCGTTGAATCATCGTCATCATCGTCGTCGGCCGGAGGCTTCGGCAAACCAGGACCTCGTGGCCAAAAATCATCGACGCGACCGCCACCCAAATCCGGAACCAAATACCCAAGGTCGCGGAACTGAGCCAGAGTCACCGGAGATAGCCAAGCGTTTTCAGAAGCAAAACCAATCATGATCTCGCCAACGCCAGTCTGTGGATTGAAGAAGTACGGATCGGCACTCGACCAGTGTCCTCCAGCCGTTCCGCCGCCACCCATGGTTTCGAGGGGAACATACGGAGCAAAGCGATTTCCCGATTGTTGGCGATACATCGCCAAACCATTCGGGCCGTTGTAGCCAGGACCCAGCGGCGAGCGATAACCAAAATCATTCCAAACACCAGGAAATCCCAACGCATGGAACGTTTCATGCATGATCACCGACCGCAACAAACCATTGGCGGCCATCCAAGCCATATCGTCGGTGTCGTAGGTCGAAGCACCCGAACGAACGACCGCCCCACGCGTGCCGTGTTTTCCGTAACCGGGACCACCCCAACGCAGCACATCACGTGGCCCAGCAAAAGCCAGAACGCCACCAACATCATCAATCCCATCAAAGGTCACATCGATGGTGAAACCGGTGTACTGCGCCTCGATAGCGCGTGGACCGCGCCACGACACCAGCAAACGTTCGATCGTGGACATCGTTTCCACGAAATCTGTTCGGTACTGCTCGTACTGACCAGTGCCAGTGACGTCATAATTCATTGTAATCTTGAAAGGCACATCGGCCCGAACAACCGCGCCATTCACAAAAGCGATGGCTAACACCGCCAACCCAACCAAGCGTCGGGTGATTGAAAAGTTCCAACTCATAACATTCCTACCAGAAAGAAGGTCGGGATTGAGCCTGAGATGAGGAGCGAAGCCAATTCCTCGTCCAATGGATGTGCCGAACCCCATTCCAGCAACCCAGTCATCGCTCCATCGTAATTGCCGGGCCATCCTGGTTCAATCGAGAAACTCATTAGAATAGGAGCATTTACGAAAACTTCGGGCCGAACCCCCCCACATCGGGGGGAGTGCTCGACCCAGTTTCGATCGCTTTTGCTGCTATATTCGCGAAATTTTACCTTTCTTATTCAACCCTTACAAAGCTGACTTCCGATACTATCGTTGACGTTGCTCCTGCCCGCGTCACGTTTGTACCCGATAGGGCGGGTTCTCGATTGGCTGAAAAGTGGAATCTCAACCATGTTGAAGCGACTATTCACGACCACCTTTGCCGTCTTGTCGATGGCCATCGGTTCAACCACGCTCCCGGCGTACGGTCAATCCGGGCTCATGGGCGATCCTGAAGTCGGCGTTGGGCCAACTCCGGATGTCCAGGGACAGTTTGAATCAAGCCTGTTCAACTATGACGCTCAGGTGTTTGCTCCAATGACGTTGGACGACATCCGAACGAAACCCGAGGGGAACACTGGCTGGTACTTCACCTACGACCGCACTTACATGTCAACTTCCCGTCCCAGTGCGACGTCGACCGTGAATGCCAACAACGTGGCAACCGGCAACGACTTCATGTGGGGAAATCGTTTCGATTTGGGCCACATGGGCGAAGACGGTACCGGCTGGGACCTGAACTGGCTGACCAGCGAAGGCAGCTTTTTCTCGCAAGGTCAAGACTCGTTGGTGGCTAGGCCATTCATGACGCGAACGACGATTGGCAATGTCGAATTGAATCGATTGTTCCGACAAGAACTTTCGAACGGAGCATTGCTAGAACCCTATTTCGGTGCTCGTTGGCAGGGCTTTAACGACGAGACCATTGAAGATTCGGTCGTCTCGTTCTTCGGGCCGGCAACCGCCGATGGCCTGCGATTCAAGCAGCAGGTCAAGAACTCCGTCTTCGGAGCCCATGTCGGTACCCGGTACAACCGTACTTTCGGACGCTGGAGCTGGCGTGCGGATGCCGCTTTGGCCGCTGGTTACAACACCCAGCGACATTTGGCATCCGATATGGTTTTCGGCGGCACCCAAGTGCAAATCTTCGAAGCGACCTTTAACGACAACAGCTTCGTACCAACTCTGGATTTGGGAATGGATGCCGCATTCCATGTGACCCGCGACATCGCTCTGCGAGCTGGTGTTCAAGCCCTTCACATGTGGGACGGTGTGGTCCGAGCCGATACGCGAACCACAGGCCTAAACCCTTGGTCAGCCTTCGGATTCGGTGAACCAGTAACGGGCATCCGTAATCAATCCTTAACGACCATTGGCTTCACCTTCGGTTTGGAATGGCGTCGCTAGAACGCAAGTTCAACCAGCGACAGTCAGCCGCGAAAAGCCAATCGATATCCATAAAAAAAGCAGGTCTCTATCGGGGAGACCTGCTTTTCTTCGTTTGTATGCGGCCAAGCAAACCGTTCGAAACGCGCCCAATCAATTAGACCTGAAACGAGCTGCCGCAACCGCAGGATCGCTTCGCAGATGGATTGTCAAACTTGAACCCGCGTTGGTCCAAGCCCTCGTAAAAATCAACCGTGGTGCCTTCGAGGTACAAAGCACTCTTTTTGTCCACGACAACGCCCAACCCGTGCTGTACGTAGAGGTTGTCTTTCGACTCGTCAAAGTTCTTGTCCAACTGGAATGTGTACTGGAACCCAGAACATCCACCACCAGCCACGCCCACGCGAACCTTCACATCCGCTCCCAGAGTCCCATCCTCTTGGATAATTCGGTTGATTTCTTTCGCTGCTTTCTCGGTCAACGTAATCGCCATTTTTGTTTGCTCCTAAATTTCGAAACAAATGGTTCGATAAATAATACCCGCTAGGCCGACTTTTGAAAAGCTCTCTTCGCAAATAAGTCACCCACGCAACCTGCGAACGGCTTCACTTAGTCGTGCTGCCGCCAATTGAATCTCCGCTTTCGTATGAAACCGCCCAAGACCGATCCGCAAACTACTGCGTGCTCGATCTTCACCGATTCCGAGTGCCGTCAGCACGGAACTGACGCCGGGCGTCGCACTCGAGCAGGCGCTGCCACTGGACAAGGCCACCCCCTTCGCGTGTAGCATGACCGATTGTCCCTCGATCCCCGGTACTGCCACATTCAAATTGTTTGGAAGTCGCGGCCCCCCGATCTGCCAATCCGGTCCATTGAGCAAGATTTCAGGAATGGACTCCCGCAAACTCGACCAAAGCGTTTCACGAAGTTCGGCGACCTCGTTTGCCTTTTCCAATCGCCGGCGGTTGGCTAACCGCAGAGCCGCCGCCATTCCAACAACTCCGGGGGTATTCACAGTTCCGGATCTCCAGCCAAACTCTTGTCCACCGCCGAAAGTTCTGGGGAACAAACGGATCGGACGCGCCCCCGAGTAGGTCGTCTCACGGCGGACAAACAATGCGCCGACACCTTTGGGCCCGTAAAACTTATGCGCTGAGAAACTGACCAAGTCAGCTTGCCATTCCTGCAGATCCAGCGGCATCCAACCAACCGCCTGGGTTGCATCTGTATGCAACCAGGCACCGGCTTTGTGGACAAGTTCGGCGATTTCCCGAATTGGTTGGATCACGCCAACTTCATGATTGGCCATCGCGATCGAAACCAGCGCGGTATCTTCGGACAACACCGAGTTGAGGGCTGCTAAGTCCACGACACCAACCTCGGCTGCCCGGCCTGGATCGTGGTCACCCTGGGCGAACACTGGCACGACGGTAACCCGCCAACCTTCTCGCTCGAGTTGGCGAATTGGCTCCAGAACACTTGGATGCTCGATACCAATCGTCACAATCTGCTTCCGCTTGCCCGCCCAGCGTTTTGCCGCCCCAAAGATCGCCAGATTGTTGCTCTCGGTCGATCCACTGGTAAACACGATTTCGTCCGCTGAGACTCCCAATTCGGCTCCGAATTCCCGACGAGCTTCCGCAACCAATTCCGCTGCGGCGAGTCCATAGGCGTGGGAGTGGCTTCCAGCGTTTCCGAATGACTCACCAAAGCACGGCAACATGACCCGCATTACTTCAGGGTCCACGGGAGTTGTCGAGTGGCAATCCAGATAAATGACTTGGTTCGCCACTTCATTCGACTCGCGGAGTGTCATTGGGGACTCCACAAATCAAGTTGAATTGCCGGACTCGGTCAGTAACGCTTCGGAGTCTTCGGATGCCAGCAAGTAGCGCAGGGCAATCTGCGACCAAGTTTCAAATTGGTCCATCATCGCCATCAATTCCGAGGGCGAAGAAAACTTTGCCTCGAGCAGATCTTTCTCACGGGCTGCGACTCGTGGTTCGATAAGTTCAACCACATGAACCACTCCCAAATGAACTCGTCCCACTTCGTTAGAATCGTCGTTGATCAAGCCAACGATCTCGCCGACCGAACCAATGCTCGCGGAATCAGTTTGCTTGACCTCAGCATGACGAACCGCGCCAAACTCAATCTCTTCGTTCAACTCACGCAACATGCCGGCTGCATAAGCATCGGGATGTTGCGTATCTTCCAACGAGATATGCCCACCCACGCCAACGCTCTTCTTGGCATGCAGCCGCTTTTCGCCCTGTCCACTGCCCCGTGTGTAATGGAAATAGTGATACTGGCCATTGGCCATGCGAACTCGAAAGACGACGTAAGGAATCAACTGCTTGAATGAGGGATCCTGCTCCATCAGCGAGCGTGGGCGATACTCGGTGTTTGTGTCTGCCAACAAGATCGGCAGGTAGTCTTCGACGCGATCCGAAAAACCCTGGAAACATCCGATCTCATGAAACAAAGCGGTTGGAACCACCAAGATTTGTTCTTCGGCACTCATCAGTTGTTCTCTTTCCGTTGCGTCTTCATTCGTGGAAACGCAAGATTTCGAAAAATCCGTTTTCTACTTCGATATCAATGGTTAATGGTGGACGATCAAAGGACCAACATCGAGTCGCCATAGCTGAAAAAGCGATACTCTCGCTTGATGGCCTCCTCGTACGCCCGCTTCATCAGTTGTTCGCCACCGAACGTCCGAACCAATACGATCAAAGTGGTGCGTGGCAAGTGAAAGTTGGTCATCAATCCATCCGTCGCATGAAATTGAAAGCCAGGGCGAATAAACAAGTCCGTATCACCACAATACGGCTGCAAGGTACCCGATCGAGCCGCCGTCTCCAACGAGCGGATGCTGGTCGTGCCGACCGCAATCACTCGCCCGCCAAATCGCTTCAAATGTTGAATCTGGGCCACTGTTTTTTCATCCACGTTGCACCACTCTTGATGCATCACGTGTTCCGCCAACGTCGCAGCTTGCACCGGTCGGAAAGTTCCGGCCCCGACATGAAGCGTTACCCGGCCAATACCGACACCTTTTTTCTTAAGTCCCAGCAACAGGTCTTGAGTAAAGTGAAGTCCCGCAGTCGGTGCGGCCACCGCGCCGGGATGTTTCGCGTAGACCGTCTGATAGTCCTTCAAGTCCGACTCCATCATGTTCCCACCACGAATGTAATGGGGCAAGGGAATCTGCCCAACTTCCTGCAAGATAACCGGCCACTGTTGTCGAGCCGCCTTTACTGCAAGTCTTAGCGGCGACTCTTCGTCCAACAAATGCAATTGAGGAACCGCAGCCCAGTGCCCGTCTTCCAAGCGAGTGACCATCAGGATGGAGAGACTCTCGCGACCCTGGCGATCAAATAACGTCACGGTTTCACCCGGCTCGATCTTGCCGCGCGTCTTGCACATCAGACGCCACAGTCCTTGGGCATCCGATTCTAGAAACAAACCTTGCCATCGTCCTCCCGTTTTTTGGCGAATGCCAACTAGTTTGGCAGGGACGACCCGAGTATCGTTGAGGATCACACAGTCACCCGGGTTCAACAACTCGGGTAGGTCGCGCACGTGCAAATGCTCAATTTGCTGACTCTTCCTGTCCACATACATGAGCCTGGCATCGGTCCGATTGGGCAACGGACTCTGAGCGATCAGGTCTTTAGGGATCGGAAAATCGTAATTGTCCATTTCCGACGGCTTGGATTCCATGTTTCCAGCCATTGATTCTGACATCCCACTCAAGCCTCTTCCGCGATGCACGATCTTTGACCGCTCGGTCAATCCAAATCCCACCCCAAATCACTCACCCGCGTTTAACGCCGTCTCGCCGTCGGGTTGTTGTTCCTGGTACTATATCACTGGCGTGAACGCTCGCCAGCAGGCCATGTTTTTTTCAGGTCCTTGAATTGCCTTCGGAAATCACACGATTCGCCATGTCTTCTTCGCAACGCGAAATTTCCGAAAATCCGTTGACAAATGATTGTCTTGGTGTCGAGGCCCCTCAGCCCAAGCAAGGCCTGCGAATTGGCCTCGTGATCTCCGAACTTGCGGTTGGTGGCGCCGAGAAGAATTTTGTCAACCTTGCCTGTGGTCTGAAGCGCCGCGGCCACGACGTATTCGTATTCAGTCTCGATCCGAGACCCCAACCGCCTCAACATCGATTGGTGGACCTTTTAGAAAAATCAGAAGTCCCACTAACGTTCTTCGCCAGATCTTGGACAGGTTTGCCCAGTCCGACTCAAATCGCCGGTCTGCGTCGCACTTTCAAGACGCAATCGTTGGATCTGATCGCGAGCTTTCTGTTTCGCGCCAATTTGGCTGCCTTCGCCGCCGCGTCAGGCCTCAAAGTGGATTGCGAAGGGCGGAGACATCCTCTCCCCGTGGTACTTGGGTTTCGACAGGCCGAGCCACGAAAACTCGTTAGTTCCGTCGAGAAATGGTGTCTACGCCGCTCGCGGGTGACCGTATGCGTCAGCCATCAAGTCGCCAAACATTATGTCCCGAGCGGCAAATTCGAAACTCCGTCACAGTTGTCGCCCAACCGAAACGGACAGGTGGTGGTGATTCCCAACGGGATTTCTCGGCCCGACAGTTTTGGCCCCATCCCCAATGACCTGCGCCAGCTTTTTGGGACAGAATCACTGGCAAACGACCCGCTTCGCCTCCCCATTCTGCTGTTTGTCGGTCGACTTACTGCTCAAAAGGGGGTCGCCGAATTATTGGAGTTGGCCCCCATGATGCTAGCGCGTCTGCCTTCCCATCGCCTCGTTTTCCTGGGAGATGGTCCCCTGGCCGCCGGTCTACAGGCTCGGAGTCGCTCGTTCGATTGCCGCGACCGAATCCACTTCCTCGGTTGGCAGCCCAATCCTATGGATTACATCCGCGTGTGTGAGTTGCTTCTGCTCAATTCTCGCTGGGAAGGCCAACCGAACGCAATTTTGGAAGCCATGTCCGCAGGAAAGCCGTTCGTATCAACGGATACTCACGGAATTTCCGACATTTTCCAAGCCGGTGGAACCACTGCGGACGTGGCCGGGACGGGTTCCGAACCAGAGGACCCGGGAACCGCTTTGGCACGGCGACTCCAAGTCGTTCCAAGCTGCCAACCCTCCCAATATGCCGACGCGGTTGTTTCTTTGGCTTTACAGCCCGATCTGGCGAAAATCATCGGGAAATGGAACCAAAACCACGTCGAACGTTACTTTTCGGTCAACCAATTTGTCTCAAATCATGAACAGGTTTTCCTCAAGCTAGCAGGCCGATGCCAGCACCGACCGTAATCAAAGTTTTGACTTTTGCAACCAACATAAGTACCTGAAAATCAATAACTTAAGACGACTCAATTCAATCTGCTTGCGTTTGTACGAGAATTTGTAATTGACGCTGAAAAGATGTCGAGTATCTTTTGCTGAGTCGCAAGCAGCGGCCTTCGAGAGCATAGGTGAGCGTCCGTCCGCTGGTCCGGTCTCAAGAAGTGTTGTGGGAACACGGCCACAAGTTTCCCCATCATTTTTTGACTGTCGCAATGACTGTTGCAGTATCGGGCCAATTGACCGTTGTCCGGTGACTTTGGGCGTCCTCTGAAAACTGAAGTCCTCGGTTCAACCAAAAGCGGTCTTTCAACAAGATGTTGGAAGACCGCTTTTTTTGTCTGCGACGTGAAGCCCCCAATCGGTTGAGTCTCGTTGAGCAACCAACTTCTGATCATCGTGAATCGAGGGCTGGTTCGCGCGGTTTGGCAAACAGATAAAGCCGCTTGGCGGTGCGAATGATCAATTGATTGTCGATAGCGATTGGCGACGCCATGATCGCTGAATCTAGTTTATTGATTGACAGAACATCTAGATCGGAGCTAGGTCGAATGACAAAAAGTTCGCCTTCTTGATTGCCAATATAAATGCGGCCATCCGCCAGGATTGGGGACGCCGCGTATTTCCCTTTGAGTCGCTCCGACCAAATGACCTGCCCATCTTCGCTGCTCACGCAACTCACAATACCGGCGTCGGAGAATAAATAGAGTAAGTCTCCGACCAACAAAGGCGATGGCATCGTGGGCATTCGTTGGTCAACGGTCCACACGATTCTTTCTTGTGCCGCACCAGGGAAGTGACGGGCCACATCGATACAAAGCAGGCGACTGCGATCAAAACCCGTGCAAAGACATATCCGGGTACCAAAAGCTACCGGCCTCGGAACGACCGAATACCCCGTTTCACCATAGGGAACTTTGAATTGCTCTACCCCAGTCCTCGGATCGTAGACATACAACCAATTGGCGGCCGGCGAAATCAACAATGGCTGTTGATCAATCTCGACGATAATCGGTGTGCAAAAAGATTTCTTTTGATCGGGAACACTAGACATTTCGCCAGAACGTTCGGTGCGCCACTTGACGATTCCTGTCTGACAATCGAGGGCAACAATCGACTGCGAATCCATGCCGTCAGCATGAAAAATCAAGCTACCCCCATACAAAATTGGAGATGAACCTGGGCCCGTCGAATGCTTCAATTGGATGTCGTTGTTGACCCACGCCACAGTTCCATCACGTCGGCGAACCGCTGCCGTTCCATACGTTCCAAAATGACAGTAAACGTGCTCCTGATCGAGGCACGGGGTCGGCGAAGCGTAACTGTTCAGGCTATGGATCGAGTCCGGCTCGGCCAACCGGAACAATTTGACCAAGTATCGTTGACGACCTGTTTGTCTTTCGAACGCCACCAAAGACAGGTCCAATTCACTTGCGGATCCCGTATCTGGAGCGGATCCCGTATCTGGAATCGCGGTGGTCAGCCAAATGAACTCATCATCTACCACCGGCGAGGACCAACCGGTTCCGGGAACTGCCACGTTCCAAACCGCATTTTCACTATCGCTCATTCGAATTGGCAAATCATAAGTGTTCGCGGCGAGCCCCATCCCGGATGGTCCACGAAATTGATTCCACCACGTCGTTGGCTGATCTTGTGCCGATAGCCAACCCTGACCGAATGTCACCAATGTATTGATGACGTATAGCAAGAAAACGTTGATAGTATTAGTGCGCCGCATTCCAGTCCTGTTCTCGACTTTCGCAACATGCCAGTAAATTGACGTCGTGGGTGTGACACGAGCGTCCTGCTTATCAGCCTTCCCTTGATCCTGAGGCAGGCCATTGTCATCAAAACGGTAATTCAACAGGTCCTGCCAAATCAACGACCTTGGACTTCGACCGGCTTCACGCTTCTTTTCGGCATCCCCTTTTGAAGCGTAGCCAGCCTCCCCGTCCATCGATTCAGCACCGACTTCGGTTCCGCTGCGCTTGCATCGCCCGACGTGTTCGAATATTTGACCTGATAATACTCGGAGACTAGCGACTGAATTTCGCTTTTGAGCTGGCGAAGCAATACGGACCAATCCGTCGCTGAACCAACCACCGACGGTCCAGCTCCTTGGGGGACTTGCGCGTGGGCCGTTGCCAAATTTGAACCCTTTGGATCACGGACGGATGTTTCAATCTCTTTGATCCACTGCCCGGCAAATTCCAAAGCAGTCATCGATGGCTTTCGTGGCGAGAAGCCTCCTGCGATCGCCAATTTTTCTAACCGAATCATCAAGTCGTCAGCCCAGTGCGGACCAAGTTGACCGTCGATCGCTCGCGTGGTTTGCCCTAGAAGTCGTCGCAAAAAGCTTCTGGTTTGAGACGCTTCGCCGCTGAACACCGTTTTTTTGCGTTTGGCGATTCGCTGTTGAATTAGCACCAAGCCGATAAGGATGACTCCGGCTAAACCGGCTCTTTGCCAAACCGACATGCTCTCCAAGCGAGAACGAGCAATTTGCACCAAAGCCGTTGGGTCCAACAGCGATTGGAGGAACTCCGCACCGAAACTCTTCTTCTCCTGGACTTCTCCCGTCTCTTGGATACCCATGACGTATTCGTCCCACAATGATTGAGCGAAATCCAACGCATTGTTCGCTTGAGTAAACAAATCAGAATCTTCGTTCAGAATTGCCGCGGCCGGAGTCGCATCCAAACGCAACCAAGCCCCACCATCGCCCGCCAAACCTTTGTCTTTCAACGACTTCAGATCCGTTAGCGAAAGCGGTGGAAGGTAAGCTTCGACCCAGCTATGAGCATGCTTTTCCTGGACCAAATAATGCCCCGCAACGTCGTTGTAATACGCTGTTCGGTAACCAACGACCACACGCGCGGGGATTTCCAGGCTACGCAACATGAGACACAACGCCGAAGCATACAACTCGCAATGCCCCTGACGGTAATTGGCCACAAAATCTTCGACAGGATCAAGTTCTCGATTGCGAACGATGTTGCGAAAGTCTGTTGTGTATTGAAACTCTCCAGAATTGGCCAAGTAATCTTCCAACGCCTTGCATATCTCGCGACGATTGTTCAAGGGGTTTCCAACCGTGTTCGCAATCTCTTGGGCTTTTTCGGCAATCCGCGAATACTTTTGCGGGTCAAATTCGGTGAGGGCCGTATAGCGTCCCCTGAAGTCCGCGTTGAGCGGTTGATCAAAGTTATTCGAACTATAGTTTAAGAAAGGAAACAAATCCGGTAGCTGGCCTTGTTCGACCCCATAAAGGCCAACTTCGTAACGAAAAGGCGTCGCGGCGACAGTGCCCGTCGCACTAAAGCGCTTTAACATTTCCGATCGCGTATCGAACAGGACCTCGCGCGTGGCATTCATCGTCGGAGTCGCGGGCAATGCGTAGAAAAGCATCGGGTCTTCCCGCGGCACCATCACGATTTCTTGCAACAAGGTTTTCCCAGGAAATGCAGGGAACGACAATTGTCGCAGCGAAGGAACCGAGTCTTGGTAAGTTCTCCAACCGGTCTCCTCGCTTTCCAGCTTCTCTAAACACGCCCCACGCAAGTATAGATCTTCATTCAGACGTACGGTCTTTCCGCCGGCCGGATCCACAATCTTGACGCGAAAGGCCTCCGCGCTATTGGGCAACAACACTCCGGAGGGTTCTAGACTCTTGATTTGCCGCGAGATACCCGTCGTTTTCAACCGCAATAGATTCGATTCCGCACTTTCTTCCAAGCGTGGAATGGTCACATAGATCAACATTCCTGTGGCGACGGTAAAGAACGCCAGCACCGAGATGGCGAAATAGAGCGCGCCAACTCGCGAGTCTGCGGTCGACAACTTGTTCGGTTGCAAGACGATCGGCGCTCCATATTGCCTCAGTTGATGAACTGAAGGATCGATCATGTTATTGAATCGATCCATCCGCAGTGTCGCAACCAACTCATCCCGAAAGCGCACGATGGAAGCCAAAGCCATCAAGACAATCAGCGTGTAAAAAATGAAAATAACACCTTGCTGCAAATCCAAGCTGAACACCGAGGCCACGACCGATTGCAACACGCTCAACACCGTAATCTGCCAATAAAGTCGCGGCGACTTTTCCTGCAGCATCATGGTCAACAGCAGGTAGCACACCATGTCCGATACAATTGCCAAGTGTCGTTCGGTCGCCAGAAACCAGAAAAAATACATGGCGTAAGCGCCAATTCCTAAGCCGATCGTGTTGGCGGCCCATGTTGGCAATTCGTACCAGCGTTTGTGGTCGACGACATACCACACAGGAATCGGCAACACGATCAACAAAGCCAATGGCCAAGCTTCGCCACGCGATAGGACCAACAACAGACCATTGAGCATCAACATCGACATGATCAAGATCTGAACTCGCCGTCTTGCTCGATTCATGCGCGCACCTCGACAGATTCCATCTTCTTTTTCGTTGGCAACACTTGATTCGACGGCAAAGATCGATCGGCGCTGTCCGTGTTACGAACTTGCGGCGCGGACATCCCCTCCCTCGAATCAACCACCGACGGAACGCCCTGAGTGTTCGGCTCCAAATACCAACTGGAAAGCCAACCGTCCCCGGGGGTCAACCATGATCGAATCAATGGCTGGGCCAACCAAAAGTTGCTCAACATGACCGAGTGGAGATCGTTTGCTTTGGAGCGTGATGAAGGGTTCAGATCCGAACTTCGCGGGTTACTCGCGGTTTCAACCGCCTCGGTGAGTACATCCTTCGATTCTTGAAGCTCGCGGACGTATTGATCAATACTCATCGGAGACAACCACACGATTGGAACGACTTTTCCACCGGCTGATTTCGTTGCTTCGGTCGCCAAACGTTGCCAAACAGCACCGGACCGACCAATTTCTTCATGAGGGCGTGCCATCGCCATGGCGCGGTGCCATGCGGCCCATTCGGCATCGGAAGCCGGAAACTCAATGGCCGATTCTGTTTCCCCCACCAGCGTCAGTCGCACCGAATCCAGTCGCCCCGACTGCACGGCTGCCGAAATCGTCGCCAAAACGCGGAGCATCTTCTCGCAGGCATCCAGGGACTTGTTTGATCCATCCGCCCACAGATCGACGACCAACGAAAAAGCTTTGGACTGGCTGCGCTGAAACTGCCGAACCAACAGAGAGTTATGACGGGCCGAGGCGCGCCAATGAATCCATCGTTGGGAATCACCCGTCGTGTAGGGTCGAAGACTAAAGAAGTCCTCGCCACTGCGCGCGATTTGCCCCGACCGCGAATCTTGCCAGCCCAGCCCCAACATTTGCTCGACCCAATTCTGACTCAAAGTTCCCAATGCGGGCCCGACCATCAGACTTCGTTCTTGTCGCTCGACCCATTCGTGACGTACCAATCCCAATGGAAAATGCGTGCCCACGGCAAGTTCTTCGATTGCGTATTCCCCCCGCTCGCGAAATAGAACACCCACATCAGCGATCAGTTGTTGACCAGGATGGACCGCATCAATCAACTGAAAGTGTCGCGTCTCCGGCTTGCTGATCCAATGCCATAACTTCAAGTACCAAGTCGGAGCCGCTTGTCGATCCGAGCGAATATTTACAACCCGAAACTTCTGCGACAACATCAAGGAAAACGTCGTGAATCGCGTGCGAGTGTTCTCAACTTCGGTCTTGAATCGACACACTTGCCCTGCCCAATAAGTCTCAAACGGAAGTGGTCGGATCGCCAATCCCCGCATCAAGACTTTGGACCAGCGCCAATTCAAGATGATGGCCGTGGCCAATATCGTGCTCAACCCGACCATCAACTGGATGTTGCGGAGCAAGGAGCCCAAAATAACGAAACCCAAGATAAACAGATAATACCAACCCTCGCGGGTCACTACGCTACGTCGGCGTCGATTCGCCATGAATTCAACTTCCTTGGGAGACCCCCGGGCGTGAAACCGACAGACGAGACCGTGTTTCACTCGTTCCAGTTTTTTTCGACTGGCGGGTCCAAGTATAAGCGATTACCGTGCAGAAATGTACCAGGCCCGTCCAACGCCCCGTCCTGAATTGGCCCCAGTCTCTGGGAATGACAGGCGGCGCCAAGAGGGTCGGCGATCAAAAGAAAAACCACCGACATACGGCAATGTCGGTGGTTGATCGAAAGGTGTTTCGCAAGGTCGCGAAAAGTCTAGGCATAAACGTCGATCGTATCGCTTCCCGCCTGGGACGCCAACTTGACAGCGGCCTCCAGGAGTTGAACGGCGATATGACCTTGTTGACGCTGCGAATCCAACTGTTTCGCCGCGACTTTGTAGGCAACTTGCGTTTTCTGTTGCGCCAACTGCATGGCAGTCGTCGAACTAGCAATTTGATTGATCATGGGTTTACTCCCTGCCCAAAATATCAAGAAGTAACGCCATAACTGGCAAGTGAAATCCCCATGTGTTGGAATCGGAGCGTCCCGGCTGACTTTTTGAGCGATTCCCGATGGAGCTTTGGGAAAATTCGGCAATCAGGAACGATCTTGACGATTTTGACGGCTGTAAGTGGTCGGCAGTCGTGGTTTCTGGACAAAGTAGAGTATTTTGCTGAGATGGCAGACCGGTTTTCTACGTTGATCACTCCAAAATTAGTTGACTTAACCAATGATTCACCGCGAAAGCACTTGACGGTCCGGCTGGGTCGGCTCAAATAGTCCCAGGCGAACCAAAGTTGTCCCGGCGATCGATGGAAACATGAAGCTCAACTGCGTTTTCTGCGGAAAGCTCTTTTCGATTTCGGCCGAACAACTGGGCGGCCAAGGGAAGTGTCCTCATTGCCAAGAAGTTGTATTCTTGCCCAAAGCGGACCAAGGCGTGACGACAGACACCCCCTCGGTGCTGACCCCAACCGTTTCGGGGCAATACTTGGTTGCGGTCTTGTGTGCCGTTGTCTTGCATTTGTTGCTGCTGGTGGGCCTCGGCTTGACCGTTTGGGGCGGCAACGAAGCCATCTACTCGAGTGAAGGTGTGCGGGTGAAGATCGGACGCCCGCCACAAAGTCCGGCGGCAAAATCTTCCGGCGAATCTGTCACTGACTCGACGATCGCTCCCGCCGACGTCTCGCCTCAACAATTGCAAGAAGCTTTGAGCCAATGGCAAGTGACCGCCATACAACCTAGTGTCCCAAGTCCCGCCGCATCCAACGCGGTGACCTCGCAACCATTAGCGGAATGGTTGACCCCCAATGAATCATTGGCGGCGAATTTGGATGAAGATTTCGGCGCGCTGTTGGACCGACTCAAACGCGACGGTCTGGACTTGGTCATCACATTCGACAGCTCGGGTAGCATGACCGGCGAAATCAACCAAGTGAAACGCCAGATCCATCGCATTGGCCGGATTCTGATGGAGATGATTCCGCAAACTCGGATCAGTATTTGCACTTACCGCGATCAAGGCGACGATTATGTGGTCAAAGGCTTGCCGTTGACGAGAAATCTTGACCAAGTACAGCTGTTTCTCGATGAAGTAAATGCTGGCGGTGGAGGCGATGAACCAGAAGCCGTCGATCAAGGGCTCCGGTGGTCCATTCTAGAGAACCAGTTTCAGCCAACGGCAAGGAAAGTGATCCTGTTGTTTGGCGACGCGCCACCACACGAGACCTCTGCCAATGAGATCTTGCGTATGGCAGCGGAATTCCACCAACGGCAAGGCGGTGTGATTTCAACTGTAACGTGCCGAAGCACCAATCGACTGCCGCCCTTTGAACAAATCGCGTTGCACGGCGGAGGCGAGGCCTTCTTGACTCAGGACGAACGTGAAATCGTATCCCAATTGATGATCTTGGTATTCGGAAGTCAACACCAAGAAAAGGTTCTCGAAGCGTTCAAACTTCTGCGACCGTAACGTGAGCCAACTCGACCTGGTCGCCCCCAACCACTTCGATATCTGAATGGTTGCAATTTGGACATTCGAATCGGAGTTCCGTCAGGTCAATCATCGCACGGCATTTTCGACATTGTCCGACCAGGGGCACGCAGCGGACCTCCAGGACAATGTCTTGGCCCAATTCTGCCATCATTGTTTCGAAAGCCGTTTCTAGCAAAATCGGCTCGACTCCAGACAGAGGACCGATTTCGACTTCGCAACCCACGATCCTCATTCCAGGATACTCTTCGGCCGTCCGAACGAGTTGGCGCAAAATGGCTTGAGCGATCGATCTTTCATGCATGTTGGCGTATGTCGTCCTCGATCGCGGCTGCAATGCCAGCGACCCGATTCGAAAGCGAGTCCGACAACGACTCGCCCTTGATCTCAATTGCCCATAAGACGACTTGATGCGGCAGTTGCCCCAGCCGCTCGGCCAACTGTAGAACTTGCGGCAAGTCCAAATCATGCGAAGTACGAGCCCGAATTTGCTGGATCCTGGGATCGGGCCACTCCAGTCGCATGAACTGACCTGCGGGAATCGAAAATTGACACGCATCAATCAGGTGCAAACGCTCGCAATGCTCGAACCAATCCAACAAATCCGTCGGCACGCGAGCCGAACGGACCCGCCAACCGGGTAACCGTCGCCGTTCCAAGTCTGCCGCGATCAACCATCCGATCTGATCCCCGCCTTGCGGACTGCCGATGCCCACCACCATCCTGTCGCTGCCGACAACATCTATCATCGCGCTCATTGTTCACGCTCAATCTGAACATTTAAAAAGTGAGTCGAGCAACTGATACAAGGATCGTAGTTTCGTACAAATCGCTCACAAGCCACGGCGATGTCGAGGTCTGGCTTGTCCACCAACCCGTGGATCAAGTTCGTTAGATCCGATTCAATTTGAGCTTGATTTTGCGAAGTTGGTGGAACAATCTTCGCCAACTGAATTCGCCCCTCGGCATCAACTTCATATCGATGATAAATCAAGCCTCGCGGTGCTTCGGTGACCGCGGACCCCGATCCACATTGGACGGTGAAGGGCACACGAGCATTCGCCCGCCCTTTATACTCCTGAAGATGCCTCAAGCCTTCGGAAAACGCATGAACCACTTCAATCGAACGAGCCACAATTCCGTGATAGGCATTGTAAGTGGGTGTAGCAAACTTGATTTCATCGGCGATTCGGCTAGCGGGTTCTGCCAGTTGATCTCGATTCAAATTCAAGCGGGCCAAGGGACCGACGAAGTAGGTGCTCCCCTGCGGAAGCCGACGCGATTGCAGGGCCGTCGAGTGCGGCACTTGTAACTCGGCAAAGTGGCTTTCATACTCGGGATGTTGAATCCGCAAACCATCCGAGCAAACGATATCACCTTCGATGATTCCATACTCCTCTGGATGTTGTATCGCCACAAAATCGTAAGGCAAACGACAATCCGGAAACGGCAGAGTCGCAATCCAACGCACGGTTTCGATCGCCGCGGACAGCCCCCATTCGAACTCGGGGATCAGCGACTTTAGCTCCGAAGGTTTTGGCATTCGATAGTAGCCCCCGACCGCCAAGTTCACCGGATGAATTGCTCGTCCCCCCAAAACTTCGAGCAATCGATTGCCAATCTTTTTTATGCGTAGTCCACGTCTCACTTCGTCGGGGAATCTTTCTGCCAACTGAATGCCGCTGTCCACACCGAAGAAATCGGGGGCTTGCAACAAGTGGACGTGCAAGGCGTGACTTTCGATCCATTCGCCGCAGTACATCAACCGCCGCAGTTGTCGAACCTCAGCATGGATCGAAACGTCGAAGGCGGCTTCCAATGCTTGTACCGCCGTCATTTGATACGCGATCGGGCAAATGCCGCAAATTCGCGCCGTCAGATCCGGCACATCCGCAAACGGACGGCCACGCAACAACGATTCGAACAAGCGCGGTGGTTCGTAAATCGCCAACTGCACGTCGATGACGTCTCGATCGCGCAACTTGATCAAGAGCGAGCCTTCGCCTTCGACTCGGGTGAGTATCGGAACTCGGATGGTGCGCGGTATCGCTTCTGGAGTCGTCATTCCTGTGCTCCCTCTTCGTCCGAGTGCAAACTTGCATGAAGTGGTTTCGGCACTCCCGCCAACTCCCACAACCGTTGGCCCTCCGTTGCGAATTCGGGCGCATAGGCATTGATACCGTGCAACAACATGGCGCACTCTACCTCGCCCAAACGCTGGCGCAGAAGATGGTCGCTCAGCGACTTTGGATTCGGCTGCCTTGTCGGACCAAAACAACCATAACAGCCTCGATCATAGGCTGGACAAATTGCCCCGCATCCGGCCTGCGTCACCGGTCCCAAACAAGGCATGTCTTGCGCAACGACCACACAAACGTTGCCGCGTCGTTTGCAAGCCTGGCAGACGCTTTCCGTCGATGTTTTTGGGCGGTGCCCAGCCAAAAGCGAAGCGATGACCTCCAGCAACTGATGTTTATCGACCGGACATCCCCTCAATTCGAAATCGACCTTGACGTGCGCTGCAATCGGAGTCGATGTTGCCAAAGTTTCGATATAATCCGGCCGCGCGTACACACCGCGCATGAATTCATCGTGCGAACCAAAATTTCGCAACGCTTGCACTCCGCCCGACGTGGCGCAAGCACCGATCGTAACCAAGTACTTCGAATCCTCCCGCAATTGTGTCAATCGCTGCCGATCTTCGCGAGTTGTGATCGAGCCTTCGACTAACGTCAAGTCGTAGGGCCCCGGCGCCAAAGAACTCGAGGCCTCCGCGAAATGTGAAATTTGGACGGCGCGCGCTATCGTCAATAACTCGTCCTCCATGTCCAACAGCGTGAGTTGGCAGCCGTCACAAGAGGCGAATTTCATCACGGCTAACTTGGGCCGACATTCCGTCATAGATCCCTCACCTTCAACAGGGTGCGAATCCGGTCGTAGCGAAACACCGGGCCATCTTTACAGACAAACAGCGGCCCCCACTGACAGTGGCCGCACAACCCAGCGGCACATTGCATGTTTCGTTCCATGGATAACCAAATCGAAGTCTCCGGAATGCCCCGCTTCAACGCGGATATCGCCGAAAAGTGCATCATGATTTCCGGGCCACAAGTCACGACTTCGGTTTGAGCCGGTCGAAGATCCGGCAATCGATCCAACAGTAAGGGGACCACTCCCACGTTCCCCGCCCACTCGCCATCCGCGCGATCTACTGTGAGCTCGACTTCGATGCCTTGTGCCTGCCACTGAGATAGTTCCTCAGGATACAGAATCGTCTCCGGCGTTCGGGCACCATGCAGCAGCACCACGCGCCCAAACTCGCTTCGTTTGGCCATCAGGGCGTAAAGCATCGGACGCAAGGGCGCCAAACCCAAACCGCCTGACATCACGACAACGTCACGCTGTTTGCAAGCTTCCAGTGGCCATGCCGTCCCAAACGGGCCACGCACTCCCAAGTGATCGCCGACGTTCAATTTGGCAATCGAGTCCGTGACGCGTCCAACGAATCGCACCGTATGCCACAGGTCGTGGCCATCATTCTCCGACGGTCCACTGTGGCTGATGGCGGATTCTCCACAACCCGGAACGTACAACATGTTGAACTGCCCAGGTTGAAAACGATACTGGCGCGCGATCTCAGCATCCCGCAATCGCAGGCGGTACGTAGCCACCGACTCGATCTCTTGACGCACTTCGGTCACCACAGCGACCTGAGCCACCCAGGGATGACAGGCCCGATTGGTTGAGGAGCTGGGAGAATTCATAGCGGACTATCCTGTGGCTTGTCCAAACCAGCCTCCGAACACAGAATCACCGACTCCTTCGTCAAGTCAATCCCAACCGGACACCAAGTGATGCACCTTCCGCAGCCAACGCAACCGGACGTTCCGAACTGGTCCACCCATGTTGTCAGCTTGTGCGTCAGCCACTGTCGATAACGAGATCGAGTCTGATCGCGAACCGGTCCGCCACTTACATGACTAAAGTCAAAGTTGAAACACGAGTCCCACCGCCTTTGTCGAACCACTTCTTGATCCACCAACATCGTTACGTCTTCGACCGACGAACAGAAACAAGTCGGACAGACCATGGTGCAGTTCGCGCAGCTCAAACAACGCGCCGCCACATCGTCCCAGTGAACATGATTTAGTCGCTGCTTCAAAGTAGACTGAACATGTTCACGATCCAAAACCCGTTGAATTTGCTCGACCGCTTGCCGCCGAGCCACTTCGGCCCTTTCTTCTTGGACCGCCGCGACTGTGGGCAACGCCAAGCGTTCGATCAACGTCGCTCCTTGTACCGAGCCCACCTCTACCACATACCCATCAATCAACTCCGTCAAGGCCAAGTCGTAACCCGTGCGACACCGGGGACCCGAATCCATCGAAGTACAAAAGCAAGTCGCCGCTGCCATGGTGCAATTGACGGCAATGATCAACGAATCCCGCCGGCGTTGCTGGTAGTACTCGTCGGGAAAGGTTGAGTTCAAAAAAACTCGATCTTGGACTTCGATCGCTGACAATTCACAGGCTCTTACACCTAAGAAGGCATACTTGACCGTCTCGACCGGCACGGGCTCCATATCCCAACCCGCGCCGACCTTTTTGGAACGCATCATGTCTAATTGCGGGGGAAACAAGAAGCGTTTCCAAGAATGCGGGCCTACCGCGTAGCCGAACAAGGCGTCATCGTCACGCTTCTTAAGCCGATACAAACCAGGCGCTTGCTCGTCGGTCCAGCCTAACGGGAAATCTTCCACCCGATCGACCGGACCGTAGACGATTGCCCCTTGTTCGATTCGTGGCCCAATGATCTGATAGCCGCCCTCACGCAAAACATTCAAGAACGACTGAAACTCTTTTTTGTCCAGCCACAACGATTTTGCTGCAATCGTCAATTGCTCGGGAGTCGCCGTCATCTTCGAACCTCATGGGTAAACAGATCCAGCATCTGTAGCCGAGTCGCCGTCAATCGAGCCGCCACTCCTGTCGCTAACCATTGCATGAATTGAAAACCCAATTCCGGCACCTCGGTAAACGCACTTTCTAACTTGTGGGCATTGAAACACGCCAGCACTACATCGGTTGTCGCGACACCATCACAAGTCATATTCCCAGAGCCCACGATAGCCGACCACGCTAACAATTCACCCGGTCCGACGGTCAAGAGACGCTGCGATCCACGCCCAGGAACAGTCATCCTCAAATCAACTTTGCCCTCCAACACCACGTACAACTCGCGCCGCGATTCTCCCTCCCGAAACAGATATTCACCACACAAGTACTCTCCAGAACTGGCCATCTGCAATAAACGTTCGCAGTAGGCGATGTTGATATGGGAACCGATCGCTTGGCGAAGGGTTGTCTCCCACCGACTTGGCGCTTCTTCAACCATGCGAATCTCCAATTCGTTGCGTCCCGCGTATTTTCATTACGGATTATACCGGATTGAGGTCGACCGCAACCAGCTCACTCTCCGTCATTGACAACGCATCACTTCAAAGCATGGTATCGAGATGTCTTACGAAGTGTGCCATGAAACACATCGAAACAGAGCGAATTCGCACACCCAACCACTAAAAATTGACCGCATCGCTGAGTCTCACTGCGTGCTGCGTGAGTTTGCTCCACGTGTATAATGTGCTTCGGTGTGAATCGAGTGCTAAGGAAGTGCCATGAGCAACGTGAGTTTCAAACGAGTTGTGGTTCGGCGTGACGTCTTGGCTGACGCGAAAGCGGATGCAGCGGTTCAACGATCGCTTTTTTCGGAACGTGGTGTGTTTGTAATCAATCTGGTTTCATCCCCAGGAGCTGGAAAGACAGCGTTGTTGGAAGCCACCGCCAAATTCTGGGACAATAAGTTTCGCATCGCGGTGCTCGTCGGAGATTTGGAAACGGAACGCGATGCGGAACGACTTGCTCCGTATACTTCGGTTGCGCAGTTAACGACGGGTGGAGCGTGTCATTTGCAGTTACCGCTGGTTCAACGAGGATTAGCGGCGTTGGGAGATCCAGAGCTTGATTTTTTGTTTATCGAGAACGTCGGAAATTTAGTTTGTCCTGCTGCGCATGACCTCGCGGAACATCTTCGCGTCGTGTTGCTTAGTGTCACGGATGGAGATGATAAACCCGGAAAATACCCCAAGATTTTTCGCAGTTGCCAAACCTTAGTGATTAGTAAAATCGATCTATTGCCTTACGTACCTTTTCGAGTCGAGTTAGCCAGGCAAGATGCATTGGAGGTTCAACCGACCCTGCAATGCTTGACGGTAAGTTCGCTTCTTGGGACTGGGGTGGCCGAGTGGTGCAACTACTTGGAGTCGCAACGCGCCGCGATGTTAGCTCAGCGATCGCTCCAGACACAGCCCAACCATGTCGCTTGACCCCAGCTCCATGGGCAAGTCGGCAAAGGCGGAGCCAGATTGTGGCGATCCAGCCGTGTCCATCGTCTATTGTGTTCGTTTGTTTGGCCAGGTCCAAGGCATTGGCTATCGACCTGAGTTGGCCCGATTGGCATCCACTTTGAGCTTGCGAGGAAGTGTTGCAAACACGGCAACGGGAATCGAAGTTCGCATTTCTGGGGACGAGAGTGCGGTGGAGTCGTTCCTTGAATGCTGCGAGTCCCTCTGCCCGCCAGAAGGACGGGTTGTCGGAAAGCAAGTCGAACGAATTGTCGCCTTGCTTCCAAACGAGTTCACAATTTTGACATCTGCCGAAACTGGACCATTAAACACCCATGTGCCGCTGGATCGGGTGACTTGCCGTGACTGTCGCCTGGAAACACAAACAAGTTCGGATCCTCGCACTGGCTATGTCCTAATTAGTTGCAGTCGGTGTGGCCCGCGGTATTCCATCTTGGATGTCATGCCCTACGAACGTCACCTGACCTCCATGAAGAGATTTCGTCTCTGCGCCAATTGCCAACATGAGTATTCGAACCCTCTGGATCGCCGCTTCCACGCTCAAACGACTTGCTGCGCGAAGTGTGGCCCCAACTGTTCAGGGTTGGAATTCGCGTTGCAGCAATTGCGTGCTGGGCAAGTTATTGCGATCCAGGGTGTGGGTGGCTATCAACTGTTGTGCCGTTTGGACAATCGCTTCGGAATTGAACAACTGCGCAGTATCAAACAACGTAACGCAAAACCGTTTGCCGTTATGGTTCGGGACGTCGAGCAAGCATCTCATTTGGTTCGGTTGTGTGAAGATTCCATTCGAGCATTGGAGTCCAACGCCGGCCCGATCGTCGTGGCTCCGCTGAACGGCTTCCCCACTTTTCCTGCGGATGCCGTCAACCCAGGGCTCCAGACGCTGGGAATCATGCTTCCAACCTCGGCCCTGCATGACCGAATGGTCGATGCGGCTGGGCCGTTGATCGTCACGAGCGCGAACTTGGAAGGCGATCCAATCGTGTATCGCGATTGGGACAAGACGTATTGGAGCAACCAGGGTATCTCGGCCGCCGTCACTCATGAGCGGGCCATTCTTCGTCCGGTCGACGACAGCGTGGTACGAGTGATTGCGGGCCAAGTCACGGCGATCCGCGCCGCGCGAGGGCTCGCCCCTATGGCGTTGGACTTTGGGTATTTGAACCTGCGGCAGCCTATCTTGGCCGTTGGAGGTTCTCAAAAAGTGTCAGTGGCCCTAAGTAATGGTCGCCAATCGATCCTTGGTCCTCACATCGGGGACCTGGATTCGTCCGACGCCAGACAAAGATTCGAGGAACAAGTTCACCATCTGTTGCAACTCTATGGTTGTGAACCAAGTCTCGTCGTCCATGATGCTCACCCCGACTACTACACAACTCGATGGGCTAAACATTTTGCTCGAGAACGTGGAATCCCGACCTGCCCCGTTCAACACCACGTGGCACACGTCGCCAGCAGCTTGATCGAACCCCGCTGGATCGAATGCAAAGTCACGTCCCTCGCTTGGGACGGAACAGGTTTAGGCGACGACGGAACAATTTGGGGGGGCGAGGGTTTCATCTTCGAAAACGAAAAATACACGCGAGTTTGCCGCCTGCGACGATTCCTTCTGCCGGGAGGCGAAGCTGCGATCAAGCAACCTTGGCGCATCGCTAGCGGGCTGTTGCACTTGATTAAGCGGTCCGACTCGAAGTTTGATTTTCAGCTTGAGCAAGCATCGTCCACGATTCGCCTCTTCGGGTCCACCCATTATTCGTTTGTCACCAGCAGCATGGGACGACTATTTGATGCCGTCGCGGTCTTGATCATGGGCGCAACATTGCCCCACGGGGATGTGGCCTACGAAGGCCAATACGCGGCGTTGTTGGAAGCCCACACAGATTTGCGCGAAACCGAAGCGTATCCGTTGCCGGTTCGTGCCATCCCGACTTGGGGCGTCCCGGTGGATGTCTTCGGAAACGCGAGTCCCGCCTTGGATCTCCCTTCCGCTAAGCCCCCCTTCCCGGCCTTCCCCAGTTGGTCCGAGACAGACCAGAATTTGAATGGCTTGAGCATGGAGTGGAATTGGGAGCCAATGGTCCGAGCCATCATCACAGACCACTCCAACCATGTTCCTAGTCCCCGAATGGCAATGCGTTTCCATCGAGCTTTGGCGAACGCCGTATCACAGTTCGTATCTCTTACCAACCATTCATCGTTAAGTCTCAGCGGTGGCGTGTTTCAGAATCAGATCTTGGTCGAATTAGTCGCCCAAGACCTCAAAGACCGCAACATCAAGTTGGCCTTGCCGGGGATGATCCCAGTCAACGATGGCGGACTCGCGGCCGGTCAACTACTCGTGGCCGCACAAAGACTGGCATCCGGTTCGCTTCGCGTCGATTCGAAAACTGATTCACGATCTTGAAACAGTCAGACGAACGAGGCTCACTTATCTGTGGCTCCAAGGCAATAAACAATGCCTTCTTGCGTAGCAACCAACAATCGGTTGCCACTCAAACACGGAGCCGATGTGATTCCTCCGGACAACTCGATATTTTGGAGCAGGTTGCCATCTTTCAACCCTAACACCATGAAGTTGCCCGCCGTATCACCAACATAAACTCGTTCGCCCACGATCAAGACCGAACTCTCCACCGAACGTTTGGCCCGATAGGTCCATCGTACCTCACCCGACATTCGATCCAAGCACACGACTCGATTGCCACGATTTCCAAACACAACCACATCGTCCGCGACCGAGGCGCTGCCACGAATCGAGGCTTCCTGGCGTTCATCTTTCCAAGTCCATAAGATCTTCTTTTCTTCCATGTGCGCACAGACGAACTCACCATTTTCCATTCCAAAGTAAGCTAACGGTCCGACCATAGCAGGTGCGACGGCCGTTTGCGAACTCAATTCAATTTTGGCCAAACCAGTTCCGTTGTTGGCATCGATCACATGCAACATCGCATCGCAACCAGCGACCGCCGTGCGCCCGGCATCAACGACGATCGAACACCGAACTTGGTCGTCAATCGTGTGCTTCCAGGCGAGGCTACCATCGGCCGTATTGAGGCTATAGACATTGGCATCTTGCGAACCGAAAATCACGTGGTCGCCTTGAAAGTTTGCTGCCGAATCGATTTGGGCGTTCGCTTGATACTCCCAATCAATCGCTCCGGTCGCCAAGTCAAGGCGACGAAACTTGCCATCGTTGTCACCGACATAGATCTTCCCGTTGCGAATGGACGGCGAGGCGGTAAATCCGAACTTCGTCGGAGTCTTCCAAAGTAGCTTCTTGTCGCTCAACTGTAGGCAACGAACCATCCCGTCCAAATCGGTCGTTACCACTCGGCCATCACACACGACCGGGGAAGTTTCATACGAGCACTTCGGTTCCCAATATTCCCAAACTACATCGAGTTTTTCTGGCAACGTTGCCGACTTTACATAACCTCGCCCTGCAAAATCACCACGAAAGAACAACCAATCGGTGGCCGCTACGTCTGCCGTCAAGTCCGAGGCAGTCGTCTGTTCCTCCGTTGGCTGCTGAACTGCTGAAGTAACCGTGATTTCGTGGGGATTCGAGATGGGTTCCGAGGAGATCCTTGATGCGGTCGATTTCGGCGCCGAGTCACTGGCGACGGTTGATTTCTCCGCCATTTCTGTGACTTCGGCCGGACCGTCCGGCCCCACACTCGGCGTGTCACCACAACCTGAAAGCCAGAAAATTAGGGCACATCCGAGCCAAGCACCGCGCATTCGCCCCATCCAACTTAAGATACCATAGGCTGGTTTCATCGGCTCACCTGAAATGTTTAGATGCGTTCCTGATTGAATCGATTCGTTCGCCTTCTACAAGGCTCGGTCGTACAACTGAGCCAAGATCCCTGCGTCGACTTTCCGCGGATTAAAAGTCCCCGTCCATTGCGGAGCCGCGGCCGCCGCCAATTCCGGGAGATCGTTTTCGGCGACGCCCAATTCGCGGAGATCCGTCGCGAGTCCCGCCTTTCGCAAGACGCTTGACAACCATTGCGCCAAAAAATCGGAGCCGGCGAGGTGCGTTGGTTTGCTGTCGTTATCCCGCTCCAACGTCGCCGCGAAAGATCGCATCAAGTCAACGTACTCGCCTTCGAATTGTTCCGCGTTGTAGCGGACCACATGCGGCAGCATCAAGCCAACTGCCTGACCATGAGCCGTTCCAAACCTTGCGGTTAAGGGGTTCGCCAAGGCGTGCGCTGCTCCGAGCATGGAGGATTCGATCGCCATCCCGGCCAAACAAGCCCCCATTTGCATGGCCGCACGCGCGCCCAAATCGTGAGGAGTACGCAACACGATTTCGATGGCCCCGCTGAGCAACCGAAATGCTTCGCGACTGAACATCCGCGAGATCAAGTTTTTCTTGGTTGAGACAAACGTTTCGATCGCATGCGACAGCGCATCGATGCCCGTCAGCGCCGTTACCCGAGCCGGTTGAGTGATAGTCAGTTCCGGATCCAAGATCGCCACTTTCGCACACGCCTTTTTGTCGCCGCATGCCATTTTTACATGGGTCACCGCGTCGCTGATCAAGGCAAAGGATTGCATTTCACTGCCCGTGCCAGCGGTCGTGGGCACGGCGACCAACGGCAACATCGGTGCGGTCGCTTTGTCGATTCCCCAATAGTCCCGAATCTGTCCGCCATTAGACAAAATGAAGTTGATGCCTTTGGCGCAGTCCATCGAACTCCCTCCACCCAAACCGACAATCAAATCCGGCTCAAAGCTTTGGGCGTGAACAACGCCGCGCTGGACGTCATCGGTGGTAGGGTTTTCACGAGCTCCATCAAAGATCGAGACTTCCAATCCCGCTTCACGCAAGTACACCTCGCCACGCCCGGCATGCCCGGCCGCCAGAATTCCTGGATCCGTTACCAGCAAAGCGCGACTTGCTCCCAAGCTCTTCGCCATTTCTCCCAAGCGAGATAAGGTACCCGGCCCATGAACCAATCTGGTCCGCAGTTGATAATCCGCTCCGCCAACGAGTGGAACCGAACTGAAGTCATGATCTATCGTCATGCATGAACCAACGTCGATTCGGCGATTTGATAGGCGCGGGACTTGAACAGAAATTCGGTCAAGTTGCCTTCGTGCGGCTGCAACCAGTTCAATCGATTGGTTGGAATCGGGCCGATGTTAAGTCGGTCGATATTCGTCGCCTCGCTCAATTGATCAATCCACCCTCCATTTTCCGTGATGGCGGAACCGACCAAAGTGTAGCCGATGCTTTCGATCATTTTGTCTTGTGGACATTTCACGACGGTAGCAAACGGGAACATGAACTCCTTCGTCGCGATCGCGCACGCAGGACTCGCGGCGTGGGCAATCATGGGGCGCAAGTAGCTGCATCGTTCGTGCTCGACCAAACGCGGGCCATAAGGCGCCGTGCAGTCCGTCACACCGGACTCGCGGAGATCATTTTGCAGCATCTCGAAGATTGCTTTGCCCGTTCCTTCGACCGTAAACGCGGCCAGTCCCGCGTCTGGATCGGTTGGGCCCTTCGCTTCAATGGGCCCCAATCGTTCCGCTAACGCAGCCGCGATCTCTTCGGTATGACGAGATGCCCATACGCTGCTGGCGTTGATACAACTACGGCCGCCGTTACTAAAAATGCTTTCGACCATCATGTCCAAGTACTTTTCCCACTGATCGACCTTGTCGTCGCCCAGGAGAATTTTGGAATACCCAGGGCCATGAACTTGGACGCGGGGATTGCCGGCGTACTGCTGGATCGTTTTTTCCCCGCCAAAAATCATCGCCCGCCGGCAACCACTCAAAATCGCCCCACCCACGTCGTGGCCGCCCGGATACAGTGAAAACACTTCCGCGGGAATACCGGCCTGTTGAAATGCCGAGGCGACCCGGTAAGCGGTCCACGGCTCCTGCGAACCGGGCTTAAGTACCAAGCCCAATTGCAACGCAATGACCGGGATCCACAAGGTATGAACCCCAGGCGAGTTCGAAGGCAACACCGCCCCCAATACCGGCGTCTGACATTGGTAACTCACAACCACACCGCGGCTTTCGGTGCCGTAACCTTTTGCCAAGATATTGAGGTCCAAGCCCCGCGTCAGTGCGTCGAGGATGGTGTCAATGTTTTCCATGACGAAGCTATTCTTCTTCATGTTGTTGCGACACATCTGCTCGGGCAACCCAGTCGTCGCCGACTGTTGGTGCACAAATTGGTCTGGGGTTTGTGTCCCATTCCCCAGCGGTAACGTCGCAGTCGCGAACAACTTGCCCGCTTCTTTGATGCGAGAAACCAAATCGGCGACCGGAATCGAACGTAGGACCTTGCGAGCATGGTCGGCTTTTCGCAAATCGCGGCTCACCAAGCCCCCGTTCGCTTGGTCGACTTCCGCGATCGGCTCGCCAGTCAAAAAGTGGACAACCTTTTGGGTTTCCAATGACTCGTAAGGCTTGCCCCAGCGAACAACTGGAATTCTCAACATCGTTAAATCAATCCTCTGAGCAGCTACCTAGTAAACTCCGACGGTCGTCGAAGACGCAAGTCGATGGAACGGACGAACCCCGCTAACCCCATCCCAAGGATAGGTCTCAAATGGTCGTTCCCGTTCGCCTTCGTCGCGTTCCAGGAAGCCTGGTACGAAGAACTCTTTGGTCAGCGTCGTCAACTTGACTCGTCCGGTTTCTCCGTATCCGACAACCCGATTCGTGTCGTCGAAATCAACGACCTCGGTGACCGCTCGAGGCTGGGGCGCGTAGTACGAAATCTTATAACCCTCGGCCGCCGTCACCGGCTTGCTGCAGGCCAACCCCATCAACGTGTTTCCGTAGGTTGGCGTCATGTAGATGCCGCTGACTTCCGGCGGTCCGCCGAAGAATTCTTCGATGCAGAAGCGTGTCCACTGCGGAGTAAACTCCGTGCCGCCGGAAAAAATCCCGGTAATCCCGGTGTCCGCAAACGACTGGCCACGTTCTTCTAAGGCATTGCACAGCCCTTCCAGCAACTTCGGCGTCGCAAACATGCATTTGATGTTGTGATTCGCGCTGAGGATGGTCAAAGCCTGCTCTATGCAATGCTTCTTGTATTCTTCCAAGTGCTCCATCCAGCCTTTTTTGATCAGTTTGATCACCCACCGCGGGTCCAAGTCGATGCAAAAACAGATTCCGCCGCGAAACTGGCAGAGATGTTCAACGGAAAGCCGGAGTCGTCGCGGGCCACTTGGCCCCAACATCAACCAATTCGACCCTTTCGGAAAATACTGGTCGGGCAGTGTCGCACTAAACAGTTCGTAGTCGGTGCGGTGGTCTTCAACCACCATGCGACTCTTCGGGATTCCCGTCGTTCCGCCCGTCTCAAACACGAAGGTGGGTTTCCCGTCCAAGCCTTTGGGACGCCACCTTTCGATCGGGCCGCCTCGCAACCAATCGTCCTCGAAGGCCGGGAATTTCTTCAAGTCGTCATAGGTCCGAATTTCGGTCAGGGGATCGAAGCCCAATTCTTTGGCTTTCGCCAGCCAAAACGGGCTACCCGTCGAGGGGTGAAAATGCCATTGGACCGTTTCGTAGGTGTGCTCGTCCAATTGCTTCCGGGCGGCCGCGATTGCGGTTTCTAGTTCGGTGGATACCGTGGACATGCTTTATAATTTCCTCTGTTGTCTCAGTCAGGTCGGTTGCCGCAGACGTCGTTTTTATATCAGAATTTTCCGAGGCGATCCATCGATTGCCACTTTTTTACCCGGAACCCGTCAAAAGTACATTGCTTTATCATTTTTTTTCACGTAAATTCTTGCGAAGTCCGATGCGGAAACTGCGGAGAACTGACCGCCCAGATCGCCGACTGATAACTGAAGCCAACAACTACTTTATCAACACCTCGAGCCGTTTACCAAAGAACCATGGACCTGCCGTCATTTCGCTTTCACCCAGATCCATTGCGGACGGGTGCGATTGCCAAGCAAGCGGGACGTTGCGCCTGCTGCAATCAACAAGTGGACTTTCTCTACGTTGGACCGGTTGCCTCGATCCATGACCTGGAAGAAAAGCTGTGTCCTTGGTGCATTGCCAACGGTGCAGCAGCAGAAAAATTCGATGTCGAATTTTCCGAGCGGCAACCGTTGGTCGATGCAGGCGTGTCCCCGGAAGTCATCGACGAAATCGTAGGAAGAACGCCGGGCTACGTTTGTTGGCAACATCCGACGTGGGAAGTCCATCGCGGTCAGCCCTGCGAATTTATCGGCGATGCAACCGGCAAGGCCTTGCGGCAAATGACCAAGGAAGAACTGGCCGCGTTCATGGAATCAGCGAAATTGGACCGCGACGAATTCGAAGAGTTGTTGGGAATTTATCGCCCGAATTCGAATCCTGGGATCTACCATTTTCGGTGCCCAGAGACCGGTTTCAATCGTTTTCGAATGGAGTATGCTTAGACGCACCGCGTTAACGACAATGCCGTTCGATACAGGACGGTTGTAAGGACACTCCCGATGGCGTCACTCGGAAAGTCGTGGCTTTTTTGAGATTGGCGAATGGCACATCGCGTGCGATTGCGACGATTCGAACGGCATGGGTGCGAAACGAGGGACCCTAACGCTCAACGGGCCTGGGCCTGGCGTTGCTCGTTTGGCGATCTTGACGACTCCGGCGACGATGGGGACGTTCTGTGGCCGCTATCAATTTCGAAGGATCTTCCGTTGGCCAAAGAGTTGGCAAGTTTGGAATACCAAGAACTGCGAAAACTGGGCAAAGAGTGTCGCGACGCCATAGGCGAAATCTGCGACTCGGTGGCCTCAGCGCAGGATGTTCAGCGGATGATTCAACAAATGTTGGGACAACCGGACTTGATGGTCGCTTTCTTGGAGTTACGGAAGAGCGCCCCAGAGACCGCGGCTCAACTTTTCACTGCTGGTTTTTCGGTACTGATCAATTCACAAACGGCCATCGCGTTAGACCGTGAATTGTTGAAACGTTCGGCGGCCAATAATTGAGGGCACCTTTCACTGGGGTAACGGTCCTGCATAATACTGTGTTTAAGGCTGTAACGATTGCCCTTGGCGGGCAATCTGAGCCAACACGATCCATCCTTTTCGCGACGCTCACGACATGTCCTATAAAACGATTGCCGCCCGAGCCAATGCTCCTTCGTTTGATCACATTGCTAAGATCCAACAAGGCCAGTTTCCCGCCACCGTTTTAAGAAATGCCACGGTTGGTCGGTTGTACAATGACGCGATCAAAACGGAAGACGGGATCATCTGCACGTCTGGGGCGATGGCGACTTCCTCGGGTGCAAAAACCGGACGCGTCCCCGAAGACAAACGAGTCGTGAAAGAGGTAGGCAGCGAGGCAGACGTTTGGTGGGGCCCGGTCAATAAACCGCTCAGGCCCGAATCCTTCCTGCGTCTCCGCGAGGATGCCATCAAACACTTGGACCGCTGTCCACAGTTGTACGTTTTCGACGGGTACGCAGGGTGGGATCCCGCCTACCAAATCAAAGTCCGCGTGATTTGCTCCCGACCCTATCACGCCCTCTTCATGCATAACATGTTGATCCGGCCCAAAGCCGAGGAGTTGGCCACGTTCGGCGAACCTGACTTTGTTATTTACAACGCTGGTACCGGCTACGCGAATCCCGAAATTGAGGGTTTGACCAGCAACACGAGCGTGACCATCAGCTTCGCCCATCGTGAAATGATCATTATGGGCACCCAGTATGCCGGTGAAATGAAGAAGGGTGTCTTCACCGTCATGAATTACTTGATGCCGAAGCGGGGCGTCCTGTCGATGCATTGCTCGGCAAATCAAGGCCCCTCAGGTGACGTCACCCTGTTTTTTGGGTTGTCGGGCACCGGCAAGACGACTCTTAGCGCGGACGCTCAACGAGGTCTCATCGGCGATGACGAGCATTGCTGGAGCGACACCGGTATCTTCAACATCGAGGGTGGCTGTTATGCGAAGTGTTTGGGACTGTCGCGACGGAGCGAACCGGAGATCTATAATGCGATTCGCTTCGGCAGCGTCTTGGAAAACACGGTCCAAGATGCCTTGACGCATACCGTCGATTACAACGATGCTTCCCTGACCCAGAACACTCGCGCTTCGTACCCGATTCACTTTATTGACAACGCAACCATTCCGTGTATCGGTCGCCATCCTTCGAACATTGTCCTGTTGACGTGTGACGCGTTCGGGATCTTGCCACCCGTGGCGAAACTGACGCCAGCCCAGGCGATGTATCATTTCATCTCTGGCTATACGGCCAAGATCGCCGGCACTGAAATCGGGGTCAACGAACCCAAAGCTACGTTCTCTGCCTGTTTTGGGGCCGCATTTTTGGTATGGCATCCTACGGTCTATGCGGAGCTACTGGCAGAGAAAATTCGAACTTATGGTGCGAGCGTTTGGTTGGTGAACACGGGTTGGACGGGTGGCGGATTCCAAACCGGTTCGCGTATGAACCTCCTACACACACGCGCTATTATCGATGCGATTCACGATGGGTCACTCGAATCGGCCACGTACGTTACGGATCCGATTTTCGGTTTGAAGATCCCCACGACTTGTCCTCACGTTCCAGAAGCAACGTTACAACCTCGATTGACCTGGTCCGATTCCGACCAATACGACGCCGCCGCCAGAAAACTCGCTGGCTTGTTCCAAGAAAATTTCAAACAATACTTCGACCAAGCCAGCGCCGAAATTCGTAGCGCTGGCCCACGAACTTAATTGCAGCAACGCATCGTTGGCCGCGTCGTTTTACCAGCAAAAGCTGGTAAGCGCGGCGGTTTCAAATCCGCCACCATTGGTTTTACGCCCAATGGATTGCTGATTGGCCAGCTACAAAACTTGCTCCAAGGTACGAAAGGCCGGAGGACGGGCTTTTGCATCGGTCACGTCCGCAAGTAGGCCAATCGAGTTTCATTTTGGGTACCGACGGACCGAACTTGCGAGCGTCAACCGTTGCGGTCTCGGTGGAGTTGTATTGCAAAACGAGCTTGTCCCTCGACCGCTTCTCGCGCGGGTGCGATCGAGTTCGCTTAGTAATGAATCCTTGGCCCAACCGAGACAAGCTCGGTTGCGGCCTTCACGCTGCGGGGTCTTGCTGTTTGCTTGTGGCTACCGCTTTGCCACGGTCGATCTTTGCTCGGAGGTCAAATATTCGCGAGCTCTGCGAATCCTTGGCCCAACCGAGACAAGCTCGGTTGCGACCGGTTCGCGGCTAAGTTCTGATGTCCGTCCGAAACCGACGAAGAGCTACTTACCGAGCGGCCACTTGAAAGTGTTCGTGAAAGACGTTGCGGTACGCCAACTCGTTGGGAGGAAACACCTTCGCAAACTGTTCCGTTGCTACCGCACCGCGCTGGAATCGTTGCTTCGGAAAGATTGGCAACTCCATTCCGGTCACGGCCCGAATCCCTGCCGCAGCCACTTGGCCTTTCAACTGGTAGAGCTTGTCGTGTTGCCATTGCGTCAACTCAATGAATGGAATTCCTTCGGCCACTCCAATCACGTTGGGCGTCGCGAATGGCGAGAACCCCGTAAACCCGTGAGCCGCCGACGGGGCGTAACTCCGAACGTGTCCGCGACTCTGGCCACCGCTAAAGGTCAGACTGTGTTTGATTTTATCGACGCCCCAACCTTCTTGATAAAAGAACGGGTTGTTCAAAACGCTGCGAATCGTCAATTCCGAATTCTCTTCGATCGGATAATCACGCAAATTTTCGTCCCCACCATCGCCATCCAACAAGTACTTCCAGCCCGCGTATCGCTGGCGAATTCGGCGACACAAGGCATCGGTCATCACTGCCGCTTGAACATCCAGCGGTTTGTAGTCTTCGATGATCTGTACGGCCCGTCGATAATCCAACTCGGAGGCAGGGACTTCGACCACCTCTAGCAACATATCCAACCCGACCGCGCGTAGGAACTCGGCAGCCTGCTGCACATCCGAGCCTTGTCCATCCACTGACAGCGTGAATGCCTTTAACCGAGCAGGTGATTGACCATCTAATCGCAACAGGTGGTACGTTAGCAACAAGACGACTCCGCTGTCGACACCGCCGCTGAACAAGACGCCGATGGGTTCGTCATTTGGTAAGGACCGGATGAAGCTTTGAATCTCGGCCGCCACCGTCTGAATATACTCGCGTCCAATGACATCAATATCGGCAGGGAGAGTATCGCGTTGACTGATCAAAAAACGATGATACAACGGGTTGGGGTCTGGGCACCCAACTAGCGAGATTTCGGTCACGTGATGCGCTGGGACCATGCGAGTATACGAAGGATGAAATTGGTCCAACAATCCATCACGTTCTAACTGGGCTCGGATCTGAGCTATCCGTTCAGCCACGATTAGAACCGGGCCGTCTTTTTGCTTGGCAAGAAAGTAACGCATGGGGCGGCCAATCGAGCGTGCCATACGAATTCGTCGTCCTTCGCGGTGCAACAAAGCAAATTGGCCATCGATCTCACGGACCTGGGCCGGGTCGCCGCTACCGACCCTTTCGATCGCCTCGTCCACGGACATGTTAAAAATGAGGTTGCGATCCGGAGCCAACAAATTGATCAGACGCTCGACCGGGACATTGGACATTGGCGTGGGATGATTCATAACCATGGAGTCCCTAAGGATATTGGAGTCTCGCCCCTCCGCCGCATTGTAGCGAGAAAGATTCGCCGACGGAACGAAAGGTCGTCACCGTTTGGTAACTCGAAACCGGCGGGAAGCCCCTCGTCAATCGAAGGCCGCAAAAGCGTTAAATCCGGAGTGACTCGACCAAGGTTCGACTCCTGGGAATGAGGCCTGTTGGAACCTTGTATTTCGCGTGGAATTCGGTGGAAATCACGTCAGCATAAGCTATGAGAGTTGCACGATAGACCCTCCGTGGTTACGCTGAGCAAGTTGACGGGAGTGAGACGGCCCACTCCAACGCTTTGGATGACTCCATGATAAACCAGACCTTCAATCGCAAAAATTGTTGCGAATATCTCGCGGTGCCCTCCGAGCGAAATTTCCATTTGCTTGGGCAATGTTCCTCCGGGACCTTTCGACCTCGCCTCGATTGGAGTGACGGGCCGCCCGCACAACTTGACGCCCTGGCTACCGGTCGGCAAGCAACCGGTGGCGGTGATTCCAAATTTTCGAATGAATCCAAACACTGTTGCCTCTCCGATGTTTTGGCCAATGGACATGGATCGGCGTTGTGCGAAGGGAGTGTACCGGTTTTGAGTTGGACACGATCGAAACGGAAGCGGACCGGATTTACTCTGGTCGAGTTGTTGGTGGTGATTGCGATCATTGGAGTATTGATGGGCCTGCTGTTGCCCGCCGTGCAGATGGCCCGCGAAGCCGCTCGGCGCACTCAGTGCCAAAATAATTTGAAACAATGGGGATTGGCTTTCCAACAGTATGAAGGGACGCACCGCGAGATCCCACCGGCTCGACCGGCCGATGGATTTCTGACTTGGCCCGTGATGTTGTTGCCGTATCTTGAGCAAAGAACACTGTACGATCGATTCGACACTCGCGCGCGATACGCAGTCCAAGACCCAGAATTAGTTCGCCTAGCACCCAGGGAACTGATCTGTCCAACTCGACGAAGTGCCGGTGCATTGAGTCGTTTCGAATCCGCAGGTGAACCGATCGGTGCGGTCGGCGATTATGCGGGCAATGCCGGGACCAGCTTCAGCTTTGTTGGCGATGCCTGGAGTTCCTTCGATATGGAAGTTGACGGTGTCATGAACTCCGGTCTTTCGGCTGTGAACCCAGTTGTCGCGGGACGTCTCACCGGACGTCCTAAAGGCCGATACCGTTTCGCCAATATTCGCGATGGGTTGTCCAACACGATCATGGTGGGTGAAAAAGCAGTGGCCCGCGACTACATGGGCGAGCCCGGTGGGTGGGGCGACGGAGCGATGTACAACGGTGAAGAGCCTGGGACTGCGGTTCGGTTGGGTGGATTAGGGCTGGGTCTGGCGACAAACCCTGGTGCCCCTGGACCAGGGACACTGCCTGTGTTCGGCGGTCCGCACAACGAATTGTGCATGTTTCTGTTGTGTGATGGCAGTGTTCAAAGTATCCCACACAGCATCGATGAAGTCGTGTTGGCGTCCCTTTGTTCGCGGGCCGGTCGCGAACCGGTAACCGTGGGTGAGTGGTAAATCGTTACCGCATCGAGAGACTCAATGGACGGACGCTTCTTCTATGTCGGGACCGAGTCGGAAGTTGCGCACCATGCTCGTCCGTTGCAGCCATTCTTGAACGTGTCGGTGATGGATGCCGAGGAAGTGGCTCAAGCCGCTCGGCCGGGCGATGTCGCTATCTTTTATTCGGAACATTTTGATCGCTTTCGGTCGGCCTGTGTCGCACTTCGGTCGCGGCAAGTTGCCACGCTTTACGCGATCGACGGAATCCTGGAATGGCGAAACGCCTGGGAGAATCGACCGGACGAGATCGCGTGTCCGTGGACGATGCGTCCATGTTTGTCGCATGTTGTAGCGACGATCGGACCACGCCAAAACCAAATCCTCTCTTCTTGGGGTAATCCTCAGTGTGTTCCGATTGGTCTGCCGAGACTGGATCACTTGTCCCGCCACTATGGCGCTGCTCCAACCACTGAACCAAGTCGACCGTCGGACTGCACGAACGGAGTGAATCGCACGAGCACCGACCCCAGTAAGTTTCGTCTGATGATTCTGACGGCAAAGTGCCCTGGATTTACCGCCGAGCAACTGGAAACGACTTATCGTTCCTTGGTTGCGGTCCGAGAGGACATTCGAAGAGACCCCTTCGTCGCTGGACGCGAAATAGAGATTGTCTGGCGATTGACCGGTGGCTTGGATCAACGACTCGGGATCGACCAAAATTCTTGGCAACCGAACGTCGCACCGGAGACCACGCTAGCCGAGTTGTTGTCGCGTGTGGATGCGGTGATTGCGACCCCCTCGACGGCCCAATTGGAAGCGGCAATCGCTCACCGCCCTGTGGCGTCTTTGGACTTTCACAACACGCCGACTTATACGGACAGCGTGTTTCGGATTTCTTCCGCCGAACACGTGCGACCAGTTCTGGATCAATTGGCACGGTTCTCGAATAGTCCCGCCCATCAACACATGCAACATTTCTTGCTGCACGAGAACCTACTCGCCGATGGACAGGCTACAGCCCGAATGGTCCAGCTACTAAAGTGGATGCAGAGACGTTCTCGCGAGTGCCACGATGCTGGGCAACCGCTTCAATTCGCTACTTCAGAAGTGGTCGCTCATCTTTCATACGCACAACCAATCATTGACAATGCGTTTTGGGCGCGGCCAAATTTTTGTGTGACGGCAGAGTCAAGCCATGAGGCAACCAACGAAACGAATCCGCGAACTGGGATGACATCAGCCCAGTGGCAAGCCTATTCGGAGCAGTTGGAACGAGAGAATCGTCGTCTCGCTCAATTGGTAACGGAAGCCCATCAAGTCTTTGATAACTTGCATGGCCATCCGGTTTGGGGGACGCTGCTCAAATCGCATGAGTGGTGGAGCCGACTTTGGCAAGGTGAATCCGGAAAGCTGGCCAAGCCCGAATCATGGAAGGACTCGTGATGGACTCGGACTTGATTGCGAGTTTTTCTCTAGCGGAGTTGAAATCCGCTCGATGCCCCGCGGGTTGGCACGAGCATTCACCGACGCTTTTGTGCGCTACGGATGATCGCTATACCATGCCGTTGGCGGCCGCCATGGCGTCAGTAATGACTCAATGGAACGCCAATCGAACGCAAGTGGCCGGTGTAGCGGAGGACGATCGAATTCAATTGGTGTTGCTCGATGGAGGGATCGAACACGAGAATTGGCAGCGTCTGTCGCAAACACTTCGGGCTTTTAACTTAAAGACGTTACGAGTGCAGGCTGATCGTACGGCTGTTGAGCACTTGAAAATCTCGCATCACATTAGCCATACGGCTTACTTTCGTTTGCTGAGTAGTCGTTGGCTACCCGAGTGGATTTCTCGCGTGATCTACTTGGACTGCGACGTCATTGTGTTGGGCGATCTTCGTGAGCTATGGAAGGCTAGTTTACTTCACGAAAGTAATGCCTCTGGGCACCGTAACGAAGTTTGGGCAGTGCCTGATGTCGCTTGCCCGTATCTTGATCCCGCAGCGGCATGTCCAAATTATGAACCATTCGCCCCCTATTTCGCGACACTAAATCCTATTCGAAATTTTCGTGAATTGGGGCTCGATCCTCGTGGCTACTACTTCAACAGTGGAGTGATGGTTTTGGATCTGGCGGCTTGGCGAGCCAATCATCGCAGCGAGCAGTTACTGGAGTGTCTTCGTGAAAACGCGGCTCATGTTTGGTGCTGGGATCAGTACGCGCTCAATGTCGTTTTCGCCAAGTGCTGGGGCGCTTTGCCGTTGGCGTGGAACTTCGGCGCCCATGCCTACGATTATGCGGCCGTACCAAATCTAACGGGTCTGAGTCCACTACTGCCCGACCAATATCAAGAAATGTTGGACAGGCCCAAGTTGATTCACTACACGACCGAAATCAAACCTTGGCACTACTACAGTTTTCATCCACTGACCAAGACGTTCTTTGAATACCTGGCCTTAACGCCTTGGGCAACTTGGAGTCCACCCAAGCCGGGATTCAAGACTTGGTGGCATGTTCAAACGTTTCGCTGGCAGAAACAATTAATGGCCATGACACGGCGATGGCGGGCAGTTCGTCACTAAGGTCTGACTAGCTTTTTCGACTCGCCCTGCCCCATCGACCGTAAACAGGTGAAGTCTCAACTGCCAGTTCTCTGGTGAAAAACGTAGGCGTTGGGATCGGTAAAGAAAGGGGATTTAGTTAGCCCCCGCAAGGTTGTTTCAACAACCCGTTCATTCCTGGCCTGAAAGAACAACGCGGAAGTACGCCGTTTTCTCGGATTTGGAAATAACGACTGTCACAACCCCGATCTGGCCGGTATTGCCCAGGTAGACGGGGCTTGAAACAAGAAGACGCTGTAAAAAGAAGGAAAAAGGTCATGAGAAGCACACTTTGGACGCTGGTTTTAGTAGCGATGGCATTCACGGGAACCGGGTCGATTTGGGCCCAGGATCCGATGGCCTATGTCCAACAACTCCAGAACGAGCTGCGGGAGCGCGCTAATTCGCAAATGCAGCAGGCCATTCAAAGCTACCGCCAGTCGACGGGCGATTACGCAAATTCGGACGAAGCGGTTTGGAATTACTTGGTCGCCGAGTCACAAAGGCAAAATCCGGCTTGGTATGCCAACCTCAAACAACGCGAAGCCGACTTTCAACGTCAACAAGCGGAATACTCTCGACAAGCGAATCTGCGAATGGACCAGAGCTTTCAAAGCTACATGGAGCGCTCCCATTCCCAACATCGCGCTCATCAAAACTACATTCGCAATGTGATTTGGGAGCGTGATTTGTACGGCGGTGCCAATGGCTCGGTGTATGAACTGCCATACTATTCCGGAGGACAAGTCTACCAAGCACCGGATGGTTCAACATTTTGGCAAGATTCGTCAGGGCAATACTATCAGACCAACGATTGGAATTGGGCTTACGAAATGTCCAACTTCCAACCATGATGCAATAAAGTTGCGACGGGAGTCATGGTTGGCAAACCACTTCATCTGGCGGTCAATAATTAAAACCAGGCCCAGCAATCTGCTGGAGCCTGGTTTTGTGTACTGGCCAGCGGGCGCGACCACCTTCGTCATTCGGAGCGTTGGAAGTGATAAGTGAGTTCGCGAGTTGCATTTTCGTTGGTGCGATACCACTTCATAGAATCGGCACTCAATTCAAGTTCCCGCGTGAAGAATCCTTCTTTTTCAGCATTCAGAATTAGGAAGTTTCCGTCCCGCATGACGCGACCCTTGTCGCGAAAGTCTTCAACCCATGTTCCCGCTCTCTTTTTGAAGCTTCCCCACACATAAGTTCCTCCGGCCTCAATGCGGATGGTAACACACGCTTCTTCTCCCTCCGCCGTGTTGTAGTATTGTTGCCATTGCCCGATGATTGGAGCTATATTCCCGACGGTTGTCAATTCGTTTTGGCCTGCTGCTGACTGGTCGACGGTACTTGTCTCTTCATAAGTGACGCGGCGAGTTTCTTGGACCATGTCGGGAAACTCGTACTTTTGTTCTTCCAACCAGTTATCGCTGACGGCGGGCAGCTCCAAGCAGCGAATCCCCGCGTTTTGGTACTCGGAAACGGAGACTTCAAAGTTTGGCTTGGCGTTGAGTTCGGCCAAATTCTTCATTCCGGTTTCCACAGCATCGCGGATGGTACCACGTCCAATCAGCGTTGCTTCGATGGGGACCATTTGCCCACTTGGCAACTTGATCACTGGGTAAGCGTGTCCCGGAATCAAGACCACATGAGCTTCTAATCCCACAGCCTTGGCCGCGCTGGCCCAGAACACGGCGAGGTCAATACAGGTTCCCGCCCGATTCCGCAGGACGTCGCGGGCATACTTGATGTTCTGACCGAATGTGTTGTTCATTTGCATCGTGGGCGGCGTTTGGTAAACGATGCGGTTGTGTTCCATGAAGAGCCACAGGGATTGCAGGAAGGCGATCGCAGCTTCATCGTTGAGACTTGCCGCCAAACCGTTGCCCATCCCGGAGACTCGACCAGCCAACTGCTGGATGACCGGATCATCCGAGGTGCAAAAGGCCGCCATCACGAAGGGAAGGTATTCATTCTGCTCGTGCCAAGTAATCGATTCGCCGTTTTCCCG
>JAEUIQ010000092.1 GCA_016794985.1 Planctomycetaceae bacterium | reverse complement strand
TTGGTCCTCACCTGAATGGAGTACGCTCGCAAAGTTTGAACCCAGGGTCCATGAAATCGATTTAGACCTCCGAGTACTCGAAACGCGGTTTGCGGTACTACCAAAAACGGAACCGTTGGGACAATCTGCCTGTCCTAGAATGCGCCCCCCGCGCGACGAAGCTTGCGGATGAGTGTTGAACACTTGGCTGGTTGCAACTGCCGAATGGTTGGAAGACAATGTCGACTGGGGTCTGCCGAGCTGTCACCCAGGTGAACGGAGTGCGCTCGCAAGGATTCAACACTTGGTCCATAAAACAGGCATAACAAACCGGTGCAACCGAGTGCTCGAATTACCCAGTCCTGTACCCCAAAACCAAACCCTCGCACCGGTTGACCTTTCCCGTTATCTGACTAAACCAATGACTGCCACATCCGAAGAAGCTCGCAAACTACTTTGTCGCCACGGCGAATGCGTGAATCAAGATGCTGCCGACTGGTCCGGACCCTTTGAACTGCCTGAATCGCTACGCAAGTTTTATTCCGAAGTTGGTCCCAAAGACGTCTGCGTCGAGGGGTTCGGAAATGCAACGACCATACCTTCACTGAGATCACTCTGGGATCGGCAAGCCGGGTATCGTTGGAACGGACTCACAAATGAACTGATTGATGATTGGCCGGCCAATTGGATCGTTGTCGCCGATGAAGGTGCCGATCCCTATATCTTCGACACCGACACAACTCGGATTCTTTTTGCCCAACATGGCACAGGTGAATGGGACGCAGACGAAATCTACCCTGATATCAATACGATGGCGGCGTGCATTGCAACACTCGGTTGTGTGATTCTGGACTCAAACAGCTTTGACGATGATGACTGCAACATCAACCCAGCGTGTAGAATTGATGCTATAGACCGCCTCACGAAGATTCTTGGTGACAAGAATCACGCTAAGGCAATCGTCGAAATGGCTGGTTGGGGCTAATCGGAATTGTCAGATAACAAAGCGGTGAACGGGAGTCGCCGATTACGCGGGTTTTGAAATCATAGTCTTTTGGCGGCGGCCCCGTTACCGCCAGCGTTATGCTTCTTTCTGATATGTACAAGCGAATTGTCTTTTACGGCGTCGCCGTCGCCATTGTGGCATGTTTGATTGGGATGCTACGTCCAGTTGTTGTCAGTAGCTGCAATGTTGTGATCCGTAACGCTGCCGACTCGATCACACGCGATCACATATTCAATTCCCTTGATGCCGAAGGCATTGAAATCATGACATTGGGCTCGATTGACAACGAAGTCCTTTATTTTAGGATCCCAAAATCTCAGTTCGAGGACGCCAAGAAAATCGTGGAATCTATTGCGAAGAGTTCCAACACAATAAAAATACTCGGAATCGATAAGCGTGGCGATCTATGGGTAGACCGTGGATTGGGCGAAGAGTTTTCCGCTAAATCTGGACAAGCAATGGAACTAGCCACCGACATTCCAGAGAGATTTCGAGAATTGGTGGTTGCAATCAACCACGAGTTTCCAGACGCTGAGATGACAAACAATGACTTGCCGATTACTTGGTTTCATGTCTCAAAACGACGTTATCTAGGATTGTCTGGGAAATACGTGACCGGTTTCGATGTGACTATTGATACGCTTCGATCCGACCAAACTTCCGTTTCAACCACGTATCAACTTACCGACGACTTGACTAACGTTAGAATAGTTTCCGCCGAAAATGCCGAATGATGGATTAAGCATAACAAAACGGTGCACCCAAGTCGCGTTGGTTGCCGCAATTTGAAGTCACGTTCACTCACGCGACTGGGTGACCTCGGTCGTTCGGCAGACCGGGTGGAGTTGGTATTTGGTTCGGGGAATTTGGTAAATTTGACATCGCTTTACAGGTCGCTTATACTCAGCCGACAAGCGATCCGACTGGATAACAGTCGTTGATCCAGATCGGTGCGCTGCGGCT
>JAEUIQ010000069.1 GCA_016794985.1 Planctomycetaceae bacterium | reverse complement strand
GCTGCGGTCGACGCCTTGCTCTTTGGCGATGTCCTCGAGGTCTTCGAATTGCCCCGATTCCAGTTGCTCCTGCCATGCGTACGCTTTGGCCAGGGCAGTCAGCAGCGCGTTGACCACCAGTGGTCGGTCGTGTTGCTCGATCACGAACCTCCGCCACGTCGCGGAGTTGATGCGTTGCGGCTCAAGGATCGCAGCCAATTGATCATCGGCCACGATTCGGAGCACCCGGATTACGGTTATGGCCCGGCGTTCGACACATTCAAGTGTCGCTTCACTCTCTTGAGCGTCTTCCCCTGGACCACGGTCGTCAGTGACACCGATCCGCTCGACTGGATCGTCGACGCTCTCAAGCCACTATGGTGATTCTATGAAGCTTGCCGCTTTATGCTGTACCTACCTTCGCCCAACCGGACTCGGCCAACTGATCGAGTGCTTTCTGCGGCAGGACTATCCGCGCGAGCTGCGGGAACTGGTGATCCTCGATGACGCCGGCCAGTACGAGAACCAAGCTGGCGATGGCTGGCGGCTGGTTTCGATTCCGATTCGCTTCCGGTCCTTGGGTGAGAAACGCAACGCCTGCGCCGCGCTGGCGTCGCCTGATGTCGATGGCTTTCTGGTCGCAGACGATGATGACATCTATCTGCCGCATTGGTTCCGCACCCAGGCCGCGGCGCTCGAGCGGGCTGAGTGGTCCCATCCGGGATTGGTGCTCGTGGAGCACAACGACGGCCTGCGCGAATGCGATACCGGAGGCCTGTACCACGGCGGGTGGGCGTTTCGACGCGAAGCATTCTATCGAGTGCGGGGTTACGGTCCCCACAATAATGGCGAAGACCAGGAGTTGGCTGATCGGCTTGGTGTGGCCGGAGTGTCGCAATGCGACCCATGCGAGTTCGCGTCCCCATTCTACATCTATCGATACGACAACGGTAGTTACCACCTGAGCTACATGGACGACAGCGGTTATCGAGAGCTCGGGCTTGGTGGCTTTCCCAGCAAGACGAGCATCCCCGTCGGCTGGTCACGCGAATGGGACAAACTGCCGGTGTTGCGGCGATTCTCGTTCGCGCCGCATGTGAATCCGAGCGACGGCAAGATGCCGGTCGAACTGATCGGGCCTGTTGACGCACCCGGAGGCAACGGCCCAAGCAACGGGATGTATGCCCTGCAGAAAGCCTTGAAGCAGCGCATCGCCGACGGACTCGATTGGCTATCCATCAAGTCATTGCCCGTCAGCAAAGGCGCGATGCCCTGGTTCTGGCATTGGGATGACCGCCGCTACGCGATGTGGTGGGACGCCGAAGGTCAGCCATTCGTGCAGGGGCCAAACTTGCTGTTTACCAACTCCGGTTCGCCACGCATCGATCGCGAGGAGTGCGCCCTGCTCGACGCTGCCAACTGCCGGGCGATGTTTTGCCACAGTGAGTGGTATCGCGACTTGATCACCAAACATCGTGGGCCGGCCAATCAGTCGCCGATCGTGCTCTGGCCTTACCCGATTGATCCCTGGCCGGGTGAACCGCTGCCCGACGAATACGACCTGCTGATCTACGCTAAGAACGGCAATCGGCCCCAACTACTCGAGCACCTGGCGGAACTGTACCCACGGCACATCCAGATCCACTATGGACAGTACAAGCGGGAGCAGCTGTTCGAGGCCGCTCGTAGCTCGCGTGCGTGTGCCTATCTGGCTGACGACGACCACGGACCGCTAGCGCTGCAGGAGATCTTGTTGGCGGGTTGCCCCACGGTTGGCGTCCGCACGGGCGCTTCATTCGTTCGCAACGGCGTGACGGGTTACGTTGTTGAACGATTACCACCGGGTCGGCAGTGTGTGGCCAACGACGACGACAAACTCGCCCTGGCGGTTTACCTTGACGCGGTGGCCAGAGCTCAAAATCTGGACCGCATGTCAGTTCGAGCCGCAGCTGAGCGGGATTTCAGCTCGGATGCACTCGTTGAGAGATTGATCGCTGCCTTGGATCCGTTCCGAGCACTGGCACGGTGACAAATACGTCTAGACATACTTTTTTCTCGGGAGTTCACGAACCGGATAACCAATTCTGTCACAGCCGCAGCCGGGTACCAGCCCTGTTTCAGCGCAGTTGGTCATCGTCAGAATCTCCGCAGGAAAATGGGCATTGATCCCGGCATTGGCTGGGGCAGGTTTGTGGTCGAGCACGGCCTCTATTGTTTACCTACCGGGCGGAGAAGAGAATTGACGGAGAACTGCCTTGGGAATATTCGTTTGATTGTCCGTGGTCGTTGTTAAAGGACATTGAATCACGGACGGGCAGGAATTCCGCCGCAATTCAACCCGATTCGACAGGAATTCGGAGATTCCTCGAATTTTAGTGTCAGATTGCGGCAGTAACCTGAGTTTAGCCTCCCAGGAGACAGTGATGACCGAATTCCCACAGACCCGATTCAGCCTGATCGCGCAAGTCCAATCCCCAGAGGATCGGGAGGCGTGGGATCAATTCGTGCTCATCTATCGCCCTGTCGTTTATCGCATGGCGCGTCGCCGGGGAATGCAGGACGCTGACGCGCAGGACTTGGTGCAGAGCGTCTTCATGCGCGTGGCCAGTTCCATCCATCGCTGGGAGAAGACAGACCCGGAAACAAAGTTTCGTCACTGGCTGCGGCGGGTCGCTCGAAATACGATCTTCAGCGCTTTGTCTCGGCAGCCCAAAGACGCCGCCGCCGGCGGTTCCGAAATGCTCGATCTGCTTGCCGGCCAACCTAAGAACGAAAAGCTCGTTGAGCAGGAGTTAGCAACCGAAACAATGCGAGAACAGTATCTCCATGCCGCCGCAGTCGTCAAAAAAGATGTTGATCCAGACACCTGGCGGGCATTCGAGCTCACGGTGGTTGGCGGACAATCCTGTGAAGAGGCAGCAACTCTGCTGGACAAATCCGTGGGGTCTATCTACGCAGCTCGAAGTCGCGTCATGCGAAGACTACGCGAACAGGTTACGTGCTTGCAGGAGAATGACCAATGAACTCGAAAGCCAACCGCTGCGACCGCCAGCGCATCGACGAATTCCTGAGGTCGGACCAAATTCAGATAGCCGACGCGGAGCTTGTCTCTCATCTGGATAGCTGTCGTGAGTGCAGAGACTACATGGAACAGCAGGCTGCGGATTACGAAAGTTGGAACCAAGCAGCCCACTTACTTCAGGAATCGGAATTCGACTTGGCCAGTTCCATCGAGTACTCGGCTGGAGCAATCGACTTATTGCGTGTTAGCATTCCGACAGCAATCCAGAACGTTTTGGAATCGCTCACCCCTTCGGAAGACCCTCATCGGCTCGGCCGACTGGACGGATATGAGATCACAGGTGTCGTCGGCGCGGGGGCTATGGGGGTCGTGCTGAAAGCGATCGACCCAGCGCTCGATCGTATCGTTGCGTTGAAAGTCATGGCTCAACACCTCGCCAGTCATGCGACGGCCCGGAAACGCTTTGAGCGTGAGGCAAAGGCTGCGGCTGCCGTTTTGCATCCCAACGTGATTCCGATCTATGCCGTTTCCAGCGGCGGGGCAATACCTTACCTAGTGATGGCCTATATCCGTGGCGGTTCACTGCAAAAGCGGATCGATCGCGAGGGCGCATTGAACACTGGTGAAATACTTCGAATCGGATCACAGATTGCCGCAGGCTTGGCGGCCGCCCATGACCAAGGACTCGTGCATCGCGACATCAAACCAGAGAACATCATGCTGGGCGAAGGGGTCGAGCGAGTCACGCTGACCGACTTCGGTCTCGCTCGCAGTGTTGACGACGCCTCGGTCACCCAGCACGGGACCATTGCCGGAACTCCGCAGTACATGTCACCCGAACAGGCTCGCGGTGAGTCCGTCGAGCAGGCAAGCGATCTCTTCAGCCTCGGTAGTGTTCTTTATACGCTTTGCACCGGCCGCGTTCCGTTTCGAGCAGAATCTTCTCACGGTGTGATGAGGAAGATCATCGACGAGGAGCCGGTCCCGATTCGTGAACTGAACCCTGAGATTCCTGAGTGGTTGTGTGACATTGTGGCTAAGCTCATGGCGAAGGACAAAGCAGCCCGCTTCACTTCGGCAAAGAATGTTCACGCCTTACTTGAATCCTGTCTAAGTCACGTGCAACAACCCACAGTCATTAAGCTCCCCGAAATTGTTCGTGAGCTTTCTCGATCCAAATCGACTTCCTCACTTCCCCTCATCCTCGGAGTGAGCGCCATGGCTTTATGTTCGATTTTAGTTTTTTGGTTTAACGGTATGCTCGGACTTTTTGTCCAAGAGCCAGCGTCCGAACCAACGCCCCAAGCAACGTCCATTGTTGCGCAAGAAACAGCCGAAGATTCCTCCGCAGAAGCTCCGCTGACATGGAAAGCACTGACGGGAGAAGATGTTCCCGAGAACTATCCAACAGAACCGTTGCAAGCGATCGATGGATTAAACAAGTCCATTGGAAGCTGGGGATTTTCCGTCAAGGAATGTCGAAATGGCAAAGAAACTGATTTCGAGGCCGTCATGCAGGTTCAGGGCGGATTCAGCAACGACACACTCTCTCTGGGAAGCATGCCTGTTTGGCAAATCAGCATCGAGTGGCCGGTCAACCAGCCCAAACAAGCCGTAAACTTTACACTCGTCCCCTCCTCCAAACCGGACGGAATTGAGTGGTTGTTGTTTTCCGCTTCATTAAGCGACGGGCTAAGGAGCACCGGTGCAAAACAGTTCTATAAAGGTGCGTGGGACACTCCGTCTCGTACACTGTCATGGACGCCCAAGCAACCTCCGTTGCCCAGTGCCGCATCCGGGCAAGATCAAAATGTTGCAGGAACCGAATTTCAAATGATCATCTCGAAGAATGGCGGACTCAACATCCAAAATCTTCAACTGAACGACTCTCTTATAGTCTCGGGGCGGTCGGTGGTTCGGATCGGAGAGTATGTCAAACCAATTACTGAACTACGGATTTTGCCAAATGGTTACAAAATGTTTTTCGCCAGCTCTCGCGAAGTGCTTCTGATTAACAAAGATAACGAAGGTGTTGCCGGGGCCCGTGTCGACAAAATAGGTTTCTCTGAGAACCTTATTTTTGGACTGATTACTGATCGCGGTAGTTCCGCCCTGAACTCGGTAGAGAAGCCTGTCGATACACCCGGCTATTTTTGGTTGGATTCAACGACTGGCGAAATCACTAAGGGATTAGAACTGGGCCCTTGGCAAGACGTTCTGAAAGCAAAAGGCGTTGACGAACCGCTTTTACTGGCCCCAGAACGCGTCGGCCCGAGACTGTAATGGCGTGTGAATGCAGGTCGGCTGATCTGTCGAGCGAAGCATTTCCTTAATCAAGCGAGAGGAGAAGACATGAGAAAAAGCGTAGGGACGATCGGAACGATACTTGTTGCGAGCCTGTTCGGTGCAACAGCACAGCAGGCACAACTCCTAGCAATGACTGAAGAAAATTGCTTGGCCACATGCCTTCAGGAAGGCACTGGAAAAACGTCTGGTGACGAATCCTCGCCGCTGTCAGCCGAATCAGTAAAGCGTTTAAAAGACATTGGAGCCGGCCAGTATCAGATTACGCCATCACGCGAGGATGTGTCGCTAGTGATACAGGCACTTCGTGATAACGATGTAACCATCAGCAGTTGGGCTTGCCTTGCTGTGGAAAAGATGGCCTCTAAGAAGCTATTCACACCGGAGGACACGAAAGTGCTCTGGGAAGGTCTTCGCCCGAAGCTGCGCAGCCAGAACGAGGACGCCAGCCAATGGTCCGCTCGTGGTTTGGGGGCGCTGTGCCTGGATACTGAAATCCTCTCGGGTGCGATTCTGGACGGGGCGTTCGAAGAGACATTGCTGCTGGTCAGCGACAACAACACGGAGATGCGACGTCGCGGTGCGGTACTATCCCGTTATCTTGTGAAACGTCTCCCGAAGGACCGGCTTGAGAAACTCGTTCGAACGCTTATCACCAGTCCCCCAGTGGCAGCGGAGGATCAGAAAGGGATCGATAATTCAGAAGCACACATTAGCTGTTTAGTAACTCAATCGCTCATTTCTTCCGCATCCAGGATTGAAACGGAGTCGCTCGCAAACGAGATGGCATTGCGGCTGCTTGCCGAAAGCGATCCACCAACAGTGCTTGGTGAGCTTGGGAGATGGGAAGGGCTCGCTTATCTTGCGGGCAAAACTGACAAAGAGACGCGAGAACAGATCGTAAAGTCAATTTTAGCGACGGTCGCTGATAAAAAGTTGATTTATAGCCGTACCTCGGGCGTGATTTCGCCGTTGAAACATCACGGTGCTGATGGGTTGGCAATCCTGTCGTCATTTATGACGCTGGAAGAAATCGAAAGGGCCGAGCAGGCTATTCCACCCCAGCCGACTGGTGAAAAGAAGACGATTCACGATTCATTGGAACATTTTGCGTCGATGTATGGAGCGGCTAAGGAAGCGTTGGCAGCGCGGAAGTTGGAACTCCAGAAAAAGATGAAACCCGCGATGCGAGTGGAAGAAGATCTCGCGTTCTTCGAAAAGAAATACAAGATGAAGATCACCGGCGTGAAACCCAAGGGTGAGTATTCCGACCCCGACCACTTCTACTCCGCCATCGCCAAGGAGTTGGGAATTCCCGAGATCGCTTGGCAAGCGGCATCAGAGAAGTTCGGATGGAGGAAGGATGACGGCAGGCATACCTTTACTATGCTGAAAGGTGGCCCCACCGCGGAAGGCGGGGAGGGAACATGGGATGTTATGTTCATACGGTCCACGATCAACGCAGAGACGAAGAAGCCCGACCCCGCCACGATAGAGCAGGTGATGGTGCAGATCGACTATGACGGAAATATCACTTTTCCAAAGATTCCCAATGGAAACCAGTAACAGCAGAACCACAAAACACTCAGGGCGGTCTTCTTGCTCACACTATTCGTCTCGGTCGATTCCAATTTGGGTGGTCGGTGGGCTGTTGTCTCTGTCGGCGGCAACGGCAGCTCGTAAAGCGATCGTTTCGCATACGCCAGGAACCGAAGTGGAATTACCATATTGATATCAGAACCAACCATCCAGCGCCCGTGGCCACGGCCACTACGGTGGCAAGACTTAGGCGTAAATGGATGTTGGTGAAGCGATGGCCTAGACGATGGTGGAGTTGTTAAGAAACAAGTAACGAGAAGGTAAAAAGATGCGCGGATCAAGTAACTGGAAGCCCCCGAAAACCGTAGCCTTCGCTTCGCTGTTGTGCATGCTGATGCTTGGCGGCGAAATATTCTCCGGCTCGAAGAATCCAATGAGCCTTGTTTTTTATTGCTTCCTTCCGGCGGTGATTTGGATGATCGTAAACGGACAGAATCGCAATGCCGAACTCATCGCAGAATTGAAAACGCAAGTCGATAGGCTTGAAGAATCGCCTCGACCAAGTAGCGTGGCCAAATAGGGAAAGGGTGACATTCTTATGACTATAAAAAAGTCAATGCATCTTCCATTCGTTCTGCTGATTTCGCCGCTTCTTTCGGTCTGCAACCGAGGCGAACCCGAGTTTGTTTAACTAAGTAGGAAAGCTCCTCGCAAATGATTCAACTACCCGTTGATACAAAAAATCTGCCGAAATCGAGTCCCATGATTTACGCATTTGTTATCGTGGCTTTGATGGCTGCGCCCACCGTGGCGGCGGCCAAGCAACCACTGCCTACAGCGCACACTACATGCAAGATTGAAGGCTGGAATGTTCGCGTGGATGATCGTTTACTTAAAGACGAAGACTCGGCTCTTGGGGCTCGTGCGTTAAAGTTGTTGGAAGCGAGACTGGTCGCCATTTCGGTGGTCGTGCCGGACGAGTCTCTTGCAAAGCTGCGGACCATCACTATCCAGCTGGACCTGAACTACGGCGATCTCCGCACGATGCAGTATCACCCTGATGCCGGTTGGCTTAAGGAACACGGCTACAGCGAGCAACTCGCGAAGTGCGTTCACATTCCCGATGTCAACGACCTTCTGGAGCCAGCGGGAATTTACAGCCAACCGTGGGTCCTGCTGCATGAACTGGCACACGGATTTCATGACCAAATCGTCGGGTTTGACGATCCTCGGGTGAATGTGGCGTGGGAAAAGTTTCGTGGCAGTGGAAAGTACAAATCCGTCCTCTCGGCCTCCGGCACGATTCACGAACACTACGGGCTCACGGACCACAAGGAATTCTTCGCCGAGATGACCGAGGCCTATTTCGGATCGAATGATTTCTATCCCTTTGTCGCCGGCGAACTAAAGCAAGCCGAACCAGAAATCTTCTTGCTGCTTGCAGATATCTGGGGACCGCTTCCAGGATTTGCTCAATCGAACACAGCGGCACATCACGCGCCGAATCCTCCGCCAGAAGTTGGCAGTGAGAATCCAAAGGTTCAGGGGCTGGCCCTCAACGTCGACGTTGAGGCCAACCAAGTTGCAGAGATCACTTTCGAGGCCGCGCGTCTCCACTCTGATCCGTTCATGCAGGTGATTCTGGATGTCGAGTTCACTGATCCTGCCGGAGCCAAGAAGCTAGTTCCTGCTTTCTGGGCCGGCAAGAATCAATGGAAGGTTCGTTATGCTTCGCCGATTGTGGGTGTCCATCTCTGGCGATCCATTTGCAACGTCGCGGACGATTCCGGATTGCATGGCGTTGAAGGCAAGGTCACGATCACACCCAATACCGGGACGAATCTTCTCTATCTCCACGGCCCTGTCCGCGTTGCTCAGGACAAACGGCATTTCGAGCACGCCGATGGCACTCCGTTTTTGTGGCTCGGCGACACGTGGTGGAAGTGTCTGTGCAGGAGGATGACCTGGGAGGGGTTTCAGCAACTCACCGCCGACCGCAAGGCAAAGGGATTCAATGTCGTGCAAATCGTCTGCGGACCCTATCCTGATGAGGACATGATGGAGGCACGTTGGGAGAACGAAGCAGGGAAACCTTATCAGAAGCTGGATTTCAGTGTGATGAATCCAGCCTACTTCGACTACGCTGATCGACGGTTTCAGCATCTGATCGACAACGGAATTGTCCCGGCCATTGTTGGTGGCTGGGGACGTCCACAGGGCGGCGGCCAGCCCACCATTATCCAGGTTGGACTGGATGGCTACAAACGTCACTGGCGACATCTTATCGCTCGCTACGGCGCGTATCCGGTGGCATGGATCCTTGGCGGTGAAGCCAGTGATGGGAATGGGCCTTGGTCTGACCTGACGAACTACGTGCACGAAACAGATCCCTACCGCCGGCTCCTTGTCTATCACTCACCGTCCGATCCGCGGCAGGCCATCAAAGCCAATAATGAGTTATTCGATTTCGATATGGTTGGAATTGGGCATGACGGAATGAATACAGCCGGTCAAACTTTGACTTTGATCAAGTCCAGTTTGACGCAAACTCCTGCCCGCCCCGCGCTGTGCGGCGAAGCCTGTTACGAAGGCCATATGCAGACCAATTTCCAGGACATCCAGCGCCACATGTTCTGGAGCTTCGTCCTCAGTGGCGCTGCCGGCCATACCTATGGCGCAGCAGGCATCTGGCACGCCAGCGTCGAAGGGGATGCGGGCCATACGGGGATTCACGGCCAAGAGTATGATTTTACGACATGGAAAGAAGGCATGAGCTTTCCTGGCGCAACTCAAGTGGGACTTGGCAAGAAGCTGCTGGACAAATACCCATGGCACCGATTCGAGCCGCATTCGGAGTGGGTGGATGAGGGACTGTTCGCCGCAGGCGTTCCGGGAGAACTGGTTTTTGTCTATCTACCAAAACGTGGCATCTACGACTGGAGCGGTTTCACCGTCAGAGGCCTGACACCGGGAGCGCGATATTCCACTTTTTTCTTTGATCCTGCAACAGGGAGACGCTTCGACAAGGTTATCACCACGGACATCGACGGAACGTGGACAACACCGAACGTCCCATCGCCGCAGGATTGGATACTTGTGCTGGAACGAGCGATGGAATGAATGTTTACATCGGGCAGAGTGCCCGTTTGCTGCGTCAGGAAAGCCCCCAGAAAACGAGCATTCACAGAGTGTTCGGCGAGACTCAAGCGGCACGGCTAGCAACCGGGCTGTTAAGTAGCGATACGCGATAAATCGCTACTCAGAGAATATGAAATAACTTGCTCTCGGATTCGGAAGCAGACCGATACGATTTTTTCCGCACCCCAAGAATTGTTCCCAGGTGCGGAGGGTCAGGCAAAAGTCGAGTTATTATCAGATGGTGCCCTTGCGAGTCCAAGAAGCCGCCTCCATTTAAAAATCTGGGTAAGGACTCGAATCCTTACTATCGTTCAAAAGCCCGTCGACTAAGTTCGGCGGGCTTTGTTCGTGTTGTTCGAATTACCGGCGAAAACCGCTGTTTTGCCGATGGGCGATACTTGATAATCGCGGGACTCATTGGCACGCGGGAACCGAGTGTCTAAGGGCGCAAGCGGGGCTAGGGGTTCAAAATCGAGAGACTTACCTTTTGGGGCTGTCTTTCGATACGTCGATACTCGAACACTTCCTGCCGCTGCCAGTTGCTCCTGCTCACAATAAACATGGCCATCAGGTGCTACGATCGTCAGACTGGATTCAAGGTTGCCTCGATGGCAAGGTAAGACCCAGAGATTTTCGGTAGATGGTTTGCCACACACGAGAGCGCTGCAGCAAGATCTACTTGATGGCGTCAGCCGTTTCGTTCAGGAACTTCACTGTCGTGGCCTCTATGGATGAAATGTGGGCGGTGATTTCAGCACGTACCTGGGCAATGATGCGCTTCGATTCAGCTTTTTTGCCTTGTCGATTCAAGCAGTCGGCAATGAACAACTGTGTTAGTAACGTTTGCGAATGAAGCTCCGGAAAATCCTCGCGGCAGCGAAGGCTGGCTTCAAAATGAGCCAGGGCCAAATCGGGACGTTGCATGTCCAGCAAACAAAGCCCCAGACCGTCCTCGGCGTCGGCGACGACGGGAAGCTGTGAGTCAATCGCACGAAGTTCTTCACAAAAGATCTGCAGGTAAGCCTTCTTGGCAGTCAGCGGAAACTTGTAGGACGGTTCCCGGTTTGTGGGGAAGAAATCCGCAACCGCGGTCGAGTCCACTGGCACGGGTTGGGCGGGGATCACGCCGGATTCTTCAGTGGGTGACGAGTCAGACGATTCCGTTGTTACTGTCTCCCCAATGGTCACCACCATCGATGGCGACACCAGCAAATGGCCGACATCTTTTTTGGCGATATCCGAGAGTATCCGCGATAGCCAAGCAAAATCTCCCAAACCGATGCTTCGTTCATCCGGGGCCAGCAGATTGGAGTCAATGACGGTGAGCTGGACGTCCTCGTGCAGGATTTCATTATCCTTGGGAACTGAAAGAGTCTTTAGCTTGGGGTTGACTTCCAACAGTTGGTCCCAGTGTTCGATGCAATACCTCTTGATCGATTGTTCGAACACGGCCTGTACCAGATAACTCTGCGCCAGCAACCGCGATTTCCTCTCAGCTTCGATGGCCCTGTCTCGTTCGAATTTCAGCTCTGACTGAATGGAGAGCACTTCCCTCAACCGCGCGTTGGCGACAAAACCAAAAACAATGGCCAGGGCTGAAGATATGGCAATAGTGGCAAGTGCCACGGATGCCACCGTCGCAATGACCAGGTGACGCTTCACCAGTTTCTTGAGTTGATAGAGGACGCCCGGAGGGGCCGCTTCGATGGGGAAGCCTGCCACGAATCTTTCGAGATCTCGCTTGAGTTCGGAGACACTCTGGTACCGATCATTGGGATCGACCGCCAGGGTTTTCATGATGATACAGTCAACGTCGCCTTTCAGATACTTTTCAAGCTTGCCTTCGTCGCCCACGGATCGGCCCATATGCAGACCGATCGTGGCTCGCGTTCTTTTGACTCGTTGCGACGGCAATTCAATCCTGGAGTCTCGGAGAATTTGTCGTAAACGAGACAAACCGAGTTCCGACTTGTGGCCTGAAAGTGGGGTATCTCCAGTGAGCAACTCGTAGAGCAGAGCCCCCAATGAATAGACGTCCGTTCGGGTATCGACCTCTTCAGCACTCGATAGCGCCTGTTCAGGGCTCATGTACTCTGGCGTACCAATCATCTCGCCATGCATGGTGAAATGATTTCCATACCCCATAGAATCATTGATCATCTTCGCGATTCCAAAGTCGATGATCTTTGGAAGAGGGCCGTTTTCATTGGAAGCAATGAGGATATTCGAAGGCTTGATGTCGCGATGAATGATGCCGCGTTGATGCGCGTGTTGAATGGCGCTGCAAACCTGAATCATGAGTTTAATCCTGTCTAACGCGGACAACTCATGTGTGCGGCAATATTCGGTAATGGTAACGCCCTTGACCAGTTCCATGACAAAATAGGGACGTCCCGAATCTGCCAGTCCTGCATCGAGTATCTGGGTGATGCCGGGGTGGTCCATCCCAGCCAAAGCCTGGCGTTCCAGTTCAAACCGCGCGAGAACCCTCTGGGAGTCCATACCGGGTTTGAGAAGCTTCAAGGCGACCCGTCGACGAATGGGCGCAAGTTGCTCCGCCTGGTAGACCAGTCCCATCCCTCCTTCGCCCAGCAATTGCATGATCCGATAAGGTCCAATCTGCTCTCCAATGGCGATCGGTTCTTCCGTTATCAACTCGTTGCAGACTTCCTCGGACCTGTCCAAAACGAAGGACTTATTGATTTTCGTGAGTGTTCGATGGGATGCCAAAAGGCGGCCAATGCGCTCCTGTTGTCGACAATCTTCCGCGCAAGTCAGGGCGATGTAGCGGTCTTGTTCTTCAACACCTTGGAAGGTCAGGGCTGTCGTAAAAATCTCTTCGTCTGTTGGTTGATGCATGCTAATCATCCAATCCCTTCTCACCCATTCGTTGAAACAACCAGGCTCTGGCGTAAACCCAATAACGTTCAACAGTGGCAACAGACAAGTCCGTCGCCTCGGCGATTTCCTTGGTTGTCAGTCCAACAAAAAACTTGAGTTTGACAATCTGGGCCTTGATGGGATCGATAAACTCAAAATCAGTCAGCGCCGCATTCAAGTCCAGGACATCGTCTTCAACAGGGTTCACTGATTGCAAAGACTCCCTCAGTTCCTGCCTCTTTGCCTGTGGCCCCCCGCGTTTGAGCCGTTTCTTGCAACGTGCTTTTTCAATCAGGATTCTGCGCATCGCTTCAGCGGCGGCACCGAAAAAGTGGCTGCGATTCTCCCACGTTTCGCCTGGCCCTTGTGGCCCGCTCAGTGAGTCGAGCAGTCGAAGCCATACTTCATGCACCAACGCCGTCGCTTGCAGCGTCTGCCCTGGTGCTTCGTTGCGCAGCTTCCTCGCAGCCATGTTCCGCAACTCATCGTAAACCAACTCAAGCAGCCTATTGGAAACTTCCGCGGGGCACGGATTTCGTCCGATTTCGCCCAGTATGTGCGTTAGGTTCTCCATTTGGTGCTGCCGTTGATTGCGATGGACGTCTCAGTTAAAAAGAATGAGGCAAACCGCGGCGCATCCGCCTGATATTCACTCGTTTGCCCACTCGTTGCTTGACGGCGCGTCGTTCGGAGGGAACACTGAATCTCGACGAAAAAAGAATGGCTTGCATGGGAAGTATTCTACCAGATTTTGAAACGATCAGCGTCAATCGATTTATCAACTGTCTCGACTTAGAGTTCTTGAGTTGAGGCCTTTACACAAATCCAAGTTACAAAAGTGCAACAGATTTTTCAAAGTGTTGAGCCGATAGCGTGTGGAATTCTGAAACTTCGAATGTCAGCGTCTTTTCGCGGGGCCATTCCGGCAATGGCGTGCGACACGGGAATTGCCCGCCGACTCCCGTGTCTCCGCTGATCCGTTCGAGGATGTTTTAATTTGACTCCCGCCTACTTGGAAGACTCCATGAAGCCCTTGACCGCTTTCTCAATCGAGCTGCGAATGAGCTCCAATTGTTCCTTCGAAAATTTTCCGGTCTTTTCGAACATACGGATCAAGTGATCCTGGCTTTGGGAATCACCCGGCAACCCGATGTTTCCAATTGATTCGGCCTCGGAGGTGATCAGCGGTGCGGCATCGCTGGAATTCATCACTGCGTACCAAGGAATGCCGGCCGCATCTGACGTCAACTCTCTCATGAGTTCCGTTGCACCATAATTGACGTCCATGTCGATCTTGACATCGACGAAGACTGGGCTGAGCAACTCGTGGATTTCCGGCTGGGCCATCCACTTTTCCAGTGCCTTGCAGGGCCCGCACCAATCAGCGCCAAAGTGCAGAAAAACCAACTTTCCTTCTGCCTCTGCGCGCTTTTTACCGGCCGCGAGAATGTCTTCCGCACTCCCGTTGATTGATTCGATGGTCTTGCCGTCGAGCAACAACTCGATTGCCTTTTCCAATGCTTCACCGTGCAGATTGGTGGCAACGTGCTTGCCGTGCTTGTCGATCAACAGCGTTGTGGGAAATGCTTCGATTCCATATTGGGTGGCAATTTCGGTTTCGCCGTCGACCACATTCTTCCACGCCAACGGATTCTTTTCCAAGAATGCCTTCAGGGTTTCGGAATTATCAGCCGCCACCCCCAGAATCTCAAAGCCCTTGGCCTCGTATTTTTCGTGCAGTTTGGAAAGCTCGGGCAAACTGGCAACACATGGGCCGCACCAGGTCCCCCAGAAATCGACCAGAACGACCTTGTCCTTATAATCCGCCAGGCTAACGTTTTCGTCAGCGATCGTTTTGCCCGCGATGGCCAACTCCTCGATCGCAACAAACGGTTCGGAGTTCTTGGCCAGGCCCTGGGACACCATCTCCAAGGTGCGTTTCATGTTGAATCCGTCAAACTTCCAGACACGCTCTTTCTGTACGAAGTGTAGAAACAGGACAGGCCCTTCCATGTCCATGGGCATCGCTGCTCCTTCAGCCTCTGCCGTTGCCTGAAATGCCGGGTCCAACTTCATCACGAGTGCTACTTCTGCTTGATCTCCCGCCATCTCAATGGGGCCGACGGCAAGCGACATGGGAGAAGCGAGCGCCTCTTTGAAAATTGAAAGAATCTCGACAACCTTTTTCCGGCGATCATTTTCAGGCAAACAAGCGAAGAGTTTTGACTTGAACTCGCTGTCCATTTTCACTATCGCTTCCAGGTCATCGGGCGAACCTGTCGGCACATACTGCGGAAGCTCGACTTTGTCCAAGCCAAGGTCGATCGCTGCCTCCTTTAGCATCTTGATACCCTGGGGAATTTCTCCACCGCCGAAAGGTGCCTCCATGGCGAAACTAGCCAATTCCATGAGCACCATTCCGGTAAATTCCCTCTCCCCTTTCTCCGTCATGAACTCAAATGCTCCTTCGAACTCCGTGCGGTCCACCGCTTTGGCGAGAGCTTCTGCCGCTTTCGATAACTCGGCTGGGATGGGGGCCGAATCAGGAGTTACTTCTGCCCCATTGATCGCCGTTCCTGGTTCTACAGTCGTTTTGTCCTGGGCGATGGCTACCACGCTGGCAAGACCACCAATCCCCAAAATCGTGCCGATGACAAAAACTCTCGATAACAACCTCTTCATACCTTCCACGCTCCGTTTCGGAATTAAAGTGCGAAAATTCAAAGTCCGTTGGTTCATGCGACAACCGTCCCTCGATTCCCTCAGGTTTTCCGGGCATTGGGCAAAAGTTTCTGGACTGATAAACACGAGTACCAGTTCTTTCGCCACCTCGTTGGTTCGAAAAAACGACGACAACCTCTTCGAAATCCGTGGAAATCTCCAGGGCAAACCAGAAAAGTTACGGAAAAAAAGTTTTGATTGCACAAACTGCCGGGCGCAATTTTCGACCGAGCCTATATGTCAACCGAACCCTCCCGGCGGAGACTCGAGGCCATCAGGAGGACGGGGTGCGCAGCTTGACAAGCAGCCGATTCATCTCGGCTATCTCCCCTGTCGAAAAATGTGCAAATTGCTGCCTGTGGAGCGACATTATCGGTTCATCCAATTTCTTGAGGACGGACTGGCCGAGGTCAGTGATGACGTATTGGAAAGAGTCCTTTTCTTGGATGATATACTGCCTGGAAACTAGTCGCGCAAAGTGTTCCGGTACGTTGGCATGCGGAATCAGCAGGTGGCTCACAACTTCATCGAATGTCATTGGGCTGTTCCTGCCGCGAAGGATTCGCAGAATGTTGTATTCTGCGCCACTCAAGCCATGATTCTCTAACAGTTCCTCAAACGGGCGGCGGATTGCTTCATAGGACTTAACGAAGTTCAACCCAACCTCTTGTTCAGCGAATTCAAATGGGTTGCGTTTCTTGATGTCAAGTTGCAGTTGGGACGGAGTTCCTTTTCGCGCTTGTGCCTGACGCCGAACTTCGCCCGGCGGCATGCCAAACTCTCGGCGAAACGCTTTGCTGAAGGCCGCTTCGGACTGATACCCCGAGGTTTTCGCTGCTTCATACAGCGTCGCGATTTCACCACTTCGCAACCGAGCAGCTGCCCTTTGCAATCGCCACCAAGTCAAGTACTCCAGTGGCGGACGCCCCGTGATTTTTTTGAAGCGTTCCGCAAACGCCGAGCGCGATATCGCCAACTCTTCGGCCAATTCGGCAATCGTCCAGCGATACTCGGGTGCGCGATGCATAAGCTTGAGCGCGTTGCCAATCTCCGGATCAACCAGCGCTCGCAACCATCCCTGCCCGTTGCCCTCGTTCGCCTGACATGATCCACTCGCGCGAAGCGAGGAAATGAAGAGAGAGATTGCCAGACACTCCGCGACCTGTTCCCAGCCCCCCTCGGCTTTCAGGACTTCCTTCGCGATTCTCACAACCAGTTCCTGGCACTCGGGTTGATCTATTCCGCGCACGATGGTGGCACTCGGTAGATTCAGCGCCGTTAGCGCCATGACGCCGGTCCGAAAAATGATTGAACCGGTGATGAGTGTTGCGTCCGACTTCAAGCTTGTCACGCGATAACCACTGCCAGCGGCAAGAAAGACGACATCGCCTTGTGTCAACGGTCGGCGCGTCTCTTTTTCGACAAGTGAGTATTCCCCAGCCGCGACGCACAACATTTTTAAGCGCGCGGTTCCAGTGGACTCCAGCCGACCTTCAGTCGCGTGCCCCCAATCCTGATTGCGATACGGTGAAGGATCGACTTGAGCGGCCACTCCGACGGTCCTCAGGAAGTCAGCCAGTACGTCCATCTGAAAAGCCCTTGCAAACGCCTCGGCACGCCAACAACCACTTCGCTGGACGATTGGACAACAATTATGGTATCGCTGACATTTACCGTCCAGATTGAATTCCGATAATGCTCCTGTCAGGAAAGCCTAGAGCGACTGGTCAATAAAGCGCAGGTCTTCAGGCGTGGGGCCCTTTCCAATCCTTTTGTCGTCGGAAAATCACCATGAATGCTAAACAGATCGGTTATTGGGTATCGTTGGTCCTGTTCTCGTTTGCCATGGGTTTCGGCGGCATCGCCGACCTGATGAAGAGTCCGGACATTATGGAATCGATGAAGAAGCTGGGCTACCCAGAGTACCTGGTACTGATTCTGGGAGTCTGGAAGATCGGTGGTGTGATTGCGATTCTGTTGCCGGGCTGTGGCTTATTGAAGGAGTGGGCCTACGCGGGCTTCTTCTTCGATTTGACTGGTGCGAGTGTGTCCCACGCGATGGTGGGGGATGACGCGGCCAAAGTGATCATTCCGTTGGTCATCCTGGTGATTGGGGGGTGTTCCTGGTTTTTGCGCCCAGCGTCACGGTGGATCGCAAGGCCCACCGCGAAGGTCGCTTTCGAATCTTGAGCTTTCAATCAAGATTCGAATCTGTTCGAAACGTAATTTACGTCTCTCAAGTTTTTTCTAGCTCATGGAGGAGCAGCTTATGTTCAAGAGTGTATCCCGATCTTATGTCGCAGTGGTCACAACCGGAGTTGTCGCTGTGGGGCTTGGAATCGTACAAGGGTGCGCCACGATGCCGGCGACGGCGCCCGCGAACGTCGCGGCTCCAGTGCCCCCCACTAACGTTGCCGATCATTCCACACTGGCATCAGGTCGTAAGATTTACGTATCGTTTCTGAAATGTGCCATGTGTCATCGTCCAAAACCGGTTTCCGATTATTCGGCCGAGATGTGGGCGGAAGATATTCTTCCTCGGATGGCGAAGAAAGCCCGTTTGTCGCCGGAACAATACGCTGACGTTTTGGCTTATGTCACCGCCAACACCACGCAACAATAGTCTCAAGAGATGGAGCTCAAAATGAATCAACAGCCACCTGAACCTGCGGCGTGAATTGGCGGATCGGCGGGCGAAAACAGCGCCACTTGTCAACGTCCACCTACCCCTATTCCATTCTCCGCCAATCGGGGAGGCCCTTGAGCATGGCCCTCGTTGCCTTCTTTGCATCGAACGCTGCAGAGTCAAACCGACCGCCGATCCATTGCCGCATACGCTTGTGATCTCCGTGCTTTGGGTTTCCGATCGCTTCCAGAAAATCCTCATACCCCCCAATGCCACCGCAGTCTTCCGGTGGACATGCTCGCGCGCCCTCTAGGCAGAGTGGATATTTGGCTTTGGGATTAAATTTCGGACATCCCTCGAACAACACTTCGTGTACCCATCCGTCACCGAAATCGTACTCGTAATTAAAGCGAAAATGTTCTCCAGTCCGTGGCAAGATTTTGGCGAGGGCGGTCTTCGTGGAGTCACCGTAATCAAAGTCTCCGAATCCGTCATCAAGCAACTCAGGATCACCGTAATGCTGACCATTGATCTCGAATCGGTACAAATGACTATTGGTCCATCCCATAGCCGTCTGAATATACTCATGGAGCTTGTCGAGACTGCATGGCCATATTTGTATGCGTCGCCAGACCGCAGGTTCGACTCCGAACAATGTGACCTTGAACTGATAAACCGTGACTGCGGGTTGCAACGTCTGCCCATGTCCCTTGGTTGGTACCCACGATCCACCAAACGATAGGGATTCTGCCAGCTTTTGCGACATCAACAGCAGCTTCCGCCTCTGCGGTGACTCCGTATCGACCAGAGCTTGAGCCAGAGCGTTCAATACGTTCGCGGCCTCCACGACTGAAATAGCCGATATCCCAGATTTAAGTTTTCGCTCCAGAGTTGCTGAGAGGCCGGACAGATTCGCGACGATGGAATACTCGGCGTCGTCTAGTGGCAGGTCTGGAATGATCCGCTTCGCAAACCCGAACCGCTGGGCGACCTCGGTTAAACTGGTCGCCAATTTACTCAAGGCAACCGAATCCTCAGCAAGGTCTGATTCCGTTGGTCTTTTCTTTGACATAGCACCCGTCAATTCGATTACGTGCGATCAACTGGCCGTGGAGTGCACGGAAAAACTAATTGTAGCTCCTCATTGTATCGTTTCGTGGAATAACAAGGGAATCACTCCATCGCGAAATAAGCGGCATTTTCTATGAGGGGGCCGTGAGAAGCACCTTTGAATTTCGGCGGTTTGATGCTGCGGCCCGACGCTTTGATTGCTTGACCCGCGCATTGGCTCCAGTACAATCAGCACCCGTCTGAGAGGTCTTCGGTCCTATTGGTTGTCGAATCATCCGATGAAAGCGAAGACAACCGAGCATCTGAACGCACTTGCATTTATAGAAATTGCCTGTTCCAGTTTTCCTCAATGCATGCCCCCGAATTCCTGTCCAAATCTTCCACCGAACACCAGATAGAGACCCGTCGATGTCGCAGCAAATCCCCAACCCTCAATTTCCTGCACCCTACGGCAATCAACCTGCCGGTGGATACACACATCCGTATGGCAATTCAGGATACGGGGCACCGCCGTCCAAGAAGAAGGGGCTGTCGGTTGTTGGAATCTTGGGGATCGTGTTTGGGATCCTTCTGATAGCAACACTCGCATGTGGTGGCTTTATCTTCTTTGCGGTTCGCCAAGTTGCGGTCGATAGCTCCGAATTGGTTGTCCGCGAGACAAATGACGGGGTGGCTTCCCTGAAGCTACCGAAGAACTGGATGGCATTGACGGGCCCGATGGCCAACCCGGAAGCGTCTTTACAAATGGGTAACATGTTTGCGGAAACCTACGCTCTGGTGCTTTCCGAAACCAAAGAAGAAATTTCCGACTTGATGGGCGATGCGACGCTTGACGAATATTCGGACCTGATCATCAACAACATGCGTACCAGCAACCCGGGGTTCACGGGTACGCCGAAAGTCTCAACTCCTTTGAATGGCATGCCCGCCTATCACTTTCAAGTCCGAGGTTCGATCGATGGCAATCCGGTCGTATTTTTTGGCGTAGTTATTGAAGGCAGGAGCCACTTCCACCAAGTATTGTGCAAGATCGAGAAGCAACACACAAAGCAAAACTAGAAGCCGTGATCCAATCATTTCGCGAACTATGATGCCTTGGGTGGCTTCAAACCGCTTTAGGTCATCGAACGCGGCGAAATCGATCGGCTCGGGGACTTCGTTTACCGCCTTCGTTCAGGAATGCCCGGATAACTCGCCAATAAATTCTCGCGATCGATTTTTCGCCAACAAGCTTTCGCTTAGACGGTTGCCGCGGATGTCATTCTACTTCCGCCGAGCCCAAAGCCAGACCAAGAACTCAATGGTTCCTCATCATTCCAGTCACTTGCCCCGAAACCCAAATGTCTGGCAGTATCGTTCAAAGATCAATGACCCATGCTTCCAAGCGGATTGCTCGGCGTAGACTTCTCCGCGACTTGCAGCGCGCTTTGATTTGGTAGTCATCCGGTCGTGGTGGTACCACAGTTCATGTGAATGATTTTCCAGGACTGTCGTGGACACGTTTGCAAAATCAAATGCGGGCCATCGATCTCATGGATCGTGACACAAGGGTTGATCTCACGAATCTTACGAACCGAACGAACCGGCACGAGCCGATCAAAGGTTGGCCGAAGATATCGGACTGGGCAATTCAAACTCGCTAGTTCGCGGCATACGTCAACTTCAAGGGTGCAGCGAACTCGTTGGGCCATCGTCGCCGCTGAAGTTTGCCGCACGGTTGTTCGCAATCGAGTTGCCAGATCATGATCATTCCCTACGAACAGATACTTTGCAACCGCAATCGGTAGCGGCAGCCGAAACAGCCAAGACCAAGGTAGCCATCGTGCGAATCCAGGCCCCGGGGATTTCACGAACGAAGCGACTAACGTCAACTGCCGAATCAATTCGGGATGCCGACGAGCAATGAGAATTCCAAGTGGGCCCGAGAACGACTCGGCAACCAAATGGCACGAGCCTAGTTGACGGATACGTTCACCAACCGAAACGGCGAGCGAATCGTAATCATCGACCGGGTTGTCCGGTAAAGGCAAGACAGCCACGCGACAATCGAGTGGTGCCAAAGCGACAAAGCGCCCCAACAACAAATCCGTACCATCAAGACCTGGCAGTATGACTACTTGCACGGCACAACCAACCTTGGCGGCTGAAATAAATCGAAGCGAATAACCACGTGAATGCCAAGACAATCACGATCGCTGGCATGATCGCACCCGAAGGCCCCATGACCTGCAACCCACCAGCGATCACCATCGTGTAGATCATCTGGATCAACACCGCAACCAAACTGATCGAGAACAAGATCACAGAGTTCTGCATGCGCCACAACAAGCCGACGCTGCCCAGAAGTCCCGTGAGTACCGAAACGCCAAACACGACATAAATCCAACTCGGCGTCGCACGAACCCAAGCCTTTTGGGTATCGGTCATGCCCTCCATCGCGGCTTCTTGCGCGAACATCTCCATGAGGAAGATCATACCGCCCATCAGATTCCACAGCAAAGCAACCACCGCAATCGCCCAAAACCAAAGTGGAGCCTTCGAATTTGATTTATCGTTCATGGTCCAGTCTTCCGGTATGGATGGATGCCCTCCGCAAACGTCCCCAACATCGCGAGTAATTTCAGTTAATGAAATTCGGACGAAGTTCTCTCGAAAAACAGAAGACCTCGCGGCGCCCGCTTGGCTCCGAAGGTAACAGTCTACTCGTGGCAAAGTATCAAGACAACAATTTTTGCACGGCGGTGTCCGCTTTGGGAGCTGATTCTCCCGGAGTTGCGATTTTCAAGCCGATAATGCCCGCAACAATCAAACTCAAGCTCAACAAGCGTAGCATTGTGACCGTTTCACCAAGGAGGAAGATCCCTAACACCGCCGTTCCAACCGTGCCAATCCCCACCCAAACTGCATAAGCCGTACCGACCGGCAGAGTTTTGACGGCCAGCCCCAAGAGGCTCATGCTGATCACGATGGCCACGACCGTAGCCACCGAGGGCCAAAATCGCGTGAATCCCTCGGTGTACTTGAGCCCGATCGCCCAACCCACCTCGAACAGTCCAGCGACAATCAAAAGGGTCCAATTCCAAGTCATGTGTCGAATTCTCCGTCTCAGGATCAAGAGTCTACCAATCGGCAAAGCCGAGCCGTACGCTTGGACGCTCACTCTAGCCCAACTGGATCCCGTCGTTCTAGACCTGACTCTTCGCATGGACAAATTCGACTCGTTGTCGATACAGAATCCTCGACGATGAAATTGCCTCGACGGAGGCGTTGTCCAAACCGCTAGCCGCCACGGCAACGCTGTGAAGCATTTTGTCGGCCAAACCCGTCCCGAATGGGTCGCAACAAACCGAACTGCTGCGCGCAAGCCAACGGTTGGAGTCTAAACCAGCGACATCAGAAACAGCATTTCGCGGCAGATTTGAGCCGACCGTTCGTCGTATCTTTGTGCTTCGAATTCGGTGTCGTCCGCTACTTTGGGATCATCATATCGCAGTGGAATTCTGGAATCGCAACCCATTACCAAGGGACAGGCATCATCCGCCTGCGAACAGGTCATCACAGCGCAGTAGCCGCTACTTGGATTCGGGGGATCATTGAATACCTTGGAAAAGCAAATCTGCGGCGCCGACGATTCAGAAGTGTGGACACGGTAACGCGGATTGGATGCCAAGGAATCTTCCACGGAAATTCGTACGCCACTTCGTTGCATCGCGGCCACGGCTCGAGGATTAAAGGCGGTGGCCTCGGTTCCTCCCGAATACGTTTCGACACCCACCAAACCAAAGTAGTCGGCCGCGATGTGAGCCCACAACTGGGACAAATGACTACGACGCGAATTGTGGGTGCAAATAAAATTCAGTTTGGCTACCTCAGACTTCGACAATCGCGCGCGGATATACTCGGAAATCTCGGCGAGCTGCAACTTGCGTTCCTGCGGTATCGAATCGAACTCCCTTTCTCGTTCACACAAATAACGAAGTAACTCAGGAAAAAACACTCCGCTGGCGGGGGACTGTTGCCTCGAATTCATGATGCTTCCTTGGGTAAATAAGTGGGGTGCTTTGGTTCGGGCGTTCACGAATCACTCGTTGGCTAACGAGCCGTTCTGGAGGAGCAATATCCGGGAGACGCTTGCGACGACTCCCGCAGAAGTGACTAAGGCACACGCGTCCTCTCCGGCATATTCGGCACCAAAGAAGTGCCGCCGGTCAAGTGACGAAGCGCGACCACTCCGATGGGTGGCTCGATCTGCCAGGGAATAACTGCCACCTTCTCCGCGTGAATTTTCGTGACCTCTTGCAAGTATTTTTCTTCGCGGGAACGCTTTTGCATCAGAAGCGGATCCGTGATCGGCAACCACCGAAGTACTTGATTAACGATCCAGGCATAAGGTTGAATACTCGCCCGACGGAGATCACGTTGCAATTCGGCGGCTTCATGCACAGGCGTTGGTTCGGGAAGGGTAACGATAAGGACACGGGTAAAACTTGGATCGCGCAGTCGAGGCAAAAGCGACGCGACCGCATCTGGGACTTCACGCGATTGTCGTGTGACGTCGCGATGAAAGGCCAGCGCCGAATCAAGCAGTAAAATGGTGTGACCCGTCGGGGCCGTATCTAGAACGACAAACTTATCAACACCTTCCGCCACCGCATCGGCAAAGGCTCGAAAGACGGCAATCTCCTCTGTACAAGGTGATCGCAAATCCTCGGCCAACAACGCTTGACCTGAGTCATCCAAATTGGAGCCAGACTTTCGCATCACTTCGCCAGCATACTTCGCAGTTTCGACGGCGGGATCGATGCGACTCACGGTCAAGTTGGGTAGGCGTTCATTATTCAATACGGCTGCCAAATGGGCCGCCGGGTCCGTCGTGGAGAGATGAACCTCGAATCCCCGTTCGGCGATCGCGATCGAAATTGCGGCAGCGACGGTCGTCTTTCCCACACCACCTTTGCCCATCGCAAAAATGACGCCGTGACCGTCGGCAACTAACTCATCGACGAGGTCGCTCAGCTGAGGCGGACGAAATGCGTCATCGCTGGATCCTGTATCCTGAGTCGCCGTCTCACAGGCAGTCGTCGAACCAAAACGCCGCAGAGCAGCCACTCCCAGAAACTCATGGGGACTCCATGGTACAACGGTTTGTGGCAGATTCGCCAAATTCGCCGGCGCGGTGGCGAGGGCTGTTGTGTGGCGTTTTTCTAGCGCCACCGCGTAAGGATCGTTCGTGTCCTTGGCGAGGAATAAACCGTTGACGACTAAGTGTTGATTACTAATTCCTAACTTACTAAGTTCATCACTCGTCCGAGCCGCTTCTGCCAACGTACTAGTTTCCGCTCGCGTGACCAACACCATGGTCGTTACGACCGGGTCGCTGAGAACGCCAACCGCTGCGCGATAAAGTTGTTGTTGCGATTGCAATCCAGCCAGTGGCCCCAGACATGTCGTTCCGCTCTGGTTTTGCTCCAGAAAATCGTCCCAAGCGGCAGGCAAGGTCAGTAAGCGAAGGGTATGACCCGTGGGAGCCGTATCAAAAATCAAGTGACAGAACTCTGCCGTGTCACTCGGGTCTGCAAGCAGACGCGCAAACTCATCGAAGGCCGCGATCTCTCGTGTGCAAGCTCCCGAAAATTGTTCTTCCATACTTTTCAAGACCGACTCAGGCAGCAATCCTCGGTAGGGACCTATCACTCGTTCGCGGTATTCGAAGGCTAACTTCTCCGGATCCAGATTCATCGCCATCAGGTTGGGGACGGTCGAAATGGGAGTGGGGTGGTTCCTCAGCGTCGTTTCGAGCACCTCATCTAAATTCGATGCGGGATCCGTCGATACGAGCAAGACCTTTTTCCCGGCCTCTGCGAGCTTGACCGCCGTAGCGCAGGCGACGGTCGTTTTGCCAACACCGCCTTTCCCAGTAAAAAAGATCACTCGCGTTTGATGATTGAGAAAATTCATGATCCCATCGACTCCTACTTTTGGCGAACACCGAACAGACCGTAGCAGTCAAGCCTCTTCTAACAACAACCGTTGTTACCACAACATTCGCGAACGGTCTTTAGAAAGACCGGACGCTTCCCGTCATGCGGAGCCGCGGTCCGATTGGCCAATTCTTCGCGCGATGGATAAATCGCTTGACTGATGATCTCGCCATCTACCACAACAATGGGCAGGCCAGCGATGCCGTCGTTGCTAAGGATCTTATGAACCGTTTCATTTTCAATAAAAGCCTGTGGCTGCTGGGCAAGGTTGTAGCGTTCGACGTGGTGTCCTTGGTTCTTGAGCCAATCGAGATCCGCTGTGAATTGAAGCAGGTCCGGGTCAACGTCCGGTCCACAAACCCCAGTCGAGCAACACATGGGCTTGTCATACACTTGAATCAATCGCCTTGCGATCGCGGAACTCTCTTGCCAAACCGGCAACCGATTCGAAACCGGATCCTGGTTGACGTCGTTGGCGGACGCCGGTTTTAGCGCGTGGACTCTCACACTCGTCGCATAGGCATTCGCGTCGAACGAATGCATCACCGTCGCGAGCCCATCGTGCAACGACTTCTCATCCGAGTGACAAGAACTTTCTCCGCAACACCCGCCTTCGCTCGCTAAGGCATAGGCATTGAGGTCTGCTCCAGTCTGCGTGACAAGCACAGAAAGGAACCCAGCTTGCTCCAATTGATGTCGGTAATCGTCAATCAGAACTGCCCCGGCGATACAACCCACGTACGCTTCGATACTCTGCTTGACGGCGTTGGGAAGTGTTTGCTTAAGCGCGATATCGCTCAAGGCAAGTCGTCCGCCCGGTTTCAAGACGCGCAGAATCTCGCGAAACACCGACAACTTGTCTGGCACCAAATTAATCACACAGTTGCTAATCACGCAATCCACGGAGTTATCGGGCAATGGTAATTTGTCGATCGTGGCTTGATGGAACTCGACATTCTTCAACCCCAGTTTTTGCTGCCCGATGCGGGCCCTGTCCAGCATCTCGGGCGTCATATCGATCCCGATGACTCGTCCGGTGGTGCCAACTTTTCTTGCGGCGAGAAAGACGTCCATGCCGCCACCGCAACCCAGGTCGACCACCACTTCGCCCTCGCGAATACCGGCCATCGCCAGTGGATTGCCACACGACAAACCCATATTGGCTTCGGCTGGTAACTGACGGAGTTCATCTTCGGAGTAGCCAAACGCGGTCGCAATCGCGCGAACCGCGCCAGAGGTATTGGATAACGGACCCGTGGCGACACCCGCGTATTGGTCACGCACCTCGCTCACGATTTTCTGCTTGTCCATGGCCTATTCTTACTCCAAACTATCACGATCGTCGCCAGACGACCGCTCTGGGTGACTCCAATCGACACGCGCCCCAAAAGTAACTTTCCTCTTGCTTCACAAGTTCTGAATTAGTTTTTTCAACTGGAGCATGGCGTCCTCGTTGATACAGTAACAAACCCTCGGTCCATCGATTTCACCTTGAACAAGCCCCGTGTCCTTGAGGATTTTCAAGTGCTGTGAAACCGTTGATTGGGCCAGTGGCATTTCGTCAACGATCTCGCCGCAGACACAGGAAGTACGATTAAGTAGCAACCGGACAATTCGCACACGGGCCGGATGAGCCAACGCCCAGGCGAGCTTGGCTAGATCGTCGGCCCAGGCGACTTCCGGCAACGAATACTTCTCGTTGGTTGGGCAACACCGCTGGGATTTTGGTTTTGCCTTTCCCATAAATCCCTCGTCTCCTTTTTGGTTGAAACGCCCTCGCATATCGCTCATCGTCGATAAACGATAGACATCCTGAGATTTTTTGTCAATTGCATTCGCGACAAAAAACAGTCGCCAGATGTCGTAAAGATTGCAACGGGCCTGTCGTGCCGTGCGGAGAGCTATTCGTCGGTCTCGGCCGCGGATGCTACTGGCTCGATGATCCTCTGCCCCCAATACCACCCGTTGGCGAATTGCAGCGGGCCGATCAGTAGGTAAACCCAACCCGACCATGTGCCACCCACCTGGAAGCCAATCATCAGGATCGACAGGCAAGCCACTCCTGCGTAGACAAGGTGCGTACCAATGGCGGACTTGGTCAACACGATTTCATTCTGATTGAGCCCCAGTTCCACTCGATACAAGTAGGCATAGCTATGCATCAATCCAAACATGATAAAGATCGCCGCGAACCCCGCGCTATACAGCGCGATCAGCGTTTGACCTTGCGCGGGATTCAGTCTCTGGGCGTCCGGTGCGAAAAGGACCGAGTATAAAAACTTGAGCGGGTAAACATAAATCAGAATAATGAACAACAGCAAACCGCTGAGAATGATGAGTGGAAAATTTTCGATTCCAAAACGGCGATGAAACTGAAAATGATAGTACCAACACATTAACAAGATCAGGAAGCAAACTGCAAAAGAGGGCAGTTTGGCAAACGACCCCACCAAGTCGTCAAAGGTTTGGGGCACTTCCATCGAGATGACCGTCAATGTCAAAGCCATGGCCAAAACCATGTCAAACAAAGCTTCCAGTCGCGATGTCTCGGCACCGCGCCAGCGAAAAAAACGGTCGCCCTGTTGAATCAGGTCCCGAACAGACTTCATACCGCTCACGGTCGTTGCGTGCCCTCGGTGGTCGGCTTCGCCTCGGGTTCTGGGCGCGGGAGCAAAGTCTCGGCTTCCGCAAACACGTAAGCGACAATCGCCGAGACTGTCGCGTTTTTGATCAAGTACTCGGGGACCGCTTGATCGATCTTGTCGTTTTGTGTGTGCCAAGCGTATCTGTAGAACGCGCGACCGGTTTTGCCCCAAAAGAAACCGGGGACACCGACACGGTTGAACGAGGCATGGTCGCTGGCACCGCCGCGCGGCATCGTCGGGCTGATGTTCAACTCGAGTGGAGCGTCCGGAAACGCATGATTCATGGGAGCAATCGCTTGGCGGAACATCGCCTCCATCCCTGGAACGCAACTTAATGACGACTGTTGATTCGTACCGCTATCATCGACGAAGACCGCCGAGATTTTGGCGCGCTCCTCTTCACTCAAGCTGTCCACATAGGCACTTGACCCCAGCAGACCTTGCTCTTCACCTGACCACAAAATAAAGCGAATGGTACGTTTCGGCTGCACACCAACCGCCGCCAGAATTCGAGCCGCTTCGATGGTAACACTAGAACCGGTCCCGTTATCAACGGTACCTTGCGAGCCGGGCCCATCCCAACTGTCCAAGTGTGCTGAGATAATGACTACTTCGTCGGGTTTTTCTGTGCCCGGGATTTCGGCGATCGTGTTGAATAGTGGAATCGGGCCTCGTTCGAAGCGATGATTGAGATCAAATTTGACAACCACCTCTTCACCATCGGCCAAGCGACTATTCATCGCGTCGTAGTCCGAACGTCGAACCAGGACGCTTACTTCTTTGGCCAAGTTGTCGATATCGAGTTCCTTGATTCCAGCGACACCGCCAGTGCGAACCAATTCATCAGCGGAGGCGGTGATCATGCCGGCAATTCCGGCACTCAGAAGCCGATCCGCAAAGGGATTCGGCTCCTTGGCGTTTCGCCGGAGAATCCAAGCTCCTGCCAAGCGCGGTGCCATTTCGTTGAATTGCTCTTCAGTTTGAGGTTCGCGGAGGACGACGCCTTCCACGGGACCATTGGTTCCAGCGGACCAACTTCGAGTCGTAAACTCGAACTTTCGCTCGACTGGCTTCAGCATTTCCCCAGTGGAAGGACCGCGATCAAAACGCACCGGCAGCTCACCCCATTGTCGGACCTCGACGTTCTTCAGTCCAAAGCTCTCGAATCGTTCGGCGGTCCACCGATTGGCAGTCTCCAATCGAGTGGAGCCGGTCAGGCGAGGTCCGATCTCCAAGCATAAATGGCTCAGATGTCCCATCACTTGACTGCGTTGTTTGCCTTCTTCGATGATCTTGAGCAGAATCTCAACTTGGTTCGATGGCAAGTTGAACTTTTCAGCCAATTCATCAACGGAAACGGACTCGGCCAGCGCAATCGGTTCGTCACCGTAGGTTGGGAGCGAGTCCGTCAAGAAGGCGCAAGTCGCCAAGGCGATCATCGCAGACCAAGCAAATATTCGAGTGATGGGCATCGGAAAACTTCCTTGGAGCATGAATTTGAGGGACCATGACGATGTTAGGATCAATCGTTGTTACCTTGGATGCAGCGGGCGCCAATGCTTAAAAATCATCGTCGCTGCGGTCGGTTGGCGGACGTTGACGTGGCCGACGTTTCGGTGCCGCCTCGGGTAACGGAGCTTCTTCTTTGACTTCCAACTCGCGCCATGGCTCATTTTTGTCGTAAGAAGCCGCTTCCTTTTTCAGGCCATCGAGGTTCTTGGCTTTCTCGGCTTCGGCAATGGCCACCGCTTTGGCGATCCACTCGCGAGCCTTTTCAAAATCGCCCGTTTCCGCATAGCCGGAGGCCAACGTCGACAGAATGTGAGCCTGTTCGTATTTAGTAAGCTCGGCAGCTTTCAAACCCAGTTCGATGGCGCGGGCACCGTTTCGAACGGAATCCGTTGGCGAAGTCGCCAAGACCCAAGCCAAGTTATTGAGTGTTCCCGAGTCATCCGGATTCTTGGCCAATTCCTTCTCGTAGTCCGCGATGGCTTCGGCATGTTGCCCAGTGCTGAGGTAAGCATCCCCGCGCGAGCGATAAAAGCCTTCCAAGTCCGGGCTTTCTTCCTGAAGCTCCTCGAAGATCTTCAGTGCCGCACGAGGCCGATCCGAAGCGTTGTACAGATTGGCGAGCTGCAACTTGAAGAGCGGAGCGTCAGGGACACTTTCGACCAAAAATTGCAAGTCTTGAATCGCCTCGTCAAACTTGTCCAGCGAAGAATTCGCGATGCTACGCAACCAGTATCCTTGGGGATTGTTGGGCATTTTCTCGACCCATTCTTCAGCGGCGGCTAGTGCCTCTTCGTGGCGTTCGAGTTGCAGCAGCGACAAGATTCGCATGTTGGTGGCTTCCGGCAAATCTTGCACCATGCCCAAGACTTTGTCGACGTTCTCCAAACACTTTTCATACTCTTTCTTGCGGAAGTAAATTTGCGCCATCATCATCTGAGGGCGAAACTCACCGTCCGCTGCTTCGGCAGCAGCCAACAATTCCAAAGCTTGATCCAATTGGTCCGCTTCCATCATCACGTTCGCCAGAAGCAAGCGATTTTCGATGGTGGGCTCCGCTTCCAAGATGGCTTGAAAATCCAGAATCGCTTTTGCGTTATCAGCAATGCGCATGAAGTAGATGGCTCGGGCACGACGAACTTCAATGTTCTTCGGATCCACCTCCACCGCTTGATTCAGATCCGCGAGTCTCTGCTCGTCGTCCTCGGCGAAGCCAGCTCGAACCAGCAAGGCTTCGGCCATTTGAGTTTTGTTGTCGGCAGATAACTCGATCACTTTAGCAATGGCCGCCGCTCCCTGTTCGCGGTCGCCGGTTTCAAGCAGATTCAGTTTGGCGATCAGCATCCAGGCCTCGACATTGTTTTCTTCGAGTCCAACCACCTTTGTCAAGCGTTTCAAAGCTTCGCCGCGGAGGAACCGCCAGCGTGGGTCTTGTTGCGGTGTCAGAATGCGCGCACTCGAGATTCGGGCGTATTCCATCAACGAATCGAGCATCAAGCGACGACAGAATTCCTCTGTCGCAGGATCCAACCCTTTCTTCAAGGCCGACTCGCACAACTGCACAACCTTGTCCAAATCCATGGGCCGCCGCGCATTGAGTTTCAGTTCGGTGGCTTTCTCGAAGTCCGCGGTACCGTCTTCTTGCTCGGCCTGTTTCGCTTCATCTTGTTTTTCGCCCGCCGCGTCCTCGGACTTCTGTGAGTCTTGGGATTCCTGAATTTCGGTCAGGCAGGCCCAACCGGTGGGTTCGCTTCCGCCCACGATTCCACCCACGAAGACAATCCCAGCCAACATCCGTGGCAACCACGGTTGTGTTCCGCCCAACCGTCTTCCCAAAACGCCATGACTTATCAACAACGACCGCCAAAATCCTGTATTCATTCGCTCAATATCCTTAGAACCATTCCCTAGCGAATTTCGACATCACCGCGTCGAAGTTCCCTTAGGGCAGTTTTCATTCTAGCCCGATTCCCGAACCCAGGAAACATGACCGAGCTTGTTGAAAGTGTCTGCGGGACGGCTTATTCTGTTTTGCCACAGGAGGCAATATGGCAGACCCCAATCCTAAAAACGCGTACCTACGCCCATCCACAGGGCCCCTTTTGTCGCTAGATCGTGTCGCCGACGACGCGGCGGGTTCCGTCACCGAAAGGTATCAACGTTATTTGCCCGTCGTACAATTTGTCGCGGAACAACTCGATTTTGATTTGGAAGAAATCAAGTTGGCCAATCAAAACGAACGGCCGGCGTTTGTCACACGAGTCGTCAACGAACTGGTAACTCAAGGCTGGTTGATTCGTCGCGAAAGTGATTCTCGATTTCGTTGGAATACCGACCGCGGCCAGTTCAGCGTGCAACGTTGGCTGGATGAAAAGCTGCTCGGGTCTCAAGTAAAGGTTCAGCCCCAACAAGACCGTCCGCGCGAACGGTTGCTGGATGTTGGGGTCGAGAATTTGCAATTGGCGGAACTCTTGGCAATCTTGATTCGCAGCGGACGCCCGGGCGAATCGGCCGTCGAAGCCGGGCAAAAAATCGCTCGGCAATTTCAACAACGCTTGGAACAATTACCTCATGCGGGCAAAGGCGAACTCAAGCAAATCAGCAAAGCCATCGATGTTACGGCATTTTGTCAGATCATGGCGGGGATAGAGCTGGGGCGAAGGATCGCCGAGATTTCAGGGCTGAGATCGTCCCAACGCATCGACAGCACCGAGGATGCGATCCAGTTCGTGCGACAACGTTTCCTGCGTTTGGCCACGGATGGGACTCAAGAAGAATTTCACATCGTGACACTCGATACCAAACGACAAGTCATCGGGACACACTTGATCACTGTTGGTATCTTGGATTCGAGTTTGGTTCATCCGCGAGAAGTTTTTCGTCCGGCGATCCGCGATGCGGCCTCGGTGGTTTTGTTGGTCCACAACCATCCGTCGGGCGATCCGACACCAAGTCGCCAGGATTTAGCCGTGACACAGCGATTGGTCGAGGCCGGCAAATTGATTGGAATCGAAGTGCTGGATCATATTGTCGTCGGCCGTCCAAATTCGGTGAGCCTCAGGGCGAACGGCGACCTCTAAAAGGTCGCGAAGTTTCGCTGGGGTACACTTTGGACGCAGGGCCATTCATCAAGGGACGGTAATCGGCACCGTCCAGGTACCGCAACCAACGAGCAGCCGGGACTTTGAGGAGACCGGCGGACGAAATTCGGTGGGTGCCTGCGACAAATGGTATAACAATGACTTTAATCGTTCTTGAAGGTCCAAAATCCTACTTGAGGCAAGGTCGGTGTCGTCCGGCGGAAGGCTGGTAGCCCAAGATCCGGCCTTAATGGTTGCCTTGGTCGCCCGTAGCTCGAACCCCCTGCCAAATTCCGCGCCGCCCCTACGGTCTTACTCAACCGAAAAACCGGATTTTCGAGAGAATTAGATCGCGGAATTCCACTCGAATCGCTCGGGTGGGCGCCTTTGAATCTTGGAGGAAGTAAGCCAGACTATACGTTCGCCCGATTGGTGGATCGGTCGCAGTGGGCATTCAGTTTCTGAAGAGAAGGACATGTCGCGTAAAGCAAAGTTAGCGTTGGAAAACGGGGTCGTATTCACAGGGACAGCTTTTGGGGCCGATGGAGAAATATTTGGCGAGGTGGTCTTTAATACCTCGATGACGGGCTATCAGGAAATTTTGTCCGACCCCAGTTACGCCGGTCAGATTGTCACAATGGCCTATCCGTTAATCGGTAACGTGGGCACGTGCACGGAAGACATGGAAAGTTGCCGACCGTTTGTGTCAGGTTTTGTCGTTCGGCAGAATTCGCCGGTCACGAGTAACTTTCGTTCGCAACAAGACCTGAACGAGTTCTTGGTTCAACACAACGTGATTGGGATCGAGGGGATCGACACGCGGCGATTGGTTCGCATGTTGCGCGATCAAGGTGCCATGCGTGGCGTTATCTCGACGGTCGACTTGAACGATGCGTCGTTGGTGGCAAAAGCGAAGAACAGTCCGACCATGCAAGGTAGTGACTGGGTGAAGACGGTGGTCACGGAGGGACGGCGTCAGTGGGATTCGCCCTTGAGTCCTTGGTGGCAATCATCAAACCAAGGCTTGCCAGAGTCGACTTCGCCTTCGACTTGGCCGAATGCCGAACGAATCAAAGTCGCTGTGCTCGACTTTGGTATGAAGTGGAACATTGCTCGTCACTTGCGGAGCCAAGGTTTCGATGTGGTCGTGCTGCCGGGCACCAGTTCGGCGGAGGAAGTTTTGGCATGTCAACCGGATGGTGTCATGCTCTCCAATGGGCCTGGTGATCCAGAACCATTGGTGTATGCCCAAAAAACCGTTCGCGAATTGTTGGGCAAGCTACCAATCTTTGGAATTTGTCTGGGACATCAGATTCTGGCACTGGCTTGCGGCGCGAAAACCTACAAGTTGAAGTTTGGTCACCGCGGTGCCAACCAACCAGTTCAGCACCTCGACACGCAGAAGATCGAAATCACGGCTCAGAACCATGGGTTCGCGGTCGATGAATCGACCATGCCTTCGCACTTGAGGATTACCCATCGGCATATGAACGACAACACCGTCGCTGGGATCGCTCATCGTGAACTTCCGGCTTTTGGTGTTCAGTATCACCCCGAGGCCTCGAGCGGACCGCATGATAGCCAGTACTTATTCGGTCTATTCCGTGAGATGATCGTCAAGTTCAAAGAGAGCTCCTGCGGTGTGGGATGAGCGAGGAAACTAAGACCATCGCCGACGAAGTCTTGAAATCCGTCGCAGGGAGTGAGGGAGCCTCGGATCCGTTTTCGCCAGCGGTTCGCCCGTTGCCCATCGTGGTTGGCAATGTCGGAGCAGACGGGTCTGACGCAGCGTTGAAGACAGCTTCTGCGAGTCCAGTCGTGCGAAAGCCCTCTTGGCTAGGGCTGTCTGCCGCCGAACAAGAGCGGTGGGTCGTCGAGGTCGCCGGACAACCCAAATTTCGACGTAAACAGATCGAAAAGTGGATCTACCAACAGCGGGCCACTTCTTTCGAAGACATGACCGACCTGCCGAAAGCACTGCGCGAGCGGTTGTCGGCCGAGTATTCGATTTTCACCGGTCACGTGATTCGGCACCAAGTGAGCCAAGACGGGACCGAGAAGTTATTGATCGAGTACCCACCGGTCGGACGTCACGGTGCGGGCCGCATCGAGTGTGTTTTGATTCGCGAGAAACTGCGACGCACGATCTGCGTCAGCAGCCAAGTAGGCTGCGGCATGGGTTGCGTGTTTTGTGCCAGCGGCTTGGACGGTGTCGATCGCAGCTTGCAGGTCAACGAAATCTTGGAGCAAATGCTGCGGATTACAGGACTCCTTCCCACGGACGAACGACTCAGTCACATCGTCATGATGGGCATGGGCGAGCCGCTGGCAAACTTGCCGAACGTGTTGCCGGCGCTGGAAGTTGCCAGTTCAGATTTTGGGTTGGGAATCAGTCCTCGGAGGATTACGATTTCGACCGTGGGACTGACAAAATCGATCGACCGTTTGCTGGAAGTTGGCAAGCGATATCAGTTGGCGATTAGCCTGCACGCCCCGACCGATGCCCTGCGAAATCGCATCGTGCCAACTAACGACAAGATTGGTGTCGATGCCATTATGGCTGCGGCGGCTCGATTCAAACGAGAAACCGGACGTCGGCTGACATTCGAATACGTACTTCTGGGCGGAATCAACGACACATTAGAGGCTGCCGAAGATCTGGCGGACTTGTTGGCGGGACAAGATGCACTAGTCAATATTATTCCCTATAATCCTGTGGCCGGATTGCCCTACGTAACTCCATCCAGCCAAGCAATTGCTCGGTTTAGGAAAGTATTGGAAGATCGTGGCGTGGTGGTCAAATGCCGTCAACGCAAAGGCGACGACATCGACGCGGCTTGTGGTCAGTTACGTCGGGTCGTGGCCCAAACGAGCCCGGTGTGAGCAGACGATCACGAGATTGTCGAATCTGCCGAGAGAGGCGGATCGACCAAAATCGTTGGTTCGCCGAGCAACGGGGATTCGCCCATGGAACTGCAAGCGAATCGGGTTCGTGGTAACTTGAGATTGCGGTTTTAGTGCTGTTTTGGGAGTGGGTTTGTTTGACTGCCGACACGTCTAGCGACTCTCAAGCGATCCCGAACGGCAAGCCGTCTCGCGCTGCGATTCCGGCGGTCCAGCGTCCGACGCAAGTCGCAAACGGGAATGGCGCAAACGGGAATGGCGCAAACGGGGGTCGTCCGGCCGCGGCTGATGCGTCGCAATTCGAACTGACCGATCCTGATGTGCGGCTGATGTTAGCCGTGAGGGAAGGTAGTGCCGCGGCATTCGAACAGTTGGTGCGGCAGTATCAGGACCGGGTTCTAGCGATTCTGCGCAACTTGATTTCGAATCAGCAATTGGCCGAGGACTTGGCCCAGGACGTGTTTTTGCGGATGTATCGTGCCCGGGAAAGTTATGTTCCCAATGCCAAGTTTTCGACTTGGGTATTTACAATTACCCAAAATGTGGCGAGGAACGCGATTCGTCAGTTGTCGCGCCGCAAAGAACAGTCGGTGACCGGCCTCAAAACATCCGATGTCGGCCAAAACGTGACGATGGAACAATTAGCAACCGACGCCAGCGGGCTGCAACCTGCCCGGCAACTGGACCGCGTCGAAATGAGTGAAGTCGTACGGTTGGCTCTGGAAACTCTGTCGGAACGGCAGCGCATGGCCGTGTTGTTGGCAAAGTTCGAAAACATGAGCTACCAAGAAATCGCGGACACCATGGGGCTGACCGTTCCCGCGATCAAATCGCTGCTTTCTCGCGCGAGAAACAACTTGAAGGATGCGTTACAGCCCTATCTGGATAAAGGCGGCCTGCCGAAATCGGGACCGGGTGCCGCGAATCCAGATCTGGATATGTAAGCCAAAAAACGAAACAGGACCGGAACAACCATCGGGTCGGATGGTTAAAGAGGCATGTTGTTCCTTCGGACGGACGGAACCGCTGGACAACACAGGAATCATGAAATCAGATTTTGACATGTCGAATTCAAAAGATAATCCTGCCGAGCCGCCTGATCCAATGGGATCGACCCAGGAAAGGTCTGGCTCAACGAGATTGAATGCTGGCAGTGCCGAAGATCGCATCCACGTGGGGCACCAGGATATCGTGGGGCACCAGGATATCGTGGGGCACCAGGATATTTTGGCTTGGGCAACGGGCCACGACCTGGAAGGGGACGAGGTCGACGAATACGATTTGGCCGACACGGTGGATGTTTCCAGTACGGTCGACGAACTGGTCGTGTACTTGGACGGGGATTTGGACGACCAAACCCGGCAAAAAGTTGAAAAGCGTTTGATCGAAGACGAATCTTCTCGGGCTCATTTGGCAGCGCTGCAAGATTCATGGGACGCTTTGGACTGTTTACCGCGACCGACCTGCAACGCAGAATTCACGGAAAGCACCATGAAACTCGTGGTGCAACGTGAGTTGGCATCCAACGCCGCACGTTTCAATTATCGGGGCGTCATGAAATGGTTAGGAGTGGCCGCATCGCTGGCCGTCTCTTTGGGGATGGGTTACTTGGTAACGAGACACTGGCAATCGGCGAACGAGCGAGAGTTTTTCGAGTCGTATCGTTTGGTTCGCGACTGGGAGAAGTACGAACTGATTGGCGACTTGGACTTTTTGGTCCGCTTGGAAAGTGAAGGTTGGTTTGCCCAGGAGGTGCCCCATGTGGAACCTTAAATCCGGGTTGGTTCTCCTCCTGGGTGGCATGTGGTTTTTGTCCGATCTTGCCTTGGAGCAACGCGAGAACTTTGAGACTTTGTCTCCGGAAGAACAACGCGAAATGGTTCGCAAATGGGAGCGATTTTCTGCGTTGTCCGCAACCGAGCAAGCAAAATGGCGGGCTTTTGATGAGCAACTGGCGGCCCGCCCGGATGCCGCCCGTCTGCGAGCCGTAATGGACCAATACTACGAGTGGAACCTCGGCCTCTCCGATCGTGACCGCGCAAACCTGACGGCGGACTCGGTCGACAAACGCATGGAATTGGTTCAGAAGATTCGCTTGCGTCAATACGAAGAAAACTTGGCCAATGAATCGACACGGTTGACGCTCGATGAACTCAAGATTTTTACCCAATGGGGACGGGAAGTACTACAACGCCCTGATCGAACGCCCGTTCCACCCAACCAGTTTGAAGCCAGAATGAACGCCCAATTGGACGATTTGCAAAGTCGCTTCTCGGGAAAAACTGCCGAGTTGATGGAGCAAAAGCGGGGCAAAATCGTCGATGGACGAGATGAGCGTTGGATTCTGGTAATGGGTTGGTTCCAGGATCTTCGCCGTCCGACGCCAACGATGCTCAAATCGGTCTATGAGTCGTTGACGGACGAGGAAAAAATTGCGTTGACCGAGTTACCCGAAATGACGCCGGATGCCATCAATGCCAAACTGCGCGAGTATTACAATGTTCGCATGGAATTGCCAGGATTTTTCGGCATGCGAAACGATTCGCGCGGGCCGCGCCGCCCTCGGGGGCCATTGGACGACGAAGGTCGCCCACCAGTCAATGAAGGGCAGCCTCCCGCCCGACGCACGACCGACAATGATTGAGCACCTTGGCCATTGAAGACTCGGCGGATCAACGAATAAGTAGCGTGTACCAGCAGCCTGTTATGGGCTCGGCGATTTCCGCTCCACGGCGTTTCTCAGCTTTAGCGATCGCCACGCATGCTTCGCGACAACGTGAAGATGTGACGGCAAAGTGAGCATGGCACAGATCTTGCGAACCGCCCTAACTTGGCAATCGCAGTTATCCTCAAAGCGAATTGTCGGCCTTCTTGAATTATCGGGATTGGTCTAGTTTCGATCTTCCGAAATCAGTAAACTGGGCTATTTGAGTAGTTCGTGTCAAATGAGACGCTGGCATGGACTACGTAAATTTTGCCGCAGTGTGCCATGCGCGGATCGCGGGCGGTGCTCGAAAAAAGGGAGTTGACCAATGAGCGACAAAGGAAAAACCACGGGTGCGTCGCAGGTAGGCTCGACTCGGGTAAGTTCGGCTCAAGCTGGTCCGGGTCAGTCGAGTTCCGCTCAGGCGAGTTCGGTACAGGCGAATGCGGGCCAGTCGACCGGGGGGGCTGGAGTCATGGGTTCTTCTGGTCCCGAAATTGGGGCTGGTAATGCAGCTCCGTTCAACCAATACGGAGCGGCAACAGGCCAACTTGGTGGGACTGGCCCAAGCTCGATGAGTTCACCGGCGCCTGTCGCCGGGCGATGGGAACCCTTTCGATTCTTGCATTCTAGCGACCTGTTGTTGCATCGGCCGTTGCAAGGATTAGCGGAGTATCCTCCGGCTTGGCAAACGGTTTTGGCATCGGCCGCTTATCATTCGGCGATTCGCTTGTTTGATCTCGCGATTGCCGAGCGTGTGGCGTTCGTATTGCTCGCTGGGAATGTCGTCGATTTGGATTTTGGCGGGCCGCGGGCGATTGCATTTTTACTGTCGCAGTTCGAACGCTTGGGACAACGAGACATTGAGGTTTATTGGTGTGGCGGCCAAGAGGATCACTTGGAGCGTTGGCCAACGGCGATTGAACTTCCGACCAACGTCCGCCTCTTTCCGTCGACTCTCGTCGATACGGCATCGGTTCGGCGCCAAGGTCGCTTGTTGGCCACGATCTACGGCGCGGCCAGCGACCCTCACCGCATGTCGATGAAAGACTTTCAAGCGGGTGCCAATGTCGGTTTTCCGATTGCGATGACACACGGTCATTTCGAAGCGCAAAAATTGGCGGGGCAGGGCATTCGTTATTGGGCCATGGGTGGCAAATTGAAACGGGATCTAGTGACCCAACCTGGGCAGATCGTTGCTTATCCTGGTAGCCATTTGGGAAGAGAGCATTCCGCTCAAGGCCCGCACGGCGCGATGTTGGTTGCGGTCGAAGCGGACGGCCAGATTCGAACGCAAGCGGTGGAATGCGACAGTGTGCGATGGCTGAACATCAGCCTATCGGTCGCGGAGTCGATTTCGCTGGACGCCTTGAAGGATCTCTTAGCGGACCGAGCCTTGCAAATGACTTCCAAATTGCCAGACCAACACTTGCTGGTCGATTGGCACGTGGCGACCACAGGTGATTATTCGGCCGAGTTTCGCCAAGAAGAAAACCTGAGCAAGTTGCTCAAGTGGTTGCGTCACGAGTTCGGTAGTTCGCCAGGGCTTTGGTCGGTCAGTCTGAGCTTCTCAGCTCCGCAGAACTTGCCCAAAGGCTGGCACAACGAGGACACGATCTTGGGCGACTATTTGCGCGAGATTGCCCGCTATCGCCAGGACAGCAAATTGCCGCTGAACTTGGCTCATTATGCCGGTGGTCAAGACGAAATCGATGGGGTGACTCGTTTGACGAGAATGGATGCCAACGCGCGTGAAGCGGTCTTGGATGCCGCATTATTGAATGGCATCGAGCGTTTGGGCGGAAATCAGACCTAACAGGAGGAAAACGATCATGAAGATCAAAGGCATGCGCATTGATGGGTTTGGGATCTGGCGCGACCTGACCATCGAGAGCATCCCCGAAGGCATGACCGTGTTCTTCGGTCGTAATGAAGCGGGCAAGAGCACGTTAATGCAGTTCATTCGCACATGTTTTTTCGGATTCCCGAAAGAGCGCCGTGAGAAATACATGCCACCAGTCTATGGTGGAACGCCTGGCGGCCGTTTGCAATTGCAACGCGTCGAAGGCGGACTGGAGATTCAACGGACGCTCGACCTGCAACGTCCTTCCGACGACGGCGACGTGATCATCACAACGTCCGAGGGTAGTGCCAGTGGCCAATCGCGGCTCAAAGCGATCATGAACGAAGTTGATGAGCCGATCTTCAATCACGTTTTTGCGATCGGCCTTCAGGAAATCCAAGAATTGGGAGCCCTGAATGACACGCAAGCCGCGGATCATTTGTATCGATTGACCAGTGGCTTTGATCGCGTGTCCTTGATTGATGTCCTCCGCGAGATTCGACAGCAGCGCGAGAAGTTGGTTCACGGAGATTGGTACGACGTCAATCATCAACTGGGCCGCCTCTTGAAACGGCGCAAAGATTTATTGATTCAAATTGACGGCTTGGTGGCTGGCGGTCGCCGTTGGGCGAAGATTGCCGCCCATGCCAAAGATTTCTCACGGCAATTGGCGGAAGTCGAGCAAAAACTGGCGGCGACGGACCAAGAGTCTCGGCAAGTGGAAATGGCCATGCAGATTGCCGAGCGGTGGCAGAATCGTTGCGTCATCGAACAGCAAATCGCGGCTTTCGGCGCGTTACCTGATCTGGCCCTGATCGACATACCACGTTTGGACCAATTGAATCAAGAACTGCTCAAGCAGCGCGATGTCGTCAACAATCAATTGGTGGAACGCAAGCATTTGCGACAAAGCGTCGGCAGCATTCCGATCAACCGGGTGTTATGGAAGAATCGCAATCGTATCGAAGCCTTGGGCGAACACGTCCCTTGGTTGGAATCCGTCGAGCGAGAGATTGCCCAATTGGAAGAACAACGGACATCGGCCCAGCAAAGCGTGAAGGAGATCGTGGCCGAGATCCAACGCAACTTGGGAGTGAGTCAGCGAGATTCCAACCTCTTGACACAGAACACCATCTCTTCGTTGCACGGTGTCGCACGAGGCATTCGCGAAGACCGTGAACGCCTGAATCGTGCCGAGAATGAAGTCCGCGAGGCGGAGATCGAGGTCAAACATCTGCGCGACACGTTGGAGTCGGCTCGGGCTCATGCCGGAGTCTTGCAAGGCGCGCCGTCCACCTTAGAAGACACGTCGCGCTTGGCCAATCGACTGCGGAAACGCACTGAACTGGACAAGAAAATCGAAGCCTTAGAAACCAGCCGCCGCGAGATGCAACGGGACTTGGATGTCGTTGTCGAAAACCAAGAGCTGCCGGCCTCACGTTTGGTGGTGATTGGTGCGGTGGCTTTGACGGGATTGCTGCTGATCATCATTGCAACTCAAAATGGGTTAAGCGAAGACGCGAGCAATACGATTCAGCCGGCGGGGTTGCTGATGTTCCTGATGGGTGCGGTGGGGCTGCTGTTCGCGTATTGGCTCAAGCAGAGCTACGAACGCAATTCACGGGACGAATTAAATGACTTCTTGCATCAAATTGAACTAGTGCGGCAACAATTGAAGCGCGCTCGGCAAACTCGCGATGAATTGGATGCCGAACTTCCGCCGGGCGTGTCGCATTGGGAAACTCGCTTGCGCGAAGCCGAAGGACAAATCGGCAAGATGGAAGAGATTATCCCTCTGGAGAACAAGCTGCACGCGTCGCAGCAGCATTTGGAAACGTTAAAACTCAAGCGGGATAAGATCGAAGGAACCCTCAAGAAGGCCCAACGGCATTGGCGAGAAACGCTCAAGGGCCTCAACCTACCAGAGAAGTTGAAACCGGCGGAAATCAAAGATCTTTCCCGCCTCATTCAAAAGCTAGAAACGTGGCGATCGACCTTGGAAGAAAGTTCGCAGCGGTTGGCTGAAAAGCAAAACGAGCACCGAGTCTTCTGTGCTCGGATACATGCGTTAGCCGAAGAAACGCAGTTGGCCGCTTCGGAAAATCACCCGCAGAAGAGGCTCGCAGAATTGCAACGATTGGTGCGCAGTCAACGAGAACTGATCGAACGACGCGAAAAACTAGCAGCCGAGTTCAAAAAGCTGCGCAGTAACTACCATGCTCAACGCGCTCGTCAAGACAAGTTGCAAGCATCCAAACGGCGTTTGTTGTCGGCGGCGGGTGCCACGACCGAGGAACAATTTCGAGACTTTGCCCATCAACATCAACAACGGGCCAAGTTGCGTGACAAACTGGATGCAGTCGATGAGCAGATTCGGGCAGCGTTGGGCGGACACTTCCAATGGGAAGTTGTCGTGGGATTAGTCCAACGCCATGGACCGGCGGGCTTGGAACGCGTCTGGGACAAATTGGTACAAGACGCGGAGGGATTCAAGAAGCGAATTTCTGAACTGACTCTCGAACGCGGTAAGCTGCTGCAAGAGATGGATTCATTGAGTTCCAACGAAGGCTTGGAAATCGCTCGTTTAGAATGGAGTGCCGTCGAACAGCAAATTCATGAGTTGACGCGGAAATGGCAGCAGTTAGCGGTCGTGAATCAATTGCTCGAGTCGATTCGTGAACAGCATGAGAAGCTACGCCAACCCGAGACGTTGAAGGAAGCCTCGAAGTACTTGGAAGAGTTAACCGACGGCGAATACACGCGAATCTGGACCCGGTTGGTGGGAGAAAACCTGTTCGTGGATCACGAGGGCGGTCAAGCGATCAATGTCGAGCTATTGAGTCGCGGTACTCGGGAAGCCGTCTTCTTGGCATTGCGATTGGCCCTCGTCAGCGCCTACGCACGACGTGGCATTACCTTGCCGATGGTGTTGGACGACGTTTTGGTGAATTTCGACGAAGAACGTTGTCATTGTGCAGCGACGGTTTTGGCCAAATTCGCCAAGACGGGCTATCAAGTACTCATGTTTACCTGCCATCACCATATTCACCAGACCTTCTCTCGCAATGGCGTTTCCGTTCAAGCGCTGCCGCACCATCGCGATGTGATCAAGACGGAAGGCGGAGCCGTCGTTCGGGTCGACTCGGACGACGAATGGGACTACTTGGTTGACGAACCGCTGGAACCCGAATACAAAGACGACCTGGACGATGAACTGCCGGCCCCTTCCCCCGAGGCCTTGGTGGATCACGAAAGCCCCAAGTTGGAAATGTGGTGGGAAGCGGCCTACGAGACGGCCGTTGAGCCGAGGAATGGGAATGATTGATATTTGGTTGGTACGTCACGCGCAATCGCAAAACAATGCGAATCCCGAATCGCAACGTCAACCAGATCCGCCTCTTACGTCACTCGGGCATTGGCAGGCAGAAGCGGTCGGTCGGCATTTGCACGACTCGGGGCCGTTTGCCCAGCGTTTTGTCAGTGCCTTTCGGCGGGCGTTGGAAACAGCCGCTCCGTTCCATCATGCCGCCCAACCCGCTTACCGTGGCTTTCAGATTTGGACCGAGTTATTTGAAGTTGGTGGCTGTTTTTCAGGCTATGCCCCACATCCTCGACGGGCGGAGTCCGGGATGACGGTCGAAGAAGTTCGGCAACATTTTCCTTGGGCCAATCCGCCCGCGGCGTGGCTCGCTGGCGGTTGGAATTCGCTCACGGAATTCGAGACCATGGAAGCAGCAATCCCGCGGGCGGACCGCGTGAAGCTGGCCCTGGAAAACATGGCACTGGATACTCAACAGCGTCTTGGTAGTGAACCGACTTCAACCAATCCGGAACGGGTCTTGATCGTCTCTCATGGCGAATTCATTGCGTTGCTGTTGTCGCGATTGTTGACCGGCGAGCCCAATTACTTCGTTCGCCCGAGATCCATCTACAACACCTCGATCAGCAAAGTTCGGATCTCGGTGAACAACGATCACTCTGCCCCAAACAACAGCAAGAACGCCCAATTGAAGTGCCAACTATTGGAACTAAATCAGATCGCGCATCTTTCCCCTGGCGCTATCTCCAACTGATCCTCAGGAGGGGCAGACAGAAGGTTGGCCGAATCGGGACAGTGGGCGAGCGTTGGCCTAACTTTGATCACCCGAGACAAGTTCCGCAACACGCACGCAAAAGTTGTCGTTAAACACTAAAACTTCACCGCGGGCAACCAAACGACCATTGACGAAGACATCGACCGGGTCGCCGGCCATTTTGTCGAGCGGAACCACCGATCCCTTTTTCAGCTTCATTAGGTCTTCGATGGCCATGCGGGAACGACCGAGTTCGATCTTCAGTTCAAGCTCGACATCGCGCAGCAAGGACAACGAAGCCTTGTCTGGGGAAGGCGGCGTGCCCGCAAGTTCTGCTAGCTGAAAGGGACGAATGCCAGTCGCCTTGGACTGGGCCGGTTCATTAATCGACGAAATCGCTCGCTCGGCTTGCTCCAAGAGGACTTGGATATCATCGCCAACCGTCATGGGCGGGGGGGTGCTGCCGTGTCGGGTCGCATCGCTCTTAACAGACTTTGGTTCGGGCGTGTCATCCATGACTGATTCCAAATTCAAACGCGGACCGACGTGATGTCCAGGATCCTACTGCTGATAGTAGTTGTACTCGGGGAACATTACGGACTTCAACAGTGGTTTGCCCAGCAACTGATTGCTTTTCTCTAAAATTCGCCGTTTTAGCAAGCCCAAACCCGGGTCGGTCAATTCATCGAGCTCGGCGCTGCGAAACTCGATAATAATCCGCTCGCGGAGTCGGTTTTTGTTGTTTTCCATGAGAGTGGTGAACTCTGGCTGCTGGGCCTTATCGATCGTACCCATGACGCGACAAGTCAGATTCAGAGTCGTATTGGAACTGGGTTGATGGATTGCCAGGTTGAACGTGCCCAGTTCGACCTCCGCCTGTTCGGTCGGCTGCTCAGCTTCCGCAACATCGGGCGTGGCTTCTTTGGCACTATCCAGTTCTTTCTTGACTTCATCTCGAACGCGGTTGGCAATCGCGTCGGGGTTGGGCAATAGAAAGTAGACGACACCGGCTTGAACGAGCACAATGACACCGATGATCACGGCTCCAATGATTTTGCCCATCATTCCGGGGCCGGACTTGGGTGCTGCAGCTTCTGGGGCAGCAGGCTTGGTATCTTTCTTGGACATGGCGTGCGCCCTCGAGGATAGGCCGAACAACAAAAGCGAACGGAATCGTCGCGGTCCCGAAAATCTAGCATCGAGAAACAGCCGCGGGGCATGTGGTCCGCTAGTTTAGCTTGATCTAGTGGGCTGGTTGTAATGATTCGAACGATTGTGCAGTATCGTTTCGCTCCCGTTCGGTTCCTCGCTGTCCGACGACAGGCAGTCTCGTCCCCTCAGTGACGAAACGTCGGTAGCGGTCGCATTCGAGAAATTGCGGCGTCCCGGTAGGGACGAGATGTCATTTGTGCCCGGGCCTTGGCTATTGTGGTAGGTTCAACAGTTGCTCTTGGCGGTCCTCTTCCGAACCGGACAGGGTTTCCGTGAGTTCGTCCAACAGAAAGACTTCGACTCGCGAGTTGAGTTTCAACTTTTCCGGGTCGATACCCGCGTGCATCAGTTCGTCGGCCCCTGCTGAAATGATCCTGAGGCGATTCGGTTCGACTTTAAGCTCATTGACCAGATATTCTCGAACATAGCGAGCGCGTTGAAATGCCAGATCGTAATGATCTTGAAAGGGCGTGCCCGGCGGCAAAGGTCGGCGACTGGCGTGACCGCGCAGTTCGATTTTCTGGGGCTTTCCAATGATCTTGGGAACCAACTCGGCCAACTTTTGTTTTTCCGCGGCCCGAAGTTCCGTTTCGAAATCCGCAAAGAAGACACTGGTCCCAATGACGGTCCGCGTCCCAGGGCGAACGATTTGGACCGTGCTGCTTTCCCCAGTGGGAGCTTCCACTTTCTGACCACCACGCATCAAGTCTTGCCGTTTCGCACGAGCCAAGTTTGCGACCTGTTGGACCATCGAATTGCTGGGCTTGGTCGGTCCTGGGGTAATACTCTCCATGCTCGTCGTGTGACCAAGTTGCTTTTTGATCGATTCAACCAAGGCTTGATACTTCTCTTCTGATTTGATTTCACTCATTGAAACCAACATGATAAAGAACGTCAACAGCAGCGACATCATGTCGCCAAAGGTCACGACCCATTCAGGTACTGCTGGTGGTGGATCTTCTTGGTGTGCCACGGACTATTTATCTTCCTTGGGTCGAGCCTTCGGGGCCAAGAAGGAATTGAGCTTTTGGCGAATAACACGCGGGTTCTCGCCAGCCTGAATGGCCATGATGCCACGAATAATAATCTCCATGGCGGTAAGCTCTTTTTTGTTCAACAAGTTCAACTTGTCCGCAAATGGCAGGCACATGGCATTGGAAACGATGGCCCCATAAAGCGTCGTAATCAACGCCACCGCCATACCCTTACCAATACTGGACGGGTCCGACATGTTCGCCAACATCATGATTAGCCCCATCAGCGTCCCGATCATGCCGTACGCCGGAGCATAACGCCCCACCGTATCCATCAAGCCCTTGCCTTGCGAATGTCGAACCGCCGACGCATCAAGCTCGGTCCGCATGATGTCCTCGATCACTTCCGGAGGCGATCCATCCACCGCCATTTGAATCCCGAGTTTAATGAACTTGTGGTCGATGTCGGCCAATTTCGATTCCAAAGCCAACAACCCATCTTTTCTCGCCACTTCCGCGAGCGAGACGATTTGCTCGATAATCTTAGTGACGTTCTCAGCTTTGTTGAGGAACACCTTCAATACGACTTTGAAAATCCCAAAGAAGTCTTTAAGCGGGAAGGAGATCATGGTCGCCGCGATAGCCCCTCCAATCACCACCATCAATGACGGAGTATCATAGAAGCTACTAAATGTACCGCCACCCATGATGATGGACAAAACTAGCAGAACTGCAACGAGCACTAAACCAATGATTGTGGCGATATCCATGAGATGTCCCTTATGCTTTTTGGCTCATAAAGTTTGGCAACTCAACTCGGGATTTCGCGGGAATGCAAGAAACGCAAGTTTTTTGGCAGGAGTTGTTTTTGCTGTTGGTAGGTGATCGCCAAGTCCATCACTTGCTCCATCGTTTCCCGGACAATCATCCGATCGCCACTGGTCAAGGTGATGTAAGTGTCGGGCAACTGTTCGACATATCGAATCAAGTCGGCGTTAAGAACAATTGGCGTCCCATCAAGTTTGGTCAAGCGAATCAATACACCGACTCCTGACACAGACCTGTCCTAGCAGACTCACGCACCCTGCTTGAGTTATCGTCTGAATCACGCGACAAATTGACCGTAAAATCGCGCCAACCGACAGATTCTGCGCAGTCCATCAATGACGGTTGAACCCAAGTCCGTTCAACAGCGGACGGTCGTAGGCACATTCCAAGTGCAGAAACCCGCCAATCGCAGTCTCTGACTCGATCTGACCGCAGTCACTCCAAGTGCGCGTGCTACTTTGGGAACGTCATTACGTTTTGACCTGCATGATTAACGTCTCAGGTTCAACAACTCGTCAAGAAGCTGCTGGGTCGTAGAGATCACCCGCGAGTTTCCTCGATACAAGGTCGAAGCCAACCCCAAATCAATTAAGTTTCGGCCGATATCCACGTTGGATAGTTCGAGGGCTCCTGAGATCAACTCGCCACCGCTTCCATCACCAGGTCGCCGCAAAGCGAGACCAGCATTGACACCATGGCCATACAAGTTCTCACCGCGTTGCAACAAGCCTTCTTGGTTGGAGAAGACCGCCAGCATGACTTGACCGAGGGGTCGCGAGCTTCCGTTCGAGAACACACCGGTAATCGAGCCATCACGATTGATCGTGAAACTCGTTAGCGTTCCTGCCCCCGCTCCGTCTTGACTGGCGGCGGTCACGACCGCTTGGTCCGCTGCCAAACCACTGATGATCTCCCAGTTGAGCTCGAAGGTCAGTGGATGATCAGCCGGTACGCTGGCGCGACCGATCGTCACTTGATTGTTCGTCACGTTTTTCAAACGTCCGACACCGTCCAATTCGATCAAGCCTGTTCCTACGTGCGTGTTGTCGCCACTCGCCGGATCATTATCTGGCGAATCGGCGTACCAGCGGTAGACCGTGGAATTGCGATCTTGCGATTCCATCACGACCGACACGCGTACTTGAAGTGGAATTCCCAATGAGTCATAAGCCACAAATTCCGTGGCAGCCGTGGTTCCATTCGGTTTTTGCAAATTGGAAAAGACCAATCCCAATTCCGAGATGCCGTCGTTGTTCGTCACTTTCATACCAGTCGACGGAATTGAAATGCCATTGATCGAACCGTTGTTGGAAACAATTCGAATCGCACCATCCACAATACTCACACCGGCCGAAATCATGCCACTCTCGCCCGCGATCTTGTTCTCCGACTGCGGGATGCCGTTTGTCGAGCTTGGGCGAACGATGCCCGCCGCCTGTTCCATAAACAACATCAGGTCGCTAACGCGGGTCCCAGAATTGATTTCCATCGTGCGGTTGTACGACTTGCCAGCATCCCCACCCTTCCGCATGGTTAGAGACAGTTCGCCCATTTCGAACGCCGCAACATAGTTATTGCCATCGCGAACCACAACTTCGGATAGAAGCGTTCCCGAATCGATCGGCGGCCCGTCCATGTTCAGCTTCCGATTGGCCGGATTATCGAGGTCCGAGATTTCCTCCTCCAAGCGGTTGTCGGTAAACGACTGTCCTGCGAGCCCCGAATGTACTAGGAAAAACGTGTCGGGGTCGCTGGGTGAACTGCGATAGATGTTGACGGTGTCGTAGGCTGGAAAACGATCTCCCACGCCGGGCACGGGGGGGGTGGGCAGATCATCCAATTGAATCCGCCCATTCGTGACACTGATCGGCCCGATAACGGCGGAGGGACGAGTTTCCGGTTCACCGGCCACCGAGTAGGTAACTCGATACATGTAGCCACCGGAAAGTGTATCTTGATTCAGCACCGTGGAAGATAACGCCGTAGAGTTGTTATCGGTAAACGTCGTTGCTCCGGGCGCTAAATCCGCCAAGCGAAAATACTCACTTCCGCCTGCCGCCGTACGATAGACCCGCATAAATTCATAGTTTGCCGGCTGCGCTGGCAAGCTATTGATTTGGATCACATTGTCAGCAAGCGAGTTTCCAGCGGGTGTTGTAACTTCCACCGCCGAAGAAACGGTGCTTTCGCTGCCCGATGAATCGACGAAAACAAAACGATAGCCGTACGTCACCCCTTCCGGATGGCTACCACCACCTTGGGTATGGTTCACACCGGCGGACGCTACGGAAGGCGCGCTGCTAACTAAGCCGGCCAAACTTTGATTGGTGGCCTGCGGAATATACGAAACGCTCATCGGTTGGCTTTGCACGACGTTGGCCAACGTTGCAAAGGTCCCATTCGGCGGTAGTCCCCCTTCCAAACGAACTTCGGTCGTCGCTTGCGCAACTGCCGACATCCCCATCGGCACCGTCAACGGACGCAGGCCGTTCGTTTGCAAGTTGAATTCTTCGTCAACCACATATCCCAACAAGCGGTTGCCGTTTGGTGTCACCAATTCATTGTTTGCGTTGGTGCTAAACACACCAGCGCGAGTGTACAGTTGTTCATTTCCCACGCCCTCAATTACAAACATGCCATCGCCTTGGATGGCCAAGTTCGTGGGGCTGTTGCTCAGCGTGATCGTGCCTTGAGTGTGGTAGGTCGAAATGCCCGCCACTTTGGTCCCCAAACCAAACTGACGCGGGTTGATGCCGCCATTATTGTCATTGGGAGCAGACCCCATGCTGAGCGTCTGAAAAAATTGGGTCGAATAGACCACATCCGATTCTTTGAAACCCACGGTTTGCGAGTTTGCTAAGTTGTTACCCAACACATCAATTTTGGCTTCTGCGGCAGTCAAGCCGGACAGCGCCGTGGTCATGGCTGAAGCTAGGCCCATGGTGACGACCTCATGTTGTTACGAAAAGGCGGAGAAGAGGAAAAGGGAAAGAGACGCGGAATGAACTCAACGGGTTAAGCTGGCAAAATACTGCGAATCTTGCTTAGCTCAACCTGCTTGTCGCCTACGTGCAATCGAATCTCACGAGCTTGGCCACTGTTCGCACTCGCGGCGGAAATAGTGACGCGACTGACCACGCCTTCCACTTCCTTGTTGTCCGTGCCCAATGCTGTGATTCGCTTACCAACCAATTGACTGGCCGTGGCGACATCCTGCCCGACTTGGACCGAATTCATGGTCGCTGTCATGGCATCGTTCGACGTAATCTGGCGGATTTGGCTGACCTGCTGCAGCATTTGGACCGAGTCGGTGGGAGCCAAAGGATCTTGATTTTGCAGCTCCGCGACAAGCAGTTTGAGAAAATCGTTGGAACTAAGTTCATTGACCGACGTCGCCTTGGCTGGCGTTGAATTTGGCGGTGCGATGGTGGGCAGATTGACTCGTGACATGACAAATTCCTTTTTGTCGTGGCTCCGGTTTATACGATCACATTGACCGCCCAGCGGCCATCATGATTTCTATTGGTAGGTTGACTCACTGTTTCAGCTTGTGGGGCAGTTCGCCGAGCAGGCGGTCCGTCGTTGGAGAAGTAACCGTTCGAATGTCGCTTTTGTCCAAACTCTTGCGATTGCCCGAAGGAACGCTGCTGTTGTTGGTCGTGACTAAAGTCTCCTTGCTGGCCAAGCTCGACTTCTAAAGTTTGCACCACAATGCCTTGCTCGTTCAAACGACTTCGCAATCCATCCAGCCCATCCTGCAACAGCTTTAGTGTCGGTGCTTGCTCGGCCCGCAATTTTCCGTGCATGACGCCATCGCGGAACGAGATTTCAATCATCAATTGCCCAAGTTCAACGGGATTCAACTGCAATCGCATCGTCGAATCACCCGCCGGAACTTGCTTGAGGGCTTGACTCACTTGGTTCAGCAGGCGGCTGGGTACTGGGAGTGATGCTTCAATTTCGCCCGACGGGGCAACCCCTTCGCTGCGAATTGCGACGGCCCCGGCCGCTGGCAATGCGGGGTTCGCTGCGACAACGTTCGTATGACTGGCGGTTGAACTTTGGTCCCGTAAAAATGCCGATGTGACGTTATCAAGCTGGCCCGGTAGTTCCAAGGCAATGTTCGGTACCGTCGGTCCCGTAACGGTAGTCGTGCCGTCTTGGCGAGTCCCCGCAGCCAACGCTAACTTTTGAGCGTTCGGCAACACCGGAATTTCGTCCAATGACAACGTTGGAGACGATTCGGGCGTCACTCGAATGCTGGAGAATTTGTCGGGCCGTTGGTAAAGGTTCGGCACCGAATCGAGACTGCCGGGACGAGAACCGATGCTCGACTCATTATTTTCGCTGCGCCCCAATCCCCGTCGAAGTTCCCGTGGTCCTTGCCGACCGCTCCGTTGCAAGACACCCGCATCAGGTTTGAACGAGATTTCAACTGTTTCGAGCGAATCAACATCAACAGCCGTCAAGTTATCCTCTGCTAAGACACGATCGCTCGAAGACAAGCCTTCGCTCCATTTTCGAGAATCGGGAGTGACTAGCCGCTCCACACGACCGGCCAACGAAACCGCCAACTTCGTCTGCTCGTCTTCCGAAATTGGTGCCCCCCAAAGTCCACGATCCAATTTGACAGATCCTTCGGTCGATGCGATGACTTTCCCAGCAGTCGTGTCGTCATTCCCCGTGGCAGATTGGGCTAAAACGCGGCGGACCACTTCTGCTGCGGTTGGGAACCCTTCGCTACGAATCGCTGGCGACAGAAAATCAGTGCTCTCCGTGGATTGCGATTGAACCCCGTCCGACCCCAGAGCGGGCGCCAGTTGCGCAGGCTCGTGGAAGAAAGCCTCTTTTATGGGCGGCCAATGCGGAAGTTGAGTAACCTGGGCCGCCACAAGCGCTTGCGTTTCTTGCTGAGATTCTAACTCGCCTGTTACTGCCGGTACTTCCAGTAATTTGTCAATGTCGACCTGAACAGGTTCCGCGTTCCGCTGCCCAGCCAACAGGCGCGAAAGCAAAGCGGTTTCGTTCGATTCCAATTCCGCTTCGGTGAAGGCCTGCACTCGGATACCGATCGGAGCCCCCAAGTTCAGTTCTTGATTCGCTCCGAGCTTCGGGATCACGTCCACATTTCGCACGTTACTTCGCGAGTCTTGATTTAAACGCGTCGAGTCCGTCGCGATCGGGCGGCGCGGCGTTTCTTCATCGACTTCTCGATCGAGGGAATCGCTGGTGGTCGATTCAGTGCGCGTCGAGACTTCGGAACGTCGATAGGATTCGGCTTTCGGTGTGGCAGGCGACAGATGCTGCAACGACCAAGTCGAGGAAATGCTGCCTAATGTCTGCAGCGGAGCCGTGGCTAGCAACGCTTGATAAAAACCGGTATCCGACAATTCGGCGGTAGAGATCCTGCGAATATCCATGTTCTTCAGATGGACCTGAAGCGATGGATCGTTCAAATTCGCAGGTAGTTTCGTCATGGAACGCCCGAATCCAAAAATCGTTGTCGGTATTGTTGGAGATTTTCTCTGGCCTGTTGAATCGTATCGATGTCCGGCTTGCCCAACCGAATCTGGGTCAACATTTCATACAGGTAGGGGGAACGCTCTTCCGTCTTGAATTCTGCCAACAGCTTGCGCTGTGTCGCCTCGGGCAGCGTTTTCAAGATCGTCACCATGTCATCGCGATGTCGAGGATCTCCGCTGGAACGGCTCAACTCCAACATCCGAATGATTTGGTCGACCGCTTGATCCGGTCTTAGGGACTTGATCGTATCGCGGACTTCACTCAACGCCTTGTCCGTGGCTGCACCTTGCAGTTTGGCCATCGTGGCCTCGAAATCATTGCGCATGCGTTCGAAGCGACGACGACGTTCCGAGTACTCGGCGTCGATGTTCTTAAAATCATCGGCGCTTCCTACCAGGGAACTCTCGCGTAAATCCTGGTCCAATGTCATTTTGGAACGATATTGCCGGATTTCCTGATAAGTCAAACCTGTCGGAGCTAGCACTTCTTCCTGTAGTTGATTCTTCAAGTCTTCCGGTTCGAGACCATACAACACCAGGATCGATTTCTGCACCTTTTCGGTCGTTAAATGCCCTTGGGACCAAGCCCAGGCCAAACCAGCCGTCTCAAAGAGGACCGTCCCCATTGCCAGGTAAATGAACAAAGACGCGAGCCCGGAGAATAATTTGATCATGGCTTGGTCCGCATCAGTTTGAGGATTTCATTGAGGGCCGCTTTTTCTTCGTCGGATTGGAACTCCGAAAAGACCTTCGTCTGCTCCGCATTGGTCATTTGCCGAACGACAGCCAAGGCGTCCTCGATCCCGCCATCCTTGACAATTTGCATCATATTGTCCTTGACTTGGTCGGTAGCCATGTTTTTCATCGCCCGCACCAATTGGGCGCGTGTCGCTCGCTGAACCTCGGCCTCTAAACCATTGACCTTGGTGCTAAACGCTTCTTCCTGAACGTTGAAGCGTCGTCCGGTATCGCGAAGGCGAGATTCAATCAAGGCCACGTCGCTGGATTTCCTACGCAGTGCATCAGCTTGTTTGGAGAGTATTTGATTGTTGGCAAGAGTTTTGGGATTCGCCTCCGAGTCAGCGGCGGCTTGTTTCAAATCGGCTCGAATTTGATGGTAGTCCACTCCGGAAATCACCGCTTGCAGGCGAGCAACCTTTTCAGTGGTCAGATAACCTCGTTGCCACAACACTAAAAGCAGCACGCCTTGGCTCAGGAAGGTCGCCAAACAAATCGCCGTCAGAGCACTACTGCACCAACCAATTAGACTTCCAATCAATTTCATGTGGCCTGATCCTTCGACTTGTTATTCGACGTCCGCTTGAACTCGTTTCTGAGCGAATTCGTCCAAGGCATCTTGCTCGCGTTTCAAAAACAGTTCCCACTGTGCGGCAGAATGTTGTTGTTCGAGAGTTTCGACCACTTTCACTTCACGATTGGCTTCCACTAGCCGAGTTTGGCGACGCTCGATTTCCTGTTCGACCACCTGTTGTTGCTCTTGCAATTGGCGGAGCAAAGCGCGTGTGTTGGCCTGATGCCGCCGGATGGCCATCAAGTGATCGACGTCCACCCGATTGAGCGAGGCAGCCCGAAGTTGCTCCTCGATCTCCTGCAACTGCTGCTGAACTTCACCAATTTGACCGTGCAGAATTTGCGCTGCCTGGACGGCTTGTGCGAGCTCTGCCTGTCGTTCTTCTTGGTGAGTTCGCCGCAATTGCAACACCGAATGCAAGCGAAACTTTTCTGCCATGACGACCATTCCCATCGCAAGCGAATTCATCGCCATCCGTTTGCGCGGTTAGGCGACCTCCAAACCATGTGCTCTTAGCAAAAAGCCGTTGCATCGCCTAGAGGAATGTCGGCCCGATGGTACGGATCGAGACCGGTCGAGGTTCTGAGTCAACTCTCGTGCGGACAGACTTCAGTTTCGCGGGCGGGGTACCGGTGTCTCGCGATTGAGAGTCGCGGTGGGTTTTGGCGGCACCGCTGCCAGCAATTTTTTGATCGCGTCTTGAGCGTCACTGCGTTCGTGCATGCCTTGTTGCAAGTAGCCCAACAACGTCGGTCGAATCGCTATCGCTTGGTCGATTTCCGGATTCGAGCCCGTTCGATAAGCCCCAATATTGATCAAGTCTTCGTTTTCTGCGTATTTTGCCAACATGCTTCTTAAGGCGACTGCCGCAGCCCGATGTTCTGTACTCACCAACTCGTTCATCAATCGCGACAAGCTGACGCTAACATCGATCGCGGGATAATGTCCTTTGGCCGCCAACTTGCGACTCAAATACGTATGTCCATCCAATAAACCGCGGACGGTATCGCTGATCGGTTCATTCGAGTCGTCACCTTCGACCAAGACGGTATAGAACGCCGTAATGCTGCCGAGTTCGGTTCGGCCAGCTCGTTCGACCAAGCGAGGCAACATCGCAAACACGCTGGGGGGATAGCCGCGAGTCGTTGGCGGTTCGCCCGCCGCCAAGCCAATTTCACGCTGCGCCATCGCAAAGCGGGTCAAAGAGTCCATCAACAGCAAGACATTGTTTCGTTGATCACGAAAGTACTCGGCGATCGCTGTTGCTACATAAGCCGATTGGACCCGCAACAAGGCCGGTTGATCACTGGTCGCCACGACGACGACACTCCGCGCCAGCCCCTCGGGGCCAAGGGAGTCGTGTATAAATTCGTTGACTTCCCGACCTCGTTCGCCGATGAGTGAAATTACATTGATATCGGCCGAGGTGTTGCGGGCGATCATCCCCATCGTAACGCTTTTCCCAACACCGGAACCGGCAAACACACCCATTCGTTGGCCGACACCGCAAGTCAATAACCCATCAAGAGCCCGCACTCCAGTCGAGAGGATTTTGTCGATCCGCGGGCGTTGCGTGGCAACAGGGGCTTCACGCAAGATCGAACGCCACTGACCAGGCGGGAGCGGTCCCTTGCCATCAATGGGTTGGCCCAACGCATCGATGACACGACCACGCAGGAAGGGCGTCACACTGATTCTGCGATGGGATTTGAAGAGCCGAACGGAGCTGCCGGGCCCCACACCCGTCGGCTCTTGATAAGGAGAAATCAAGGTCAAACCGGAGCGAAATCCTACGACTTGCCCTTGAATTGGTGTGCCAATCGCACGTTGGATTTGAACGACTGCACCTAACGGAACCGGAAAATCTTCCGCAGTTATCAAGTTTCCCTCGCTACCATGAATCGTCCCGCGAACAGACAATGTCACGACTTGCTCCACTCCGGATTCGTCAGGCATGGTCGCTTGGCTCATGGCAGCAGTTCCTCTTCGATGCGAGCCAATTGACTCTCCAATTGGGCGTCGATCTGTCCGTACAGCGTTCGCACCAAACACCCGCCACCGGTGATCTGCGCGTCGCTGACAATCGTCGTCCGACCAAGGTTACCGATACGAGCCACCAAAGCCTGAATCGCGGGTTCGAAAGTTTGCAAGTCATGTGGATTGACGCGCAATTCTATCGAATCATCGGGACTGGCCAATTGCAGGGCGGCTTCAATTTGATTCAAGACAATCTGCGGTTGGGCGCTTAGTTCCCTTCGACAAATCCGCCGCGCGATTTCGATTGCTAAATTGACGGTTCGGGATTCCCAATCCATTCGCCAGTGGGTCAATTCTTGTTGCACTTGGCTGATGGCACTGCGCATGAACGGGTCGATTTCAGCGAGGCGACGCTGAACTTCGCTTTGCATTTCTGCCCGCACGGCCTGCACGGACTCTTGTTTGGCTGCTTTGATCGTTTGCTGTCGCAAGGCCTCCGCTTGAGCCTGGGCCTGGGCCAGAATTTCGGCCGCTTGTTTGCGAATTTGGGCCAGAAACTGTTCGCTGCGTTGCTCCAAGTCTTGCAAATGAAAATAGGGGCGTTCCTGTTCGCCGTGCAACGCCGACGCATCAGTGCCAACCTTAATAATCCCTGGCATCTTGATTCCTCAGAATGTGTGGTGGGGCGTTCAAGCCGCCATGGTATTGCGGGTTCGAGGTCGTCGGAAGCGGCCCATGTCTTCCAAGAGACTGGCCAGACGCAACAAGTACTGTTGGGCTTGTTGAATATCTTGCACCCGAGTCGGGCCAAGGTTCTGAACTCGAAATTGAACTTCTTTCGCTTCGCCGCGTGGAAGCATTTTCAGCACGCGATCCAGCAATGCTTGCGGGGCACCACGCAGCGCCAGTAGCGTCACCTGCGGCTTGGCTGTCGCCAACAGGGCTTGCAGTGAAGCAGCGTCGCATTGAACCAAGTCGGCAAAGCTCAATCGTGGCTCAATGTCGGACAGTGCGTCGGCGTGTTCCAGTTCATTCGATACCAAGCGGTCTTCATTCGAACTAGCCACGGGTGCACGCGAGAAAGAATCGCGATGGGTTCGCGGATCCCGCAACTCCGGTCGGACTTCCGTGTCACGCGATGGCGTTTGCGCAGTTGATGACGCTTTGCCGCCTGGCTCGCCTCTTAGCTGGGTCTGCAAAACTCGGGCAACTTGCGAGTTTTCCAACTGTCGTGCTGCTACCATGATTTCGGCCAGTGCCTGCGAGCCAACCCGTTGACGCTGCTTCAACTTGCTTCGTTGACGGATAACGCCGTGCAATTCTTGTTGCAGGAGATGAACGATGTCGTCATCTAATTCCTCCAACCTTTGAAGGCGTTCCAGAGCCTCGACTTGCAGTTCTGGCGAGCAGTATTCGAGCAACTTCGCCGAGCGCAGCGGAGGAAGCAGCGACAAAACCGCCGCCAAGACTTGTGGTGACTCACGAAGCACGACACTGGCCAAAGTCTCGACGTCGATGGCCGCTAGCGTATCGCTCAGATCGGTGTTGCGAGTCGGTGGAGCAGGATAGTCGTGGCTCGATGGGGCAACCTCCGTTTCGACATGGCGAGACTGACCCAACGGCGACCCGAGCGGCTTCGAATAAGTTGGTGGGGATTCGATCGGCTCAGCACCTGAAGTCCGTGAATCGCCATGGTCGGTCATGGCTGTTGGGTTGCGTGGGCCGACACTGCTGCGCCAAACAGGTTGGTAGGTCGAAGGTGACGAGGAACGGGAACTCGGTTCTTCTGACGACCGGGACTTATCTCGATTGGAACCGGAGGCGCCACGTCGAAACTCGGCTAAGACTTCCTGCCGCTCGGCATCGGACACGCTCGTCAAATTCATCACCGCATCCCGCACGCGTTGTTGCAATTCGTCGGGCAATTGATCCAAGAGTCGATCAGCCGCTGGCGGATCGAGACTATCGACCAAGACGGCAATTTGACGTAAGCGATGATTGGTCATGGAAGTCCAGTAATACTTTTTGTCGTGTCAAACAGTTCGGTGTGTGTTTTCAAAAATTGCCACTCGTTGTTCGGAACTTGAACCATCAAGTAGTCGGCTCACCAATCCAAGCTTTGAGGACGGTAGCGGCCGCATCCAAATCGGCCTCGACCAATTCCGCAAGTTCTTCGCGAATGTTGGGTTGTCGATTCTGAAAGCGTTTCTTGAGTTGGTTCTCGCGAGCTTCGCGTTCTTCTTCGGTTTCCGGCAATTTCTTTTTCTTGATGATCCGTGTCGAACCGTCTTTTTCGACAATGATCTCTTCAGTATCTTCGCCCGATTCCCCACCCGGCAAAATACGGTTCAATTCCACATCAGCTCGGGCCGCGGCGCCATCGCCTTTGGCAGCCGAACTGACCATTGACCGCAACATCACCAACGAGACCATTCCGAAAAAAAACAAGCCTAAGTTTTGCCAATTCGCAGCCAGCCAAGACAATGCCGACTCGCTCATCGGCGTGGTGGGAATTGGTTCGATATCCAAACTCGGATCCATCAATACGATAATGTCTTGGAGCGGATCTTGGCCCACATCGGTCCCTGGGTGAATCAACGCACGAACTTTCTCGCTGATTGGCTTTTTGATATTTTGTTCGAAGAACTCTGTCAGTTTATTCGCATCAATTTCCACCGTCTTACCGTCCGTGCTCGGATTCAGTTTGGCATAGATTTTCTCAACGGTTGCTTGGGGAACGCCGACGGAAACCTTGGCTCGTTTGACGGTCAATCCGGCCAACTGCGTGTGGGTAATCCCACCCCCGACGATCGAAGTGCTGTTTTCTTTCGTGATGTCGGTCGACGATTGACGCGATTCGGACAATGAAGCTTGGGCATTCGCAGCGGCGTTGGCGGCCAGATTACTGCGGGTGCCTGGTGCTCCGCCATTGCCGCCAGTTTGGCTACGAGTCGTTGTCTTTTCAGCGTTCTGAGTGATTGCGACGGGAGTTTCGAGGTTTCGTTCGTACTTATTCGTCCCTAGGGTCGGATCCAATTCCACCTCGACCCCGACTTGTGCCCCAGGGTAAGCTACCAATTGAGCATGAATTTTTCGTTTGTAGTCATCTTCCCACCATTTCTTCGTGCGGATGAGTTCATTTTCGGCGGCGGACATCGCCAGCATATCGCCGGTATAGGATTGCCCTGAATTGGTGTCGATGATGCTGATGTGATTGTCTTTGATTCCGGCCAACGAACTGCGAATGGTATTTTTGATGGCCAACACATCATCCCGGGTCAGTTCGTAACTGCCGATCGGTGTGACCATGACGGCGCAAGTGACCAAGGCCTCGCGAAAGGGTCCACCCTCCATCCGCACGTCGTACTCAACCGAAGCATTGGCAATCTTTGAGTTCTGACGAATCATGTCCTCCAGTTTTTGAGTCTTTTCGTCTTTGATTCGCTGTTTTTCAACCGTGCTACTGGAAAAAGGATTTGAACTCGAGGTATCTTTGCGTTTGATGCTGGCCGGAACAGCATTGCCATCTGCAATCGCTTTAACGTACTTATCACGGGCACTCAACGGCACTCGGATACGGTAGCCCACTACTTCATATTGATTCAGTCCAGCCTGGGCTAAAGCATTCTCCATTTGGCCAATTTCGGCCTGCGTGAACTCTTGCCCACCGTACACGTAAGTTGTTCCGCCGCTCAATTGATACTGAAACAAATAAACCATGCTGGCCACAATAGCGACCAACATCAAGATCGAACTGATTTGGGCCGCCGGCGTCATCGAACGCAACAGCGCGACCGTCGATTGATAATGGCGAATGATGAAGTCCATTGGCTCGTCCTTGAGTCCTCGTCGCTGGTTCCGTGATTCATCCTGAATCACTTAGGGTTTTTCTCGCTGGGACCGCAACCGACTTGATTGCTGCTTGGTCGTGCGCGAAGTTAATCCTCGAATCTTTTACCTCTTACTCGTTAGATTCTAATCTCCTTGATTTCACGATAGGCGTCCATCAGTTTATTGCGAATTTGCTGCATCATGCGAAACGACATGTCCGCCTTTTGAATGGCCGTCAAAACTTCGGCTGGGTTGATGTCGCCACCGGTCATCAAGGTCTCAATCGCCACGTCAGCATTCTGCTGCATGTCGTTGACTTGGTTGATCGACTCCATGATCAAACTCTTGAAATCGCTTTCGGGCGATTTGGCCGGATTCATGAACTCCTGGGTCGTGAGACCTTGGCGTGTTAGCTGATTTAACTGCTGCAAAATGCCTGGCGGAAGATTCCCTAACGAACCTAAACTCATCATCGGATTCATATCGAAGTCTTTCGCTGATTCAAACTTGCAAATTCCATCACCGCATCACTGCTTCACCGCGCACCGCCGACACGATCAATGCCACAACCCAGCCTCACTCATGAGTCGACTCGATGCTCGTCTTGAGCCCTCGCTCGGTCTGCGTCGCCACGAACGATAGCCCAAGTTCGTGCTGCGTGAGGACTAGGCGATGATCCTCAGGGTTTGATTCCCCATGTCCTTGCTGATCTCGATCGCACCAATGTTCGCTTCGTAAGAGCGAGTCGCATTGAGCGCGTCGACAAACTCTTGATTCAAGTTGATGTTCGGGTATGCGACGTAGCCCTTCTTGTCTCCGGTCTTGATGGCCAAAGGATGATTGGGCTGCCAGCGATAGATCGGATCCGTCTTATCCAATTCCACGCTGGAAACTTTCACTCCAACCGCCCCGTAAGAAGTGCCGATGTCTTCAGTGGTCTGAAAAATGACCGTGCGACTCTCGTAGGGTTTGGCTTCGCCGTTCTCGTCCCGCAGGGTGGACATGTTGGCGATGTTGCTGGCGATCGTGTCCAAGCGAGTTCGCTGAGCAATCAGACCGCTGGTGCTGATGTCCATAGCCGTTAACATAAGTCACTCCTATACTCGTTCGCTGATGGCGACATTCAACAATTGAAACTGGTTCTGCATGATGGCGATCGCCATATTGTGGAGGCTTTGGTTTTTGGAAACTTCCAGAACCTGTTGTTCGATCCCGACATCACTCTTGTCGTGATAGAGAATGGATTTCATGGAATCATTGACCTCTCTCATCGCCGAGTCGTAATGGTCCACTCGGTCCGTAGCTGATGTATAAGGCGAGTTTTTGGTTTCAATCAGCTCTCGCAATCGCTCTTGAAAGGTCGAGCGACTTAGGTCGCGAACCTGGTACCCAGGAGTATCCGCGTTTGCCAAGTTGCCGACCAAGACCGTATGGCGAGATTGAGCAAACCCAACGACTTTCTCCAAAATGGGAATGGTGGTGGAATCGACTGGGCTCAAGAATTGAGACATCGGCACCTCCTTGCTGGCGAACGGTTGCAACAAAATCCGGAAACCCCAGCAGATTAGTACAAAAAAGCTCAAGTTTGAGCAAACCCAAAAAACAGATGCATCCTGAATTGACAATCTGTCAGCAAAATCGGACTTGCCGAAAGAGCAAAATTTCACTAAACCGCCTTTGCGAACGTCGGTCGCGTTCCTGACGTTCGTTGCGGAAGGTCCCTGAAAGGGGCCAACCGGCATCGCAATCTAGCAGCGACAAGTTGACAGCGATAAGTTGACAGCGATAAGGCATCTTTACGGTGAATGAACCAAACACGATCGGCCAATCAAGGTCTTATCAGTCGTTTCAATGGGACTCGCGGACACCATTGTTTGACGTTTACCGCCCACTGCCTCTTGTTTGGGCGATGTGCCTAGCAGGCTTGCTGTGTGGGTGTTCGTCTTGGGCCGGCCGTTCCATGACCAATGATGAACTAAGCTTGATGCCACGCGGGCATTTGTCGTCCGGTCAACGCGCGTGGGGTAAGAATGAAAGCGAAATCTATAGTGAACGACACCGCACTTCGATCGAGGCCAAGGATTTTGCTCCCGAAAAACTGTCACAAACGTGGAAAAAACTGACTGGGCGGGGTCCAAACCGGCAAGTCGCTGAAGTCGCGTTCGAAAGCGGACAGCAGCAGTACCTGTCTGCCGTCGCGGCGTGGGAGACTGCTGCCGATGCCCCGGAAACACAGGCCGCCTTTCTAAAGGCAGTCCCCGACCTGGAAAAAGCGGCCGAACGCTGGCCCGACTCCACAATTGAGGAGGACGCCCTGTTCATGCTGGGAGAATCCCACTTTTTCTCCAATCAATACGCCAAGGCCAACAAGACCTACGAACAGCTGGTCGAACTTTATCCCGCCACGCGCTACATGGATAAAGTCCAATCTCATCGCTTCGCCATTGCTAAGTATTGGTTGGACGTCGCTCGTGAAACCAACGTCGTTAGCAACCCTGTGAATCTGACGGACGAGAAGTATCCGATCAACGATTGGGCCGGCAATGGACGTCGGGTTCTGGATCGAATTCGCTTGGACGATCCAACTGGCAAATTGGCAGACGATGCCGCTTTCCTGTTGGGTAACGCGTTGCACGAGGCGCACAAGTATTTTGAAGCGGCTGAGACTTTCGCGGACTTGCGGAATAACTACCCCGGCAGTCCGCACCAATTCCAAGCTCACTTGATGGAGTTCCAAAGTCGCTTGGCGATGTATGACGGTAAATACTATGAAGGCTTGCCTTTGAAGCAAGCGGAAGAAGTTCTCCGCTTGATCCTGCGACGGTTCCCGAACGAATCGGCAGAGCTAAAGGAGGAGTTGATGGAACAAGCTGCTTCGATTCGCAACATGTTGGCGGATCGAGACATGGCGATGGCAGACTTCCACATCAATCGTGGTGAAAACTTAGCCGCGCGGTTTTATTTGGAAAACTTGATGCAAGAATTTCCCGAAACCGATGTCGCACGCGAGGCTCGGACCAAACTACAAAGTTTAGAAGGGAAACCTGATGAACCGGCTCAAGTTGCGGGTTGGCTTGTCGACATGTTCCCAGAGCCCAAGAGTACTCGCCCATTGATCCGCAGCGGCGCACTCAAGTAATCGGAAACTCCCATTATCGATCCAATGGCCCCAAACGCTTCGCGATCCATGGCAATACGCTCTTCGTTGGAAAACTTCCAGGGAGCACGAACCCTGTTCGTCTGGGGATTGGCCCTAGCTTGGGTCTCGCTATGTCCCAGTTTGTCCGGCTGTTCGCTCTATCGATTTGGAAACTGCACCCTGCACGCGCCCAACATTCGTTCGGTGCATGTGCAAATGTTCGAAAACGACACATTCCGCCGTGGCTTGGGGCCTTGGATAACAGAAGCCGTAACGAAAGAGATTCAACTTCGAACGCCTTACCAAATTGCGGACGCATCCAGCGCGGATAGTTTTCTGCGCGCTGCTTGGCTCGCAGATCGCAAGACAATCGTCGTGGAAACCGCAACGGACGAAGGTCGCGACGTGGGTTACACAGGTCAGCTCGAAGTCACTTGGACCGACCGGAACGGAAATCCGTTGATGCCTAGTCGAGTCGTCAAGATCACCGAAGATGTTTCGTTCGTGCCGGAAGTTGGACAGTCGGTCTCGACAGCCCAACAAGATCTCATTCGCAAGCTGGCGCAACAGATCGTGCACCAAATGGAAGCGTGTTGGTAGTGGTGCGCCTTCCTAAGTGGTGACGAGGTTTTTCAGGCCAATCCCGGACCATTGAGTCGGCCGTGCGAACCTGTTTTGATTTTGGACCGACGCTAACCGGTGGCTCACGAAAACCAAGTGGGGTTGTTTCGGCCTCTTCAGACCTGTTTTAGGCTGAAAGAATCCTTCACGGCGTAGGATGCTTGCCGAATACCGGTGAATCGGATGCCCAGCCCAACGCACTAGGACCACTGGCGAATACTCACTTTGCGAACCGGCACATCCGGCAGGGATTCAAGAAAAAGTCGCCCATAGTATTTATTGACGATTCGCGAGTCGAGAACAACAACTTGTCCGTAATCGAATGCCGTTCGAATCAGACGACCGAAGCCTTGTTTGAACTTGATCACTGCTTCGGGCAATTGGTAGTCCGCAAACGGATTGCCACCGGCCGCCCGAATGGCTTCCAATCGCGCTTCCAACAACGGATGATCAGGCACGCTGAACGGTAGCTTGGGAATCATCACGTTGGTCAGGGCGGTTCCGGGCACATCGACACCTTGCCAAAAGCTATCCGTGCCTAACAACACACCGCGCGGATTGGCTTTAAAATCGTCTACCAATCGACTGCGTGGTACTCCGTCCGCTTGCGAATACAACAGCAGTCCCCGTTCGCGGAGCCAGGGCTCCAACTGTCGCTGCATCTTGGTCAACGCCGAATACGAGGTGAACAAGATGAACGAATGGCCGGCGTGCTTTTCTATCCAGTGACACGCAGCGTTGAAACACGCCCGGTCGTAGGCGTCGCGCGCATCCGGCGGCGGCATGTCGTGAGCGATGATCAACTCCGCTTGCTCCGCGTAGCGAAACGGACTTCCTAAATGCAACTGTCGCGTCTCCAGCAAACCGACTCGCGAACGAAAAAACTCGAAAGAGGCCGAATCCAACCCTCGTTCGGCACCGGTGGCCAAGGTCGCACTGGTCATTACGACCGACGGCGTTTGCGCAAATAGAGTTCGCCGCAAGACGCGTCCTACGTCAATGGGCGCCGCCATGAGTGCTGTGAGCCAGCCCGTTCGTCGGCGACGGGCTTCCATCCAATACACAAAATTCTCATCCGTTTGTTCACACCACTGCTCCAGTCGCTCCGCCAAGAACTTGAGACCCTCGGCCGCCGATTGAAAATTCTTCTGGATCGCAACGTCTTTGGCATCGTCGGCGATCGCTAGTAGACTTCCGGCCAAGTGCTTGAGTTGCTTGGAAAGCCGATTCTCGACGATGCAAGCTTCACGGACTCGCAGGCAACCCGCTGGCATCTCCTCCGAACCTTGGTAAAAGGTCGGTGAATCATTCGATTCGACGGCGGGTGCGGCTCGATTCCCACGATCTTTAACCAACGCATGTTGTCGATACCAGTCCAAGCAGCGTTCGAAGAAGGTGTCCGCAGTATCTCTGATCCGCAAGACCTCTTGTTGCAAGTTTCGTAAATCATGCTCGACCAAGAGCCCTCGGTCGGTCCGAGAATTGTACAATCGCTGCAGTCGATATGAGACCTGCCCGCTGGTCACGCCCAGGCCCAAATGGTCGGCGGCCACGGCTTCCATGGTGTGGGCTTCGTCCAAGATCACGGCGTCATAGTTTGGTAAGAAGCTGGCGCCTTCACTACGCAGCGCGAGGTCCGTAAAGAACAAGGCATGATTGACGACCAGGACTTGAGCTTGGGCCGCCCGGCGGCGCGCCTGAAAATAGAAGCACTTTTCATAAGTCGGGCACTTGCGTCCTAGGCAATTGCTGCCATCACTAGCGATTTCTTCCCATACGGCGGGGCTTGGCTTGAAGGGCAGGTCGGACATCGAGCCGTCGGACGTCGCTTTTGCCCACTCGCGAATCTTGCCAAGTTCGACCAATTCGGTTTGGTGCTCGAATAGTGAACCCGATCGATTGATCGCTTGGTCGAGTCGCCGCAAACTGATGTAGTTACCCCGACCTTTGACTAGGACCGCTGAAAATTCTCGCGGGATGATGCTGTTCAAGAACGGCAGGTCCTTTTGGATCAACTGCTCCTGCAAGCTGATGGTGTGGGTCGAAACGACAATCCGTCCGTTCCGTTCTTGCTTGGTCTTGGAACTCTGGCCTTTGGCAAATTCGGCGTCCGTAATGGCCAGGATTGCCGGGACCAAATAGCCGAAACTCTTGCCCACGCCCGTGCCCGCCTCGACGACCAAATGCTGCTCTTCCATGATCGCCGCTTGAACGGCTTCGGCCATGGACAATTGTTGGGGGCGGCTTTCATATTGTTTCAAACGCCGGGCTATGAGTCCGCCATCTCCCAAGACAGAACTCACGTCCAAGCCATCTGGCTCCCGCAGTTTCTTCAAATCCGGGAAGTCGGGGTCTGGTTCGTCTTGTTCGAAGCCTGGGTTCGAAGCCGCCCCGGTCGGGCGTGGTTCATCGTCGTTAGGCTGGTCTTTCTTCACGACGGCGTTGTTCTATTTCTACTCAGGCATTGGGGGCTAAATGGGTTGCAGGATGAAATTGAATTGTAGGGGAGTCTGTGCGTTTGTTCTATTCGGCTGCCGAAAGATCGTGACAATTTCGCGGAAAGTTTCTCTTGACCTAAATTTTCGGTCGGCGTACCGTACCGCTGTTGGGCCAACGATGTGTGACGGATGGAATTGTCGCACGCGACGGCCGCCGATTTCGTGCGATAAAGACGATCTTTTTCGGCGATTCACCCCAGAAGCGTTTTGCAGGAGGCAAGACAAATCCATGACCCAAGTCAAGCCGACGGTTGTTGCTCCCAGTACTGCGTCTGTTGCTGTGCCTTTGCTCGATGTAACCCGAAGTAACGCGGCCATTCGCGATGAAATCTTGCAGCTTTGGGCTCAAATCTACGATCAAGGCGGCTTTATCGGCGGTCCACATGTCAAGAATCTGGAGGCGGAGTTGGCCCGAGTATGCGAGTCTCGGCAGGCGATTGCCTGCGCCTCGGGCAGTGACGCTTTGGTGCTGGCGTTGATGGCCGCCGGAATCGAACCCGGAGACGAAGTGATCTGCCCCGCCTTTACGTTTTTCGCAACCGCCAGCGCGATTTGGCGACTGGGCGCGACGCCCGTCTTCGCAGACATCGATCCGCAGACCTTCAACATCGACCCCGTTCATGTTCGAGCGCTGATCAACAATCACACCAAAGCGATCATACCGGTTCATCTGTTTGGTTTGGCTTGCGACATGTCGGCCCTCCGCGCGATCTGCGCGGCTGAAGATCTTTGGTTGATCGAGGATTGCGCCCAATCGATTGGGGCTCGCTATCAAGGTCAAGCCGTAGGTAGCATTGGCGATGTCGGATGTTTCAGTTTTTACCCTTCGAAGAATCTCGGTGGGTTTGGTGACGGTGGTTTCATGACCGCCATGGATGATCAGGTTGCGGCCCAGTTGCGAATCTTTGCCAACCACGGGATGACCGAGCAGTATCGCCACGAGTACGTCGGACTCAATAGCCGATTGGATTCGTTGCAAGCAGCTGCCCTCTGGGTCAAATGTCGCCAACTGGAGGAGTTGGCCGAACAACGCCGCGCCAATGTCGCGCGCTACCAACAACTTTTTGCCGATTGCCAATTGGATCAAGTCTTGGGCCTGCCCAACGAACCAGACGGTTGTTTTCATGTCTGGAACCAGTACACCATTCGGATTCCCGACGGCCGCCGTGACGAGATCAAAGCCGTACTAGCCGAACGCAAAATCGGTGCTGCCGTTTACTACCCGATTCCTCTGAATCGCCAACGTTGCTTTGCGAGTCTGGGCTACGCGGAGGGCTCTTTGCCCCACACGGAGCTGGCGTGCCGCGAAGTTCTTTCCCTGCCTGTGTTTCCGGGCTTGACTCATGCGGAACAAGATCGCGTGGTTGCAGTATTGCATGAAGCGTGGCACGCGAAGTCTTGCTTGCGAGCCGCCGGCTAATCTCGATGAATAGGCTCACGCATCCATGAAGGTCTTGGTCGTAGGCGGAGCAGGGTACATTGGAAGTCACACCGTTCGTTACCTGTCTCGCTGCGGGTACCAACCGGTCGTGTATGACAATCTGAGCTTAGGCTTCGCCGAAGCAATCACAGGCGTCCCTTTGGTCGTTGGTGATTTGCACGATCAAGCCCTGCTGGAACAGACGCTGCGCGAACACCAAATTGAAGCCGTCGTGCATTTTGCGGCCTACGCTTTGGTTGGTGAATCGGTCAACGAACCTGCCAAGTACTACGAAAACAACGTGATTGGCACATTTCGATTGCTACAAGCCATGCGAAGCCGTGGCGTTACCAAGCTAGTTTTTTCGAGCACTTGCGCGACGTACGGTGTGCCTGCCATCGTGCCGATCGAGGAAACGCAGCCACAGCGACCAATCAATCCGTATGGATTTACGAAACTGGCAGTCGAGCGCATGCTGCAGGACTTCCATCGGGCGTACGGCCTACGCTACGCCGCGTTGCGTTACTTCAATGCTGCCGGGGCGACACCCACCGGCGATATCGGTGAAGATCACACGCCCGAGTCGCATTTGATTCCAATCGTTCTGCAAGTCGCCTTGGGCCAACGTCCGCATGTGACCGTGTTTGGCACCGACTATCCCACACCCGATGGGACGTGCATTCGCGACTACGTGCATGTCGATGATTTGGCTGCGGCTCACGAACGAGCCTTGGCTCGATTGGAGGAGTTGCCAGCCATCGAAGTGAATCTAGGATCTGGGCGGGGCTTTAGCGTTCGCGAAGTGATTGCGGAGTGCCAACAGGTGACGGGTCGAAAGATCGCCGTCGAGTTCGGCCCGCGCCGCGCCGGCGACCCTCCGCAACTCGTAGCCAAGCCCGACCTCGCCAAGACCTTGTTGGGCTGGGAACCCATCCATTCTTCATTAACCCACATCGTGCAAACCGCTTGGGGTTGGCACTCGAGCCACCCACAGGGATATGCGACCCGGCAAGGAAAACCCAGGGTGGTTGGGGATTCCCGCTAATTTATTCGACCGTCCAGCTTGGCGGACGCTTTTCTAGAAATGCCGCCAAACCTTCCCGCGCGTCAGCCGATTGCCTGGCTTCCGCCGAAACTTGAATTGAAGCCTGAGCTTGTTGAATCACTTCGTTGGCCTTCGTGCATTGATGCCAATGACGTTTGGTAATCGCCAAGGCGGTTGGAGCGCCGCTCAAGATGGTCGTCGTCAATTGCTCGACATGATCTGCGATGGTTTCGGGCTCGATGACCACGCGACAAAATCCTGATCGTTGAGCTTGTTCCGCCGTCACTCGCTGTCCGGAGAGCAACCATTGCCCGGCAAGTCCCGCCCCTACTCGAAAGACCAAGAAAGGTGTGACAATGGCGGCTGTGATGCCACGGACTGGCTCGGGCAACGCAAAATATGCAGTCGAGGCACAGACCACAAAATCGCACGCGACAACCAAGCCCACGCCACCCGCGAGAACTGGGCCTTGGACTTGCGCGATCGTCGGGAAGGGCAACGAAAACAAACGGGTCACCACTTCGGCGTACAACTCCGAATCGATCTGCCACTGCTGTTCTTTGTCGGGCGAGTTCGCATGAGATTGCATTTCGCCCAAGTCCATCCCGGCACAGAAGACGGGGCCGGAAGATTCGAGGACCAGGACCCGCACGTCCGACCGGCTCGCTATCGTATCCAAGGCCGCGAGTAAATCTCGCAACATTTGCCGAGTCAGTGCATTGCGTCGATCCGCTCGCTGCAGCCGCAAAACCAATTGACCACGATGCTGACAACGACTGTCGTCTAATTCAATCAACGAACTCATAAAAATCTCCGAACACCAGGAATGGTTAGCAAGCGACTGGATTTTACAACCACCTGGACAAGGGGCCACCGGCGGCCGCTAAGGCATCAATACGATTTGTCACTTCAGGGTCCTCGATCAATGGCGGGGCATGATGCGATTTGATTCTTGCATCGATGACCAAACTTCCTCGGCACCCCCAATGCTTGTGTACCGTCGTCGCGCCAATCCCATCCGTATCGACGGCAGGGTTGCTACGCGTAAAGGTGACCCACAAAAAGTTCTTTTCACTCGCGGCCGCGAAGTTGCTGTCGTCGCACAGGACCACCAAAGGAAACCGGTTGAGCGATTCATCCGGGCTCACGTCACGGCAAAAACTACTCAAACTGAAAGGGCCGTCCTGGACTGTCCATCCCGAACGATTCTCGACACGCGACTCGGGAGCAACCGATTCGCGGAGGGATGGATGCGGCGGGCTTTGGACGCACAATATCCCCGGCATCGGCAAACGCGGATTCGAAAATCCGATCGGCAAACGCAACGTGGCTGGCACCTCCGTTGGCAATTCACGCCGTGGCGGTCCAACAGCGGCCCAAACGACTTTCGAACCTTGATTGAATCCTTCGCCCGAATAATCCAACGTGTCGATCGTGGTCCGTGTTTGAAAATGCAGATCGCGTTGCCAGTCGATGCGTCGCAACAGTTCGAGCAGGAACTCCGTGATGTGGTGAATGTCCAATTTGGGTACGTCAGCTCGATTTAAAATGAACAAGTACTTGGCCAAGGACATTTGGCCTTGTCCTAAAATGGCATTGGCCTGTGTCAGTAATTCTTGGGGTCGTTCCAAGTTCTGATACGCGTTGTATCGCTCGTTTCCAATTGCCAACAAAAGCGGATGGACGCCCGCCGCATCTACCGCATGCACGCTGTCGATGCCCGGAATGACGGTTGGGATCACCGTGCCAGTCAAATCGTGGATTAGCTGCCCAAATGTCGTATCTTCCTGCGGTGGTCGCCCCACGACGGTAAACGGCCAGATCGCATCATGTCGATGGTAAACAGCTCGGACTTGCATCAAGGGGAACGGATGTGTCAACGAGTAATAGCCCAAGTGATCACCAAACGGACCCTCGGGCTTGCAGGCGCGACCGTCAATGACGCCCGAGATACAAAAATCCGCGTCGCGGTAGACTGGCAGACCATTCGGCACATGTTTGCCATGCACCAGCGAGATCCGTCGACCAGCCAGCGCGCCTGCGAAACCTAACTCGCTCATCCCTTCCGGGAGGGGCATGACCGCGGCTAAAGTCATGGCCGGATTGCCGCCAACAAAGATGTTAACGGGAAAAGGCTTGCCGGCCGCAATGGCCTTCTGATGCTGGACACCGATTCCACGATGAATTTGGTAGTGAAGCCCCAGTTCGCGGTTCGTCACGAATTCGTTGCCGCTCAACTGGACACGGTACATTCCAAGGTTCGACTTTCCTAACCCTGGCTTGGCGGGGTCTTCGGAATACACTTGCGGCAGGGTGACGTAGGGTCCTCCATCGCGGGGCCAGGAAACCAGAGCTGGCAACTGATCCAGAGTGGTCTGATTCTCCAATACTCCGCCAACACCGCAGCGTCTGGGCAGCATTCGCCAGCCGACCAAGGGCAGTCGCCGATGAGCCCACGGTTGCTTGAGCGGAGCCGTTGGGTCGGCTTTGCAATTGATGGCTCGGCGAACATCCTCGTACGTATCTCGAAAAATGAATCGAGCCCGCTCCAAAGTGCCGAACAAATTGGAGACCATGGGGAAACGGCAGCGGTTCACATTGGTAAACAGCAGTGCCGGGCCACCACTGGAATAGACGCGCCGTTGAATTTCAGCCAACTCCAAATTGGCAGACAACGGTTCGTCGACCACCAGCAAGTGCCGGTGTCGCTTCAGGTCTTCGACACATTGTCGGAGCGTTTGATAACCCATTGCTTTCGTGCGCGAGCGACTCCCATTGTCGACTTGATTCGCTACAATCGTCTGGCACTCTACCTGCCAAACAGGCTAGAGGTTAACTCAAGATCCAGCATTTGCGAATAAGGTCAACGAAATGAAGGTAGCAGCAACCTCGGCATCCGTAGTCAACTGCACGGCCGAAGCAATCGTGGTCGCGGTATTGAGCGACCAACAGTTGACACCTGCGGCGGAGGAGGTCGATATCGCGTTGGGTGGCGTCATTCGGCGTTTGTTGGAGTCTGGCGAATTCTCAGGCGCCCACGCCTCGACGGTGACCCTGTATCCGACGAGCGGTCTAGCGACCAAGTGCGTACTGGTGGTGGGAATGGAGAATGGGTCGCCAGCGGAAGCTGCTCGGCTGTCCCGTGAAGCAGCAGGTGCAGCCGCGAAGAAATTGGCCGCCAAGCAACGTGGGCAAGTTGCCTTTTTTGTTCCATTCCCATCGCCTGTTGCTGGTGTTTGCGGTGCGATGGTTGGTTGTACGGGTCAAGATCTTTATCGGGCAGAAAAGAAGCTCTTCCCGTTTGGCGAATTACTTTTCTCCGGACTAACCGACCAACAGTTGGTCGAAGGACAAGTCCTGGGCCAAGCGGTGAATTGGACGCGATTGTTGGTCAATACCCCGCCGGCCGACATGTACCCGCAATCGTTCGTCGAACAGGTTCAAGCGACATTGTCGGGTTTGCCCATTCGATCGGAAGTGTGGGATGCCACTCGGTTGGCCTCGGAGAATTGCCAAGCGATCTTGGCAGTGGGACGTGGCTCGGTCCGTGAACCACAGTTATTGATGTTGCATTATCGCGGCGCGGCGGCGAACGCGCCGGTGTTGGCACTGGTGGGCAAAGGCGTTACTTTTGACTCCGGTGGCTTATCGCTTAAGCCGTCGGAAAGCATGTTGGATATGAAATGCGACATGGCGGGTGCGGCCACAGTTGTCGGTGCGATGCAGGCCATCGCTCGTATGCAGTTGCCGGTTAATGTTTCAGCCTACTGTGGCTTGGTTGAAAACATGGTTTCCGGCGACAGCTACAAATTAGGCGATGTCATTCGAACGCGCGCGGGCGTTAGCGTGGAGGTGCACAACACGGATGCGGAAGGGCGATTGGTTTTGGCGGATACCATGCATGTCGCTTGTGGTCACGGTGTTCGCCACTTGATCGATCTTGCCACATTGACCGGAGCCTGCATGGTGGCATTGGGGCGACAAGTTTCCGGAGTCTTCACCAACCAGCAAGCTTGGTGTGATACCGTCTTGCAAGCCGCAACTCGCGCGGGCGATTGGGCTTGGCAAATGCCGATGTACTCGCTGTACAACGATTTGATTTCCAGCTCCGTGGCGGACATCAAAAACGTGGGTGATGGACGATGGGGCGGAGCAATCACAGCGGCCAAATTTCTGGAACGCTTCGTCGGTGATACTCCTTGGGTACATGTCGACATCGCAGGACCCTCGTTTGCGGAACGTCCCTGGAATTGGATTGATGGTGGGGCCAGTGGCTGCTTTGTGCCAACTTTGATCGAGTTGGCGCGAAACTACCGCGGATAATCGGAATGCCGGTCGAAGCCGGACGGTTGTGGGGACTTTCCATGGGCCGCAACCCGTAAGAAGTCGGCGTTTTTAAGGTCGGCGGATGGCACATGGCCTGTTCCATGGCCGGAGGGCATGCCGCGACGAATGGTACAGGGCGTGTGCGGCAGACTTTGTGGCCGGGCAGCTTAATCGGATTACACGGTTCGCAACGGATCTAGGTTGTTGATTTTTGTGGCTCAATCAATTGGTTGAGCAGACCCAAACGACTAGAATACAACGTGGCAGTCGACGTCGGTCTGCCCGCGCCGTTTGAGTTCGATGGTTGTTCGCCGCCCAATCGGAGGCTTGATTGTCTGGTTGCCAGGTCGCCCTCGCCGTTTGGCCCAATTTGGGGAGGGCTCCCACGCTCCTGACGAGCGTCTGCTGTGTCATTTGTCACTGGATTGGCTTGTCCCGACCCGGTTACGGGTTTGGTACGCGATTAGCGACCGGAATTGGTCTGTTTGCCTTGCTTTGGCTCCAGGTCGCAAGCGGTCCGGGAGTCGCTCGGGCCCAATCGATCTCACCGTTGCCAACGACGGCCGGGACTCCCGATGAACCATTACCGACCAGCGCCAAACGAATCCAGATGTCGGCCCTGGATACGTACTATCTTCCGGACAAGAATGGCCAACTGATCCCCGTCTTCCGAATTCCGTTTGAGGAGTTCGAACGCCTGCTGCAACAACAGCGCGCCACGGAATCGCCAACGGTTCCCGTCTCGAGTGGCTTTCGCGTCGTCCAGGCAAATTTTCTCGGTGAAGCGGATCCGGCTGTTTCCCGTGTCAACATGCGGGTGCGGTTGCAGGTTCTATTGAGCCAAGAAGGCTGGCAGCAGATCCCGTTGGGGATGAACGGTTGGGTGCTGCAGGGCTTGGTGGGAGGTCCTGCATCCGCCCAACATTATTTGACCCGTGGCGACAACGGCGGCCTAGTGCTTCACGCGAGCGGTCCGATTGGCGAGATTCTTGAATTCGAATTACCGCTGTCGGCCTCTATTCGACGAATTGGAAACATTCACCAGTTACCCATTTCGTTTCCACATCCGACGGAAACAACCTTTCGTTTGGAACTCGCAGCGACGTCGCTGGAGGTTAGTGCGGGCAACGTGACCGACCTGCAAACAACCGAGAGTGATGGTCGAACCGTCGTACAGATTCGAGAACTATCGGAGCAATCCGTAGTTTCATGGCAAGCGGCCGCGGCAACCACGGTCTCGTTTCCGCTCAAAGCCAGAATCGATTCGCTGTTGCGCGTGCAATCGATTGGCGGCGGGAATTGGCAAGTCAATACTCTGTTGAACTTGACGCCACTCAATCAAGCAGTCGCGGATTTGACCTTGGCCATACCAGCAAACGCCGAGAATTTCTCCACGCAACAAAGCAACGTCCGAATCCAACGAATTAGTGAAGGTGAAGCGCGACAATTGGCTTCGCAAGTTCCGCCCGGAGCTCAATACGTGCGTTTGCTGTTCGACAAAGGCGTCACCGAAGCAACACAACTTCAATTGACCTATACGGTATTGGGCCAAGACGCTCCCGAATTGGACGAATCTCGCGTCGAGTTGGGCGGACCCCAGGTCTTGGATTGTTTATTTACTTCCAGTTCTTTGGAGTTGGTTAAAGATCGCGAAGTGGCAACACAATGGCAGTTGGGCCCCGGAGTTTCACTGCGAACCAACGCCCAAGAGAAGTCGGACTCGACGGCCTTCAACCTCGAGCGTCAGGATTTTCGCTTGACCTTGATCAATCGACCGCAAGCGATTCAAGTGCGTGTCGCATCCGAATATACATTGATCGTGACACAGCAAATTGTCATGACCGCTCGATTTCGCTGTCAAATTCAAGGAAAGTTCAACGCGCCGCTTCGACTACAGTTAGGGTCCTGGCAATACCTGTCCGGGGACAGCAGTATTCAAGCTCAAGAAGGTCGTTTGTTGATCGATCCCGCTGCCCAAGTGGTGGGACCGGATGGCGATTTGGAATTTGATTGTACCTTGCAAATGCAGACTCCGGACCACTTCGACCTGATCCTGCCGCAGATTGAGGGAGAAGTCGCTTTGGTCCAACAACCGGCGCAAGTCGTTCTCGTGCTGAGTGATCCAAGTCAAGAGTTTCAGTTTGATGCGACCAACAGTTCGGTCGTGCGCGATGCCGCTTCTCCTGTCCAATTTCGGGCGCGAGACGCCAACGCGCCGGTTGTTTTGCGCGGCCAATTGGGACTCCGACCACGGACCGTGTTGATGCAGCAGACAACTCAATTGTTTCCGAAATCCCAAGAAGCAAGTAGCACTGAAAATTGGTATCCCGTTCGGCACGAGTTGATGGTGGAGGTTTCCAATCAACCGCTGCCGGGCTTGAGCTTGCTGCTGTCGAACGTCGCACCGATAAAGCAACTGCAAGTTCGATTAGGAAACGAAGTTTTGCCACTGAAAACGACCATCGTTCGCGTCGCTGGTCGGGAGTTTCATGCCATCGAGTTTCCCTTGAGCTCAGAACGGCTGCTGGGCAACTTGCGGCTCGAAGTGACGCACTTGTTGAGCGAAACAACGCTGCCCGACGATCGTCAGCCTTCGCGAATTGTGGTTCCTTCTCTGCAGGTGGCAGTGGAGCCTCTGACGCGATTGGTACCGATCGATGACGACGACTCACTGCATCGATTTTTGGCGGCGCAAATTGCCGGCTGGCAAATCAGACAAAGAAACCTACAAACGCCACGACTCGCAGATCAAGAGGATCGGGTCTCAACCAACGAATGGGGGAATCTGATCTCGACAGAAGTCGGTGATTCATGGCGGAACTGGTTCGTCAATGGTCCTTGGCCTCTTCATTTTGTAATTGAGCGTCGGCAATTGGAGCCGCGTGTCGCGGAGGTCGCCATTGACGCCATTCATGTTCGAACTTGGTGGAGTGGCGACCATCGTCGAGAGCAGATGACCACGAGCTTGGCCAGTCAAGAACGAAAACTCACGGTCGCCATTCCCGCAGAATTGGATGTTCGGCAAGTATTGGTCCAGGGACAAACCACAACCTTCGAACGCAACTCAGAAGAGAACACGATTACTTTCGAGATCGCGAACGAAGACCAAACCACTTCAAGTGTCGAGGCGGCCGAGACAAAAGCTGCGCGTTATCGTATCGATATTTGGTACGCTCGGACTCAACCAAGCGGGATCTGGACGCCGTTGACGTTGCAATTGCCGAACTTCCCCAACCAACAATGGTGCCGCGACTTCACTTGGGAGATAATGTCCAGCGACGTTTGGCAAATCTTATGGGCATCCAACGAGTTGACTTGGTTGCCCACTGCTACCCCGACGCTGGCGAATGGCGACGAACAAGTGGAGGCGAATGCAGGCGCCGCGATTACCGTTTATCAGTCGGACCACGAACCCAGCCACTACGGATTGATCATGGTCCATCGCCGTTGGTTTCGGTTGGCAGCGATTCTGATCGGTTGTGGTGTCGTCTTGGCGAGTTGGGCATTGGGTTGGCATCGCCAGTCCGCGTTTTGGCTAAGTCTTGCCGGCGGACTCGTATTGATAGCCTGGCAATGGCCGCATTTGGGTTGGGAAACGGCACCGTGGGCCGTGCTGACCTTGATGGCTTCCATGCTCGTGCTGTGGATCGAATTCGCGACACGTCGAGTGGAACGTGGGGTCGCAACCGAGATGACATCGGATGCCACTCGGTCGTACTGGAACGAAGCGGCCGGCGAACAAGAACGCTCCAACCCATCGTTATCCCGACGCAGCAGCGTCTCGGTTGGGGAGCCAACATGAGCCCCATCAAGATCGGCGGCGGCAAAATCTTGTGGGCTCGCTCCATGGCACTACCCCTCATTTTCATCGCGCTGGGCCTAGGTTGGAGCGAAAGTTTTACTTCAATCAAGCACTCACAAGGCCAAGAGAATTCCACGACGAATTCTGAGATCGTGAGCCAAATTGGGAGCGGCCCCGAGTCAACAGATTTGAAGATTCGGCGATTGTTTGTCCCCGAAGATCGCTTAGTGGAGTTTATGAGAGATCGACCGGCGTTCTTGCCGCTCTCCTCGGCTAAGTTCGCCGAGATCCTAGCAGCCGCCCAGCAAAAACAGATCCCGATCTCGCGAGCGGAACCGCTGCGACATTGGCTAACGATTTTACCGGGCGGCGGAATTCAAGGTTTCTCACTCGTGCGAAGCCGAACGGTACGAGACAGCGATTCACTTGCCGAGGAAGCCAATGCGGGTTGGCTGTCGTTTGACGATTGGAAAATTCCGGCAGATTACTTCAACCTTGTGCCAAAGACGACGGCAGCGTTGGATTACAGTGATTCAAATTCGGGGATGGCGTGGCCCACAAATATTGAAGCCGTCGCAGAATATAGCGAAGTTCCGGTCGCCCTCTCCATCAACGAGCAGGGTTCGTTTGGCATGCCGTTGAACCAAGCAGAACCATGGATGTTGGTTCGGTATAACTTGACTTTGGCGACGCAAACGGACAGTAACGCTCATCGACAGATTCAACTTCCAAATTGCCCCTCGACGATTACCTTTATCAAAGATAGGACGAATAATCCCTTTCAGTTTTTAATCAATGGATGGCTGCAGCCAATTAGTCGGTGCGCCACACCCGACGAAACCAATTCGGCCGAAGCCTTTGTTTATCGTCAAGCGATCTGCGACTCGACAAATTTGATTGGCCAATTCATAGGTCCGGACAGTGCGACGCACCCGCTGCGAGTGGAAGGCCGCTATGTCGAGCACAGCACCGTGACACTCAATCGCACGACGACTCGCTACGAGACCGTGATCTCGCTAGACTTTCGCGAACCCGTACAAAGCGATCTGACTTTGGAAGTTCCGCACGGGGTAGAACTCCTAGCATGCGAAGTGAACGGGACCGTGCGGCCCTTCAAGTTGGCCGCGACCGACAGTAACCACTTGAGCTTGACGTTGCCTTGGCAAGTTTGGGGACTATCCAATCAAATTCGTTTGGTCGGAACACTACCGCCGGTTCACAACGGTAGAACAGTGGTTCCTCGCGTCAGCTTGCCTGGGCACGCGTGGACCGTCGGCAACGTTCAAGTTCGTATCGAAGCTCCGCTTTCATTGAAGAATTATGAGCTGATTGACAGCCGCTTGGTTCGCTGCCAGGAATTGGGTGAGACTCAAAGTTTGTCATTTCAATGGGGAAGCCCGGAAGCTCAAGTCGCGGTGTTGGTCGACCTTTCATCAGCGAATTCCGTTTTCGGAAAGCCTTCGCCTCCGGATATTGTTTTGGTGACGGCGAATCAAGAGTCGCTGGAAGCCGAGCAGTATCTCATGCCAGACCTGCGTTTCAATGACTCGAACGTCAGTGCGTTCGAAGTCGGATCGCAATGGCAAATCGAACAAATCGCTTCGTTTGATCCGCGACAAGCCGCGTCCAACCCGGCGGACCGAGTCTCCGAATCCAATCTCACGCCACTGCCTTGGCTGTTGAGTATCCGAGACGATCGCCAAGTGGTACTCGTCACCATGCCAAACGAAGTGGGAACCGGTTCATTGGGCTTACGAGTGCGCGCGGTAAGGCCGGTGACGCAATGGCCGGTCGATATCGACTGTCGCGTCTTGCGAGCCATTTCGAATGCATCGCTGGCGACGGCGAATCCCGACACCCTCGCGAAGGCCCCTCGTCCTTGCCTGGTTAGTTTACGAGGAACGGCAGGTATTCGAGCAGACAGCCTCGGACCGTTGCGTTGGACCGTCTTGGCAAACGACGAGGCTCGTCTACAGGCTGCAGAACTGGCTGGAACACTGGGGGCAGGAAACTTCCAATTCAGTCCCGATCAATCCATCCTGACCTTACAGAATAACACGGCCCTGACGGGCAGCTACGAAGCGTTGGCTTACACGCGCAATCATGTTCAAGATTCCGGCATGGTGCACCAAGTCCATCGCTTGTTGATTCAACCGTCCGGACCGGTATATGAAATTGAAGTCGCCAGCTCACACTCCCCCCACACAGCCGGCCAATGGCAAGTGTTTGATGAGAAAAACCAAGCCATTCCATTTGAGCTAAATCCCGCGGCCGAAAAAGATCGATGGCGGGTTCGGTTCAATCAACCGCTGAATGGAGCGACTTCCATTTTGATTGAACAACAATGGCAGGCGGAGGTGACGGGAAAGCTGCTGGTGTTCTCGACACCCAAAGCGAGGTCGTTTGCCGGGGTCGTTGATACTCATGCTCTGGGAACTCACGGGTTTCATGTAAGTACAAAATCAGGAGCGGTGGACGAACGGCTGGCAGCATCTTTGCGCGCGTATCGCGACAACAGCAGGAGTTGGTTTTTCGAACGCCACGTAGTGGGTCCATCGGAAAACTTGACGCGGCTCGCCTCAGAACGAGAGCCGAGCGGTCTACCAACTCGATCGGCAGTCACAACCGATACGACGAGTTGTGTCTTTAGTAGCCCCAACGATGTCGAGTACTCTCGCACTCATGAAAGAACTGGTTGGAATTCCGTGGTGGTTTCACAGGCAACTCAACTCGATACTTGGCGGCGCGACGGTTGGTCGACACGACTGACATTGAGTGCTTATTGCGAAAATTCGGGCCTGGTCGATCTTGATTTGCCAACGAACGCCCGAGTTCAACAGGTTCGCGTCAATGACGCCGTTGTTCCAGTCGATTACCAATCCTCAACATTGCGAATCCCGTTGAGTGGCACAGGAGTCCAAAGCATTCAGTGTCTCTGGCAAGTTCCGCATGAGGCCAGTCTTTGGATGTGTACTGGATTGACATCCTTGCCGCAGAGAAACCCGATCTTAGAACTGGCCGAAAACTCCGATCGCCTGGTGTGTTTACCAAACGACTTTTCGTTGGTGGCTGCCCCCAAGGAACGATCGTTGCTGAGCTATTCGCTCAGTCGCCGCTTGATCAGTCCACTGATTTGGCCAGAGTCTTGGCCAATTTCGCGCGGAGCGACGTCCGTCACTCCGAGTGGCTGGAGTCGATTTCGACCGACAAACCAACATGAAACCACCCACTTTCGTTGCTGGCGTCAGGAATCAGGTTTCGCACCGAACGACCGCGGAGAAGATTTGATACTGGTGTCGGACCATCGTGTCTTTGAGGCTTCACATTGGGGGGTGTTGCTCTTGGGTTGCGTGGGAATGCTGTTCGCGCGCCTCAGTTGTCTACGGATATCTCCGAGCCGCCCCGGGGTGGTGTCATGGTGGATCGGCGGCTTCTGCGTCATGGCTGCGATCTGCGTGCCATGGCCGTACTACTTTGTCGCATCAACCATGTTGTTGGGGTTATTGCTCGCGGGGTCCTGGAGCAACATTTGCCAATTTTTGGGTGGCGACGGCTGGCAAACCACATGGACTTCAGATTCTCGCCCCGGCTCAAAATCGGCCAACGGTGTCCGCACGGCTCCGAGTAGCTTGTGGATAGGGGCGATCGCCTTGGGTCTTGGATTGAGTCAAACGAGCGGACACGATTCACTAGCTTCAACATCGGTGACGAGCGAGCACGGCTCACGTTACCCACAAGAACGTTCGGTTCCGGAAGGGAAGCCGCTCACCGCCAACTCGATACTGCCCACACCAGACGATTACCAAGCGGTGGTAGTTCCGGTCGATGCGGAACAAAAACCCATCGCGAATGTGGTTTATCTTTCTCCGGAACTGTATCGAACCTTGACGGAGCAACCGCAGTCAACGATGGCAGTCAACGACCTGGAGGTGCGCAACGCCCAACATACCGTGGAGTATGACGCGCAGCTGGAGCGGTTCTTTCGATTGACCACACAATACACTTGTCGAACTCAGAGCAAACGAACCTACTTTTTGCCTTCGAGCACCACCGGGGAACATGTAATCCGTCAAGTCCGAGTCAACGGCGTCCCGGTATTGTTTCAGCGCCGAAGTGATCGGATCGCCGTTCCGTTGGAGAATGGTACGAATATCCTTTCGATCGCTTACGACTTGCAATCGACTAAAACAAGTTTGGAGTTGGCGACGCTCGGGACCAGTGAATCGTACGTTGTGCTTAACGGCGTGCCCAACGGGTTGCAAGCGGTGGCCATTGATCAAGACAATCCTCAGCAACGTTTTCGTTCGTCAATCCAACGACGTTTTCGCATCGATCGAATCAAACGTTTACTGGTGGAAGTAAATCGACAATCAAATGAAGGCGTACCTCCGAGCGTAGAAACTTGGTTGTCGATTCAACCACAGCAGACTCAATGCGAACTTCGAATGACACTTGGTCCGGCACTCAAGTATCGATCTGAATGGCTGTTTCAGGTTGATCCGCGTTTGGTTCTGCCAACCGGTTTTCAATCGAGCTCGAGCACCTGGTCGCTCGATCGATTGCCGGAGGTCCAACGACCCACCAATGCCAAATCGGGTCCTGTTTATCGACTCCTGTTTTCCAAAGATCATCCGCCTCACGAAACCATCACGATTCCGTGGGAGTATCGCGAGCGAAGTTTCGGCGTGGTGATCCCACCGCAGATCGAAATCTTGCACCCGATGGACACTCAGGTCCGAAATTGGCTGGTTCTCCGAGTCGCGGAGGGTCTTGTTTATCGCACGGCGGAGTTGGCACGAACCAACTATCGTCGCGCCAACATGATTGAAGTAGAAAATGCCCGCGCCGCGCAAACTTCGCGGGAAACGGACCCCGGATCAACGGCAAGGACTCCGAGCGCCGAATCTGTAGAGACAATAAAGCCCAACCTATCCAATGTTTTTGTTTATGAAGTAACGCCCTCCGTGAAAGAGGGACCGCATCCGATTCTCGGAAAGTTGTCGCTGCAACCGACTCAAGTATCCGGCACCTTGCGGCAAGACGTGCAGCTCCGCGAAACGTCAGCCACCATCACCATGGATGGAGAATTGAAAGTTTCACACGGCGAGTTAGGTCAATTGCCGTTTCGCTTGCCAAGCGGAACTAAAATTCAAAGCTTGGTAATTACGACAGCCCAACAGAACGAGGTAGCATGGACGATTCAGCAACGACTTGCCACGTCCGATGAAGTGATGGTGCTGCTGCGGTCTCCGCTCAACGGAACTTTGAAATTCAACATGACGGCCGATGTTCCACTCGGAGTCCAAGGCTCCGTTCGACTCCCTTGGGCCAGGTTTCTCCCGCCGCTAGAAGTGAACCAGACGCTGCAAATACAAGACTCCAGTTCCATTTGGCAACTGCCGACATCCAACGAAAATCTTGGCGCGCTGCAAGCCCCGCAAACGTTTGTCGTAGCGACCGATTCGGCGGACAACATCGACCAATTGTTCCTGGTTCGTTCGCCAAACATGGGGGAAACGTCTGAACCCGCTGCAATAGGCAGGCCCGCACTCTCACCGAATGAGACGGGGAGTGTTAACCCGGTCGATCTCGTGACATCGGTGAGTCAAACGGCAGAGTCGGACTCTGCGGCAGTCGAGGTGCTGGCCAGTCGATTGGTTTTGGTTCGCTCGACGGGGAACTCGCAAACCAAGGGATCCCACACGGAAACTCCGGGCCAGGTGGAGGCGCTGTTGCAAATTCTCCTGCGAAATCATCGCCAGTCCTCCGCGATGGTTCGTGTGCCGGTCGAGGCCACGGTCCTGCGCGGGTGGGTCGATCAAAATCCGGCGATTGCGACGCTGCTGCCAACGTCCAATCAGCCGCCTCCAATCGAGAACAACGACAACGCGAGCGATCTGGTATCGGTGGCGGATGCGTCAACCGGGCGAACGCTTCGGCTTTCGCTAGACCCCTTGGAAGACTACTCGCTAATCACGCTTCAGGTTCTGTGGCAATCGGCGGCTGAACAGATGGCGTTTTCCTTGCCAGAAATCGTCGCAGAGGGAAAGGTGCCCGTGCATCTTTCCGGATTTCGGGGAACAACATGTCCTGAGGACCTGCTTCGACAGGCGACGCCACTCGCACCAGAATCCAGTTTCAACGTCCAGGAAGTCTTGGCGCGCAAAACAACGGACTGGAATCAGGAAGATTTAGGTCGAGGTTGGCCCGCCGGTCATCCGCTGGTAAAGATGGCGGAAGAACCCTGGCCCGACGCAGGAAATTGGCTTTTGCCCGGAATGTCTACGAAAATCAATACAATCGCCGAACCTGGATTGCCGCCGAATGAGTTGGCAGGCGAACCGATTTGGGGTTGGTTTTTGGTTGTTTCACTGTTTATTTCGATCTGGTTCCTGGGCGCGTTTTGGCCGCGCTTTGTACCAAATCCGGTTGTTTGGGGCGATTTTGGGTGGTTGATCGTCGCAGGTGGGGTATGGCTGGCTGGTGGCCAGGTCTGGCTTTTGACGCTTCTCTTGCTGCTAGGACTTAGTTTTCTTGTTTGTCGCATCCTTCGCTTGCGTTTTTCCTGGCGATTCGCTTGACGATCACGCGCGGGCTCGTTAAACTTCCGAGTTCCCAAAATTGGGAGAGCCAAGTGTTTCCCGTAAATTCGGGATCTGATCGTACTTTGTCATGATGTGAAATCGCATGCCAACCATTAACCAATTGATCCGCAAACGCCGCCAGGCCAAACGAAAATTCTCCAAATCCCCGGTTTTGGAGCGTTGTCCGCAGAAGCAAGGCGTTTGTTTGCAGGTGAAAACCATGACGCCGAAGAAACCGAATTCGGCGCTCCGCAAGATCACTCGTGTGCGATTGACCAACGGCAAGGAAGTAACGGTCTATATTCCTGGTGAAGGTCACAACCTGCAGGAACACTCGATTGTTTTGATTCGCGGTGGTCGTGTTCGCGACCTTCCCGGTGTTCGTTACCAAGTGATTCGTGGTTGCCGCGACACGTTGGGCGTGGACAAGCGAAATCAATCACGCAGCCGATACGGTGCCAAGAAGAGCAAGGGCAAGGGTGGCGCTGCTGCCAAGGGCGCTCCCAAGAAGAAATAGTCTTTGAAGTCAAGTTTGGTTTAGTTCCTCAGTTTTTCGGTTCCAGTAGTACGAGTTCGATCCCATGGGTAAGATTACCGCCAGCCGCACCAGCCTTCGTCCCGATGCCAAGTTCAACAGCTTGCTGTTGAGCAAGTTTGTCAACTGCCTGATGTACGACGGCAAGAAGTCAGTGGCTCTGAATGTGGTCTATGATGCTCTGGACATCATCGCTTCGAAATTGCCGGACCAAGAAAGCATCGAAGTTTTCACACAGGCAGTCGAGAACGTAAAGCCGCACGTTGAAGTTCGCTCAAAGCGGGTTGGTGGTGCGTCTTACCAAGTTCCGATGCAAGTGAACCGCAATCGGCAACAATCACTCGCGATTCGCTGGATATTGGAAGCCATTCGCGGCAAGAAGGGTCGCCCAACGGCTGAGAAGTTGGCCGAAGAACTGCTGTCGGCCTATCGTCGTGAAGGCGCAGCGATGACCAAACGCGAAAACACGCACCGCATGGCGGATGCGAACAAGGCATTTGCCCACTTCGCTTGGTAGACCTATGGAACGGCGGAAACTGGGTCAGACAGGTATCTCGGTCTCCAAGCTGTCTTTTGGTGCCTCCTCTTTGGGGCAAGAATTTCGCTCGGTTGATTTGAACCAAGCCATTCGTTGTGTACATGTCGCCCTCGAACACGGCATGAACTTTATTGATACTTCACCGTACTACGGTCGAGGGCTCAGCGAGTGCTTGCTCGGAAAAGTATTGCCCGAAGTCCCTCGCGATTCTTATTATCTGTGTACCAAACTGGGGCGGTACGCCCCGCAACGATTCGACTTTTCGGCACGTCGTGTGCACGAAAGCATCGACATTAGCCTAGAACGAATGCGTGTCGAACACCTGGATTTGATTGTTTGTCACGACATCGAGTTTGTGGACATTCGACAGGTGATCGAAGAGACGCTGCCGGCCCTGCGAAGCATTCAACAAAGTGGCAAAGTGAGATGGATTGGCATTTCCGGGTATCCGATGAAGATCTTCTCCGAGGTCTTGCGACAGACTAACTTGGATTTTGTTCTTTCGTACAATCATTACACTCTCCAAAACACAATGCTTCAAGATCTTGTTCCTTTCCTTCAAGGCCGAGGCGTGGGAATCTTGAATGCGGCGCCGTTCAGTGCGAGGTTGCTGGCCGATGCTCCTTTGCCGGTTTGGCATAAGGCGCCCCCCCACGTGCGTGAAGTTCGGGAACACGTCTTGAATTTCTGTCGGCAGCAAGGCTGGGAGTTGGCAAAAATCGCGCTCCAGTTCTCCGTTGCAAATACCAGTTTTGCTTCCTGCATTGCCGGCTCCGCGGACCCCGATCGGGTGGCTCAGTGGTGCCGGTGGGTCGAAGAACCTTTGGATATGGATGCGGTTGCCGAATTGCAACGACGATTGGCTCCGATTCACAATTGGTTTTATACCGAAGGCCGACCCGAGAATAACGACCCGGTTGCTGTTTGCTAGCTTCAAGCATCCCAATTTTGGCCTGCATGAGAAGATTGGTCTTTACGCCCTCACCCCGTTTAAGGGACAACACCCATTGGACACTTTCCCAATTGGGTGATTTCAGATGAATCGTATCGGTTATTTTTTGCTTCTCAGCCTAGCCTTGGCTGGCTGTCGTGGTGCGGAAGTAGATGTCGCCGACATGGTAACATTGGCGGCGAAATTGGAAAAAACCAAACAAAGCTCTAGCACGCCGTTGCAAGATGAACTGCGGCGGCTTTCAGCGGACCGCGCGCTTCCGGAACAAATCGACGGTCGACGAAATGTAGGCGCTTTGAACCCAGAGAGCTTCGCGGGTCGCGTTCATGAAATATTGGATGATGCCCAAACCGAACGAATCCTGAAGCGTTTACCGGACTTCTATTCTGATGGACGAGTTTCAGCCAATGCCGTGAGCCTGGAAAGCGCGGCGGGGTTTCTGAAATTCTACGCCGGACCGCACGCCGCCGCCCGTAAAGCTTTGGATGGCTCGCAAAGCAGCTTTCAGTGGCTCGCCGCGGAAGGATGGTTCGCGGACACGAAGTTTATCGACCGTGCGACGGCTTTGTGTGGATTGGAACTGATCGCGGGACTGGACGCTGCCAGTCGCGAGGACAACGCCAACGCCATCGCCGCATTGTCGTACGCAGGACGCATCATTCGGTTACTGGCGGAGGACGGCCACCTGCTTTCGCGACTTGCCGCAGTGGACCTTCGAGTCAAATGGTTGCATTTGGTGGAAGCTGTGGTTCGCGAGCCTGCGACGAGCCGCACCGATGTGCAGGCGATTTACGAACTGTTGATGCGGCAGATGGCCCAGTGGCCCGACGAGACCGTCCCGTGGCAGACGGACCGAGCGATCGGACTACAAACATTTGAAATCGTCCGTCATGGTCACTATCTCTCATTATTGAGCAAAGAGGAGTCGGACGCGTTGACTGGTGAAGGCATGCACTTGATCAAAGCTCGTGCCGTCCAACGCTACATTGATGAAGATCAAGTGTTCTATTTGGACATCATGCGACGCTTGATCGAATTGCAGAGATTTCCGTATTTCGAAGGGAAAAAAGTACTGAACTCACTCGATGACCAAATTTCAGCTGCCAATCAATTGGAAAAGTATCCTCAGATTTCGGTCGAGCTACTATTACCAAACACTTTGAAAGCCCTTCGTCGGATCGCCGATGATCGCGCTCGATGTGAAGCGTGGGTACTGGGCCTTGCGAAGGCGCTGAACACGAATCCACCCGAGTACGTAACGAATCCCGAGACCGGCTATCCTTACGAAGTATTGAGCGATGCGGCCACAGTAGAAGTGCTGGGTCTGTCTCCCGAACAATGGCCCCATTCGATTCGTGTGCCGATTCGGTAGCAATCAGCCAACATGGACTTGCGAGAATCACCGCAGCTTGGGCGAACTCAACGGGAAATTGTCGGTACGGAACGGACTGGCTGGCAGACCGGCCAAATTGACCAAATTGGAGTTTGGCGTGTCGTTCCAAGAAAATCGGACGGCAACCGGGTGCGAAACTTGATCACTCGAAACAACAATTCGGTCTCCATCAATGACCGCGTTTGCCGGGTGAAAGACCTGATCTTCGCCCGCAATTAAGAACTCACGGAGCGGTTGCTCGTCGCTGGATCGCAAGCCTTCTCCGGCAAAGAAACTAACTACCACCCGGTTCTCTTCTACTTTCGCTTCGCGGAATAACGGCCCACTATGGGGTGTGGCGTCAGGGGTCGTCGTTGAGGTCGCCTCGTTTGGTGTCGTGGTATTGCTCGGAACGACATCCGTAGACAATGCGGGGTTTTCAATTGGCTGCAATTGCCGCCCCTGATAAACTTCAGCCAAGGCCCAAATCCCGAGCCGCCGCCCAACTTCCTGCTTACGAACCGGATGGACGTCGTCGTGATTTCCCAGATCAGAAATCACGATCATTCCGGTCCTGGGAACCTGCTTGTATGTTTTGAGCTGGGCATCCCACAGTTCTGGCAGGGCTTGCGGCGACAAACTCTTGTAGCGAAACGGAGCCAACTGCACGAACAGGAAGGGCAGGTGCTGTGAATCCCACTGTTTGCGCCAATCCGCAATCAAGAGCGGTAAGAGCGTACCATATTGTTGACCACGGCCCACATTCGCTTCGCCTTGATACCAGACAACTCCTTTAATTGGAAATCGCCGCAATGGAGAAATCATGCCATTGTAGAGACTGGCCGAATGATCTTGTCGCTTGCTACTCTCGTCGAGAGGGTTTGAGTTCTCCAACAACGATTCGAGGCTCGTTTCGCTCGATAATGCCTCCATCGAAATCCACGCTTCCGCTTTTGTTCCACCCCAACTCGCATGAAGCAATCCCACGGGAACATCGAGTTCTTCTTGCAGCAGACTCCCAAAGTGCCAACCAACTGCTGAGAACTCGAGAGCTGTCTCTCGATTCGATCTGACCCACTCGACAGCTCCCGCGACGTCATCCAAGGGCTGTGGGCTCGCGGTTTGAGGAATCGATAGCAATCTCAAGTGAGATCTCGGAGTTTCTGCAGCGACAATCTCGGCCGGGTCCGACTTGCTGATGGGAAACGCCATGTTGGATTGGCCGGCGCACAACCAAACGTCTCCGACCAAAACGTCTCGAATAACGACTTTGGACTTCTCACCGGTCAGGGTTAACTCGTACGGGCCACCAACGGGTGGTGGAGCAAACTTCAAGCTGAACTCGCCTTGCTCGTTACAGACGGTTTTCAGCTCCCGACCTTCTTCGCCTTCGCCAGTTATCACAAGGACCAACGGTTCATTCGGATCGGCTGTTCCATACAGATGGACTTCCGATTGCCGCTGCAATACCATGGAATCACAAAACAACTTGGGCAGCCGAATGTCACCAAACGCTTGAAGGCAGTTGTCACTGATCCCGCAACTGCCACAGATCAAAACCCAGCACAAACACCGACGAATTGTGGGTAGAAAACGGATAACCATAGAATCCAATTGCATAGCATGATCCAAATTGGGCTTCCGACTCAAGCGCCGGTCCGCTGTGTGGTACCGAGACTGCTAGGTAATCGACGATTGAATCACCGCCGTGTGGGGTTGCTTGGACGCCCGCAGGAACGACCAATCGACCTCGATAACGAAAACAGGCTCCAATAGTCTACTCGAAATTGGCCCAACAAGCGACCTAGTCTCAACAAGTCCTGGCCAGCCTTGCGCCGCGTGAACCTGACCAGACCACTCGCCCGCTTCAACCGGTTTTGTTGGGCTGGTCAACAGCCCGCGGGCGGCCAGAAACGAAAAAACGACGTTGGAGCTCGGCTCGCAACGTCGTTTCAGCACTTGGATCGTCTTCTGACAATTCACCAGCTATTTCTTAGCTGCCTCGCGTTCCCGCTTCTCTTTGTTTGTGCGGTAGTCCACGATATCCCAAGCCAAACCACATAGTTTCATCAATCGCAGCAATTGCCAAGTCGCGTCGAATTCCCACCATTTGTGGCCGTGAACTGCCATCCGCGGATAGGCGTGATGGTTGTTGTGCCAACCTTCACCGTAAGCCACGATGGCAACCCACCAATTGTTCCGGCTATCGTCGGTGGTTTCGTAATTACGGTAACCCGACATGTGGCTCGCGGAATTGACAAACCAAGTGACGTGCAACACCGCAACAGTTCGCACAAACACACCCCACATGACAAAGCTGGTTGCCATCGACCACCCACCATACAGGTAGCCCAAGCCCAACAGCGCGAAGCCGACCACGAAGTGGGTCGCCAAGAAATGCTTCGAGACCCACGAGACCACGGGATCTTTAGCAATATCGGGAGCCCAATGCGTCAACAACTCCTCGCGTTCTTTGGTGGACTTGAACGGATAGATCCACAACATGTGACTCCACCAACTTCCATCGTGTGGCGAGTGCGGATCGCCCGGCTTATCGGACAATGCGTGGTGCTTGCGGTGGGTCGCAATCCACATATCGGCACCGCCTTCACCAGCCGTCTGACCTGCAAACGCCAATGCCGCTTTGACCCAATCGTATGTCTTGAAACCGCCATGGGTTAGCAGACGATGGAATCCCAAGCACACACCCACGCTGCCGCTGACCCAGTGCAAGACCAAACTAACGACCAAGGCTTCCCAACTGAAGAATGGAATCGCAATCACAGCACCAACGTGCAAAATCGCCATCCATATCACAATCGGCCAGGCAAACCCTTGGCCCCATTTCTCTTCCTCGGTCATCCAATGAGCTTCGGCATTCGAGGCTCGCTTTTTGGGGTCACGCAATACGAATGACTCGGCACCGAAAGTCGAGTCGACGACGGTCCCTGTCTCCAATTGATCAGCAATCGCATAGGCAGCGACTTCGGTCGCCGTTAAGGCTTCCATCTCTTCACCGTCCGGAGCAACAACGGGCCCAGCCAAACGGTTCTTGACAACCAAGCCACTGCGGTCGATCGCTTCGCCATTTTGCAAAGCTTCCAGTTCTGCTTCTGTGTAAGCATACGGATCGACGCCCGCAGCCTCATCTAAAACAGCTACCGCAGGCACCTCGCCTTCGGGGGACGACTTTCGGCCGGACGCCAAGGTCGCCGATTTCGGCTGAGGCCCCCGATTCTTATCTTCATTACGCATAATCATGAACTTGCATCCATTACAAAAGTGCTGCGAACAACAACCGACGCTGCTCCCATTCCACGGCCAAAACCGTCCCCCTAAAGTGTCGGCCCAAGGGCTCATGCCCCGCGGGTCCCACACGCGCCAGTGATCGTCCTGAATTTTATCGCGACCAGCCTCCCCTATTGTCCGCGTCATGTTCACGCCATGTAATACTTGTGTGAAACCTGAAAATCACCTTCCCTAGACACCCTGCGAATCCAGAAAACATGACCCAGATTACGGAACCCCCCAAGAATCCCGTCGAAATTCTCCTGTGGGCCCAATATCCCAGCGGGCGCTATGGAGCGGTGGTCCAGTCGGATGGTCAAGCTATTTATTTCGCGATTCAAAAATTGGTCGATAACGAAGCATCCGACTCGGCCAGCCGGTGGGTGTGGGTGCGCAATCTGCGTCCAGCTCCATTGATGTTTGCAGACCCACCAGCCGATTCCGTTCGGCTTCCGCTAGTTGCCGAAAGCTACTGCGTCCGTCCGTCGGGAGGGCCGGCCTTAGACCTCGACCAAACGCGAGTCGTTTGGTTCGAACAAGGGATGGGTGCCATGTTGGTGGAGGGCGAACGAGTATTGGCCATCATACCGCCGCAAAGCCAATCGGAGCTCCCTGGGTATTCCATCGAATGTCGCCTTCCGTGCCCCTTCGCGATTCCAATCGAAGATGACGACCTCTACTCTCCCTTGGCGAGAACATTGCCCAGTTATTGGGCAGACTGGGCGAATGGAAATCCGTTTGCGACTTGGTATCAATCTGCGCTCTCCGCGATTTCGCCAATTTTAGGCGAGCCAGTTCAAGAATTCTCGGTGGTGTCGGGCGCGTGGCCCACGGTCCGTGTCGTTCAATTTGGAAACGCCCAGGGCGAACGCTGCTTGTTGACGATTGGCATGGCGTTGCGATGCCAGCCTATGGTCGAACGTGAACTGTTGAATTTTCAAGAGCATCAACGTTTGGAACTGGCAGTCTGCGTTCCTCCGGCAGCCGATGCGGATGTCGTGCAAGCCATGGCGGGATGGTTGGCGGGATTGGCCAGGTACCCTTGGGATCAAGAAACCTGCTTTTTGCCGCTGCAGAAACTAAAAACGGTGGCACCCGACTCGGCAGCTACATCGGTTCCTCGCCAGGCAAGCGTCGAATGGACTTTGGTCGCTGAACCGCAAGCGGCCGTACAGTTGGGCAGACGGGCAATATCCTTACCAGATCATCGGCAACAAGCTGTTAATTTACTGTGGCTATTCGATACCGACCACTCGCGTCGCGCCGCCGAAACATGAAAATGGACTTGCTCACGGCAGATAATCGGATCTTTTTTTCTGTGGAATTTTCTTTTGAGAATTAATCGGCGGCTCCGTCTAATATTTTGAGAGCGAATCACCGCCACCAAAGAACGTCAGCAGGTCAGCCGAACATGCCCAGCAAAGAAACATGGGAAGCGACGCTGAACCGAGTGCTACCCCAGGCGTTGGCGATGGCGGTCCGAGTCTGCGGCAACCTTCCGGCGGCGGAAGATGCTGTTCAAGATGGATTGGTCAAGTTGATTCAATCGCGTGATTCCTTTCGCGGAGAATCGCAACTTAGTACCTGGATGTTGCACATTGTGCTGAACAGTTGCCGGGATTGGTTGCGAAAAAATCGCCCCATGTCGCAGCGAGAATCGGGACAGCAAACTTCGATCGTCGAAGACTTGGGGCAGAACGAGCAGGTACAAAAGTCTCCCGGCCCGGGTAGGGCAACGGTCGAATTCGACTTGGACTTGTTGCCCAACCCGAGTGCGGTCGATCCAGCGTTGGTCCCCATCCAAGCCGAGGAACAACAGCTCATCCAGCACGCCGTCACTCGACTACCCGCTCGACAACGGGAAGTTGTACAGTTGCTGATCTGGCAAGGACTGCCAGCGTCCGAAGTGGCGGCCCTCACCGCAACTTCGATTCAAAATGTGTACGCGAATTTTCACGCTGCGAAGCAACAGCTTCGTGCGATTTTGTCAGACCAATCATCACTGAATCACAACCCGAACCTGTAGATCCCACCGGCAGTTGTCACGAGTATTTTGCACGAACCGAGAGCACCATGCACCTTCCATTAGATCCTGATGATCCGCGTTGGAACGAGCTATTGGCGTCTGCGGACCCGATGTCGGAAACCGGCCCCGAGTTCGAAGCAGCGATCCTTCGGTTACAAGCGAGTCTCGCACAACTGCAATCCACGCCCGGTGCCGAACTCAACTCGGTTGCCAAGCCTGATCGACGCTGGAGCACCGCGTTGATGGGGTGGACCACGGCGGCCATCGTGCTGCTCGCGATTGGCGGAACGCTTTCTCAATGGTGGTTCGATGCACGCCCACAACAATTCACCGAGACCGAGAAAGAAAACAAGAACGGAAGCCAAGCGACTTCCATTCACTCGGAGCAAGGTCCGGCCCCACCATCCGTGAACTCGAATACCACTCCTAATTCGACAAATGGCATTGAAATGGCGGTGAACAACCAACCAGCGCTGAAAAAGTACGGTCGAGAACAGATCCGTTCCGTGCAAGAACTTCTTATGTTGACGCCCTCACAATTCGCGAAAGTCCAGCGCCGCATGGACCACACGGCGTTAAACGAAGAATTGCGTCGTTGGTTGATTCAATGGCAAGCGGCAACACCGGAACAACGTTCGGTCCTGGAAGAACAATGGGTGGCCTGTCGCGGCTTCTGGTCCGGTTGGACCATACGCGGGCTGCGAGAGTGGAAGGAGCCCACCGCACTGCAAGCCGGTATTGAAATTCTTAGTATGGAATTAGGAGCGTCGGCTCCGGAACAATTGGGGTTTTGTCTGCAACGTGAGGAAACGGCGGGGTTGGCCGCACCTTTCTTGATTCCACGAGCGAATGACGCCCAACTGGTGCGTTGGCTACCGGAAGCTCAAAACGCGGAAACGGTTCATGCACTAGCTGCGGAATTGGCGAGCCGCTCGGGGCAAGTTGCAACGGAGGCCTTGGCAGTGTTGGCGGCCGATCAAGTTTGCCAGCAAGTCTTGCGTCAAGCGGCCCTCAAGTGGCATCCGGCCCACGCGGAGCGAGCGTTATCTCAGTTGACATCGCCCAACTCGCAACAACAGTTTCTCGCGGCCATGATTCTTTCAGTCATCGAGCAAGAAGGCTTGGATCAAGAACTTTTGAGCAGAGCTCGCAGCGGTGTCCAAGCGCTCCCGGCCCTCTCCGCCTACGTTTTCAGGCATCAAGATCGATTGGAAGAGAAGTTGCAGCCATTGCAAGAATCTCCATCGGCTTGGGCTGCCATTCCTTCCGCCCAACAACGCAGTCAGAAATGGCAGCGTCAACAAAGTCTCGAATCTCCCGGTCCCAAGTCCCTTCGAAAGGTGTGTCAACTATGCGTCTCCGCAAGTTAGTTTCCGTTTGTTGTTTGGTCTTCGCTCCCGTAGCGGTGATTGCCGTGAACCATTTGCCTCAGGCCAGCGCGTGGCAAGACGAAGTGGAAGAGGAAAGATTACTGCGAGTCTACCCAATCGCGGATTTATTGACCCCCGCCGCGGTCGCCGATCCCGGGAGCCATTGGCCGGGTACCGGCCTCTTGGCACCGGCTGCCGGAACGGGTTCGGGGGGATTCGGTGGTATGGGCGGCGGAATGGGTGGTATGGGCGGTGGAATGGGTGGGGGCGGTGGAATGGGTGGGGGCGGTGGAATGTTTTCCGTCCCTGCGAATCCTCAAGACGGCATGGGCGGCATGGGCCTTGGAATGGGAATGGGTATGGGAATGTCGACATCAACCGACGATGGTTCAGCGTTGTACACACTGGTCGACCAGTTTCTCTCCAACTTCGACAGCTACAACAGCGGCGAATTATCTTTATACAACGGCATGTTGGTCGCGAAACAAACAGAAGACTGCCACGAACAGATCGCACAAATCCTCAAGGTTTTGCGCGATGGGCTGACCCAACAGCAAGTAATTCAGGTCGAGTGGGCAGCATTGACATTGGATCCAACGACCGCTCAGCAATTGCGTCAAACCAATGATCAAAAGCTGATCCAAGAGTGGATCGACCAGCAAGCCGTCGCTTACGGATCCCTTTCGGTGCTCAACGGTCACTTGGGCTTTTCCTCGTCAGGTGAACATCGCAACTTGGTGATTGGCGTGACACCGGTTGTCGGCACGTTCCAAAGTGGAGCTTTGCAAGATGGGGCTAACCAAACGCAAAGTGGGGTTGGTTATCAGCCTCGTACGGTGAAGCCGATCCTGGGTTGGTTGACTCAAGTTCGCCCCGTGGTGCCCAGCAATCCGACCGAACCTGGACTGATTCAAATTGGCATCAGTCACGTTACGACGTCGGCTCAAGCCACACCAGCCGTCTTGGGAGTGCCCGAGAAAGGGGATCTGCCAGCGTTTCAAGCGACGGGCACGATCAAAGCGTTACCAAATACTTGGACCATCTTGGGAGGCATGGCGAATGCCGCCAACACACCAGCAGTTGACGGAGCTCCCAAGTATGTGATCGTGGTCCGCTACGGTCGCTAAACGACTACCGAGCGAGTAACCCACGCGATAGAATGTAAACGCTAAACTGCCTTGAAAAACTCAAGGCAGTTTTTTGTTGATAGACGTTACGTGATGGGAGTCGAGCAATGACCGTTCCAAGTTTTCCGCGACCACTGAAACAGACGGACCGAGTCGTGGTTGTGGGCGATACCATGGCGCTGGCCGGCAATCGCCCCCATGGTTTTGTGACTCTGTTGCGGGAAGCCTTGAACTACGAAGAAATGCCGTGGTTTGTCGTTGGCAGAAGTACCGATCGATGGGAGCACGCCAGCCAAAGATTCGCGGAAGAGGTCATTGCTCTTCGACCAACCGTTTTGCTTGTGATGTTGGGACTGAATGACGTGTGGCATCAAGCGCGGGGACATGTACTCGAATTCGAAAAGACCCGTTGCGCAATCCTTGAATTAGCTAACCAGTTTTTTCAACACGCTCCGCAGGGAGTGTTGGTATTCGCCTCCCCATTCTTGATTGGGGAAAAATCTGACGGCACGAACTCTCTCGATCGTGACCTCAGCGCTATTTCCGATCTGATTGCTGAAGTCGCCGCCGAGGTTCACCGACCAAGCCATTCCGATGACGCGAGTTTTTCCCAGGTCCAGTTCTTGAACCTGCGCCGAAGGGCTGTCGATTACCTTCAACAACACAATCCCACCCAGAAGCCACACTCCATCCTGACGGTCGATGGCATCCAACTGAATAAAGTGGGCCACAAGTTCATGGCAGATTTATTGGCCGACTACTTCGGCTTGCAGCTGCCGGCTCCGGCGACCGACGTTTTGCGTCATGTCGTATTCTTGAAGTTTAAAGCCGAAGTTGGACCGGCCAAAACTCGCGAAGTCTTGCATGCCTTTCAAGCTCTGGGCAAGAGGATTGACGTGATAGCCGCCATCGAAAGTGGTACGAACAACAGTCCAGAAGGATTGGCGGATGGCTTCACGCACGTGTTCACGCTGACGTTTCACTCGACCGCCGATCGGGACATTTATTTGAATCATCCCGCCCATCAAGAGTTTGTGCAGTTGGCTTTGGCGACCCTGGAAAAGGTCTGTGTCCTGGATTATTGGGCCCAATCTCATCCTACCACGAGGACCTAATTGGAAATGACGGAGAACGGCCGAGCGAATACTGGTCCCCAGTGTATTCCCCAAAACGCGTCTTCATTTTCCTGTTCCAACTGCACCGCCCGGCCGAACTATTGTTTGCGAATAGTGACTTTTAATTCGCCCTGATTATCGCCGATTTGTGTCAGCGGCTCTTGGCAGCGCAAATACAGATTTCCCGTCGCAGGAGCGGAAAAACTTGCGTCTTCGCCTAATTGAAACTCCTCGGACAATTGATATTCGGCCCACCGATCTTCTCGGTTTTCACCCTTGCTCAGGATCGCGCCGATCAACCTTCCCGTCCCGTTCTCCAAACCATCTGCCGAAAACGGGTCTCGCCCATCTGTGGTCCATGCACCTTCTGCCTGGATTCGGTAAGTCTCTCCCGCTTTAACCAAAGCACCGGCTGCTTGCCAACCGCGACGGGCCACGACTTTTGATTTCTTGCCGCGCGAGTCAACGCCGATTGCTTTGGTCTTCCAATCCCAACTACACAGTTCTTGTTGGTAGCCGTTCCCCAGATGCTTGACAAACTGTTCGTACTCGAAGGAAATCTCGCTGGCGACATTGGCAAACTCGGATTGAAACGTTGCCTTGCCGTCGGGAGGCATGATCTCCTCGCCAAGGCGAAAAAAACGTTGACCATAATTCGGGTTGTTCACCAGCATGTAGCAAAGTGCCCAGCGCCACGCATACGCCTGCCACGAGTCGCCCGTCACTTGATCCAAACGGACCAACTCCGACAAAGGTTTGGGCGACGTTGTAGTTAAGTAGCGAATAACAACCGGGTCAATATTGACACCAACATCTCCCGTTCGCCAATAGCAACCTAATTCGGCCATGCCTTCCGCGTACCAAGTCGGTCCAGTACCGCCGTAGGCCAAGTGACAAAAAGCATGAACCGCTTCGTGTTGCACAATCGAGTGTTCGCCGCACGAATAGACGATCGCTCGTCGCAGATTACCCAACCGACTCGCCAGGGTAACCCCGGCACCGCGACGAATCCAATCCAGTCCCTCCGTCAATTCGGCGGTGGCTGGTCCCCAACGATTCAAATCCCCGACAACGTAACACACAATCGGCTGCCCCAATGTCCGCCGGTTGTAGTACTTGCTAACGACGGCAAACATGTCTTCCAGTTTGTCCAACAAGATCTGAGCACTACGTGGAGAGAGGTCGGTCTTGATCAAAAAATTCTTGCTCCGCAATTCTCGCGGCGATTCTGGTTCATTGCTCAGGTGCCGATACTTTAGCTGATAGACTTGCTCCGGTTCCGTTTGAATTGCTGGGCGATCTGTCGCCAATCGGACCTCCAGCTGCTGTACAACCCAATCACCCGTGTTCAACTTCAGGAGTTCGGCCGAGACAACCTCATCCCCCGCCTGTACTTCTTGCATGTGTTGTTCTGCCACGAGCAACTTCGCATCCTCGTGCACCGTCAAAATCAAACCGGCTTTGCTTGTGAATTCTGATTTTGGCAACTGTAGGGCAATTTTATGGTTGTCGTGTTTTGTCACAATCGCTTGCACAACCGCTGGCTGAAAATCATCCTCGTTTTGCGGTTCAACACCCGCAAATACCAAAGAAGTTTGGTCGTGGTCGACAGGCAAGAGCTTCCAACTGCGAACGCTGCCAACATTTCCATCTTTGGCGAGATCTAGTTCTACCTCGACTGCCATTCCCGGCCGTAGCAAACGCATGGGCAACTCACCAAGGACGCGAATGGTGGTTTGAAGACGAAGTGCACCACCATCTCCGGATAAATTGATCGAACGAACCCCGGCATCTTGATAGAGTGCGGAAATCGTAGAGCCGGAGTCCGTTTGCACAACGAGAGAGTGATTGGTCTTGGCCAAGATTTTGCCGTCGAGCGACTGTCGCTCGACGACCGTCAATTCTTGACCCAATCCGTGTACGATCGTGACGCAATGGAAGACGACTACCGCCAGCGAGTAAAGCAAGATTATTCGCCCCGCGAATCGTGAAATCATGACCGCACTCCTTGGTCAATACCAACTCTCGATCACTTTACTGCGATGAATCAGAGACTGGTGAAACGGATTGATCAACCAACCGCTAAACCGTTCGGCTTCGCACAGCACACTCGATGGAACCCAGACCAAATCATCGCGTTTCGCGATTCGTTGACGAGCCGCACTTCGATACAAATCAACGGAATAAAATGCCACATGCAACCTGGTCAAGTCTGGTTGGCCCGGAATGGCCCCTTCAAATTCCAAATCGATTTGAGCCATGTTGGCAACGAGGAATTCGCGATTTCGTTCCAAGTCCAATTGCCACGCAACTTCACGACTGATGGTTTCGCGAAATGATTCACCTTCCAATCGACTTCCGGACACAAAGCTCAGCATCGGTTGGTTTTTGCTCGCCTGGGTCAACCACATAGAGCCCTCGCTGGCTCGCTGGCGAATCAAAGCCAACCCAAGTTCGATCGTTTGCATCTGAACTCCTTTAGCGGGCTTCGGTGGTGGGAACGTAATCTCGATCCCGCTTGCGTACGACTCGCGCGGAGAGAATCCGGTCCGGTTGGCCGATCATACTGTCTTGCGCTTGAATCATCTTCTCCCAATCCGTTCCTGCTCGTTCCAGGTTGTCCAAAATGACATCGCCTTCAATGATTCGGCCAAAAACGGTGTTGAGTTGTTGATCCAGGTCCGGCCTTGGACGCGTGACGAAGGCAAACTGACTGCTGGCCAATTCGGATTGCAAATCGACAAGCATCGTCAAATAGCCCCTTAGATGCGGACGCCGATCGGGTCGATCATGTTCGCTTTTGATCCAATACCCAGCTTGTCCCGTTGGATCATTTGTCGGCGAACCCGTCACCGCCATGCTGTCATTGATTTCGTAGAACTGATGGTTCTTGAAGAATCCTTGCTCAACCAATGAGACCACATTGTTGACAGTGTTGGGAGCTTGATCTTCAAACAACTCGACGACAATATTCCCCTTGGTAGTTTGAAATTCAATTCTTGGCAAGTTAGCGGACTCGTCGGCTTGCAGTGCAACCTTTTCCGCTTCCATTCGGTCGGCCATAAACTTGGACAGTTCAAAGGCGGCTTCTTGCTCCTGCGTCAAGGATTCACCCAAGATTTTCGCTTCGCTGAATACGGAGCGTGCCTCGGAATACTCGTTCACGCAATAGGCAGCATAGCCGTACAACGGCAAGAGAAACGCACGTTGATGCCCACTTGCCACCAAAGCCTTCGAAATACGATACGCTTTGCGATACTCTTTGAATACAAAGTAGGAATCCAGCGAGTTGTACGCCAAGTCCGCCAAATCTTTGTCAGGTGTACCCGTTGACTTCTCAAGCAGATGTATCGCGACGTGCCCTGCGGCCTTGCGGGCCTGCTCACCTTTTTTCTTGGCTTCACGAAATTGGGCAGCCCAGCGCGGGGCCTCCTCTTCCTTTTGCGAGTGGAACTGCATGACCGCCTGACCGATGCGGGCGTATTGATGCCGCCATTCCGAAAGCTTCTTCTCAAGCTCGACACGCAACTCTTCTGCCGTCAGTCCAGCGTACCGTAGTTCATCGCGCACGTATTGATCGTCTACGGCAGGTGGATTCGGCTCATCTTGAAGTTCCATCCGGCTGATCAAAGTCAACTGCGACTCGGCCAAGAACTCTCGAGATTCGGAAAGCCAACTCCATCCCGCGAAAAGCCCTACGATTACGAATCCGCCGAGCAAACGCAACGTGTTCAATCGTTTCTCCTCGCATCAATTTCACCGGCTTCGGGACGAATCGCGCCATCCGGTAGGGCGCACTCGCTGCAAAATACCGCCCCGAAAATCGCGGCGGAGCGAATTCTACTCTACTTGAGTCCTAGCCTATCGACTACCCGCAAGAACGGTAACGACTTTCCCATAAAAAGGAAGAATTAGCCTTCCTCCGTCACAAGCTGTTTCGCGCGTCGGCAAACAATCTGACACCAGGAAAGAACTCTATCGCCAATCGTCAGTGGCGTGCCTGAACAAGCCCGGCCCCAATCATTCTGACGTCGTTGCCCCCTCGATCAATAGCGTCGCGATTTGCCCAGCAGGAGCTTGGTTGGTGACCAAAGCTAACGTCGATCCCAAGGGACTGTTCACAGCGGCGACCCTTACCGGGCAATCCGGATCCGGAGTCTCATAATTCAAGGTCGCAGGCAGAATCCCCTGCCGAATGGCAAGCAAAGAGCAAACCAGTTCGACCGCTCCGGTCGCCGGACCAAGCAATCCGAAATAGCTTTTTGCGGCAAAGACCGGACAGTAGGGCAAAACAGAAGCCAGCCCCTGGGCCTCGAGCCGATCTTCGGCAAGCACCCCGGTTCCATTCGCATTGATGTGCCCCACCTCATCCGCACAAACACCCGATCGCTCCAGGGTATCTTGAACCGATCTCGCCAAACGCGCACTGGATTGCTCAGGCTTGCCCCACGCCCGATTTGACCCCAAAACCCGAGCCAAGATTGGAGCGCCCCGGGCTTGGGCGCTGGCCAGGGTTTCGACAATAAACGCCGCCGCCCCCTCGCCAAATACCGTTCCGCCTCGATTCGCCTCAAATGGTCGAACCGCGAGGGTCGGATCACTCGTCCAATTCGCCATCCGAAGTCGATCCCGATAGACCGTCGCTGTTGGATTCAACTGAGAACTGGTGGCACCAACCACCACCACGTCCGCCCAGCCGCGCTGCAACAATTCGATTCCTTCGATCATGGCCGGAAGGCTACTGTTGTCACCCAAAACGACGGTGTTGCTGGGGCCTTGAGCATCCAAGAGTATAGAAATATGGCTCGCGGCCATGTTGGGCAAATACTTCAACATCCAAAGCGGCTCGATTTCTCTGGGAGCCACTTGTCCCCAAGACGACACGTCATTACCCAATGTGATGCATTGCCGAAATGCAGGCACCAAATCTGCCGGATTGGCATAAAAGGCTTCACTAGCAAAGACGGTCGCTATCCGCGGAGGAGCCACAAGGCCAGGAGAGAGCTTGGCATCTTCGATCGCCATTGCAGCCGCCGCAAATCCCATCTGGATTTCACGACACATGACTTTCAAGCTTTTCTTCGCGATATGAGCCTTGCCGTCAAAGTCTTCGACAGACCCAGCCATCGCCCATGGTTCTTGAACCTGCTCCATTCCTGGACGGAACCGAACGCCACTACGATTGGCCAGCAATGATTCCCAAACGGCCCGCGTGCCGATCCCTATCGGGGACACCACGCCCATTCCTGTAATGACAATCTCCGATGTTTGCCGCATATCAAATCAGACGTTTCAAAGCGAGTAATTAGCGAAAAATAAGATCATAGATTCGGTAGGTCTTCTCGCGGATCGCTCCGCCGCGTTCCAGAGTCGCTCGCGACAGATGATTGGACTCCAAAACCCAAGAAAACTCAGCTTCCTGAACCCCCCACTTGTGAATCGTCGGAATCAAGTGATTCAACAACACGAGGCCCAAACCCCATTTTTGATACTCCGGCAAGACGTTCGTACTGATCATGCGAACTTTCTTGATGGCTTGCCGATTCCACAGCAGGCGAATGAAGCCGAAAGGGTACAACTTCCCGCGAATCGCTCGAATCCTTGGATTGTAGTCAGGCAAAGCAAAGACGACCCCGACCGCCTTGCCATCGATCTCAGCAATGCTGGACAGTTCTGGAACGATCAAGTGCTTGAGTCCGGTTGCCGCATGTTTTAGCTCGGCATCGGTCATCGGTACAAAACCCCACGTTCCCGGAAGGGATTTGTTGTAGATGTCCATGAACATTGCAACGTCGCGGGCAAAATATCGCTTGTCGATTGGCCTCACATGAACATTAAAGCGCCGCTGAGCTTCGTCAACGACAAATTTCATTTTGGAATCCAAGGTCTTCAGCATGTCCACATGCCCCCAAAACGCGTACAAGTCCTGGACCTTTTCGAACCCGAATCCTGTAACCAATTGCTCGTAGTAACGCGGGTTATACGTCATCATGAAGGTCGGTGATTTGTCGAAACCGTCGACCAACAGCCCTGTCTCGTGATTCAAGGATGGATTGAGGGGCCCCCGCATCGATGTCATGCCTTGCTCGGCCCCCCATCGCTGAACGGCTGCGAACAAAGCATTGGCCACGGTCTGATCCGGAATGGATTCGAAGAACCCAAACATCACTTTCGAGTCGTTGTACCGGCGATTGAAGCCATTATCGACGATGCCGGCGATTCGACCAACGACTTCACCATTTTGATAAGCCAGAAACGTCTGGATCGGGTTCATGGCCGCAAACGGATGTTTGGCAAACCCCAACAATTCGCGAAGATTTTGCTCCAAGGGAGGCACCCAGCAAGGATCCTGGGCATAGAGCTTGAACGGAAACCGGACAAACTGATTTTGTTGGGCTTTTGTGGCTACGGGCTGAACGACAACAGATTCTGGTGTCGCCCGACCGATCGCGACGGACGCTGACGTCATCGAATGACACCCTTTCGGATTGAAGGACCCGTCAAAGTGGAAGGGAATCGCCATCCTAACAAATCGTTGCCTCACCCCGAAAGGCCACCAAGAAGCCTGAGATTCGGCAAATTTCTTAGCTGACTTTGGCCGCGTTGGGCCATCGCATTCCTATGGTTAATACGACAGTTCCAAACGTCGTTGCCTTGCCAATGCCTTCTGGAGGAACGAAAAAGTAAGGTCCGTAATTCAAGATTCTCGCGACGATTCACTCTTACTTCCCGTCTTCGTCCTAGGTAGAATGACCCGTAAGACGGGAACTCGAACATCCAGCACAGTGATTAGGTATGCGCGTGGATTCAGAACAAGTAGGCCCGTTCCAACTTCTCAAGCGACTGGGCAGCAAGCGGCAACGCGTCTACGCCGCGCGACACTTGGAGCAGCAACGCGTCTCTGCCATCAAACTCATTGCGGTCCCTCCCCATTTGACGCGTGATGAAGCCCTGCACCGAATTCACAAAGAAGTTCGCTTTCTAAGTCGCCTCCGACATCCCGGTTTGGTCCAAATGCTTGGCGGTGGGGTTTCGCACGATCAAATCTATTTAGAAATGGAAATGGTCGAAGGAGAGTCGCTGTCGTCCATTCTCGCGCGGCGCGGCCGCTTGGAATGGGACGTGGCCGTCCAATTCGCGATTGAGATTGCCGAAGTCTTGGGCTATTTGCATAGCAAAGGCTTGACACACGGGAAACTCACCCCCGAAAAGATCCTCATCGTCAACGGAAAAGTAAAAGTCTCCGATTTGCGATTGAATCGGATCCGTCGTCGCCGCTGGGATGCCCAAAAACGAGCGGAATTGGAAGTCGCTGCCTACCTGGCACCGGAACAACTCCTTGGTAAGGGCGTCTCTCCCCAAGCGGATCTTTACGCTTTGGGAGTCATCATCTACGAATTGGTCACAGGTCAACTGCCGTTTCCACCGGAATCGCTCAAACAAATGACCGCCAGAAAACAAACAGAGGTCTGCCAAGCGGTGAGCCTAACGATTGTCGAGGTACCAACCTGGTTAGATCAGGTGCTCATGAACTTAACAAATCCGGACCCGCGCGTTCGTTACCCGTCGGCCGCAGCAGCCCTCATGGCACTCCGTGAAATTCAAAAAGTCGAGGCGAATAAAATCTCGGCGGTTGCCCAAATGGCTGCTGGATTCAACCCGCTGAATGCCGGAGTCGACAAACGAGAAGCTCGTGAATTGCTGGGACAATTCGCGGAGCCTCCCCGCCCAACCAAAAGTTGGGAACTTTCACTCTCGATCCCGTTTGGGGTTCAAATCGCTGGGCTGATACTGGGGCTAATCGTGAGTGTCGCGATTCTCTTAGCGACCGTGGTCAGCCTCACTCCAACATTGTCCAGCCGAATTTCTTTGGCACATCAAGTCTTAGCCAAAGACCAACCCTCCCTGCTGGAACTGGGCACAACGATCGACCAACTCAAGACGATGATTGATCGCTCCCCGACGGCAATCGAAATCCCCGCGGCGGTAGATTTGGTTCAGGAACTCGAAACGCGACGCCTTCTGCGGCTGGCCGAAATCGGACGCCCGGGAAATTCCGACGAACTTACTCGGCGTTTTATCAAGGCCTTTCAGTTGGCCGAGAATGAGAATTACTATGCCGCGATTGAAGGCTACTATTCCGTATTGTCAGAACGAACCACGGATACAATTGACATAGATTTTTTGTTTCGCGAAGCGGAACGACAAGTAATGCGATGCAAGCGCCCTTATGCCGAACAGGTTCGACAGCAACTGGCGTTGACGCGCGCTGATCGCGCGGTTGCCGCTCAATTAGCAATCGAGGCGCACAAAGTGTTGGGGGCCGAGACAGAATATGACGAATGGCTGGAAGACTTGGCTTTGGAGTATCCGGAAATCAAGTCCATCGCTCCGTGGCCAACCTTTGCAAACGACTAGTCGTTCGGCAAAACTTCAAAACAAAGTCGCGATCTTGACCAGATTTCGCACGGAATCGCAACACTTACCGGGGACGAGCGTTACTTCAACCCTGCCCACACCGCTAACTCAGATTTGGTTAGCACGCCTTGGTGTTGCTTGACGTGTTTGCCATCCACGTACAGGAACAAATGAGGGATTTGCTCGATACCGGCCTTTTCAACCAAATCCGGTCGTTCATCAACGTCAATCTGCACTACCTTGATTTGTTGGCGATAGGAGTCCTCCAGTTTCTTTAGCTCTGCATCAATCTCCCGACATGGCCCACACCACGTAGCACCGAATTTCACCAGAACGGGAATAGTTGTGGAAGCCGAACCTGCACTGATTTCAGCCGGAGCAGCGGACACCGACGGCAATCCGTTTGCGTCCGGGCCTTCAGGCAAGGCCGAGCCACCGGACATCACCAAAAAGGTCACGAAACCAACGACTGTGGCAAACCCCGCATAAAGACAAAACCAGTTAAAAGGATGCATCGAAGACTCCCAGCAGAACAGACGCCCCATTTGGATAGCTCAGTACACTCACCGCGGGGTATCCTCTACACCAAATTTTCTGCTGGTCGGGAATGGACAAAGCCTTGCAAACCGCACAACCAACGCAAACGGAAGCCTCGAAGTAGTTCGAAGCAATTTGAAGCACCAAGAACCTCCATTCCGAGCGCACAGTTTGGATCGCTTTAGCCCCTGTCGGCAACCGGGAGGAAAGCTCTGCGGGCGTGCTCGTCGGAAGCGGCTGCGGAAAAGAAGCGAAGAAACCTCGGTAGGTGCCACGAAAAAAGCTCGCTGCGACAATGCCGCAGCGAGCTTCTTATATAATCAGTGTTAGATTTAACCGGACAATCGTTCTCACGACGATCCAAGATGATAACCCCACCTATTCGATCTGTCCCGAAGGAAGCAGACCTTGGTATCCTTAGAAAGGAGGTGATCCAGCCGCAGGTTCCCCTACGGCTACCTTGTTACGACTTAGTCCCAATCATCGAGTTGACCTTAGGCGCTAGTCTCCTTGCGGTTGACATTGCGACTTCGGGCCCCCCCAACTTT
>JAEUIQ010000037.1 GCA_016794985.1 Planctomycetaceae bacterium | reverse complement strand
TGTAGTCGCGATTTCCAAGTCTCGGCAAGTTGACCACGCACATTCGTATCGGACATCGCAAGTTCCTTTCCAGGGGATCGGGGATCAAAAGACCCGCCCAGAATAAGAAACCCGTCAAGAATGCCTGTGGTGGACGCTTACCGTCCGAATGTTGTCTGCCAGCCCAGCCTTATACGTCCTGTGCATCTGCTTGCCTGTAACAGCTGCGATACCATTTCCGGACGTAGACGGACAGGAATTATGAGCCAGCACGCCGCTGGTCCCCACATAATACGCATGCTCCGCATGCACTTCTAGATTGTCGACCGGCTCTGGCCCTGGGCAGGGGAGTTCTTGTTGGACCCAGTGGATGTCGCCAGGGTATCCGGGGACGCTCAACTTTTCAGGGACAAGAATGGGAGTTTACGAAAAAAGGGCGAGCGGCGCGAGATCAGCAGTAAATGTCCCTCGCCCCGGAACAGTTGTGTGTCTCCAGTTGGCTTCCTCGCGGCTTCGCATTTCTTCAGTTGAGTACCGGTTCTCTCGCATTCACTCATGAAATAACTTGCTGCCATGCGATCCTATAGCAACGTATTACTTCTCTTGCGGTTGGCCATCGCAAAAGTCATTGTATCAATAAACGATTATAGTGGAATCATCTGGAAAGGCTTTTTCTGATGGGCAGTCCCAGCCACATGGAAAATGGCCCCTAAAATACCACTGCATTTGATTTCGAACTAGTTTCACTTCAACCAACGGACAATAAATGCACTCGAGATATGCACTTGTTAAATGGGATCGAATCCAAAGGCCGATATCTTCCCGATATATCTCCGGAATACGTTTGCTGAAACCAAGGACTAAATCATCAAGCTGGACACTGAAACTTCGAATATGATCGTTCCACGAACGATATTCGAGTTTGTAGCGGTCACTTAATAGCAAACTCAGCACATTCGACGCCTCGTTAATGCACCACCAAGACACGTCAGCACGAGCCCAATTGTATGCCTGTTCCCAGGATTCTACAAAGTTGCAATTAGGCGAGTTTTCAAGAACTTCTTTGCCGACGCAGTCAAACCAATTACATTCCATTAACTCCCGATGAAGTTCTTGCCAAGAATTCCAATACATCACATTTCTCCCCCAGGAAGAAGGTGGGATGGAATTTTGCCTGGAACAATTGGAATAAGATCATCAATTTCTAGTTTAAGCTTCGTTAAGAAACGACGCGCAGAGCTAGTCATTTGGTGAGCGTCTTTTGCGCTAAACCCTGCGTTCCTCGCTGCCCTATTCATTGCGGACAGATACTGGCCCACCGTCGGCCTCGTTCGGCTAACTCGATGCACATCGAAAAATGCTTCGAGCGTTCGATGAATCACGTTATGTTGCGATCCCAATTGTCCAATTTTGCCTTGGACGCGAACAACGGGTCCAGATTTGACGTTTAGTATGTTAGGAAAGGCCTTGTTCTGAAGAAGATGGTGATTCTGAAATCCGGGCAAGGTTTCAAGTTGGTCATATGCACCTGAGACGTACGATTTGCCAGCATTGTGCGCCAACACTCCGCTCGTGCCCACGTAATAAACATGCTCAGCATGAACCTCCAAGTTATAGACCGGCTCTGGTCCAGGTCTGGGGAGTTTTTGTTGGACCCAGACTGTGTTGCCGGCGCGGGTTTGAAGTCGCTCGCCGATTTGTAACTCGCCAGCCTGGACGAATTCGGCGCGGTCTACTGACCAGAACGGGTGATTCGCTGTGACGCCGATGGAGTCGGTGGGGGAAGAGCTAAGGGCGGAGGGCGAAGGGCTTAGGTTTGTGGGTGGCGTGTTGGTTAGGACTAAGTCTAGGACGTTGGCACTGGCGTGTTTGAAGGTGGCGGTGACGACTTGGCCTGGACCTGCTGGGACGAGCGGGGCGGGTTCCAGGTCCACGATCCACGCCGGACCGGAAATGCCAAGCTCTGGCAAGTCCAACTCCACAACCATCCCCAACACCTGGTTCCGA
>JAEUIQ010000030.1 GCA_016794985.1 Planctomycetaceae bacterium | reverse complement strand
CAGAGGAATAACGCTGGGCGAAAAGCGAGCCAGTATCAAGATGATTCGGATGCTCCAGTCGATCCTTGAAATTCCCGAATCGACAGACGAAGAGTTTGCGGATAAGAGTGTGACGGAGCTTGAGGCAATCATCGCGACTCTTCAGATGAAGGTCAGTAACCGCCCCACGACTTAAAATATAGTATTGACAGGGGTGGGGTGCGAGTTTGGTGCCAAATTTTTGTTCGCCAAGGGTGAACCGGTGGGTGAGCTAAGGTGTAGGCTGCTCACTCGAGTGCCCATCTGTTGTTGCTACGTTTTCAACGTGCCCGTTGCTAGTTTCGTTCCGCTGGAGAATCCGTAAGCTGCCAAAGCCACTCCACAGACGACCAAGCCAATACAGCCCCACTGAGAAATGGAAAGGTCAGTCCCAAACTGGCCAGGTTCGTCGACCCGAATCCACTCGATCACGAATCGGGTAATGCCATACAGGATTAACAAGTAAACGAACGATTGTCCATCGAATCGGCGAAATCGATAAGACAAACCAACGATGAACGCCAACACTAAGGCATTGACGCTGCTGTAGATTTGCGTCGGATGGATCGGCCGAGTGGACTTGGGCAACTCCTCCCAAGGGATTTCGATGTTGTCCATTCCTTGTCGTTCGATGATGACAGCCGCTGGCAGGTCCACGCCGTTGATTCCTGCTCGAAGAACTTTATCGGTACCGATTCTGGGGTCCGAATGTCGTAAGAATTGGACTCGAACACGGTCGCCCTCTTGCAACCCGAGTCTGGCACCGGCGGAATCCGGTAGGATCGCCGAGACCGTCCGCCAATCATCAGGTTCGTCGTTCGCCCGTTCTTCGTTGTTCCCAGCGGTTTGTTCATTCTTTCCGGTTGTGGTGTGGATCCCTAGCAATGAAACGGTTTCCAACTGCCGTATGTATGGGGCCGAGCCGACTGGGAAATGAACTCCCACTTGGGGAATTTCGCAAATTCCTCCGAAACAGCAGCCGTTGAAAAAGCACCCAATACGACCAAGCGAGAGGCCAATCAGAAACGACGGTCCTACCAAGTCCGCAAGTTTAAGAAAACGAATCCGCTGACGCCGCGACCAGTAAATCATGCCGACGATTCCGCCGACGAAGCTGCCTAAGACAACTAGTCCGCCTTTGGTCATATTGATCATTGAAACCAAACGATGTGGCATGGGTTCGTTGGCGAAGCTTTCCCAGTACTGAATGACGTAGAACAAGCGGGCTCCGACGATTCCAAAGACCACGAGGTGCAGGGCTAGTGAAAAGACGTGATCGGCACTCAGGCCCTCCGACTGCCCGCGGTGAATTGCCAAAACCACGCCTGCCACGATGCCTAGTAGCATCATGACACCATAACCGCGAACAGCGATCCCCAACGGAGTGACTTGAGCGGGGGATTCTGGATCGATCGCGTAGTCGACAATCTCGCCGATTAAGAAGTACGCGAACAACCACAAGAATGCCACGGGCGGAGCCCATACGCTGGCGGCATCTCCCCAACCCTTTTTGGTTCCATGCGCGACCCCAGCCAGCACAAGCAGGGCGGTCCAAACCCAAATCCAAGGCGATTCAAAGAGCCAGACTGGAACGTAGAACAGTGTTTGCAACATTCGCTAACTCGGGGGAAGTAGAATAACGTTATCGATCAAGCGTGTCTTGCCGACATGTCCCGCCACGAGGGCGACCGCTCCCGGCCGGATCTGATCCAAGCTTGCGAGAGTCTCGCCGTCGGCCACAACGGCATAGTCCACGGAATCGAGTCCCCCGTCGATCAAGTCCTGCATTAGAGTGACGGCCAGTTCGCGGGCATCGTGTTCACCTCGCGCGACCTGGTCGCGGCAAGCAAACAAGGCTCGAGATATCGCCAGGGCTCGAACTCGTTCTTCCGAACTGAGGTATCGGTTTCGCGAACTCATCGCCAATCCGTCGTGTTCCCGAATAGTCGGACCCATGACAATTTGCGTTGGGATGTCCAATTCACGGACCATTTGTCGAATAACCGCCAGTTGTTGATAGTCTTTTTGGCCGAAAACGGCGACATCGGCTCGGGCCAAATTTAGAAGTTTGGCGACTACGGTGGTGACGCCTTGATAGTGATTGGGGCGGCAGTGGCCTTCTAGAGGCTCGGCTACTTTGGCAGGCTTAACAACGGTCGAGAATCCCGGCGGATACATTTCCGACGCGGGCGGGGCGAGAACCGCGTCGACACCAACCGAGTTAAGAGCGGCCAGGTCCGCCTCCCAGGTTCGAGGGTATCGTTCGAAGTCTTCTCCCGGGGCAAATTGGGTTGGGTTGACGAAGATCGAGACGACTAATCGATCGCAATGCTGCCGACACAACCGGGCAAGGCTGAGATGGCCTTCATGCAACGCCCCCATGGTTGGAACCATTCCCACGAATTTGCCTTGCCGCTGCCACGTCAGGCACTGCGATTGAAATTCACTCGAGCGACTGAAAACCGTGGAAACAGGAATAGATGTCGGTTCCGGCATTGCTTCGATTCGTTTTGTCTAATAACTTCGGGTTCGCAGGCACTTGTTGCTTTTGCAGGCCTGAGATTCTAAACTATTTAAGTTCCAGGGACGAGAACGGTACTCCTCTTCAACACTTGAAATTATGGTGCCGCGCATGGCGAAGTTTAAAGGTGAATTCCCCGCAGCGGATAAAGGCGTGGCGGCTCCAAAAATCCAAATTGGAGTTTCAGGCAAAACGACCGGAGGGCCTTCGGTTCACACTTCTGGAGTTGCCAACCCCACGCCGGCCAATTCGGGTGGGAAGGTACAGCCGTCTGGGCCAGCTTCCGCCTCCGGCGAGGAATCTATCGAAGAAGAGCGACCTGCACTGTTGGATCGATTTACCCTATTGTTGGCGTTGCCCAGTTTCTTGATCAGCCTGATCGTTCATGTGGTTATGACGGCGGTCGCGGCGCTGATTGTGTTTACAGGGCCGCAAGTGATGCAGGTGGCGTTGAATGCTACGAGTTCAGACAGTGTGGCGACCGATGAGCTGGATTTGCAAGATTTGCAGTTGACTGAGACGGAGTTAGAACAAGCAGAGCTCACCGAGGCAATTGAGTCGCAATTGGACACTCCCACAGAAATCGAATTGGAGACTCCCAATGTCATGGACACAATGCCATTGGTTGTTCCGGACGCCATGGCCTCTTTGGCGGAAGCAATTCCGGCTTCTGGGGCAATCGGCACTGATGCGTTGATGCATCGGAATTCAGCCGAAGCCCGGGAACAAATGCTGAAGAACAATGGTGGCACTGCCGCCAGCGAAGCCGCTGTGGAGCTAGGTTTGAAGTGGTTGGCCGCTCACCAGTTGCCCGATGGAAGTTGGGATTTGAACCACCAAGTGGGCCCTGGTCGCTTTCGGCAATCGCCGAACCCCGGAAGAGGTGAAGGAAAATTCGGGGCGACGGGTTTGGCGCTTTTGCCGTTTCTTGGCAAAGGTTATACGCATATGGAAGGAAAGTACCAAACCACGGTTCGTAACGGGCTCGCATTCTTGATTCGAAACATCAAGCCCGAGGGCATCAACGGTGGTTCCTTCATGGATGCCCGTGGCAACATGTACTCTCATGCGATTTGTGCCATTACCCTGTGCGAAGCATTTGGAATGACCAAGGACCCGAAACTTCGCGAGCCAGCGATCGCCTCGCTCCGGTTTATCGTACATGCTCAAGACCCAATTGGAGGCGGTTGGCGTTACACACCTCAGATGGCCGGAGATACTTCCGTGGTGGGTTGGCAATTGATGGCTCTAAAGAGCGGCAGCATGATGGGCGAACAAGCACCACCGTTTGTATTCGAACGCACCAAGAAGTTTCTAAACTTTGTGCAATCTCATGGGGGAACTCGTTATGGTTACGACCGGCCTTCAGAGTTTCCCGGACGCGGTACGACCGCTGTTGGGGTTTTGAGCCGAATGTACCTGGGATGGAACAAAGACACGGAATCACTGAAGGATGCGGTCAAATACTTGTCCGAATTGGGGCCTGACACCCGAGTGCGTGAGGGGGATGCTCCTGCCGGCGGCGATACCGAAGCAAACATGTACTATAATTACTACACAACGCAAATCATGCGGCACTACGGTGGCGAGCCATGGGAGAAGTGGAACGAAGGCATGCGCGAGTTTCTGATTCGCTCGCAAAACAAAGAAGGTTTTACTGAAGGCTCTTGGTTCTTCGACAACGGACATTCATCAGAAGTTGGCGGACGGCTGTATACCACTGCCATGGCCGTGATGACCTTAGAAGTTTACTATCGTCACTTGCCGCTGTATCGCAGCGAAACCTTGGAGGATGAGTTCCCCCTGGACTAGTTCCTGATCTTTAGAAGTCAGTGGCTACTCACGAGCGGTGACGGCACGTTTGGGATCGCCAACAAATGGGCTTGGAGCTCAAGGGAACGACAATGGGCCAGGCGGGCGAGCGAAGGTTGGTACCAGTTTTGTTCTTGGACTAGGATGACTCGAATTAAAAACGCAGCCTATCATTCGAGGGAGCGATCAATGTTGCAAGAACAGCGAATAGGTGTGGCATGGTTCGTATTGGCTTTTTGGCTCCAATCTCTGTGCGGATCGTTGAGTGCCCAAGAAGACTCGACTGAAAACTCGGCGGCTTCGACTGCGTCAGGAAAAGTGGATTGGTCGCAATTGCCTGCGGCCGAACCGGCCGGAGTTTGGTTGTTTCACGGCGACTCGCTGGGGCCGTGGCAGGTGGCGAACAAGAGTTATTTTGACAAGCACGGCCCGGTGGCTTGGAATGATGGTGTGTTATCGCTGCCGGCGGGCTCACCCGGCACCGGAGTCGTGGCCGATTTTGCAGTGCCAACCAACAATTACGAGATTCATTTTGAGGCACGTCGAACGGGTGGCGACGATTTCTTCTGCGGACTAACGTTTCCTTTCAATGATCAACACGGCACGTTGATTCTTGGAGGATGGGGAGGAGGTACTGTTGGTATCTCGAATGTCAATGGCTTCTCAGCAGTGGAGAATGCCTCCACCCGAAACATGGCCTTTGAAGAAGGCCGTTGGTACAAGTTTCGGTTGCGCGTAACTCCAGTTGAGGTGACGTTATGGGTAGACGACAAGTCTCTTTTTGTGTTGGATACTGAAGAGGTAAAGTTCTCGATCTGGTGGGAACAAAAGCCCATGTTGCCTTTGGGCTTGGCATCGTGGCGAACTTCGGCTGAATTCCGGCAACTTCGGCTCGTACCGATCGAGGCGTCACCGAGCAAATGAATGATGAAATGACCTTGCGGCAGAGTAAGCAGCCGTCAAGTTCGGAAGAAATCAGACATCAGAAGCTCAGCGTCACGATTGACGAGAATTACAACAGATGATTGGAATCACCACAGAAGAGCGGGTGAAGGGATTCGAACCCTCGACATACAGCTTGGGAAGCTGTCACTCTGCCAACTGAGTTACACCCGCAGCAAGCTCCGATTCTAGCAAAAAGTCGGTGCCGGGGAAGAGTACCCGGCGAATCATCGCACCACGAAATTCCAGCCGCCCATCGATTCGGACACCAGTTCACCAAGCGAAAGATGGATCCATGTCGCAAATTAGAGTCTCGCAAATTAGGGTCGTCGAGCCGCTCGCAAATAAAGGTTTAGTTTGCGATGACTCGAGTGTGGCATCCGAGCCACCAGAACGCCGAACTCAGGCTCGAAGTGAAAGTATGCGGATGGGTAACGCTGGGCGTCTTCTGCCAGCAATCGCAACAATCGACCCCTGAGAACTTCCCAGTCGCGAGGTTTCGGGCACAAGTCCGCTACCGGGTAAACCTCGACGTCCGAATATCGTTCGGCAGCGGCATCGCTCATCAGACAAACCACATCGGGAGCCAAGTGGCGTAGGCTAATTCCCATGTCCAAGCATAAATCCTGCAAGACATTGATTACCAATTGGTTTTCTACAACCACTGGAATGGTTGTATCTGGGGTCCAACCTTCCATGATCAATGATGGCCAGTCGAACACGATTGTAACGTTTGACTGTTTGTAGATTTGCTTGGCGATTTCTTGAATGGGCGTCGGCTGGTAAAACTCGAGATTGATGACGGTTTGCAGGCGACCACTTTCTTGAACGGCGCGAGGCAACAATTCTTCGGGCCAATTCAGAGGTTGTCCCTGTTGGGCTTTGGCCACACTAAATTGTCGAAGGACTCGTTCGATCCGTTTGTGGACATGAGGAAAATGCACAACCACAATTTTGCCATCGTGGAGTTGCCAGCCGCCAACTCCGGTTGCTTGTTGCGCGTCGGGGCTGGCTTCCGCAGTTGGAACAAGTTCACCCCAAGTTCCAGGGGAAACGTAAGTCGTAAAAAATGCCGCTGTTTCATTTAGTTTCTCTTGTAACGAATCGGCGGGCAGATCGCCAGCCAACCAATCGACCGAATAAGCCTGGGCCCGCATTTTGCCCGCTTCAGCAGGGAAAACTCGCAGTCCAAAGACATCCGGCTGTTCTTCGATCCAAGCATGTTGTTCCACGGCAAAACCAAACGGTTGCAGTTGTTGCGTCAAAAACTCTGGAATCGTGGTCTGAATTGCTTCCACCAATCGTCCCTCATCCAAGGAGATTGGTTGGCCTTCGTAACGCTCGACGTCCAACCAAACTGGGAGGCCACTGAGGGTTTCTGCGACGGACATCAGTTGCGGAACTTTCGCTGATTCGTGCCGAAAGCCTGCGATTTTGTCAACCAAACTTCGTTGCGTGTCTGTTTTTCTTGGTGTCGGCTTGACGAAGCGGGCGGAACGATGGCGCGACGCTTCTTTCTGGGCCAGTTCCAACAAGACTTTGTCGATCGGATCTGCAGCGCCTTGTTGCCATTCTCGCAGTCGCGGATCATCCCATTCGCTGGTTACATTCTCCGACTCCAAGATTCTCTCCATGATGCCCTGAAAATTGCCATCGGCCTCTGCATCGCCTGAGTTTTCGCTGCCTGGCATCGCTTGGGTTGACTCGCTTGGTTGCGGCTCTTGCTCGTTGGCTTTTGGATTGTCGAGCGACGATGGGTTGGGGGCGTCCGCAGGCTCGGAGTCGTTGTCCGCTGGAGCCGCGATTTCGTTAGGCGGCGGAGAAGGATTTTCATTTTCCTTCCCTGATTTGTTGGGATCATCCACACTTTGGGCAGGGGCTGGGTTCGCGTCCGGATCGGCTGCCTTGTTCGAGCCGGAGTTCTTGTCTTTCGGCTCCTCCACTTTGTTGGCTTCGTCCTGGCCATCGCCCGCTGGATGGCTTACAGCCGCTTTTTCTAGTGCTGCGAGTTTGGATTGATTTTCCCACCAGTAATAACCCAAGAATCCAAAGACCAACATCGCTGCGACCACCGCCATTATGCAAAGCAGCAAAGTTCGCCGTTTGCGAGTCTGAATGGAGTCCCACTGTTCTGGTCTGAGCAAGGAATCCGGAACTGCCTTTTCGAGTTTTGCCGCCGGGGCGCTCTCGACAGTAGGAGCCGATCGGCCACCTTTTTTCGCAGATCGCTCGGCAGGAATTGCTGAAGCGGCCGAGCGTCCCGATTCCGGTTCGACATCCGCCAACTTCAATTCTTCACCCCATCCTAAACTACCCACAGTCGGTAAGGTTTCTTGGAGATCCTCCGGCGTTGGCGTGGCAGGTGCCGGTTGGTCACGGCGTCGCTTCGCAATCGGTTGTTTGGCTGGATCATGTGTGATGTTCACTTCGTCCGACAGAGGACTTTCTGGAGCGACCCAATCCGGTGGCGGTTGTACGGTCACCATCGTTCCACAGCGGGGACATGCCAGCGATTGTCCAATCAGCTCGACTTTGGCAACTTTCAATTTGGCACGGCAATTACCGCATTGAATAGTAAACACGATTGATCCATTTCGAAAAAAACAGGGCGCCAAGTCAAGCCAACATGGGTCTCGATTGCTATCGAGTTTGCGGCTCGTTCGGTGCGGGAGATAGAGCTCGCAAGAACTCCACCAGGTACCGGCGTTCGTCAGCAGACAAGTTTAGTGGTCGAAGGTGCGGCGAAAGTTCCGAGTCGTTCGGCGAGCCGCCACGATTATAGAACTCTACCACCTCTTCCAACGTCTTTATACTTCCGTCATGCATGTATGGGGCGGTTTCGGCGACTCCACGCAGACTGGGCGTCTTGAAGCGATACCGATCTTGAGGGTCGTGCGTGATTTCCGCTCTACCCAAGTCACGGTTGCTTGAGCCGAAGCTAACCCCCGTGTTATGAAACAGTTCATCGGTCAAGTTGGCCCCGGAATGACACTGCCAGCAACGACCTCGGCTTTCAAAAATCCATAGTCCTTGACGTGCTTCCATTGACAACTCCTTGACATCGGAGGCGCGAAATCGATCGACCGGTGAATCCCCAAGCAACAAGCATCGTTGAAACGCCGCTAAAGCACTCGCCAATCGGGTCGAATTCACAACTTCGTTGCCTTCGCCTGCCGGTCCAAAAGCCTTCGCAAATTCGTCGGCATATTCGGGGTTATCGCGGAGACGAACCAAGACCGGTTCCAATGCCTCGCCCATTTCGTCGGGATTGGATATTGGTTGCAATGATTGCTCTTCCAGCGATGTGGCGCGACCGTCCCAAAACTGTTGCTTGCCGTAACCTCGGTTGAACACCGACGGTGCATTGCGACGTCCAGTTTTGCCGCCAATACCGATTGCCAAGGAGTCGGGGCTGGCTAGTCCGTGATTCGGTTGATGGCAGGAGGCACAGGATACGGACTGATCCTGCGACAAAATGGGGTCGAAGAACAGTCTTCTCCCTAAATTGACCCGCGCTTCGGTCACAGGATGACTAGGGTCATCATTTGGCAACGTATCGAAACCCAACAGCGGCTGAGATCTCAATAAGGCAGCGGTTGGCGGGAGAGTGTCCTGTGGCAATACTGGCAGCTCGGAAGCTGAGCCTGTGGCCGATTCGCTTGGCTCTTGCCAACTGGCGGGAACAACGGAAACATTGAACTGTTGAATCGCAATCATGACCCAAACAATCCACGACGACGATAGCATCTGTTTCATCATACTTAATCGCTCAACTGGATCAAAAGTCGCTCGATCAATTGTCGGCCAAGCGCTTCATCCGAATGGGTGAACTTTAGTGCCATATCGATTTCCAACAGCCAGCGATGGAGGCTATCCAAACGTCTGCGACCCAGTCGTTTCAAGCGACCGGCGGCTTTTTCCACTTCTGAGCCCCATTCGCGAAATCCAGCCGCCAACAACGATTGCTTCATGTCGGCTTTGCCCCCGCGGGATAGTCTCGCCTGATTGTAATGATCGTAAGCCAAGGCATACCGCCGCAGGGTCCAAGACATTTGTCCCATCACGCTCAGCGGGTGCTCGCCAGCGTGAAAAATCGGATGTAGAGTTTCGATCGCTTTCATGGCTTGCCCGTCCAACGCCTGGTCGATAGCCTGCCACACTGTGTCGGCCTTCCAGCCACCGACATGCGTGCGGATATCGCTAGGTGTCAGCGTCGATTCTGGAGGAAACAACAAGCTGAGCTTGGCCAAACTTGTATCGACCATACCAAACGAGTCTTGCGACAGTTCCCATAACAAGGAGCCAACCTCACTCGGAATTTCCAAGCGATAATGAACCTTGGCCCACCTTGCGATCCATTTGGCAATTTGTTTGGCATCAATCGACTTGCTCTTGGCGGAAGTCGTGGGCGGATCACAAGAAATCAAAACGCCATGTTGTTGAACCAGTTTGTAAAGTTTTGTTGTTGCCAACCATGAATCCGTCACCAAGATCAACGTGTTCGAAGAGGTCGGCCTGGCGACCCACGATTCCAACTCGGGACGATGTTTGCTAATAAACGTTTCCGCATCGATCACCACAACCGGTTGCGAAAATCCTTGGGAAAACAGTGACCCAGTAGAAAGTTCTGCATCCAAGTCATTCCAAGACAGACGCTCTCCCTCCAACTTTTGAGGCGGTATCGCGTCGCGATCTCCACGGGCCAACGTCGAATACGTTTGACGCAACGACATTTCGATCAAGAAGTTGTCCTTGCCAAAAAGGACGACGGTCGACGGCAGTTCAGCAATGTCCGTGGGCCATTCCAAGGCATGCCATGTATTGCCAGTCTTCGTCATGCAATGCAACCCAACTCGGGAAATGGTACCAGGTCAAACGATCAGCCGACTCGGATTGTCCCGCGTCCACTTCAAAACACGTTCGCGCGAAAAACCTTGATCTCGTTCCAACCACTTTGACATCTCGGAGAGTATCCCTGTTGAACCAGCCATATGCTTGCCGTCTGCCGCCCAGGCGACGCCGGCTTCATCAACACGAATCAGCTGCCCCCCTAATGGATACATTCCTGGGCCAACCCCAGCCGCGCTAATGCAGTCCGAAACGATGATTACATTGTCGTCCGGAATTGCCTGCAAGTACAGACCGAGCACAAAATCGGGAACATGGCGGCCATCGGCAATTAACGAGATCTTGAGATGCTTCGCCAAATGCAACACGCGATTGATAATGTTGTCGTGCCGGGGTAGGTTCAAGGGGCAACCGTTCCCCAAGTGCGTGAACATTTTCAATCCAAGGTCCAAGGAACGCCGCAGCTCCTCGAGACTGGCGTTCGTATGCCCAGCTGCGACCACGATTTCTTGGTTGCATAAAAATCGCGTGACTTGCCCGCTAGGATCCGATTCGGGGGCCAAGGTTACCAATCGAACGAGCCCCTGCCCTGCCGCACAGATATGTTGGCAAATTCGCAAATCGGCCGGAATCACCGACGCGACCGGGTGCGCCCCGACAAATCCGGGCTCGGCTGAAATAAACGGTCCTTCGACATGAATGCCCGCAATGACCTGCGCAACGACCGAACTTTCCGCCACGGCGTCCGCGAGTTTTTGGATGCGATGACACATTCGATCCACCGGTGCTGTGATCACCGTCGCGAGGATGCGATCGATCCCATGCACGATGAGTTGCTCACAAGCCAACTCCATTTCTGCGATGGTTGTTTCATCGGAATTGAAGTCAACACCAAAGAATCCGTTGACTTGCAGATCAAAGAGCGGATGAGTCATCGAATTTGGCGCTCCCGGTTAGTGAGGGCGTTTTAGCCAGGACTGAGTTTCAAAGGAGAGTAGCCGGGCTGACGCTTCGTCGAGAACCAACCAAGTATTGTCGTGCGTGCGCAAAATGCTGGCCGGTATCGCCGGGCTAATGGGCTCTTCCAAAGTCGCGCGCACCGCGACGGCCTTCTGAGGGTCCGGAACGCTGCAGAAGATCGTCTCAGCCTTCAAAATCTGGCGTACCGACATGCTAATGGCGTGGGTCGGCACAGCTGCGAGGTTCGGGAACCAGCCCTCTCCAACTTGTTGTCGGCGACACAGGTCATCCAGCGGCACCATCAAATAGGGATCTTGGGTAGTGAAGTCCGCTGGCGGATCGTTAAATGCCAAGTGTCCGTTTTCCCCGATGCCAACAAGTGCCATGTGGATTGATTTTCCTCGTAGCGCTTCATTGGCCGAGCCTAAGAGTTCGGCGGTCGATTGATTGCCTTGCAAGTAATGAAAAGAAGCCAAAGGCACTTTCGAAACAAATCGAGTTTGTAGGTAATGGCAAAACGAGGCCGGATGATCCGGAGCTAAACCCAAGTATTCATCTAGATGAAATCCGTGCACCTTCTTCCAGTCGACATTTGGCTGACGCACCAATTCGGCCAATACTTCGAATTGCGAGGCACCCGTTGCAACCACAATGTTCGCGTAGCCATGTTTGCGAATGTTGGACTCCAAGCATGCGGCAGCGGCTTGCGCGACGTACCGTCCCAGTTCGTTGCGGTTCTTGGTTAGAATTAGATTCATCGTTCTCCCTTTTCAGGATGGCTCCGAAGCGCGCGGACGTTACAGACAAAAATTACCCAACAATGGCTAGTTCTGCCCGCGAAGCAGCTTGAGGCTATTTTGCATCCCAGCGTAAACGGCGTTGGCATCGGATCCCAGTGCCGTGAAGCGAAAGCCCATTTCGATATGCGATTTTACCAGCTCGGGCCGTGACAAAATGCCCGCCGTTTTCCCATGAATTTGACAAGCCGACACGACCTTCTTCAAGGACTCCACAAAACCTGGTGGAGTGAAGTCCCCGGGATGCCCCAAATGGACCGATAGATCCATCGGGCCCACAAACAAAACATCCACGCCGGGGACTGCGGCGATCGCGTCAGCTTGGGCGACGGCGTCCGGAGTTTCAATTTGAACGACAGCCAATGAGTTGGCGTTGGCATCAGCCAGGTAGCTTTGCCAGTGTCGTCCATATTCGGTCGCACGAATCACCTGGGCCACCCCGCGAGATCCCATGGTCGGATACTTCATGAAATCGACGGCGCGAGCTGCTTCTTCAGCATTGGCGACATACGGGAACATGATGCCGGCCGCTCCGCTGTCCATCGTGAACTTGACTAAGTCCCCATCGATCGAAGGCAAACGCACTATTGGGGCTGCCTTGGTTTGACCGGCGGCAAGCAACAGGCCTCGAAGGTCGCCAAAATACCCAGAGCCGTGTTCGATATCCAACAATAACCAGTCGAAGCCTGTCTGAGCCGCGATCTCGACCGCGACCGTGGAGCCCATGTTCAGGAAAGTGCCCGCCAGCACTTCCGTCTGCAAACGCCGCTTGTCAATCCAATTTACCATGATGTCCTTCTCTTTGAGTTGAAACGAACGGCCAAGTTGGGCCTGGACGATGCCTTTTTTCCGCCGAGTTCACCGAAAATTAAACGCGACCGCAAAAGTTAGGCCAGCTTCGAGGGTCGTTGCCCTTTGAGTATCCGCACCCTCCGAATATTCAACAAGGGGCGAATCGTACGTCGGACCTCCAGGAGATATCGAACGAACGAACCGCTGGGTTTCTCGCCTGCGCGATCGGAATCGGCTAGAATGAAAGGGCCAGGAACTCTGGGGCGCCGAGGATAGGATGATCGATGAACAGACTTCAAATGGAATGGCGACGGCAAATGAGTTGGGGTCGTCTGGGCCGATTGTGTCATGGTTTGATTTTGATGACCGCAGTTCTTGGAACCACACTGGTTTATTCTCAAGAACTGCCGCAGAAATCACCAGCTGGCTCGGACTCGTCACTCGGCAATGCGGGTGCGGGGCTTGTCGATGCAGTTGATGATAAAGATTTGGCTGCCAATATCTCCTTGCCTTCCTGGGATCGTCTGACCATCAAAGTTGGCGAGGAAGCCGCTCGGCAGGTCGAAGGAAAGGTCGAGGTTGAAGCTTTAGATGGGAGCGTCCTGTTTCAGGACATGTTGGGCCACCTGTTGTTGCTGCGAAAAAATGAAGTCCTTGATCGACTACGACATGACTCGCCGGTTGAATTGACGGCTGAAGCATTGGAGGGCCGCCTAAAGCACGAATTGCCGGAGGGTTTTCGTTTGCACCAGACCCGACACTACACGTTCTGTTATTGGACGGATCGCGAATACGTGCAGTGGGTAGCAACGTTGTACGAGCGGCTATTCTCAGGGTTCAATAACTTCTGGAAGAATCGTGGTTTCGAGCCGCGACCCGCAACGCGCCCCTTGATTGTTCTCGTATTTGCCAACCGAGCTCAGTTCGAGAGGTTTGCCCGAACCGATATGAAGGCCGAACCAACCGGAATCATTGGCTACTATCATGTGCTGAACAACTGGGTCGTAATGTATGATCTTATGGCAGACGGACAATTCGGTGGGCGTGAACGTGGATTGTCGCAAGCGCTGTCGCATCCCAACGCGGTGCCTATGGTCGCGACCATTGTTCATGAAGCAACCCATCAATTGATGTTCAATAACGGAATGCAGCAGCGACTGGCCGATATCCCACTCTGGGTAAGCGAGGGACTGGCAGTTTATTTTGAAGCACCTGATCTCACGAGCAAGCAAGGATGGAAGGGGATCGGAAAGATTAATGTATTGCGTTACCAACGGGCGAAGCAGTACTTGCAACAACGACCCGCGGACTCGCTCGTCACCCTGATGCAAGACGACAAGCGATTTCGTGACGGAACCGCAACCTTGGATGCGTACGCCGAAGCATGGGCCCTCAACTTTTTCTTGCTCAAGAAGTATGCTAAGCAGTACCAAGCCTACCTTCAAGCACTTTCCGAGAAGGCACCGTTGATCAACCAAACGGGACCCGAACGGATCGCATTGTTTGAAGAAAAGTTGGGCAAGCCGTTGTCAGAACTTGATCGCGAGTTTGTGCAGTTCTTGCAAAAGCTGCAGTAGTCATAATCCCAGATGGAATACATTCAGGAGTTAAAAGAATGCCCGTTTTGACCGTTGATGGTGTCGGCCAGTTTCAGGTTCCCGCAGGAAAACGCCTCGTATTGGCGCTCGTGGAAGAAGCAGGGCAAGACCAACTTCATGCCTGTGGTGGAAACTCGAAATGCACGACGTGTCGAGTCGAGTTTGTCGCGGGCGAGCCGACTCGCATGACTCAAGCGGAGCAGGATTGCCTGCGAGCTCGCGAAGTCAGTGGGGCTCGCTTGAGTTGTCAAATCAACTGTGATCATGACATGACAGTCCGTGTGATCAGCCGGTTTGCAGGAAGCGGCCGCGTCGATAGCGGCAAGCCGTGCGCCGCTACGATTCAACCCGATCCGGTATGGATTGAACGATAAGCGGGATCCGGCGCCAACGACCTTTCGAAGCGAAGGCGTGAGATGTGAATTGCGGGGGAGAATCTCACGCGGAGGCGAGGGCAACGCGGAGCTGGGCGAGCCAACCTTCGCCCCAGTGTGGTGTGCCAGGCCGTTGTTCTCGTCAAAGCGTACACGCAGCGATCCTTAACTTCGGGTCATCGAGAATCGACTGTTCCAAAAAATCCTGGCCATCCGCGCGTCAGCGTCTTTCCACCGACCTTTTGAGATCCAATAACGGAATAGTTCGAAGACAATCGCGCGGAGGAGTTGGGGTTTTGGAGAAGCTCAGCGGTTTTTGAGTCTTGACGTTTCCAAGATAACCAAGGCGCGAGTCGGTCGCGCGGTTGGAGGTCATCTCTTGAGAATTACTCGAAGCAAAATCTAGGTTTTAGGTTTTTTCTTCAAGCGATTATCGATCTCGAATGATTCTGAGAAAATCACGTCTTCGCCATAGCCCGGTGGAAAGATGGTGATATCCGTTTCTTTTAACTGTCGGTTCCAGCGATCCAATTGCTGCGCCGACACGTCGGTCCCGACCGCGTCTTGCCGGGTTGCCGGAGCTTCGGTTTGGGTTTGGTCGGCAGAACCAGTCGGTGCTGTTGGCGGAACCGAACCAATCCGATCATCACCAGGCGAGTCCATTTCGATACTGGCGTCACAATCGGCTAACTTTTGTGGTATCGCATGACCATCGTTGCGTTCCGCTGCGATCGGGACTCGGTGTGACGCAAGATTTTCCCGGCGATGCGTTCGTAAGTCATTCCCCAATGCGGTGCCCATGAAGTCACGATCAAGCAGTTGCAGGGCTTCTTCAACCGTCTCGTCACTCAGTGTCCCGTGTCGCAATTCACGGGGGGCTGGCTTGGCCACAAGATCCAAAACGGGCGACGGTTCCGGATCTACGACAGGCGGCGGTTCTGGCAAAAACGTGGCAATCGATTTCGAAAATTCCGTCAACAAGTGTTCTTGCTCGTCGTCCGCCGGTCCCGCGGCCAGTTCCTTCCGCAGCAGTTGAATCTCTAACGCAATCTCGGCGGCTGTGGCAACCACACGCGGGTTACTTCGATTGGCTTCGATCATCCCTTCGTACCATCGATCCGAATCACAAAAGCGAGACTTGCGACGTTGGGCAGCTCGTTGGATCTGGTGGTCGCTCGATACGATCATCAAAGACTTGGGTGCGGAATGCCTTTGCAGCATGTCAATAATCATTTCGTCCGCATCGCGGTGACCGGTCGCGAAATAGACGTGCATTCCGTTTTGAACGAGATAGTCCGGCATATCGGGCAAACGAACGGCCGAGTCAAAGACCACCGTAACATTGCCTCGCTCATCCGGCGGGAAGATCTGGGCCAAGAAACCCAGCAACATCCCGCGCGCACGCTCTAGCGTTCCAGGTCCAACTCGTGCACCGACGAATCCGCAGGTTCTTAGCAGGTTGTAGCCATCGATGATCGTAGGCACGAGCCGTCGCTCATTCAAAGAATTTCTTAATTGCGTGAACAGTCACCGCTCGCCCCGCTTGGGCGATGGAAGTCGTTAAGGGAATATGCTTGGGGCACACCGCAACACAATTCTGGGCGTTCCCGCAAACCTGGATCCCGCCCGGTTCCATCAACGCATCCAACCGTTCGGCCTTCGCAAATTGGCCCGTCGGGTTGTTGTTGAATAATACCGCCTGATTGATCGCGTGGGGGCCCACGAAAGCGACGTTATAGGCTTCAGCCGCGCGCTTTTGATATTCCTCCTCACTTTCCCCGGCCTTCCGTTCAACTTCAACCTTGGTGAATTGGGGGCATGCTTCCATACAACACCCGCAACTCATGCATTCGCTCAAGGGGTAGGCCGCTTCCTGTTGAGCACGACTTTGCTTGGGGCCGGGACCCATGTCGTAGTATCCATCGACACTCACCCACGCTTTGACCTTCTTCAGCGACTGAAACACCCGAGCCCGATCAACGACCAAGTCTCGAACTACCGGGAACTTGCTCATCGGTTCCAACACGATTTCGCCGCTTGGCGCGTCTTCCAGCAACCGGTCAATCAAGGCCGAACAACTTTGTCGAACGCGACCGTTGATGACCATCGTGCAAGCGCCGCAGACTTCCTCGAGGCAACCGCAGTCCCAGGCCACCGGCGCCACTGTTTTTCCGTCCCGAGTTTTCGGATTTGCTGCGATTTTTTGCAATACGCTGATGATGTTCAAATTGTCTTCGTACGGGATATCGAAGTTTTGCCAATACGAAGACTGTCCTGGTCCGTCCTGTCGCTTGACCCGGATCTTGATCATGCTAGGCTTGGCGCTGGCGATCATTGTCAATGCTTTCTGTTCAGTGGAGTCTTGGTTCGCAAACGATTCGGAACGTTGTTGTGGAATTTGTTGGGCGAGTTCGTAATCAAACTTTGCTTCGGGAGCGACGCCACTTGCTGCGGCGAGGGCTCCATCCGCTTTGTCAGTGTTTCACGCTCGAAGCTCTCCCGCAAAGTCGGAAATCACTAGGTGCTGGCTACAGCGGGTGAAGCAGCAGCTTTGGCAGCGTGCGGATTCCCTTGAGCCTTCGCGGCAGCACGACGATTCCAGACAATCTCAATTTCTTCCGCTCCAACCAAGCCGTACAAACGGGGTCGTGGCGGAATCAACGAGGTGTCAACATCTTCGTACGACAGTTTCATATCTCCCTTGTCGTAAGTGGCGATGGTTGACTTGACCCATTTCGCCGTATTCTCTTCGAAGCGATCACACCATTGTTCGGCTTCCAGCAGACGACCGTCACGCGTTGGAGCCGTTAGGCTGGGCATGGCAAAGTCCGGCTTGAAGTGAGCCCCCCGGCACTCGTCGCGTTGCAAAGCTCCTTGCAAAATCGCTTTCGCCAAAGGGAACATGTCTTGCAATGACTTCGTAAAGATCACATTTTGGTTGGTCCAGTTCCCGGTATCGGCCAGCGAAGCAACTTTAGCTCGCTGTTCCAATTCGGCAACCGTTGCGAGAGCCGAACGGAGCTGGTCGTTTCGTCGTACCACGGTGGCAGCGCGAGTCATCACGTCACCCAATTCCAAATGGATTTGGTACGGATTCTGGCTGCTTGGCGGCCGGTCGATGATTGCCTTTTGACGTTGCTTCTCAGCCGCGACAGCGTTTTCGAAAAGTGCGGAGGGAAGGTCGGCTGCCGCCGTCTTCGAAGCAGAAAGTTTTGTCTCGATCCCGGGGCCCACCACAAGACCGGTGAAGATGCAACTGAGCAAAGAATTCGCGCCCAAGCGATTCGCACCATGGTAGTGGTAGTCGCATTCCCCGATTGCATACAAGTTCGGAATGTTGGTCTCGTGATTGCGTGAAGAGCCCACGACCAGACCACCCGAGCTGCTCTTCTCGTAGTCGGTCCACAAACCGCCCATCGAATAGTGAACGGCGGGGAAAATCTTCATCGGGACGTCGCGCGGATCGACCCCTTGGAATTTTTGATAAATGTCCAAGATGCCCCCGAGCTTGCGGTCGAGTTCCGCTCGCGGAATGTGCGTCAAATCCAAATACACGCACATCTTGTCGCCATCGACGCTCAATCCATCATTGACGCAGATATCAAAAATTTCTCGAGTCGCAATATCCCGTGGGACCAAGTTTTTATACTTCGGATACCGTTCCTCCAAGAAGTAATAGCGTTCGGCGTCTGGAATCGTCTTCGGATCGCGCGGGTCTTGGGGTTTGCGCGGCACCCACACACGGCCACCCTCGCCTCGTGCGGATTCGCTCATCAATCGAAGTTTGTCAGCACCGGGAATCGCGGTCGGGTGAACTTGAATAAACTCGGCGTTGCCAAACTTTGCTCCCACCTGCACACAACGACTGGCCGCACTGCCGTTGCACATGACACTCATTGTCGAGCGTCCGTAAATCAAGCCTGGTCCGCCACTCGCAATAACCACTGAATCGGCTGGCAGCGCCAAGAATTCCATGCTGTGCAAATTTTGAATGACCGCGCCACGGCAGACACCTTGGTCGTCGATAATCGGAGCAGAGAAGTCAAAATGCTCGAACTTGCGGACCAAGCCTTCGCACTCCCATCGCCGAACTTGTTCGTCCAACGCGTAGAGCAGCTGCTGGCCCGTTGTCGCACCGGCAAAGGCCGTGCGCTTGTACAAAGTCCCACCGAACCGACGTCGATCGAGGAAGCCCTCGTCCGTGCGATTGAAAGTGACTCCCAAGCGATCCATCAAGTCGATCACCTTTGGCCCCCAGTCGCACATTTCTTTGACGGGCGGTTGGTGATTGAGGAAATCACCCCCGTAAACCGTGTCGTCCAGGTGTTTCCATTCGGAGTCACCCAGTTGCCGAGTAGCATCGTTGCAGCTATTGATCCCACCTTGGGCACATACACTGTGCGAACGTTTGACCGGAACCAAGCTGACCAGATCGACCGAGATGCCCAATTCACTGAGCTTCATGGTCATGGACAGACCCGCCAACCCGCCCCCAATGACTACCACTCGTTTCTTTGCCATCCGACAATACTTTCCGACTAAGGGATCGTGCGTTCTGTACTCAAAACTTCCGACGGACTTTGATTCACCCGCGAATCAAATTACGGGCTAACGTGCGGGTGCGACAATTTGTGCTCGTTCGGTACGATACGGCCTGATTTGACACTCTCCTCGTACATTCGAACCTCGATGTCATGGGCCTTGGCCGGGTCCAGGGTCATAAACCCTCCTAGTGCACTCAGCCCGAGTAGCATTACCAAACCGCCAATACCCCACACGATGTAGTCCGCTCGCTTCTGCGCCTTCGGAGTAATCCATAATCCCCACGTGATCCCCATCGTCCACAAACCGTTGGCAAAATGGAAAACGCAAGCCGCGATCCCGACCAGATACAGGATTGGCCACAGCAAGTTGGCTTGCATCGCGGCGGCTGCCGTGCTGGCTGCGTTATAGGCTTTAAATTGAGCTAAGCCCATTTTTTCCATTAGTTGCAGCCAAAAATCGACGTGGAACCAGCCATGCATGTGGGCCACGTGGGCAAAAATAAAGACGAAGGCAATCAGCCCCGTGATCCTCTGGAGAACATATCGCCAATTCTTGCCGGTGGAGTAACGACTTGTGTTGAACTGCCCGCTGTATGCGATATAAACACCAAAAATTGCGTGAAACAGGAGCGGAAGAAAGATGGCACCCCATTCGACGAATACCAATGCATTCCCTAACGAATGGATCATGTAGACCGCGTTTTGAAACGCTTCAACACCGTTCAAGATCGAGGCATTGGTCGCCAGATGGACGCACATGTACAGTCCTACCGGTACCAAACCCGTCAAAGAGTGTAGCCGTCGGAGGAGAAACTCGTGCTTTTGCACAAAGGTCAGTTCATTCGCCATGACGCCAGTATTACCTTCCCAATCGAGTCGTTCTTCGATATGCCGGGTCGTGATTCTTTTGGTCCTGAATTGGCCGCGCGGGTCCCGCCTCGTCGGAAAGCCTGGAGGAATATCGCCGAGCCAGGAGGAATATCGCCGAGTTCGTGGTCTCAACAGTCACCACCGACCGTCAAGAGTATCCCGAAACCATGGCGACCAATTCACACAACTATCGGCCGATTGCTCGGGCATTTCGCCCATCAGACGCAATAATTGTGCAGGTCGCCAGTATAGGGCTTTTCAACCCGAAACCGCAACGGGACAAATCGGGCAATCGATACTATCGTTGGAAGCAGAAGTCGCAACCTGGCCTGAGTCAGTGTTACCGGCCGAGATTAAACATTTTAGACTTGGGCCACTAGAACTGTTGCCCGTAGTCGCTTCAAGAGGTCGTTTTTCACTTCACGCTGTCGGGCGATTACTGACCTTCCTCTGCAGAGTCGCGATGATTGCCTCAAGCTCCGTCACACTCTTATCCGCAAACTCTTCGTCTGTCGATTCGGGAATTTCAAGGATCGACTGGAGCATCCGAATCATCTTGATACTGGCTCGCTTTTCGCCCAGCGTTATTCCTCTG
>JAEUIQ010000012.1 GCA_016794985.1 Planctomycetaceae bacterium | reverse complement strand
CGTGTTCTTGCCTTTCGCCTACGGCTCAAGGCAAGAACACGGCACCCGGGGCGAATCCACTTGCAACACATTCCAGCAATCACTAAGCTGTTCCGTATTCAGAGACCACCAATGAGTTTTAACAATTAATGGGACATCCCCCGGGGAAAACGTTTTTACTACCGGCATGAAGTTTGTTGATAAACTCGAATTCAGTACTGTTTTCTTGAATCAGCACCATCTCTACCGAAAAATCAAGAACGAAAATGAAAAAGGCATCGTTCTTGTGAATCTGCTTAAAACTTACGCAACAAAAACACTGATTTACGCGGCGTCATACAGTCAAATCGATAGAGTGGGTAAGCTCCTCGGCAATAGCATGGAAGAATTGGAGCGGCCGTTGCTGACTGACTTCGCCATGTGGTTGTCGGAAGCATACAGTGCCAATTGGAGATTGCCCGAATTGGTGAAGCGAGGAGTCGGGATACACAACGGGCAAATCCATCGTTCGCTAAGCCAGATACAAATCAAGCTATTTGAGGCAAAATTAGGGTTAGATACAATCATTTCCACGTCATCTGTCGTTGAGGGTGTGAATACTTCTGCCGAAGCGGTCGTACTCTGGAAGAATGGTAGTGGTCGCGGCCGAAGCAAGTTGAACGCGTTCACATACAAGAACATTATTGGCAGGGCCGGACGCATGTTCAAATATTTTATCGGCCAAATTTATCTACTGGAAAAACCGCCAGAAGACGAAGATGTTCAGCTCGATCTCGAATTTCCGGATTCTATGCTCGGTGGAATTGATGAGATTGCACATAAGGAAAGTCTCACAACCGACCAGATTTCGCAGGTCATAAATTTTCGTAATCAAATGAAAAAGCTAGTTGGAGACGATGGATTTCACCGCCTTTACGATGGCCCTGGCTTGCTTCGTTCAAACGACTCGCAGCTTATACTCGCGGTCGCTCAGGATATTCACGGCGATCGTTCGAAGTGGAATGGCTTAAACTACCTTAACTCCTCCAATCCAGCGGACTGGAGTAGGCTGCTCGGGCATATGATTAGCCTTAGGCAACAGATTGTCCATTCATTCCCCCAAAAGGTTTCTTGGAGTCGAAAGCGAGATATGTTCATAAACTTCGTGCAGGTTCTTTCGAATAATTGGGACTGGACCTTGCCAAGGATCTTGAAAAAGCTTGCACCACACGTAGATGTAAATTTGTTCTTTAAACTCGAGCGGGATGTAACGTTCGCATTGGCATCGCTAGTTCACGACATTAACGAATTACAAAAGGAGATTCTCAAGACTGGGGTGGATATTAGTGGTTTTGTAAGCAAACTTTCCCATGCCTTTCTACCTTCAGTCGTGTATCAACTTGAGGAATACGGTCTTCCGCGAATGATATCGCGTAAGATTCACGCAGACGGCCTGATCAACTTCGAAGACAGATATGAAAACCTTCATGTTGCCATAGAAACTATAATTAAAGTGGGAATGGATAAGGTCCTTCAAATTCCAACGCTTTCGGAGTTCGAGAAATACATCGTCCGTCACTTCTTTGAAGGGGTTGTGCCTGGTTAATTTCGATAAATATGACTTATACCACGTCCATCGCAGCGCACTCTCTTCGATTTGGTTCGTGATCTGGGCGATGATCGCGCATGGCCATAAAAGTCGATGGGTGGACCCACTGCTGCGCGAAATATTCAACGAAAGAGTTTTTACGATGCATGAGGACTACTACGTCCGAGCCGAAGTCGGTACGAACAAACAACATTTTCTCCAAGGTGCCTTACTGCGCTAAACAGGATCACCGACGAAGAAAGTAAGAGAATTTGATGAGTGGATGAAGTCCCGAAATAGCTTAAGCCGCCCAGGCGGACGGCTTTGTTACTCCTTCTACGCATGGCAGGTAATCTAAAATTTCTATTGGTCGCGACCGCTCAAAAGTCAAGCCTAGTTGCCAAAATGAAGGGATGGTCATTGCTTGCTCATTGAAAAATGTGTGGAAAATGACGGGTTTCGCATGACACGGAGCGAATTCATTGTCTAAGATGCCGCCATCGAGTGGTTCGGGGAACTGGGCTATGCCATTGGGCATGCGCCAAACATTGCGCCGGGCGAAGCTGCGGCGGAGCGGGGTTCGTTTGGTGAGGTCGTGCTAGTGGGCCGTTTTTGCGAGGTCGGCCGATGGCGCTACTGACTTATTCTCGCTTGCAATGCAACCCGCCCGCGCGATACGCTGCCGCGAAGGCTCCTGTTCAGAGAAATACTCTCGCCTCCATTGAGCCCAAAGGGTCCTAACCAATGAACAAACCCTATTCGATCAAGATTTTCCTTCCCGGCGGTGATCCGGATGGGCTCCGCACTATCGAGAAATCAAACTGGAGCGGCGCGGGGATGGTTATTCCCCGCGCGCTGATGGCCGCCGCCAAAAGCCGCCGCGAACTCACCCGCACCGGTGTGTATGTGCTCCTAGGCCCGCCCGAAGAATCAGGACTACCGCGCGTCTATGTTGGCGAAGGTGATCCGATCAAACCGCGACTCGATCAACACGCCGCCAAAAAAGATTTTTGGACCGTCTGCATCGCATTCACCAGCAAAGACGAGAACCTGAACAAGGCGCATGTGCAATACATCGAATCACGTTTGATCGCCTTCGCCGCCCAAGCCAAGCGGTGTGTGTTGGACAATGGAAACGTACCTGCTTTGCCTTCACTCTCGGAAGCGGATGCCGCGGATGCCGAAGGTTTCCTTTCGGAGATGCTGCTCTGCTTTCCGGTGCTTGGTCTCAGCGTGTTCACCGCTGCAGCGCCGATCCAAAAGAGTGCCAAGTCGCTTTACATCACCGCCAAAGGCATCCAAGCCGAAGGCCGGGAGACGCACGATGGTTTTGTCGTTCGCAGCGGCAGCGGAGCGGTCAAAGGCGAGGTTCCGTCTTGTCACGCCTACCTGAAAGAGCTGCGGGCAGCGTTGATTGCCAACGGGGTACTCAAGCCTGCGGGTGAGGGTTACGCTTTTACCCAGGATTATGTTTTCCCATCCCCCTCCACCGCGGCGGGCGTCGTCCAAGGACGGGCCGCCAACGGTCGCGTGGACTGGAAGACCAAAGATGGCAAGACGCTGAAAGACTTACAGGAGGCCGCAGCGAAAGAATGAATCACCAGCACCAGACCCGCACGCTCGCCACCCTCAGCAATCCCGACAGATCGGGACTGCCAAAGCTGCTGAGTGGGGAGTTGAGTGTTCGTGCTCTTGACGCCATGACCGAGGGCGTGACATGACCGACGCAGCTCCATTTCCCATTTTCCGCGTGAACCTCTAGGACGCTGACGATGTCGAAACCTTGGGTACCAAGCCCAAGTTTTGGTGGTTCAATGCTGACCGAACGCGATTGCTCTTCAAAGCTGAAGATCGCGGAACGGGTGAAGATTGGGCTGAGAAGATTTCCTGCCATCTGTGCGACTTGCTTGGCCTGCCTCATGTCCATTACGAATTGGCTCAGGAGTACGAGCGAGGAGAACCGAAACGGCCCGGCGTCATCTGCGAAAACTTAGCTCCAGCCCCTCTCTCATTGCTATTGGGAAACCAACTCTTATTTGAACGCGACGAATCGTATCCGCTCGATGAACGAGCCAAATACAAAGTTCGGTTGCATACTGTTGACGCCATTGTCCGCGTTTTGAACGAGCTTGAACCGCCACGCAACTGGATTCCAGCAGACGCCATTCGATCGGCGCTCGATGTCTTCGTTGGCTACATCATGCTCGATTGTTGGATTGCAAATCAAGACAGGCACCACGGCAACTGGGGAGCCGTTCGAGACACACACGGTAAACTTTCGCTCTCGCCTACGTTTGACCATGGAGCGGCGCTCGCCAGACTGTTGACAGATGACGAGCGTCAAGAACGATTGAACTCACGCGATCGTAATCGTTTGATGAGCGTTTACGTTACCAAGGCGAAGTCAGCGTGTTTCGCCGATGTTACCTCCGAGAAAACACTGGGAACGCTCGACTGTCTGCGAGCATTTTCCGTCCATGCTACTGATGCCGCCAAGGCTTGGACGAGTCGACTCGCTACAATTCAGGATGACGATGTGCGGGAACTCGTTGAAAGGGTTCCGAGCACCCGAATTTCGAGCATCGGCCGAAAGTTTACAGTAGAATTACTAAGCGAAAACAAACATCGCATTTTACAGATGGAAATTCAATGAAAACCGCACTCTACGTCGCTTGGCGAAATCAGGTCGAGTCGCATCAAGGCTGGGGCCCAGTTGGCCGTTTGGAGTTAGAAGACGGAGTCTATCGCTTTTTCTATACAAAGGGAGCTACCACGCTGGAGGGATTCCAACCGTTCCCGGAAATGCCAATTCTTGAATATGTTTACGAATCCAACGACTTGTTCCCGCTTTTTGCAAACCGTTTGCTAGGTCAGCAACGACCTGAATACGACAAATTTCTGAAATGGGGTGGCTTTTCGCCAGATTCGCAACCGAGCCCCATTTTGATCTTAGGCGTGACCGAAGGAAAGAAGGCCACCGATTCCGTCGAAGTCTTTCCCTGCCCTTTGCCCGACTCCGAAGGTTGCTACTTCAACAAGTTCTTTGTCCATGGACTGCGTTGGATGAGCGGCGATGTCTTGAAGCGGATTGCCTCTTTGCAACCAAACGAACGTCTGTACATGATGCTGGATTTGCAGAATGCTTATGATAGGAATGCTGTGGCAATTCGAACCGACACGGACAGAGCGATGCTAGGATACGTTCCGCGATACCTTGCGGCAGAGGTTTGGGAACTCTTCCAATCATGCGAAGTCGACTTTGTTGAGTTGTTTGTTGAACAAGTGAACCACGACGCGCCACTTCAGCAACGCCTTCTTTGCCGAATGCATGCATGTTGGCCAGACGGCTTTGAACCATGCTCCGGAGAAGATTTTCAGCCTATTCGTACGTAAGCGTCCACCAGCGACGTGGTTGGGTTTTTGAGGGTGGAGGGGTCGGATTGGGCGTGAAGTGGGTGAATCGGTGTGCGAGGAGCGAGCGTCGGCTCGAGCGAATCGGCCAGCGATGGCGGACTTGGCTGGGAATGCGC
>JAEUIQ010000110.1 GCA_016794985.1 Planctomycetaceae bacterium | reverse complement strand
AACCGGCTTGATCGGACCAGAGGCTTCACGCGTCCAAGCGGCCTCGCGCTTCCATCGATAATAGCTACCATACGGAACCCCTAGAATCTTCAACGACTCGCGAATCGGCATACCGCTACGTTCCTTGGCGTGCTCCACCTCGGAAATCACTCGTCGCTGAAGATCACTGGGCAGTTGTCCATAGTCTTCCAATCCTAAAGCGTTTTTTTAACTCAAGGTTCTCGGCGGTTATCTCGGCTACAACGTTCTTCATGCGAGTTAACTCAGCCGACAACCGAGCTTCATTCGCATCGATCGTCGAGCTTCGCTTAGCACCAAAGACAACAGCGGCACTCGATACCAACTGCTTCTTCCATGAATAATATTGCGTTGGGCTTACACCCTCCTGCCGACACAACGACGCAATGTCGATGCCCGGTTCCATCCCTTTCAATACGATCCGCATCTTCTCCGATGAAGACCAACTGCGACGACTTTTTCTTGACTGGCTCATTCGATCTCTCCTTGGCTCACCGAAGACCGCCTATAATAACTAACCGAATGTGCCATTGTCGATGACGCATTACAGACTTGCGCAAAGAAGTCAACTTTGCAGGCAACTTAGCGTGAATCTGAATCGTCATCCACTATGTATGAGTAGCTGACGTCGCCGTTTCTTTTGAACTGAGATTCAGCTGCGGGCAAATAGGTTCTGACATAATCGACCCGCGTTTCTTCCTGTCCAACGCGCACACGAACGTAACCGGAGCTGCTCTGAATCTCGCCACTTAGATAACCATACTCTTTGGCAGTGTTCGTGTTCCCGGAACGAGGATGCCCAGGCTGAGGAACCTCTTGATAGACTATGCCATCAAGATCCTGTTTGATGAATAGATGATCGTGTCCGTGAAAAACGATCGACACACCATGCTTAACCAAGAGATCATGAATCGGCATTTCCCAACCAGGACGTTGTTTGGCGAATTCATCTTCTCCCTCTGTATTCTCGCCACCCCATTCCCATAGCCGAGCAACCTCAACGCCGCCGCGATTGTTCATTGGCGATCCACCAACCAGGTGATGGATGAAAACAAATCGGTACTTGGCGTCGACATTCTCAAGCGAAGCTTTGAGCCACCTGTACTGGTGCTCGCCGAGCGTCCATGGCCAATTGCTCCCATTGCGACTACGCTGCGTCGTGTAGCGAAATGGATCGAGCACTATGAACTGGGCATCTCCCCATTTCCACTGATAGTAGTTTTGTGGCAAGCCAACGATCTGCTCGCTTTGATTGTTGCCGGTGTAGAAGCGGTCCGGTTCTGGGTTGGGAAACAGTCGCTTTCGCGTTTGTGTGGCCCAGACGGTCGACCCGCGGCTACCGGATTCACCGTCGTGATTTCCCAACACGAAAAAGAGCGAGGCAGAATGGCAAAGACTGCCGAGGTAGTAGCGCTGCGCCAAATACTGAGGCTCAGACAGTTCCGGCTTGATGTACTTTCCGGTCATGAACGTGTCGCCAAGTTCAAAATGAAAGTCTGGTGAGTCTAATGACGCATTGGCCAGGGTTCGCAGGTAGACTTCACCACTGGTATTCTCATCCAAATGCGAGTCGGCTGTCACAGTGAAGACAAATGGATTGCCCGGATGGCGCTGTGTGTGGAAGGAGTATTCGTCGGAGGATTGCTCTGCACCGGCGTCTATTCGATAAACCAGCTTGTAAAAGTAACGGCTGTTTGACTGGAGTTTTCTAAGTATAACGTCATGCGTTTCTTGAGCCTTGAACTTCATTGCGGGCGTTTGCTCTGAAAGCTTGCCAGACTCGCTGCCGTAAAGAACGTGAGCAGTCGCATCGCGATGAAATAGTACGCGAATCGATACTCCGTCATCGGTAGGCCTGCCAAGGATGATGTTGTAGATGTGATCGGGTACGTTGTTGGCAGGTGGCGGCTCAGTATAGTTTCCGAGCCCACTACCACCTTTGCCACGGCCACTTTTGTCCGCCGAGCCCTTACGTTGATCAGCGTTCTGACCACCGCCTTCTCGTCGTTCGGTTTGACCATAACAAGTCGCCGCACCAACAGGTAGGTTTGCTGCAATAATTGCGCACAAAAAGATCAAAAAGACTGAGCTGAGGAATGATTTCATAATCAAATTAACCTACCCGTGAGGATCGTAAAACTCATCCGCATTGTGGTCCTTCAATGATGAAAGTACCTCCGACTCCGGGCTAGAACTTAATGGCTCCGGAGGTTGCGACAAAATCACTACTTTGTTCTCTCGTAGACAAAATCAAGTGTTTTTTCCGCGAGCGTGATGCCCTTGATCGCCTTCAGTAACGCAGTTCGATCGTCGCTGCCTTTAGCAAGCTCCACTTCTGAAGACAACGCATAAACAGAAATATGATAGGTCTTGGCACCCGGTCCTTTGGAGCACATCGGGTCATAGGATGCTCTCTTCTTGTCGTTCAAGCCGACGGTGCCCGTGGTTTTGTCATTCTTAACTAGATGATTGGCTGTGGCGGGAATGTTGTAGATCAGCCAATAAGACTTTTCTTGATCCGGAGCGGTATGCCAGAGACTGATCGCAAAAGACTTGGTTCCAGCCGGAGCCCCCTGCCACTGCAGTGGTGGCGATGCCCTTTCACCATCGCAAGTAAATTCCGATGAGATACGTCCATCACGACCGATCGCAGTACTTGATACGCTTAAGCCCTCGCTCGCCTTGTTAGACGATGCATCTCCCTTCGGAGCATTGCGTTGAGGTGGCGGTGTATCGCTGCGAGCCGGATCTCTGCGAGGTGGCTCGTTGCGTGGCGGTCGATCATTACCACCCCCAGGGCCGCCTCTTCTTTCTCCACCACCTGTTCCGCGCTGTCGTGGCGAGTAGGTTTCAGTCTTTACTTTGCCATTGCCATCGACGAAGTCGAACTTGACGGAACCGTCCTGATTCAGAAAGTAATTGACGTAGCGAGTCTCGCGGCCTACTTCAACCTTGATACTAAAGCTCTTGTTGTCTTTCGAATCAAAGCCAGTGATTTTAGCTCCACGCAGCGGCGGAAGTGCTTCACGTACTCCACCAGCACGCGGCTGCGGGTCGACCTGTCCATCGACCTCTTTGACTTCTCCATGAAAACCGCCATTGAGATACGGATACTTTTTTGTAGCGTGGTAGTGATAGCCGAGCTGCGGTGTGGAATGCCCGTTGAACTCATCGAGCCCTTGGACTTCGGAGCCATCCGGTTCGGTATATCCATAAATGGGATAGCCATCGAGCGCGTAAGCGATCGGTTTGTCTTTGCCGACAATCGCCTGTAAATGCGTGGGAGCGATGTGATAGTGATAGTCGTCGCCACGCCCGCAGTGGCCGCCGAATTCGTCTAGCTCACCTGCCAAAAGCGTGTCGGTTCGCCCATCATTCTTGATCGGATTGAAAATGGGTACTCCGTTCGCAGCCAAGGCAATCGCGCCACGAAAGAAATGCGACTTGGCCGACATGGGATTCTTGGCAACCACAGGTTCGAGCGGAATTCGCCAAGCGTTATCGCCGAAGTAGGGCTGTGGAAGCGGGACTTGTTGTTGCCAAGCAGTGATGCCAACCATCATCCGGTGGTCTGGCATCGAATTCGATTCTACATAAAAGAAATCTTCGTCTTGTCGATACTTGACCGCTTTGAGCTTCGCAAAGGGCTCAAACGTCTCAGCGATTGCGGGCTTGTTAGGAACATTGGCTACAACAAGCTTTACTTCGCGTTGAATTGGCGTTGTATTCTCGTTGATCTCCTTCACCTGCGCTACCTTTCTCTCAATCCACTTCTGGTCCAGTATTGTTAGCTTTTCGATCTCAAGAGAGATGACGGTTCCGTCCGTGCGGCGCACTTGAACCTTGTTGTCGCGCGAGGCGACGTATGCACCGTGGATATGGGCACCGGTGTCTGCGAAAGTCCACACTCGGACACTAGGATCCGCAGAACCATGTTCATGACCTTCATGGGCTCGTGATACTGTGCCTAAAAGGAATAGGGACGCGATAATCAGCCATCGAAAATTGTTTTGAAACATCATTTCTTGTCTGTTCCTTGCTTCCCGTTCTTGCCACCTTTACGCGGCGCAACTGGCTGGGAAGGATCGAAATTTGGATTGGGGGTAGGCAATTGAGCATTGATGGCAGTCAGATATTGGTCCAAGCGTCCCTTCATCTCTTGAGCGTCCTTTGGCATCTGCTGGGCTAAGTCGTTTCGCTCTCCAATATCTTTGGCAAGATCAAACAGAGCGACTCGATCGTCTTCATAGAAGTGAATCAGCTTGAGGTTTCCTACTCGAATCGACGAGTGAGGGCCATCGTCGCTTTGGTAGTGGGGAAAGTGAAACACAAGCTCTTCGCGCTGGCGCTTAACAACGCCTTCGCCGCTATTGTGAAGCAAGCTTGTTATGTCGCCCCCTTCAATGTCTCTAGGCAATTCCTTCGCATGAACACCGGCCAAAGCGCATAAGGTTGGAAGCAAGTCGTAACCAACAACTGGCACATGACACCATGAATTTGCTGTGACTTTCGGTCCTCGTACAATCAGCGGAACGCGAATACCGCCTTCCCAAACAGAACCTTTGCCACCGCTTAGTCCACCACGACGCCCACCTCCGCCAGAACCGTTGTCAGACATGTAGATTATGTAGGTGTTCTCGCTCAGCCCCAAATGCTCGACAGCCTCCAGTACTTTGCCAACTCCCGAGTCGAGATCTTCGGTAATGGCTGCTATGGCCGCCTGCTTTGAGTTGCTCGTCGCGAGCTTTTCGTACTTGGCCAACGCGGCTTGGTTGGCTAGTTCTGCTGCATGAAGGGCATTCCATGAAAGCTGAATGTAGAAGGGCTTGTTTTCTCGTTTGCTTTTTTCCATGAACTTGGCCGCACGCTCAGCCATACCGAAGATGTCAACCGGATTGGGGTCCGTGAACTTGAAAGCGTTTTCGTTTCCAGTGTCGCCGTCGTGTTCGTCGTATCCATGAGCGCCAGGGCCTCCGCCGGAGATGTGCCACTTGCCGTAGTGAGCTGTGGCGTAACCTGCTCGCTTCAATAGTTCGCCGATGGTTACTTCGTCTTTACTCAAGTCCTTGATCAAACGAGGCTCGATCAGTTTGCGCCCCTGGACCGCTGGTGCCGCTTTGGTCCAGTGAAGCTGCGCAGGACTCTTCCCAGTCTGTAAACTGATCCGCGTTGGTGAGCACACCGACGCAGGCGCATAAGCTGATGAGAATCTCATCCCTTGCGCCGCAAGCTTTTCCAGATTCGGAGTGTGAAAGATATCGCCTTTTGAGCCTGCTACGTCAGGATGCATTGGGACCGACAGGCCGTTCCAGCCTTGGTCATCGGATAGCATGAAGATGAAGTTGGGTTGGTCAGCGGCTCGAACAGGCGAAGCACTCCAGCACAGCAAGCTGAGCAATGTGATCAAATATAAATCGAAACGTTGGATCATCGTTTTGCTCCGTTATTTCTGCGTTGCCCTTCTTGCCGACCTTGCCCCCGCGGTGGATTCTCAGGAATGACATTGTTGAGATTTCGAAAATCAACTCGCTGCTTCTCATCCGGTGGCGACTTCACGACATGCCGAAAAAGAACCACATTGTCGAGTGCGATGTCGTCAGTCCAAATGAACTTGGCACCTTTAAAGTCGCTGTCAAAGTAAGGTTGCTTCGGACCTACTTGCTCTTCGGCGTATTCTTTGGCTTTGCCCCACTCACTGTCATCAAAGTCCACTGCATACCAATTGTTCGGTACTTCTACACTTTCGTTGCGTGGACTCTTCGTATCGCGATCTATTGGTCCCCATGAGATCTTCTTGGCCTTCCAATCGCCGCACGTAACCGTGCCATCGGTAAACTTCAAGATAAAGCCGCCATCTCCGATGTTCGTATTGGCGTACTCCATACCCGTTTTTGGATCGAAGTTGTCTTTGGCCATGACGGCAATCGTCATCGGATAGCTTGGCAAGATGTCGACCGAAATCACGTTATGCGGAACGAAGGCGATCGAGTCCACGGCGACCAATTCTCCATTGATGTACAGTATGAATGAATTGTCCGCGTAGACATTGGCGCGGATCGTATCGCTCATTTGAGGTTTGCGGATTCTTGCCGAAGATGACGACTGTGACCGTGCATCGCTTGAGCTAAGCAGCGCGATCAGTATTACTGTTATGGGAATCAGCCGCTTCATCATTAGTTCTCCACTTCTATCTTTCGATCCGGCGTGTGATGACTTGTATGTTCGAAGAAGTCAGACGACAGTTCCTCTTCACTGACCAGCGATAAACGAAGATCCAAACGGTCGGGGCCGTAGGGCATCTGAACGAAACGCATTCGCAGAATGTCACCAGTGGTCGCGTCGTAGACGATTTCTACTCGCTGCGGCCCGCGCTCTTTTGGTTTTTTCACAGCAATCAATTGGCGAGCTTCATGACCATCCCCGGTCTGGTACTCTTCAGGGCCAAGTGCGGAGAAAGTTAGGTCATAGGCACGCTTCAGCTGCTGGAGACCTTCATTAAGATTGGTTAACGGGACAGACGTTTCGTGCCCTGGAAGATCATGATCAAAGCGATGAACGTCGGGACTAACTCTAACAGGACCTCGCGTGTTGATTGCCCAGCTCTGCTGACCGTTGCTTCCCGTCACAAACGGTAAGCCATCCTGGGTTTTACGAATGAGCACAAACTGGTTACCCGAGCGAACGTACAATGCGGCTCCATCCAGCGGTGGCTTCGGTGGTCGCTGTGATTCAGATCTGGCAGAACGCTTCCCGCGGCGTTCAGTAGTAATGTCTTCAACTACGATATTGAAGGTCCGGTCTTTCGACTTCATGCTGTTGACGATGATACGATCTAACTCACGAATCGCGGCTGATGCGGTTTGGGTACCTATGCTGAACCACAACGTAGCAAGCCCCATAATAAGCACCGCAGCGGCCGCCGTCGTTCTTGTTAGAGAACTCATCAACCATGAGCCCCCAAGCCAACCCTGGGGCGATTCGATAGTTAATGATGGAAGGATGGCGTCGGGCGTTTCAGCAGAACCCAGGGTGTTTCGCAAGCGATCGTGAAGCAGCATTGCCTCTGCAAAGATCCGGGCATTTTCCGGATTGGCTTTGATCCAAGCACTCAATTCCGCTTGCTGATTTGACGTTAACGCATCATCCAGATAGCCATCAATAAGTTCACGAGCATCAGGAATCACGATTGCCCTCCCTCTAGAGCAGCATTTCGCTCGATACATTGCCGCAGTTGATCGCGGATGCGCTGCAGTGACTTGGCTACCGTATTTGGAGCCATACCAAGAAGAGAGCCGATCGCTGCGGGTTTCAAATCATTTTGGTACCTCAGTTCGCACAACTGACGAGCCCGCCCCTCGAGCTTTGCTAAGCAATCCTGAAGAAAGTCCAACTTTCGAGTTTGAGCTGAGTCGATTTGTTCGAATGCCACTGCCAGCAGGTCAACCGTTTCTGCATCGAAGATTAGGCGGTTGCGTTTACGTTCTCGCAGGTAAGTTCCAACTTGGTTTCGCGCGATACCCATCGCCCAGAGAGTAAATGGGCGTGCGGGGTCATAGGACGAGAACGCCTCTAGTACTGCAACGGATATCGCCTGCAGCACATCATCACGGTCCCGGAAGTCTCGAACGACTGCAGCTACGTAGGCTGAGACTACCGGCTGCGCGAGCGTCCAGTAGCGAATCGCTTGTTGATATTGTTCTTCCATGTTTTTGCGTCCTCGACTCAGCCCAATCAAAACGGTCGTCTACTGTAATTTAGCCGTACCCCTCTGCTCATGACATGAAAAACCGAAAATTGAGGCCGCGAGCGGCTGAACTTCGGGATTCAATGGAATCGCCACTGCTTTCTGGATACCGCATTCCCATTACCCGTAGGCGAATTTCGTAACTCGTCGCCTCTTAGTGAGGCGGATCAATGGAACGAAAAGAATGTCCTCTCAGGCAGACAATTCATAACCCAGAGTCGTTAACCCGGTGGTTTTCATAACCCAGAGACTCTGAGAGTATTTGTCTCTGATTGGCCCCAGAGAGGGGCTGTTTTGGCGCGGGGGCGCGGACGGAAATCGGGTCTCTGGAGAGTGGAGGAGACCCGGAAGATCGTAGGGCAATATGAAAAAAGCCGGTGTTTTGCGTTGGTGCATGACACCGGCTGATTCGGAGAATCGGGTGCCGAAAGGGAGAAAACGCTCCCATTAGGTTTCGCGCCGGCAATCCGAGAGTGGCCGCGATGGAGCGAGCTCGAGAGGCGAGAGTTTGGCGAAATGCCGGGAAAACAAGGGCCAGAAACGCGAACAGGCCGATGTTTTGAGGCGTCGGCCTGTTGGTATAACCGCAGGGTCAAACAAAGTTTGAAGCCTTTGATTCAGTTGAGCGCAACGACGGACTTCGCGAAGCCGACACGGGCGGTTTGTACCACGGTGGCTGGGCTTTTCGTAGGTCAGCCTTTCAGAAGGTCATTGGCTATGGGGCACACAACAACGGCGAGGATCAAGAACTGGCAAGACGCC
>JAEUIQ010000100.1 GCA_016794985.1 Planctomycetaceae bacterium | reverse complement strand
GGCCTGCCAGGCCTTTTTTGGATGAGGTGTCACTCTAACCGGTGGCTTGCGCACACCGGCTAAGGCTGTGTCGGCCCATGCGGGCCTGCGATCATGGAGCATGATGTTTGCGGCTGCGATTGTGTCGGCCTGCCAGGCCTTTTTTGGATGAGGTGTCAATCTAAACGGTGGCTTGCGCACACCGGCTAAGGCTGTGTCGGCCCATTCGGGCCTGCGATACTGTAGCTAGTGGTTTTCGGCAGCGATTTAGTCGGCCTGGCAGGCCTTTTTTGGATGAGGTGTCAATCTAACCGGTGGCTTGCGCACACCGGCAAGGGCTGTGTCGGCCCATTCGGGCCTGCGATCATGGAGCATGATGTTTGCGGCTGCGATTGTGTCGGCCTGCCAGGCCTTTTTTGGATGAGGTGTCACTCTAACCGGTGGCTTGCGCACACCGGCTAAGGCTGTGTCGGCCCATTCGGGCCTGCGATCATGGAGCATGATGTTTGTGGCTGCGACTGTGTCGGCCAGCCAGGCCTTTTTTGGATGAGGGGGCAATCTAACCGGTGGCTTGCGCACACCGGCTAAGGTTGTGTCGGCCCATGCGGGCCTGTTTTCTCCAGAAAGAATGCTTCACAGCGTTGCCCGTGGGGGCGGTTGCCGCTTTGCGGCTTGATAGGCTTCGTGGTTTTTCGAGGAGCCCATGGGTTAACACTCATGGCTATTACGTGTCGCCGCGTTGCGGCTGTCTGGCCATGAGAGCTGTACAGGAGTTCTTGGGTTAACACCCACGGCGAGAAGGTGTCGCCGCTTTGTGGCTGTCCAGATGAGACGGGCTTCGAGTCCTCGGCACAATAAATCGCCCGCCGCAAAAAATGGCCTTGACCATCGGTTTCGCTTCAATCGTCGTTGCGTGAAGTCAAAGCCGAGTGGTTCAAGGCACTGGGTCAGCATGTTGGGGCGACGCTTACGATTTGGCGAGTCGAATTTTCATTCGTTCCCCAACGTAAAGTTGTTGCGATCATTCATCCCGGAAAAGCTGTGGAAGTCCGCCACGCGCACGCCTTTTTGAACGGCTGCTACCGAACCGTCGATACGCGAGCAATTGACGACTTGCGAGTGTTCGCTGCCGAATCGCCACCAGCGATGGCCTGGGTCAATGATCTCAAAGAAATTCGATTGACCTTCGTTCGCTGTTAGATAAGTGGGATTGGCGACGCCCCATTCCGTTACCATGCCACCGGCACCGACCCACGCCCACGACCACAGCATCTTGACTTCTGGAATGCCAGCCGTGGGCGTTCCGATGCCTTGCAGCATGTTTTCATCGTAGCCGCCGACATGTTCACCAAAAGCCAAGGTGTAGGCGTTTCCATCGGTCACTGGCTGGCGAACCCGCGAGCGGTTGGTGAACGGCCCTTCAAATCGCTCGAAGTGAGGCAGGCTGGTTGGATTCCCCATCTTTCCGAGCCGCCCCGCGTTGGAAAGGTAGTTCGATTTCCCAAGTCGTTGAGCCGTCGTTCCACTGAAGTTCGCCACATTGAACGCGTTGTCCTGTGTGCCACGTTCGGGCCCATTGATTCCCAGAATGATCGCCAAGGAAGCATTCTCGGTGATGTTTTGGGTTGGGCAGGTAAAGGCCGGAACGCGTGACTGGGCCGCTGCCAATGCATCCTGGTAGAACCAAAAATGTCGCGTATGGCTGGGATGGTTTTGTGGGTAAGCGTAGGGCATGAAGCCTTGCGCTTGCGCTGGGGGCGTGGCAAACCGTTCGACACTTTTGGTTACCGTGATTCGTTTGTCGAGGTTATCGAGTTCCAAATACGGCAACAAAAAGACGAGCGTGCCGACGGTTTGGTGATAATGTTCCGCCCCAACCGGACCCAGTTCCGGTCGTCTGAGTGTGTCCCAACCCAGGCCTCCCGGCGGCAACACTTTATACGTCGAGTCGTAGTTCAATGCGGCCAAGCCCAGCTGTTTCAGGTTGTTGGCACATTGAGCCCGACGCGCGGCTTCACGAGCTTGTTGCACCGCAGGCAACAGTAGACCGATCAAAACGGCGATGATGGCAATCACCACCAACAATTCCACCAGGGTAAACCCCGGCTTACGAGCTAACTTGCTGGCCATTGCACGAACTGGCCAATCAGCCAACCGAAAAGACAGTGTCATGGGACACCCTCCTTGAAAAGAGAAAAAGGGAAAAAGCGGGTCAAGAACTGTGGGGATCTCAGATAAATGAAAGCAAAGCTATCATTGATCCCCTTCCGAACCCAAAACCAAACTTCCGATCGGAAACGTCAACGCCTCCGGCGGCAAGTCACAAAGATGTGCCGTGTCATGAGCTAGGCACAGTGTTCGAGCGATCCGGTCCAATCGGCCAATCTGCGGCTTTCTCCGTTCCTTTGCAGATCATTAATGGCCTCGGATCACTCGTAAGTCTCCTGGTAATAGTCCACTCGCTGCAGGAAGCGGTTCCTTGCGCCGATATTTCACAAATTTCAAAAAAATCCCAGTGTCAAGTTGAAAAACGAGGTCACCGGAGCTTCGCGTTGAATCGCGATTGAAACGATCGATGGTGGGGCCAGTTTGCGGGTCGGGAATTGGGGCGTTTCGGCAATTGGGCGTGAAGGATTGATGAGGAATCGGGAAAATTCTCGGATTGATCCTTGCCCGTTGGCCCGGCCTTTCTTAGTCTATTGGACGAGACGGGGGACAAAGCTCTGCACCCGAATTCCTATTCAAACAAGGTTGGTTCCATGTTCCGAGGCCAAAATCCACAGCGATCGGGTTTCACCCTGGTCGAGTTATTGGTGGTCATCGCCATCATTGCCGTATTGATGGGATTGTTGTTACCTGCTGTTCAAATGGCTCGTGAAGCCGCTCGCCGCGCCTCGTGCCAGAACAATCTCAAGCAACTTGGCCTGGCGGTCATGAATTACGAGAGTGCCCGGCAGAAGTTGCCACCGGGCTACACGCAAACCCGTATGAACGCAGCGGGCGTGGTGTGGACTAGCGGCTCAACCTCGGGGTTCAGCTTTCAGGGTCACTCGGCGTTTTATTACCTGCTGCCCTATATTGAAGCCGGAAATGTCTTCGATGGCATGGATTCGCGGATTCCTTTGAACAATCGGGTGACGGATCCCACACTGTTTCGCGCTTCGGCGGTCATCAAGACTCTGTTGTGCTCGTCGGACCAACTGACGGGTCAGTCCGAACCATACACTTCGGGCAGCACGACCGAATATTACGGCATGACGTCGTACAAGATGAACGGTGGAACTCGCCCGATCTTTGCCACTTCGTCCACGAACGATGGTGTCTTTATGGCAGTGACCATGCCGCGGGGGCATTCCGTCGCTTTTGCTCGGAAGGCGGCAACAGCTCCTTTGGGCAAAGAAACACGAATTCCTGAAGTGTTGGATGGAATGAGCAATACGATCTTGTTCGGTGAACGTGAACATATGGACGACAATTTTGACTCGTTCACGGTTGCTGGTTGGAATAGTGGCAGTACGATCCGTACTTGGGCTCGCTGGTACCCTGCAGGTGGTGATACTGGGATGGGAAACATTTTCGGCGGGGCGTTTGCACCTATCAACTACAAGACCCCGTGGGCCCATGGTCAACCGGGTGCTCCAACCGCTCAAAGCGCCTGGTTCGTTTTCCAAGACATGCGTCTGAGTACGTTTGGTAGCGCCCATCCCGGCGGAGCCAACTTCGTTATGGGCGATGGGTCGACCAAGTTTATTGACGAGCAATTGCCGCAAACCGTATTGGCTTTGTTCTGCCAACGAGCTGATAGCCAGGTTATTTCAGCCGATTCGTACTAAACGGTTGTCGTGCGAGTTGCATGTGGCGGCGATGATTGATTCGTCGTCGGCCGAAGGTTGAACTCAAATTCAACGGCAGTTTTGATCCTGGATCTCAACTGCCGTTTTTTTGTACCTCATTAGCAAAGGGATTTCGAAATGAAGCAACAAATTCTAATCTGTTTAAGCGTCTTGGCGTTGGCGGTTGGCTGCGGAAAACAAGAGGCCGAATTGGTTCCAGTTTCAGGGACGCTAAAAATCGACGGAGTCGCGGCACCGAACATTTTGGTGCGATTTATGCCCGACGTTATGGAGAACGGTGCGGGACCTTCTTCGTCCGCAATCACAAACGAAAAGGGAGAGTTCACGTTGAAGTGTGACGATCAACGTGAAGGCGCGGTCCCGGGGAACCATGTCGTGACGTTTGTGGACATGGACGAAGAGCGACCGGCGCAAGGTGAGGAGCTGACTCGGCCACCGCGGGTCGACTCGACCTGGACAACGGCCGCTGGGGGCACGCGATTGACCGTGGTTGCCGGCCAGCCAGTCAATATTGAACTGAAACGCGGGACCAATACCGCCCCAAAGAATGAAGCTGGCGGCGAGTAACTCGCATCCAAACGGAGTTAGCTCGATCGGCTGTAGCGGAAGATACAGCGGATCGCGCTAGCCAAATCGCCAAAGCCGATCTTCTTACCGTCGCGCCAACTGCGTGGCTGGTAGGTGATCGGCATCTCTTTGATCCGTGCGCCGAGGTTGGCTAAACGAGCGGTAACTTCTGGTTCAAATCCGAAGCGATTTTCGGTCAGCTGCAATGAATCGACGGTCCACCGGGAAAAGGCTTTGTAGCAAGTTTCCATATCGGTCAATTGCAAGCCAAGCGTTTGGTTAGATAGCCCGGTCAGGAAGCGATTTCCCCAGTATTGCAGGCGGCTGCAACCCTGAGGGCGTCCGGCGACGAAGCGTGATCCGTAAACCACATCCGCAGCGCCGCTGGCCAAGGGCAACAACAGGGCGACGATTTCGCTGGGGTCGTACTCGAGATCGGCATCTTGAATCACGACGAAATCGCCTTCGGCTGCTGCCAATCCGGTTCGAAGTGCCGCACCCTTGCCTTGGTTCTTCTCGTGGTAAATGACTCGGACGCCCTCCAAGCCCGCGATGGCTGCCAAGCGATCGCGAGTCCCATCGGTGCTGCCGTCGTCCACAATGATCACTTCTAGATCCAAGGGTTGACGCAACACGGCCTCAACGACTTGAAGAATGGTCGCTTGTTCATTGTAGACAGGGATGACAACGGATACGAAATGATCCGGGAGAAACGGGGCTTTGGGCTTCTCTAGCAGCCGTTCCAGCTCGGTCATCTGCTGTTCGACTCGTGCGATCACGTCCAACGCCGAATCGCGACTGGTCGTTTGCGACGAACTCTTGGGCAGTTTGGGCTCGGAGGCGATGGTCATTGCGTTGTTCCCATGAAAGGATGAGGGGCCACGAGAGGCCTACCGAGTCTTGTCTGGTTCATGTGCGTGAAACTGAGCGGACTTGACCGAGATCGAGTCGGCTTTCGGAACGGAAACTTGCCGAGTTAGCGATTCGGATTTGGGGTTCACATGGGAAGAGTGGGCCGGAATCCACCGTTCCACAGCGACCGCAAACAGGGCCCAACCCAACACGCCGCAGCCGACCATCTGCGCGATGACGATCCGGGTGATACCCAGGTTTCGTGGCGCGGCGGTTGCTGCGGTGCCGTTCGAATTTCGAAGTTTGGCTGGCATAGATGTTTTTCCGTCAATCGGAGCCAAGGTTATTGGCGACGCGGAAGTTTAAAGCACGCTTTAGGAGAACTGGTGCGGATTTCCTCCGACGGGGTCGGCTCGAACGGTTGCGGGACGGGTTATGCGGAAGTTTCCGATTGTGGGAGGTCGCGCTGGGAATTGGTGGTTATCGAGGTCTGGTCTAAAATCGGACGCTGTCCTTGGTCAAAGGACGATCGAGAAAAAATCCCAAGCGGGGCGCTCTTTGTGGCTGCCGTGGTTGGACATCGGGTAGGATTGAATTTGGGCGGCAACCTTAATGAAAGTTGGTTTTTGCGCGCATGTTGAAAAAGGTCGAAATTCAGGGCGTCGAAGTGCAACTCTCCGCCCCCCATCAAGTGGTGGGCCATTGGATCGGGCAGCAAGAAATCCTGAAGCAAGTATTGGCTTGTTGGTTGGTCGTTGATCCGCGGGACGTACCACTGTCTCCTCGTTTGGTTGGCGCCCCCGGAATCGGCAAGACGGCTCTGGCGATGGCGGCTGCCGAAGTGATCCAAAAGCCCATCTACGTTTTTCAATGCACCAGTGATACTCGGCCCGAGGATTTGTTGATTACCCCCGTTCTCAGTCAAAACGGCAAGATTGCCTATCATGCTTCGCCATTGGTCAGCGCGATGATCAGCGGCGGCGTGTGTGTGTTGGATGAAGGCAATCGCATGAACGAAAAATCTTGGGCTTCATTGGCTCCTTTGTTGGACCATCGCCGATATGTCGAATCGATTGTGGCCGGGGTTACGATTCAAGCGAGTCCGGATTTTCGCTGTGCCGTGACGATGAATCAAGACGATTCAACTTTTGAAATCCCCGATTACATCCTGAGTCGTTTGCAGCCCACGCTTCATTTAGGCTATCCGAATCGTGAAGATGAAATGGCGATCTTGAAGTACCATTTGCCATTTTGTGAATCCGAGTTACTGGAAATGACCACCGAGTTTCTCCAACGCAGCCATCAATTGAAACTGGATTTTTCTCCGCGTGATGGAATCAATTTGCTGCGGTATGCACTCAAGCGTCTCCAACAGGACCCCGACCATCCCATCAGTCGCGATGCAGCGTGGCGTGAGGCCTTGGAAGCTTGTCTGGGACAAGATGCTCTGGATCTGGAACGAATGGCGGAGCGTCGCAAGCGGTCGTTGGGCGGTGATTCTCTGCCGATGGGTTTGGGCGACTTTTTTTTCGACGTTCAAGACCCGTTACATCCGGATCGCGATCAGTTGGCCGATTTTCTGGCCGCTGATGATCTGCACGACGATGATGACGACCACGATCCCGACAGCGACTCCAACGTCCCGTTTTGAGCCGACCGTTTTTCGGCGCCCTCGTGAACATCGGTGCAACCGCGACCCCCGGTTTTGGTGGGGCGTGTTGTTAAAAATCAACAATTTGCCGCTTCCAGAGAGGGCTGGAATATCATCAAGAGTGATGGATGGCCGCGTCCGCGTCTGTCGCTTCGCCTCGCTTGGTAAGGTTCCCTGTGAACGATCAAAAAATTGTCATTTCCGGGACATTCACTGTCGACCCCATTCTCCAACCGCTGAGCCAATGGCTGTTGTGGCTGAAATGGCGCGGTGCTGCCAACGCGGCTCCCTATGGTCAAATGTTTCAACAATTGATCGATCCGGCTTCTCAGTTCGCCGCCAATGATTCGGGTGTGAACGTCCTCTTGATCCGAGTCGCGGATTGGTGGACCGCCACCGACGGAGCCGGTGCCGATCAAAGACTGGTCGAGTTTCTCGCGGCCGTCGATAGCTTTCAACAACGCAGTCGCAGCAAGCTGCTGGTCTTCATTTGCGACTCGAATTCGGATGAGGCGCCGCTGAGCGGAACAACACCTGACTTGGAGGAGCGGCTCCGGGCCGAATTGGTTGCTCGAACCGGTGTGCATTGTGTCTCGTCAGCGGATATCGATCGGTTGTATCCTGTCGCTCAGAAGTTCGATTCGGTCACGTTGCGAGCGGCCCATGTTCCGTACCGGCCCGAGTACTTTGTGGCACTGGCCACGATGGTGTGTCGTCATATCCAAGCGAGCAATCGCCTGCCATACAAAGTCGTCGCCCTGGATTGCGATCAAACGTTGTGGGATGGTGTTTGTGCCGAGGAGGGAGCCCAACAAGTACAAGTCGGACCGCAGCGGCAACAATTGCAGCGGCAAATGCGTCAACTGCGTGAAGCAGGAGTCTTGTTGTGCTTGTGCAGCAAGAATCGCCCCGAAGATGTGTGGGCGGTATTTGACCAGAACTCGCAAATGATCCTTCGCCGCGAGGACATCGCCGCGGAACGTATCAATTGGATTAGCAAAGCTGAAAACCTACGTTCGTTGGCCGCCGAATTAAATCTCGGACTCGACAGTTTTATCTTTATCGACGACAACCCGATCGAATGCGCGGAAGTTCGAGCGGCCTGTCCCGAAGTTTTGACGCTTCAACTTCCCAGTACCGGACTCTCCGCGTTTCTCGACCATACGTGGGCGTTCGATATTCCAACCGTCAACGAAGAAGATCGGCAACGAGCCCGACGCTATGCGGAAGAACGCCAGCGCCAACATGTCCGGCAAAGCGTGTTAACGCTCGACGAGTTCTTAAACAGCCTGCAACTTGTGGTCGCGATTGAACCGATGGCCGAATCGGATCTGGAGCGCGTCGCGCAGATGACGCAACGCACGAACCAACTCAACTTCACGACCGTTCGTCGTTCGGTTCCCGAGGTTTCACAATGGTGTCGCGAGCCGGGTTCTTGCGTCGACGTGGTTCGGGTGTCGGATAAGTTTGGTGACTATGGTTTGGTCGGTTTGAGTCTGTATCGCATTCAGGAACAGCAACTGCTGCTGGACACTTTCCTGCTGAGTTGCCGTGCCCTGGGGCGCCGCGTAGAACTCGAAATGCTGCGACAGCTGGTGGTCAAGGCGCGCGCAGCGAACTGTCATTCCATTCAGCTCGTGTTTCAAAGCACCACCAAGAATGAGCCCGCCCAGCGCTTGCTGCAAAGTCTTGGTTGCATGGCGGATCCTGGTGTTTCGACGCGTCAAGTTTGGGTGTTGACTCCGGACGAATTGGAAACACGCCTTCAAAAAGCGACGCTGGCAACGCGGACCGCGGACGGTGGTGCGAGATCGGCTTCGGCAGCGACGAACGATACGTTGGCGTCATCCGTCGAGGCTCCCTCTGTTCGCCCCAGCGATTCCGAACAGATGTACTGGATTGCCACGGAAATGGCCGAAGTCGCTCAAATCATGAGACGGATGGCGGTCGAATCCGCAGAACGCCCTGAACTGGATGAGCCCTACGTGGCGCCGCAGACCGAAGTGCAAGTCAAGGTGGCGGCGATCTGCTGTCGAGTGTTGCGGTTGCAACGGATTGGCATCCACGATTCGCTCAAGGCATTGGGACTCACGTCGTTGCAAGCGGTTCAGATATTGGGCTATCTCCATCGGGAGCTGCAGACGGATGTTTCGATCATGGAGTTGTTTTCGTTGCCGACGATTGACAAGATAGCCCAACGGATCGCGGCCAAAGGTGTTGAACCGACCGATGACTCGCGTCAAACCGCTGCAAGTCGAACGGCAACCAACCCAAGCACGAATTCAAGTTCCGCCACTGATCATCGCATCGCGATCATTGGTGTTGCGGGTCGGTATCCCAACGCGGAAGATGTGCCGAGCTTGTGGCAAAAATTGGTGCAGGGCGAATGCTGTATCGTTGATATTCCGGACGAAAAACTCAACCTGTCTTCGCAAAGTCCGTTGCGACGCAACCCGAATCTCGTCAAACGCTCAGCCGCGATTGCGAATCCCGAATACTTCGACGCCAAGTTCTTCGGGATCTTTCCCAAAGAAGCCCAGGTGATGGATCCACAGCATCGCATCATGCTCGAATGCTGTTGGCATGCTTTGGAGGATGCGGGTTATCAACCGGACAATGTCAACGTGCCGGTCGGGTTGTTTGCCGGTTGCTACATGGACACGTATGTGTTGTCCAGTTTGGCGGAGAATCCGCAATTGCTAGAAAGTTTGGCAAACGCGTTTCACGGTGGTGATTTGCAGACCGAGTTGGGCAACGACAAAGATTACTTAGTGACCCGAGTCTCGTATTTGTTGAATTTGCGCGGGCCGGCGATGACCATACAAACGGCTTGCTCTACTTCTTTGGTGGCGATTGCGCAAGCGTGTCAAAGCTTGGTCTTGGGCCAATGCCACATGGCGCTGGCCGGCGGTGTAACTTTGAAACTACCGCAAAATCGCGGCTATCTTTACACGGAAGGCGGGATGGTATCGCCGGACGGTGTCTGTCGCACTTTTGATGCGAAGGCCCGAGGCACGGTGTTCGGGGAAGGCGCCGGAGTTGTGGTGCTGAAGCGATACGCCGATGCGGTGGCGGATGGTGATCCGATTTATGCAGTGCTGCAGGGTTGGGGTTTGAACAATGATGGTCGCGCCAAAATGGGGTACACTGCCCCCAGCGTCACCGGTCAATACGAAGCGATTCGCTTGGCTCATGAGATGGCCAAGGTCTCCGCCGACTCGATCGGTTACATGGAGGCTCATGGAACGAGTACCGCATTGGGTGATCCGATTGAAGTCGAAGCGTTGACGCGAGCCTTTCGTCGCACAACGGATCGTCGACAGTACTGCGCGATCGGTTCGTTGAAAACCAATATTGGACATTTGGATGTGGCTGCCGGGGTTTCCGGACTGATCAAAGTCTGTCTGGCGATGCGTCACGAAGTGATTCCACCAAGTTTGAACTTCGAGACTCCGAACCCGAACATCGATTTCGCCAATAGCCCGTTCTTCGTCAATACGGAGCTGCGACCTTGGCGACGTTCGGAAATGGTCCGACGCGCTGGATTAAGTTCGTTTGGTGTGGGTGGAACCAACGCTCATGTTGTGATCGAAGAGCCCCCGCTTCTAACAGCGAACTCGGATCCGCGGAGTCATTGGCTGATTCCGATTTCTGCCCGTACTTCGGGAGCACTACAGAACTCGTGCGCCCGGATGGCCGACTTTCTGGAACGATATCCCGCGACGCCGCTGTCTGAGATCGCCTACACCTTGCAAACGGGGCGCAAAAAGTTCAATTACACAACGACATTCGTGTCCCACGACACCGCCGACCTCTTGCGTCAACTGCGTCAGCAAAGCACCGAATTGAAGTCGTGGCGGCATCAAGTTCGCCAAGACATCCCCTGCGTCTGGATGTTCCCCGGACAGGGCTCCCAGTTTTTGAACATGGGCCGCGAGTTGTATGCCACGGAACCGGAATTCAGGGCAGCCTTTGACGAATGTTGTGCGATTTTGCGATCTTTATTGGACTTTGACCTCCGCGACAAGATCTTTGTCGCCGCGGACATGGTCGACTCCGAGGCTTCGTTGGCGGCGCTGCGCAACACCGAAGTAGCACAGCCGGCCATCTTTGCCGTGTCGTATGCTTACGCCCGGTGGCTGATGGCTTGCGGTGTTCGTCCGCAGCTGATGGTAGGACACAGTGTTGGCGAGTTCGTGGCCGCTTGTTTGGGTGGCGTGTTCTCGTTGTCGGATGCTTTGACGGCCGTGGTTCATCGGGCTCGGTTGATGCAGCGGTTGCCGGCGGGCAACATGTTGGCGGTTCGCGTCGACGTGGCCACCGTGTCTCGTTTGTTGCAGGAATTTTCGAGCCGTGAGTTGTCGATTGCGGCGGTCAACAGCCCAGTGTTGACGGTCGTTTCGGGGACTGCTGACGCCATAGCCCAATTCCAAGAACGATTGGAACAACAAGACATTCCTGCGACGCCGCTTCACACTTCGCATGCGTTCCACTCCAACATGATGGAGCCAGCCATTGAGCCGTTCTTTGCGCTGCTCTCGCAGCTAAAACTGTCGCCACCTCAGATCCCGATCATGTCCACGGTGACAGGGCTACCGCTGTCGGCTGAACTGGCGTGTGATCCAATGTATTGGGCGCGGCACCTTCGTGAGACCGTGCAGTTTTCAGATGCGGTCGCCGCGGCCTTGGAACTACCCAATGCGGTCATGTTAGAAGTCGGCCCTGGGCAAACGCTGTCTACCTTGACACGCCAACAACCCGGCTTGGCAGCGGAACGAGTTGTGGTGTCGGTATCCCCACATGCCAAACAACAGAACTCGGCAAGTAAACATTTGTGGGGCACTCTTGGAACATTATGGCAGGCAGGCGTGGCAGTGAATTTTGCCGGCGCCTATCAAAACGAACATCGTCGGCGCGTCAATCTTCCTGGCTATCCCTTCGAGCGTCAGCGCTATTGGTATGACCAAATAGCGCCGACCGCATCCGAGGAATCGTGCGAGAAATCGTGCGAAGATGGTTCTACGGGAATGCGATGCGATGACGGTCAAGATCGTGATGGTGTCGCCGGTCCGTCCACCGGTGAGCGAGATGCTTCTCAAGGAAGGACGGGGCTGCCCGTCGTTGCCGGAACATCAGCTCCATCGGTGCTGAAGGATTCGAACTCCGATCCGATCAATCTCAGCCGCTTGGGTGCGGACAGTCAATGTTCGTCCGAAGAAGCTGATCTCGTCGAGGTTGTGGTAAGACAGCAGCTTGCTGTTCTGCATCAACAACTGGAGTATTTCAGGTACCAATAATTTAACCAACGTCAAAGAAAAAATGTCTACAAACGTACAACAAGCCCGAGCTGCCCTGGCCAAGATCCTCCGCGAGGCATCGGGATTCGATTTGGAGGAACTGAACCCAAGCGCCACGTTTTTGGAGTTGGGTTTTGATTCGCTGTTCTTGATTCAGTTCAGTCAAAGAATCAAGAGCGCGACGGGAGTCAAGATTACATTTCGGCAGTTGATTGAAGAAATGCCGAACATCGATTCGTTGTTGGCATATCTGGAAAAGAATGGCAAATGGGCGGCAGCGGCGCCTGCCTCCGTGGCAACTTCGACAACTCCCACCGCAGTCGCCACCGCGCCGCTGTCCCCATCTCCATCCCCCGCTGTTCCCGAGCCGCGCTTGGCCCCGACTCCGAGCGCTGATGTCGCATCTGCCACCGTCCGCTCGAGCGAGCCATCCGCCGCACCGTTGCCGGTGCCGGCTGTGCAAGACTCGATACCTGAGTCCACCGCAACGAACATTGCCCCGACATCCCCGTCCGTGACCATGACCCCGGCTTTGCCCAACGCGACAATGGGGATGGTGACGGCACCCGTCATGGCGGCTCCAGTCATGACGGCTGTTCCCCCAATGGCGTTGGTGTCCTCGCAGGTTGCGATGACCTCCAGTTCTACGAACGGGATCGAACAGATTTTTTCCCAGCAAAATCAGTTGATGATGATGCAGTTGCAAATGCTGCGCGAACGTCGACTTGGCGTGGGTCCGCAGGTGGTTGTCGCACCGGCTCCAATCGCAACTCCCGTCAATGATTCGATGCTCGCCGCGAATCCCATTCGCGAGGCAGCGCCTTCTTCGCCCACCGCCACGATCGTAACAGCGCCGGCACCAAGTCCCGCGCCAAAGGTTGGCAGTCCCGCGACGGTCACGCCAATGGCAGCGCCGACCGCGGCGGCGGTTCAGGCTCAGAAAAAGGTGTTTGAGAGGTTTGGTCCGTACAAGCCAGTGCGTCGTTCGGCGAGTGGTGGACTGACCGAACCCCAACAAAAACATCTGCAAGAATTCGTGGAGCGATTCACGCAACGGACCAAGAAGTCGCGCAGTCATGCTCAGAACCATCGTAGCCATTTCGCCGATCCACGCGGTGTCGCGGGTTATCGCCGAATTTGGAAGTCCATGGTCTATCAAATCTCGGTGGAGAAATCGGCCGGCTCGAAACTTTGGGATATTGATGGCAACGAGTACATCGATATTGCGATGGGATTCGGTCTGAACTTGTTTGGACAGTCGCCGACCTTTGTCACGCAAGCACTCCATGCCCAATTGGATCGTGGCGTGGAAGTGGGGCCACAGTCGCCACTGGCCGGAGACGTTGCGAAGCTGTTGTGCGAGTTTTCAAGAATGGATCGCGCGACGTTCTGCAACACGGGTTCGGAGGCGGTCATGGCCGCGATGAGAATCGCGCGCACGGTGACGGGCAAGACAAAGTGTGTGTTTTTCAATAAAGACTATCACGGCAATTTCGACCAAGTCTTGCTCCGCAGTGCCACCGGTGGCGGGTCGGGTTCCAGTCCGGCGGCCCCCGGCGTACCCCAGTTCTACGCTGACAATACCATCGTGCTGGAGTATGGGACCGAAGACTCGCTGCGACAAATCGCGGAACATGCCGACGACATCGCAGCCGTGTTGGTCGAGCCTGTGCAAAGTGCGGACCCTGATTTGCATCCCCGCGAATTTTTGCACAAACTGCGGCAACTGACCCGTGAGCGTCAAATCGTCATGGTGATGGACGAGGTCATCTCGGGATTTCGCGCTGCCCCCGGCGGTGCTCAAGAGTACTTTGATGTCTGGGGCGACATGGCCACCTATGGAAAGATTCTCGGTGGTGGTTTGCCGATCGGCGCACTGGCGGGCAAAGCCGAGTACATGGACGCGTTGGATGGTGGGAACTGGAGGTACGAAGATGGGAGCGAACCGGAGGCCGATATGACGTTCTTTGCGGGAACGTTTGTGCGGCATCCCTTGGCAATGGCGGCTGCGCACCAAATTCTCACCCGAATCAAGGCCGAAGGCCCGGCGTTGCAGCAGAGTTTGAGTCGTCGAACAGAACTTATGGCCAACGAGATCAACGAGTTCTTTGTCAGTGAAGGAATTCCGATTCGTTTGGCTCGATTTACTTCACTGTTCCGGTTCATTTTTCCACCGGATCTCGAATACGCCGACATGTTGTACTTCCACTTGTTGGATCGTGGGATCTTTACGCGAGGTTGGGGCGACAATTGCTTCTTGTCCACGGAGCATTCGGACGCGGATGTGCGAAAGATCATCGAAGCGGTCAAAGACAGTTGTTTGGAGCTACGGCGGGCTGGGTTCTTGCCGGGCCGCGAGGACAGTCCAAACTCGCCGGATCCTGTTGGCGGTCGCACTCACGCAACCGAGCTGATGACTGCACGCGAATCCGCGGTGAATACTGCAACCACAACGGCTGCGCCTTTGCCCCTGAAGGCGTTCCGAGCATCGACCGTCGAAGAGATTCAGACTGAAGGTCATTTGCCGCCGCTGTTCTGCATGCCGGCCGCGGACGGTCTCACGTTGGTCTATCACGAACTTTCCGACTGCTTGGGTCCCAATCAACCGGTGTATGGCTTGAACTCGCCCGGCGTGTACGGGGAGCCCATACCGGAAACGATCGAAGAAATGGCGCAGCGTTTCATCGAGGACATGCAAGAAGTTTGGCCCGATGGTCCGTACTTGCTGACGGGCTATTGTTCCGGAGGCACCATTGCCTTGGAAGTCGCCCAACAGCTTATCGCTCAAGGCAAGCAAGTGGCATTCTTGTCAGGCGTGGAGACATACAACTGGTGGCAAGCCCAGTCCTCGCAGTTGACGCCGTGGATCAAGTTCGTCTATCAGCTGCAGCGCTTCGATTTCCATTTCCGAAACTTTTGGTTATTGCCGGGAAGCGACAAATGGAAATTCTTCCAATCGAAATGGCAAGCCTTAAAGGTGCGAACTCGCGTGTGGAAGGGTATGTTTAGCTTGATGTTCGGTCGCTCCAATAGCCACTCGACGTCGGGCGGCATCAACCAAGCCGAGATTTGGAAGCAGCACGATGATCAAGCCGACCGTTATCGTCCCAAGCCTTACCCCGGCAAGATGCACATTTTCCGGCCGAAAAAAGACTATCGTTCTTATCGGGCCAAAGTGGACCTTGTCGCTGAGCAGGGCTTGGAAGTCGTTCGCTTACCAGTTTATCCAGCTGGTTTGATGGTCAGGCCCTACGTTGCTGATTTGGCAGAGATGTTCGCGCAAGGGATTCGTGAAGGACTCGCCGAAATCAACTGGGAACCGGCCCAAGAACAAGAGTTGTCGCACGTGGCTTGATCGCCGCAAGCGAATCCAAACAAAAAGCTCTGGCAGTTCGAAACTGCCAGAGCTTTTTCGTTTTCGAAATTGAACGAACGCGATGCGAGGCTCGGTCCGTTAACTGATGGCGTTGAATTCGGTTCTTCGACGGCCCAGTTGTTCTTGAAGCCGTTGTACGATGCTCGAATGCATTTGGCTGACGCGGCTCTCACTCAAGTCCAGCGTTGCACCAATTTCTTTCATCGTCAGTTCTTCGTAGTAGTAGAGAATGATGATCAAGCGTTCGTTCTTGTTGAGGCCCTTGGTCACCAATCGCATGATGTCCGACTTGGCGACTCGCCGCGTAGGATCTTCGCCGCGTTTGTCCTCCAAGATGTCCACTTCGCGAACATCCTTGTAGCTATCGGTTTCGTAATACTTTTTGTCGAGACTGACTAGATTTGCGGCACTGGCCTCGATCTTCATCTTTTCCAGTTCGACGACGCTGAGGCCCATGTATTCGGCCATCTCTTGCATGCTGGGAGCGCGGCCCAGGCGGATTTCCAATTGCTTGGTGGCTTCATTTAGCTTGCTGGCTTTGGAGCGAACCAAACGCGGCACCCAGTCCATCGTTCGCAGTTCATCGAGCATTGCTCCGCGAATACGCGGCACGCAATAGGTCTCGAACTTGACGCCACGATTCATGTCGTAGGCGTCGATCGCGTCCATGAGCCCGAACACCCCAGCCGAAACCAAGTCATCCAGTTCCACACCGTCTGGCAATCGTTGCCAAATTCGCTCGCCGTTGTACTTTACCAAGGGAAAGTACCGTTCGATCAGTACATTTCGCAGGTGTTCGTTCGCCGGATCGGCTTTGTATCGTTTCCAAACTTCTTGGATATCTTCCGCGGCAGTTGCGGTGGTCGCCATGCAATCCTCCGTGACGGGTTTCATCTGGTCTTGCCTCCAGATGAATCGTGTTTACTCTTCCGTGAATATTTTGGAGTGGACCGGGCTATCGCTTGCCGTCAGTCGTCGCTGACGACTTTAACGCCTCGCGGGCTTCCAACTCACGTTGTAGGGACTTCGTGACCGATTCCACCACCACGTGGGTTGCCAAGTTACCAATCAACCAACCGAGGAACGCAAATACCGCCATATACAGGACTGCCGTGACGATGGTTGTTCCGGCATCAACTCCGTTGATCACGGATCTGGTAATCGTCGCGACGAAGGCAATCAAGCCCAGCGTCCCTGCGTAAGGCGCACCCATCGCGATAACTCGCGTTGTTGGTTCATTTCGATTCGTATCCACCCAAGGATCAATGGCTTGCCGTCAGGTTGCTGACTTTGGCTTGGAGTTTGAACTCACCGACCAAGGTCCGTCACCCGCTTGTAGGCAAACGATATTGCTCCTGTTCGACTATCGGCATTCGCTTCGGCGAAAGTTAACGGCAAATGAAGGGAATTTGCCAACTTACCGAAACATGCTGTCACTGCCGCCCCTACAATCGGCACAGTACTTCAAGTCAACTGCTGGTCTAAGCAACGCGCGACAAAGGGATGCCAATCCTTCGCTACGGATTCTGCCCAATTTCGCGCTGCGTTCGGCCAATGACGCTCCGCATCATCAATCAAGGAACGGGAAACGGTCCCCAAATCTCTTGGTTGAATGCTAAGGAAATGCTGGCACGAGGCCAACAATCTCTCACGACCATCGCCAAACGGTGAAACAAACACCAGTCCCAGGCGAGACCCCAAGTCGTTGCGTTGCCCAATCAAACTTTTGATTTGGCCGTATGTCTTTATCAAACTGGCGGGTGTGGTGTCCAGCACAAAAATTACACTTGGTGTTCCCGTGATTCGAGATAGTTGGATTTCGTCGGTAGTCGTGGCCACGACAAACGCTTTTCGGGAACGAGAACTCGCTTGAGTGTCGGTCTCCATCGGGTGGGACCAACGCGTGGCCATGCGCGCTGTGGTCTCCCAGCCCAACTCATCCAAGACCGCCTCGCACGCTTGAGCCATCGAGGTCAAGTTGAAGCCCCTGGTGCAGGAATGCAACAGCCACTGCAACGGTTGAACGGGATCGTCGGAACGGTCCACGACATTGTGGCGATGAACTGGACCGTGGGAACGGTCCACGACATTGTGGCGATGAACTGGATCGTCGGAACGGTCCACGACATTGTGGCGATGAACTGGACCGTGGGAACGGTCCACGACATTGTGGGCGTGGTCGAGTGGGTGATGTTGGAATTGGAATCTTGAGCGATTCCCGTTTGGGCGAACCTTCCGAAACATTTTCTCGAGCAGGGCACTTTGTTCGTTCATGCTGGGATACCTCGAGCCAAACTCGATCGAGTTGGCTCCGAACGACCGTTGGGTACATCAGGCGACAGTTCAATTTCGCCCAAGAACCAAGCCACGACATCGGGTCGAGCAACCCCGAGATCGTCGGGAACTTGTTGACCGTTGGTCCAGTAGCGCCAGGGAATCGAGCAATCCCGCAAGAAAGGATAGACGGGAGCCAACGAATGGCACTCGTCGACTTTCGTTAGTATCAGAGAGGTCGCGACGTCTGCGAACTGAGATTGGAAGGCGGTGGCTGCCGTGGCGAGGGTTCTGGGGTCGCTCGATGCGCTAACCGTCAACAACAAGTGGTCCAGGTCGGCAGCACGGAGCGTTTGGTTCATGGTCTCGATACGTTGTTGATCGCGCGGGCTGCGACCGACCGTATCGATGAGGACCAGATCAAAGTTCGCAAATTGTTGGACGGCAGTTCGCATTTCTTGAGGATTGTGGACCACACACAGCGGCATGTCCATGATCTCCGCGTAGGTTTGCAATTGCTCCACAGCGGCAACGCGAAAAGTGTCAACCGTGATCAACGCCACGCGATGGTTGGAACGCAATTGGAAATCGGCAGCCAATTTGGCGATCGTCGTTGTTTTGCCAACGCCCGTCGGGCCAACCAATGCCACGCGTGTACATTTTCCATCTGGCAGTGCCAACGAACCGGCAAACCGCAGATGCTTCGCACATTCATGCACCAACGGCCTCCAAGCTTGCGGCGCTGACGCGGTGTCGAACGACTCCATGGCGAGCCCCAGGTCCGCGCCCAGCAGCTCGATCGTCTCTTGTGAGACGCCCAGGCGTTGGAGTTCGGCCATCACTTCACTCCAAATGCTCTTGTCCCGCGCGACGGCCACACTTGCGCGGTTGGTGACTTGCTGGAGTGGTGCAGACCTGGGCGCAGGTCGCACCGGCGCATCTTCCATGCCACTACGATCATTGGCCGAATCTGCAGCAGCGAAACCGGCATCTTCTTGGAGGAATTGCTGAAAGCGGTCCGGCAAGTTCGGATCGGTGCCGGCGACCACTTCCCATTGCGAGCGGTCCCACCATTTCCAGAGACTGGGCTGCAATCGTCGCGTGTGCAGGACGGCGGCTTCCGGGCCTAATTCGGCAGCGATCAACTGTAGGGCATCCGCCAACGACCGCACTCGATAAGTTTTGGTTTCCATGGTTGCGACTAAACCTTTGGGACGAAACAGACTAAAGCATCACGTTGCCAACGGATTCGACCTTGGTATCACGAGTGATCTCGTTGTAACTGAGGATGGCCAAGCGGGGCAAATAGGCGCTGGTCAAGTGACGCGCCAAGGCTCGGATTTGTGGATTGACCAGAATAATTGCTGGGTAGCCCATCCGGGTCAATTTTTCGGACTCGGTATGAATGGCATCGCACACGCGTTGAATATCGTTTGGTTTCATGCGGACGAACATGCCACGTTCGGTATGATCGACGTTGGCCGCGATTCGGTCTTCGAGGGAAGGATCCAACGTCACGACCCGCAACACGTTTTGCGTGTCGCAATAGCGTTGGCACAGCGTTCGCGCCAAACGATGTCGGACGAACTCCGTCAAGAGAATTGGATCTTTGGTCTTGGGGGCGAAGTCGCCCAGAGTTTCGAGTATCGTTCCCAGTTGACGAATCGGGACTTCCTCGCGCAAAAGATGTTGCAAGACTTGTTGAACTTCGCCGACTTTCATCACGCCGGGGACCAATTCTTCCACGACCGCAGGCGATGACTTCTTGGCTTGCTCCAAGAGGTCTTTCGTGGCATCGCGCGTCAAAATGGCGTCGGCGTGTTGGCGTACGACTTCTTGCAGGTGCGTTGCCAAAACCGCAGCCGGTTCCGCTGGCATGTACTTCAACATGTAAGCGCGTTCCCGAAGTACAGGATCAATCCATTTGGCGGGCTGGCCGAACGCCGGGTCAATCGCCTCAATCCCATTCAATTCGCCCGTCGCCATCCCGGTGTTCACCGCCAACAAACGATCGGGCCAGACCTCGCCTTCGGCTACGGGATTGTTGGATATTTTGATTCGGTATTGGGTTTCTTGCAGCGAGACATTGTCGCGGATCCGTACCTTTGGCAGGATGATGCCAATGTCGGCAGCGACCGCTTGCCGAACACTGGTGATTCGGTCCAACAAATCCCCGCCTCGACTGGGGTCGGCCAGACGAATCAAACCAATTCCAATCTCCAATTCCATCGGATCGATGACTAAGTAATCCTCGATTTTCTCTTCAGGTTTGGCAGCTGCTTTCTTGCGGTCCTCGGCTTCCTTTTTATGAATGGCGGTGTTTTGGTTCTTTCGCATTGTCCAAGCCAAGCCCAAGCAACAACCTCCGATGGTCAATAAGGGGATCGCTGGCAAATTCGTGAAGACCAACACACCCATAAAACCACCCGCAACCATCAAAGCCTCGGGCCGCGCAAACAATTGGTTCATGACGTCGGCAGGCAAATTGGATTGTTTGGTACTTCGAGTGACCAGCAAACCGGCCGCCAACGAAATCAAGAATGCGGGGACTTGAGACACCAGGCCGTCGCCGATCGTCAACTTGGTGAACAACTCGGCGCTTTCGGCGACGTCCATCCCGTTCATCATGCCAATGGCAAATCCGCCAATAATATTGATCGCCGTGATCACGATACCGGCGATGGCATCGCCGCGAACAAACTTCGTGGCACCGTCCATCGCCGCGAAAAAGTCGGCTTGTTCCACAATCGCCGCCCGCCGGGCTTGGGCTTCATGTTCGTTGATGATGCCCGCCGCCAAATCCGCGTCGATCGCCATCTGCTTGCCAGGCATCGCATCCAGTGTGAATCGCGCGGACACTTCACTAATCCGCGTGGCACCCTTGGTAATCACCACAAATTGAATCAAAACAATGATCGTGAAAATGATGATTCCGACGATCAATTGGTCGCCCGCGACGAATTCGCCGAACTTTTGAATCACAACCCCGGCGGCGTCCAAGTCGCCATCACTGCCATTGGTCAAAATCAAACGGGTCGTTGCCACATTAAGAACCAATCGGCCCAACGTGGTCGCCAACAGCAGGGCCGGAAACACATTGAATTCCATCGGCGAGCCGACATAGACCGTGGTCAACAAGATGATGACCGACGCCGTGATGTTGATGGCCAGCAGGAGATCCATCAAAAACGGCGGCAGCGGAATCAGAATCACCAACAACGAGCCAATCAATGCCAAGGGCAAGACCAAGGCCGGCACTCGTTGGAGCAATGAATACATGCGTGATCTGGACTTCGTTGTAAGAAAACTTCGGGCGCAGCCCCGCCTGGGGGTTTCCTTACCGAAATCCTACCGCGAGGTCCAGATCGACCGCGACGCTAGCATTGGATTCTTGAGCGAATCTGTTGCAGCCGCCCAGAATTGCTCGATTCAATAGGCTGGTGCTGCTAGCGGAACGTTACTTCCCGAGTAATTCTTGAATGACACCCGCGACAAGTTGGGGGTCGTTTTTCTTTTGCAGATGAGCAATCGTCTCTTGGCCGACCCCTAACTTTTTGAGGTTTTCAAACAGGGACACCCACAGCTTTTCGCGTTTTTTCCCGTCGGTCAGATACAGTTCGGTGAGAATTTCTTGGGCTCGCTGCAGGGCGATGTTTTCGCGATTGTCGTAATAGTTCTTGATGACTTTTTGTTGGTATTTGGTAAAGTCGCCCATGGTTTGTCTCCAATCTCGGTCGCGGGAATTCCGGGTGTTGGCTGCCCCTAGTCTGTCGGCAGTTTGGGAAGGGATTATTGACCAAGGTCTAGGAAAAAACACCCTGGGTGGGCAAAATGCTGCGGGTGCTGAGCCTGGGTTGGCTTGGCGGCTTGAACCAGCGTTTGGCGATGAAAAAGTAAGATGTTGTGTGTCCGCGTCATCCCGTGCCTGGATGTCAAAGAAGGCCGCGTCGTCAAAGGGACGAATTTCGTAAATTTGCGGGATATGGGTGACCCGGTCGCCGTGGCTGCGGAATACGAGGCCCAAGGAGCTGACGAATTGGTCTTCTTGGACATCACGGCCAGCCATGAGCAGCGGCAGACGATGGTCGATGTGGTCCGCCGCACCGCGGATACCGTTTTCATGCCGCTGACGGTTGGTGGCGGGATTCGGGACTTGGATGATATTCGCCGTTTATTGGGAGCTGGGTGCGACAAGGTGTCGATCAACTCGACCGCCGTCAAGAATCCTCAGCTGGTAGAACAAGCCGCGAATCGGTTCGGAAAGCAGTGTATCGTCGTGAATATTGACCCGAAGCGAACGGTTCGCGACGGCCGAGAGATCTGGGAAGTTCATATTCACGGGGGCCGTATGCCGACCGGGCTTGAGGCCGTTGCTTGGGCCAAAGAGGTCGAGCGGTTGGGGGCTGGGGAAATTGTCTTGACCAGCATGGATCGCGACGGGACCTGCGACGGATACGACTTGGAGATCACCGCGGCGGTCTCGGCCGCGGTCAAGATACCGGTCGTGGCCAGCGGAGGTGCGGGGAACGCCGATCATTTGGCGGATGTGGTCGAGCAAGCGGGCGCTAGCGCCGTCTTGGCAGCGTCGATTTTTCACTCGGGGCAATACACGATCGATCAGGCCAAGGCCGTGATGGAACGGCGCGGTATTCCCGTCCGGCGTCGACACGATTGATACAATTGGCAGGTCTATCACGGGACGCCGAGGAGACGGGACAAGAATTTATCAGTCTTCGGGAACTGGTCTGACCCTGAAATCTGGAGTCCCGAGTACAATACCTAGGTTTGGGGCTTGGTTTGGCTGGTCGAGCACTTAGAGGAGTTTGGCGGAAACAGTATGGGTGGCCACAAGAAAACGGAAGTCTCGGAACAAGCAACCTCAGCGCCTACCTTGGAAGAACTGAAGGCCAAGTACACGCGAAAGCGCGAGGAGCGGGACGTTGACAAACTATTCCGCGCTTTGGTGCGGCTCAAAGGCTCGGACTTGCATCTCAAGGTTGGGCGTCCGCCGATCGTGCGCGTGAACGGCGAACTCAAACCGCTCAATCGGGGACCGATCGACGTCGAGGAAATGTCCAACCTCTTGTTTCCAATGATGGACGAACGCAACCGCAAGATCTTTGACAAGAACGGTGGAACCGACTTTGCGTACGTTGTGGATGTCGACGGTGTGGACTGGCGTTTCCGCGTCAACATGTTGACGCAATTAGGCAAAGTGGGGTTGGTTGCTCGGCGGGTCAATAACTTCATTCCGAATTTTGCCGGCTTGAACCTTCCGCCGGTCATGGAAACGCTGTGTCATTTCGACCAAGGCATGATCTTGTTGGCGGGGGTGACCGGTTCAGGAAAAAGCACGACGATTGCGTCGATGTTGAATTATGTCAACTCGATCTACAGCAAGCACATCTTGACGTTGGAAGACCCGATCGAGTTCGTGTTCACGGAAGACAAATGCTTGATCAATCAGCGAGAGATCGGGATGGATGTGGTCGACTTTGCGATCGGTATGAAACATGCGGTTCGTGAAGACCCCGACATCATGTTGGTGGGTGAGATGCGCGACGAAGAGACGTTCATGACGGCAATTCATGCAGCCGAGACGGGCCACTTGGTGTTCGGAACGATTCACGCGTCGAGTGCTCCTTCGACGATTGGTCGTATTTTGGACTTGTTCCCCGAGAACATGCACAACGCGATACGTAGTGCCTTGGCGATGAACATGAAGGGGATCGTGGCGCAAAAGCTCCTCAAGTCGATCAAGCCGGGTGTGGGTCGCGTTCCGACCTGCGAGGTCATGACGTTTACGCCGATGATTCAAAAATTGGTATTGGAAGGGCAAGATCACAAGCTGGCGGACGCCATTCGAATCGGTGCCGAAGAGGGAATGCAAGATTTCACGATGAGTTTGCATAGCTTGATCGAGATGGGTTTGATTGACCGACCGACCGCGTTTCAAGTCGCGCCGAACAAAGAAGCGCTCAAGATGTTGCTCAAGGGGATCGCGGTATCGCAACCTGGTATTTTGTAGCCGGCATTTTGTAGTCGGTATTATGTAGCCGGCATTTGATGGATGGTGTTGCGTTCGCTGCAGACGTGGGAACTTGGGGATGGGTTTCTAGCGATGTGGTGGAGCAGGTAGACTGGCACCACGTTCGGGTATCGTAGGAAGTTAATGACGCATGAGTCCAATGGAACGAGTCAAGAAGCCGTTTTTACCGCCAGGCCGATGGTGGAGAGCCGTGATCTGTGGTCTGGTCTGCGGCAGTTCCCTGTGGTGGGGCGCGGAGATTGGTTGCGCTCAAGTGGAGGAATTGTTTCACAAGAACGATCCTCACGGGATGTGGCGTGGGCCGGGCGGTTACTTTGCCGGCTACAAGATTGTCATCTTGGTATTGGTCTTCACCATTTGGGTTGCCCTGACCGACTACGCGAATCGCGAGGCGTTGCGGCTGGAAGAGTACTTGAAGACGAAGGCTCCCGTGTGGAGTCCGATTTATTTGGTCAGCATGTTTTTGGGCATGGCGATTGTCTTGGCCTTGCCGTGGTTTTGGGCGGGTTTGCCGCTCATGATGCTCTTGGCGTTTACGCCGCCGCTGATATTCCTGATCACACGGAACAGCCAAGTTGATCCGGAGCTGAGGCGTTCGATCACGGCCAGTGGGCGGGTTTCTCAACCGATCAAGATTGTCGAGGTTGAAAGTACTCCAGTCGAATTCCAACCCAAGGTCGCCGGCAAGAACCCGGCCGAAATCATTTTCTTGGCGCGTCGGCAGCCGACCTACTTTGGCTTCGCAGCCATGTGCGACGACATGATGCGACGGCGTGGAGATAACTTGGTCGTCTCGTGTAGCCGCGAGAAAGCCGTGGTCCAACTACAAATTGACGGCCAATGGCATACGGTTGCCGAAATGGAATCAGCCGCCGGTCAAGGATTGATCGGAGTCGCGCAGTTATTGATTGGAGCGGGGCCGGAGCCGTCTCCTCGCCCTTTGACCGGACAATTCGGAATCAAAAAAGAAAAGGACAAAGCGGTCATTCGTTTGACCGTCACGCCCAGCAAAACCGAGTACCGGGCGGTGCTACGAATCGAAGCTCCTACCGACAAAGTCATGACATTGGTGGAACTTGGGATTCAGGAATCGCAGTTGCAAATCGCTCGCCGTTGCATGACCGGCGACGGCTTTTTTGTTGTGGCCGCGACGCCGACCCAAGGTTCGACGACCTTGTGGAAATCGTGTTTGAATTCTGCTGATCGGTGGACCCGCGATTGGTACGCCATCGTGCCCAACTCCGACACCGAAACGCACATGGAGAATATCCAACGGCTGACCCACGCGGACGGGGATGTCGGCAGAGCGATCCAACTCATCGCGGAGGCGAATCTCAAACAAGCGGGCGCCTTTGTGGTGCCACAGTTGTTTGATCCTAAATTTGTGAGTGAATTGATTCGCTGTTCGCGCGAAGATCATCAGAAGATTTTCACCCGAGTAGCGGCAAAATCGGCAGCCGAAGGATTGTTGCGGGCTTATGCGGCAGCCGGTGATCGCAAAGCCATGGCTGAACAGTTACGCGGGGTGATTTATCAACGGCTGGTGCGGCGGTTGTGTACGACGTGTCGCGAACGGCAAAAGGTGCCGCTGGAGATGATCAAGAAGCTACAGGGCGATCCGCGGACCCAAGACTACCTGTATGTGCCAAAGACGATCCCGCAGGAATTACCCAAGAAGTATATGCCGTGCCCGGCCTGTAATGATTTGGGTTACGTGGGACGGACCGGCGTGTTCGAGGTGCTTGAAGTGAACGACACGATCCGACAAGTGTTGCTGACCCAACCCAAAGTAGAGGCAGTTGCCGAAGCCGCCCGTAAGACCGGTGCATTGACGCTGATGCAGTCGGGCTATCCGCTCCTCCTCCAAGGTGTGACCAGCGTCGATGAACTCAAACGAGTCTGCGGAACTTGATTCCTGGCGGAACGTCCAGGTTGCTTTTCCCGAGTCCTTCCAAATTAGTCAGTGTTACTATGGCCAATGCTCCTGAAATCGTGCTGCCTCCGTTGGCCTTCAAGGCGGCCGGCAACTCAGATACCCAACGCGATGTGAACTTGGCTCGGGTGCTCCGTTCGCCAGGTTACCCGACATTGGTGTTGCTCATGGCGGATGCGGTCACCAAATGGGCCGACCGAGTCGTGCTGGACTTCACGGCCCAACAGGTGACTGTGAAGTACCAAGTGGACGGGATCTGGACCGACATGCCCCCGATGGATCGACCCACGGGCGATTTCATGTTGGCCACTCTCAAGCAATTGTGCAATTTGGATTACCTTGATCGGGAGAGTCGGCAAGAGGCCAGCATCACTGGGCAGTTGGATTCGTTCAAGTACAAGTTTCACATCCGCTGCCAAGGAGTGCCGACGGGCGAACGAGTCCAAATTCGAGTGGACCTCCCACGGCCGCAGCCCGCTCAATTGATCGAGATGGGCATGCGAGAAAAGGCTCATGAACGCGTGAGGCAAATGCTCAAACGCGGGAAGGGCTTGCTGGTCTCAGCGGCTCTGCCCGGCGACGGGGCCAGCATGTCTTGGAAAGGTCTCCGAGCCGCCGGCGATCGCTTCATGTCCGATTTCGTGACCTTCGAGCAAAAAGGAGCGATCGAAGACGATGTCATCAATGTGGGCTCCGTGGTTTACGATTCCGAGGAGGCCTTTCCGCAAAAGTTCCGCGAACTGTTACTGAAAGAGCCCGACACGATCTTCTTTTCACAGGTACGCAGTCCGCAGATCATGCGGCAGATCGTGGAATCGGGATTGTCTTCCAATCGACTGATGGTGGTGCAGATCGATGCTCGTTCGGCGGTCGAGGCGATTTATCGGCTACAAATTTTGGGCGTGACGAGTGAAGAAATTCAACAGCACCTGATCGGAGTCGTGGCCCACCGCAGCATGCGACGATTGTGTGTCAAGTGTCGCGAGCCGTTCGAGCCGGATCCAAACGTACTCGCAAAATTAGGAATCCCTGTCGGTCGCGTCCGTCAGTTCTACAAGCAATTTGATCCCGCGGCCTATACGACTTTGGATAGCAAAGGCAATCCGATACCACCGCCGGTGTGCCCAACTTGTGGCGGGACAGGCTATTTCGCTCGCGTGGGCTTGTTCGAGGTTTTGGAGAATGACGCGACCCTCCAAACGATCCTGAAGGCGCGTCGAAAATACGCCGACGCGGTACAGGCTTGGCGCGCGGCGGGGAACCCGACTTTTCGTGATGAGGGGTTGGCACTCCTGGCCTTGGGGGTAAGCAGTATTGAGGAACTGCAGCGTGTTTTGAAATCGTAACTAGGAAACACGATCCGGACTGCGATCACGATCTGGGGCGTTACAATGAAAAAGGTCCGCCGTGTTGCGGCAGACCGCCGGCAAACAGAAAGCAGCAATTGAGATGTTGGAAACGTTGATCCTGGTGATTGCTTTTTTCGTCGTCGTGGGCCTGTTTTGGTTGGTCGGCTTAGGGAGCGGCTTTATCTCCTTAGTGAATATGCTGCTGGCGGCTTTCGTCGCGACGGCCTTTTTCGAGCCCGTTGCCGACCAATTGGAGTATGGTACCGGGCCCAACGGAAAACAATTCTCGTACATGTGCGACTTTGCGGCGATCTGGCTGTTGTTTGTCGGTTCAGCCATTTTGATTCGCATTCTCACCGATTCGTTTAGTGCGGTGCGACTGCGTTTCGATTTCATCACGGAAATGATTGGGCGGACGTTGATCGCGTTGACGGCTGGGTTTCTTTTTGTATGTTTCACACACTTTACAATGTTGGTCGCTCCCTTACCTTTGACAGGAAGCGAAACCACGACTAACTTTGCAACCCCGCATCAGATTTGGATGAATCTGACACGTGGCTTGTCTCGGGGTGCTTTGGCGGAGTCGAAGGAGACGCCTTTGGCTCAACCTTACCGCGAGAAACATGTTCTGATGCAAGGAGATTCCGAGATTCGGGAATTCGATCCCTTGCAGACATTTCAAGCCAAGTACCAAGAACGTCGCTCGCGATTCTCGAAAGAAACCGTCGCGCGAGTAGCTCGTTAGCCGTCCTCGGGGTGTGCGGATCGAATCGTTACACGAATTTTTAACGGATCACATGAAAACGACACTTTCAAATTGGGACGGTTCAGAAGGCGAGCTGATGGCGAGTGAACGTCGGCCCATTTCTGTCTTGTCGCTCATCTCGGGTATTTCGGGCGCGTTGGCTGGCCTCGCATTCTTTCTGCCGGGGCTGGCGGTTTTGTCGTTTGTGGCAATTGCGGCAGCCATCGCTGCGATCGCGACCAGTCGTCGCGAACCGAAGGCGTTGTTGTGGTTGAGTTATCTCGGTGTTTTTCTGGCCACGCTCGGGACGGTATGGAGTGTGACGACGCGGTCGTTTTATCAGAACCACATGATCGCCATGGGACAAAAGCAGGCCCAAGATTGGTTGCAAATGTTGGTTGATGATAAACTTTATGAAGTCATTTGTTTGCGGCTAGATTATTGGGATCGACCGCTGGAGGGGGCGAATCTTTCCGAATACTTCTTGAAAGAAGAGCGACCCGCAGGTTTGTCGGAATCGGCACCATTGCCCAGTCAAATGAAGGACAGTTTTCTCCAGTCGAAGACCGTCCAGAAATTCTTGACCAGCGGCAAGAATACCGAGTTGAAATTGATTCCGGAGCGAACCGTCTTTTTCGAACACGCCGGTTGGTTCGAAGTGGAATCCGTCTTTGAAGTTAGTTTCTTGTTGGATGATGGGCAGACCGGACCTCGGCGAAAAACGGAGACGATCAGCGTTACGATTCGGCGAACACAATATCCGAACAGCGCCCATTGGCAAATTCGACAGCTCAACAACCACACATCTCCGGAGTCTCCCGAGGCTCCAATGATTGCGGGCGAAGGGCAGGGCGAAGCCTCCGACACGGATCTTAAGCTCAATCCGCTTGAGGACCAATGATTCGTTGCCGAGCCACAAAAGCCGCATAGTCCTCCGCGGTGTCGATACCTTTCGAATGCGCTCCGACACAAGCCACAGCGATCGGAAATCCTGCTTGCAGGACTCGCAATTGTTCCAAGGACTCGGTTTGCTCGGCGACCGAGCTTGGCAGTTCGGCGAAGCCAAGTAGAAAGTTGCGACGATAAGCGTAGATGCCCAGATGTTGAAAATAGCGAGCGGGCTCCGTCTGTAACCATGAAGCATCCCAATGTCGCGGGAACGGAATTGGGCTGCGGCTGAAATAAAGAGCTCGACCGCGGCGATCCATGACCACCTTGACGCAGCTAGGGTCATGGATCAGAGCCTCCTGCCGAATCGGACAAGCGGCAGTGGCGACCGGGACATCCGGCTGTTCATGCAGTTGTGCGACAACTTGGTCGATAACCTCCGGCGCCATGTCTGGCTCGTCGCCTTGCACATTAATCACCAACTCACAGTCGGGCAATTTCGCGGCGACTTCCGCGATGCGGTCGGTGCCACTTTGGTGGGTCGGCAGCGTCATCTGGACCTCGCCTCCAAACTTTTGCACGGCCGCGAAGATCTCCTCAGAATCGGTGGCGACCATGACGCGGCTGGCGAGGCGCGCCCGACGGGCCGCCTCGTAAGTGTGCTGCAACAGTGGCTTCCCGGTCTCGTCGAGCAACATTTTCCGGGCCAAACGCGTCGAGCCCAGTCGCGCCGGAATGATGATGACGGTCTGTCTTTTCGAACTCAAGCAAGACTCCTTTGCCGACCGAGGATTAGAATCGAGCGAAGGATAGCTAAATATCTCGCTTATCGCAATTGATCTCGCGGCAAGTGCTCTCGCGGCAATTGCTCTCGACGTCTCGAAAGAACTTTTCTAAGGTCCCCGTTGGGTGCCGACACTCAGACCAGGATGGTCGATCGACAACCCTCGATAAAGTTGCTTGATCAACTTCAACGCCCCTCATTGGATGCAAGGATGCTTCCTATGTCGCGAAGTAAAATCCGTATCGCTAAACCCTGTCGGTCGTTTCCGTGGCTGTGGAGTTGGATTTTCTTTTGTTTGCCTTGGAATACTGGCTGTGGCTACTTCAATTCGGGCAAGGCCGACGGTGAGAATGCGGCTACGGAAGACCCCAACGCCAGCGCTACTTCTGATCCGGTCACGGCAGGAGCGGGGGTGCCTACGGATCCGAACCTTGCTGCGGCCAATCCAGCGAGCCCACCACCAACGACCGCTATTTCGCCGATTCCGAGCGCAGCCAACAATCAGCCCACGGGTGTTCAACGACCCGAAAGTACGAACCCATTGGGTGGGCGACTGTTGATGGTCGGCAGTTTCAACATTCAACGCTTCGGGATCAAAAAGTTCGAGAATGAAAAGGTCTTGAATCAGTTGATGGAAGTTACTTATCCATTTGACGTTTTGGCGATTCAGGAAGTGGTCTCGCAACAAGAGGCCGTCGTGGAGAATTTTGTCGAAAAGCTCAATGCGAAGTACAACACCAAATTCAACTACGTGGTTGGGCCGTTTGTAGGGAGAACCACCTATAAAGAACGGGCAGCGTTCATCTATGACACCAGTCGCGTGAAGTTGATCGAGCAGCCGTTTCTTGTCGCGGATCCCGAAGACAAATTGCATCGAGAGCCGTTGGTGGCTCGATTTCAAGTTCGCGACGAGTTGTCGCCCACCCCGTTCACGTTTGTGTTGGCAAATGTGCATTTGGATCCGGACTCGGCCGCTGCGGAATTGGATCACGTTTCCGATTTACTCAATGCGTTTGGCAGCATGTTCCAAGGAAAAGAAGACGACTTTTTGGTCGTTGGTGACTTTAATCTAAGTCCAGACAAGATGTTTAAGGAGACCAAGTTCTCGGCCCGACCGGACTGGAAGCCGGTCCTGGGCGATCAGGTCATGACCAATACTCGCAAGACTCAAGCGTACGACAATATTCTGTACCACACGCTGAATACTCAAGAGTTCATGCAACGCCAAGGCGTGATTGATTTGCAATCACGTTTCCAAATTTCACAAGCAGAGGCCGAGGAGATCAGCGATCACTTGCCAATCTGGGCGGCGTTTTCACTGTTGGAAGCCGCGACGCAGGAAGTCGCAAACAACCCGACGGACGCCGTTCGCTAATCGGTCACGCTGTTATTGCAACTATGCTCGGTCCCAGGGAAACGTGATGACTTCCGCAATTGCGGATTTATTGAGGATGGTCATCAGCAAGCGGTCCACGCCTAACGCGACCCCGCAACATGCCGGGAATCCCTGATGCATGGCCGCCAAGAGGCGACGGTTTTCTGGCAACTTGGACTTGCCGATCTCTCCGCGCGCGATGTTGTTCGAGTCGTTTCGTTCGCGCAACACCGTCGCGTCAAGAAGCTCATGGTAGCCATTGGCCAATTCGATGCCGTTCACATACAACTCGAATCGTTCGGCCACTTCGCGTGTTTGCCCATCAAAGTCGCGGCGCATGCCGGTACGAGCCAAGGCCGATTCGGATGCCGGCCAGTCGTAAACGATGGTTGGCACGGTGAAGCCCAAATGGGGTTCGACCAACTCGTTCCATAAGAAATGGAGCGCATTGCGTCGCGTCAAGCAATCCAGATCGTCGTCAGATTCTTGCCCCGGCGTGGGAGCGACATATCCCAACTCGCTCGATTTCTGCAACAGCATGGCGGTGGATGCGGACCAAGGGTCTAGGCCAACCCACTGTAAGAACAGAGTCTGATAGGTCGTTTGCTCGCAGGGGCCGGTAAACCACGTTTCAATGAACTCGGCCAAGAATTGGCGTCCCTGGTTGTAGTTGTCTCCGCAACGATACCACTCCAGCATCGTGAACTCCGGATTGTGATGCTGTCCAACTTCGCCCGCGCGAAAGGCCTTGGTGATTTGGAAGATGGCGTCAGCCCCGGAGGCCAACAATCGCTTCATGCCAAACTCGGGCGACGTCTGCAAGAATCGCACGCCATTGTCAGGAAAGGGGAGCGAAACCTCAAACGGATCCAGGTACAAATCAATGACCGATTCTTGCGAGAGGACCGGGGTCTCAACTTCCCAAAACTGATGCTGGTAGAAAAAATCCCGAATTTGTCGCAAAACCTCGCTGCGGCGCTTGAGTGTTTCTAGAGTGGCGGTCGTGGTAAAATCGTGAGCTGAATCAGGTGCGGCCTGGTCCATTGGAACCGAGTTAATGCGTGGGTTATTCATAGTGGTTTGCGAATATTGGGAGAGTCGAATGAATGGGTTGCAAATTCGGTCGTCATGGCAGGAATGTTTGACCACAAAGTTGTGGTACTTGGGAGTCGTGGGTTCCGTCGCGATCTGGTTGTCGACCGATGCTTCGGTGGCTTGGTCCCAGCGTCCAGCTCCGGTCGATGTCAAAGTTCAGGAAGATTATATCTACGGACGGAAAGATGGAATGGCACTCACGTTTGATGTGGTGCGTCCGGCAGAGCCGAACGGCCTCGGCGTTTGTTTCATGGTTTCCGGTGGCTGGAATTCTATGTGGTTCCCGCCCCAGCAGTTCATTCGCGATTCTTTGTATCAATCGTTGCTCCGTGAGGGCTACACGCTGTTTTTAGTACGTCATGGCAGTGCGCCGCGCTACAAGGTGCCCGACGCGGTGGCGGATGTTCGACTGGCGATCGAAAAAATTCGCGCGAACGCCGCCGAGTTTGGCGTTGACCCGAACAAGTTGGGGGCGTTAGGAGGAAGCGCGGGTGGACACTTGTCGGTCATGTTGGGAACCACCGGCGAGCCGAAGCAGCGTGTTGCTGCGGTGGCGTCGTATTTCCCTCCTACCAATCTCAACGGTTACGTGGATGACCCCAAATATCGCAATGATTTTCCAGCGCTGGTGTTCGACCGCGATCTCGTCGACGCGATGTCTCCTGAACTACACGCCACCAGTGATGATGCTCCAATCCTGATGGTTCATGGCGACCAGGACACCTTAGTTCCTTTGTCCCACAGTGAAAAGCTGAAGGCCAAGTTGGATGAACAAAATGTGGCGAACCATCTGTTGGTCATAGAGAAGGCGGGGCATGGTTTCGGTGGTGAAGACAAGAAAAATGCCGAGCAGGCGGTGTTGGATTGGTTCAACAAGCACTTGCGTGGCCAATAGTTTTTTTTAATCTTGGGCCGGAGCGCGGCGCTCGACGGAGTGTTGGGCCGAGTCCTTCGCAAATACGCTCGAGCGAGCGTCTGGACCATGGAATCTAGCGGTGTTTAAAGAGATAATTTGGTGCGTGGCTTGGTTAGGCATCGTGACAAGTGTTGCGGTGTGGTCTGCCACCGCTCAGTCACCTGAACAAGATTCTCCATACGATGTGGTCATCCGCGGTGGTCGAATTGTCGACGGGACCGGCGCCGTTGGATTTGGCGGAGATGTTGCGATTGTCGACGGCCGAATTGTGGCGGTTGGCCAAGTTCCTGCGGGTGCCAAGACCGAGATTGATGCGTCGGGTTTGATCGTGGCTCCCGGTTTCATTGACATGATGGGACAATCGGCCACGGCCATGCTCGACAGTCCTGATGCTGCGTTGAACTTGCTATCGCAGGGAATTACGACGATCAACTGTGGCGAGGGAGATTCCGCAGCTCCGTTGGCGGACCACGTTGGTCGCCGACAGGGTTGGACGACCATGCGCGAATACTTCGCTTTGTTGGACATGAAGGGACTGCCGGTCAACGTGGTCCAAACGATCGGACATACCCGAGTTCGGGAACTGGTTCTCGGCGATGTTGATCGGCGCCCAAGTCCTGATGAGTTAGCTCGCATGGAGGCTTTGGTTGTGGAAGCTATGGAGGCCGGAGCGATTGGTGTCTCGACGGCCTTGATCTACCCGCCGGCGATTTATGCTCCCAGCGCAGAGATTGCCGCACTCGTGAAGGTAGCCGCTCGTTATGACGGAGGTTACTACACGCACATGCGCAACGAGGGCGACTTATTGCTCGAAGCGATCGACGAGGCCCTGGAGATCGGTCGCATGGCAAATTCGAGTGTGCACGTTTTTCATTTGAAGACCGCTGGGCGTCAGAATTGGCACAAGATGCCATTAGCCATCGAGGCCTTGCGGCGCGCCAGGCAAGCGGGGCAACCAGTGTCCGCCGATATTTATCCGTACATCAACAATGGGTTGTCAATTACCGCTCTGGTTCATCCGCGGCATTTCGCGCAAGGGCCAACGGCGTTGATGATCAAGTTGGATCAAGACAACGGCGAGTTGAAGCAGGCGATTCGCCACGAAATGGAGACGACCACCGGTTGGGAGAATTGGTTTCGTCATGTCGGCTCGGACTGGACCAAGATCGTGGTGGGCCAAACCGAGCATCCACGGTATCGCGAGTTGGTGGGGCGTTCGCTGGCGGAAATCGCAACCACGCTCAAGGAAGACCCCTGGGTCACCTTTTTTGCTTTGCTGCGGTCGGGAGCATTTTTGTTGCCCGAAAGCATGAATGAAGACAACAAGGTCTTGGCCATGCAACAAGACTTTATGGCGTTTTGCACCGACGTGGGGCCGGCAACCGGTCGTGATTACGCCGCACATCCTCGGGCCTATGGTGCGTTTCCTCGAATATTTGCGCGTTATGTTCGGGAACTGAAGGCCATCACCTTGGAGCAAGCTGTCGCGCAAGCCTCTTCTGTGGCGGCCCAGCACCTCAAACTCACGGACCGCGGCCGAATTGCAGTTGGCCAAGTAGCCGATTTGGTGCTGTTCGATGCGGAGCAGATTGGCGATCAAGCAACTTTTCGGGAACCGGCGCTACTGTCCACCGGTGTAGCGAAAGTGTTGGTCAATGGCCAAGTCGTGTACGCGGATGGCAAGCTCGATGGTAACTTGCCAGGCCGAGTCTTGCGCGGGAAGGGCTATCGGCCCGCTTCACGACCGGCGGCGCAAATGAACAGTGAGGGTCAACCGACCTTGATTGCTTTCGATGAAATGAGTCGCGACATTTTGGATCAACATGCAGCAGTCGGAATGGCTGTGGCCGTCACGGACCAAGGACGATTGGTCCATGCGGCGGGTTATGGGTACGCCGACTTGGCTCAGGGTACGCCAGTAACGCCGCAGAGCTTGTTTCGAATCGCCAGTATCTCCAAGCCGATCACGGCCGTTGCGGTGTTGCAATTGGTGGAGCAGGGTAAAGTGGGGTTGGATGATCCTGTTTTATCGCACTTGGACCTCGACGACAAAATCAAGTTGGCCGGTTCGGCGTTTGATCCACGTTGGCGTTTGATCACGATTCGCCATTTGCTGGAACATCGCGGCGGCTGGGACCGGGACAAATCGTTTGATGCGATGTTTCGATCGGTGGAGTTTGCCCGAAAAGTCGGCGTGGCTCCACCGGCTGGAAGTCGTGATGTGATTTTGGCGATGTTGCAACAGCCGTTGGATTTTGAACCGGGCGAGCGTTATGCCTACTCGAATTTTGGCTACAACCTTCTGGGACGAATCATCGAACGAGCCAGCGGGCAAGATTACGAATCGTACGTTCGCGATCGAGTGCTTGCTCCCTTGGGAATAACTAGGATGAGGATCGGCAGAACTCGCTGGGAGCAACAAGTAGAGCATGAAGTTCGATATTACCATCCGGGTAGCTCGAAGTCGGTGTTTGAGGACGACTTGGAACAATCAGTGCCATCGCCGTATGGCGGGTGGCATTTGGAGGCGATGGACTCGCATGGCGGTTGGCTCGCATCGGCAGTGGATTTGGCGCGTTTTGCTGCCGCGTTTGATGATCCGGAGAATTGTCCAATTCTCTCGGCAGCCAGCATCGAGCGAATGCTTCAGCGACCTCCGGGTGCGGCGGGGTTCGATGCCGAGCAGCCCAAGTCGGTGTATTACGGACTTGGATGGCAAGTTCGTGATGTCGGTGACAACCGGTACAATGTATGGCATTCTGGCTCGTTGCCCGGTACGGCTACGATTCTAATTCGACGACACGATGGCAGGAATTTTGTGGCTTTGCTAAACTCGCGGGTCAGCCCGCGTTCGCAACACTTGGGGCGGGACGTCGACTTGGCTTTGCATCGTGCCGCTGAGAAGGTTTCGAGTTGGCCGGTGCTGAACTTGTTCGAAAAATAACCTGTTTGACCTCTATCAAGGATTGCATATGCTTCATTTTTTGCTTCAGCATTCTTTCGGCTTTCGTCAACTCGTTTGCAGACGCGCGGTGCTGATGACCGTGTCGGCATTGGTCGCTAATGGCCTGATTGTCTCGGGCGCCGGCGTCGCGTGCTGGGCGCAAGAAACCATTGATGTGCGCTCGGACGTGGGACTGACCGAGCAGGACGAGGCGACGCTTCGACTGGGGTTGGCCAAGATCACCGAGGCGTCGGTGACCGACACGATCAAGTTCTTGGCCAGTGACGAACTGCAAGGTCGCGACACGCTTTCCGCTGGATTTGACAAGGCGGCTGATTATGCGGTCGAACGGTTTCGTCGCGCTGGCCTTCAGCCCGGTGCTGGCGATAGCTTTTTTCATGTCACCAAAGTGCCAGTGTCGCGAGTTCCAACGGAAGGAATTGAATTGGTAGAGCGACAGGGAGACAAGATCAAGGATTTTGGATTGCTGGGTGTCGCCGAAGAGGCGATCCAATTCACGGGCACGCTGACGGAAGTCGATGTAAAAAGCGAAGACCCCGTCCTGAAAAAACCTGGCCCCATCATCGCGGACTGGGCGACGGAGACCCGCTCGCCTCGGATTGTGAGTCAAATAGTTCGTGCGGCGAATCGTTGGCGCCAGGCCGGGGCGACGGCCATCATTCTGCGAGTCGCGCAGGATAGTCCTCTGATCGAAATTGCCCAAGAACTTCAGTCGCAAAATCGACCGCTTGATGTCAGGAACAAGTTCAACATTCCGGTCTTGTTGGTCTCAAACGATTGGCAGTGGAAAGAAACCAGTGAATATCATTTGAATCTTCCAGGTCAAGGGCCGTTAGACGCCGAGGCACGCAATGTGATCGCCGTTCTGCCCGGGAGTGATCCGGCATTGTCGCAAGAGTTTATCGTGTTCTCCGCACATTTGGATCATATCGGGGTTCGAGCCACGGGAGACGATCGTATCTTTAATGGCGCGGATGACAATGCGACCGGAGTCACCACGGTACTGTCTTTAGCCGACGCGTTTGGAGCCTTGCCTGAACGTCCGAAGCGCTCGCTGGTGTTCATGTTGTTTTGGGGCGAAGAACGTGGGCTGCTTGGGTCGCGAGCTTTCGTCAAAGCCCCGTCGATTCCACTTGATAAGATTGTTGCGAACATCAACATTGAAATGGTTGGTCGACCGGAAGACGGAGCCTATGGCAAAACGTGGGTGACGGGCTGGGACAAGTCGGATCTTGGAGCCCTGATGCACGAGACTTCGCAGGCGGTGGGCGTCGATATTTTCGAGCATCCACGATTTAGTGCCATGTTGTATGGCTCCAGTGATAACTTGGCATTCGTTGAAGCGGGTGTCATCGCTCATAGTTTTTCGGCGGGGTCGCTGCATGACGACTATCATCAAGTTTCGGATGAATGGGAAAAGCTAAACCTTCCGCACATGACCAAAGTGATTCAAGGGTTGTTTGCGGGAAGTTGGCGTTTGGTTCAAGGCACGGCAACGCCCCGAAAGTCCGAAGGAGCAGAAGCTCAAGGACCGACGTCCGCTCGTAACGGAGGGTAACGGCGATGCACCGATTGAATAGACGAGGTTGGTTGCAGGCGGCATCTTTGTTCGTTGCGTGCCATTTTGCAACCGATTGTTCCACGACGAATTCGAGCGGCATCTTGGATGACGTTGTCGACGATAAGTTTGATTGGCCTGATTTTTTGGGCCCCCAACGCAACGGTATCTCTGCCCAACCGGTTCGACAGCGTGACTGGGCGAACTTGAAGTTGCGATGGCACAGACTGTTAGGTGAAGGCTACACGGTGGGTAGTTGTGTGGGCGAGCGATTTGTGCAAACGGATCGTCTGGGAGATCAGGAACGGACGTTTTGCTGGAACACCTTGACGGGCGAAGTGTTGTGGGAGCAGTCACGGCCTACCGACTACGCCGACATGTACGGTTACGACGGTGGACCTCGTTGCAGCCCGGTTCTCACCCCAGAGACGGTGCTCACTTACGGTGTAGATGGGGTTTTGATCGCTCGAAGTTTGGACGACGGTCAGGTCCAATGGCAGCGTGATCTCAATCGCGACTACAACGTGATCCAGAACTTTTTCGGTGTGGGCAGCGCTCCGGTTTTGTATCGAGATCGACTTTGGGTGATGGTTGGTGGTAGTCCTGAGGCGGATCGAAATGTCGCGCCCGGGGCTCTCGACCGCGTGCGTCCTAATGGTACGGCCTTGGTGGCCCTAAGTCTTAAAACTGGCGAGACGTTACATGAACTGGGTGACGACTTAGCAAGTTATAGTTCTCCATTGATTGTTGCTTTGCCAACTGATATCGCGGCGGGCTCCCCTGAATCGCCGCGTGCAGGGAAAAGTGTGGGTTTGGCCTTTTGTCGTGGCGGGCTACTGGCGTTTGACCCGGATACGGGAACCCAGCACTTTCATTTTCCGTTTCGCAGTTCGTTGTTGGAGAGCGTGAACGCGGCCACGCCCGTGGTGGTTGGCAATCAAGTTTTATTGTCTGAAACTTATAGTGTGGGTAGCGTTTTGTTGGAGTTGAACCCACAGAAACTGGCCCAACCTCAAGTCGTTTGGCAAGATGAACCCAACGATCGGCAGCAAAGCTTGCAGGCCCACTGGAATACCCCGGTGGTGCACGAGGGTTATATCTACGCCAGCAGCGGTCGAAATACCGGCAACGCCGAATTGCGCTGCGTCGAGTGGAAAACTGGAAGAGTACAATGGAGCCAGCCGGGTTTGACTCGATGCAGTCTGACCAAGGCGGCGGGCGATGACTTGGTCGTCTTATCAGAACGTGGCGAGTTGTTTCTGCTAAAAGCGAATCCGGAGCGATACGAACGAATCACCACGCATCGCTTTGCTGAAGTGGGGCGTCAGCTCCGCTATCCTGCCTGGGCCAGTCCAGTGCTCGCGCAAGGAAGTTTGTTCTGTCGCGATAAACAGGGTGTTTATTGTTTTGAAGTATAGCCACCGATCAATCCGATAGGTGAGCTTGCGTTGGATTCTCTCGACATAGCCGCAAAACGTCGCTCCCTGATTCAACCGAGCAGTGATAGGAATTCGAACGCTAATCATCACTAATCGATGCCAGTCGCTTCGCGGTCATGTTGTTCGGTCCGGTGGTCTGTGGCCATCTAAAAAAGTGCTTGATGGAATCGCCGATGCATGGAGTCGATTAGTGTTGATCAGCGTTGATTAGTGTTCCCACATTTGCGTGGGGCGCAGTGAATTGTAACGCTAATCAGCACTAATCATCACTAATCGATGCCGGTCGCTTCGCGGTCATGTTGTTCGGTCCGGTGGTCTGTGGCCATCTAAACTAGTGCTTGTTGGTATCGCCGATGTATGGAGTCGATTAGTGTTGATCAGTGTTGATTAGTGTTCCCATATTTGCCTGGGGCGCTGTGCATTGGAACGCTAATCAACACTGATCATCACTAATCGATGCGGGTCGGTTCGCGGTCATGTTGTTCGGTCCGGTGGTCTGTGGCCATCTAAACTAGTGCTTGATGGTATCGCCGATGCTTGTTCTTAATTAGTGTTGATCAGCGTTGATTAGTGTTCCCACATCTGCGTGGGGTGCAGTGAATTGGAACGCTAATCATCACTAATCATCACTAATCGATGCGGGTCGCTTCGCGCTCATGTTGCTTGGTCCGGTGGTCTGTGGCCATCTAAAAAAGTGCTTGTTGGTATCGCCGATGTATGGAGTCGATTAGTGTTGATCAGCGTTGATTAGTGTTCCCTTATCTGCGTGGGGTGCGGTGAATTGGAACGCTAATCATCACTAATCGATGCGGGTCGCTTCGCGCTCATGTTGCTTGGTCCGGTGGTCTGTGGCCATCTAAATGAGTGCTTGATGGAATCGCCGATGCATGGAGTCGAATCGTGTTGATCAGCGTTGATTAGTGTTCCCACATTTGCCTGGGGCGCTGTGTATTGGAACGCTAATCATCACTGATCATCACTAATCGATGCGGGTCGCTTCGCGGTCATGTTGTTCGGTTCGGTGGTCTGTGGCCGTCTAAATGAGTGCTTGATGGTATTGCCGATGCATGGAATCGATTAGTGTTGATCAGCGTTGATTAGTGTTCCCTCATCTGCGTGGGGTGCGGTGAATTGGAACGCTAATCATCACTAATCGTTGCGGGTCGCTTCGCGCTCATGTTGCTTGGTCCGGTGGGCTACGGCCATCTAAACTAGTGCTTGATGGTATCGCCGATCGTTGGTCTTAATTAGTGTTGATCAATTCTGGTTTGTGTTTCACTTCCTGCCTCCGTGAAACACCACGCATAAATTGGTTATACTAATCCAATCGTTGTGACCACCACGAATCGACTGTTTTGTTTTTACATACTGGAGACGACTGATGTTTCAAGAAGAAGGGTACAAACTTATGGGGGCTGCTTTTGAAGTTTACAATCAATTGGGCTACGGGATGGCTGAAGAGGTTTATCAGCAGAGCTTGGAAGTTGAGTTGAGCTTGCGAGCGATACCATTCCAAGCCAAGCCAGGTTTACTGATGTCGTACAAAGGCTACCAACTCGAAAAGCGCTACGTTCCCGACTTGTTCGTGTTTGGCGGCATGGTCGTCGAGTTAAAAGCGGTTTCTGAACTGAATTCAGATCACGAAGCTCAGCTGTTTAACTACATGCGAATCTCGCGGGTTGAAGTCGGTTATTTGCTTAATTTTGGGCGTAAGGGTGGGCTGCAATGGAAACGATACGTTCTTTCGGACCTGCATCCCCGCTCGAACGAGTGAATAGTGTTCCCAATTCAACCGCTGGTTGATGATTACTTCACACCGGAAGTGACCTGAAAACTCAGCAATACATCGCTGCGAAAGCCCAGATCTTGCGTGCCTTGGCCGGCGTTGAAGTTCAGGACAGCGGATCGAATGCCATGATCCCGACTCCAAATTCGCAAGCGACGGGTTTCCTGCAATGCGCCGGTCAACGGCTCCTCGGATTCCCATTCGATTCGCAGCCAACGCGCTCGTGAAACGTCGGATTCATGCTTCATTAGTTGCTCGCACTCGATCACTAGCGGCGATGTGATCCCGGCCGTGTTTTCAATCGTCACGGTAAACTCCGTCCACTTGGCTTGCTGCAGGACTCGGGGTGCTCCTTCCGCCGAGGCTTTGACTCGAGCCTCTGGCGAGATCGAAACGGAGATCAAGACTTCGGGTTTGGCTTGGTCATCGTCGGCCGCAAACAGTATGGTTCCGCAGTCGTTACGGCCAGCGACGAACAAAACGCCGATGACCATCACAACAAGCAACCCCAGCAAACGCTGATGGAGTCGAGGTTCAGGCCGCTTCTGCCGCAAACTATTCGATTTCATCTAACATTCCTTGATAGACGCGACGAGCGTGATCGTATGCTGCTCTCGCTTCTTCAAACTCGGTTGGAGCGTAAGTGCGAGATTTCTCTTTCCAGCATTGCTCCAAGGAAGCAAGGCACCACTCGATACTCGTGGCGACTCGCACCGGCTTATCCTTCACTTTGACCCAAATTGGATTGGTGTGCGCGGAGGGGAAAATGCGGACCGCCAACCAACTGCTCTGTTCCAGATTTGGAGCCGGAAACGTCAACGAACGCAACTCGCCGTCCGCGCGGACCTTTTGGACTTCGACGGGATAGCCATTGGCAATCAATTCGACTTCGACTTCCGGAAAGCCGTGTTTGCGGGTTGCTACGTCAATCGTGAATGAACCGTCTGCTTGTCGTTCAAAGTTCATCAAATGAGCCGAACCGTCGCTGACGTAACTTTCGCCGCGTCGTAAGCCTTCCACCCATTCGTCGTAGTCCAAGATGCCGGGCAAGTTGACGTAAACGCGGCCCAATCCCACTCGTTCGCCGGTAATGCACGGAAAGTCGGTCTCGCCGCTGGCGACAATCGGGATACCACAGTTGAGCACGTGATACCAGATGTTCCATTCGTGTTCCCGAGTCGTGTCCATCGTAGCAATGAAGTCAATGGCTGGCACCTTTTCTCCGTTGGGACCGTCCACTTCATGGGTTACCTGCATGATGAATTCGTGGGCGCCTATCCCGTTGAAGGCCGGGATATCGAAACACGGCAGCTTATGAGGACCATCGACTCCCGCGACTCGGCCAACCACTTGGGCCAATCCATTTCCGCTATGGGCGGTGCCGGTGACCGCACCTTGTTTCTTGGCGAACTTCATCGTGTTCAGCCCCAATGTGGGCCAGTGGTTTTTCGAGTCACCACCAAGCGGAATTTGTTCCTTTAATTTTAATAGATTCAAGTGTCCGGATTCGTGCGAACCAAACCCGCTGACCTCGACGTCATATCTCAGCAGATACGGATAGCGGCTGACATCATCGGGGCGGCCCGTGAAAAATTGTTTTTGGTAGTCGAAGCATGGTCCCCACGTCAAACAGCAGCCGACCTTGAGATCTTCTCCCATGATGTGCCGTAGCATGTCCGGCGGATGGACGCCTTGCGTTGGGTTTTCATAATGCAAACATCCGGCGGCGTGAATATGGTGATCCCCGCTCCAGTAACCTAGCTTGGCGGTATCGATCCAACGCTGGACTTGATATTCGATCACGACGGGTTGCTCATCAACCTGAATCGTCTTGACCTCTGGGACGCTTTCCGGCCCGTGCGAACAAGTTACGGTATAGGTACCGCGGGGCAACATGATCGACTCGCCGGTCTCGCGATAGATTTGGGTGTGGAAGAAGAAATCCGGCGCCAATCGTTTGGGCTGCGCGGGGTAAACTCGGCCTTGACTATCGCGAATCTCGAAGCAACCCATGCACGGCGAGCCATCGGCGTCTGTGACTCGGAATTCAACCTTTGTGGCGGGTACGGTTTCCACCGTTACATTTGTATTGGCCCAGGTGCCTTTTTCATCTGCGGCGTACTCCAGGCTGATACGCTCGATGCGAAACTCTCCTGGGCCTTGCAACGGATCGATCCGCACGCCAGCCAAGTCGCCCTCGACCGCGAACTCGACTTTGTATTCTTGGGTCTGGCCAGGGTGCAATTGGAACGTGGCTTGCCGTTGACCATCGGGTTGTGGAAGTTGATTCGTCCACCAAAACACTTGGCCCATTTCATTCGAATCCGTCTGTCCCCAGAATCGCAAGATCATCTTTCCGCCGCGCGCCATGATCGGAGTCGAGAAATACGGATCGCTGCCGGTCGCGGTAAGGTGCAGCGTTTGCTCTCGGACTTCGATTTGCAAGTCATTGGCATTCCCCCAGTCGTCAGCGTCTTTATCGAACTTCCATTGACGAATCACGGGTGAATTTTTGGCACCGGCAATGCCGGCATTGAATTCCAACTTCGCAGTTCGCGTCCCCGGCGCAATGGATGAAACAAGCACGATTCGGTATTCCAACCCCAAGCCACTGAGCCGCGCGTCCAAAGGGCGTCCATCCTGCATGCTGAGCGACAGCCAGCGATTCGCGATGTCGGCTTGCGGTCCGTGCGGTATTGGTAAGGCGTTGGGGCTCTCGCAGCGAAGAGTTGTCTGCAAACCGGCTTCATTGATCACTTTGATCAACATCGCGCGCCAACCATGTTCTTCGACCGTGACCAACTGTCCGGCAGTGGCTTTGACCAAACCGTCCGCATCAATCTGCACCGCGGCGATGCACAGCGGATCCAGTAGACGCTGGATTGTCGCCGTGACTTGCGTTTCGTCTTGATCCACGGTCAAGGCGGCCAACTCCGCTCGAACCTCGGCGGATAAGGGCGAACCAATCGTTTCCAATGCTTCCATCAAGCGATTGGTCAAAAGCAATAGCGGTTGTGAATCCACACGAGTCACTGAAGGCAATACGACCGGATCGTCCGATACTTCCATGTTTTGAAAACGCACGAGCGCGGCCTTGTATTCAGTCAATGCAGTTGCAGGCAGTACCGCGCGACTGCGTTCCATTTCGTCCGTAACTCGCTGGACCAAGTATTCTTTTTCCTGACGTGTAGGACGCAGAGGCTTATCAACGATATGGAAATACCAGGGAGCCGTGTGGGCGAATCGCAAGCGTTGATCGGGGCGATCTTCTGTACAACGAATACACAGCCAACCGCTGTGCTGGATTGGGATGTTCGCCTCGATCTCGCAGCGCCAAGCCTGCGAGTCGGTCGCTGTCGCTTTCGTTGGAAGCGAAGTTACGACTCGCCCGTTATGGACCACTTCCAGTGTCGCCAGCGGATGTTCGCTTAATACATGGCCTGACAGCTTCACACTGCCGTTGGTCATGGCTGGTTCGGCAAACCTAAAACCCGGTAGTTGATCATTCACTTTCGCGAAGACCATCGGCCCAGTCGTCACAAAACTTCGGCCGGCTTCCAGGCCAGCCAACCAATCTTCGTAATGGAAAGCTTGGTCCAAGTGGACGTAGACGCGACTAAAGCCGGCAGGGACGGGATGCACTCCGCTGGCCGTTCCTGCCGTCGGCACCAACTGAAAGCCTGCATTGAGCAACACGTAGTATTGGCCCAGTGTGTACGCCAACCAATCGCGTTCGTCGCCGCTACTGCCACCCAGTGGTGGTTGCATGAACGCCGGAGCCATCGTGTTCCATTGAGTCAAACCGAACTCGGTTCGCCACAGGTGATTGTTCGCCAATTCGTAGAGGGTTGCACCCGTTGTGTGGGGCAAGGTCATGCCGAAGGGCCAATCCAACTTGTCCATATCCATCAAAGCCCCTTCCGCCCGAGCTCGATCGGCAACGGGTCCCCAATTTGGCACCCCGAGATCCAATTCGGATTTGTGGTTGAGCACAAAGAGCGCGCCCAACGTGTGGCGGTGTTCGTTGACCGTGAAAATTTCGTATTCGGTGTTGCGAGGCCAAATGACGTGTGTCGGATCGACGGTCAGAAGTCGGTCGGGAATTTCCCCGCTTTGACTTTTGTTGCCGCTGGTTGGAGCATGAAACGCGCGCGTCTCCCAATAAGTCAGTGGCATGGCCACGTTGAGATCTTCGGCTTGCATGACGACCGGCAGTTCGCTTAACGATCGATGCAGGTGTGTTTCACCGCTGTACCAACCCAGCTCCGACATATTGACCCAGCGGCGGAGCGCAATGGTTTCGGGCGAGCGATTTTCGTTATCGCCCAACGCAATTGTTCTGGTCTCGGGAAAATATTCTTTACCGTGTTTGATGGTCAATTGATAGGTGCCGGCGGGAAGATTTTCAGCGATGAACGAGCCTGCAGGGACACTGGTATGGTGTTCGATTGAATCTTTGTTCGCCCAATTCTGCTTCTCGTAAATCACGGCGTCGGTGTTACTCAGCGAACGCACAAAGTGGCGCGACCCATCATTTAAGTTGTTCAGATACACCCGCGCTGCCAACGGCCGTTGTGTTTGAGCATCGACAACCGCAAAGGTCAGTTCGCTGGCAAGGCATTTTGAAACACCAAACGCCGGCCCAATTGAAAACAAGAGTCCGGCAATTGCCCAATTCACTATTGCCCAATGGACTATTGCCCAATTGAGTATTGCCGGGTGAGTAACGCTGGTGTTTGGTTGAACACAAACACCATCAACCAACATTTTGGACTGCTGTTTATGTCCCATCGGCGCACTCCCTGGCTTCCAACGTCCCATTGGCCCTCTGCTGTTGGAGCCATCATACCATAACCGGCTGACATGTTGGTCAACGGTCCGCGGTATACGGCTTGGATGAACGAGATCGGCAGGGAAAAGTCTTATCGCCAACTGCTTGCACGTGGGCTTCGAAGAAGGGATGCTATGGAGGATCCTTGATCCCAATGATTTCGGGTAGACGTGATGCGAAGCCACCTAATAAATTTCTGTTGCTGGGCGTATTTCCTTGGCGGCTGGCTTTTAGGAGCTTTTGCTGGCGAGTCGCAAGAGCAGAAAAGTGTTGCCACAAGCGGTGCGCAAGTCAAAGTCATGACTTGGAATATTTGGCATGGAGGCCAGGAAGATGGAAAAGAGGTTGGGCCGGCACGAGTGGTCGACTTGATTCGCGGCAGCGGCGCGGATCTGGTCGCGATGCAAGAGACGTATGGCTCGGGCGAGTGGATCGCCAACGAGCTGGGTTTTCACTTCCACCCGCGCGGCACGAATGTTTCGATCTTGAGTCGCTATCCCGTGCTCGAAGATTTATCGGTGTTCGAGGAATTCAAATGTGTCGGAGCATTGGTCGAAGTCCCGAAAATGGGTCCTGTCGCGTTCTATTGCATTTGGCTGCCCTACGGCGCAGATATCTGGCTGCCCCAAATTCGGCTCAAGTCCGATGACACCGCGATGATCGAGGCGACAAAACCTTCCGCTAATGATTTGCAGAAGATTCTGGCCGCGATCGAAGAACGACTGGCGGATGACAAATATCGTGAGGTGCCAGTGGTGATCGCGGGTGATTTCAACTCCATGTCGCACTTGGACTGGAATTCCGTCGCCATGGAACAGTATGGGCGGGTGATTCAATGGCCGACCAGTCGCTTGATGGCCACCGCGCAATTCAGAGATGCATGGCGTGAAACTCGACCGGTGGTCGATCGCTCGGTCGATGCCACGTGGAGCCCGCGTTTTCCCGAACAAGAACAAGAGCGAATCGACTTTATTTATTATCGGGCGCAGAAACTACGGGCTATCCAGTCGCAGCGAATTCGCGAACACCCATCGTTGTTTCCTTCCGATCATGCCGCCGTACTGGCGACCCTGGAGGTGATCGATACCAGCACGGCAGCGACAGAAATCCAAGTCGCTACCTGGAACATTCGCCGCGGGTACGGCATGGACAATCGCACCGACTTGGAAAGAACCGCTCGCGGCTTGCAATCACTTTCGGCTGACGTGATTGGATTGCAGGAAGTGGATTTAGGTGTTCGTCGCAGTGGCCAGGTCAATCAACTCAAGTTCCTGGGACAACAGTTGGGCTATCATCCCGCATTTGGTTCGTTTATGGACTATGACGGAGGACGGTATGGCCTCGGGCTGCTGTCTCGCTATCCGCTGACTCGAATCGAAGAGTTGCGCTTGCCGGAAGGGAATGAGCCTCGCGTGGCTCTGGTGGCCGAGTTGACGTTGCCGGACAATCGTCGGGTGTTGGTCGTTAACGTGCATTTCGATTGGGTGAAGGATGATACGTTTCGCTTGGCACAAGCGAAAGTTGTCGCCGCGTACTTAAAACAGGTCGAGTTGCCTTGGATCTTGTTAGGTGACTTCAATGACGAACCTGATTCTGCCACTTGGAGACTGTTCGGTGAGTTCGCAATCAGTGCCGAGAAACCTGGCGACCAGCGTGGCACATACCCAGCCGATCATCCCAAGTCCGAGATCGATTTTATTTTCGTGGGTCCGGTCAACCAGTGGTCTGTCTCGAATGCCGAGGTCGTCCCGGACTCGCAAACCTCGGACCACCGCCCCGTCCGGGCAACGTTGCGGTTGTTGCCGAGGTAGTGTTCTCGTGTCATTCGGAATGGTTTTCACCAAAAGCTTCTTCCGAGCGACGCACGCAACGGGCTCGTCCCATTTGCATCGCAAGTATGACTGTAATGATTGCAAGCTCAGACGCTACACCTCCGGCCTGTTAGAACGCGACAAAACAACACCTACAACGAGAGGGACTTCACCTTACGCTGGAGACGGCTACCAACATTTCGTCCCTCACGGGACGGGGCACGCTGTTATGCGCGTCAGCTACCAACCGTTCGTCCCTCACGGGACGGGCCTCGCTCTCGTGCAAGACAGTTGTGTACAAAAAAGCCGGTCAGCGACAACGAAGCGAGGTGGGCTCGTGTCGTTGTCGCTGATCGGGTGGGGTGGGGCCGAGGTTTAGCGGTCGTGCTGGTGGCGAGTCGAACTTGCCAACTTCGCTACCGGCCACTGGCGTGCAGTGGTTGCCAACCCCAGTTGGTATAGAGGTAGTATTGGCCCGAGCGATCTACTGTGAACATGTTGCCTTGGTTGTCGGCAGCCCATGTACCATAGGTCAGTGTGGTAGGAACTTGGAAGCTACCCCATTGGTTGTGGTGGGTGGCGCTGCCCAGTAGCTCCTCGCCAATCAAGCGGTTGCGATATTCCGCGCTGCGGCCTCGGTTCGCGTGAGTACCTTGATTGATTTGATTGATCGAGTTGTAGGCGCCAAAGATGGCGTTTCGATCCTGGGAGTTCAGATCGGCAGTCCGACGCATGTTGCGGTTGAAAACTTGAGCGTTGCCGCCACCTGATCGAACGTAATAAACCGCATAGTCCTCCAAAGATGCTTGGCCGCCACTGGCCAAAAACTGGCGATAGCGAGCAAGCACTTGTGGATCTTGCATGGCTCGTTGATAGAGGTTTTGTTCTTCATTGACGCTGCGATTGTAGGCGTCCCAAATTTGGGCTTCGGCCGCTTGGCCTTCATTGATAATGCCCGACATCATGTCGTAGTAGCTTTGGGCGTGGGCCGTGGCCGACAGACTCCAGCTTAGGAAGCTAACCAAAACAGCGGTGAAAGCGAATCGTGACTTGAACATGGGAAAGGCTCCTGGCTTTGTCGCAACCTGGTGTTTTGATTCGCAACGAGCCTCGCGACTTCTTGCGGGCTGCTGCTTGGTTCGCGACTTGGCAACCGCCGCGAAATTCATCAGGCTGGGCAGAGCTTTAAGTAAAGGGGGATGTGGTTCTTGTCGGCGAACTTGCCGATCGATACCCCGTACAGCAAGCCGATTGGGTTGTGACGAAGAAAATTCAGAATTTTTCGAAGCCCCGGCCAAGTTTCGGATTCTGGGGTAATTGCTTACCAACAAAAACAGCGAGGAGCCAATGGAGTGACCCCTCGCTGGTAAGTATTTTCGCAAATGCGGACGGCTAATTCCGAAGCGTTAGAATTTCAAACTTCCGGAAATGGAAGGTTCCGGCACCGATGGTGGCCAAGCCCACGGCACCCATTCCAGTGCGATCATTGCTGAGCGAAATCATGTTCTGGCCGTTTAGCGAAATCTGCACTTCAGAGCCGTTTTCTCGCAAGACCAACTCGTGCTTTTTTCCGCCTTCGACGCTCATGTTGATGACTTCAGAGAATCCTTCGGCGGTTCGTTCCAGAACCCGAAACGTTTCGTTCGCATCCAGTAAGAACAAGTAATACTGAATGGGGTTCTGTTGGTAGCCGTAGATCATACCTGCCGAGCCAGACCCGTCGAACTCAAAATTCGCCCGGATCTCGCGACGTCCGTAAGTATCTCTTGGGTTATCGGCGTAAAAAAACTTGATGTTCGATTCGTCGGCTTGGGATTCAAGCCGATAACTGCCATCCGGTTGAGCCGCGCCTCGATATTGCTCTTCGACGCCGTAGAGCAGGACCGGAGCTAAGGGCAACAGGTTTGCCGCCTCTAAGTTAGCCTCGGGCACCGGCGTTCCGGGAATCGTGCCGGGGTTCTCGACGACGGGAGGAGCAACGGAGCCAGACGATTGGGCCGCTTGTCGCAGGGCGGAAAGTTGGGCTGAAACCGAGTCGGGAGTCGCCATTCCAGTCGCCAATAATAGGGCCGGGGCAATCCATCGAGCAATTGTGCAGACTTTCATTCGAGTACTCCAAATTCATTGGGTTTTGTGGACGTTCGCCAGCCAATCACACACGATCGACTCGCGTTGTTACCACTACACATCAATGGCACCGCTGTGACAAAAAAAATGCGAATCTGAAAACGTCGAAAAATCGGTATTCCTGGCTTTTTTGGGGGAAGTTTCGTCACAAACTCGCAGCTGGCCGGTTGTGGGCTCACCGAGCCGCCAATTCCGTGGCTCAAACAATACCCCTTCCAACTAAAGGAAACCGCGAATGTTCAAATCCATCACCACCGCCCTGATTGCTTCGTTGCTGACGATTCAAACCAGCAATGCACAAGACTTGAATGCTTACATGCAGCAGCAAGTCAGCCAAACCGAGGCCATGTTGAATCAGAGCTATCAGCGAATGAATCAACTCCATTACCAAATGCAACAGGCAGAGAATCAAATCATCAATCAGAATATGGACGACCCACGTGTTCAACAGATGTATCAGCAATACTTACAGGCCGGGTCGCCCTATGGCCAAATGAATGCTCAACAGTTCGCGTACTACTACGCAGCCACGGGCGGGTTTTCGCGCGAAGGCATGATCAACTACCACCAAACGACACGTGAGATCAACGCGCGAGATCGCGCGGCCCAAGTTGGCTACAGAAACCACGTCAATAACCTCTGGGGTGCCACCAACCAAGAACGCTTCGATGTCTACAATCGTCAGCAACGAGACTTCGGCGACCTGATGTCGGGCAGCACGTGGTACAGCAGTTCCGGTGGCGATGATCGTAGTTACTTGCCCTACACGGCTCAGCAAGGACAAACCTATACCGACTACTACGGTCGAACTTTCATGATGGACTCGATGGGACACTATCAGATGGTGGACCCAAACGGAAATCTATCTCACTTGAATCCAGTTTGGAATCGCTAAGGCCTTCTTACGAAGTCCAAGGGAAACACGTTCGACTCGGTGACTCTGGTCGCCGAGTTTTTTGTGCAACCGTGCTTGGTTCGCGGGATAACTGGGGGTTGGTGCGTAGTGCAGGTCGTCTGTTTGCTGCGTTGAACGCATCCATTGCCAACAGAGTTGTATTCATTGGAGCCGAGTTTCGATACAACTTGGTTTAAGCCACGCTACATGATGTGCTTAGACCAAGTCTCTGACCCAAGGCAACAAGCCAAGCGAAGCGAGTTCCTCTTGGACTCGCGAATCCGATTCATCATCCAAGCCCGCGCGGACTTCGTCGAGCAAGTGTTTGGCAAACTTGGCACGGGCCCGACGCAGCATTTGTCTACAGTTGTCGGGACGAATTTCAGAGCGGAGTTGCTTGCTCAAGCGATCCGCCAGTTCATCGGAGCTGGCTTCGGGAAATTCGGTTCGCAATTTGAGCACCAGGTAAGCGGGGCCAGGTTGCCCACCTTCTTCGGCCAGCATTCTGGCCCAGGTGTGATCGAGAACCGATCGTTGCCAAGCCGCGGTCCAGTCAGATTCCTGTTCTTGTTCACTGTGATCTTGAACCAAGTCCAACCCAGCGTCCGTGGTTCGACGGCGGTTTTTCTTCTCCCAATGGTTGCGGATCATGTTGCGGATCGCGGTTTTGAGCAAATCACGAAATCGTCCTTTGCTCGGATCAGCACCGGCAAAATCTCCACGCATCAATCGCAACATGACATCTTGAGCCAATTCATCAGCGTCGTCATTATCGCGGACGATCGCACCGACATAGCGTTTAACGGCCGGGGCGTACCGTAACACCAACATCCGCCGCATGTCGGCAATCGACTCCGGTCGGCCCTCCATGTGGGCGCTACGGACCAGGCTCCAACGAGTTTGGATCGCTTCGATTCGTTCTTCCGACATTGACGCTTTCTCCTTGTCAGGCGATTCTTCACGGCCCGTCTCGTCACTCACGGCCCGTCTCATCACTCACGGCCCGTCTCATCACTCACGGCATTGCCGAGGAGTACAATTTGCTTTTCCAGTTCGATGGCCACGGAGTCGGCGGGATTGGTGGTTCTAACCATTTGCACCCATCGCTCGGCGTTTTGCAGTCGCTCGCGCGAGGCATCCAGACGGCCAGCGTGAAAGTCAACCACCGCCTGCCGGAAGTAGACGTTTGCCAGCGTGGTTTTCAATCCACTGTCGTCCGGAAAGTCTTGTGCCAATTTTTCAAACTGTTCGGCTGCTCGGCCGAGAAACTTCACGGCTTCTTCGGCATTATCCTCCAGGCGAGCCACGTCGGAAAGACGATCCGAGATATTTGCTTGCAGTTCACGGAACTGTCGAGAATCCTGTTGCTCTGCGGGGACTTGAGCCAAGTTTTGTTGCGCTTCGTCCAATGAACTCCTGGCATGAGTCGCATCTTGAGCAACCAGCAAATAGCGCGACCGACTGAGTAAACTTTGAATCAACCAGAATTGAGCGATGACCCGATCTGTGTCGTCTGCTTTGGCCAGATACCTGCGGGAGAGCGTCGCATGGCGTTCAGCCGCCTCCAAGACGGCATTCAAATCGCCGCGCGCTGCTGCCTCGTTCAAATCCCGGCTGGCTTGTTCGCTCGCGACTTTGTAGACCCTCGCGATTGGATCACTTTGCAGGAGTTCGTCCAATCGCTTTGTAATCTGGCGGTCCAGTTCCAGTTTTCGCTCGACATCGGATGCGTCAGCCGTGTCCATCCAAACCTTGATCTGCATTACAGCCAAATCGGCTTCTTCTGGAAATTGCGTTACCAAGTCACCGAGCAGTTGATAAGATTCAACGGTCAAAGCATGGTAATCATCCTCGTTGCCGATGAACCACTCTGAATAGCGCTGAATCTCAAGCGATTGGGCCAATTGCCGAGCCGAAAGTAAATCGTGGGGCCGTAATTTCCAAAGCTCACGACTGATCTGCGTGGATTGACGAACGACGTCCAACGTCAGGTCGGACGCTTGTGGGATATCGCCGATCGCGTTGCGAACTTCAGTGACAATGCCATTCAATCCTAGTTGAGAAATTCGAAAGGCCTCTTCGGCTTCTTGATTGGCCTTGATAAGGTCCTGATTCGTGTCCAATAACTTTTCGTTCGCGGTTTGAACTCTTTGGTTTGCCGCTTGCAATTGCACGATGCCCACAATCGCTCCCAGAATAGAAAATAGAAGCAGGCCCAACGCGGCAGCTTGCCATGGACGCCGTGCTGTCCACTTTCCGAGACGTGTGATGAAGGAGACGGGGCGAGCCAAGATGGGTTCGCCCCGACCGTATCGATCCAAGTCAGCCGCCAAGTCATCGGCGGACGGATATCTGCGATTCGATTTCTTGTCCAGGCATTTAAGGCAAATCGTTTGCAAGTCGCGTGGTATTCGCGGAACAATCGCACGAGGTGGTATAGGTTCATCAGACAATAACATCATCACGGTTTGCAGTCCGTCTGGGCCAGCAAAGGGAGGCCGCCCGGTCAGCAACTCGTAGAGGATGACGCCCAAGGAATAAACATCAGTGCCAGGCCCAATACGGCTCGTGATTCCGGTCGCTTGCTCCGGCGACATGTATTCAGGAGTCCCGAGAACCTCGCCGGTCTGCGTCAATCGTTCCCCATTTTGCAAATGCCGCGCCAAGCCAAAGTCGGCGATCCGCAAGCGCGTTGTCTCGAAATCTGCATCCAGACTCCTGGCATTGGCATCGCTCAAGTCTTGGCTTGCTCCGGCTGAATCGGACGCCGTGCTGTCGAATTCCGATCGAGTCGACGCAGCGCCAACGCTGGCGATCAATACGTTGCCTGGTTTCAAATCGCGATGGATGATCGATTTGGCGTGGGCGTGTGCAATCGCGCGAGCTAGTGTCGCGATGATTCGCGCGGCTAGTGACGGCTCTACGGGTCGAGCCTTGGTCAGCTCGGCTAGGGTTCCGCCAGCCAAATACTCCATGACAAAATAGGGTGGATCGCTGTTCCAATCGAATTCGTAGAGTTGTGCAATGTTGGGGTGCTGCAGTTGAGCCACCGCCCGAGCCTCTTCCGTAAAGCGACGCAGCAGTTGTTGGTCGCTCGAGTGCAACAGGCACTTGATGGCGACCAGACGACCGAGTTTCAAGTCGCGAGCACGAAAGACCCGGCCCATACCACCACGGCCAATGACGGCTTCGATCCTGTAGCCTGCAATCTCAGGCCAGTCGCGATTCTTACTCGTTGGTGTCGTCGACATCGTATGATTTGAAAAGATTGGATTGGGACGCCGCTTGGTATGCGTTATACTACTCGACGACGGGTATTCGGACAGCATGGATTCAAGCGTAGTTGCCGAAGCCCTAACTTAGTCGAGCCTGGTGAAGACGCTCGATTGTGCCGGGAACAACAAGCGATACGTCAACCAACCGTTAATACTTCTGGTGCTTTATGGACCTGACCAATCTACTGAAGAGGGCGACGAACCTGGGCTATTCGTCGGTTTCCGGCGGCATTCAACAGGCCGCCTCGGGTATTCACAGCGTCAGTCAGATGGTGGGCGGACTATTTCTCTTCGGTTCAACAACCTCCGCTCCGGCTGACCAGAAGTGTGACGAACGTCATTACTTTTTGATCCCAGACCGTCGCACCGCCGATGGGTATTCGCTGGCGATTCTCCGCAGTTTGCCCGAAGGGGTTCCGCCGATCAACGAATTGCCCAAGCGGCGCATCTTTCATTTGCCCAACGAACATTCACAAGCCATGTTGCGAGATTTATTGATCAAGCAAACACAGTCTACTGAGTTGGCGAAGCCCAACGCTCACAAGTCGCTGGCGGATCGGACTCGGGAAATTGCTGACTATATTGATGCCTTGGATGATCGCGTTTTCGGTGGTTTTCTGTTGATTGGCGGACTGGTGGCCCTGTTCAATCCGGTGGCAGGTGCCGCCATTGCGGCGAAGTCACTACTACCATCGCTTGGATTATTCGCGACAAAGTATGGCTTGCAGTTTGCTGGTGAAACATTGACCCAAGCGGAATTGCAACGCAAGGCCAAGCAAGCGGAACAAGACGTGTTGCAACAATTCAAAGGTTCCAACACCATCAACTTCAACAGTCCTTTGCTCGCGATTTGGGACCAAGCCTTACGCACGACCGAATCCGAGTACGATCCTGAGTTGCAACTGAACATCTACTTGAAGACCGAACTTTCGAACGAACATCGCTTGTGGCATAAGCTGGAAGCCACCGCGATCTTAGGCATATTCGCGGAGTCGGCCGAATCCCCGCTCAAAGCCAAACAGGCCAGCCTTGGCCCCGAGGATTTGGGGTTCTTGGCGATCTTGCAGACCTTGAAACAAATGGAAGTTACTCCTGACGCATAAACCACCTAGGAAATACTTGCGGAGTGGCGATAGCCACCGTGGACCGCGGCAACCTGCTGCAGCTTTCTCCCAGCAGCTTGTTACAACCCGATCTTCATAAAGTCTCATTTATCGCTACGGTCCAATCGGCAAAGCTCAGCTTGGGAACTCGTTCAAAATCCACGACATTTCGAGTCAGTAAGGTCATTTGGTGCGAGATGGCTATTGATCCAATACGTAAATCCATTGACCCGACCCTCACGCGTTGCTTACGCAATTCATCGTAAACGTCGGCGGCTGAAGTACTGAAAGGAAGTACTTGTGCTTTGGAAAAATCGTCAATGACCTTTTCCAGTTCCTGGTAGCCTCGAACTAACGCGGCGGAGTCCTTCGCGCGAGCTACAAAAGCGGTCCAGCCGTTAAACTGTTCATGAAACGACACGATGGTCACGAAGAAGTCAGCGGATTGAAATTGGGAACACCGTTCGATTAAATTTTTATACTCTCGGCCTCGTTGGCGTTGCAAAATGCTCAGATGATCAGAATCGAAAATGAACAAGGTTTAGTCCTCCGTCGGCAATTCCGCGTCACGTAGTTCTTTCCCCAATCTAACGATTTCTTCGAAATCTGAATCGTCCTTAAATGAACCCGTAATTTCGGCAATCCAGTCGGATTTGTCACTTGCGGCTTTGGCTTTAAGAATGGCTAGTTCTCGCTCCACTCGGGCAAGCCGAGATTCAATCGTGTCTGCCATATCTATAGCTCCTTGTTCTCATATTCTTCCTCGATTCGACGTTGTTAGTATTCTAACCAAAGAACCTCGGCAAGTCCAATCATCCCGCTTACCCTTGGACTGCGGCAGCCTGCTGCTGCCTTCGCAAAGCAGCTTGCTGCAAAGGTGGCCGAGCCAACATTTTCACAAGCACAACCCAAACGAGACCGCAACAACTGGTTTCACAAGCAAACCGCCCCCCACTGATTTGTCGGTGGGAGCGTAAGTTTGGTAGCGAGAACGGCCCCACGCGAACGAAGCGGTCGAGCAAACGTCTTCACAAGCAAATTCAATCCAACCGAGACCGCAACAACTGCGTTCCACAAGCAAGCACCCCGGCGCAGCCAAA
>JAEUIQ010000034.1 GCA_016794985.1 Planctomycetaceae bacterium | reverse complement strand
TCGTTAGAAATTGTCCATTTCGAGCCTACGCCTTGAACGGTGGCATTACCGTTAGCGATGTAACCGAGATATCCATTGTCAGAAACTACTTCGCCGCCAGCCGCCACAGTCAACGTACCTTGGCCGGTAATGTAACCTACGTTAAGTTCACGAGTTGTCCATTTCGAACCTGCGCCAGTGATCGTTGCGGAACCAGAATCATTGTTATCCAAGATTTGAGCGAATCCGACGATGGAGTTACCGGAAGTCACTTGCCCACCCGCATCAACGACCAGTGCTCCGCCGGTCGGAGACCCAATGTACAATTCGCCGCCCGCTCCAAAACCGCTTCCAGAAATCGATAAACTCGATCCTGAACCGGTGACGTTTACGGTACCCGATCCAATCGATAACGTGCCTCCGGAGAGCTGCGAATTCAAGGAGACTTGGGCACCGGATTCAACATTCAGTTCCCCGTCGACTTGAAGGCCCCTGAGCGATAACCTGGCGCCGCGCGGGTGGCCGCCCAACAAATGCATTCTTGAACCCGCACCAATGTTTCCACCGCCATTCACGGCATTGAAATGCAAACCAGCTAGTCGAAACACCGTTGATGCACCACTGACTAGAAACGCATTGTCGGCGTTGGAGTTGATGGTCAATTCGAATTGGGAGCTCCCGAGGTTATTGAACTGGTAGTTGCCAGCGGTGATCTGCAGCCTGCCGACTTGGCGATTTGCGGTTAGGTTATCCCAAAACACAGTGTCGACCGCGGCGTTTTGAAACGAGGCGATATCGTTTGCGCCGGGGGGCCCACCCGGAGTCCATGCCCCAGACTCATCCCAATAGTCCTGTAGATTATTCCAAACAAAGTTCGTCTGAGCGTTTACCGTTCCGGTAGGCATTGCGACGGAAGTGAGCCCCGCAAGCATACACCCCGCCGACAGAAAAAATCGACTTCTAACTTTGGAAGGACGCTGCTTCGGATGGGCTTTGGTTCTAAGGATCTGGAACATGGGAACGTTTCCTTTGGGGAAATGGATGGCGATAAAAAGTCTCTATGGCTTGCGGACGACGATGGCTCGGCGAGCTACCTCAGGTTAGACCCCTGCATCTCTTTTTCATCGAGGACCGGATTTCTGGAAAAATTACTAAAGTTCTTACGAATGGAACCGAAGCCAAGAAAACGCCTCCCCAAAACCGGTCACCTTGACCGCCTGAACCGCCCAGAAAACGCACTCACACCAGCCCGCTCATAAGGGGTTCTGAACAATTCGCACCTCAAGCTTGCTCGATCGACCGCCAACGGTGACAATAGCGGAACGGAGGCGCAGCGCTTCGCGCCAAGAAACTGTCGGTTGGGATCGATTCATGCCGGATAACGAACGCCTCCTCGTCGAAACCGTCCGGTCCGCGATCGCGGCCAATGACTCGAACACGGCTATTTCTGCTCTGTTTGAGGCCTATGGCGAACGCTTGACCAAGATGATCGCGATCCGGCTGGATCCACGCCTCGCCGGGCGAATCGACCCCGCCGACGTCTTGCAGGACGCGTTCATCGATGTCATTAAAAAATTACCTCAATACGACCTCGATTGCCAAATCCCGCTCTACATCTGGATGCGGACGATCGTCCAAGAAAGAATCGTCGCGACCCATCGGCGGCATCTGAACACCGAAAAACGCGACGCACGGCTGGAAAGAGATCGTGTGTACGCCGCCAACCCGGACGAAAGTGCTTGGTCATTGGCTCAAGTCTTATTGAGCAACGACACTTCGATCTCCGGCCGAGTCATCCGCGCCGAACAACACGATCAATTGGCAACCGCCTTGACCTGTTTGGAACCTATCGACCACGAGATCATCCTGCTGCGAATCTTTGAGAACTTGACCAACTTGGAAGTGGCCCAGTCGCTCCAGATCGAAACCTCGGCCGCCAGCAAACGCTTCCTGCGAGCGATGGACCGCTTGGGGGAAATCCTGCGTTCCTTTCCTGGTTGCCAAAGCTCTTTAATCGTCTAACAAAAGCGGACTAACGAAGTACCAGGCTCGATCCCTGGGCGGTTCGACAATCCGTAGACAATTCGTGCCTCTTGATGGACACGCCATCGGAATCGTGCCTTCAACGTGCTGCAGGGAGTCGTGTTGCCGTCAAATCAAGACGGAAACCATCGATCGTTACCACTTGGCGCATGGCGGTCGATTCAGCTCACCTGGGCTCGGCACGGCTGACGTGCCGCAGATCTTCTCGTACAATGCGCCAGTGGGTTAGGTCGGCGATTTATCTTTGTAGCGCAGGAGAAGTTTGGTGTTGCAGTATTTTGTGGGAATCGTGATCGCGCTGTCGCTTCTGTCATCCGTCATGGCGCAAGAAGAAGTCACCAAAACCGCCAACTTGGACGCGTTGGTCGGTGCGGACTCGCCGCTGCAGAAGAACGAACGAATCGTGTTTGTTGGTGATTCGATCACAATGCAAGGTGGCTTCGCGGATCTGATCTCCCAAGCCCTGCAAGAAAAGCAAGCCGAGCTAGAGGTCCAAGTCACTCGACATGGTCTCAATGGCGGCCGCGTCCCCGACATGAGCCAGGGTAAAACGCCTTGGGGCGAAATCAAACCGTACGGCGAAATTCTCGCCGATGAGAAACCCACGATCTTGATCCTGTACTTAGGCATCAATGACGTGATGCACTCGCCGGGAACCTCGCCCGAAGATTTCGAAACAGGCTTGACCGACATGATCCAAGCGGCCCAGAAGATTGGAGCCGCAGTGGTTCTGGCCACCCCGGCGGTCAACGGCGAAAACATCGACCTTGAATCCGCAGACCAACAAAAGCTGGAGTCGTATGCCAAAATCTGTCGCCAAGTCGCGGAGAAACAGTCGGCCACGTTGTGTGATTTGCGCCACGCGTTCGCCGAGCACCTGCGGGTCGCCAATCCAGCTAAAGAACATCATGGCATCTTGACCTACGATGGCGTCCACATGAGCGACGCTGGGAACCGACTGATCGCCGAACAAATGTCCCATTCCATTGCTGTTGCCGCAAACGCTCGTGGCGCGAAGTAATTGAACATTGGACTTTGTTCGTTGCTTCACTTGCCTCGCTACGACGCGAAACTTTGACGCGAACCGACGACGCGAACGTACGACACGGACCGACGACGCGAACGTACTGCACGAACCGACGACGCGAACGTACTGCACGGACCGACGGAGCGGTTGGCGACAATGTCGCGGATCGCTCCGTCGATCCGATTCTCCGCCTCCCACCCACCCTCCTAGTAGCAGGCCACGGAACCCAAAGCGGCAGCAGACTGCCGCAGTCTGCAGTACCTAATCAACTCCATCGTCGAATCACGAATTGGCAATCGTTTCATTCGGTTTTGGAAGCCGACCGACGGAGCGGTTGGCGACAATGTCGCGGATCGCTCCGTCGATCCGATTCTCCGCCTCCCATCCACCCACTTAGCAGCAGGCCACGGAACCCAAAGCGGCAGCAGACTGCCGCAGTCCTCAGTACCTAATCAACTCCATCGTCGAATCACGAATTGGCAATCGTTTCGTTCGGTTTTGGAAGCTGACCGACGGAGCGGTCAGCGACAATGTCGCGGATCGCTCCGTCGATCCGATTCTCAACCTCCCACCCACCCTCTTAGCAGCAGGCCACGGAACCCAAAGCGGCAGCAGACTGCCGCAGTCTGCAGTACCTAATTAACTCCATCGTCGAATCACGAATTGGAAATCGTTTCGTTCGGTTTTGGAAGCTGACCGACGGAGCGGTTGGCGACAATGTCGCGGATCGCTCCGCCGATCCGATTCTCCAACTCCCATCCCCACTCTTAGTAGCAGGCCACGGAACCCAAAGCGGCAGCAGACTGCCGCAGTCTGCAGTACCTAATTAACTCCATCGTCGAATCACGAATTGGCAATCGTTTCGTTCGGTTTTGGAAGCTGACCGACGGAGCGGACGGCGACAATGTCGCGGATCGCTCCGTCGATCCGATTCTCCACCTCCCACCCACCCACTTAGTAGCAGGCTACGGAACCCAAAGCGGCAGCAGACTGCCGCAGTCCGCCGATCCAGAACTTTTCGAACTACCGTTCTCACGAGTTGACGAACATATCTACGATTCTCAGGGTTTTTAAATTATCGTGGACGAGTTCAATGGATTTGCACAGGTGACGGTTTATGCAGAAGGAGAGCTGGGTGGTAGAAGCCGTGGCTATGCAGGAACCATCGACGGCTCTATTCGTCTGGGAGACAAGCCTGAGGCAGTTCTCAAACAGCTAGGGGAACCATCGTCTCGCTCTGGACTGGATCAAACAGGTTGGAAAGGGGGGCTTTCTTACTCAGAGCCTTTTACGAATTTCGGCTTCCGCGACCTTCGACTCCGTTCCGTAACTTTCATGAAGGGTTTAGGATCTGCGATGAACGTTGAGGGTACGAGAGTGTTTGTAACCCCCTCTTCGAAATAGCAAAAATAATGATTGAACGGTTTGATCTTTATTATTGCTGAACCGTAAATTTTATACGTTTTCCGACCTTATGAGAGCCTGCTTGTATTGGTCAATCCAGACTTTTAGTCGAGGGAATGTCTCGAAGTTTAGGGATGGTGAAAAATTAACTTTCAACAGTTTGTTTTTGTAGGGGCCCCTGGGATTTTTCACTTCGGTGTTGAACGTAAACAGACGGTGCGATCGGAGCGGGACCAACCGCGCAGTTTGCGTCCAACATCAATCCACTGCTGAGTTCGGAAAGAACTAGCAGTCTGGTCTTACGTCCCAAATGCGTCATGCTGCGGTCTGAATTCCATCAAGCATCGCCGAGAGTTGTTCGCGACCTTGCCCGAGTCGTTCCGTAAGCCATGCCTTGTCACGGCTGAGTTGGCCAAATCCGGGGTTCTCGCCTGCTTGGGCTTGGTTTACGGCCGCATTGTCTGGGTTCAAACATTCCCGATCCGAGGTACGGCCGCGCCGTTGTTTCTTGGCGGGCTCCACCACGTCACACAACTTCGTCATCCTGCAATCAATGACGAATATTATGGAGCAAGCTTTCGCGAAGTTAACCAATCAGAAACCTCCTTCAGCGCCACTGGAGCAATCGTTTCTTCGATCTCTCCGTATTCCGTAACCAGACCGGAGGTGGCAGTCTGTAGTAGATGATTCAAGGACGGAAGTTCCTTAACAGTCACGTCGTGGGATCTTCCTTGAAGCAGTCCCTCTTCGATGGCCGGTAGATTCTGCTCCGGGGGAACCTGAAGATCCTTCTCGCCCGTAAGCGCTAAGACCGGACACTTTACTTGCGCGAAGACGGTTTGCGGGTCGAACGTCAAGAAGTATCGGAACCACGGGATTCCAACCACGGTCGAATGCTGTTCAACAAACGCTTCCGCGGAGCCGGCCAACTTCCGTTCATCGTCTGTCAATTTAGTGTACTCCGAGAGTAGGATATTTCTCGCCTCACGCTTCCCAGCTTCCACATCTGGTTGGTCGCGGATGATCGAAAAAATCTTGGCCTGGAGTGCCCCAAGATTCGCAATCGCTTCGTCACTGGCACCACTGGCGCGAGCGATCTTCTCGGACTGGAGTGCAAGCAGCTGATGTCCCGGAACCCCAGGCCCGGCGAGTAGTACCAAAAAGGCAATGCCTGGGTCTTCCGCAGCGACCATGGTTCCGATCAGTGCCCCCTCGCTATGCCCGATAATGCCAATCCGCTTCGGGTCCACTTCGTTCCTTGAACGGAGGTAGGCCAGTCCACTGCGAACATCTGTGGCAAAATCGCTCGTTGTGTCGTCATCGGGACTTCCGTCCGTGCCCGTGCCGCCAACTCCTCGGTCATCGACACGCAGAACAATCATCCCGCACTTTGTTAAATGGTCAGCCCATACTGCAAAAGGCCGATGCTCGAAGATCGTTTCATCTCGATCTTGAGCCCCAGAGCCAGACACAAGAATGACAGCGGGCGAAAGTCCTTTGTTATGGGGAATGGTAAGTGTCGCAGCCAGATGGAACTTACCTGTCTGGTGTGGATAGAGGACTTCTTCCACTTGGTAAGGAAACGGGGGATGCGGAGTTTGCGGGCGAAGACGTTCGGATGGTCCCGCGGCACGATCCAGAACCAGCAGAAACTCACGGCCTCCTTGACTCCAAGTTCCTTCGATTTTGTTGTTTGCGTCATTGAGGCTTCCCGCAAACACGGCCTTCATCTTTGTGGATGCAATCCGAATGGTTCGACCATCCACAGCGACACTATCCAGCGGGATTCCCTTAGCACCTTGATCGGGACTGTCCAGCGTGGCCAGAATCGTTTCGTCGCTTACGATCAAGTTGAACACAAGACGGAGTCGTATGGCTCCGACATCCAGCGCCCCGGTCCAAGAACCACTGAACGGGGACACTTCGGTCCGAACATCGCTTTCGGTGGTCTTCTGTTGAGCATTTCCATTGGAAGCGATAGACATCGCTAAAGAACTGATGCACAACAAGTACGCAAGTCGGAGTACCGACATCGATAGATTCCTTAACGCTGAACGTTGATAGATAACTGTAGTTGGACTTTTCGCAGCACTATCTCGCTGGCTTGGACGGCTTCTCGTCCGGTTCGAAGATCTCTTCAATGGAACGTTTGAACAACCGAGCGATCTTAAACGCCAGCGGCAAACTGGGGTCATACTTACCGCGCTCCAGGGCATTGATGGTTTGGCGAGAAACCCCAAGTTGGTCCGCCAGATCTCCCTGAGACCAGTTCTTTTCCTCTCGCAATTCAGCCAGACAGTTTTTCACTTGAGCCGACTCCACGAAATCAAGACACCGATGGCAACCAAAATCGACGGCAGCAGAAGTACCTCCGGCGGATCAAGTCTTGAGCTGATGAGCCCGGCAGCACGGGCGTTGACATAAAATCCAGCCAGCGGCACGAAAACGATCATGGCAAATGCAAGGCCCTCAAGAACGATGCGCTGCAGCATCTCATCCAAGTCGGTACGCAACATGCGAAAGAAGCCAATGGCGAACAACAACATTGGCAAGATTGTCACAAGGGTAACGACGGCCACAGCCCAAGGCGGCAAAATGCCCTCGCGGTTAAGGACCCGAATCGCTAGGTTGCCCGCGATTAGAAAAAACTCCGATACGACGAAGTTCGTAATCAATCGTTTGCCAATGGTCAGGTCACGTCCAGATTCGGTGGATTCCTGCATGATCGCCTCCAAGGGTAAATGCCGTGTTTGCCCGCCTATGCCCAGTGTAAAGCGTGCTTTACAGTGTGTCAAGCGTGCTTTACACCACTTTGGCGACATTTTCCTGAAAGGCCGTGGCCGGCATTTGTGATATGTGACAGGGAGATGAAGAGCCGGGCGAGAGACCTTCGAAGTTCCACGAGAGCAACATGGGCAACGCTCTAACGGCCATTGGTGACTGAAGAGAATTCCATATAAGATACTCGATTCTCGGTGCCGATCCCTAGGAATCGTTTCGCGATCGGTAGTTTGTAATGGAAGAGAATTCCCTGATGGCCAAAAAGTCGCACAAACTTACAAGTAATGCTGTGGAGATCGCATCGCCGGACGGTAAACCCGTGATCGCCTTCACTGGTCCCAAACCATTCGCAACCTGGCTACACAAAAATCATTTGGAACATCAAGGCCTTTGGATTCAATTTTTTAAGGTGGCGAGTGGCTACCCAAGCATCAC
>JAEUIQ010000015.1 GCA_016794985.1 Planctomycetaceae bacterium | reverse complement strand
CGGATCTAGTTTTGCGGCACGAATCGCGGGGTAGATGCCGAAGCCCACTCCCACGAGCAGCGAAACTCCGGCGGCGATCATGGGGGCCCACAACGTGACCTTGGTCTCCATACCCGACAGCCAGCCTATCAACGAAGGGCTACCCAACCCCAACACCAAACCCAAGGCCGTTCCGATCAAAGACAAGGTGGCTGTCTCGATCAGGAACTGCAACACGATGTCTTTTTGCTTGGCCCCAAGCGCCCGGCGACCGAACACCGTATATTGAACGACTCGATGCGCCTCAGGAGTTAACTGCCTCGCAGACTGTCTTTAGGTGCGAGTCCAACCAAACACGCGTGGCCAAGGGCTCCCAACCCACAAGCAGGCTTACCGCCCAACCTCTCATGGCCCACGAAATCTCTTCCGTGTTCTGTGTGGGTCGTTGCAGGACACCGTCGCGGGCAAGACCCGCCGGGACGCCAGAATTTTAGGTACAGTATTACCTGGTTCGCAGAGCGTGTTTCGGCGAGGATCCAACCAAACACGCGTGGCCAAGAGCCCCACAAACTGACCGATCCAAACAGGATGCCGATTCATGGCCAACTGGAAAATTCCGGCAGCATTCCTCGTCGTCGCTATGGCGATTGGTATTGCATTACAGATTTTGTATTGGCCACAACTGCCGGATCGCATGGCCACGCACTTTGACCCACAAGGAAACCCGAACGATTGGATGGACCGCGCATCGGCCGTGGGGTTGTGTGTTGGCTTGATCGTTTTTTTGCCACTGTTTTTCATAGGCATCAGCGTCGCGATTCGTTGGCTGCCGGTATCGACCATCAACCTACCTCATCGAGAATACTGGTTGTCCGCCGAACGACGAGACGAGTCGCTGCGGTGGATGACCGGTTGGATGATTTGGTTTTCGGTCGCGATCACCATCTTCCTGGTGGCGATCAATCATTTGATATTCGTTGCCAACCGAGACGCTCGGCCCCTTTCGGCAGTTTGGTTTTGGGCTTTCCTGAGTGCGTTCATGCTGACCACCGCCGCCCTGATCGTGCTGGTGTATCGTCGCTTTGGCCGACCAAAGTAGAGGCAGTGTTCTCTGTAGAAGTCTCGTTTCGAAAGTGCTTTATGTTCAGTGCATGGTTTCTTGTTGCCGCATCCGTCACTTGCCAAGCGGCCGATGTGCCCTATCTAACACCCGATCGTCAATTTACAAGCGTGCAAGCACCAGCGTGGGTGAAAGAAGGTGCGGTGAAGGTTTTTCTGTCGCTGGATGACCAAGCGAGTATCGCGGAAACGGCGGCGATTGGAGCGACGATCGTTCATGCCGGCGGTCCCGCTCTGTACTATCCTTTGCGACGAGACGACCCACAGTCCGGCATCCCTGAACCTGAGCGCAGCCAACTACTCAAAGGAATCAACTTCGCCAAACAACAGGGCCTGCGAGTCATCCTTGGAGTGTCGCCTTACGCCCCGATCGAAATCGTGCAGCAGCATCCGGAATGGATGCATCATGCGACCGACGACCCCGAGCTCCTGAAACGAGCGAATCTGGATCTGAACCGGCCCGAAAATATTGGCCTGAGATCCTTGCCCTTGAATACTCCCTATGGAGACTACGCCATCGAGTGTTTGGCCGAGATGCTGCAAGACTTGGGAGTCGATGGCTTTTCCTTTGATGGTTGTTACCATCCTTTTATCAACTTTAGTCCGTACGAAAAATCACTCTACCAGCAAGAGACTGGCCGAGCTTTTCCCACGCGGATCGACTTGAATGATGACGACTATCGTTACTACTTGCTCTGGTTGGACGAGAAACTGGAGCACTGGTATCGCAAGCTGGGTCAACGATTGCAACAAGTCAACTCGGAGGCCGTCATCTATACTTGGACCACCAATGCCGGCCGCTATGGACATTTTCTTACAAGCCCCCGTGTGATGTCGGCGCGGATGAATCGATTGATTCACTGTCCCGTTCAAGAGTGGTGGTTGGACGAAGTCAATTTGGGCTCGACGGTCGTCCCGTATTTTGGCGCCGCTTATGTGCGAGCCGTCAGTGGCGGGCAAGTTGGTGCCAGCGAACCGTACTTGATGTCGCGCGGCAATCCCTACACGACGGACAGCTTCCCGCCGCATGAGTTGACCGTACGTTGTTTGGGAGCGATGACCAACGGCTCGTTTACGCCGCTGGCTCAAATGGCAGGCAAGTCGGCCACTTACGCCACGCTGCGTGAGATCGCCGCGCGGAAAGAAGTCTTTATCAACTTGCAACAAGAACCTTGGGCGGCTCTTTTGGTCAGCGAACAGACTCGCCAGTTTTACGCGCACGGCAACATTGTGGAGCGTTGGTTATCGCATGCCTTGGGTTTCTATCGGATGGGCATGGAAGAACACTTGCCGCTGAACTTGATCACCGAGCTGGAGCTAACCCCCGCGGAACTGGACCGCTATCGCGTGCTCATCCTCCCGAATGTGGCCTGCCTGTCCGATGAACAGATCGCGACGATCCGCCAATACGTCGAACGGGGTGGCGGTTTGGTGGCGACCTGCGAGACTTCGCTGTTCGACGAAATGGGTCATGCCCGCGCGGACTTTGGCTTGGCGGATGTTTTTGGAACCAGTTATGCGGGGCGTCCGCAAGCTCCTGCGATTCGCAGCGAATTGGATGCGAACTTTGCAATTGTGGTCGATGATTCGTATTGGGCCCAGCGCGGCAATGCAGGGGCATTTCGCTTTGGGGATTACTCGCAGTCGATCTTCGCGACGGACACTCGCTTGCAACACTTGGTGCCCAATCTGCAGGCCACGTTCAAAGGCCCGCTGATTCAACCGACCGAGTTCGTCAAACACACGCAGCCGGGGGTGCTGTACTTTCCCGAAGGCAGTCGCGAGCCTTTTCCGGTGGTTGCCAATGGACAATTTGGCCAAGGACGCGTGGTCTATTTCGCGGCGGGCGTTGACGCGGCTTTGTTCAGTTACGGGTTTCCGTACCAACGGGTGATGTTGTCTCGCGCGGTCCAATGGGCCGCGCAGGAATATTATCCAATTGAAGTAAAGGCACCCATGTGTGTGCAGAGTACGTTTTGGAAACAAGGCGCCGAGCGCACGATCGTGCACTTGTGGAACGGACTCAACACGACCTCCGACCATGGCCAACAGGATGTGGAGGCTCCGCTGCGCGAAGAATCGATCCCGATCCACGGCATCCAATTGCGAGTACAAGGTCGTCCGTATCAACAAGCACGGTGTGTCCCGGGCGACCAAATCATTTTGCCCCGCGACGAAAACGGCGTCACGATTTTCGACATCCCACCCGTCGAAGTCCATCTCGCCATCGTCCTGGAAGCCGCTCAGGGTAAGTAGCTAGTTTCGACTGGAACTATCGCGAACGAGATCAAACTACAGCGGGAATGGCAGAGGAATGGATGGCAGGGGAATTGTTGCATTTGAAGTTTGGCAACGGTGAAGCGCGGGGACAGGCAGGCGGCGAATCTTTTCCCGACATGTCCCCTCGCGAGGCACCTGATTCCGAACGTCGCCCCCGAGACAGACAATTGGGGGACTTTATTGATTCCCTTGCCAAACATTCCTTTGCCAACTTCGGTCGCGGTCATCGCACGCAAAGATTTGTGATCCGGCATTCCTTCATCCAAGAGAAACGTGGGAGAAACGTGGGGACAGACACTTGGGGGAAACGAGGGGACAGACACTTGGGAAACGCGGGGACAGACACTTGGGGGGGAGAAACGCGGGGACAGACACCTAGGAGGAAACGCGGGGACAGACATTTGGGGGGCCCCGAGGAGACCTAGGTGACTGTCCCCAGGTGCCTGTTTCTCATCAGGTGCCTGTTTCTATCGTTCGCTTGAATGGACCAAGCGTCGATTGTGCTTGCCCATCGGGACAGAATCATGAAAACTGGGGACAGGCTCATAACTGGGGACAGGCTCATGAACAACACGCACACGAAAAGCGGGGACAGTCTTGCGCCGAACAATTTGCCAGCGTTCAGACTCTTGAGTCTTCTTGTTTTCGCTGAGATTCCCGAGGAAATTGTTGCAATGTCGAAAAACACTTGTACAATCGGGAGCGATGTCTCGGAGTTGCCGATGGGATTCGGTGGCCTTTTTGTTGTTGCAGCCACGCTTGTCAATGATGCCAAAGGTGGCTGGCCCATTGAAATTGGAATCCCAACATGGCGCGGCGCGCTCGAAAGCATTTTATTGACCCTAATGCCATTCAAGTGGTTCATGTATGGAACCGTTGTATACGCGGCATGATGTTGTGCGGTACGGATCCCCTGACCAAGGAATGCCGTGAATACCGACGAGAATGGTCACGCGACAAATTAGCTCATCTGGCCGGAATTTTTGCGATCGAGGTACTTACTTACGCGATCATGAGCAACCATACACACCAAGTCCTGCGGTCGCGTCCCGATATTGCCCGGACCTGGACCCCGGAATCCGTCGCGCGACGCTGGTTGATGCTCACTCCGAAGGTCGATCGAGCTGGCCAGATCATCGAGCCTACGGCGGAACAGATCCAGTCAATTACCGACAACCCAGAACTTGTCCAAAAATTGCGTCTCCGACTTTCGGACATCAGTTTCTGGATGAAAAGCTACGCTCATTACATCGCCGTCCGAGCCAATGGCGAAGACGAAGTCGAGGGCCATTTTTGGCAAGGGCGATTCAAAGCGCATGTCTTGGTCGACGAAGCTTCGATTCTGAGATGCATGTTGTACGTGGATCTTAATCCCATCCGAGCCGGGATGGCCAATTCGATCCAGGAGTCGGACTACACCGGTGCCAAAGATCGATTGGACGATCTGCGAATTCACGTTGCGACTAATCAAGACGATTGCATCCGCCTGTCATTCACTGCAGGGACAGACACCGCTCACTGGGAGCGATTAGACCATCAACACAGCGGTTGGCTAAGTCCCATTCAAATTGACTCGCGATTGAGCGAAGCAGCCAGACACCACGATCGAAGCGATTTGCTTGACTCACAGTTAAATGGGGCTGTGCCAGATCCCGCAGGACTGCATTCCTCACAACAAAATGACACCATGGATGGTGGCACGATCCATAACCCAAGCGTTAGCCGTCCGCGCCGAGTCAGCGGCAGGGGCGCGCTTCGGATTCCCTTGGCCAAGTATTTGTTAATGCTAGACTTGGTGGGTCGACAACAGCGGGAAGGTGGTAGTGGATTTATTCCGGACACCGTTGTACCCGTTTTGGAGCAGATGAACATTGAGCCGCTGGGATTTGCTGAATCAATCTGTATGTTTGGTCGCCTGTTCAAGACGAAGATCCACCCGAAACCTACCAAGAAGACTGACTCTCAGAAAACTCACAGCCCGCAATGCGCCGTTTTGACGAGTTGAGGCAGAACGCGTTCCGCATTAGTTCACCAATTCTCAACAAGGGCGTCTGAGATCGAACGCAACACGAACGCCACGGTCGTTGGCCGAGGGTGGATTCTGCCCGAGCAGGGGGCGTTCCATCCCCAATTCTGTTCGACACCGCCAAACAGTGACTTATCGAAGTCATTTCGCTGCAATCATTGCCTCAAAACAACTTGGGATTGCCGATCATGCCTTGATGCAATTCGCAAACTTCGGCATCCACGATTGCACCAAACTGGACTGCCAAAACGAAATCGCGAGAAACTCGACCGGGGACAGACAAGCCCTGTTCTAGTGCTAGGGTGCTACTGCTAGGGGACAGACATACGGGGCCTTCCTGGGCCTTCTCTGCTAGGGGACAGAGAAAACTCCGCCCGGGGACAGACACTCAGCCGGGGACAGACATACTGGGCCTTCTTTGTCCTGGACCGACTTCGCGAATCAGCAAGTTGTTGGGTCTGTGAATTTTGCATCAAGACAACTCAGCCGGGGACAGACATATTGGGCCTTCTTTGTCCGGGATCGACTTCGCGAATCAGCAAGTTGTTGGGTCTGTGAATTTTGCATCAACGATCCAATAAGGCCAACAATAATTGCGAAGATGACGAAACTCTCCAGAGGAGTTAAACGAAATCGAAGTCGCAATTTGAACTCCTAAGTCTCAGCCCCCCAGCGTTTCATCTTTATCATGGCCGATTGGTCCCGGCGTAAGCAATTCTCCAAAAGCAAACTGAAATGCCGATCCTCTAAACTTGTGACAACCTAGGGCGTCTCCTCTGGTCGACGACGTGCTGTTGCCAACGGAGGAACGCTGGTACTTTGGACTGCGGCAGCCTGCTGCCGCTTTCCAGCCACAGCCCTGCTGCGGCTATGATTTGTCGACATCCAACCTTTGGGCGATGAGGTTTCAATCTTGATCTCTGGTTGCTGGTGGTAAAGTCGTGGTGGGTGACCGATACGACAGCAGCAGGCTGCTGGGCGAAAGCGGCAGCAAGCTGCCGCAGTCCAAAGGCTGCGCCTTCTGGCTTGAGGGATCCTAATCGGGCCGGTGACGAAAAGGAAACGGGGATCATTCGGTTGCAAAACATCTGCCGTGGAATTTTTCTTGACAAGATCGTCCGCCGTGCACTTACCAATATACTCTCTGCGCATTTGCGACAGTTGGCAGCCCAACCACGAGATTGTTGGTACAAAAGCGGCTTGGACGGTGTCTTCCATGGCGACATCGGAGTAGCAAAACCGGAAGTCGAATCCACCTAGCAAGGATACGTTTACACGGACATCTTGTTCCAGGTGTATACTGGTGGCGCGTCGGTTGCCCTTGCCGTGGTACCCACGACGGCCGTGTTTTGTGTTGGAGAAGAATAAAATGAATGCCGTAGCCGTCGATCGTGTTTCAATCAGCTACGTTGGATGGCGCTCGTGCAAACCAACGAACCGACTTGGCTTCCGCCAAAGCATTGCGTTGTTGGCGATCGTTTTCTTACTGGATGTGAGTGTGGGTCGGGCGGAAGACTATGTGCTCACGATTGGAGGCGGGTATTCGCCGGAAGGAAATCAGGTTTCGCTGGAGAAAAACGTCTTGCTCTTCCAACGGATGCTGAGCGAACAATCCGCCGACCTAGCACGTAACGACATCTATTTCGCCGACGGTGATGCACCCACCAAGGACGTTCTGGTCCACGATCACGATCGTCTACCGGAAGCGAATCGCCTGATGGCTCAGGTGTTCGGTCGAACCGAGGCATTGGGACTCACGTATCGAAACCACGAAATCCCGAACGTCTTGGACGCGTCCCGGCCGGAGACGATCCGAGCTTGGTTTCGCGACCATGGGTCGAAAATGCACGACGGCGACCGACTAATCATCTACGTGACGGCTCACGGCCATCGTGGCCGCGATTCGAACAGGGAATACGACACATCGATTGCCATGTGGGATCAGTCGGCCTTGCGGATGACCGAATTCGCGAAGCTGCTTGACGAGATGGATCCCAAAGTCGATGTCGTCATGGTGATGGTCCAGTGCTACACGGGTGGGTTCGCTCATCTGATCTACAAAGGCGGCATCCCGCAGAACGGGTTGTCACCGCAGAAGCGAGTCGGCTTTTATGCGACCGTTCACGATCGGCCGGCCGCTGGCTGTACACCAGAGGTCAATGAAGCGAACTACGAAGAGTACAGTACTTTTTTTTGGGCCGCACTTCGAGGCATCGATCGCATTGGCAACCGGATTGAGCGGCCGGACTACAACGGCGATGCGCGTATCTCGCTCGACGAGGCTCACGCCTACGTGATCCTAAATGCCGACACGATCGATTTGCCGGTGAAGACTTCGGATGAATATCTGCGAGTTGAAAGCAAGTTCGGTGAGGGAGAAAGCGACTTGCTGCGAAAAGACGAATCATTCGAGACGGTCCTCAAGTATGCGTCGCCCGTGCAAACCGTGCTGCTTGAGAAGCTCTCGGAGAAGCTAAACCTGACCGGCGAGAATCGGATCGTTGATGCTCGGCGTCGCCCCCGAAATGACCGACGTCGTGGCGGACCATCCCGACGCAACAGCGAAACTCGCAATCGCATCGCCAATGACCTGTTGAATCGTTGGCCAGAGTTGAGAAATCCCTTCAATCCTTTGGTCACGGAGATGTTAACCACGAGAAGCGAGGAATTCATCAATGCGGTCAAGGTTCATCCTGATTACAAACAGTTTCGCGACGAATTGGCGAAGCGGACATCGGCGACCAGTGGAGTCGTCTCCAACGTGCACTACGAACGTTTTCTGCGAGTTACCGATAGTATCGTCCTGGCGGAGAATCTTCGACGTTTGAAGAACCTGTCGAAAATCACCGAGTACGAGGCGATCGTTGCTGCCGAACAAGAGACTCTTTTGAGTCCCTGATCTCGCAGATCACAAACAGTGGTTGGCGATATCGTTCAACTTCAGAATTTTGAACTCTTGTTGCAGGTGGTAAAGTCGCGGTGGGTGACCGATAAGACAGCAGCAGGCTGCTTTGGACTGCTGCAGCCTGCTGCCGCAGTCCAAAGGCTGCGCCAAGCATCGGGTTACTGCTTCCCGAGTTGCTCGATTGCTTTTTGAAGATGGTCTTCAAAGTGCGTTCTTTCTGGATCATTCATGGCCTTGGCGATATCAACCGCGTTTTGATAGTTCTTGACGGCCTCTGGCAACTTTCCATTCGCGGCCAACGCTTCTCCGTAACTATCGAATACATTGGCCACTTCTGGGAAAATCAAAGTATTGGCGCGGAAAATCGCTTCGGCGATTTTCGGTTCCTTGAAATTCATCAGATACTCGTACCCGATGCCGTTGATCATTTCTCGTCCCAGCAGACCAGATTGTTCGCAGTGTTTCAAAATCTCATAAACTGACTCTTCGCCGGACTCA
>JAEUIQ010000062.1 GCA_016794985.1 Planctomycetaceae bacterium | reverse complement strand
GAGATGAACGGCGGTGTGGCGGAAGGGTTGGTAAAAGATGTGGGGTAAAAGATTTTTTAGTGGGGTAGTGTTGAGGTGTTCGGTGCATGGCATCGCGATCGTCGTGTCCTGCCGATGGTTTTTATCTTTTACCCGTCATCTTTTACCAGCCGCAGCGGCCACGGCTTGGCTGGCGGGCTGCAAATTGTGTTTGAGATTGAGAGCAGGCGGTGTGCTTGAGATTGTGGGCGCGAGGTGTGCTTTAGATTGTGGGCTGAAAGCGTTGCGGTCTCTGTGGCGGTTGTTTGTACACGGAGCTTGTCATTCGACCGCGTCGCGCGCTTCTTGTTGCGGCGGAGTAGTGGTGAATCCGGGGCTCTACCGAGACAAGCTCGGCAGCGGCCATGTCTTGGCTTGCGAGATGCAATTGTGTCGGCCCGCCAGGCCTTTTTTGGATGAGGTGTCAATCTAACCGGTGGCTTGCGCACACCGGCAAGGGTTGTTTCGGCCCATTCGGGCCTAAGATCATCGAGCAAGATACTTAGGCTCTGCGATTGTGTCGGACATTCGGGACTATGATCATCGAGCAAGATGTTGGCCCGCTGCGATTGGTGTCGGACATTCGGGCTTATGATCATTAAGCACCATGTTGTGCGAGATGAAACTGTGTCGGCCCGCCAGGCCTTTTTTGAATGAGGTGTCAATCTAACCGGTGGCTCGCGCACACCGGCAAGGGTTGTTTCGGCCCATTCGGGCCTACGATCATCGAGCAAGATACTTAGGCTCTGCGATTGACGTCGGACATTCGGGCCTATGATCATCGGACAAAATGCTTGCGATCAAAACCTGTGCCGGACATACAGACGTATGATCGCTGGGAAAAATGCTTCGGTGCGTTGGGGACAAGGGGCGGTTTTAGGGTGCAGCCTCTGACTGCTGGCGGGGGATGTGCTGGTGGGCTCCCGCAGAGGGCTGCTAGGGGAAGCCGCAGCAGGCTGCCGCAGTCCAAACGCGGCGCCGTTCGATGGCAGCCGAAAGGAGCAAGCGAAGCAAATATCGACTCGGTCAATGCGACACCGGCTCTCGGTGCCACGCTACACTCCTCAACGCCCTTGGCCCGCAGGACTTTCATTCGAATGCGAAAGCCCAGTTAGAACAAAAGAGTTCAGAACGAACAAAAGAACCAAAAAAACGAACAAGAGAGCTCAAAAAACGAAAAAAGCCCTTAACAAGAAGGGCTTCTCAATACCCCCTCAAGGACTCGAACCTTGGACCCGCTGATTAAGAGTCAGCTGCTCTAACCAACTGAGCTAAGGAGGCGTTTGAATTCGACGTCGGCGTTGGCTTCCGGCGCGGCCAGATTGCTTCCAATCCGGGACGGACATTGTAGCGAACCAAGCCCCAGGATCAACCCCCTCCGAGTGATTCCAGCGAGTCCACTCCCGCATAGTCCAAAAGACGCAGGGTAGCAACGTTTGGTTCAACGCCGCTACCCTGCAAAAAACATCGGGCTATCCGAGGAGACACCTGCACGTCGCTTCGTCAACGCTCAGGCTGCGGCAAAACCGGATCAACGGAACCGACTTGGCCAGTGCCTCCACGGTCCACTACGGCAGGATGTCCTCCAGGCCTTCGATCTTCGACAGCGACAGGGTCACAACCTTGCCTTCTCGTTTCGGCTTGAGTTGCCCCAAGATTCCGTTTGCAACTTTGGCACCTGGGTCGTCTGGTGGAGCTTGTTGCATCGCCATCTTGCCCATGCCCACCAAACCCTGCAACGTTTCCTGCAACATTTCGGCTTGCTCTTCGTCTGGGCTGATTGCGGTCAAGGTCAACGCCGGTTCTTTGCCGGGATTCCCAACCAATTGCAACAAGCTGATCTGCGAAGGAATTTCAAAGAACCCAGCGGCGGCTGGCGGAGCTGTTTGGCGGCCCATTTTGATGGCCGACTTGATCAATGGTCGTGCTTGGTCGAAATCCAAGAAGATACCAGCCGGAGCAGCGCCCGCTTTCTTCATGGCGTCTTTGATGGAATCGGTGACGTTCTCGAAATTAGCCGAGTCGTGCTTGTAAGTATCGGTCAAGAAAACGACCTTACCAGGAATTCCGAGGATAATCGCAATGTTGGTCTCCTGACCTTTTGGCGAAAAATAACGCAAGTCACCTTCTTCACGAATGTCGGACTGGCCTTCCAACTCGTCCGCAATCGTCTCCAAAGCTTCCTTCGACTCCGATGAATCGTCGTAGGCTAACTCGACGTAAGCGTCGATGGGAAGTTGATCGCCTTGCATCATCATGAAAGCGCCCACGTCCTCGGGAAGGGTTACAACCCCGCGAATCGATTGAGCTTTCAAAAAGGCTTCTGCGATCTCTCCACCGGGTCCGCCTGTGACCTGGTCCATCGGAATGGCTTGCCCCAAGTCGGACTTCAACAACTCTGCCAACTTAAAATTGAACGCAATCGAGGCTGGTTCAGGCTTGGACTGCGCCCAAACGTTGCCAGCAAACGAGACCATCAACACCAACGCCATCAGCCACGACCAACGGCTTACCATTTTCTTCATCACGAACAAGTTCCTTTGACCAAAAACTTTACCTACGGCGAAATGGCAACCGAGTCCCGGTCACCTTACTTCACGTTTATACCAAATCGTCTAGCAACCGACCGAGCCCCCGACGGTCTTACCCTTGAAACCTGCCCCTACGCGACCATCATCCCACGCGACCTTCCCACCCACAACGGTCGGGTCGGGGATCCTGTCGTAGGACCAGCAATCGGCCACCCTCTCCGCTAAGCCGTGAAGGATTTTTTCAAGCCAATCCAGTAGCGCTGTGTCGGCCCCGCAGGGCTTCTCAGCTATTGGACCGACTCTAACCGGTGGCTCGCGCACACTGGCTAGGATTGTCACTGCCCCTTCGGGCCTGTTCGAGACGGAAAATTCCTTCACCGCAGAGCCATCCCCACCATAGGCGGCGACCACCTCCGGCACTGTACCCGCGCTACCGACAGACAGCTTCAAAAAAGACGCTAAAAGCCCATTCGAATCGATGCGAAGACCTTAGAACCCGTTTCAAACAAACCTTTTATCAGGTCGAAAGAGAACGATTGACCGTCATAGTGCGAAAAACTATTTGAGAGAAATCACGCTTGAGAGGAATCAAGACGCGTGCATGTTTCAGAAACGAAACGAATACCAATCAGACACCCACCTCGCATGGGTTGGTCACTCCCAAGCCGGGCAGGCACATTCGCCCAGAAAAAGGCCGTTATCATCACCGTAACCCATAGAGCGGAGGACACGGGGCTCGAACCCGCAACCGGTTTCCCGGCAATTGATTTCGAATCAACCTGCTAGCCATTCGCTTATCCTCCAGGCAGGCGTCTGCCGTTCCCAACCGCCGGGCCCATCTAGTAACAACGGGCATCGGAAAGGTTCGGACAATTCGTCGCAGACATCGCCCATCCTACTCGCCGAGGCCCTGGTTCGGCAAGACCTAGAGGATGCCCGGCTCGAATTCTCGAAGTCGGTTTGGTGAGACGGAGTCGAAAGTTAGGGTAAATCGGCCTGAACGAAGGGAGATCGTCGGCGAATCGGTCCGACGGAGCGGACCGCGACTATTGGCGAATCGGTCCGACGGAGCGGACCGCGACTATCGGTTAATCGGGCCGGCGGAGCGGACCGCGACTATCGGCGAATCGGTCCGACGGAGCGGACCGCGACCATCGGTGAATCGGTCCGACGGAGCGGACCGCGACTATTGGTGAATCGGTCCGGCGGAGCGGACCGCGACGATGGTTACCAAATTTGCAGACGTTCGGACTCGGGCTTGTACAGAGCATCGCCCGGCTTCAATTGAAACGCTTCTTGGAAAGCCGAAATGTTGGTGACTGGACCGTTGGCTCGGAAAACCGATGGAGAATGCGAATCAATCAATAACCTACGCACCATTTCCGCATCACGGTACTTTCGTCGCCAAACTTGACTCCAACCCAAGAAGAATCGTTGCTCGCCGGTCCAGCCCATCAACTCGGGCGAGGGTTTGCCGTCCAGTGATAACTTGTAGGCCTTGTAGGCGATGGTCAGACCACTCAAGTCCGCGATATTCTCGCCCAACGTCAGTTGCCCGTTGACGAACTTTTCAGGCAACGGCTCGTAGCCCGCATACTGGTCCACCAAGGCCTTGGTGAGTTTTCCGAACGCGGCTCGATCTTCGTCCGTCCACCAATTGTTCAAGTTTCCATCGCCGTCATATTTACTGCCTTGATCGTCGAAGCCATGACTGATCTCGTGACCGATCACCGCCCCAATGCCACCGTAGTTGACGGCGTCATCCGCATTCGGATTAAAAAATGGTGGTTGGAGAATGGCCGCCGGAAAAACAATCTCGTTCATGGTCGGATTGTAATAAGCATTGACGGTTTGCGGCGTCATGCCCCACAGCTCCCGATCCACGGGCTGACCCAAACGGCTAATCATGCGGTCGTGTTCGACTTTGGCGCTTCGCATCAAGTTGCCGATCAAGTCGTCAGCGGCGATTTCCAATTTGGAATAATCTCGCCACTTGTTGGGATAACCAATTTTCGTGGTGAATTTGCTTAGTTTTTCCTGAGCCCGTTGCTTCGTGGCGTCGGTCATCCAAGTCAAATCGTTGATGCTTTGCTGGTAGGCCTTCATCAAATTCCCGACCAAAACTTCCATCCGAGCCTTCGCCTCCGGCTTGAAGTTTTTCTCGACATAAAGCTTGCCAACCGCCTCGCCTAAGACTCCAAAGCTACCAGCTCCTGAGCCAGCGGTTGCATCGACGGCCTGCTTCCAGCGTGGTTGCTGGGCCGGCACGCCAGCCAACACTTGTTCGTGCAAGCGGAAATGGGCATCGGCGAAGTCTTTGGGCAATGAAGGTGCAAAGGCATCCAACAACTTGTAGGTCATGTACTGCTTCCACTGCTCGACCGAGTACTTGTCGAACAACTCGGCAAAGGCGGTGAAGAAGCTGGGCGTCATGACATTCAATTCTGTGATCTCGCCCAATCCAACGGAGGACAGCAGAGGGGCCCAATCAAAGTCCCCGGTAACTTCATTCAGTTTCGCGACTTCGAATTTGTTGTACCGCGCGTTGGCGTCCCGCAATTGGACTCGCGTCCACTGAGCACGAGCGAGTTCAGTTTCCAGCTCGAGGATTCGCGAGCCCGCTTCAGGCGATTCAATCCCGGCCAACTGCATGAGCTTTTCAATGTAGGCCACCAATTCCGTTCGAGCTTCGGCGTACTTCGGATCCGACTCCAAGTAAAAATCGCGGTCCGGCAATGTGGTGCCGCTTTGCATGGCGTTGGCCAAATACCGGGTGGAATCGCGATTGTCGACACCGACGAACAGGCCGACTGGGCCGCCCACGCCGATGGTCTGCCAGCGCCCGATCAGTTCCAGGAGTTGCGAGCGATCTGTGACGGCGTCCAATTCGCTCAGCATGGGCCGTAAAGGCTGGACTCCCAGTCGCTCGATCGTGGCTTCATCCATAAAACTGCGGTAGAACTTGCCCACCTTGTCGGCGTCGCTGCCGGGCGGGTTTTCTTGGCTGGCGGCTTGTTCGATGATCTCACGAATTCGTTGCTGGGCGATGTCGGCCAGTGCGGTAAAGGCTCCGTAGTTGGACTTGTCCGAAGGTATTTCCGTCGTGTTTAGCCAAGCTCCATTGACAAAACGGTACAGATCGTCCTGAATCCGGACCGAACGATCGAAAGTGTTCAGGTCGATTCCGGCCGGGTTATTCAACTGCCCGATCGTCGCCATCGGATCGACTTCTTCGTCCTGTGCCATGCAGATGGTCGTACTGGCGAAGGCCCCATAGAGCAGCAAAACGCCAGCCGCCTTCGACAAAGTGCAGATTTTTCGAAAACCGATCTTGGCTTGCAGCATTTGGTTGATCCCTATGTTTTGACTCTTGGTGTCGTCAGTGCCCCGGAGCAGCGGCGTCGATTCTTGCACTTTCCCAACTGGTTTTCAATTCCAGGCACTGCTTGTGGTTGACCATGATTTGAACTGACTCCTATAATCCGCCTTTCCAAATGAGTTCGATTGGTGCCAAAGTATCCACTGCCGCCAGAGGTGACTTGTCGTATTCGGTTTGACACCCGCGTACGCCCCTGGCCAGGTGTGGAACGAGGCTCCCCAGACGACTTCCAGAGAACCAAAGGCCTACGTATGAAGATTCACGAGTTCCAAGCCAAGCAACTATTTCGCCAGGCGGACATTGCGGTTCTGCCTTCGCATGTCGCGACCACGCCGGCCGAAGCTTCGGCGGCTTTTGACAAGCTGGGCGGTTCTTTGGCAGTGGTCAAAGCTCAGATCCATGCGGGCGGACGAGGAAAAGGAACGTTTTTGGAGAACCCCAGCCAGCGTGGCGTGCAATTGGTACGCAGCGCCGCCGAGGCCGCTCAGGTTGCCCAGCAAATGTTAGGCAACACGTTGGTGACCATCCAAACCGGCCCCGAAGGCAAGAAGGTCAATCAAATTCTGGTGGAAGCCGGTTGCGATATCGCTCGTGAGTTGTACTTGGGGATTGTCTTGGACCGAGCCGCCTCGCTGCCCGTATTGATGGTCAGCACCGAAGGCGGAATGGAAATCGAAAAGGTCGCCGAAGAAACACCGGAACGAATTTTCAAGGAACACTTTGAACCGGGCCTAGGCCTGCAAGCCTTCCAAGTTCGCAAGCTCTGCAAAAAGCTCGGGCTTTCCGGCGAAGCAGCCAAAAGCGCGCATCGCTTCATGACCTCGATGTGCGAGTTGTTCGTCTCGATTGATTGCGCCATTGTCGAAATCAATCCCTTGGTCGTCACCGGCAGCGGACAATTGATCGCGCTGGACGCGAAGGTCTCGTTTGACGAAAACGCGATGTTCCGTCACGCCGACATCAAGCAATTCCGAGATTTGAACGAAGAAGAACCGTCCGAAGTTCGCGCTGGCAACGCTGGCCTAAGTTACGTCAAGCTCGACGGTAACATCGCCTGCTTGGTCAATGGGGCCGGTTTGGCGATGAGCACCATGGACATCATCAAATACCACGGCGGACGACCGGCCAACTTCTTGGATGTGGGTGGTGGAGCGAACGCCGAGCAAGTGAGCGAAGCGTTTCGGATCATCTTGGATGATAAAAACGTCCAAGCGGTGTTGGTGAATATTTTCGGTGGCATTATGAAATGCACCACGATCGCGAAGGCTTTGATTGAAGCGTATCAAAACGTGGGCTTCAATGTGCCCCTGGTCGTTCGTTTGGAAGGTACCGAAGTCGAAGAAGGTAAAAAACTACTTCGCGAAAGCGGCGTGGCGATCGTCACTGCCGACGGTCTAACCGACGCGGCTAAGAAAGTTGTCGCCGCAGCCTCCGCCCACAGCAAAGCCTAAACCCACACTACGGATTCAACCCATGAGCATTTACGTCAACAAGAATACCCGAGTCATCTGCCAAGGCATCACTGGCAAGAGCGGTAGCTTTCACACCAAGGGCTGTCGCGACTATGGCACACAAATGGTCGGCGGTGTGACGCCCGGCAAAGGCGGAACTGATTTTGAAGGGACGCCGATCTTCGACACGGTGGAAGAGGCCGTCAAGCAAACTGGCGCCAACGCAACCATGATTTTCGTGCCGCCCCCGTTCACCGCCGATGCCATCTTAGAAGCGCTGGACGCCGGTATCGAAACCATCGTCGCGATTACAGAAGGCGTACCTGTTTTGGATATGGTCCCTGTGTACCGAAAAATTCGCGCCAGCAAGTCGGTCCTGATCGGCCCCAACTGCCCCGGCGTGATTACGCCCGGCGAATGCAAAATCGGCATCATGCCCGGCTACATCCACAAACGTGGCAAGATCGGCATCGTGTCGCGATCGGGAACGTTGACTTACGAAGCGGTCTGGCAAACCACGCAATTGGGTTTGGGCCAAACGACTTGTGTCGGCTTGGGTGGCGATCCAATCGTCGGAACTTCGTTTATTGATGTGATCGGCCGTTTCCAGAATGATCCGGAAACCGAAGGCATTTTGATGATGGGTGAAATCGGTGGTTCGGCCGAGGAAGAAGCTGCCGCCTTCATCAAACAAAACGTCACCAAGCCAGTCGCAGCGTTCATCGCTGGTCGCACTGCCCCTCCCGGCAAGCGCATGGGACATGCCGGAGCGATCATCTCGGGCGGTAAAGGCACGGCGGAAGACAAGATCGCCGCGTTGCGTGACGCTGGGATCGAGATTGCGGAATCGCCAGCGGACATGGGCACCGCGATCCAACGGGCGATGAAAGCACGTTGAGCAATCCTACACCGATGACCAATCGCCTGATTCCACCGTCGTACCTGTTTACCCTATCGCTCCCGATCTATTATCGGGCCAAACTTTGGGGCAAGAGTGTCGAGTTGGAACCGCTGTACCAAGTTCCGCCGTTTGTGCTCTTGGATCGTCCCACGATCGGGCAAAGCAAGTTGCATACGCCAACGACATCGCAAGAGCCTGAGCCAGCGGTCGAATCGCCCAAAAGCGGCAAGAACACGAAACGCAAAGTCAAGTCCGAGGACGCGACCGGAGATGCGGTTCCTGTCTCCGCACCCGCTCCAGGTTCATCGTTGCAGGCCGGGCCATTGGACACTCGAATCGCTTGGTCCGAGGACGGGTTAACCATCCAGTTCACGTTGACGGGCAAGACGCGACGTCCTTATTGCCGTCTCAACGACTTAGAACACAGCGATGCGATTGAGGTCTTCGTGGATACTCGCAACACGAAGACGGTTCACCGGGCGACCCGGTATTGCCATCGATTTTTATTCTTGCCGACGGGCACTGGGCCGAGCGAAAAAGATCCGTACGGTTCGATGCTGAAAATTCACTTGGCCCGTGGCGAGCCGCCGACCATGGGCGCCTATCAACCGCAAGTGGAAAGCAAGATCATGGCCAACGGCTACCAACTGACGTGCCACATGTCACGCAAGTACTTGGAAGGCTGGGCCCCTGCCGAGCAGCCAGAGATCGGTTTGTATTTTCAACTCCGCGATTCGGAGTTGGGCCATGTCCATTTTGCCTACGACCGGCAACTTCCCGTCAGCGAAGACCCCAGCCTGTGGCCAACAGCGTTTCTGGCGAAGATCTAGCAAGCGCGGTCAGGTCTGCATCCAAGTTATTCGGGTGCCGTTGAAATTGGCAAAGGAATGGCCAACAGGGGAATACTCCCGAAATAGAAACAGCGGTCGTAAGGTGTCGTGTTCCCAATCAACGGAATTTGCCGGAGTTTGAGTCCTCGTAATATTGGAAGGCCGTCGCAATCGTTTGGAAGTGAATGTCTACGATGTCCTCAATGTCGGGCGCGTAGCCGCCGGCCATGCAAATCGAAATAGGCAGGCGGTGGCTGCGACACCAGTCAAAGACCATCTCGTCTCGAGCCTTCAATCCCGCTTTACTCACTCCTAATTTGCCCAAGCGATCTCCCATCCAAGCGTCGGCGCCCGCCACATAAAAGACAAAGTCGGCAGCGAAGCTCGCTTCGATCCTTGACAACGAATCTTGCAACGCGCGTAAATAATCTTCGTCGCCGGTGCCGTCGGATAGAGCCACGTCCAAATCACTGGCAGTTTTACGGAATGGGAAGTTATTGTCGCCGTGCATTGAAAAGGAAAACAGCGTTGGATCGCCTGCCGTGATTGCTGCGGTACCGTTGCCTTGATGCACATCCAAGTCAATGAACAGCACGCGAGCGGCCAAACGTTGTTGTTGCAACACTCGGGCGGCGACGGCCACATCATTGAACACGCAGTAGCCGCTGCCTGCATCCGGCAGTGCATGATGGGTGCCACCCGCCATGTTGACAGCGACACGATCGAGGATGGCTGCTTGACTGGCCGCGATACTGGCCCCAGTGCTCCTGCGACAACGCTCCACCATTTTTTCCGACCACGGAAACCCAATTCGCTTTTGTTCCAGAACAGAAAGATCCCCGGCTGTGACTCGCCGCAGGTATTCCGAACAATGGACCAGAGTTAACTCAGCGTCGCTGGCGGCTGGAGGCAACTCCAGCTTGCAAGACGCCGCCCAGTTCGCTTCCGCTACCCGCTGGCGCAGACGACCATACTTGGCCATCGGGAAGCGATGACCCGGAGGCAATGGCAGTTCAAACGTATCCGAGTAAAACAGTCTCATGATTCACGAAGTGCTTGTTCCGAGGACCGTAGTATTGTAGCCGAGTCAGTAAACGCTGCTACGCGACTTCGAAATCGAGCTATTCAACCAACCAGCTTCCAGAGCGGAGGAACGAAAACAATCAGGCCAACAAAGACCGACACGAGCGCGGCAATCAAGACAGCAGCACTGGCAATCTTCAAGGCTTGGTCGATGCAAGGGTGGTATTCGTCCGTAACAGCTCGGGCCAAACTTTCAATCGCCGAGTTTACCAACTCTAACGAAACGACCAATCCACTGACCAGCAGAACGACGGTCCACTGCCAGGCTTCAATTTGTAAGGTGACTCCGAGCAGAAGTACTACAAGAAACGCCAAGCCGTGGACGATGAAACTGCTCTGGCCAGCAGTACCAAGATAGACACCTTCAAACGCGTCTTGAAACTTGTTGAGCCAAGTTCGCGGCGGAGGTTCAAATGCTTCGGGCATGGCAACGACTTTCGGTCGGACCGGCAGAGAAATCCACAAAATATTTTGATTGGACCGACGGAGCGGTCCACGACAATGCGGTACACATAATACTCTAATTGGACCGACGGAGCGGTCCACGACAATGCGGTCCACGACAATGCGGTACACGACGCTTTGCAGCCGGTGGCGAAACTATTCAACCCCCAAGACGCCTGGTGGTGGTATTGTGGACCCGCCTAAGCGGCCTAGACGGCCATCCTTGATCCCTCGAGGTTCGACGCTGAACACAAACCCGAAGTTGTCGCGACTGTAATCGATATTCGCCCCGGCGTACCATAAGAAGCTCTCACCGATGTAGGTAGCTCCAAACGTTTGGCCAATTTGTCCCGTGTTGCCAAAGTCCCAGGAGTTGCTGCCGCGAAACACCCATTTGTGGCTCAGGCGATAGTTCAAACGCAAGTTGAGCGTCTTGCTATTGATTGGACCATCGATCGCACGAAAACCGATGTACACATCACTTTGCTCGGGACGACTGGCCGCCAATCCCAAACTCGCTGTGTTCAATCCATCTTGAAACGTATCGAAGTAGCCATCAGACAAGACAGCCAAGCGATCGCCGACGTGCCAACGAAAGTCATAGTCGAACATCCCAACTTCTTCACCGAAGTTGTCGCGATCGCTCTTGGGAAAATAGTGACCGTTCAGACTCAGCGTGACCCAGTCGATGATCTTTTGATCGCCAGGAGTGCCGCGTTTGGTTTGCCAGCGTTGATTGATGCCCACGCGCATCAACATCAGATCGTCCGCAATTTCTTTGCTCGGCGCCGCAACATACCGTTGCATGCCCGAACGCAACGCATAAAACCGTTCGTCAAACTGAAGCGGCACGTCATCGCCGACATTTAGCCCGAACGTATTGAACAATGATCTGCGTCGAAAGTGTTCCTGTGCGTCATCATCCAAAGCGTCGTACAAGGGGAAACGACTCAGATCTTGATTCGCATCCGCATACAGGAAATCTGTCTCCAAATTGACCTTATGAGCCAAACCATTCAAGTTGAACAATTCGCTTTGAATCGTCGGATCGACAGTCCAAAACGGCAGACTAGCGCGTATTCCCGCTTGCCCGTACAGTCGCGTCACTTCGGTGGCCGTCAGATCTTGTCCCCAATAGGTCGCATCGCCCAACAGATACGGCACGGTCTTGACCGGACCAAGTTGAATCGGAAATTCCAATTCTTGCCGCGATCCAGCGCGTAGTCCTTCCCGCTCGGCCTCCCAAGCCAACGGATCGTAAAATGCCAAATCTACGGCATTGGTGGGCACATCCCCTACTTTTAAATCTGCATAACCTACATGCGATTGAGAATACCAAGTCACTCGCGAGCCAAACAACGGTTGCCCAATGACACTGAAGTCCGCTCGTGGCAACCACTGGGTTTGCGTGAAGAAGTCATTGACGTTGCCGTCCGCCCCGACCTCCAGCAACCGATTTTCGCGCAGCCGCTGGTAGCGAACGCTAGTCGCTTGGTCTTTGTCTTCGTCCCATTCCCGCTCATAGAACTGCTCTAAGAAGTTGCGATCCGTGATGTAGCCGAATTCGCCCAACAACCGATCGCCATTGAGAAAACGATGATCATGCCGCAATACATACCGCCCGCGATTCACCTCTTCCAGCGGCGTTGTTCGACGATCCAGCCCAAGATTGTCTAACCCTTGGTCCTCCAACAAGAACCAGGAATCGTAGTAACCTTTCGTGAAACCAGGGAACACGAATCCGTTCTGCCGTTCGTAGACTACTCGCGAGCCAAAAGCCGGACCGCGCTCCGAAAGATAATCTGCCGCCCCTGTCCAGCGCGTCCCTTCGATCGGAGTCAGACGCAAGACTTGGTTCATATTCCAACGCGAACGCACTTGAAAACCATAGACGCTGTCGTTGCCGATGGATAGATTCTCCAAGTAGTACTGCGGATTATCCAATTCACCACGGAACACGGGCCAGTACGCCACTTTTCTGCCAAACACGTTGATAAAGTTGTCGTAACTGTCCAGTGTGAATTTGTCTCTGGTGGTCGGTTGCCCAGTATAAGGATCCAAAGGAACCGCACCGGTAACGGGATCGGCAGCATACGTTTGCAAGCGAGTAAGATTAATCTCGTTCGAGCTCAACCAATAATTGGGCACGCCCATACGACTAGTCGTGGCAGCCGCTCCGTACGCGCGAAACTGTTGCGGGTTCACCTGCTGAAGAACATCCGCGCGCAAGCGGATCAAGCCTTGATATTCTGGAACTGGCGACAACATCTCAGCATCCAAAATGGTCCCCCGCTGTTGGTTCACGTCGTAAAACATTCGATTGGCATAAACGACTCGTTGACCCAAGCTGAAAATCACGTTGCCTTCGAGATACAACTCCCAACGAGGCGCCTCGTTGGAACCGCCCAAGAACGAAAGACGATTGGTCCAAGCCACCAAGTTGTCCGCTTGAACCACCAGTTGTTGACCTTGGCCCAAAGCGTTGAGCGAGCCCCCGCTGGGCTGCATCAATTGCGGGCTATCGATCACCACGCGAACGCCGCCAGTGGCCAAAACGACTTCTTCACCAGGGACTCGGCCCGGCAAGTTGCGCACGTTCAAATCGACCCCGGTATTCCGCGGAAAAATTTGCACTTGAACCGGATCACCAGGGGCGGTCATGGAACCCGGCGGAGACACTCCCGATGGATTCGCCGGATTGGCTGGGCTGGTTCCACCGCCTTGGTTGAGGGCAGGCATGTAACCAAACACAGCTTGCGGGTCATCGCTGGGCGTGCCCAGATAAGCCGGTGTCCCTGGGCCCTGAAAAGTCGGACCTGATTGTCCCCAGTCGATGGCAGGTACAGAAGCCTCCATCGCCGGATTCGAAAGGATCGGATTACCTAACGCCCCGGGTACCGTTTGCCCAGGCCGGTAACGTCCGTCGTCGAGCACTGGCTGAACAGCCCACAGTTCACCAACCCCCGTCATGCAGGCGCTGCCAAACACCAGCAGCACCGGCAGGAATCCGAGACCAAGACGTAGCGGTGGCCAGCCCAACAGTGCGGGGATTTTCCGTCCGGATCGGATTGGAGTGAAGCCAAACAACAGCGATCCACCTGACCATCATGGTTCAATTTTTGCCGCAACAATCCTTTATTGCGTGCTGCGAGTATAGAAACGCGACAAAACAGCCGCAATATGAAAGTTAGTAGTCAAACTTGTGATAGGCCCAAGTGGCGATTGGGACTGAAGTCAGAATCGGTAACCACGCCGCTAGCGCCGCAGGCTTCAAGATCTGCTGCCCTCCCAAAAATTGACACGCGAGCACAAACAACTGCATCCCTAACATCAAGATCGCACAATAACCCGCCGCCACAACCAACTTCTGACCGCCGGGCCGCAGTACCAATGGCAAGCCAATCAACAACATCAAGAAATCAAGCACCGGCCGTACCAATCGCCAATGCAGTTCGACGCGCTGCACGCTGGGCAATCGCACGCTCCCACTACGATTGGCGTTGATCAACTCTGCTAGCGGAGCGGTGCGAAACCAGCTAGCACCATAGGCCAAGTGCCATACAGTCAACGGGGTTGGCACAAAGCATTGATCGGGACCGAGCCACGAATGGTTGGCGGGTGTCAGCAAGCGTGTGTGTCCCTCTTGTTCGACGCTAGCTAATCGAGCAGGCACGACGGGCGCTTGGACCTCGCGCAACAAAAACCCAGCTGGATGTTGGTCGCTGGCAGGAAGCCAAACCGCGGCTTTGGCCTTGATCTGCAATGAGGGAGGTGCTTGTTCGCCCCAAAAATTTATCCAATCCTGCGGCAGTTGCAGATCGACGCCTCGAATCTGCTTTTCACCAAGCGAAACTTCTTGGCCGCGAAACATGATTAACGAATCGTAATCAATTTGGGAAACGACCGGTTTGGGCTTGTCTCGCAGAATTTCTTGCGGGGTCGTCGCTAGCGTCGCTCGGTACTTGGGCAGAACCAGTTCCTTGGCTCCCCAGGTGCCGAGACACAACAAGGCGGTAAGGACCAGAATAGGCCGGGCGACGCGGCGGACACTGACTCCTGCGGCCTGAACGGCGGCCAGTTCTTGGGTAGATTGCAAACGGGTCAACGTGCAGATGGCAGCTAGCAGATACAACAAACCGCTGACCTCGCAGAACAAACCCAGCAATCGTGGGGCATAGTAAGCCAAGAGGACTTGCGCGAGGGAGCCTTCTCGTTTGCCAATTTGGGCAAAGTCATCCAAGTTATTGAAGACATCGATGATCAAATACAACCCGGCCAGACTGGCGTAACAAACCAGCATGATCTTGAGGAATAGGCCCAGGACGTATCGATCAAATAGGGTCATTTTGTAATACAGTTGGAAATTGCGGAAATACTTCGTGGCAATGTTCGCGTTGCCCACGCCCTGGCGGTCGGGCCGATTTGGCAGCGAGTATTGCCACGTGACTTGAGCTTAAGGAATCCTGCCCACCGAGCAAGGTCAATCTAAACAATAAACTCGGCCCCACCATAACAGTTTCGCTAATCGACTTGGTCAATATACCTGCTAAACTACTTTGGAATTGGCTTGTTCGAACCTCCAACGGGCGACATCGTGAACAAAAGCTGGCTTCTTGGCCTAGGAAACCCAAAGTCGGTGGTAGCTTAAGGCTGGAAGCAGGAACAGACCTCCTGCCGCGATGCTGTATTGTTTGAGGCCCACTGTCATGCTGATGCGACGACAACCCCATTTGGAACATATGCAATTTACTCACACCGTCCCCTATGGCGCCATCTTGAGCGAAGACGGCGTTCAGTTTCTCGTGTTCAGCCGCAACGCTACGGCCATGAAGCTACTCCTATACAAAGACGTGGGCGATATGGACCCGCATCGCGTCATTACCTTTCGCCCCGAGGTGGATCGTTGGGGCGACATCTGGGGTTTGTTTGTACCGGGCCTTCGCGCGGGCCAGTTGTATCACTTTCAAGCGGACGGTCCTTTCGAGCCCGAGCATGGCCACCGCTTCGACCCCAAGGCCAGACTGATTGACCCTTATGCCAAAGCACTTGCTGGCACCTTTTTGGACAACAGCGATGGCATCACGCGGCCACCGAAATGTGTCGTGGTGGACGATCACTTTGATTGGTCTGGCGACCGGCATTTGCGGCGCAGCTTGTCCGAAACCGTGATCTACGAAATGCATGTACGCGGTTTCACGCAACACGCCTCCTCTGGTGTGAAACATCCGGGCACCTATTTGGGTGTGATCGACAAAATACCCTATTTGAAGAAGTTGGGAGTGACCGCCGTCGAGTTGATGCCAATCAACGAATTCCCGATTTTGGGCTCGGATGGCAAACCGGCGCGGATAAAAAACTATTGGGGCTATGATTCGATGGCGTTTTTCTCCCCGCATCGCGGTTACGCCTACGACAAGTCACCTGGCGGGCAAGTTCGCGAATTCAAAGAAATGGTCAAAGCCCTCCATTCCGAAGGGATTGAGGTCATTTTGGACGTTGTGTTTAATCACACCTGTGAGGGCAACGAACATGGACCGACGCTGAGCTTCAAAGGTCTGGAGAACTCGGTCTATTACATGCTGGAACGCGACAAGCGTTATTACAAAAACTATTCTGGTTGCGGCAATACCGTCAATGGAAATCATCCGATCACTCGCGAGATGATCTTTCATTGTTTGCGATACTGGGTCCACAATTACCACATCGATGGTTTTCGGTTTGATCTCGCGTCGATTCTGTCCCGCGATCGAAACGGCAATTTGGTACCCAACCCTCCGCTTGTTGAGCAAATCGCAGAAGATCCTTTACTGTCCGATGCCAAAATGATCGCGGAAGCCTGGGACGCAGCCGGAGCTTACCAGGTGGGCAGCTTTGGAAACTCGCGTTGGGCCGAATGGAACGGCCGATTCCGCGACGATGTTCGCCGAGTCTGGCGGGGCGACTCGGGTATGTTGGGTGCGTTGGCAACTCGACTTAGCGGTTCGAGCGACTTGTATCAATCGGGTGGGCGTCCACCATATTGCAGCATCAATTTCGTGACTTCGCACGATGGCTTCACGATGAATGATTTGGTCAGCTACAACCACAAACACAACTTGGCCAATGGCGAAGACAATCGCGACGGCGACAACAACAATCACAGTTTCAACTACGGTATCGAAGGACCGACCGATCGTAAACCGATCGATGGCCTGCGTCTCCGACAAATCAAAAACATGATGACAACGTTGTTGCTTAGCCAGGGCGTGCCCATGCTGGTCGCTGGGGACGAGTTTCGGCGAACGCAACAAGGAAACAATAACGCCTACTGCCAAGACAACGAGATTAGCTGGTTAGACTGGAAGCTGACGGAGACCAATGCCGAATTGTTGCGATTCATGCAAGCCTTGATTGCGTTCCGTATCTCTCAACCGACTCTTAGACGCGAGTCTTACCTGACCGGGAAGAGCGTAGCACCCGATCAATTGCCCGATGTCAGTTGGTACGGACCGCTGGGCACCGCTGTAGATTGGCATCAATCGCAACAGATGACGTGCCTGCTGACCAAGCCACTCAAGAAACTCGACCCACAGGGCTTGGGGCGCGACGTGATGATCCTGTTCAATACGGGAGAAATCGCCAGCGAATTTCAAGTGCCGGTCGTCGCCAAAGAGCGGAAATGGCGATTGTTTTTGGATACGGCGGAAGACTCGCCCAAAGACATCTTCCCAGCTTTCGATGGCCCCTTCCTCAATAAACGCCAACGAATCGTTCTGCCCAGCAAAACGACCATGGTCTATGTTGCGGAAATGACTTAGCAAACGTAACTCACAGTTGCCTTCTTTGGATTCCCGCAGATTCAGGGAGGACCGCAGATTCTTTTGCGAGCAGTACGAAAGTATACCTGAGTATTCGACAGCGGTAACGCCGCGCGCCATCTGTGGGCGTCTCTGAATCGGCGGGAGAAACAACCAAAATACTTCCAGCAGATTCTGGGAGCACCGCAGATTTTTTTGCGCGGAAGAAGAAGCTGTGCCTAAGTGATCCACAACGTTAACGCCGCGCGCCATCTGTGGGCCTCTCTGAATCGGCGGGAGAAACAACCAAAATACTTCCAGCAGATTCAGGGAGGACCGCAGATTTTTTACGAGCAAGAAGAAGCTGTGTCTGAGTATTCGACAGCGCTAACGCCTCGCGCGCCATCTGTGGGCCTCTCTCTGAATCGGCGGGAAATCTCTTCGTTACGGGTCACATTACAGTCGTGGAGCGAATTGGAAACGGCGGCATTGGCGGAAGAACGTGAGCGGGTTCTCGTAGACAATCTTGCGAATCGTGGCTTCACTGTGGCCGCGGCGCCGCATTTCGAAAATAAAGTTGGGCACGGCTGTCGGCTGGCTTGGACCCCAATCACCCGCCGAATTCACGCACAACCGTTCGGTGCCAAATTGTTCCACCATGTCGGCCGCGCGAGCGGGTGTGCATTTCGATACCGGGTACAAAGTCATCCCGGCCCAAAATCCTCGGTCCAAGACTTCCCCGATCGTGTGCTCTTCAACGTGGTCAACCAGCACTCGCTGGGGCTTCAAACGAGCATCCTTCACCAACATGTCCAAGATCATTCGAGTTCCCAAATACTTGTCGTGCAAGTGCGGCGTGTGAATCAAAACCAACTCGTCATACTTGGCCGCCACATCCAGATGCTCCAAGAAGACGATCGATTCGTTTTTGGTGTTTTTGTTCAGGCCAATCTCGCCGATTCCCAAAACGTTGGGGCGTTCGAGGAACTCTGGGATCATCGCAATGACCTCACGCGATAACTCGACGTTTTCGGCTTCTTTGGCATTGATGCAGAGCCAGGTGTAATGCGCGATGCCATAATTCGCCGCACGGGATCGTTCGAATTCCGTCAATTGACGAAAATAGTCACGGAAGCTGGCGGCACTGCCTCGATCGAATCCCGCCCAAAATGCGGGTTCACTCATGCCCACACAGCCCATACGGGCCAAGGTGGCGTAGTCGTCGGTCGTTCGCGAGACCATGTGGATATGTGGATCAAAGTAGTCCATGGTTAGCCTCGGTTTTCTAGCGGGACACCCAACTGCTGCGGCCAATCGCTTCGATACGGAAGTGAAAACAGCATCTGCACTTGCCGAGCCCGATCAGGGGCGTCGCTGAGTAGAATCTGAAGGCCCTGGCGAATTTGCTCCATTCGGCCAGCATCCGCCGCCGGGGCCGCACTGCGGTCGATGCGGTCCAAAGTCGCCGCAATCTTCAGAACACGAGCCCGAACCTCCAAGAATTCCCGGTCCAATACCTGCTGGGCCGTCATGGGACTACCAACGGTGGCCAATGGGGAATTGGCCAGTGGGGAATTGGCCAGTGGGGAATTGGCAGGTAGGGAATTGGCCGGTGGGGACATACACAGCTTTCCTAATGCGGGATTAAGTGGCATTCATCAACAGCTTGGGACCCGGTTTGGCGTAAAGTTACGAAGCACGCCCCTGCCAACGCATGATTGCATGTTACAATATGAGCGAAGCCCCCGAAAATACCACCCCCATCGTTTTCGCGAACGGAAATTCAGATGAAACAATCGCAACGTATTCAACTCCCGAGTTTTCAGCTTCTCGCCAAGTCGGCAATCACAAGTGGTGCGTTGTTCGGCAGCCTCTGGTGTGGCAGTGATTCAATTAGCTTCGCTCAGGACAAGGCGACAACGCCGGCCCAGGAAGCCCCATTGGCAATTCCAGCACTGTCTAGCCAATTGCAGGAACAACGCCTGATCAGTGTTGGTCGCGGCTTGAGCTTCTTGGACTCGCAACAAGCCCCAGACGGCAGCTTTGCGAGCCATGCGGGAACGGGACCGACATCATTGGCGGTGGCCGCGATGCTCAATCAAGGCCGCTCGGGCGATCACCCCGCGGTCGCCAAGGGTTTGCAATTTTTGTTGGCCAACCGCAAACCCGACGGAGGATTTTATGCTCCGGATTCGATCCACAAAAATTATGAGACCTCGCTCGCAATAATGGCACTGAGCTTGGTAGGTAAAGGCAAGACGTACGCCGCCGAAGTGGAAGCCGCCGCCAAACTGCTCCGCCAAATGCAGTGGGGTCCAAACCAGGGCAAAGGCCCGGAAGACATGGCTCACGGTGGTGCTGGCTACGGTCGACACGGGCGTCCCGATTTGTCCAACACCGCATTCATGATCGAAGCCCTCAAAGCCGCGGGAGCCAAAGAAGATGACCCAGACGTTCAAGCGGCTTTGGCGTTTGTCACCCGCTGCCAGAACCACGAATCCGAATTCAACAAGATTGAGTTCGCGACCACGGGTCCGAAAGATGGCGGGTTCTTCTACACCGCTGCGGCTGGTGGACAAAGCATGGCCGGCGAGGAACCTGCCGGCGGGCTGCGAAGTTATGGCTCGATGACCTATGCTGGGCTAAAAAGCATGCTCTACGCGGGTGTGTCGAAAGATGACACTCGCGTGCAAGCCGCGATGTCCTATCTGAAGAAGCACTATGACGTTAAATCGAACCCGGGAATGGGCAACGATGGTTTGTACTACTACTACCAAATGTTTGGTAAAGCGTTCCAAGCGATCGGTGAACCCACCTTTACGGACGCTGAAGGCAATGTTCATGATTGGCGCGCGGACTTGATTCAAGAACTTCACCAACGGCAACAACCCAATGGCTCGTGGTACAACGTCGATAGCGATCGCTGGATGGAAGGTGATGCCGTGTTGGTGACCGCTTATGCGCTGCTGGCTTTGTCGCACACCAAATAGCTGAAAACCCACGCGTGAACGTTCTCGAAACCCGACGGTTAAACCGCAGCGTGTTTGACCGACAATGGTCGTCGTAGGCTCGGTTCCCGCCCGTTGTTCCAGGAAGTATTCATGTCCGAAATTGCGTGGATTGAAGAAGGTAGCAAAGCTCCCTCATTTTCACTAAAAGATCAACATGGAAAGACAGTGAAGCTGAGCGACTTTAAAGGGAAGCCGGTCGTCGTCTATTTTTACCCGAAGGACGACACGCCAGGCTGCACCAAGGAGGCTTGTGCCTTCCGTGATCAGCACACGAAGCTCGATAAATTAGGGGCGGTCGTTGTGGGGCTGAGTCCAGACGACCAAGCATCGCACGCGAAGTTCAGCGAGAAATTCGGCCTGAATTTCCCGCTCTTGGTCGATACGGACCACAAAGTCGCCGAAAAGTACGGTGCTTGGCGGGAGAAAAACATGTATGGCAAAGTTTCGATGGGCGTCCAGCGATCTACGTTTTTGATTGACGCCAACGGGAAAATCGCCAAAGTCTGGAAACGGGTTCAAGTCGATGGCCACGACCTGCAAGTGCTGGAAGCCCTGCAAAACTTGCAGTGAAATAGCCTTTTCGACGCCTAACTTTGCTACTTTTTAAAAAAACCTGAAAATTCCAATGCGAAACTTCGATAAGCAGAAGGTTCGAACTGCCCGCCTGCGGGTGTATCGATTCCGGCATGGATGACGGGAGAAACAGGGATGGATCAGCAACCAGCCGATGACGTCAGTAGCAGCGAAAAATCGCAGCTGCCCGTCGTCAGGGACGAAGCCGATCGCGATTCCGAACTTGGACGAGTCTTGCAGACGATCCAACAACTCCAGTCCTTAAATTTTCCAACGGACGATACCACCGAACGCATGCTGCAGGTCGATGTGGTCCAGGATGAATTGATAAAACAACTTGACGAACTCAACCAATTGGTACAACACGAAATCGATCGATTGACCCAGAATCGATCTGTTGTTCCTCTTCCCGCGACTGCCACCGAAGCTCTTTGAAGTAGCACGGTGATTCTGCGATGAAGCCATATGGCCAACCGTTTTGATTCGGTGATGCCAAACTTGGCAGACAGTACCCAGTCGGCGGCTGAGGCTTTTGCGAACGATCGAGTTCGCGTAGTTGGTCTCGGACGGCGCGGCACAATCCTTGGAAGAGGGCTTTGCAAGTGAAGTTATCCGAGATTGCCATCAAAGCGACCACTGGTCAAAAATACAAATTCACGACGTTTACGATCGATGCCCGCTGCCGTGAGTTGCCAGGGGTCTACATTGTCACGCATCGAGAAGAAGACGAACGCGGCGAAGCCGTGCATCGCTTCCTATCCATAGGCCAAACGGACAACTTGAACCAATGGCGCGACGCCATGCCGGACATACAATGCCACGAATCCTTGTTGGCTAATTGTGTCGGGGTGCTCTATGAGCCGGATTATCAAACTCGAAATCGCATCGTCCAAGAGATCCGCGAGAGCTTTGAAATGCCGTGCGGCTAACGATGTCGGATCACGGACTTACCAAAGCGATTGGCCATACCGCGTCGATTAACGCGACCTGTGAAGGCGGACTCATGACCAGGAGCACGATCCAGTTCCTCTCGGTGCTGAACTCGAAATCAGCAAGACGACAGAGCCCAAGTCATTAACAAGGCCCTCGATCCTGCGCCGACTATGGATTCGTGCCAAGCGAATTGCAAGTTGGTAAGTTAGTTGATCTTGAGCTATTGGCCGACCTTGTAGGGCAGTGTCAAGATCGTCCACAGAGCTTGGCAGGCCTCGCGCAGATTGATCTTCGATTGACCTTGGGTTCGATCCCGAAACGTGATCGGAACCTCTCGGAATGTGGCCCCATGCCGTTGGGCCAAGTACAAGATCTCCTCCAAGTAACCGTAGCCTTTATTGCGAATTTGGTCCAAGGGCAATTGCTTCAACAACGCCACCGGATAACGCCGGTAGGCTCCACTGTTGTCGAAAGTCTTCAGCCGCAGTCGCCACCGCGCCAGGCGATTGATCCACCGACTGGCCCAACGCCGCTGCCACGGCCAACCTTCAATGCGTCCCTCGGGCACATATCGCGAGCCAATCACGATGCAGCGTTCTTCGTCGATTCGGATATTGTGTTTCTCTGTTTCCGGCGTCGAATCCAACAATCGCACCAACTCGTCGGGATGATGACTAAAGTCCGCGTCCATCGTCACAACATCGGTGTAGGCCTGATCAAGAGCCCAACGAAAACCGGCAATCGTTGCGCTACCCAGTCCTAACTTTCCGGAACGCGACAACAAATGGCACCAAGAATTGGAACGCGAAAATTCGGCCACCCAATCGCCTGTTCCATCTGGCGATCCATCGTCTATGACCAACGCGTCCACCGATGGATACAACTGCCGCAGTCGCGTTAACAACTTGGGCAGGTTCTCAATTTCGTTGTAAGTTGCAATCACAATCAAGACTCGACGCCCTGCCAAGGGGATCGAAAGATCCGCACCGCTGCCAGCGGGTGGCGACAACGAATTCGATAATGAGGGTTGGTCCGACGGCGAAGGCATCACACAGGCATTGGCAATTGCAAGACTTGAGACAGTAACGGCGGCGTGGTGCCAAATTGTTGTTGGTATTCGACCAGAGTTGGTTGCAGTCGCACCCGGAGTTTCATCTCGTGACCCACCGCGATATCCGCCAACCGATGGCGGAAAAACGGATTGCGAAAGCGATCCAAAACCTGTTCCCCAAACGATTGGACGCGCAAGCCTTGTCCTTCCAGCGTCGGGACCAATTCGTTCCGCAACAAATCTTCGACCCATTGCGATTGGATCGGATCGTTCATCACGTCAATCACATGCCCAAAGCCCATCGGCAAGCACCGGGCCACCATCGCCGTGTGCAAGCCATTGAGCAAGCGGACCTTCTGCAAAAAGTATGGGCGCAAGTCATCGGCCCATATCACAGCCGGATGTGACGGCAGCACCCCTTCGTCGCGACTATCTCGTTGCACGACCAACATTTGAAACGGCTCGGTCATCACCGCCAAAGGATCGTCCACTGTCCACGGCAAGGGAGGAACGACATCGACACAAATTCGATCAACCAAACTTGCCAGCCACCGGCAGTCGTTTCTCAACCAGTCAAGGAAACCCGCGTCGTGATTCAAGCCCCACTTGGTCGCTTGCTCCAGCACCAACTCAAGAAGTTGATTCGCGTTGTTTTCAATTAACTCCAAGGGCAAAATGGCGATCGGAGTTTCTTCGTATTGATAACGCTCGTACAAGAGAGTCAACAGCCGTGCTGGAAAACTGCGCGGTGGGCAGTTGCGAGCGGCTCCGATGGAAAGCAGCGAGTCCGCATCATCCAACCGCAGCCCCTTTTCCGTGGTATTGGAAGCCAGCAAGCGAAAGCTGGGATCATGGATCAGATTGCGGAGTTCATTCCACTGCCGCGTCAGTGAGTAGGCCCTTCCAAGCGAACTCACTTCTTCCACGCGTTCGACAACCTGCGCCTGTTGGAAACCGCGCACCCACAGGTGATAAGGGCGATTGGTGCGATTGATATGATCCAGTGTTGACGCCTCTTCCCGCGATTGAACGACCGTCACCTGCCCCGGCACTTTCCAAAGCGGATCGAACAATCCTCGCAACAACTTGCCGGTCCCGATTTGTAGGACTTTGACCTCTGGGACCAAGTTCATACCGTGACTCCGATCTTCCAAATCGCGATTTCGCGATAGCCGTTTAGTTCGTTCTTTACTTCTTGTTGACCGGAGGCCACGCTCAGAATCTGCTGCCACAAGCGGTCGCGCAATTCATCCAAGGTTGCCGCGCCGGTGATGAAATCGCCGGCACTGAAGTCGATCCATCCAGGTTTTTGTTGTGCCAATGTCGGGTTCGTCGCGATCTTCATCGTCGGCGCAGGGGCTCCCATCGGAGTTCCTCGACCTGTAGTAAACAATACCAAATGTGCTCCCGCAGCAGTCAAGGCGGTAATCGACACGCCATCATTGCCCGGTCCATTGACCAAACCCAATCCGCCCAACTCGGCGGTCGCTTGCTCGCCGTAGGCCACACATTGTTTGATCAGCGCCGACGCGCCCCCCTTCTGCACACACCCTAAGGACTTCTCTTCCAGTGTGGTCAAACCACCGTCCTTGTTTCCAGGAGAAGGGTTTTCACTGATTGGCTGGCCGTGCTTGCGAAAGTAATCTTTGAACGTCTCGATCATGCCATCGACCGCCGCTCGCGTTTGCGGTTGATCGCAGCGCCCCAACAATACCGGTTCCGCTCCAAACATTTCCGGTACTTCGGTCAACAGCGAAGTACCTCCGTTGGCACAATGCCAATCCGCAATCCGACCCAAGAGCGGATTAGCGGTCAAGCCACTAAAGCCATCACTGCCACCGCACTTCATCCCGAGGATCAATCGATTCGCGGGCAACGACTGGCGTTGATACTTCGAAACCACTTGAGCCATCTCGCTGAGCCATTGTCGGCCTTGTTCCATTTCGTCGGTGACTTCTTGAGTCGAGAACCAGCGGACTTTTTTCAGAGCTTCCGGGCCAATCGCTTCGAGTTGCAATTGCAGTTGGTTGTTCTCGCAACCCAAGCCCAACAGCAATACGGCTGCTGCATGAGGATGCCGAGCCAGTCCGGCCAAGATGTTCCGAGTTGCCTGCAAGTCATCACCCAATTGCGAGCAGCCGTAGGGATGACTAAAGGCGTAGACGCCATCCAAGTTCGGCAGGCGGCCCACCAAGGTGCGATTGGCCCAAGACGCCAACTGCTGGGCCGTTTGGTTCACGCAACCGACCGTGTTCAAGATCCAAATTTCGTTGCGAATCGCAACTTGCCCATTCTCACGCAGGTAGCCCATAAACCGCGTCGGGTCCTGACCGCCACTCAAGATTGGGGTCGCCGGGGGTTGGCTTGGCAACGGTTCCCAGTCGGGCTGCTTCTCGATCCCAGCATCCAAGCCCGTCTTCACATTGTGAACATGCACTCGCTGCCCGACTTCGATATCGCACTGCGCAATTCCAATCGGCAGCCCGTATTTAATGACCCATTGGCCGGCCGAGATGGGACGCACAGCCATCTTATGCCCCGCCGGAATCGGCTCGCTCGCCACGGCCACCGCCGCTCCTTCGCCGGTGCCAGCCGCGAAATCCTCCCACCGGCTCCCAGTCTCGGAACCTTGCAGCGAAACCACGACGTTGTCTTGCGGGTGCAAACGGGCAAACATGCGAAAAATTCCTGGGATTGGAGCGTCACCGTGGACAATCGGCTTGATGAACCGTTGTCAAACAAAGGCGGTCTTAACGGCCGCGAACATCGCCAGACCACCGTCTGGACCATTTCGAGCCCTTCCGAACACCGCACCGCCCACCAGATTCCCGTGAACATCGCGATACAGCATCCGCGAACGTATTCTGCTAAATCGACCTGCTTGCCACAACCACCACCGCCCCCTTTGAGATCGTCACGACTCGTGAAAATTCCAGTTTTCTCAGTCCACAACGGTCGATGATCCCGTGATAACATCGAGCGGGGCGGAATAAACTGGAAATTGACTTCCACGACAGGAAAGATTCCATGTCCCGTTCTTGCTGCAAATCGCTTTTTTTTTCTTGCTCGGATCGCAGGCTAGCCGGTCGTGCCCACCATCGGATTGGCGCGGTTGTGACGGTTTTGATTCTCGGCTGTGGCTTGCTAGGCGGCTCGATCGTCGCCCAGGACGACATGATGGCCGAGCAACAGGAAGGCGTGTCGAGCGATATGGACGAAGCGGCCCCGCCCGACCAACCCAAAATCACTCCCGAGCAAGCGGCCTTTTTCGAAAGCAAGATTCGGCCCGTCCTCGTCACCAATTGCTACAGCTGCCACTCCCAACAAAGCGGTCGCAGCGAAGGCGGGCTGGACGTGGACTCGGCGGCGGCATTACTCAACGGCGGCGAGTCGGGCCCAGCCATCGATGTGGCCGATTTTGAAGCAGGACTACTCTGGAAAGCCATCAATTACGACGGGTTGCAAATGCCGCCCCAAGATCCGTTGCCTCCGCATGTGATTGAAGATTTCCGAATCTGGCTGTCCCAAGGAGCTCCCGACCCGCGCGTCACCAACGTCGTGCGTGGGGCTTACCGAGTCACCCCCGAAGCCATTGAGAAAGGCCGCGAGTTCTGGTCGTTACAACCCTTGCCCGCCGCATCTTCCGAAGTGGTAGCCAAAGTCGTCCAGACGCACGCTGCCGATCTTCAAGCGACCAAGCCCATCGACCAATTTGTCGAACTACAACGTCACCTACAGGGCGTTTCAACTCCCCCGACCGCTGACAGCTATACGATCTTTCGCCGTTTGTGTTTTGACTTGTTGGGCGTACCACCCACCGCTGAACAAGTCGATTGGTTCCAAGGGCTATGGGCTCAAGACCCGGAAGCCGCCATGAGCACCGCGATTGATTTTATGCTGGCGAGCCCCAAGTTCGGAGAACGCTGGGGACGGCATTGGCTGGACATTGTGCGTTACGCCGAAAGCACGGGCCGCGAAGTCAACATGCCCTACACACAGGCGTGGCGGTACCGCGATTACGTGATCGATTCGTTCAACAACGACAAACCGTACGATCGCTTCTTGAAAGAACAATTGGTCGGCGACTTATTGCCAGCGCGAAATCGCGAACAGAAACAAGAGCAATTGATTGCTACCGGCTTGTTGGCCATGGGCCCCAAAACACTTAACGAACGCAACCAAAGGCAATTCGAAGCGGATGTCATTGACGAGCAAATCGATGTCACGACGCGAGCCTTCTTAGGAATCTCGGTCGCATGCGCTCGTTGCCACGATCACAAATTTGAAGCCATCACACAAGAAGATTATTACGCATTGGCGGGGATCTTTGCGAATGCCGTCACGCACTTCGGCGGCGCCAATAGCCAACGCAATCGCTACGTGAGCAAGTTGATCGATTTGCCGATCCCCGACTCACAGCCAGCCATGGCGCCGATGAAGCCCGAGCGAATCGCAGCGATGCAGGAATCCATCTCCCAGTTGAACGAAGAACTGCGCGAAGTCCGTCGCTCGTTAGTTCAAGACCGCCGTGCCAATCGCCGACCGGGATCTGGCAACAACGCCACTGGCAACAATGGCAACGCGGCGAACGGAATGGAACAACAGCAACGGCAACAAATGGTTCAACGGTTGACCGCTCAAATTGGCAGTCTGCAAGGAATCCTGGATTGCTATGATTCCGAAGGCAAACCCCGGTCCCAGTGCATGGGCGTCCAACCCAAACCACGGCCAAGCGATGTTCGCTTGTTGGAACGCGGCGAAGTCAATCAGCCTGGAGCGACCATCCCACGTGGCTTTGTCAAATTATTAGACAAATCCCCGCCGAAGATTCGGCGTGATTCCAGCGGACGAATGGAGTTCGCCAATTGGGTAGCCAACAGCGAGAATCCCTTAACGGCGCGCGTGATGGCCAATCGCGTTTGGCAACATTTGATCGGTGAGGGCATTGTTCGCACGCCCGAAGATTTTGGCGTGACCGGTAGTCGCCCCACCCATCCTGAGCTGCTCGATTACTTGGCCTTGCGATTGATCGAAAACAAGTGGTCAATCAAATCGCTGATCAAAGAAATTGCGTTGTCGGACGCCTATCGGATGGGCTGGCAAGTCGACTCGCTGGCCAGCGACAAAGACCCCGAAAACCTGTACTTGTGGCGGTCCCATCCGCAGCGAATCCAAGCCGAAGCGCTGCGCGATACGCTGCTCTGGGTTGGAGGTAGTCTGGACGTGGAACGCCCCACCGGTTCGCTGGTAGCTCAAGCCGGACCGGTGGAGGTTGGACGTGGGCAACAGTTGGCACAATTGTTGATTCGCGCCGCAACGTCACGATCATCGATGGAGTCCTCCAACTCCGACGAGATGATGTCGGAATCAGAAAAGCCATCGGACAATGCCGACGTGCGACCGAATCGCAACCTTCGCAACGAAGGGCCTTTGATGGCTGACGACAATCCATTCCGTCGTCGCGACATGGCCGCACTCAACTCGGTCTCGATCAACGAGACCTCGGTGAATCGTAGCTTCGACTATCGCTCGATTTACTTACCGGTCGTTCGCGAACTGTTGCCGCGCTCGTTGGAATTGTTCGATGCGGCGGAGCCCAGCATGGTGATTGGCGTTCGCGAGCAGTCCAACACGGCTCCCCAAGCTCTGTTCATGATGAACAACGAGTTGGTTCGCCAACAAGCGGTGGCTTTGGCAGAACGCACGCTAGAAAAAACAGGCGGCTCGTCCCAAGCGATCGACTATGTGTTCAAGACCGCATTTAGTCGTCCTGCCGCTCCCGATGAGATCCGCCATTGTGAAGCGTTCATCGCCGACATGACCGAAGAGTTCGGTGCGGCCGCCCGTGCCCGCGAGGCCGAGCGTGCTACGGAACAAGAACGGCGCCAACGTCGTGACGCTCGCAATCGCCGAGCCCAACGCGGACGAGACAACTCGACCGAAACGGCTCCGAACCAAACCGAACGTCAATCCAATCCAACATCGACCGAGATTTCTCCCGAACTTCAGCGTCAAGTCATGATCGCATTTTGCCATGCGATCCTCGCCACCGCTGAATTCCGCTACCGCAATTAATGCCGCAAGTTTGGTCTCGCAAGTAATGTCGAATTCCCCAACCTAGGATGCACCCATGAATCAACCCAACCCATCCCCCATCGTGGCTTCACGTCGTCAATGGCTACAGAACGCGACCTCGGGCTTTGGCTTCTTGGCATTTGCCGGCTTAAACGCGTGGGCTCAACCGGCCTCCGCCTTGGCCGCAGCACAAGACCCAGGCAACCCATTGTCGCCGAAGGAATCGCACTTCCCATCCAAAGCCAAACACGTCATCTTTTTGACGATGGCCGGAGCACCTTCGCATGTCGACATGTTTGACTACAAGCCCAGCTTAAAGCGCGATAATGGCAAGGCCGCTGGGCGCGCGGGTGGCACCTTGATGGGCTCTCCGTTCTCGTTCTCGCAACATGGCGAGTCTGGACTTTGGCTGTCGGAGCTGTTTCCCAACTTGGCCAAACATGCGGATCGCTTGTGTTTGCTCAACAGCATGCACGGGGATTCGCCGAATCATCCCACGGCCCAGACCCAATTGCATACGGGCAACTTTCAATTTGTGCGACCGTCATTGGGCGCCTGGACCCTGTACGGATTGGGGACAGACAACGCCAGTTTACCGGGCTTTGTTTCATTGAATCCACCGGCGGGAAATAGCTCCAGCTATCGCAATGCCTTTTTACCTGCGGTGTTTCAAGGGACCAAGCTGAACCTGGGCGGCAATCCCGGACGTGGCTCGGCCAGCAATCGCGTGCCCGATATCAATAACCCAATGCTCAACGACGATCAACAACGCAAGCAATTGGACTTTGTACAACAACTGAATCAACGACAAAGCGAACAACTGCCAGAACATCCCGGAATCGAAGGCGTGATCCAGTCGTATGAACTGGCGTTTCGCATGCAGGATTCGCTGCCGGAATTATTGGATCTAAGTAAAGAGAATCAATCGACGCTCAGTATGTACGGTGCCAACAACGGGCGCTCGGCTCGCTTTGGTACGCAGTGCTTGATCGCAAGACGAATGGTCGAAGCTGGCGTACGTTTTGTCGAAGTACAAAGTGGAGGCTGGGACCATCACAATAGCATCTCGAATCAATTGCCACCCAAGTGTGAAGAGATTGATCAACCGATTGCGGCCTTGATTCAAGATCTGGCTCAACGTGGTTTGTTGGAGGAAACCTTGATTGTTTGGTCTGGCGAGTTCGGGCGCACGCCTTTCACGAGAAACGGCGTAGGACGCGATCATAACAATCGCGGCTTCTCCGCGTTCATGGTCGGTGGCGGAGTTAAAGGCGGATTGCGCTATGGCGCGACCGACGAACATGGAATCGCGGCCGTCGAGAAGCCGATGCATATCCACGACTTTCATGCCACCATTCTGCACTTGTTGGGCTTGGATCACAAACGACTCACCTACCGCTACGCTGGCCGCGACTTCCGTCTGACCGATGTCCACGGCGAAATTGCTCACGAAATCATCGCGTAGCTCCCTAGCGAGCCGCCTCGACCACAACAGGCCCGAACGGGCCGACACAACGCGAGCCAATGTGCCCGAGCCAATGTTCACGAGCCAATGTGCATGCCCCACCGATTAGCGTGCGGCCGCGATCGAAACCAGGCCCGAACGGGCCGACACAACCTCTGCCGGTCGGCGCAAGCCACCGGTTGGATCCGTCTATCCAAATCAAAAGGCCCGAACGGGCCGACACAACGCGAGCCAATGTGCCCGAGCCAATGTGCCCGAGCCAATGTTTGTGAGCCAATGTTCACGAGCCATTGTGCATGCCCCACCGATTAGCGTGCGGCCGCGATCGAAACAGGCCCGAACGGGCCGACACAGCCCTAGCCGGTCGGCGCGAGCCACCGGTTGGGACAGCCTATCCAAATGAAAAGGCCCGAACGGGCCGACACAACCTCTGCCGGTCGGCGTGAACAACCGATTCGACTATACTGCGGTCTGGTGCGCCGCCCAGCGTGCTCGGTTCCGAACTTGGTTTACATCCCGCCGCACGAGTTGAACTTTATGTACTGTCTTCGAACCTGCCTCGCTATCGCCCTGCTCTGCCCTGCCCTGGTGTTGGCTCAAAGCGACGATGAACAAGGATTTGTGCCGTTGTTCAATGGCCGAGACTTCACGGGCTGGGTTCGTACCAACACACCGGAATCGACTTGGTCTTACCAAGATGGCCTGATAGTCTGTACGGGAAAACCGATTGGCGAACTTCGCACCGAGAAGATGTACCAAAACTTTATCCTGGAAGTCGAGTGGCGGCACATGGTCCCGCGGGGCAATGCCGGGATCTTTTTGTTTGCTGACGATATCACAGCGCGTGGCGTTCCGTTTCATCGCGGGATTGAAGTACAAGTCTTGGAGAACGCGTATGGGAACACTCGCGGTTACACCACCCATGGCGACATCTTCCCAATTCACGGAGCCAAGATGGTTCCGCTCAACGGTCGTGGTGGTGATCGAGCGTTTCCGACCGAGAATCGCTCGAACCCCAGCCCGGAATGGAACCATTATCGGATCACCGCTCAGGACGGTGAAGTCACGTTGGCCGTCAACGGCAAAGTCGTGACGCGCGGCCAGCAATGTTCACCGCGCAAGGGATACATTTGTTTGGAGTCCGAAGGGGGCGTGGTGCATTATCGCAACGTGAAAATCAAAGAGTTGCCAGACACTCCCGTTGCTGAAGCCGAGATCGCGATCGCCAATCGCGGCTACTATTCGATATACACGGGGCTGGACCTTAGTGGCTGGACGAGTGACGAATCCGCGCGAGCCGCCTGGGTGGTTCGCGATTGGGTATTGGCCCATGACGGATCGACCGGTGAAAGTCACTCGTTGGTCCATGAACCGGTTTTGGAAGATTTCGGCTTCGTGATAGATTTCAAATTGAATCAACCGGAGAGCCACTTCACGTTGCAGTTATTGAACGTCGCCGAGGCGGACGCTGGGTCTGGTTCAAAACCCGATCCGATTTCGATCTACACGACCAAGAACCAAGACGAGAAATGGCTCAAACCTGGCCAGTGGTATCGTTTGGAAGGAACGGTGATTGGCTCGGTATTGACGCTTGCAATTGACGGGCATCCACTCGAACATCAACACCACTTACAGCGATTGAATTCAAAGCGACAATTAACCCTAACCGCCACCGGCCCCCAAGACCTCGCCAACCTCTACCTCCGTCCAGTCGAAAAGTAACGAGCCGGCCGCCACATTGCCGAGTGCGAATGGAGTAGAGCGGATCGGGCCAACTATAGTGACAAACTGAAGGAGCGATTGGCCGTCCGTCTGCAAAAACGAGGATTTGGAATACTACTTCGGCCGCGACGCTAACATGCGCCATTCGTCCCGGTTGGGACGAAATGCCGGTAGCCAACGCCGTCCAACTTGATTGCTGTCTAACCACATTTTTGGCATTTTATTTAGTATTAGTCCGGCCCTTTAAACAGCCAGACGCGGAAACGGACTTGGAACGGATCCTCAAGATGAACTGGAAAAACGTCCAGATCGAGGAAGAGAAACCAAAATCATCTTTAGCGAAATCTGCGAATGAACCACGGGGCTCCGCTCCAAGAACCAAGCGAGATACCGCTAGCAAGCGAGACTTTCGTGCAATTGTGGTGATACGCACGTCGACGACTTGTCTTGGACAACGATATTCAGGTTACAAAAACTTGACTATTGATCTTACCGAGATAGCATGAACTTGTGCGTGCCGGCTGCGCTGTCTTGGTGATTTGAAGCGATGTTTTTCAAGGAGGCGGTTATGAAGTGGATGGCTTTGTTGGTTTCCGGATTGATGTTTGCGAGCGAGTTGTCAACTCTTTCTGCTGGTTTGGTCACCATTCATGATCGAACTTTTTCAAACGGAACGTGGGCAGCAAGCGTTCTCGGTGGAACGAACGTTTCATCAGTATCTCTGTCTCGTTTGATCGGACAAGGAGTGACCGGCGATGCCCTTAGAACGACGATCAACGGATCGGGAGCATTTACGTTCGACGTACAACAATTCAAGCAGGATCGCCCATTCGTAACGGTCGACGACGGAGTGATCGAGAGTATCGGTTGGGAAATTTGGTACAAAGTTGAGAACTCATCTCAGTTTGCAAGCTGGCGATTAGCAGCACGACAAGCTGGTACTACTTACGTTGCGAACTCAACCTATTTCGAGCCACAGTTGTTTAGTGCGAATTGGCAGCGCCGTCATGGGACCATTGCCCCGAATGCTTTTTCTCGGGTGAGTGGCCCAGGCAGCGTCACACTCGACACAAGCGTTGGCGGTGCTCCGATTGAATTTGGTTACATTCTATCGCGCGGTGTTTTTCTAACTGGAAACACTTCCTACCGTGCATCGTTTTTCACGCTAGATATCCAAACAACTGCGGTTCCTGAACCCAGCTCTCTCGTGTTTATCGGAACGACTTTGGCAATGGCGATCAGCATCAGACGAAGATCGCGATGAGTCTTCAATGTTGCCTGCACAGCATTCAACCACTGTACTCATAAGGCGTGTGGCAAGAATGGTCGTAACGTGCTGTGCCGGCCACACGACTCGAATTGAAATTTGATACTTTAGACAACTGGATTTAGCCTGGAGATCCTAGCGTGCGAAGTGGTTGTCAAGATGAGTATGATGGCTGAAGGCATCGAGTTTTGCACGAACGACATGACGAGGGATTGGAAATTGTAGTACGGTTGAGAGTCGTTAAGGTCTGATCGCGCCTTGCAAGGATTCGAAACAGGTGTCTCCGCTTCGCGGCTTTGCGAATCAGAGGACGATCGCGAACCGCCGGTTGACACCGGTGGCTAAGATGTTTCGCCGTTTCACAGCTGAAAGACAAAGGCATGTTGCCATCGTTGGCGAATGCGTTTTTCAAAGTTCACGGAAGGGTGTGGCAGAGGAATGTTGCAATAGGTGAATGAATACTATTCGTCTTGGCCAAGGAAACCTTTGACGACGCTGGCGATGCCGATGATGAATAGGATCGGTGGATAGTAAAATATTCGGTCCGCTGCCAAGCCCAACACGAACCAAACGACCGCGCCCAACATCATCAACAAACCCAATGCAATCTTTCCGGGTGAAATCGACCAAGGCTTCGTCGGTGGACTCGGTGGTTCCATATAAGAAGTTGGCGACGTCGCGGATGGATACGCTCCCCACGGACCACCGGCCATGTGGCCTTGATCCTCGGCGCCCGCAACGGATGACGAATGAACCACGGGCGGACTCGTGATCGGAAACCCACCATGAGTTGATGGAACGCTGCCGTAAGTGCTGTAACTCGGTGGTGCGTATCCGGCCGAGGCGGGAACATGATTGCTCGTGCCAAAATTCGCCGGTGCTGCTCCATCTGGGTAGTAAGTGGTCGGCGTGTGGATTGGCTGGAGCGGATTTGCTGCCGGGTGACTAGGGTTCAACATCGACGGTTGCGGCGCCATCGAGCTGGAATAATACGCGGGTTGCGGCGGTTGCTCGATGGTCGGTCGCAGCGATTGATGAACCGGTGGCGGCGAGGGACCGGCGTTGATCGAAAACAATGGGTCATCATCGTACGGAGATCGCTCCGGTTCTGGCTCGGGAACCATTTGCGAGGTGCCACACTTCGGGCACTTGATACGACGCCCAATGAACTCTTCTTTCAGGCGCAATACCGCACCACAACCTTCGCAATCCACCTGCATCGCTTACGATCCTTCCTACCTTGGTCCTCACGCGACTTGCTGGAAGTCACTCCGGACAATCCCCCACCGGACGAGACTTCCGACAAACAGTATAATTCAGGTCCGTGCCGTTCACTAGATTCCGTTTGGGCCGAGCTCTCCGTCCGAATTCTAGCGAACCAAGTTGCCGCGGCTGGCGGCGACAACCTGTGACCACACCAACCTTCACGACGCGAGCATCCGCAAAAAATTTCGCCGGAGTAACACATTGGATCGAGGCATCGTCGCTTGAGCATGAACTTGACTGGAGGATTTTTTCCGTTCTACAGCAATCGCCTGGAGGTACTGCGAGATCGCTTGGTGCAGGTGATTCGCACCGAACCACTGCGGCCGCTGGAGAATGAGGTCATCTTGGTGCAGAGCAATGGCATCGCGCAATGGCTCAAGTTGTCGCTGGCTTCGCGCCAACACGGCTGCGGGATTGCCGCAGGACTAGAGTTGCTGCTACCGGGTCGTTTTCAATGGCGGGCCTATCGCGCCATCTTGGGAAACTTGCCAGAAGATTCACCGTTCGAGCGAAGTCACTTGTTGTGGCGATTGATGCGAATTCTGCCGCAACTCCCGCCAACTCCGGAATTTTATACACTTCGAACGTTCATCCAGCACGATCCATCGTCGCGCAAACTCTATCAGTTGGCCCAACGTTTGGCGGACTTGTTGGATCAGTATCAAGTCTATCGAGCCGATTGGTTGCTGTTGTGGGCCGCGGGACGAGATCTATTGACTCGCAGTGACCAATCGACCATCCCTGTTCCCAACGATCAATTGTGGCAACCAAGTTTATGGCGATGGTTGATCAATGATCTACCGGAGCAACAACGCGAGAGTAGCCGCGCCCATGTTCATCAGCGGTTTCTGTCGGCAGCGGAATCTTGGCGTCATCAAACGACAACCAACAGTGGCCTACCGCGACGAGTTCTGGTCTTTGGCATCTCGACGCTGCCGCGACAAATGTTGGAGGTGCTAATGGCTTTGGGGCACCGCCTGTCCGTTCACTTGTTCGTCCACAACCCCAGTCGAGCCAAGATCTTCGCGTTCGACTCGGGTCGGCTTCATTCCGCTCCGATCTCCTCAGACGGACCAACAACTCCTCCAACCCTGCATCCTTTGTTAGCTGCCTGGGGTCGACAAGGCAGCGAGTACCTCAAGATGCTCAGCGCCCAAGCCGTGACTTACTCTCACACCAATGTCGAAATCGAGTTCACCTCGTTCGGCGAATCCACCACGTTGCTTCAACAATTACAGAACGAAATTCTTGCTGAGTGGACGGAGCCTGATCAAGCCACACCACGCCGAGTAATCGCCCACGATGACCAATCGATGACGTTTCAAGTCGCGCATAGTCCGCAGCGCGAAGTCGAGATTCTACAAGACCAATTGCTGGCAGCATTTCAAGCGGATCCCGACTTGCAACCCCGCGACATCATCGTCATGGTGCCGGACATCCACACGTATGCACCACATATCCAAGCGGTCTTTGGACAACTTACGGCCGATCAACCGAATTACCTTCCGTTTACAATCAACGACCAAGATCGCACGCAATCGCAAACCGTCGTCATGGCCATCGAGCGTTTGCTGCGGCTGGACCAAAGTCGCATGATGGTCAGCGAGATGGTCGATTGGTTAGAAGTGCCAGCCTTTCGGCACGCTGCCGGCTTGACTAGTTTCGACTTGCCGCTTCTGGAACGTTGGATCCAAGACAGTGGCATTCGCTGGGGCTTTGACGCCAGCCATCGCGAGCAGATGGGTTTGCCCGGACTATCCGATCAGAATACCTGGCGGTTTGGACTGAAGCGAATGATGTTGGGTTATGCCGTGGGAAGCGGAAACGCCTGGTCCGACATCGAACCGTTGCCGCGGATCGGAGGTCTCGAAGCGGCGGCCGCCGGAATTCTCGCTGAACTACTGCGGCGCCTTCAACAATGGTGGAGGATATTGCAAACCAAGGCCACGCCGCACGAATGGTGCGAGCGTTTGTCGCATCTTTTGTCTGAGTTCTTTGCACCACAAACTCCCACCGAAGAGTCGCAAGTCAGTCAGCTTCAAGCGGCCCTCGAATCTTGGCGGCAACAATGCCAAGACTCGAATTTCGATCAACCATTGCCGCTGACGATTGTCCGGGAACATTGGTTGTCGGCCTTGCGTGAACCCCACCTTAGTCAACGCTTCTTAGGTGGGGCCATCAACTTCGCCACCCTAATGCCCATGCGTGCGATCCCTTTCAAACGTGTTTGCTTGTTGGGCATGAACGAATCCGACTTTCCACGACAGACTTCGGCCAACGAATTTGATTTGATGAACATGACCGGCATGTACCGCGCGGGAGATCGCAGCCGCAGTGACGATGATCGTTACCTGTTCTTGGAAGCATTGTTGGCGGCGCGCGAGTCGTTTTACGTCAGTTGGGTGGGACGCAGCATTCGGGACAACTCGTCGCGCCCGCCATCGGTGTTGGTCGGCCAATTGCGCGAGCACTTGTCCAATGGCTGGGAGTTGGCCGACGAAAAAACGGCGGGGTCGTCTGCCGGACGAGACTTGAGCGAATATCTGACGACGACGCATCCCTTGCAACCGTTTAGTCGCGAGTACTTCTCGAACCAGACTCGTCTGTTTACCTATTCGAATCAATGGCGAGCCGTACACCGCGACGTGGACACCACGTCTCCCGATACTTCAGGCGCTCGAGTCATGTGGCGTCCGACTGAGGTTTTGACTTTAGCCGACTTGGGGGACTTCTTGCGCAGTCCCGTCGACGTATTCTTTCAGAAAGTGCTGCAAGTCCGGTTTGGCGATATCGCGGGAGTCCACCTGGACCATGAGCCGTTTGCGATCGCGGGCCTGGAACGCTGGAGCTTGAACCAGGAAATCCTCAAGCCGATCGCCGATCAATTGCGTGAGAACCCGCATGTGGATGTGGATAATTTGTTGCGTCGGCAGTTGCAGCGAGTCAGTGGCCAAGGTAGCTTGCCACACCCACCGTTTTCGCGGAGTGTTCAAGAACAGTTACGGCGCACCATGCAGCGTCAAGTCGAACTGTACCGCGAAGAACTGCGTCGCTTGCAACCGCTGTCATTGCCGCCCATTCAACAAAGTGTCGACGCGTTGGTACCCGGACAACAAATCGCACTGCACGACACATTGGACTTTGTATTTCAAGTCGCCGACGAGCCACAACAAGTGCGGCGGTTGATGTGGTTGGCCAGCGATCTGAAAGACGGAACCAAGTTCAACTTCGCCCAAGCCGTTCGATTGTGGCCACATCATTTGGCATTAAGTGCTCTGGCAGGCGAAGCCGCACGCACGATCATCATTCACGGGGGTTGTGAACGCGTCGCATGGCCGGGTATTCCAGTGATCGAAGCCAACCAGCTGCTCAAGAGTCTGCTGCAGGCATTCGACCAAGGAATGCAGGAGCCCCTACCCATCGCGTGTCAGACGGCGTTCGTCGCCATGGTCGACCCGTACGCGGAAGTGCCCAGCAAATCAGGTCGCGCAGAGTTCCAATACAACGGCGGTGAACACTTGATTGGGGATTCAATCAAGTCGCCCTTGCTGGCGCGCTGTTGGCCAACGTTTGAGGCCTTGGTGCAAACACCCGCAACTTCAGCCAACCAGCCAACCTTCGATGATTGTGTGGAGCTGTTGTATCGACCATTCTACAACTTCTTGCGTGCGAATTTCGAGGGCGTGGATCAGGAGGGGTACGATGATTGATGGCCTGCGGTTCACGTTCGTGGGAGTCTGGTCATGCTTGCGTTAGACTTTCGCACTTTTCCGTTGCATGGCAGTCGCTTGATTGAAGCCAGTGCGGGTACGGGCAAGACGTACACGATTGCCTTGCTGTATGTGCGTTATGTGTTGGGACATGGAGACGCCGCGGCGTTTCAGCGGAGTTTACAACCAAACGAGATCTTGGTTGTCACCTTCACGGACGCTGCCAGCCAAGAGCTGCGTGATCGCATTCGCCAACGACTGAGCGAGGCGGCTCGCTGGTTTCGCGACCCCCGCCAAGCAAACCAGCAAGACCCCCTAGCGCGTATCCTGAACGACTATAACGACCAGACTCGAGAACTGGCCGCTGACAAGTTAGAGCGTGCTGCCGAGATGATGGATGAAGCAGCCGTGTCCACGATTCATAGTTGGTGTTATCGCATGCTGCGCGAGCATGCCTTCGATAGCCAACTGTTGTTCAGCCAACAATTGAATGCGAACCCAGGAGAAATTTTCACGGAGTGCGTGGAAGACTATTGGCGTCGGCACTTCTACCCTTATCACGACCAACCGGAACTGGCATCGGCCGTACTAAGTTGCTGGAAGTCACCGCAAGAATTGAAGGAACAAGTCCAGTTCTTGTTAGGAAAACCGTATCGGCAACCGGTATTCGCGGGGCAAGCGATTGACAAACCGGAAAACCTGCACAATCTCCTGGCTCGCGCTATCGCGCTTCAACAACAGCTTGATCAGTGGCAAGCTGAAGTGGATGCGGCCGAAACAACTGCTCGAGAATTAGTGAAACTGCATTGGTCGCAAATCTCGAGTTTGTTGCGTGCGGCAGAACTAAATGCGGGCACCTATCATCGGGGTGGAACGCGTGATCAATTTCTCGCGCTGGTCGCCAAGTGGGCGGAAGGCAAGTCCGTTACCGACGCCGAACAAAAGAAGATCAGGCAACTCGGAACGGGACACTTTAGCCTGAAGAAAGGCGGTGTGGAGCCGGAACACGAGGGTTTTACTGCCATCGGTCGTTGGGCCAATCTCCTCGAAATACAACCAGAGACCTTGCAGCCGCCGCTACGAGTCTCGTTATTGTTGCATGCAGCCGACTGGGTGGGAGCCGAACTGCAAGAACGGTTGATGGCGCGGGGCGAGTTAAGTTACGACGACATGTTGGTGCGATTGCACGCGGCTTTGCACGGCCCGAATGGCCAACGATTGGCTCAGGCGATTCGACAAAAGTTTCCGGTCGCGATGATCGACGAGTTTCAAGATACGGACCCCATCCAATACGAAATGTTTGATCACATCTATCGGGTTCGCGACAACGATTCACAGTGCAGCATGGTGATGATTGGCGATCCCAAGCAGGCCATCTATGCGTTTCGCGGGGCCGACATTTACACCTATCTCCAAGCCAAAGCCGATTGTGGCCAGCGCTGCGAATCGCTGGGGACCAATCACCGCTCGACTACGGAGATGGTTCAAGCGGTCAACTACTTGTTTCAGCACGCCGAGCAACATGAGACGGGAGCCTTCCGTTTTCGGCACGCAACTTCCGATCCCATCCCCTTTGCTCCCGTTCAAGCCCGCGGGCGTGGTGAAGTATTCGTCATCGAAGGCCACCGAGTGGCTCCGGTTCAGTTTTGGTACTTGCCAGGCCAGAACGAACATGGTGTCACCGGCCCACGGGACTATCGACAACACATGGCCGACTCGGCCGCCAGCGAAATCGTGCGTTGGCTGACATTGGCAAGTGAGGCTCGAGCGGGCTTTCGATCCGAACAGAGCTTTCGCCGACTGCAACCGCGCGACATTGCCATCTTGGTGCGAACGGGACACGAAGCGGCTCAGATCCGGCAAGCTTTGCAACGACGTGGAGTCAGCAGTGTGTACCTTTCCGACAAGGACTCCGTGTTTGAAACGCCGGAGGCAAGTGACGTACAGCGATGGCTGCAGGCCGTCGCATACCCCAGCGACGAGCGACTAATCAAAGCCGCCTTAGCCACCAGCAGCCTCCGTCTGCCTCTAAGCGAATTGCAGTCGCGGTTCGACGACGAGCAACGTTGGGACGAGACGATCCAGCGATTTCGCCACTATCACGAATTGTGGCAAACTCAAGGTGTGTTGCCGATGTTGCGAGCCCTGCTATGGGACTTTGACGCTCCGAACAAGCTGTTGGCTGATCCTCAAGGGGAGCGAGTGCTGACCAACTTGCTGCACTTGTCCGAATGGTTGCAACAAACAAGTGGGACGGTCGATGGCGAATTGGCTTTGATTCGGCGGCTGTCTCAACAAATGGAGAATCCGACCGACGAACAAATCTTGCGTCTGGAGAGCGATGCGGATTTGATCAAAGTCATCACGATCCACAAGTCCAAAGGGCTGGAGTATCCGTTGGTGCTCTTGCCGTTTATCTGTTCGTATCGCGATTCGAACAAAGCCAGCGTCGTGGATTTCCATCGGCCACGCGCGGACGGCAGCGGCTACGACTTATTGACCGAGTTGGCGGGCAAGTCGAAGTTTGCCCCGGAGTCTTACCGCCAAGCCGATCACGAGCGTTTGAGTGAAGACCTGCGGCTGTTGTATGTCGCGTTGACGCGCGCACAACACGCGCTGTGGCTGGGTTTTTCACCCGTGGGCTCAACTTTGAAGAGCGAATCTCACTCGCTCAAGAAATGTGGCTTGGGCTACCTATTGTTCGGTGAAAACAACATCCCTGCGGATCAAGTCGAATCAGGCTTGCGCGATGCAGTAAACGCCTGTCCAGCCATTGCCGTAACCGCACTACCGGAGAATCGTTGGCAACGGTTGCCGGTGAGCGAACCACGCCACTTGGGGCCGGCGCGACGTGTGACTCGACGCCCCGCGGCCCGATGGTGGATCGCTAGTTATTCGGCACTGCGAACACGAGAGTCCGTGGCTCCGGAAAGGGCCCACGAGGAAATCGCTGCCGAAGAGGGTTGGGACTTCGAGACCCCGCCGACCGAACGCGAGCAGGATACTCCGATTGCTTCGTCTCCGACCATTCTGCACTTCCCCCGCGGCCCCCAAGCAGGAACGTTTTTGCATAGCATTTTGGAATGGGCGACCGAACGAGGTTTCAACCGAGTGGCCGAAGATCGAACCGTGCGGCAAGGGTTCTTGCAGCGAATCACCAAGCAGGCGAATTGGAGTTCGTGGAGCGAACCTCTGAACGATTGGCTCGAGCAACTGTTGCGAACCGAATTGCCGCTGGGTTCGCAGCGCATGAGTTTGTCCCAATTGACGGTGGAACACACGCAGGCGGAACTAGAGTTCTGGTTTGAGATAGATTCGGTGCCGACGCGTCAGTTGGATCAAATGGTGACTTCGGGAACGCTAGCTGGTCGAAGCAGACCGGCCCTGGAGCCGGATCATTTGAACGGGCTACTGAAGGGCTTTATGGACCTCGTCTTCGAGTTCCAAGGTCGTTATTACATTGCGGATTGGAAGTCCAACGACCTGGGGTCGTCCGTGGATGACTATCACAGCGAGGCTCTGCAGCGGGCGATTTGCGATAAACGATATGACATGCAGTACACCTTGTACTTGGTGGCGTTGCACCGACATTTGCGGCAACGCTTGCCGGATTACGACTACCGTCAACACGTGGGCGGCGCGATGTACCTCTTTCTACGGGGTCTGGAAAACGCCAACACCCGAGGTGTCCATTTCGAATGCCCGCCCTATGAACTGATCGACTCTTTGGACGGCTTGTTTGGTGGCGGGAGGCCGAACTGAGCCGGTCTGCCGGAGAGCCGAAAACGCGAAAAAATCGCCGGCGGTACCGTCACCTGATTTGACGGAAAAAAATCGTGATGATTTGGGCTTCTAATCGGGAATCCCAATTTGTATGATTTGGGCAACGACGCGTTAAAATAGAGGGAGAGCAACGGCTGGATCGTCCCGTTGCCTCAAAACTGGCTTTTTTTCTCACTTTTGGGTTCGACTGGCCTGGACAAAGCGCACACTTGTGCGTCCACGTCCTAACCATGGGAACACTACCTGAGTTTTCAGCCGGTGGCCTACAAATTGCAGGGACGACTGGTGTTGCCAATTTCGGCGACATCAGGTGCCAACGAACGAACGCGAAGAAATCCGAAGGGGATCGACCGTGAAACGAACTGCCAAAGCCGTATTTGCCGCCTTGGTGATTTGCCAGTGTGCGTTTTTGACTAGTGCTGCGAGCGCCCAACTTGGCAATCGCAACTACAGTTACAAGCCAGCCGCTCCGGCTCAAAGCTGGGCTCAGTCGCTGTTTAGCGAAACGAGCCACAATTTTGGGACCGTCGCTCGCGCGGCCAAGGCTGAACACACGTTTAGTTTTACGAACAACTCGGAGCAGCCCATCGAAATCCTGAGCGTGACGGCGTCTTGCACCTGCACCAAACCAGAAGTGCCGACCAAGTTGATTCAGCCAGGGGCCGAAGGCCAAGTGGTGGCCAAGTACCAAACGAAGTTGTTTTCAGGCCAGCGTGGGGCAACGCTGAACGTGTCTCTGAAAAAGGGGAATTCGTATGGGACGGCAATCCTGCGAGTGGATGGTTACATTCGTCAAGACGTCGTCGTCCATCCGGAATCGGTCGAACTGCCACGAGTTCTGGCTGCCGAGGGTGCCACGAACAAGGTGAAGATTCTCTACGCCGGCCGCAGCGATTGGAAAATCACCGACGTCAAGTGCGAGCAACCTGGCATGCAGTTCAAGCTGACCGAAACGTTGCGTCAGAACGGGCGAGTCGAGTACGAATTGGAGACAACGGTTCCCAAGGGGCACTCGTTGGGATTGGTTCAGGACATCATCACGCTTTACACCAACGACAAGAATCTGACTTCTTTCCCGGTTGGCTTGTCCGCCAACATCGTGCAACCAATTCGCTTTGCAGAAGTTTTGGAATTGAAAGTTTCGGAAGGAGCTACCGCTATCGAGAAGCTGTTGTTGGCTTCCAGCAGCGACTTCCAAATCATCGATTTCGAATGCGAAAGCTGCCCGGTGCAGGTGAAGTTGGATGGGGAAACTCGAAAGGTGCATCAACTGGAAGTCACTGCGGAAGGGCTAAACGAAGGCCGCAGCGAACACATCTTGAAATTGACCACCAATCATCCGCAACAGCCGGTCGCTCATGTTCGTCTGATCGTCGATGTACAAACGGGTCGCTAACAACGACTCGGAAGCGCCGTTCCGGTTCTCGTTGCGAATATCGTGAATCGTTCGTCCCCGCTAGTGATTTCCTAGCGGGGATTTTTTTTGGTCCAACGATGGCCGAGATCGCTGCGAAGCTTGTTCCGGAACGAACAATTTGCAACATGCCGCCATCCTTGCGAGCGAAAACTCTGATGCGGAGATGGGAAGCCGTCTGCATCGTCAAGAACGATAGTCGCGTGCTGACTCGCCGCAATCCGATCTAGAGAGACTGCCGCAAATGGAACTCCAAGCCAGGCCGCTCAAACCAGCTCTCCAGCACGCAATCCCTTTCCATGGTCAGGTTGCAAATTGACTCGGATGCGCGGTAACGAGCGAGCGGGAATCGACTGGAATTGTCGCATTGGTAAATCTGCGGCGATCTCTGAACCGGTGGGAAACTTCGATAAATTCTTGCAGCAGATTCAGGTTGGGAAGCGAATGATCTAATCGATTTCCGGGATGGCGTGCACTCGCTCTAGGGACAGCTTGAGTCGTAGGTGTGGAGCAGCAGAGCCCCCCGAGCGAAAGTCCAATGTTGGCCAATTGCTATTGGCCCGCGGAACGGTGCACGACACAAGGGCCGCTGCACTAGCGACGTAGGTTCACCTGAGTTATGGTGGTGCGTCTGTGTGTCGGTCTAACTTTTCCACACTTCCGAGTGGTGTTTATGGATTGGTGGCGAATTTGTCGGCAACTTTTCGGGCCAGCGTTTTTTTTCGCCGTTCTATATTGGGAGCCGTTCCACGAGCGATTTCCGGAGCCTGGTGCGGCACAACTGGCGGACAAAGTCCTGGCCGTGGGCGTGTGGATGTTGGCTTGGTGGATAATGGAAGCCGTTCCCCTAGCGGTAACCGCATTGCTGCCGATGTTGTTGTTTCCACTTTTGTCGGTGATGTCTTCGGAGCGAACGGCCTTGCATTATGGCCATCCGATCGTCTTTCTGTTTTTTGGCGGATTCGTATTGGCCTTAGGACTGGAACACTATCGACTGCATTTACGAATTGCCTTGTGGATTCTATCCCGCACCGGAACTTCGCCTAATCGATTGGTACTGGGGTTCATGTTGGCGACTGGGTTCTTGAGCATGTGGATTAGCAACACCGCGACCACAGTCATGATGCTCCCGATGGCCATGTCCGTATTGAACTTGTTGCAGGGCGATGCGGACGAAAAATCACAACGCAATTTCGCCGTTGCGATGTTACTCGGCGTGGCCTTTGCTGCCAGCGTGGGTGGGATGGCGACTTTGATTGGGACACCACCAAACATGTCCTTTGCCGGAATCATGAAGGAAAAGCTGGATTTTACAGTTTCGTTTGGCCGGTGGATGCTGGTCGCCTTTCCGATCGCCTTGCTACTGTTTTTTCTCGTTTACGCTGTGCTGACGTTTCTGTTATTTCCGACGACGAATATTGCCATTGCCAATGCTGACGAAGTGATTCAACAAGAGCGAGAAAAATTGGGGCCAATGCGATTTGGCGACACGCTGATGTTAGCAGTGTTTGTCATGGCCGCTGGGTTATGGATCGGAAAGGAGTTCATCGTGTGGGTCTGGCCTCAGCTTGGATTGACCGACACGAATATCGCCATTTTTGCGGTCGTCTTGTTGTTCATGTTGCCGGGCGACTCTCGGTGCTCCAAACCGCTCGTGAATTGGGAAATCACGACACGTTTGCCGTGGGGCATCTTGTTGTTGTTCGGTGGTGGATTGTGTTTGGCCGAAGCCCTAGACAAAGCGGGAATCATTGCGGCCATCGCCGGCTTGGTTCCATCCACATGGCCTTATTGGCTAGTATTGATTCTCTTGACGGCATTGGCATTGTACTTGACCGAAGTCATGAGCAACGTGGCGTTGGTTAATGTGCTCATTCCTGTGCTGATTGGAATTGCAGAAAGCATGGAGATTCATGCCTTGTATCTAACGATCCCTGCGACTTTGGCCAGCAGCTGTGCCTTCATGTTGCCGATGGCCACGCCACCGAATGCCATCGTCTTCGGCAGTGGCAAGATAACGGTTTGGCAAATGTTCATCGCTGGGTTCTGTTTGAATTTGGTATCGTTGATCGTCATCGTTCCATTGACAATGCTGCTGATCCCTTTAGCGTTTCCGGCGATTGGGCGGTAATGGTGCGGATATGCAAATCGCGTTGAGGGAAAGGGATTTCGATCTGATGCTCGGACAATGTTTGGTAGATCCCTGTCAATAGTTCGGTGGTTACTGGCAGGCGATCGCCTAGCTTGCTGACGTAAGCGCGCACGACCAAATTCAGTGCACTGTCGCCAAAGGCTTCGAAATTGACACTGGGAGCCGGCTCGGACAGGACCAGCGGATGCTTTTGGGCCACTTCCATTAGCAAACGAATGGCTCGCTCGACGTCGCTACCGTACGCGATTCCAACAGGCAATACCAGGCGCGTGACTTCATCGCTGTGGGTCCAATTCAACACGCGGCCGGTAATGAATTCTTTGTTTGGTACGATCAGCTCTTTCAAATCAAAATCGCGGATCATCGTCGCCCGGGCCCGGGTCTTGGTAACGACACCGGTAACGCCATCGACGGTGACCACATCGCCCACTCGCACCGGTCGCTCGAACAAAATGATGATGCCGGACACGAAATTCGCGAAGATTTCCTGCAAGCCGAACGCCAACCCGAAGGTCAGCGCGGTGACCAACCATTGGACTTGAGTCCAATGAACTCCGACCAAGCGCGCGGACCAAACTAGTCCAATCACGATCACAACGTAGCTGGACACGGCAGCGGCCGCGTTGCGGGTGGAGGCATCGATCGGTAAATGATTGAGCACTAGAATATCAACCAAGCCCGGCAAATTGCGAAAGACCACAATAGTCATCAACATAACCAACAGCGCTTGTAGCAAATCCGTCGGAGTAATTTGTCGCACGACTTCTTTCGTGATCGGCTCATCGCCGGTCAAACCTTCGGCGACCGCTGAGACAACCTCCGTGGTGGTCCACAGATTCTGTTGCAGCACCACGCGCAGGGCGGGAAAAACATCGGCCCACATCAGCCATAGGCCGATGATCGCCAACATCACCCCCACACTTTGCAACAAATTTTGTGACTGCTTGGTTTGTTGAGCCAGCTTTTCCTGCCATTCCTTTTGAGAATGGATGGTAGTCGCCACAGCGACATCGGCATCTTCTTTGTAGTCTTGGCTGTTACCAACCGCGGCCTGTGCCCGACGCTGTTTGGCTTGTTCAATGAAGACGCGACGTCGTTCGACCAGGATCAATCGCGAGATCAGTTCACTGCCCACCACCAGGCCAACCACCAACCAAAACATCGAATACATGCGCAGCGTTAGTTCGTAAGCGGTATAGTAGTAGCCCGTGGTTGCCAGGACCGCGAAGAAAATGGGACCGGTCACGCCGATTGCGAACCAGACATAACGGAGACGTTCGGCCCAGCCGCCTGAGTTGCGCGCGTAATAGCCACGTAGCAAACCTCTCTGCGGTTCCAGCACTCGCAAAGCCAAAAAGAGTAGTAACCCGCAGCCCACCAGAAAACACATCCGCTCCAGCAAGTCTTCTCCCATCACCGGATCCACCCAGTGCAAAGCCGAAGTCACAAACGCCAAAGGTAACCCGAGATAGATCGTCATGCGAATCAAACGCGAGCATTGATGAACCGTGTTTGGATTCCAGCCAAAATGCGAGATCCCCAATCCCGCAGGGCGACAGATGTTCCGCAGACACTCCATCGGCAGTAATGCAAAAGCCATGGCTCGAAACCCATGCCCGACCCCTTGGATTTCGGTAGGATTCCGCAATAGATCTGAATTAGTGACGACGGCCGTCTCCAGTCGCCAACCCAAGAAGTACAGGAACATCGGCCACGGCATGGCAATCAACACGGTATACAACATGGTGCGAAATGTCGGTTGAAATGACGAACACGCACCGCTACTGGCTTCGCGACTAAGTCGCACAACCTCGGCCCGCCAGTGATAGCCCTGCAGCTTCATCGAAAACCAGAGCGTACCGAACAAGAACCACCAAATCCACTGTCCAAAAAAGTCATGGAGCAGGCCTACGCCAAGTTGTTGCCAAACCTGATGTTGAAACAGCCAACGGTCCAGATTTGCCCAATCGAAGTACCGAAATAATGGCCGACTGCTGGGAATCCACAAAATCCGTTGGTCGATGTAGGCGCGATACGCTTGAGCAACTTCGAGCAGTTGATGAACATCCGTATCCACTTCGACCAACATGTTGAAATAGGCGTCCTGATTTCGATACAGATTATCCAGGGCATCGCGTTTGGCTTTCAACATGTCGGTTGCTTGTTGGACCAATGCACGTTCTTCAGCAGACCAGGTGCGCGGCTCGGAACCTAGATGAAGCAATTTTCTCGCAATTTCGTCGAACAAGATCAAATCGCTTCGTTGTTCGTCGATTTGCATCAACTCCAACTGCACTTCGCCGATTCTACCCGGAGCCAAACGCAACTTTTGAAGTTCCACATTGCTGGGAATGTCGCTCCTCTGCCGACGCAGCAAATAGCCGATGGTTGAGGTCAGTCCCACCGTGCGCACTTTCTTTTGCGTGGTTTCAAATTTTTCTCGTAGTGTTTTTAGTTGCAAAGCAATGCTATCGCGTTGCGATTGTTGCGCGGACATTGTTTGAGAAAGTTCGGCTTGCTCGACTGCCAAATCTTTGATTTCATCTGCCAACGGTTGAAGCGGGGGGGGAACGTTGGCTCGCTGTTGTTCTGCTTGCTCTAGCGCCGCTTGGGCTTCGTCCGCTCGCTTCACGTTGATGGCCTCGTTTAGCTGCTGTAACCAGCGAGATTCCATATCGATGCGTGCCACCAACCAATCGCGTTCTAGACGCAGAATATCGCGCGCCGTTTCGCCATCGATGTAATCCCGCTCGGTCGTGAGGGCCGGCAGCTCCGCTTCCCAAACGACGATTTGGACTTGAGTGGCGGTTCGGCGGGCTTTGGTCACGAGCGGTGGTTCGCCCTCGGGATTCGGGGCTTGCAGCTGCAACCGAGCTTCCGCTAATCGTTCCGGCAACGAGCTGATTCTCGCGGTCAATTCACGACGTCGTTCGATCATGGCCTCCCGCTCGGAATCCAAGACCGCCATTCGTTCCTTCCATTGACGAAGTTGAACTTCAGTGTCGGTCGCGTCTTTTTGCATCTCGACCAAAGTCGAAGTTTCGAGATTGAACCGCGCCGGCTCGATACTCAACTGACTGTTTTCTCGCCATTGTTCCGCGCGTTGGTCGGCCGTCGCAATTTTCTGTTGAAATTCCGGAACACGAGCGAGCGCTGAATCCAAACGGGCCAAGCGATCCGTCGCAGATTTGTAATACTCTTGAATCCGCTTTTTGTTCTCTTCGTCCAGGGGCGATTGGATTGCTTCGTCCAATTGAGCTTTGATTTCATCTGGCGTTGGACGGTTGGACGGGGTCGCCGGCGGGGATGGCGGGACTTGAACCGGCGTTGTCTCGTCCTGTGACGTTACCTCGCGATTCGCGGCGTTCGAACTTGGTTCTTGATGTTCGATCCTATTCGATTTTGGAGTCGACCCGGTTGGCGTTGGCGACAATAGAGTCACGCTATAGAATGCCGGTTGAACCGACCAACCAAGAATGGAGTAACCGATCATCAGCCAACGAATCGCTGGCCAAAGAGTCGCTGGCCAAAGAATCACTGGCCAAAGAATCACTGGCCAACGAGTAATTGGCCAACGAATAGTCAATCGTGCCAATCGGAGATCGAATCGCATGGTCGTTCGTTGCGGGCTTGGTTAAGAGCTGCCTCGAGCAGCGTGTTCGGGTCGTGTCACAGGTTCCACTTGGTGTCCAGTACAGGTTCCACTTGGTGTCCAGTACAGTCTCCACTTGGTTTCCAGTACGGTTTCCATCCTCGGGCCCGCAGGCCGCAAAGCCCAGCATGTCCCGGTTCGCGAATTTTAACAAGATCAATTTAAGTACCGTATGCCGGATCTAGTAGCTCAAGCGGAAGATGGTCGTGGACGCTGGCGCCGCCCGTTGCAACGGGGAACCTCCGTGTTGCTGGGGCGCCAACAGTGCCAATGGTCGGTGCCCTGGGATTCGCAAATCTCGCGTCGGCATGCGGAGGTCCACTGGAATGGCGAAATACTGCGGGTGACTCGGTTGCCGAGCGCGCGCAATCCGATTTTTTACAAGGGCCAGGCGGTCGAGCAGTGCGAAGTGGGTGCGGGTCAGCATTTCGTCATTGGACGCACAACGTTCACGTTGACCGGTTCTCAAGTTGACGCCACGTTGCAATTGCCAGACCCGACTCGCGAACAATTGTTCAGTCGCCAAAAGTTAGCTGAAGTCCGGTTCCGTGACGCAGAACGACGGTTGGCGATCGTGACCGAGTTGCCAGCCATGATACAGGACGCCGCGACCGATCAAGAACTATTTATTCGTGTGCTCAACGTGGTTTTTGGCGGTATCTCGCAAGCAGCCAGCGCGGCAGTTGTGGCGGTGGGCAGCGGCAGTGGCGGCACCGGTGTTGCCCCTCATCCGGCTTCCGAAGTTCGCGTGCTGCATTGGGATCGTCGCTCAAATCAGGATGCCGATTTCCAACCTAGCCAGCGTTTGATCACGTCTTCGGTGCAAAAACAACAAACGGTATTGCATGTTTGGGAGGGCACCGAGAGCCAAATCGCGCTGACGCAAATGCACAAAGACCATGACTGGGCTTTTGTGACGCCCTTGCCTCCGGTGGGCAACCAAACCCTGGTTCTCTATGTCAGTGGGGCGCTGCAAGCACAGCATCACTCGGATTCGCCCGACAGTGTCGCAGGAAGTTTGCAAGAAGATATCAAATACGCGGAGTTGGTGGCGAATATTTTGGGCAGCCTCTTGAGTCTGCGTCACTTGCAACACCGGCAGGCGAGTTTGCGGTCGTTTTTTTCGCCGGTGGTCTTGGACGCCTTGCAGGACACGACTCCCGAAGAACTGTTTCAACCCCGTGAATGCGAGGTCTCGATTCTTTTCTGCGATTTGCGCGGTTTTTCAGCCGCCAGCCAGCGCATGGCGCATGACTTGATGCAGTTGCTACAACGAGTCAGCGAAGCCTTGGGCGTCACCACCAGCCACATCATGCGACAACGAGGCGTCGTCGGAGATTTTCACGGTGATGCGACGATGGGTTTCTGGGGTTGGCCCTTGCCACAAGCGGATCGAGTGCGCCGCGCGTGTCAGGCGGCAATCGACATCCACCGGCAATTCCGCGAAATGTCCGCGGACCCTGACAATCCTCTGCATGGCTTCCAGTTGGGCTTGGGAATTGCCTCGGGGATTGCGGTTGCCGGGCAAATCGGTACTCAAGATCAGGTCAAAGTAACGGCCTTCGGCCCTGTGGTGAATTTGGCCGCACGACTAGAAACCATGAATCGGCAACTGGGCACGTCCATCTTGATGGAGCAAGAAACCGTGAATGCTCTACAACGCGAACTGGAACTAGACCGACAACCGCTGCCGTTCCGCATCCGAAGTTTGGGAAAAGTTCTGCCAGTCGGACTCTTGCAGCCCATCGAAGTTTGCGAGGTCCTGCCGGAGTTTCCCACCAGTCCATTGACCGACGAGGACTTGAAGGTCTTCGCGGCGGGCTTGGCTCATTTTCAAAGCGGCCACTGGGAATTGGCCTACGATCAATTGCATCGAGTCCCCGCCGCGGACCGTGCCAAAGACCTTCTGACGATGCTGATTACACAGCACAATCGTCAGGCTCCGTTCGGATGGGACGGCATTATCCGCCTGCAACAGAAATAGTTTCAATCTATTTACGAATTAAAATTTGAAATCGAATTGCCATTGACTAGAATTCAGTAGTTGCCCTAAGAAGGATTTTGGGGGAGGCCGCGTGCGATGACTTCCACAGAACTCGCGGCGTGAGTTGGTTTTTGGTTGGTTTGAATCGGAGAATTCGTCATGAATGACTTTACTCCCAAGGCTCGGATCGAGCAGTATTTTGCCGGGTTGACCGAAAGCACATTTTTGACCGAGTTGGGCGTGATCGATCCCCCGATGGTCGATTACATCAGCGACCTGTTGGTGCGATTTGTTCGCAGCGATGTCGTGCATCGGATTCGTAGCGTGACCGGGCGCCCTGTCCTAACTCTTACGGAAATGGCGGCCGAGGCGGCCCATCGCTTGGGGGACGCCAAACGAGAGATCCACCGGCACATTGGGGATTTCACTTTGTTTTGGGCTGGGGTGTATCCCGAGGCTTTGCGACGCGACGATCAAGACGATGCGCAGTCGTTTGTGGTGTTTTGTAGCCAGGGTCGCCGTTCGTACCAGATTGCGGCCGAGATTGAAACAGAGACCGAGATCCCTCCGCCCGAAGTTTTGCAGCGATTGAGCGAGCGATTCGACCTTTGCACCTATGGTCTAAGGGAGATCCGGCGGCGCTGGGAGTCCAACGACGACGGTACAACCGGACTGTTGCTCTTTAACTGAACCCGGTTGACAAAGTGGCCGAAAGCAGCGATAGTTTCCCGTCCTGGCTTAGGTCATTTTCGGGCGTGTAGCTCAGTTGGTTAGAGCGCGTCGCTGATAACGACGAGGTCCCAGATTCGAGTTCTGGCACGCCCATTTCTTTTCTTTGCCCAATCCCGATCTTTGAGCCGAGCATTTTTTGCGGCAGTCCCGCTGGGTTCACGCCGTGGAATTTTGCCCGCCAACGGAAGGCCCACGAGTTCAAGCTTGAGCTTGCACCCCAAGGGCCGAGGCGATTCGCTGGAGCATGTCGCGTTCTTCTTGCGAAACATTCCCATCGGCCATGGCGATCTCGGAGAGGAAGACCATGATCTTGGTTTTGCCTTCATTATCCAACACGCTGTGGAGCATGGCTGCCAAGTCCTCCGCAGGTGGCAAGTCCTTGCCATGCTGGAGTATCATCCGCAGACCAGCCTCGTCGAATCCTTCGAATACACCGTCGCCTGCTTTTTCGGCGGTGGCAATTTCTTCCTCGGTTACTTCACCGTCGGCCAAAATCATCGAGGCGGCCAAGGCAACGCCAACCGCTTGAACATTCACGAAACTGGGTTTTTCTGGCAGTCCCAGTTCCCGCAACTTCTTACTGACTCCGTCCGGATTGGCACCCACCAAGGCGCCACGAAACAAATTGTAAACGATCAAAAACGGGTTAATGATCAAGGACTTGGGACTGAACCACCCCAACAACATCGACCAACCGGCCTCGCCTAACACACGACTGCGCACACAAGGCACGCAGCCGATGTAGGACTTGGAACCGAACAACATAACCACAATCAGACCGCGCACGTACGGTGCGGTTGCCACGGCCTCCAGTGGACGTTGATTGCAGTACGGACAAGTGTACGAATCGCCAGCACCAACCTGTGAATGACTCATCAAACGACTCCCTTTTCTGGAAACGAATTTCTGGAAACGAACTTGGGAAAGCGAGTAAAGTGAACTGGAAACAACCGTTAGCGAACTTGATTCTTTGGCGGAATCAGTTTACACCCGATTCGGCCTGGTTTCCACAAGCGGACCGACAAACAAACGGACGGACGGAGCGTCAGTGTTGTGGACCGTTCCTACGGTCCAATGAATCAGCACCGACAATTGGACCGGCTGGAAATCCGCCCGAAGGAGCGATCCGGGACACTGCCGCACACCTTCCCACGCTCCAGGGAGCTAGAATTCAGAGCTTAGGAGAAGTCCCGAGATAACTTCCAACTATCCCAGCACGATGCGTGAGCGAAGAATTTCCCGCCACGACTGGATCCCTCGCTCACGCGTCGAGTTGGGATCTCATGTCACGCAGAGTTCCGGCAGCTATTTCGAGACCATTCCTTAGCGCAACGGAGTTCAACTCCTTCAGCTCCGAAGCAAGACCATGTGGTTAGGTTGCTGCCAAGATGGCGATGGTCTAGACTCGATCGACGATCATTAGACTAGCAAGGATAAAATCATGATCATCCCAACTTCCCAAGAACACTGGCAAAGTGAACTCGGAGTCGTCAATCGGCTGCGGCACCGGAATGGTCTTCCGCGATCTTGCTGTGCCGCAAAATCAGTTGTCGTTCAAGTGTTCCAAGAATCAAAGTCGGCAGGATCATTGTTTTGAAAAGCTTCAGTTGGCAAATGTCGCCAGATGAATTCGTCGCCTATCAACGACAGCTGCGTTTCCGATATCAGAAGTGGGACAGCTTCGTGGAAGGAAAACTTCGACTACTGCCTGAGAGCTTGGTGCTCTCGGCAGCCGAGCACGACCGCATCGTCCACATGGCCGAGCGATTGGCGTCGATTCTCCGGCGGATCGAACAGCAAATCAAGCGACGGCCTGACTTACTGGAACGCCTAGGAATTCCCGCCACGGTTCGCGAGTGGATTCAGCAGGAGGCGACCAGCGATTGGCAATTGGCTCGCTACGATTTCTTTCCGACACCGGATGGTCGTTGGCAGGTTTGTGAGTTTAATGAAGATGTGCCCGGCGGATTCAATGAGATCATTTCAGCAAATCGCTTGCTCCAATTCTGCCATCCGAACTTGCGATTCGTGGACCGATTTGCCGAGGCTTTGCTTGCAGCGGTTCCGGCACCAGGGAAAATCGCATTGATGTATGCGACGGGTTACGCGGAAGACTTGCAGCACATGGTCGTCTTGCAGCAGCTGCTTCGCGAACGAGGTCAAGAAAGTGTGCTCTGTTCGCCGCGTCATCTGCATAAGACCTGGCGTGGGTTTACGGTTTGTGGCGAACAGGTAGTGGCGGGAATTCGGTTCTATCCTGGCGAGTGGTTCGGGTTGCTCGAAAACCAACACGCTTGGCGGCACGCGGTTCGGACTTGGCGGATGCTCAATCCGCTAACGCGACTGATCACGCAAAGCAAAGCGATTTTCGCACTATGGGAAGAAAACGGGGTCGTTGATTCGCACGATCTCGAATTTTTACGTGAGTTGGCTCCGGCAACTTACGAAGCATCGCGATACTCGGAATCGGGCGGCGATTGGTCGAGCTTGGAAACACAGCGGCAAGGGTGGGTACTCAAACAGAACTTTGGGAGGATGGGAGACAACGTGGTGATGGGCGGTCTGGTATCGGACGCCCAATGGACGGCGGCATTGAACGACGTTCGGCGCCGACCCCAGGACTGGATAATCCAACGTTGCTTCGAGGTCGCACCAGTCAACTTTTCCAATGGGGCACAGTACCCAGCCTTGGGTGCCTATCTGATCAATGGGAGGTTTGTCGGATACTATAGTCGAGTTGCCCCCGCCCCATTTCATACGCATCAAGCGATATTCGTCCCGACGGTGATCGATGATCGATAGCATTCTTAAACTACTGGCTCGGTTGCGTCTGCCACTGTGGTTTGGCGGTCGAGTCGACTTGAGTGTGGGAGAACTCGACGCCCTCGATGCGGGCGGAAGTTTGGCTTGGCGCGAGTTCGTATCCGCCGAGCGTTTGTTCGAAGCTTGGTCGCCGGCAAGCAACAGCTTGTGGGAAGCCTATCATTGTCCGACGTTGTTTGCCGCCTTGGATCAGATTCCTTCAGCAAAAGTCGGTGTCGCGCCGGAACTCTGGATTCCGGAATGGTTGAGAGTCGAGGTGCCCGCGCCTTCGTGGCTGGACGCCCAGACTTGGCTGATCTTGGATGGACCACCACTCACCAGTATTGCATTGGCCGCTCAACTCTGCGGTCAACAAGTTTGTCAGCCGGTTTGCACCTTTGACAATTGGCCGCATCCCGCCGGCCTATTGAAGTCGGAAGTTGCGTTGGCGGGATTGATTCGCTACGCACCCTTGATGGCCCAAGCTCGACCGCGCTGGCACAAGGGCTTGCCACCCGTGTGGATCTGCGACTCCGGACGACTGGGATTTCGCCCTGGCAAACCCAAAGATTTTGACAATCGATACTATTTAGACGACTCGATCCTGCCAGGAATCGAGTTGCTCCGGCAACATCAATTGCAGCGAGTCGTCTACGCGACCGTCAATCGACTGGATCCGCCGATCGCCGATGTTGTGGGATACCTGCACGCGCTACAAAAACAAGGGCTACCCGTGTTAAGGATCGGCTTGGAATCGCGGGACGCTTGGGACGAGGGCCCGGTCCCGTCCGGAGATTTAGCGCCGCCAGTGTTCAGCCCGAGCGGATTTTTCCGCTCGACGGCGGGTGGGTTTGGCTCGCCAATCCCGGAACCGTCGTCCAGCTCCGGCTAAATTCGTAGATTCGATCTCGACGAGTACCGGCGGCAGTTGAATAATAAGAGACGGTCATGGCCATGGAACGTTTGTTCGCCAATGCCAACTGGAAAAAGGAGAAGGAAAATGTGTCGTTGTTGTACGGGAATGGGATTGCCTTTCGGCTTGTTGGTTTGTTTGGCGTTTGCCGGCTTGTTGGGTGCCGGTTGGTCGTTTGCGCCCGGAGCCTCCTCTGCGTTGGGAACACCACAAGACAAGCAGGAGCAAGCGGCCCAAACCGACGCCAAGACCGACCAGGCGGAGAAACAAGATTCGGAGACAGCCGTGGAGAAAGTATTAGAGACCGCAACGTTTGGCAGCGGATGTTATTGGTGCACGGAAGCCGTATTCCAACGGGTCAAAGGCGTCGAGTCGGTCACCAGTGGATTCATGGGCGGCACGGTTGTTAACCCCACGTACGAGCAAGTCTGCACTGGAACAACCGGCCATGCCGAAGTTCTTCAAGTGCAATTCGATCCGGCGACGGTTTCGTACGAAAAACTCTTGGAGATTTTTTGGAGCTCCCATGATCCCACCACGCTCAATCGCCAGGGCAACGATGTGGGTCCGATGTACCGCAGTGCGGTCTTCTACCATTCGGAGGAACAAAAACTATTAGCGGTTAAATACAAGAGCAAGCTTGATGAAGCGAAAGCCTTTAATGCCCCGATTGTGACGGAGATCACCGAAGCCAGCGAGTTCTACGCAGCACCCGACTATCACCAAGACTACTACAATCGCAACAAGAGAAAGAACCCGTACTGCCAAATGATCACGTACAAGTTGCAAAACTTTCGCAAGGCCTTTAAGGACGTGATCGACAAAGAGAAAGACAAGGTCAAGTAATCGCGTGACTTTGGATTTGAATTGGATTCCAATCGCGGACCCAGGCGACGCTCGCTTGGGTCCGTTTTTGCATTTGCCGTTGCGAAAAGCGACCGGCCAATTGACCGAGGGCCAGTTTATCGCCGAGGGGCGATTGGTGGTCGAACGCCTACTGCGCTGTCGCTATCGCACCGATGCGCTGTTGGTATCCGCCAGCAAAGTCAACTGGGCCTCACAAACAGTCTTAGCAGCGGCGAACGAACGAGAAGAACTACGAACGGTGCCGATCTATGTTTTGCCGGACCAGATCTTAAGCGCGGTCGTCGGATTCGAATTCCATTCGGGTATCATGGGATGCGGTCATCGCGCCCTGCCCGAAGTGTTGCAGCGTCAGATGTTGGGTTGGTTTGCTTCGGTCCCGACTGTCGTGAAACGCGAAACGCTGATCGTCTTGCCGGCCATGAATTCGGCAGAAAACCTGGGCTCAATCATTCGATCCGGACATGGCTTGGGTGCGGCGGGATTGGTATTGTCGAATCGCTCGGCGGACCATCTCTCTAGGCGCGTCATCCGAGTCTCCATGGGGCACGCCTTAGCCTTTCCCTGCTGGCGGACCGACGACTGGGTTGGAGATTTACAACGTTTGCGGACAGCTGGCTTTCGCTTGATTGGAGTGGAGCACCACCCACGCATGCAGTTACTAAACACTGCCAAGCGTTACGAACGGCAAGCGTTGGTCTTCGGCAACGAATTCGACGGCTTGGACGAGACCACTCTGAGCATGATGGACGACATCGTGGGTCTGGAAATGCACCATTCTGTAGATTCGTTAAACGTCGCGGTCACCACGGCCATCGCTTTGCATCATTTTGTGTAATCTCCCGAGCTTTCCGAACATTCCCAGTAGCCAGGAAACGACCTCGACCGTGCTGGTAAAGGCACTTCCCCGCCTCGCTCGAACTATTTTTCCGAAATTCTCGTAAGTCTGTCCGAATGCCCTCGTTTCTGATTGCGAGCAGGGAATGGTGACATGAATCGAAGTTAGATTCAGCCAGGCCCAAACCGTCAGACCAACTTCGGGTTGAAGGCGTCTGACACAACGAACAAGTTCTCACTAAGGAGAAACGACATGAACAAGTGGATGACAATTGCGGCAATGGTTTCGGCTTCGGTTTTGGGCATTTCTTCGGCTGTAGCCGATCCGGTTGGCGGTCCAAAGTATGATCACACTCGGGTCGAAGCGCATACGACCGATGTGTACCACGTGGATTGCTGGGATGACGAAGTGACGGCGATTCGGATCCAAGGCGACGGGGATACGGACTTGGATCTGTATGTCTACGACGAGTCGGGTAATCTGATCAGTTCTGGCACCTCCTATTCCGACCGTGAAGAAGTTCAAGTCATCCCATACTACCGCCAAACCCTGATCATCAAAGTGGTCAATCGCGGCAGCGTCTACAACGCCTACACGATTCGAGTTTGGTAGAAAGCTTCGACGCAAAGCGAATCTGTAAATCAAAGTCGCGGACCGCCGTCTCGGTCCGCTTCTTTTTTGTCGTTTAAACTTTCAATGGAATTACTGATGTCGCTGCGAATGTTCCGCCCTGAGAAATCGCCCGCAGGGAAAGCCCGGTCCCCACGATCGGACTTTGAGTACAATAGGGATCGTCTGGTCGAGTGCGTCGCCGATGGTGAGACCAACTCGGCTCGACGTTTGGATGATGGAGGAGACCCATGCTGAAAGTGCTGTACCAAGCGATTGATTCACGCACCGGGGACTTTGATTGTTTGCCTGCATGGCTTGGGGTGCTAGGATTTCAGCCTCCGTTCCGTTCATCGATGTCAGGTCGATTCGGATACTTCGGTATTCTGGCAATTGCATGGGTTTTACTGATCGCAAGTCCGATTCTCGTTGCTCAGGACCTGGCGACCAATTCTCCACCGAGTCACCCTGACAGTATGTGGAAGAATCTGGGACTTCCCGAACCTGATCCGAGTGCTCCGTACGCGACTCCGCCCCAACTAGAGTTGTTGTTTGATGATCATTTCTTGCAAGACACGAAGAGTGACTACGACTTGGGCGGAAAAGAAAACCAGATTGCGTGGGCTTCAGGGTGCGTGACGCTTCAGAGTGGTGCAAAACTATCGCGTCGGATTGACGCTGAAAACTGGGTGGTATTCGAGTTTGCCTGTCGGTTTCCGGAACTGACCGAAGACGGCCAGAAGTCAGAGCTAAGAATCTTGTTGGAACAAGAACCAGCATCGAGCGGCTACTTGTCGCTGCGCCAAACGCGTCGCGCAGGGAAAACCGAGTCGGAGATTGCTTTGTATGAAACGCCCAACGCGGCAGGCGCAAACGGCTTCCGCTTGCCGCAAAAGGTCCATAGCGAAATTTACCCAGAGGCTTTTAGTACCGGTAATTGGAAGATCACCTACAGCGGCGGCGTGTGGTTGATCGAGGGCTCCCACCCGGAGATGTGTTGGCCATCCACAGAAAGTAGTGACTTCTCACACATCCGTACCACCGCTTTGGTGTGCCAAGGTCAACCGCTCGAACTCACTCGATTGGCGGTCCATCGCGCATCGCACCGAACTCCAGCATCGGTCCACGGAAAGAACAACGACGATCCGGCAGATCCACGGACACCGAACCAGAGACTTTCTTGGGACCGAGCGCAGCAATTGTCTCGCGAAGTTCCTAAACTAGTGGCACAACAACAGCACGAACAGGTCGCACCCCTTTTGCGAGAGTGGCTGTCCATCCAACTTCAAGAGGTGGGCCTGTATCATCCGACCACCGCGAATTGCCTCAACTACCAAGCGTTACTTTTGGATTCGCTGGGGCGTGTCGCCGATTCGCTGGCCGTTCGCGAAGAGGCACTCCGGCTCTGCTTGAGTATTTATCCGGTTCCTCATCGAAACATCGCGACGGCCCACAACAATTTAGGCGACGCTTACAAGATGGCGGGCGACTTGCCAAAGGCACTAGTGCAGGGCGAGAAGGCAGTCGCGTTGTTTCGGAAGATTTATTCCGGCGACCACCCCGAACTTGCGGGTGCCATCAACAATTTGGCGACCATCCACGAAGCCTTAGGCAAATGGACGGAAGTCGAAAATCAGTATGCAGAAGTCGTAAACATGTTGCGCCGTCTCTATGGCGAAGACCACGTCTACTTGGCCATAGCGCTCAATAACTTGGCTCAGGTTCGGACGCGGCTTGGTAAAGGCGCAGACGCGGAGATTTTGTATACCGAATCTTTGGCAATCTTGCGACGCCAGTTTCCCGGCGATGATTTTAGGGTCGCGTTGAGTCTCCATAACTTGGCCCATCTTCGCGCCATTCTCGGCAAAGGAGCCGAGGCCGAACCGCAAAGTGTCGAAGCACTAGCCATGTTCAAGCGGATTCACCACGGAGATCATCCCAACATTGCGCGGGCCACAAGTACACTTGCGTTTGTCTACGACTCCCTTGGCAAACAGGCCGACGCAGAAATCCGATACGACGAAGCTTTGCAAATGATCCGTCGCTTGTATCCCGGCGACCATCCGGATTTGGCCTTGGCCTTAAACAATCTAGCTGACGTGCGTCGCTCTTTGGGGCGTGAAGCGGACGCCGAGCACTTGTTCAGCGAAGCGTTAGCGATCCGACGTCGCTTGTTCCCGGGCGACCATCCCGACGTGGCTGCCAGTATCGAAAACTTGGCAATGGCATGGCATTCCTTAGGCCGATCCGTCGAAGCAGAACCGATGTGTGTCGAGTCGTTGGCCATGTATCGACGTGTTTTGCCCGAAGCTCACCCGAATATCGCTCGCAGTTTGCATAACTTGGCAACCGTTCGTGAAGCGTTAGGTCAAGTTCCGACCGCGATCGAATTGCACAACGAGTCCTTGACCATGTTGCGGCGAATTTATCCAGACGATCATCCGAGCGTGGCCCAAGGCCTGGAGAGTTTGGCCGGTGCTTATCAGTCAATAGCAGACCTCGAGGCCGCTGCACGTTTGGCTACCGAAGCGGTATCCATGAATCGCCGATTGTATCCCGCTTCGCACCCAAACTTGGCGAGTAGCCTTGTTGTACTCGCAGCCGCGCAACGGGCCCTGGGGCGCTTCGAAAATGCCATAGCTTCTTGTGAAGAAGCGGTCGCCATCTCGTCGTGTTTGCTCGAGAATGCCGCGTCCATGCAATCGGAAGCGATGCAGCTTGCGATGGCCGCTCGGGCAAAGAAGTACCTGATGACCTATCTCTCTGTTGTTTTGCTCGCGACGGATAAACAAGGCGCCGCGGTTCCAGACGCTTTGGTCGAACAGACCTTGCGACTTAAAGGCGCGGTATTCATGCGGCAACGCTGGGCGCGTTTGGCGCAAACCGAAACGGATGCCAAGGCTCGGCCGATCCTCGCCCAGTTGCAAAACGTTGCCGCCCGCTTGGGACATTTACAGCGCAATCCACCTGTCGAACCAGATCGATGGAATACATGGCGCGAGCAAATGCAACTCGCTCAGGACGAGTTCACAGACTTGCAGCAGCAATTGAGCGCCGCCAGCACCGAATACCGCGCCTTGCAAAGAGCGAATCAAACCGACTGGCGTGAAATCCAAACACAACTGGGCGATGATGTGGCCCTGGTCGACTTGCACGAGTATTGGCCAGCCACGACGGAGACACCTGCCGAGGGTGGATCGTTGAGGCGCTCTGGGTACGCCGCCATGATCCTTCGGCAGGGACATGCGCCGCGCCTGGTGGAGTTGGGATTTTGCTCGGAAATTGATCACCTGGTTTCTAAATGGCGCGAGACTCGCGGAAGCGTCAGCGGTGAACTTGATGCGGGCAGCGAGCTGCGTCGGATGTTGTGGGAACCATTGTTGCCACACTTGGAACAAATCAACACCGTATTGGTATCCCCTGCCGGGTCCACGTCCCTGCTTCCTTGGAGTGCCTTGCCTGGGAAAGCCAGCGGGACTTACTTGCTCGAAGAGTACGCCATCGCCGTGGTGCCTGTGCCGCAACTATTGGGCAACTGGGCAACCAAAACCAGCAATTCGACCGCAGATCCAAACATGTTTGTCGTCGCGGACATCGATTATGGAGCCGAACCGGGCGCCATGACCACCGCGGCTCCATCGAATCACGTGCATCCCAATGCCAAAAGAAGTGCGACACCACGCGCGACTTGGAATCCGTTGCCGAGCGCACGCATCGAAGCGATTGGCGTTCGGGATTCGTTCGAGCGGGCCTTTCCTGCGGGTGAGTTTCGTTGGTTGCGGGGTCCAGCAGCAACGGAGCAAAGTGCTCGGCAAGGGCTGGAACATAGTCGCTACATACACTTAGTGACCCATGGTTTTTTTGATGAGCCAACACCAACGAGTGTCCGTGATTTATCGCGTGGAGATGAAACAACGCTGATCGGCGCTCGAAACTTTGGTCGGATGGAACTCGATCCTTTGTTGTTTTCAGGTTTGGTGTTTGCGGGCGCCAATCGCGCTACTGCCGAGGGGCAGGATGATGGGATATTGCTCGCGATTGATATCTCCGTACTCGATCTGCGAAACGCCGAATTGGCGGTTTTGAGTGCCTGCGAAACGGGATTGGGTCGCGAAGCCAGTGGCGAAGGGGTCTTGGGTTTACAACGTGCTTTCCAAGTCGCCGGGGCAGCCACAACAGTGACCAGCTTGTGGAAAGTCGACGATGCCGCGACGCAACAACTGATGAACATGTTCTACGAGAACCTGTGGCATGGAGGCATGAGTAAAATCGAAGCCTTGCGACAAGCCCAGTTGTCGATGCTGCGCGACCGCCGATCGCGAGGCGGCGAGGACGAACTGCCGGAACAACCCTCGAACACAACCACCGAATCCTGGGCCGCCTGGGTGCTGTCCGGCGAATGGCGATAGACGATTTGCCGTGGTCAGGCCTGGGCAACGACGAACTATCGCACTGCTCGTTTACAAAGACTCAAGGTTGGCGTGCCCAAGCCAACGATCCGTGGATGCCAGATCGACGGCTTGATTGAACAACTCAACGCTGCAGCGCTGGATGCGACGTTCGTGAAACCAATGCAACAGTCGCAACAGGGCTGCTCTTTGACCATCCGGTGGAAATGCAGCCGTGGCGCTGCGATTGTTAACGACGGGGGGACGGCGATTGCCGCTGGTTACAAGTTGCATGGCGAAGCTCCTATCGAAAAAAGTCGGTTGGATAAATTGGTCTCGGTTTACAACACGGACCGATAAGAAACGCCGGATCTCGCAAAGACTTACAAATGAAAAAAATTTTGGGGTAATCAGAAACAGCGTTGTTCCAGCTTTGGATTGCCCTTGGGGCACAACGCTTCACAACCTTATGGGGCGAATGAAGGCCCGAAGGGACTCGCATCGGCATGAAGCATTCTTCGCGGCAAATTCAGGCCCGAAGGGTCCGCAACAACCCTAGCCGGTCGGCGCGAGCCACCGGTTAGAGTTATCCCTCGACCAACAAAGGCCTGGAAGGCCGACACAATGTCCTTGAACTGGCATGCGAAAATCATTCACGGCGCTGCCCGAAGGGACTCGCATCGGCATGAAGCATTCTTCGCGGCAAATTCAGGCCCGAAGGGGCCGCAACAACCCTAGCCGGTCGGCGCGAGCCACCGGTTAGAGTCACCCCTCCATCGGAGCAAGGCCTGAAAGGCCGACACAATTGCAAAACCAACCGACTCAACACATTGCACAGGTGGCGTCCTCGCAGTCGCCGAATACTTTTTCTCACAATTCTTGTAAGTCTGTTTTGCGAGTGGCGTTTCTGTTGGCGAGGAGGGACTGGTGAAATGAATCGAAGTCAGATTCAGCCAGTTCTCCAAGGCCGTCGAGCGGCTCAGGAGAAGCCGGCCGATGGCAAGTAAATCTGTTCTCGCAATGGAGAATCGTCATGA
>JAEUIQ010000049.1 GCA_016794985.1 Planctomycetaceae bacterium | reverse complement strand
AAAATCAAAATGCCCATGGCGGTTGGCGTTGCTCGAAGTGATTGACCTTCGTCTGACTCGTTTCTGGTATTAGCGTCGATTAGCGTCGATCAGCGGTTGGCGAGTGTTGCTCGCGTCGAAGCCATAACCCAAGTCTTCGATGAGCTCGAGATAGTGGTTGTCTCAAGGTTACTCCACGGAATAATGTGTGTCCCCGGACGTCCCCCGCGAGTTTTGTTTCTATGCTGTGAACGATGGTGGGGCTGAATGGTTGGTAAAAGATCTGGGGTAAACGATTTTGGCAGTGGGGAGTGTTCCGTTGTTCGGTGAAGGAAGTAGCGATCGTCGTGTGATGCCGATGGTTTTCATCTTTTACCCATCATCTTTTACCAGCCGCAGCGGCCGCGACGGAGCTGGCGTTCCGCAAAATTGTGCAACCCGCCAAGCCTTTTCTGAAGGTGATGTCAATCTAACCGGTGGCTCGCGCACACCGGCTAGGGCTGTTTCGGTCCATTCGGGCCGATGATCATCGAGCCCAACGTTTGCGATCGGCAATTGTGTCGGACATTCGGGCTGATGATCGCTGGGCAATAGGCTTCGGGGCGTTGGGGAGAAGAGTTTTTTCCTGGGTGCAGTAACAGGCTGATGGTCATTCAGACGGCGTTGCAACCATAAAAACAAATCGTCTCAGGGAGTCGGGCGGCGGTCTTGCATGGCCTCCCGGCGAGATTCGGCGATCGTACGACGGTTACTACCCATCGTTCTTGAACGACGCTGCCAAGGCTCGTGACGAGGCTCATCCGTGGAATCTATCGATTGCGAGACCGATGCTTCACCCGGATTGAACGCGTCACGTCTCAGTCCGGGTGTGCCGTAAGAAACCGTTGTCCGCTGAATAACAGACTCCGTTTCCAAACTTTCCGATTCTGAAACCGATGGGTGCTCCAACTTCACTTCGGCTTCGTCCATCGACCCCGACTGCAAGAGATGCTGCGGGACATTAACAATCGAGTTGGCTTGGGAGCGAAGATCGCCCAACTGAATCGTTTCGACTCGAGCTGTGGACGAACGGAACGACTCTCGTGGTTGCGATGAATTCATCTCCGTTTCTTCTTCGTGATAGCCAACTTGAGCTACACCACCACTTGGGGCGTCAGGCGGAAGGACGGTTTTAGAAAGGGGAATCGCCCCATGATCTTGCTCGCGTAAAATCTCCGCGATGGATCGTCCTGCGCGAGACGGGGCGGGGGCATCTGGCAATGCAGCAGGTACTTTCGGCGCGGTGCTATCATTTGATCGACTGGATTCTGGCAATGGGGGCCATTCTCCCGCATGCTCTTCCGAGCTAACCGATTGTTCCGACGAGATACTCGTGGGGCTGGAAGTTGCCTCGGCGTCGCTTGGTTCATTCCGTTTCGCTATACCAGGCAGCATCTTCTTGGCCGGGTCCGACATCACGGTGCCACCGTTGCTTGAATCAAAACGAGCGATCAAGGTCAATTGCCGCGCTGGTCCTCCGACTTCATCCCAAGGTAGCCAGACACTATAAGAATCGCCCAAACTACATGTGCTGTAGTGTCGTTTCAATTCAGCTGCACCGAAAACAAACTTGCGTTCTGGTGAGGCGCTTTCTCGTCCTGCTTCATCCGCAAATACGTAAATCGTCAGCGTTCCATCGACTTGAATCGGTCGTTCGCCTTCTGCATAAAACACGACCCGACCGCCGAACCCGCGTTTCGCTTTTTGACCGGCTTGATGATGTACCGCATCCGTCCAAATCGTCAGAATTCGCGTCGGTAGTGGTTTCTGTTCTTCGGACTTGCTCCAGGGCCACTTGGAGGAAGATGATCCCGAGGAAAGAAACGAAGAGCATCCGCTACTTGATCCGAAGGCCAGCAACACGAACCACAACAGCAGATTGTATTTTATCGAGTCACGACGCATGCTACTTCTTGCTCTCCAACACGGGCAATTCCGGCGGCGCGCCGTTTGGATAGACAACGTGCGTCTCGGCCTCCAGATCGTAGAAACGCTGATCCAAATTGATGTCGCCGTGAATGTCGTAAACGTCTGCAGCGCACCAACTCATGCGAGCCAATTCCAACTCTTTGATTCGTTCGTTGTCGTAAGACGAGCGAATCACGTGCGGAGTCAAGATGATCACCAACTCGGTCCGCTTGCCGATGTCGCTGTCAAAGCGAAAGAGTCGTCCCAAGAGTGGTATGTCACCCAGCCAAGGTACTTTGCGATTCACTTGTTGCTGCGACTTCGAGATCAATCCGCCCAAAACGATGGTTTCGCCACTGGCAGCGCTGACCGTCGTTTGCGCGGTTGTCGTTTCAATTCTCGGGGAACGAATGATCGTGCCATCATTTGAAACCGTAATCGGAATCCCATCGATTTCGGCACCCAATTGACTCTTTTCGGCGTCAACTTCCATGACCACCATTCCATCAGGCGAAATTCGCGGCGTGACCCCGAGGATTAGTCCGACATTCTCCAAGTCAACCGTATTGGTCTGTCCATTTTGGTTGACAACGGAACCAGTGATGCGTGGTACCTTTTGGCCAACTTGGATGTAGGCCGGTTGATTGTCGAGACTGCGGATTTGTGGCCGTGAGAGGATTTCTAACCGTCGAGATTCTTGCAAGGCTCGCAGCAGGGCTGACACATTGCGACCACTGGCCGATAGTACCAAGCCACCAAATCCTAACTCGTTGTTGACTCGCCCCACCGCAAAGTTAGAAATGCCCTGCCCTCCCGTCGTCTTACTGTTGGCCAAGGCGCGCTGCGATCCGCTATTGCCCAGCGGTCCCGTCGAATTGAAATTGAACCCCGGTTGGTTGGAAGCTGCTTGGATGATTTCCTCGGTCACGGTGACCACGCCTGCCGGTGTCGAGGTCGTCGTTGAATTGACCGTTGTCAGCAAATCTCCCAGCAAACTGCGATCGAACAAAACCGTATCTTGTAGCCCAAGTTCGATCCCAAATTCATCGGCGCTGTTGAGGGCCACTTCGGCAATCAGGACTTGAATCATGACTTGCGGCGGTGCCTCATCAAGTTTCTGAATCAACTTGGATACTTCATCAAAGTAGCGGCTGGTCGCACTGAGGATCAAGCGATTCCCGACCGGCTCCGGTACAATGATCACTTCCTGTTCCAATTGTTGGTACGGGTTGGTCGAGCCCGGTGCGGCCTGATTCAATTGACGTTGATTCACCAAGAATTGATTGATCGCAGCAGAGATATCCCGAGCCGGTGCGTTCTTCAAGTGATAGACCACCGTTTGACGATCCAAAGCGCCTTTTTCGTCCAGCCGTAAGACCAAGGCTTCCACCACATTCAGGTCCGCTTCATTTCCGATAGCCAACAGGCTATTGGTGCGGGTATCGATGGAGAATCGCAACGGCACCACCGAACTGGCGACACCGCTATTGGGCAGACGAAACGGTTGAGTCGTGGTGGTTTCTGATGGCAACAGCGAGCGCAAGACTTGAACGATACTGGCAGCATCGCTGTTCTGAATACGGAAGATTTTCATTTGTGCTGACGAGCCCGGTTGATCCAATTGTTCAAGCAGCGACAGCAACAAAGGCAAAGATTCCGGCGGAGCCGTGACCAACACCGAATTGGTGCGCGGCTGCGGAGTCACCGAAACGTTATCCAATGCTCCTGAGCGGATGACTTCCGCTCCTGACTCATCGATTGTCAACAACTCCAGGATTGCCGACCGGCTATCCCCGGTTTGAATCGCACTGATCGCCAACTGTAATGTCTGCGCCAAGTCCGTGGCCAAAACATGCTTCGCAATGACGACCTGCCCACGCGAAGTCGCCATGCCCTCGGGTCGATCCATTTCTTCGACAATGCGATCGATTTCCTCGAAATCACGCGGGCTGGCACTGACAATAATCGAGTTGGTACGGGTGTCGGCCATCAATCGAGCCCGTAGGCCCAATGCTGTTCGGTTTGCCAAAAAGGTTGTGAGCGATGTTTGGACAGCGGCTGCCGTCGCATTTTTGAGTTGGTAGACTTTGAATTGCGCTTCAGGCGCGACAGGTTGATCCAATTTTTGAATCAAGTCCTTGATCGCCAACACGGCATCTCCCCAACCGATGAGCAATAGTGAATTGGGTTTGCTCAACGAGGTGATGGTGACTCGGCCCTGCCGACCGCGAATCAAGTCATTGTCAACCTGCGCAATCAAGGTCGCCATCGCATCTGCCGAAACGTGCTGCAACTGATAAACCTCAACTTCCGGTTGCGTCTGTTCGCTGAGTTGTTCGAGTCGTTCGATGATCTCGGCTAGTTGTTCGAGGTCTTGATTTCGTCCTCGCAAGATGATTACGTCCAAATCGGGCAAGAACTCGACTTCAATGTTGCGTCCAAAGTCGGGGATTGTTCCTTGCTGCGGGCGACCGGTATCGTCTTGAAACTGGAGGGTCGCGGATGGCACTTCCAAGTCTTGATTGATGATCGGGCTCAAGAAACTGACCGGACGCACTTGTGGACGACTGGTAGCCGGGTCCGAAAGAGGCCGAATGATGCGTGGGGCCGGAATTCCGGACGTTGGGCTCGAAGACGGGGGCCCGGCGGGCTTTGGGGTGTGGTCGCTTTTTTCAGGATCAATCGCCGAATTCGCTGGCGACTCGGTCGCGGCTTTGGGCACAGCAACCGAATCCAAATACGCGTTTAGCACTCGAGTCAACTTGTGCCGATCCGTTCGCTGAGATCGCACCAATCCGATGCCGCTTTCCGCGTTTGGTGCGATGTCCAATAAGGCCTGGGTAAGGCTTTCCATCTGCCGGACTAGGGCCGGGTCGCCTTCAAATCGAATTTGGTTGGTGGATTCATCGAATGAAAACGCCACGTAGCGATTGGAGTCAACTGGGTAAAGATAGATCGGTTGCCCCTGCCTGGTTTGGCGTTGCAACTTGCCACCCAACAATGCGGTCACTCGATCGATGTAGGCCTGGCGTTGATAGGCTGGAATCGCTTGACTTCTTTGGCGAGGCTTGAGAATCGAGTCGGAAAGGGGGCTGTTTGCCCGTTGCCGAGCGGCTGTTTCGGGCAATAAGCGGGCGGCGGCACTTCCCATCAGGTCCGATCCGATCGATGGATTCGAATTGGAAAGAGGTGGCAGCGTCCCGGAATCTGCTCGGGAATTCGGTGCGTCATCACTTGGTGGAACATAACCGAAGGCCGTGGCAACCCGCGCCGCCTGGCGCCGCACTTCAACCGGCCCTGAGATGCGAATTTCATTTCGGCGTCGATCGAGCAAGATCGTTGTATCGGCCCGTTGTCCAAACAAATCTTGAAGCAATCCTTCCGCAGCATCCAGCTTGGAAGCCTCAAGTGAGATTGTCTGCCAAGGCTCATCGGAAATGGCCTCTGACGCCGAAACCGTTGTTTGGCTCGCTCGACACCAGGAAACGTGCGGATTCACTGAAAATGCCAGCAATAATGTGGTCGCCAAGCCGTATTGGCCTAACCGAGACCAAACAGCGGCACTAGGCTGTAATTGTGGCGTTGAATGAAACACGAGATTCGCATCCTTGCGAATAGTAGGCGGGCGGGCATCCGGTGCTGGCTGCCCGAGTTTCAACCGGGACAGTACAAAAATGCCAGAGAACCAACAACCCCAAGTTGCCGCCTCGCCATATACCCGGGTATCCACGCATTAATATATTCCATCAAATATAGAAGTTTGGGTGCACCGTCGGGGTGGAACCGCAACCAGTGAAAATTCGGATTGGTGGCTTGACGCCGATCGTGCATAATTTCGGCTGACGTTATGATTGCGCCCAAGGGCGTTTAGGCCAAGAAAATTCCGCAACAAACTCAGTTTCCCATGGAAGGCATAGGCATGCTCTCAACACAAACATTGGAACAACGATTATTGAAAGCGGTGAATCCCAGAATTCTCAAAAATTGGAATTCGCAAGATTCCTATTACACCACGCAATGCCAAATCACCGTCGAAGATGTACCCGAACTGTTCCGCATCATGAATTATTGGATCGATCCCGATTGGCCATACCCGCCAACCGATCCGGGCGTCGAAGAAGAACGTCACGTCCTCATGCCAGTCACTGCCTGGCGGGCGTTGTCTGAGCTGCGCAGCGAAGACCTGCTACCGAAACTAATCGATTTTTTGGTTGTGGCCAGCAACAATTTAGATGACGACTGGGTTGCATGCGATATGCCTTGGGTTTTTGCCAGAATTGGGCCAGCTGCCGTTGTTGCGTTGGAGCATATCGCCAAAAACCAATCCTATAGCGAGTATTGCCGGTTGATCGCGATCGAGTCGTTCGATGCAATGTTGAAGCAGAACAAATCAATGCGTCAAGAAGCCGGTTCGGCGCTAGTGAATCTAATGGAGATGGCCCATGAGAACACACCCGTTATCAACGCATTTATTGCCTCGTTTATTGCCAATAACCAACTCATCGAAGGCGCTGAGGCCGTGGAACGGGCATTTGCATCCAACCTGATCGAGGTGGGACTTGTAGGTGATTGGGAGACGTTTCGGATAGAACTTGGCGTGGCTGACCTCGAGGGGGAAATGCCGAACTTGCCGTCTAACTTGCCGTCTAACTTGCCGTCTTGGTTCAACCAGTCGAGGGAAAACGAACCCCAAATCTCTGCCGTTCGAGTAGCCACAGCGGCCTCGACTTTTGACGGCGGTTTGTCGCCTGAAGATGGGATAGCAGGCTACGTCGAAGACCGACTTCATCCGTTGGAGCAAGCGTCTCAAGGCCGCTCATCCTCGAAAGAAGACGATTTAGCAAGCCGTCACACCATTCGCATTGATAATGGTCGAATTGGACGTAACGATCCGTGCCATTGCGGCAGTGGGAAAAAGTTCAAAAAGTGCTGCAACGCCTAACGGAAACCCAAACGACTCTGCCGCGCGACGCTCGAACCTACCAGCGGACAACGCGAACAAGGTCCACGTGGATTTGCGGGCTCGAGGCGATGACATTGCCGCTGTGGACCACAAGTGGCTGCCCTTCACGATCGCAGCATTGCCCGCCGGCCTCGCGGACGATCACGGCACCCGCCGCGTAGTCCCAAGCTCCGAGACGGTACTCGAAATACCCGTCATAGCGGCCGCAGGCGACCCAACACAAATCCAACGCCGCACTGCCGAAGCGACGGATCCCGCGTATCGGTTCGTCAAACAATCGGCCTATCGCTGCCAAGGTGCGTTTGACCAAATCACCACGATCATAATAAAATCCGGTAGCAATCACGCTATTTTGCAAATTAGGTCGTTCGGATACCTGAATCGGATTACCGTTCAAGAAGGCACCGCAACCACGCTGAGCCGTAAACAGCTCGTCGCGATTGGGATCGTAAACCACACCTAACTCCAACTCGCCTGCGCAGGCCAAGCCGATCGAAACGCAGAATTGCGGAATTCCGTGAACGTAATTATTGGTCCCATCCAATGGGTCAATGATCCACATGGCCAAAGACGAATGGTCGCCGGTCGCGCCACCCTCTTCGCGCAGAAACTGCGAGTGGGGCAAGATCTCGGCCAATCGCTCGCACAGTAAATTCTCGCAGTCCAAATCAGCTTGTGTGACCAAGTTGTGAGCACCACCCTTTTCCGCGATCGAGATTCCATCGCGACACGAAAGAAGAAATCGTCCCGCCTCACGAGCCAACTCGGCAACCTGAGACAATAGTGTATCCGGCAGCTGCATTCCTATTCTTTCCTTACAAACTACTTCCACGAAAAGCCTTCGAATAGATTCAGGCTTGGCAGCGCCTCTTTGTCGGTCTCTTTGCGATTGATATCCAAGTACCCATGCAACAGGAATCTCGACTCTTCTTGATTCGCCTCGATCATCGCGCCGCGGAACCAACTGAGCAAGGGTGACGTCTCTTCACCCCAAGCTTGGGCTGCAACGCGACCATCGGTTGGCCAATGATCGCTAACCCAATAGTAAGAAAACGGATGAAGTGTAGCCGCAGCGACCGGTTGTGGTGGAGGCGGAGGCAGTGCAGGCAAAGCTTCAAAATTGCGTGGCTCGTTCGTACCACCTGGCTCAGTACCGGGAAGGGGTGGCAAAGGTGCCACCCAAGTGGCCTCGGGTGCGATGTCGCCCACCAATCCTTCCGGTCCCCACAGCATGTAGTTTCCATCGAGCGAGCACACCAATTCCGCATTGAGCAACGACTGGGCTTTTTGTTTCGCGGTCCCTGGCTCCAAATGAAAATGCTGCATCAATAAATGCAACATTCGCGTGTTTGCCAAAGAAGCTTGCCAAGAACGTTGACGCCACAGCGTATTCACCCATGCCTCCAATTGCGACTGAGCCAAGTCGCCGATCTCCAAACGAGCTTGGGCTGGTGTCTCGGCTTCAACCATTTGCAGTTGCGGCTTGAGCCGCTCCAATCTTTCGCGATCAACCGCGATGGCACTGAACCCGTCGTATTGTAGCCGAACGATACCCAACGCCGGAGAACGAGTGAAACCTTGTTCGTCGGGTTTGCCCGCCAACATGGGGAACATGTTCAGCAATCCCGCCGCGGGCCAGGTCGCAATGTAGCCTGGTGTCGACTGAAGAAGCTTCAATGTCGTCCACCATTCGGAAGGATCCAAGTTCTGTAGTTGCTGGGCATCGCGTTGCACGGCCGCAAACAACAAGTGAGCTGGAACATTCGGCAAGAATGCGGAGGGCGCCATGCTCAACTCCAAGCGGATCACATCCTCCGGATTGGGCGCCGGACGAACACTCAACGGCGGTCCAATTCGCTCCATCAACCAGCCGTAACGTTGACTAGCAAACGGAGCAACTCGGGCGTCAAACACCACGCGTTCGATCCCGTTTTCTCGCGCGAATCTTTTGACACCGATCATCAATGGATCCGTTTGGCGCCATTGCGTTTCAAAATACTTGGCCCGTTCCTGATACCACAGGCTCTCTTCCGCCGTCACGCGGTCTACACGCATGTCGGCCACTGGGATCATCCATCCGCGCACGCCGCGCAGGGTATCCCCGTATAAAGAATCACCTAGTGGCAACTCCTTCCATAAGATGGGTGGCGGCGAAATCGCGGTGGCCGGTTGCCCGTTTGGCAACGGCAAAACCTCGCTGCTTGGATTCTCGACCGGAACAGACAAATCCGTCGCGGGCTGGACGTTGGTCCCATCGTTAGCGTTTCCGATTTTCCGACCGCCAAACAAGCTACCGACCACGGAATTCAGTAGGTTCGTGCCCCCCTTCGCTTCCGCGGCGCCGCTGGTTCCATTCGCATTGCCTACCGACCCGATCTCTCCCGGAGCAACCTCGCCCACGCTCTTTTTGGGGACAGGCATCAGCCCCACCTGCGAAGCGTCAGCGCGACGGTTGAAGTTGTTGGGCAAGAACCCTGTCTCGGTCAGTGCTTGAATTCGCAACTCCAGTGGCACTTGCTCCCAATCCGCATATCCGCCCGGCACGGGGATTTGATGTGCAGCAGCCGACCAGGTCGCCATTTGTAGCATCTGAATCTCGGTGATGCTTCGTTGTCGCCGGCGCAATTCGATTTGATATTGAGGCGACAACATGTTCTCTAAGAATGCCGTCGAGAGGTAAGCAAAGATCGTATCGTCTCGCGTCAACGGCATCTGAGAGCGTGCTTGGCGGAATTCGTCGGACTGCCCCAGCGAAGCATGACCCGCAGCCGCTTGAAGAAACCTTTGCGCCAAAGTGTACGAGGTGGTCACTAAATGAAAATCTCCAGCACTTACCAAGATCGAGCGGACTCGGCCGTCCGGTGATTGTAGGATGGTCGCTGGCGTTTCTCCGACTTTCAGTTCATTGAGTGTCACGCCCCAAGCGGCATTCTTGGTCGCGTAGTCCTGACGTTTACCGCTCAAACTGGAGAGCAACAAACCATTGCGTGAATGCAGGACCAATCCAGCCGCCGCACCTTCCGATAAAAATGTATCCAGACCGATTACAGCCACATCCTGTATCAAAGTTCCGCCAAATAAATCATCTAGCTGACTCGATTCCATCGCCAACTGATCGCGAAACAAATCACCAACCAAAGACTGATACCCACGAAGCCGAACCATGCGACCCAAGTCGCCACCGTGTTCGTCCATCAACTGCTTCAACCAAACTTGATTCGACCAATTTCCGAATCGCAAGTAAAAACACTCCTGAGGAACACACATGGCAATTGGCTCGACCTGAACGTTCGGATCGATCTTGTCGAATTGGTGCGGTTGCCAAGCAATGTTGGCGGGCAATGGCTGATTCGCCGGTTGGAGTTGTAAATTCTTGTCGCGCATCATGGCCTTGAGGTTGTCGACCTGCAACGATTCGGCGGATGTCAATAAGTTCCAAGTTTCCGTCAGCGGATTAACCTGCGATTCGCGAGGGGGAGGCAATAAGCCGCTTTCGGCCAAACCCATGCGTTGTTGGATCATGGTCTCGAGATACGCTTGCACGAGTGGCGGGTAGTCGCTGGCAGCTACTTGCTCTTTCAACATCAACTCGAACTGTCGCCACCAGGATTGCAGCATCGCATTCTGTCGGACTCGACCAAGGTTTGCCGGTTCGATGGTCAACCGATGATCTTGAGCGGCATGGATCGTCAGATGCAGCGGTTGTCGGCCCACAAACACAAACCAAATATCGATGTCTTGCGGAGGGTCGGTGGGCTTGTCGGTAAATTGGCTGCCCAACCGCTGCAAGAATGTCGGCATGAGACTGGGGTAGAGTACGCGATTCTCCGGATCACTGACGAAGATCGCGCGCGTTTGCCAACGCAGCGAGTCCTCGGGTGTCAGACGGTAAACAACGTGTCCGACGTTATAGGTCTGCCCAATCAGCGCTTCGGTCGAGACGATCTGAGCCGATGGTGTTCCCCCAAACATGCCAGCAATCCGCTGCCCCATTTCAATCCGTTTCTCGACGGCATCCACCAGATTGGACAAACGATCGCCCAATGGTTGATCCGAATTCGGTCTTTCACCCAACAACCCACCCGGTTGCAAAAGACGCGGTCGCGTCTCCGACATTCTCCCAGTTCCATCCTGCGGCGATTCTTGTTGCCGCAAGCGATCTAGCAAGCGTGGACGCTGAGGCAACTGGGGCTTCGCATGCGCGACTTGGACAACGGTGGCGTCTGAAACGAGCGTCGATAAACCCATCAACATCACAAACAGAACCGCGCGCACGTCACGATTTTTCGCTTGCATCACCGACCGCATATCGTCACCTCAAAAAATGTTGCCACGATCGAATCTTAGCAGAATGTTTGTTATCTTTCTATTCGACGCTATCAATAGCTGCCGCTGGCAGGCAGTCTGGTTAGCGAGTTGCTACCGAGCGGCTGCCCGCTTGGCTGGCAACGGCAACTCGAATTATGGAAGTACGGATCTGCGTATGAAATCCATCCCCAATGTGTCCATAAGTTTCCAAGTGCACACCGATCGAAATGTTGCGGATGCCGTCGTGAAACAGTCGGTCGTCGAAGTCCCGGTGCCCACCGCTGACGAAATGCCGCCCGGACAGGTATTGATCGCGATATCCCATTCGTCGATCAATTACAAGGATGCCTTGGCTGCCGTTGCGCATCCGGGAGTCGCCCGCAAGTTGCCTTTGGTGCCCGGGATCGATGCCGCGGGCGTCGTCGTCGAGTCAAAATCAGCGGCGTGGCCCGAGGGCGCGCATGTCATGATTAGCCAGGAAGCCTTTGGCACGACCTACGATGGTGGCTGGCGACAGTTGGCGTGGGTTCCGGCCGATTGGCTACTGCCACTGCCGAATGGTGTCAGTCCCGCTCAGGCTTGCGGGTTGGGAACTGCGGGAATTACGGCAGCTTGGGCGATCCAAGCCTTGATCGACCACCAGTGCTTCGACCGCGAGTATCCATTGCTGGTGACCGGTGCTTCCGGTGGAGTCGGGTCGTTTACAATCGACATTTTAGCGGCCCTGGGGCAACGCGTCACCGCAGTCACCAGCAAAATCGAACAACAGTCGCGACTGCTGAATTTGGGAGCGTCCAACGTGCTCCTGCGATCCGACTTCGAGGACACGACGACTCGGTCGCTACTGTCAACACGCTGGGCAGGCGGCGTCGACACCGTTGGCAGCATTGGCCTCAATACGCTCATTCGCTCAACGGCCGATGGGGGCTGTGTGGCCGCTTGTGGGATGGCCAGTGGCACGGATCTGATTTTGTCGGTCTACCCCTTTATCTTACGGGGCGTCATCCTGTACGGTATCGATTGCACTCGTTACTCGCAACCCGAAAAGACGGTAATGTGGGAGCGTCTGACGAGCCAGTGGCTACCGCAGCGCGCGTTGGCCGAGATCGAAGTCATCGGACTGGACGACGTGCCTGACCGAGTTTTCTCGCTCATCGAGAATCGGCACAGCGGGCGCTGTGTTGTCGAATTACCCGCACTGAACTACTGAACAACTGAACTAACGACGATTCCGGGAATCAAGAACCATGGATAAAGAGATACTGGCCTTGGAAAATGCGGCCGAGCAATTGCGTTCCGAGAAGAAGTACCACGAAGCCGTGGAAAAGTACGCTGCGATCCTTTCGAAGGACCCCAATTTTGTCAGGGCTCACTTGGCACTGGCCGTCGTCTACTACAACCTGCAAGATTTCGAGAAGTCCGTGGCCCACGGAGAAAAAGCCGTCGAACTGGAACCCAACGACCCTTTCAACCACGTGGCTATGAGCGTGACTTACCAGCGGGCATTTGAGGGAACTCGCGACCCAGCCTACATCCAACGTGCTGAAACCGCAAAAGCACGCGCTCACATGCGATAGAGCCCACTTCGTATCGAGCCCCACTTGGTATCTAGCCCACACGCGAACATGGGCGGCTTGAAAGGCGACTCACCCAACAAAAAAGTCTATCGCTCCCTGCGGAGCGATAGACTTTTTGGAGAAAACCTGGAAAGCGTGTCGCGAAACTCGCGGCACAGTTTCGCTACGATTTGCTACGATTCGCTACTTTGAGAACAGACTAATCTTTCTTGGGAGTTACACCGGGCAGCGTGGCATTCTTGACCAGATCGGCCCATTTTTCACCGGCAGCATTCGATTCCTTCTCCACGACTTCCGCCACCGACTTCTTGATCGCTGGCAGAATCGTCTCTTCCATGAACTTCTTCTTTTCTTCCTTGTCTTTGATGTCCTTGAACTTCTTGCTGAACTCTTGATCCGCTACTTTGGAATGAATCGCTTCCCCAAATTCGTTGCGAACTTCCTTACCCTTGCCCTGTACATGGCAAGCGTTGCAAGTGACCTTCAAGTGCGAATACTCTTTCTCGAACATGTTCTTGATTTCCGTGTGAGCACTGGCAGTCGCAACCGACAATCCTAACCAGCTAAACGCAACCAACAACAAACAACGACGAACCATGTGTACTGGACTCCAAGAAATGAAAAACGGCGGGGCCCCGAACGAGCCCCCCTATTCTACACCCGAAACTAGAGGATTCAACTCTTCAGTCCCGATGCAACTGGGTAAATCGTCGCAGCATCTAAAAACCGGCCAGAAATCCGCGTGAATGGCAAACTTTACCGGTCGTAGCTACGAAGCTAATGCAAGCAAAATCCACTAGGTCGAAATCCGAGTTGCGGTCCCGCCATCAGCCGACGAATTGGAATTTTCGGCAGGCTTCGGTCCAGTTTGAATTGGCCGGAGCTCGGGCTGCGATGGACTCATGCGCAAATCCGGAACATCACTCAAGTACGGCTTCAAAGAACGCATCACGGGAGTTTGATCGGCGGTCGATGATCCAGCGTTCGAAGCTTGACCTAGGGTGGAAGAATTCGCCAACGACGTGCCTTCTACACCAGTCGCCTGCAGAGCGGGCTGGCCAGTGGCTGTGGTCGAAGGCGTCGCTTCGCGATACATCGAGCCACCAACAGCAACGGCGGTGCCTGGGATCGGGTTACCCCAGAGATCCAATTCTTCACGTACCCAAACCGTGCGTGGAAGATTGCGAACTTCCTTTGAAGGCATCAAACGACGTTGAGTCACCGGAACGTCTTCGGTTCTGGTCTCTGGAACCATTTCGCGAACTTGCACTTCATATGGTTCTACGGTTTCAACGCGTTGCATTACAGTTCGCTGGACAGGAACTTGTCGTTCCATTACTCGTTCTTGCTGTGTCGTGCGTTGGACCGGTACTGTTTCTTCGACAATTTTGGTTATCGGCGTACGCACCACGTAAGGGATGCGCTGCGTTACCACTTCGTTCTGAACAACTTGGCTCGTCACGGGAACTTTCTCGGTGACGACTTCATCGACATAGCGAGTCACTTGAACTGCTTCCGTTTGCAGTGTAGTCTGCGGGACGATCGCAGTTTGTTGGACTTGTTGGATTTGGTAATTCGGCACGTAGGTTGGAACGAGAGACGCTGTCGCTGGTTGGCCTTGATTCGTCCAATACAAACCAGGCCGGCGATAAACTTGCTGCATCGTGACCGGATCCGTGTAGGTCGTCCTCGGCAGGAATTGCAAGCGATTTCGATCGTAGCCCGGTTGGGTCACCAACTGATTCACGACCACGCCTTGATCGACCAATTGGGGACGATATTGGGTCACAGGAACCATGGAAGTGACGGGCGTTTGCCGATACTGAGTTTCAACCACGGGGCGCCGGACCACAGTTTGTCGATCTTGATATTGCGTTTGTTGGACGACCTTGGGAACAACCACCTGCTCTTCGCGATAGTGGGTTTCCTCGACATACTCAGTGACTTGACGCTGGCGAGTTTCATAGCTGGTTTCGGTGACGGGCTCGAACACCGAGTACCGTTCGGTCTTCATCTCGGTCTCAATCACTGGCTTGAGAACGGTGCTGCGACGCTCTCGAGTCTCGGTCCGCACCACTGGTTTGAGTTCGGTGACTTGACGCTTTTGGACTGAAGATTCCTCGACTTCTTTGTAAACCGTCACTTCCTGCGGCTCGACGACCGTTTGCGGCGTCAAGCGAAAGGACTTGGTAGGCTGCGTCATCGGTGCCCAACTTGGTGAGCAAAGCTGAGCAACCGCCACGCTGTCGAGGACCATGATCGGCAAAAAAACGCTGGCAGCAACCAAAAAGCCAGGAAACCCAATTCGACCGCCGAAAACCACTGAACGCATACGATGACTCCAAAAAACGCCGGCCCACAAGCAATGTGCCCGACCGGACATTCAATAGGAACTGTACCAAGTCAAACGGACTCGAGTTCGTTTTTTTTCGAACTTCCCCTAAAGTTTGTCCTATAACCGGTCGGTTTGCAAATGGATTATTGGCAGGTTGTAGCGGTAAGCCCTCCAAAACCTCGACTGGCCAAGGACTTAGAATTTGCAAATAATGTCGGGCCACTTGGGAAACCGTAGGGGCCCCCGGCGACGGCCAAGTTCGCGACGGTTTTGCCCTCACCCGGACAGGCGGAATCTTTGGACCATTCGAACGGACCCTCCACCTTGGAATTTTCGGAACACACCCTGCCCACCATTTCCCAGAACTTGGCTTTTGACGAATGGCTCCTGGACCGCGCCGCGGCCTCCCACCACAGTTTGGAATTTCTACGCATTTGGCGGCCTCAATCGTATGCCGTGGTGATTGGACGAGGTTCGAAGTATTTCGAAGAAGTCGATCCGGCGTTTTGTGAACGACACAACGTGGGTGTGTTTCGTCGGCACAGCGGTGGTGCCGCCATTGTCACTGGCCCTGGTTGTTGGATGTATGCGGTTGTGCTCGACTTGCGTCAGCGCGGGGAACTAAGGGACTTGCACGTAGCGCATCGGATCGTGATGGACAAGATTCGCTCCGCGGCGCAAGTGATTTGCCGGCACTCGACGATCCACTTACAAGGAACTTGCGACTTAACGATCCAGAACCAGAAATGCTCGGGGAATAGCCTGCGGGTCGTCAAGAACCACCTTCTGTACCACGGAACCCTGTTGGTGGACTTTGACCTGACTCTCTTGTCCGGCTGTTTACGCACACCACCGCGTCAGCCAGATTATCGCGAACAACGGCCCCACGACCGTTTTGTGGCCAATTTGGCAGAAGGCTGCCTCGCAGGCGAAAGTTCTTTGTGGGAACTTTGGAAGCAGGCAATTCAACGAAGTTGGAACGTGCAGGACTCGGGCGTTACGGTGACCGAGTCGGACTTGCTTGCGGTTGCTCGCCTAGCGCAGGAAAAGTACGAATCGCCGGACTGGACCATGGCAAGGTAGCCGAACCTCGAGTTTTTTGGGAATCTCTCGTTCGTTTGCTCGGACAGGATGACCAATGATGGATGGTCGCGGGAATTCCGAAGCCGCGTTACAATGCAGGGCTCCCGGTAGTGGAAAACCTGGGGCAATGAACCAAGAATCGCATCGATTGAAGAACCGCTTTGTGATCAACAAACCAAATCAAGACCGAAAGCCGCACGGGCAAGAATCTGGCGGAAACCGCAACGAGTCCCCCAATGAATCCGGCTCAAAGCCGCGGACAGGGAAAGGCGGTGAACAACGCTCGGAATCCCGACCGCCCACCAGTCCCACGACCTTGCTGATGATCTTGGCCTTGATTGCGGTCGTGGCTTGGCTACTCAGTGCGGCCTTGATGCCGGTGCCCCACTCGGAAGTGAGCTACACCTACTTTCGCAAACTCCTCGACGGAGTGGACTTCGCTGGTAACCCCATCAAGACTGCCGACGGCAAGCAAGTAACCAATTCCCTCGGCAAAGGCCCCGATGGAGTCGAAAGGACTGTCCCGTCGAACATCCTGGAAGTGAAACGGTCAGGGCTCACTCTGCAAGCATTTTGCCAAGTCGCACCGCCGCCGGAACCCAAGCCAGCTGCCGCAAGCTGGTATCCCCCGATTGGCCAGGGCGATAAACCGCTCGAGCCGTACATCCGAGTGACGCTGGATACGAGCGATCTTCGCGACGCGGAATTGAATCGCTTGCTGGCTGATCGTGGGGTGCGAGTGCTAAATGAAAAGCCAACCGATTCCAGTTGGCTGCAAACGATCTTTATTCTCGGCATCACGGTACTGATGATCGCGCTGATGTGGTTCATGCTTCGTCGCACGCAAAGCCAAATGTTTGGTGGCGGGGGCTTCTTGAGCAGCTTCTCCAAGAGCACGGCCAAGAAGTTTGAAGCGGACGATCGGGTTACGACTTTTGCCGATGTCGCTGGGGCCGATGGCGTCAAAGCGGAACTAGAAGAAATTGTCGACTTCTTGAAATCACCGGACAAATACCAACGCTTAGGAGGCAATGTTCCGAAGGGCGTTTTGCTGAACGGCCCGCCGGGAACCGGAAAGACTTTATTGGCCAAGGCGGTCGCCGGCGAAGCCAACGCACCGTTTTACAGCGTCAACGGCTCGGAGTTTATCCAAATGTTCGTGGGTGTGGGCGCCAGTCGCGTGCGAGACTTGTTCCAGAACGCCAAGGAAACAGCCCCCAGCATCATCTTTATCGACGAAATCGATGCAGTTGGGCGACAACGTGGCGCCGGTTTGGGCGGCGGTCACGACGAACGCGAACAAACATTGAACCAGATCCTAAGTGAAATGGACGGCTTCGGAGGTGGAGACTCGGTGATCGTCATCGCGGCGACCAACCGCCCAGATGTCTTGGACCCTGCCCTGCTCCGTCCAGGGCGTTTCGATCGACACATTACCGTCAACCGCCCCACCCGTGATGGGCGGTTGGCCATCTTCAAGGTCCATGTGAAGAAGGTCCCCTTGGGCGAGGATGTTGATTTGGGTGATCTCGCTTCTTCGTCCGCTGGCATGACCGGCGCTGACATCAAGAACTTGGTCAACGAGGCCGCACTCCACGCGGCCCGAGAAGGATGCTCCACGGTCAACAAACGCTCGTTCTCCTATGCGTTAGACCGTGTTCGCATGGGCCCGCGTCGTGAAGAAATCCTGAACCCTGAGAATAAGGAAAAAACAGCCTACCACGAGGCCGGACATACGTTAGCAGCTTGGTTGCTGCCGAAAGCGAACCCGGTTTCAAAGGTCACGGTGATCCCACGCGGACGCTCGTTAGGCCAAACGTTCATGTCGCCAGCCGAAGACCGCCTGGACTATTCCCGCTCGGAAATGGAGCAATTACTAGTCGTGATGTTGGCGGGGCGTTCTGCAGAGAAGCTGGTGTACAAAGAAATGTCGGCTGGCGCTCAACAAGACCTCGAGCAAGCCACGTCGCTGGCAAGGCGAATGGTGACCGCTTGGGGCATGAGTGAAAAGCTGGGTCCCGTCAGCTTCAAGCTTTCCGACGACGACCCGTTCTTGGGTCGTGAAATGCACCAAGCGCGTCAGTTCAGCGAACACACGCTCGAAGTGATTGACGAGGAAATCACGAAGATCTTAAGAACAGCCAGTGATTCCGCAGACAAATTACTGGAATCCGAAAAGGATAAACTTGAAGCGATCACTCGAGCTTTGATTGAGAAAGAAGAACTGGACCATCACGAACTGGTCGAGCTCATTGGCCCATCCGCGCAAACCAACAAACCTTTTTTGCTCAACCCTTAGTTGGGCAGCGCGGCACATCCTGAAAACAGCCGCAGCCTGGATGCAAGCCAGGCTGCGCGTGCGGTCGCTTCGTCGAGATTTCGTTGGAATGTTGCGTAACAGTCAGCCGCAGTCGTACTCGCGCTTTTCCGAACCCGCCTTCGATTGACCGCTACACAACTATTTCAACACCGTTTGCCACTCGATTACAGTTCGGCCAAGAAGCGAATCAAATCGGTCGAGGTGACAATCCCGACCAACTGATCGTTATCAACAACAGGCAACGCATGAAAGTTGCCTTCACCTAGTATTCGCGCGGCATCCCGAACGGTTCCCTGCACCGAGATGGACGTCGGATTCGCTGACATCAATCCAGTCACGGTGTACGTGTGGTCCAACAGCGCGTCCAATTGTCGGCCATCTTGATTACCAAACTCGCCAAAAGAGACTCGCAGCAAATCAGACCAGCTAATGATTCCGATCAACTTGCCGCCACTGACGACCGGAACGTGATGTATTCCCTTGTCTTCAATAATCTTCTTGACCTTCGAAACAGGATCCCCCTCGTGGACGCTAATTGGGGAGGTGCTCATGACTTTGCTAATGGGTTCGTTCTTTTTCATGCGAGCCTTTCTAAACTTGGAAACACAAGTTGAACTTCAACGACAACTCCTAAGTGCAATTCCAATGCCAGGACGAACCTGTTTCGCAGTTAAGCAACGCAGCCGTTATTTCGGGCGTTTTTGTCACGAACATCGCGATTCAGCGAACGTCTACTGCGCGGATCCGCACAACTCCGTGCGGAGTCGGCGCGAGCCGGATCGCGCCATCTTTAGTTTCATTTCAACAAGAGTTTGGGCAGCCAAAGACTCAACGCGGGGACGTAGGTGACAATCAATAAAGTCACAAGCAAAGGTAATAAAAATGGCAACGTTCCTCGGATCACTCGTTGCACAGGTGCTCCGGTCACCGAACTCAACACATACAAGACTAAACCTACCGGCGGTGTCAACAGACCAATCACTAGATTCAGAATCATGATCACACCCAGATGCAACGGATCAATGCCGTACTCTCGAGCCGCCGGCATCAAAATCGGGACCATTATCAAAAGGGCAGCCACCGGTTCCAACAACATTCCGACCACCAGCAAAGCGAGATTAATCAACAACAAGAACACGTAGGGATCGTCGGTCATGCTGGTCAGCAAGGCGGTCATCGCTTGTGGTCCTTGCTCGCGAGCAATAATCCAACCAAACAAACTGGCGGCTGCCACGATCAACATGATTGATCCCGTCGTTGTGGTCGTCGCCAGCAATGATTCGCGAAGTCCCGCCCAAGATAGCGAACGAAAAGCTATTCCCAAAAGACCGACGTAAGCGGCAGCGACCGCGGCTGCCTCGGTCGGCGTCATCACACCGCCAAGAATACCACCTAGAATGATGACGGGCGTCAGCAAGACCGGAGCGGCGTGATAAGTGGCTTGGGCCAAATATACTCCTTGAACTTCGGCAGCTTCCGGCAACGGATGACGCGCCGCGTAAATCGCAACGGCAATGCACAAGATTCCCGTCAACAGGAGCGCGGGCAAAATACTGGCAAAAAACAATCCACCCACGGAAGCACCGGCCGCCACGGCATAGATGATCGCCGGAATGCTAGGCGGCATCATGGGACCAATCAACGAGGAAGCTCCCGTCAAGCCTAAGGCAAACCCTTCATCGTACCCGCGTTTCTTCATTGCAGGCACCAAGACGGAACCCAACCCCGCGGCGTCCGCTACCGCCGCGCCGCTCATCCAGGAAAACAACAAGCTGCTCAAAACATTAACGTAACCCAAGCTACCTGGGATGCGGCGTAGTAGGCATAGCAAAAAGTGAAACAGTCGATCCGCCAAGCCTCCCGCATTGCTTAGGTAACCCGTCAAAATAAACAGCGGCACCGCCAGTAAAGGAAACGAGTCCAACCCAGACATTGTTCGTTGCAACGCCACACCTAAGGTAATGTCGGGCGACCACGAAACATACAACAAACAAGGCAGCAACATGCTGAACGCGACTGGGACGCGCAAGAACAGTAACAGCAACATGCCCAGAATCAGCAGTCCCAAGATCATGGTGGACCTCGTTTGGTGCTTTCATCTTCGGACGCGCCATCCCATTTCAAATGCAACGATTCTTCGATTTCTGAATCCGCGGACCGAGTCAACGACTTCCCATTCCAGGCGGCCCAAGCATGAACCAACGAGTGACAGGCTATCAACAACAACCCCAAACTTACCCCACCATACCAAACGCTTTTGGCAATCCCCAGTGCTGGAGACCCCACCGGATGTACATACCATACAAACGGCAAACTACCAAAGAACAACAACAAGCAAGTGAAAGCCACTACCGCATCAACAAACAAATCGGCTCGCACTCGGCCCAGCGCGCTGCAACGCGTTGCCCAAAGATCCACGGCCAAATGTCGGCGTTGGGACATTACATACGCGGCGGACAGAAACGTCATCCAGATCAAACCAAGGCGACTCAGTTCTTCGCTCCAAGAAAACGGAGCACGAAACACGTATCTCGCCACCACTTGAGCGAACATCGTACCCAAAATGGCAACCAAGATGAGCACCGCCAAACACTGTTCCAACCAAACCACGCTGCGGTGCAACCGTTCCATGCTCACTCCGCTTGGTCTGTGTTAATCGCTGTATTAGCCTGTTGCATCGCAGTGGTGTCGCTTGTCGCTGGCATCGCTGAAATCTCACGGTACAATTCGCTAAAGGCATAACCGGAACTGAAATGTTCTCGACATCGTTCACGAAACAACGCCAAGTCAACATCATCGACTATGTTCATCGAACCGTCGGCTCGCCATTGGGCAAGCAACTCGGCCTCTTCCGCCAAACTATCGCGATGAACCTCATCGCCCAATCGAACAACGGCCGCTTGCAGCGACTTTTGCTCCTCAGGACTTAGTCGCGCCCACGTGCGCTCGTTGACAAGGATTTGGATCGACGATTGGATATGGCCCGTCAAACACAAATATTGCTGTACTTCATGAAACCCCATCGTCTTGATGACCGCGACCGGATTCTCTTGCCCATCGGCAATGCCTTGCTGAAGCGCCAAATACACTTCGCCAAACGGAACCGGCAGTGGCCTCGCTCCCAGCGCTCGGCCCGATTCCTGCCAGACCTTGGCACCGGGAAGTCGAAGGCGAAAGTCAGCAAGATCCACTGGCGAACGAATTGGGCGATTCGCAGTAATGTGTCGCGATCCATAAGCCCAGGTATCTAGAACTCGCACGCCGTATTTCTGACGCAACTGCTCCCAATGCGGGGCCATGATTGGTCCCTTAGCGACTTGCAACATGTGATCCAAATCTCGGAACACATAGGCCGCGTCAAAAACACCCAGCGGCGGGTGCCACATTCCCAAAAACGAAGGCCCCGCAATGGCCAACTCCAACTCGCCGGCCACCAGTTGTTCCAGCAGCTCGGCTTCGTTGCCCAACTGGGCGGCTGGATAGACCGTTATGCTCAGCGGGGTTCCCTCGGACACCAGCTGCTCTTCCAACCGAGCGGTCCCATAACGATGGGTGGGCGAGTGAATTTCATAGACATGCGCCAACTTCAGCGCCGTCAAACGTTGGTTGCTGTCATCGGGGTCGCACCCCAGCAACCCGATCGACGACAGGCACAGCAATAGGCAGATCGAAGTCAGCTTGGGCATGAGACGTTATTGGTCTCGAGTTGCCAAGGCACTGCGCACGGTACCCGAAAAGACCAACGAAATGGGGCCTTGCTGAGCAGCTCCGCGAGCCGCCATCGGTTGAGCCCATTGGAACGAAAAGCCACCAACTTTGCCAGAATTACCTTCCGCCACATAAATCACACTCTGGATCGGGCGAGCATTTCCTGCCCGTCCCGCTTGATTTGGCAGTTGGCCAGTCGTCATCACAAAGTCGTACTCCGCGCCTTGCTCCAACCCCATCAAGACCGGGACATTCCCCGCATACTCGGCTACCAAGGCCATCGACCGCGGGTCCAACACCCAACAATACAAGGCCCCGGTTTGATGATCCAAAGCAAAGATGCCTTCGACTCCATCCGTAATCATCCCAGTCGCCAATGAAACCTTGCTGCCCCGCGAGGCCGAATCCAACCAGGCCGGCGACTTGGAAATTCCCGACGATTCGACAACGTTCAACAAGCGATTGGACTCGACCATCGTCGCATTCGCACCCCAGCTTCCACCGAACTCAGCGATCCCGTAACCGACCACCAGCCCCGTTAGGACCAAACCCCAAACCGCCAAGCGACTTTGCCAACGAGCCGAAAGTTCCAATTTCATCCAAGATCTCACTTCGTAATAGCGTTCCAACAAGCAACCATCCAACCGCGCCGAGTCGCCGCGCCCCCTGAATTCTATTTCCACGACATTCAAAATGCAAGTTCGAACAACGAATGAGCGGGAGTGATGAGCAACAGCTTAGGTGTCACGATCCACGAAACACACCAATGACACGAAAACGAGAAAAGATCAAAAAAAACGCCACGCTTCGGGATCCATTAGAAACGAACGAGCAATCGTCCAAAATTCGGGGCCGTCCCTAGATGCCTGCCTAACTCCAATCAAACCCGTTCCAACAGCTTCAGGAAGGCCCTCAGACTCAACAATCCGTGGCACGACACATCGCAGCGTACTCCAACGCTCCATTCCGCTGCCAAACATTCCTCTGCCAAACCTTCCTCTACCGTGATCGAAACAATCTCCAAAAGCGGCAGACGGAAAGACCTAAAGACAAAACCAGAAATCTAGGCACTTTTCTGCGTCAGCCGATCTGAAAGTCTGATCAAACAACGCTCGTGGCGCAACTGGCGACAGCGGCCCCGTAGTCGGTCCAACAGATAAGGTTTGTCGAACTGACGTCTTCGCATATCAACGCATAGTCCCCAAAAATAAGACGGACCGGTCAGTCGCTTTACATACAAAGCCTAATTGTTACTGACTTTCCGAATCGGGCCAGCCACAAATCCTCGATGCTGTTGCACAGCAACCTGAGCAGCCGCTTGGCTGTTCGGGGCCGAGACAACCACCGTCATCGGGCGGCCGCGAGTTCCAGGAGCTGGCAATAGAGCGACTTCCCAGATAGTCGTCACCCCGGCCGCAGAAGCCAGTAAATTGAGTTTCAGAATTTCCATCTGCTCATGTTGCATCTTCCGATGTTGCATGCGTTGATACTGCATGGCCTCTTGCCGAACCAGAAAATCCTCACGGGCCCGGGCCTCAGCGTCCTGTTCGGCGGCCAGCCATGCTTCCCAACCTGAACGCAGGAGTTCGAGGTCTTTCTCACTGAACATGAAGAATGGAACGGGGACGTGATCTTTACTTTCCAATTCGAGCATCACACCATCCAAAGTGTACTGTTTGGGTTCGCCTTTAGATGAACCCGTCAACGCTCTCACGTCCGCTTCGTTTTCGATGGCTTTTCCTTCCAGTTTGGATAAGACCGCCAGTACCAACTTTTGTTGCAACACGTCAAGCGAACTGAATGCTTTTCCGTTGATCGTGACGACCCCTGACTTACGATCGATCACCAGATCTTTTCTTCCGTAAGCCAATACTCGGCCACGAATCTGCCAACCAGCTTGTGAAGTCCATGTATGCCAATCCTCAGCCGGGGACTCCGCCGCGTCTTGCTTATCTTTTTCCCGTTTGTCCGCTACGAACTTTTGATCTGGTTCGGAAAGCTCCGCAATCTCGACCGCGACAAGCTTTTCGCTGCGGTCTCGCTTGAGCACGACCGTGTTATCGTTGTAAGCAACCAGTACCCCCTTGATGGAGTACTCGGAACTTCCCGCCTTCCAAGTCCTCGATTCCACATCCTGAATCGTTGGAGCGAACAGCAATGACACTAAACCAATGACACTGAACATGGACATCATCGAAAAACCTTTTGCGGTAAGGCGCAAGCACCCGGTGTCGGGGAAAAACTTCCAATTTGCGAACGGTTCGTGATGAACCGAAAACGGTGAAAATCTGAACCACTCAAGTTGGCCGCCATTAAGCCTAATCTCCACAGAACCGGGATCAAGGTGAGCGACGGGAGATAAATTGCCCACCGCATGGGTTCGGGGGGGTATTTTGATTGCCAGCGGTCGGCAGGGTCAAGGTACGATGCGGACTTCGTTGCCCTCGAGCAAGCGAAGTGCCGTCGTGCCCTACTTCGGCCAGTCAACACGAATGGAAAATCGCGCTAACCGACCGTGTCTTCCACGCCGAGCGTCCGTTGCTCGACATTCGCATTGTCGATCTGTCACGGATTGTCGCGGTCGCGCGAGCCGTTGTCGATATCGTCAAAGACGATAAAGCAGCCGACCGGCTCGGTCTTTCGGACGGCAACGGGCTGGCCATCAACCGTTGCCGTTAAGGCGTCTGCGAGGTCGTGTGTCGTCGCAGCCACTCGTTTTTTGCCATATGTCGCGTACAAATCGTTGATCCGGCCCTGGTATACCGCTTCCTCATTGGCCTTTACATACACATGCACTTCCGGTGTAACGCGGGCGCCCACACTGCGGGCGATCGATTGATTGTGGTCGACGACAATCGGTACCGAAATTTCGAACTGCTTGGCGTGTTCGGCGGCCCGTTCGGGTGTTGTATCAGGATCGGGATGGATCATGAACCAACGGATGCCCTGGGCGATGAATTTCTGCGAGAGCTTTTTTAATTCCGGTTGGTACGCGTTGGCGATCGGGCAATCGGTTGAAATGAACACCAGTACAACAGCGAGTGTCGTTGGGTCATCAAAAGGTACGTGCTGCTTCCCATCGATATCCGTCAGCTTCCATTCCCGAGGTGGCTGAGCTGACAGTACGTCGAATGTTCCCAGTTGAAATAAGATCACCCAAGCGACGTACCAAATTCCATTTATTGACTTCAACATTTTGGCTTTTCTTTCCGTCGGTTATCGACAAACTTTAGTCTGCAAAACAACATCGCTTCCTCGCAAGGCGACGGATCTTTAGTTTCTGGCCCCAAATCGTTGCATAAGTTCACGCAATCGACCTAGTTCTGTCGAATCTAGCCCCCCATCGGAGTCTTGATCCAGCATTCCAAACACTCGGCCACCCATCCGTGGCGGTGCTTCGGACTCTTGCACCTTGCCGTCGCCGTTTTCGTCGAGTTGCAACAACATTTGCGTGACACCCTCGCCTTTCGTAAATCGGTCGGCTATTGACGATGTGAAGTAAGCTCGTAAGGCAAGCTCCAAGTCTCGGCGCTGACTTTCGTCACTCGCAACCACCAACAACGTGACGCTCCCCATTTCATCGTTGGACTGTCGGCCCCAGCGAATCCGTCGCGGTGGCTGGTAAGGATTTTCCGGATTGTCGGTAGAGTTATCGTACACGATGTCCGTGGTAATCACGGTTCCGGCTGGTAAATTCACCAGCTCCGCGAACAAGTAACGGTCTTGCCAATCCAAGTCCCAATCGTCGATTTGCATCAAGGTCACATCTGTCCCATTCGGCGTTCGCGCAGTCATCTTCATGGTGCGACAGATGTAATGCGCGTGCCCGCCGACGCTAACTGCTTGAACGTCGATCGGTAGCGTGAAGGAGTCGGCCACGCGAAAATTCTTTTCGCCAGCCGGAATATCGATATTGGCCCCAAACCCGAACATCGGGGGGACTTGGATCGTCACTAATTGCTTGGAGGGGGCTCGATCGGCAAAGTACAACGCCAACTCGGCTTGTTCCGTTTCTCGCTTGCCCGATGGATGAAAGTGCGTTTGCATGACGATGTCCGAGCCTTTGGGCAATGCCATTGCCAAGTCCCCCGGCAGCTTTGTCGGCATTGCTCCGGGTACGTATCCGCCCAAACTGCGAGCCAGTGTATTATCAATCCGGCCGTCTTCGTTCCCGGCGGCTTCGCGTTGATTCCGAAGACCACCGAGTCGATTCAAGAGTCCACCACGGCCCAACGCATTCCCACCTGCGGCACCGCCAAAGTCAGCCAAAAAGCCCATGCCCTCAATCCCTGCTTTGCCATCCGAGCCATCCATCTTCCGAGCATTGCCAGAAGAATCAAGAAAAAACAACGCGTGATGCATCGCCGATTGTGCATTCGATCGCAACTCGATCGCCTTGACCCACTTGTCTTCTGGCAATTGGAGAGGAAACACGAACGAACGATAAATGTCCGGGCCATCCGCAGGAACTTCGAATTGTCCGTTCATCTTCACGATCAGATCGGGCTTGCCGAGACTCCACCCATCGGGAAACTCGGGAGGCTTTGGCGTCGCAGCCCGATCCCCCTCCGGACAACCGGCGGCAATCCAACCCTTCAATTTATTTTTTTGCGACTCACTCAAACTACGATCGTTAGAAAACGGAACGTTGTGATTGACAGGTTTCCACGGCGGCATGTAGTCGTTTTCAATAACGGCCTCAATGGTCAACGCGTGCTTCCGTACATCATCATAAGTGATCAATGAAAAAGGCCCGACTTGACCGGGACGGTGACATGACGTGCATTTGTCATAAATAATCATCGCAATGTCACTGGAGAACGTCACATCTCCCGAACGATTGGTTTTCGTTGCGTCGGTCCGGGACTCTTGACTCCAAACGCAAGGCAATCCGAACATCGCCCAAGCCAATACCAGCACGACGTGGTTGCGAGTCCTGTGTGAATCAATGAAATTCGCAACCGTAGAAGATCCAAATCTGACATGATTCGTGTTCATTCGTTTTCCTTTTTGTCGAATGTAATTTTTCCGCGAGAATCTGCGTAATGTCCTTCCGCCTCAAACCAGTCGTCCGGCAACTCCGGTTGACCGACGAACTCAATGACAACTTTTTCGCGACCAGATTCGAATTCGGCGAGCGACCAGCGAGCTTCAATTCGTTGAGCCACTCCAGACTCAGCGTCCGACCAAAGTTCGATCATCGCAGGCAGATTTTGATTGGCTTCGCTTTTTAGTTCACCGACAACGTGCCGGCAAACAACTTCATTTCCGGCAGTCGAGCGAATCGTCGACTCACCCAGGTTTCTCAGTCGGTAGCCACGCGACATCCGCTCCAGCACGGTTGTGACGTGTAGATAGGGTGTCGACAACTGTTCCTGTGAACCCAACCATCGACTGAGCGCGAGGTCATTGCCGGTTAGGACCGGTCCAATCGCCGGGACGACCCACGTCTCATTTCCGTTCTTGCCCAGCCACAAATCTGCCCCCGCTACAAGTGCTGGATGCCGCAGCGCGAACCGGTCACTGCCTTGTACGTATAAATCGTTTTCGACCTCGCTGGATTTTCCGCCGTCTTTGAATGTGACCGTAATCAAGTATTTTCTCGCGACTTGCTCCGCAGCCGCCGCCAAACTCTGTTCGATCGCCGCCAACGCTTGCTGAGTTGGGCCAAAATACTGCAGTCCGAAAAAAACCACACCAAGCAACGAGGCCGCGATCGCCGCAGAGACCCAGCGACTCCAGCTTCTTCGATTCGCGGGAGCGGCTTCCTGAGTTGGTCGACGGGACGCGTTTTTTTCCCGTTCAATCTGTTGCATGACTTGATCGACCTTGCTCGACACTGCCGCTTGTCCGTGGCCATAAGCAGCCATCAGCAGCGAGTCTATGAAGGCCTCGCGAATCCCGTCCGGAGAGTCCGGAGAGTCCGGAAAGTCTGAAGCGTCTGAAGCGTTTGAAGGAGAGTGCTCGTTGTTCATGTTCATTCACCTACGGCAGCCAATTTACGTTCTAGACACTCGGCCAAACGCAGCTTCGCCCGCGACAACCGTTTTTTCAACGTCTCTGTTGCCAATTGCAACTTATTCCCAATTTCGGACAGCGACTTCGAGTCGGCATATCGCATCTGAACCGGTTGTCGATACTCTTCCGGCAACGCCTGCACACAAGCGCGAAGCGCCGAAAGTTTCTCCCGCATCGTATCGCCGGCGAGCACGTGAAATTGAGCGAAGCGAGACTCGACCCATTCCATCGCTGCTTCGTCCAGCGGTTGATCTCGCCCGGCTCGCTCACGAAAATGGGCGAGGGCTAGATTTTTGGCAATGCCGCGCAGCCAGGTCCCAAATGGTCGTTCAAGATCGTAGCTCTCGAGCTTTCGCCAAGCGACAAGCATCGATTCTTGGAACAAATCATCGACTGCATGTTGATCGCGAACCACCGCTCGCAGGTACGCCAACAGCATGTCCGCATTTTCCCGCATCAGTATTTCGAAAACTTGCTCTGGGTTCATGTTCCAGCCGTGGAAGGACCTCTCTCGCCAAACAGTCGTCATTCCTTAATTGCGCGACAACCCAGAAAAGGGGACAGCAAATCCGGAAACGTCTTGAAAAAAACTAAGAACTCACCGACCGACAGGCTACCCATAGCGGTTTCACAGCCTTTCCCCGCCGGTCCGGTGAACTCTTCCAGGACGACTCGGGAACTCGCGGCCCGAAAGATGAATTACCCACGCGAGAATAGACTGAAACATTTTCGAGAATATTTCCAATCCGACGTTCGGTTTTTGATTGCAGTTGTCGAGCATATCTCACTCCCGGCACGCGTTGGGCAATCGCACGCCTAACGAGTTACGAGCCGAATTAAAGGCATTCCTCGAATCGCATTCAAAATATGAGGTTCAGGCGATTCTCCGATTCTGCCAAGATCGGGGCGCCCATGCTACTATCAAACGAGTCTCGAAAACATGACGATTTGCAGCGTCTAAACATTCCGCCAATGGGCTTGATAGCTTAGGCCAAGATTTAGAATGCGGCCTAACAAGTCTTCGTATTCGATGCCGTCTGTTTCAGCGGACTCGGCGAAGTCTTCACCAAAACTCAAGTTGGGATTCGGGTTGGCTTCCAAGACATAGACCTTGCCCTCCGCATTGCAACGCAAATCGATCCGCGCGTAACCACTCAAGTCCAACGCCTTGTAAACGCGTTTGCACAAGGTGATGATCCGTTCACGCAGCTCGTCCGGCAATTCCGCTGCGTTGGTCTCGACTCCTAGCTTCTCCTGGGTCGCCGCGTCCCATTTCACTTTGGCCGTCGCGATGGTGGGTTTTTTGGGCGCCTTTGTGAACTTCATTTCCCAAATGGGCAAGACTTTCAATCGCTGATTGCCCAGCACACCGACATAAAACTCGCGGCCCGCAATGTACTCTTCGACCAACGCGTCACTGCGCAAGGTCTCGTGCAAATAGCTCACTTGTCGATTCAATGCTTCTTCGTCGTGAACCAGTGACGATTCCGTAATTCCCAACGACGCATCTTCAACCACACTCTTGACCAGCAGCGGATAATCCAATTTGCTGCGATGCTTGACTCGCTTGCCACGCGGAATGACGGTGAAACGCGGCGTGGGGATGCGATGATAGGTCATGATCTTCTTGGCCAAGTACTTGTCGTGCGACAACATCAGACCACGAGGATTGCAGCCGGTGTAAGGTTGTTTGCAGAGCTCGAGATAACTCACGACATGTTGATCGTAAGTACCCACTCCATGGAATTCTTCCAAGAGATTGAAGCAAATGTGCGGTCGGAGTTCCGTAATGGCGTCGCGGATCTTGCTCAGGTCGTCTGAGGCTCCGACCGGCGTCGCTTCATGGCCCATGTAGCGAAGCGTTTGCACGACATCAAATTCCGTCTTCCACTCCATCATCTCCGCATCGCTCACACCCTCCAAACTGTCGGGTGGGATCAACTCCTGATGCAACAAGACCATGATTCGCCGTTTTCTCATAAGGCCACTCGATGCAACCCACTATGGAGATAGTTCATGGTCTGAACCGTAATAAAAATCGTAACGTCACGCACCAGTCTCGCTTCGCTACCGATCGCGCGAAGCTTGAGTTCTCGGCAGCGGTCGATCACCTCGCGGACTACCAACGACACGGTGTACCGATTCTCGCCCGTCCAGCTGGTGACTTGTCGTTCGATCTCCGTCTTGTGTTTTCGCAGCAGTGCCGAGGCTTGCTGTTCGACAAAGTCGTGCAACTTGCTTTCTTGCCGCCGCACTTCCTTGAGGGCCGATTCGTCGTTCTTCTCGGAAAAGAACAACCGCAAGAGATCGCGGTCGAAGGGCGACGGCAGATCCATCTCGTACCGAGCCCGACGTTGTTCGTAATGGTCCCGCAGCGTGCGTTTGATTTGCCGCAAGGGCTCGATGGTTTTCCGCGACACGACCTTCGGCTTGGCCCCAACGATACTCCCCATCAACTCGTCGACATACTCCAACTTCTTCAATGCCGGCCAGCCGCGATATTGGGTCCGCCACCGCCCGCCGGGCTTGAGCCACACCGCAAAGGTCTCCGCAAAATCTTCCGCTGGATGGCTCTGGGCGTACCACGGCTCCAAATGCACGACGTAGCGGCGACTCTTCGGATGGGGGCGGTAGTATTCAGGATAGGGATCGCTATAACTGCCGAACACTTCGCGATACCGTTTACGGCGATGCAACAAGAACGCCGTGTCCAGCACATGCCCAGTCTCATGTCGCAGGATCTTCATGCACCATTCGTCGGAGCCACCCTCGACCTCCAACATCAACTTGCGTTCCAATTGACAAAGACGAGGGTGGGCCAAATAAAACGGAATCGCAATCCCGGGGATTCCATCAGGCGCAAACCATTCGTCGCTGAGCCAAAAGTGAGGCTTGAAGTCCAATCCGCGAGCGGCCATCTCTTCGTACAGCCGTTCGATCTTGCCGACGAGCGACGACTTCTCCAAGTCCAACGGCAAATCGCACATCCGGCAATCCAACAGTTGATCGTCGGTGAGCTGGTCCCAATCCAACTTCTTTCCAGCCAACCACCATGGCTCCAGTTTGCCGTTTTCGGTGATGCGGCGACTAGGCGAGCTTCCGTGTGTCGGTGTTTTACCCGCTGGTTTCAGGGACGCTGTTGCACCACCGCCGGGACTGGAACTGCGGGGACCGGAACGCTTTTTCTTCGCGACGGACGCAGCCACACGCGGGCGACTAGCCCGCTTGGACGACGCGTTGCTAAGTTTCGACTTCCTTTGCGACTTGGCCACGCCAGCACTCGTTATTGATCCAGGAACAACATCCAACCTCTTGACTCTAACACGTTTCGTCGAGAATTCAATTTGTCATTCGGTAATTTGTAGGGATTGAGAAGACTCGTCGAATTGCCAACTGGCGGTTTCCCCTGAAACTCGGTCGGTTACAATAAGTCGGGGGGATGTAAGTCGCGATAACAGAAGTGAGGGAGCTTGAACCATGGTTCAAAACACAATCAACACCTCAACGGCCATATTGGTTCGTGCGTTCAATACGGGACGGGCGGAAATGAGCCCGGAACTTGCGTCCTATTTGCTGACTGTGAAACTTGATCCCGCCGACGCGGAGCGGGCGAACGAACTAGCTCAGAAAGCGCGCACGGGCACGTTAACGCCCAGTGAAGAATGCGAAATTGATGAATATCGCCGAGTTGGCCGAGTTATCGAGACACTAAAGCTGCGTGCTCTAAATGCAATAAAAGCCTCACGATGAATCAGGCCTTGCTGGATTTGATTTACCGCCGAGCGGGTGGTTTTTGCGAATACTGTCACACATGAACCACGAACATGAAATCTGGATGCGGCGGGCTTTGAGTTTGGCGGCTCGGGGACAAGGCCGTGTCGAACCGAACCCGATGGTCGGCTGTGTCTTGGTCCGCGATGGCGAAATGATTGGCCAAGGATTTCATCGGCAGTTTGGCCAGGCCCATGCCGAAGTCGATGCCCTCAACGACGCCAAACAACGGGGCCACGATCCGCGGGGCGCCACGGCTTACGTGACCTTGGAGCCGTGCAGTCACTACGGCAAAACGCCACCCTGCTGCTTGGCCTTGATCGAGGCCCAAGTTCGCCGCGTCGTGGTGGCGACTCAGGACCCCTCGCCGCATGTGTCTGGCCAGGGAATCGAACAGCTGCAAGCAGCCGGTATCGAAGTACAGGTCGGGGTCCTGGCGGAAGAGTCGCAAACTTTATTGGCCCCATTCCTGAAGCGTTTAGAAACGGGTTTACCGTGGGTGATTGCCAAGTGGGCCATGAGCTTGGATGGGAAAATCGCCACTCGGACAGGTCACAGCCAATGGATCAGCGGCCCTCCGGCTCGGGCTTTTGTGCATCAGTTGCGAGGCCGGATGGATGGGATCATGGTCGGCATCGGCACGGCTTTGGCGGATGACCCAGCGCTGACGGCTCGCTTGGAAAACGGCCAGACACCGACTCGGATGGCGACCCGGATCGTGGTGGACCGCCATTTGCGATTGCCGCTCGAGTCGCAGTTGGTCCGCACTGCACGTGAGGTCCCGGTCTTCGTGTCGTGTGAATCCGGCGCGAACGCGAGTCATCGCCGACAACTGGAAGCAGCAGGCGTGGAGGTCTGGGCACCCACACTCGTGGCAAACAGCGAATTCAATTACGCCGAGTTCGTGCGACGGACGCTCGCCGAGTTGTCAGCCCGCGGCATGACCAACATCTTGGTCGAGGGCGGGGCATCGCTGTTGGGAAATTTGTTCGATCAAAACTTGGTTGACGAACAATACGTCTTCGTCGCCCCGATCATCATTGGCGGAACCAACGCCCCATCCCCAGTCGGTGGCCTGGGGCGAGAAACTGTGCCAAAAGCCACCGATAACACGAAGCCCCGGCGAGTTTCTCATCAAGTCCTGGGGAACGATTTATTGATTCATGCGGATAATGGTGGAATTGGGCAACCATTTGTCACTGGGCAAATCCGAGCTTAGGAACAACAAAATGTGCTGCTTCGCGCAACAAGTTGAGTTTGTGGAGGCCACCAAGATATTTGCGCGGCTGACCGATCGCTCCACCCAATACCTTGTCTACCAGATGACGTTTTCCACAAAAACTCCCAATGCCATGATTCTGCCGATTCCGGTTCGCGCACCGGCGCGGGAAGGATCGGTCAAGTTCATCAATTTGGAAGATCATCCAGGTTTCTTCGAAAGCCTTGCAGAATTGTTTCCCAGCTTGTATCGCAAGTCGGCGGCTGGCAGCATACCGGTCCATTCGGTTGGCGACTATATCGCTTCCTTTGTCCCCAGTATCGACGACTTCGAAAACCTTGATCCTGCTTTTGTCATACCCAAATCGACCTGGGATCAGATCCCTGGCTACGCGAACTTTAGCTTCGCGGTCTTTCAGCTAACCAAGTTGCAAGGCACTCCACATCCCATGGCGTTTGAATTTGAGACCCGAACCCCTGACCAAGTCTTCTTTCCGACGCTCCACATTCACGATGGGATGGTTCACGAAACCGAGGAATTCGATCACCAACTTTTTGTGCAACACGCGATGTTGGATGATTTGGCAGGCAGCTACGTTGACTACGACTACACCGACCCCGCGACTGGGTTCGTGCGATCGCGGCCTGCTGCTGGTACGACGTTTGCCGACATGCCCGCACCAATCGTTGATCCGAATTTGCTGGTCCATCGACTGCGAATTGACGGATTTCAGAAGAACCAGGACTACACGTTTTCGATGACGCGATTGGCATTTCTGAGCGGTATGATTCGAAAGAGGCTGCCGTGGCTTATCGGTACACCGCTGGCGTTGGCTGGCGCCGCCTTCGGCTGGCTGCACTATCGCCGCAACAAGTTAAGAGGAACGAAGAAGCAAGTCGACTCCGAGCTTTCGTTGCCGCCGGAGAATTAGAAGCTGGCCATAGGATGAAGCAACATCCCCTCCCCATGCTCATGGCGTTCGATGTTTTTGGCTCGTTGTTCGTCACTGATCTTGGCGACCCTTCATTACTTTTTCACCAAATCTTCCCGCGAGCCTCACAAGAATTTTGTATGCTTCTTACCTCGGCGATGTCCGCCGACTTGAAAACACGTACCGCCTGAGAACGAAAATTAGCATGAACCGAAACATGAAGCCGATTGGAACATTGGTGTTGGGCCTGATCGCTGCATTGTTGTGGTCGACGACCGGAGTTGCGGCCCATGATGGTCCCGACCCTTTGTGTCATTGGACGTTTCGCGCTGAACAAATCGATGGGCAAAAGCTCAAGTCTCGCTTAGGTCCCGACGGGATGTTCTCGCAGGCCCCGGACGTGACACGCGATCCTTGGGGGCAATCGGCCTTCTTTTCCGGGCGGCAAACTCAATGCATGATCGCGGAAGATTGGACGCAGATCAAAGACTTTTTGCCGGTCCAAAGCATGACGGTGGCCACGTGGGTCGCGGTCGATCGACCTGAAGAATGGGGCGGCGTGGTTGGCACGATCCAAGACAACGGCGACGCCGAAACCGGCTGGGTTTTGGGCTACAACCAAGAAGTTTTTACGTTTGCAATCTCTTCGCAAGGTGCCAACGACGGCGATGGCAAAATGACCTACCTGCAAGGCAAAACCAAATACGTCCCCGGCAAGTTCTATCAAGTGGTCGGCGTTTACGACGGCGAGACAATGCAACTGTATGTCAACGGGCAATTGGACGCCGAATCCAAAGAACAAAGTGGCGATCTGCTATATCCCACGTCCGCTCCGTTTGTCGTCGGAGCCTATCGCGACCGGGACGAGTTCAATTCGTTTCGCGGCAAGTTGCGTGAAGTGGCGATCTACAACATGGCTGCCAAAGCCAAGTGGGTCGCTCATGACTTCGAACACTTGCAGGAATTGGCCAACGCCCAACCGGTCGTTGCCCCACAGGAACTGGACTTCATCGTGCGACCCTTCCTGCAATTCGGAACGCCGACCGGAATGAGCGTCGTTTGGCAAACCACGATGCCGGCCACCAGCGAAATCCATTGGGGTACAACGGTCGAGTGCGACCAAGTCGCCCCCACCACAGCCAACGGCGAGATCTACACGGGGCGAATCGAGGGACTGGAACCCAACACCCAGTACTTCTATCGCGTCGTTTCGACGACAGCCGACGGGAAGAAAATCGAATCCGACCCCTCGACGTTTCAAACCGCGGTTGGGCCCGGTACGCCGGTGACCTTTGCCGTCATCAGCGACACGCAGAAGAACCCGAAGGTGGCGGGCGCGATTGCCCAGCACGCGTGGGCCCAGCGTCCACATTTCCTCTTGCTGCCCGGCGACTTGGTGGATCAAGGCAAGAAGGACTCGGATTGGCGAGAAGAGTTTTTCCCGTCGCTGAACCCGTTGATTTCGCGGATTCCTTTGTTCCCGGTTTTGGGCAATCACGAACAGAATGCCAAGAACTACTTTGATTACATGGCCCTGCCGGACCCCGAATACTACTACACGTTTTCTTATGGCGATGCCGACTTCTTTGTGATCGATTCCAATCGCAAGGTCGATCCGGAGAGCGAACAATACCGGTGGCTGGAAGAGAAGTTGGCGGCTTCAAAAGCCACGTGGAAGTTTGTTTCGCATCATCATCCGCCTTATTCCTCGGACGAGAACGACTACGGTGATTTGTGGAAGACCAACAAGAGCACGCGGGGCGACTTGCGCGCCCGACAGCTCGTTCCGTTGTACGAAAAGTATGGCGTGGACATTGTGTGGACGGGACATATTCATTCGTACGAACGAACCTGGCCGATCAAAGACGGACAAGCCGTTTCCAATGGCGGCACGATCTACATGATCACGGGTGGCGGTGGTGGTGGCTTGGAGACGCCTGGTCCTTATCGTCCATTTTTCCAAAACAACGTCCGTCGTACACACCACTATGTCATGGTCCACATCCAAGACAAAACACTCGAACTCCGCTCGTTTACATTAGAAGATCAGTTGTTCGACACGGTGCGATTGCAGAAGCCGTAGCCTCAAACGCAACGTGTTGGTACACCGCATTTTTCGCGGTACCCAAGTGTCTAGTTCTGCATGCAAGTTTTTGGGCGAACGACGACATTGCCTGAAGCCATAGAGGATTCGGAAACGGTGAGTACAATTTATACAGCAGCCGAAAAAATTGATTTCTTCAGTTGATTCCGCATTTTCCAAGGATACAATTCAATGGTCGAGGGCTATCACGTTTTTCGGGCTCTCACAGTTGTAACGGTTTCAGCTTCGTTTTTTGGAGGGTGTTCTTATGCGACGTTTAATGTTCTTGGTTACTGTTTGCTTCGCCTCAGTTGGCGTTGACTTATTTCTAGTGTCTAACTGCGCGTTCTGCCAGACTGCCGCCATTTCAGACGTTGTATGCAAGGTTGACAATGTCGTGAAACAGCCGGTCAATCAAACGGTGCAGTATGCAAGCTTTGCGGACTTATTTTACCAATCAAAGGTTACTTTAACAAACAACACAACCGCTCCACAAACATTCACGTTGAATGGAAATTAACCTCAGCTACACAATCCACAGGCAATAGTTGGTCGCCAACTCTTGCTCCCGCTGCAACGGACGATGACACATCATCGGAATTTAAGGGTGATGCGAATCTTGATTGGTGGGGTACAACAACCGCCTCAGTTGTTTTCGTTCCAGAGCCTCCCGTAATAATGGTTATTCTGGCGTCTAACGCCGTCAAATTCGAAGACACAAATCCGAACGATGATCCACCTGGTGGTGGACCTGGATTGTAAAAGCGGATTATTGGGCAATATCTTCGGAAAGGTTTCGGCATGAACGGGTTCTTGTTCTTTACAAATATTGCGACAAAGGTGGCAATATCCGTTTTCGTTTGTCTTGTGACTTGTTACGGACAAGACGACTTGGACGTTGACGGTCTTGGCGAACTGAAGTTCAAGGCGAGTGTCTTTCCGGGACAATACGCGGGGCAGTTATGGCCTGGGCGGGGAGTAGACTTGACTCCCGAGCAGTTTGAATTGCGAAATCAAATCCTAAACGAAATGATGGAAATGCTTCCCAGTTTCGAGGGAACTCCCGCCCAGCTTTCTGAACGTTACTACAGCAGAATTCACGACATCTTAGAACCAGAGCAAAGGGTTCGATTGCAGCAAGTTGTCGCACGAGAATTCTTCCGGCAAGAAGGCCAACAAAGCCCCGAAGATTTCATCCACCCAGACGTGTTTTGGACGCATCGAGACCTGCGGTCAGCCTTGGGCTTGCAGCAGTTTCAAATCGATCAATTGCAACGGGCACTGAATCAGTGGCGACATGATGAACCCGAGCTTGAGAAGCTAAAATCCGAGCTTAAGTCACTGTTTAAAGAGTGGCAACTACGTTTGGAAGAATCATTATTGCCCCGACAACAACAACTGTACCGCGACACCACCGGGAAGTCATTTGATTTTGGTTCCATGCTGGATGGGCTTGGACGATTTCTAAATGTTGGGGGTGAACATTTGTTTGTGAGGCGAGATCGAGTTACCCATGGGGTCAGTGGATTCATTCCTCCGTTGGCAACGCTTTTGAGTTCGGAACAACGACTGGATGGCGTGCTGAGTTGGCATGGAACAGCCGATTTGCTGCTTTTCGACGCTGTAAAAAGCGAATTGAAACTGCAAGAACCACAGCTCGTTGAATTGGAGAAATGGCGAGTTGACTTGTATCGAGAACACCCTCTGCCGACCGAACTAAAAATCGGTCTTCGCGAACGTGGTGTTCTTTTCGAGGCTGAAGCTGGGGATTCATCTTCAGAGCAGAACTCTTTACCAGAAGTAACACCGAGTCGCGAAACGGAGGTGTGGGACGGACAACAAGCAGAGACTCTCGCACGAATCTTGGATAGCAAGCAGCGAGAACGCCTGCGACAGATCAAGAACCAATTTGTTCTGCGTATGGGTTGGAAACAAGTTCCACTGGCATTCCCGGATTGGCCATCGTATCTGGAACTGTCCGAGTCGCAGCGTAAAACTTGGCAGGAGATCCATCAGGATATGGAAAAACGCTACTGGGAACGAATGGAGTCACATGCTAGCGCGGTTCAAAAACATTCTGCGCGACTCTACGGGGTAAACGCAATCCTGAACGACACCCAACGCGCGAAGCTCGACCTAATATTTGGTCCCTTTGCAAACGAACGTTAAGGTTATGAACCCACGGGATTAGCTTATCGTTTCGAGCGGGATTCTCAAACAAAATCTCGTGACTCCATGTTCTCGTTGTTGCTTGCGATGCTCTCGCGTGTTTAAATGGGGACGGAGTAAAGAAGATTCCGTTTCGGCTGCTGAGTCGTTGGTGAAGTAATCCATACAGCTGAACGGCAACTCATTTGGCTAGTCGCCATTGAATTCCAAACACAGAAAGAACGATCACATGTGGCGCAAGTGCATGACTTGGGGTTTTGCATCCGTCTTATTGGCAGGGACATCTTACGCGGCGATTCGGATGGCGGTGGACGAATACAAGAGTGGCGTGGTGTGGCCCGAACCTCCCAAGGTGACGGCCGGTGGAACAAGCGAGAACGCATTTCGTTTGCCACCCTCCGATGCGATCGTTTTGTTTGATGGCACGAATCTGGATCAATGGGTCGGCGGAGAACGCTGGGAGATCAAAGACGGGTACGCGATCACTCGGCAGGGTGACATCTCTTCCAAACAAGCCTTTGGCGATTGCCAATTGCATATCGAATTCGCGACTCCGGACAAGATCGAGGGTGAAGGGCAAGGTCGCGGGAATAGCGGCATCTACTTCATGGGCCAGTACGAAGTCCAGGTTTTGGACTCATGGGAGAACGTCACGTACTTTGATGGTCAGTGTGGTGCGGTCTACAAGCAAAGTCCGCCAATCGTCAATGCTTCAAGGGGACCGGGCCAGTGGCAAGAGTACGACATTGTGTTTACAGCGCCGCGGTTCCATGAAGATGGTTCGTTGAAGTCACCGGCGTACCTGACGGTGTTCCACAATGGGGTGTTGGTGCAAAACCATTTTCCGTTGACGGGCAAGACCTTGTGGCACGCGGCGCCGTTTTATGAGGCGCATGGCGACAAGCTGCCGATCAACTTGCAGTTTCATGGCAATGAGACTCGGTTCAGAAATATCTGGGTGCGCGAGAATGTGGTCAACATGGTTGGAACGCAACCGCAGGGATAGGAGTTAGGAGAGACTTGTGTGTCGGCCCTTCAGGCCTGGGGATCGTAGCGACACTTCAAACCGGGGCCTCGCGACCCCGGCAGAGGCTATATCGGCCCTTCAGGCCTGCGGATCTCAACGACACTTCAAACCGGGGCCTCGCGACCCCGGCAGACGCTATATCGGCCCT